>NZ_NWUC01000036.1 GCF_002750855.1 Neopararhizobium haloflavum | reverse complement strand
GAGATCGTGGTACAAATGCTTGTCGATCTTCTTGGCATCACGGTATTTCTTGCTTGCGGACGGAGCGGAGATTCTTTCCTTCGTTGTCCGAAGCGATAACGTGTTCACCAATCCTGTCGATGATCTGGACACGTTTTCCACCATTGGATCGGCCCATAATGCCCTTCTTCGGCGCGCCTTTTTCCTTCAGTCTGGCGCGTTCCTTAGCTGCAATGTCTCTGACATCCGAGTTCATGGCCACAGATGGAGGTTGAGCGGGATTGGCCTGAAGTGCCTGCTGGGTCCAGTGCTTAGCTTCCATGGATTCTGGTCTCTCCACGACCATTGTCGCAAATCCTTGGGACTGGAGGGACTTGAGAAGGAACTCTCTGGCCACGTCTTTGTCCGTAACTGGTTTGGAATCAATGTCGATGATGTGATCTCCGACCTTCATCTGAGCCGAGGCCAATGAATTGGGATCACATCTCGAGACCAGGACTCGGTTCTGGTAATGGCGAATGCCCAAGCCGAGTTTGGGTCCTCCGGGTTTCCATTCGATTTTGACCAGGAAATATTCGAAGCCATCACGGCGTTGGATCAACTTGGCACGATCAGGGGGGATGTGAACCTTGGCCTCGAGCTCGGCCGCCTTGTTCTCGTCTCTGATTATGTGGAGCCGGGCATTGGGAGGGGCGAATCGCAACAGCTGGAAGAAGTGGTTCGTGTCCCGGATCGGAGTGTCATTGATCTTGACAATTTGGTCTCCAATCTTGAGCTTTCCCCGTCTCTGATTATGTGGAGCCGGGAGAAATGAGTACCGAAATTGATAATGTGGATGGTGTTGATGCCCACTACGCGTATTTCCGATCAGTTTATGGCCAACTAAGCGACTCTATCGTGGGAGTGAGACTCCGCAATATCTACGACTACACCAAGAACAGTAATGAGATCGTTCAGAAGTCGTTGAATGGCGTCGAGACTCGTCTTTACGATGTCAGTGACAGTTTCCTTGCTCCTTTGTATGAAAGATATTGTTATCCCACTACAGAACGACTTGCGAAGGCATCAGTGACTGGTTACGACAAAAGCCAGAATTTGATTCACAGCGCCAAAGATCTTGCGCAAGCAGGAACAGCTCTGGGGCTAGGAGTGGCTGTCGTTAGTGCTCAAGTGGGTTTGATTATCAGTGCTTCGATGACAAATCTTCTTTTGGATGGAGTTATTTTGACTAAGGATGTCGGCGTTGGTATTGTAACGAAGACTAAGGCGTATGAGAAACAAGTTGAGGCTAAGATATTCTCGACTGTCGAAAATTGCAAGTCTATTGCTGGAGTTCCGGTGAACAAAGCGGCTGAATACACCAACTCTCTTTTGGATGTTATGAATGCTTTCTTGGACAACTTCCTTCATCTCCCAGTGGAAGAAACAGAAAATCCAGAGAGCTCTATCCCTCAGAGAATCCGTCACTTGACTTCCCGAGTTAGTCAAGCAATCGTTTCGAGAACAGTTCAGCCAGCTCAACAACAGATTGCCGTTCTGTTGGAAAACCTTAGAGCTAAGCTGACATTAGTGGATACGTTGAAGAAACAAGGCGGGAATGTAAAATCCCAGATGTTGAGTACCTCGCTGTCCGATCTCTACGCAAGAATCGAAAAAGAAGCTAATGAGTTCAAAGTCCATCCATCTGAAGCTCTTCTGAAATCGATTCAAAATTGCGCCAAGAGATTAAATGCTTCGCTGAATGATATTGTCCAGAAGAGCTCCAAGACTCTTCCATCTGCCGCTTCCGACCGTCTCCAATCTGCAATTTCATACATTGAGAACCTTGACCGGACTTTCGAGGACGCTGACAGTATTCATGCCATCAGAGATGAGGTGATTGTGGAAGCCAAACAAAAGCTGAGCGATCTTCTTCAAATTGTTCGTTTGTCTCCAAGAAATCAAGATGATAAGATTGACCTCAACGAAGAACTCAGTGATTGAGCTGTTTGTTTGTATTTTTTCAATCTTCACAGTATTACCTTATTCTTATTTTTGATTTGTT
>NZ_NWUC01000035.1 GCF_002750855.1 Neopararhizobium haloflavum | reverse complement strand
CGACCAACTAAATCGTTTTTGAAATTACTCAGGAAATATTTGTATTTGAAAACTTTTATTACTTATATTATCATTCTTTTGCCATCCAGTGATTGTGTCTGGGATACCTGGAAAGATATCAGAGAAGGTCTTTGCAATGCTTGCTATGATAAGTTGGGTGTTGGAATTCATTTTGTGGATAAGGTTAGCAAAGAATTTAACGATGCGGCTGCCTTACAGAGATGGAAAGGAGAACCGGTTAAATTGATTGCGGCAGGCCAATCCCTGTTAGAGAAAGAGAAAAATCAGTACTTAATGGCGTTCTTGAGGGAATATATAACTCCAGAATGTGAATATTTCATGTGTAATCTACCAAAGTCATCAAAGGAATGCTGTGCCGATATTGAAAACCAGATGAAAAACTTTGAGATGATGAAAGATGTCCTGAAGAATAATTGTCGCAAAATGCCCATGATCAACAATACTTTTATTGAAGATGTTCCCCAACGCCCATTGAGACCAACCGAAGATAATCTCACATCATCCATATACAAAACATTCGAAGACAACAGATCCAAATATCAGATTTATGAGGAGGCCATTACTGAAGTAATCTTGGATTGGCAAAAAAGTTGTAAATTCGAAAAGAAGAAGATGGTCATTCTATTGGTCGGAGCAGGACGAGGAGGCTTGGTTGAGAGTATAATGAAGGCGCTACGGAAGACTGACATCGTATCTGATAGTATTGTTGTAGCTGTTGAGAAGAATCCTTTTGCATTTCGATCTCTGGTCCACAAAAACAAAAAAATGTGGGACTACTTCATCAAACTTGTCAACGCGGATCTCCGGGAGCATAAGCTCATCAAAAAGGCCTTGGATGGCCACGTTCCGTACCTTGTAATCTCCGAATTACTGGGTTCTTTTGCCTGTAACGAACTCAGTCCAGATCTCTTGACCACCTTGGAGCCTTTGATTGATAACAAAACTGTGTTCCTACCTCAATATTATACAAATTTCATTTCTCCATGCTTCAGTTTTCGATTGAATAACATTATACAAGGCGGACGTCCCGATTTTTATCAAAGATTGTCCAACTTCTGTGGTCGTGATGGTATCCGAGCGATCGATTCAAACAATTACAGCAATCTCGACCAACTTTACGTCTCAACACTGAACAGCGCTTACATTATTGAGGCTCCTCAACCTGTCTGCACCTATGAGCATCATGCAAAGGCATCAAATTTGATGCAATGGAGAAGCCAGACTCACTTTAAGATCAGTGTGGACTGCCAGATAAATGGATTAGCTGGTTTTTTTGAGGCCAAGTTGAAGTCCAATACCATATCAACAGTGCCCAAGGGCATTAACCAGTTCACTGATATCAAAAAATCCTGGTTTCCCGCCTATTTTCCATTAAGCTACCCACTGGATTGTCCGAAAGGATCAACGGTTGATGTTTTGATCGAACGCAAAGTGAATGACCAAGGAATGTGGTACGAATGGTGTGTGGTGGCCTTCGATGAGGGCTCGATTATTTTGGAGTCCACCTTCTCCACTTCCTCAAACGAATCCGACTCCGGCTCCCAGATGTACCAACGGTTGGCATTCCGACCGCAGCAGCGACCCAGGAAAAAGGCGACGATGGCGCCGAGGAAGAAGCCGACAAACAGCAGCATGACCCAGGTCGCGTAGGTCCATTCGGGCCAATCGACCCAAAACTCCGACTCTTCGCTGACCAGTTGCGCACCGTGGACCTTGAAGCTGAATTGGCACTTCTCGGCGCGCCGAAAGAAGCCGATTTCCTGCTTCAAGAAGGTCTGGTTGTTCTTGATGGTCATGGGGAGGCCGTAGCCCAGGTAGATCGGCGTTATGGCGTCTGGCGGGATTGTATCGTCTTGGAGGATGAGTTCGTTGTAGCGCTGCGTGATGTTGAATGTGTACTCGCCCTGCGCGGAGCTGTTCGTGCGCAGTGGCACATCAAATCCGGACGTCTCGTTGTCGCTGTCGTCGAGGTAGGACTGGACGACCAGCTTCAGCGGCTGCCCGGCGACAAAGTCCAG
>NZ_NWUC01000034.1 GCF_002750855.1 Neopararhizobium haloflavum | reverse complement strand
AAAAAAAAAAAAAAAAAAAAAAAAGAGTGAATTCTTGTCTAAAACCTTTTGTCTTCTTCTTTTTGTAATTTTGAATTTTTCCGTAGCCGACGAAAATATTGAAGATCCGAAAATGAGTCTACTACCGTTCCGTGATCCTTTCTCTATTCTTCCCAGCTCGTTCTATCGTCCGCACGACCCGCGGATGTTCGAGTCCTTCTTCGACGACGACCCGTACGACCTCTGGGACAACGTGTGGCACTCGTGGGTGCGCCCGTTCGTCGCCGAGGCGAATCGCATCCTGCCCGGCTCGCTGATCGGCCAAGACCTCAGCTGGGACAAGGAGGGCAACATGTCGATGAACTTCGAGGCCAGCGGCTTCAAACCCGAAGAGATTCAAGTGGACTTGGAGGGCCGACGGCTGAAGGTGCGCGGCGAACACTCGGAGAAGTCCGAGAACGGCTATATCCAGCGCAAGTTCGAGAAGATGGTCAAATTGCCGGAGGACGTGAAGTTGGATGAGATCAAGTGCGAACTGGATGAAAAGGGATACCTGAACATCAACATCCCAAGAGCTGTGGCTTTGGAGGAGAGCAAGAAATTGCCGATTGAACAGAAGAAAAAGGAGTGATGGATAAATTAAGGGAATTTGACCAACATTTTAAGGCCTATACTGGTATGTAACACTGTAAAACATCTTGTCGTAATGTAGATTGTATTGTAATCGTCTTTTTAACTAATTTTTTCAGTAATTTTGCCTTTCATAACGCCTTTTTTAACTAAATATTGTAATTTTTAGCCTTTTCTTCCGCTTTAGCCTGCTTTTCAGCCGTTGAAAGTTCTACAATAGTAGCTGAAGACTTGAAAGTTAGTTTTTAGCTCTCTTGAAAGTCCAACGCTTCTATTGTAGTCACTTTTTTCGGCCAGAAAGTTGTGTTAAAGCTGGAAAATCTGTCTAAAGTAATATTTCTTGTAATTTTTTTATCCATTTTGACTTGAATTTCAACCGGCAGCTAGCACCATTACTTTTCCCGATTTAATGGTAAAGATGGATCGACTTCAAAAACTTTGTAAACCCCTAAAAAAATTGTTTTTCTTTTAACTTTTATTGTATCTCACCAACAGCAACATTCAGCTTTTTCCTCTCACTCCTTTTGCCTTACATAATACGCCGTTTCTTTTAACTTTCACCGCAATCTATTGAAGTGTCTCGATATTGTAGCGAGTCTTTGTAGATTGTAGCTTGTTTTGTAAGCATTTTTTTGGTATCGTGGTGCAAGCTGTGGCTTCTACTACTTTCAAATACCGTAATCGCCGCTCCTGCTCGATCTCGTCCCTGAAATAGTCGATCGTTTTCTTAAGGCCATCTCTCATTGAGACCTTAGGTTTCCAATGCAACAATTCGGCTGCACGGCTGATATCTGGTTTTCTTTGTTGCGGGTCATCGGTGGCTTTGGCCAGGTTTTCCACTTTACTGCCACTCCCAACCAACTCCTGGATTATCTGGGCAAAGTTGAATATCGTGTGCTCTTCAGGGTTTCCGATATTGACAGGAAGTGAGGTGTCACTGTTCATGAGAGCAATGAGACCATCTACCAGATCGGATACGTATTGGAAAGATCTGGTTTGGTTGCCCGACCCATAGATCGTGATCGGTTTTCCCTGGAGGGCTTGTATAATGAAGTTACTGACAACTCGGCCATCATTCATATGCATCCGGGGACCGAAAGTGTTGAAGATGCGAGCGATCCTGATGGTTACATTCTCCTGTTTCTGATAGGCCACCATCAAACTCTCTGCCACTCTCTTTCCTTCATCGTAACAGGACCTGGGCCCGATGGGATTCACGTGACCCCAATAACTTTCAGGTTGTGGATGAACTTCTGGATCTCCGTATACTTCGGATGTAGAAGCCAAAAGAATTCTGGCCTTGACTCGTCTGGCTAATCCTAACATGTTTATTGTTCCTACGGCGTTCGTTTTAATCGTCTTCACTGGGTTATACATGTAATGGGGAGGGGAGGCAGGAGAAGCGAGATGGTATATTTGGTCCACCTCCGTGAAATAAGGATTCACAACATCGTGGTGGACGAGGTCAAAGTTTGGATGACCGATCCATTGCTCAACA
>NZ_NWUC01000033.1 GCF_002750855.1 Neopararhizobium haloflavum | reverse complement strand
GAGTAACCGGTGCTCGAATTCTGAATGACACATCGGATCTCCGCGAGGAAGACGTCGGAACCTTGGCCGATCTCTATGAGATCAAGAAGATTGGCGACGAATACTTTACTTTCGTAACCTCAGAGAAGACCACTGCTGTTACTATTCTCCTTCGAGGACCTTCCAAGGATATTATCAATGAAGTCGACAGGAATCTGCAAGATGCTGTCGCTTGTGTCAGAAACATCTTGTTGAACCCAAGGATTGTGCCCGGAGCTGGCAGAAATTAGTCGACTTCCTCAATGGTTGGGCCACCAGCAGAACCGCCACCTGGTGCGGCTCCCGGGGCTGGACCACCTGGAGCGCCACCGGCAGACTGGTAAAGTTTGGTGATGATTGGAGAGCAAGCTCCTTCAACTTCCTTGAGGTGGTGTTCGAACTCTTCCTTTTCAGCGGTCTGGTTGCTGTCAAGCCACGCGATAGCCTCATTGCACTTATCCAATATGGTCTTCTTGTCGGCCTCGCTAAGCTTGTCCTTGAGTTTCTCATCTTCGACAGTTTGCTTCATGTTGAAACAGTATGACTCGAGGTTGTTCTTAGCGGCAACACGATCTCTTTGGCCTTCATCCTCAGCCTTGTATTTCTCGGCTTCTTGGACCATCCTCTCAATTTCTTCCTTGGAAAGACGTCCCTTGTCGTTGGTGATGGTGATCTTGTTTTCCTTGCCAGTCGACTTGTCCTGAGCAGATACATTCAAGATACCGTTGGCATCAATGTCAAAGGTGACCTCAATTTGAGGCACTCCACGGGGAGCTGGAGGAATACCGGAGAGTTCGAATTTACCCAACAAGTTGTTGTCCTTGGTCATGGCCCGTTCTCCTTCGTAGACCTGGATCAAAACACCGGGTTGGTTGTCGGAGTAAGTAGTGAAAGTCTGGGAGGTCTTGGTGGGAATGGTAGTGTTTCTCTTGATCAAGGAGGTCATCACACCACCGGCGGTCTCAATACCCAACGACAGAGGGGCAACATCGAGCAAAAGGAGATCCTGAACCTTCTCAGATTTGTCACCACAGAGAATGGCAGCCTGTACAGCAGCCCCATAAGCAACAGCCTCATCAGGGTTGATGGACTTGTTGAGTTCTTTGCCGGAGAAGAAGTCCGAAAGAAGCTTCTGGACCTTGGGGATACGCGTGGATCCACCAACCAAGACAATATCGTTGACTTGAGATTTGTCCATCTTGGCGTCGCGGAGGGCCTTCTCGACGGGGTCCATGGTATTACGGAAGAGATCAGCACAGAGTTCTTCGAATCTAGCACGAGTGATGTTGGTGTAGAAGTCAATTCCATCGAACAGAGAGTCGATTTCAATGCTAGCTTGGGTGGAGCTGGAGAGAGTTCTCTTAGCGCGCTCACAAGCAGTACGAAGTCGACGAAGAGCACGAGGATTGGTGGCCAAGTCCTTCTTGTGCTTTCTCTTGAATTCCTGGACGAAATGGTTGACCATTCGATTATCGAAATCTTCACCTCCCAAGTGAGTGTCTCCGGCTGTCGACTTAACCTCGAAGATACCATCGTCGATGGTCAAGATGGACACATCGAAAGTACCACCTCCAAGATCGAAGATGAGGACATTGCGTTCAACTCCTCCCTTCTTGTCAAGACCGTAAGCGATGGCAGCGGCGGTGGGCTCATTGATGATTCGAAGAACATTCAAACCAGCAATAGCCCCGGCGTCTTTCGTAGCCTGACGCTGAGAGTCGTTGAAGTAGGCTGGGACGGTAACAACGGCATCCTTGACTTCAGATCCGAGGAAGGCTTCGGCGGTTTCCTTCATCTTGATAAGAACCATAGATGAGATCTCTTCAGGGAAGAAGCTCTTGGTCTCTCCTTTGTATTCGACCTGAACCTTAGGACGTCCACCTTCGGCCTGGACGACCTTGAATGGCCAGTGCTTCATGTCGGCTTGAACTGTGGGTTCATCGAATTTGCGGCCAATCAAACGCTTGGCATCAAATACGGTGTTTTGAGGGTTCATGGCGACCTGATTCTTGGCGGCATCTCCGATTAGACGCTCGGTGTCGGTAAAGGCGACATACGAGGGAGTGGTTCTGTTACCCTGGTCATTGGCAATGATCTCGACCTTCCCGTGCATGAACACTCCGACACAGGAGTATGTGGTGCCAAGATCGATTCCAACTGCGTTAACTTTTGCCATTTTGTAA
>NZ_NWUC01000032.1 GCF_002750855.1 Neopararhizobium haloflavum | reverse complement strand
CTTCTCTACGTCTAATGCTAATAATAATGTTAAACAAATGTCGTGAAACCCTTGATAATATCTAAAAGTTCTATTCGAATACAACAACTGAACAATGAGTGGACTCAGATCAGCTTGAAGAGTTAACCTTTCGGTCTCTGATATGTTGGGAGGGAACCTGGATAAAGTCCTATTGACATCTAACTCCACTTGATTCCATTCCACATGTTGCTGGAGGTCTTCTATTGACGGGCTTGGCGAAGGAATCTCGTCCGTGGGGTCGTCCTCTTCAGAATCCTCTTGTGTAGAAGTGCTCAATGATAAACTTGATCTGGCCGACTCAAAAATGGGACGCCCAACTAGTGTTAAAGACGTTGATCAAACTGAGGTCGTTCAGAAGATCGCTGACTTCCTGAAGAAATCCGGCAAAGTCAAGGTCCCCGAATGGGCCGATCTCGTCAAGCTCGCTTCCCACAAGGAATTGGCTCCAGTTGACCCTGACTGGTACTTCACCCGCACTGCTTCCATTGCTCGTCGTCTCTACATCCGCAACATGGCAAACACAAGTTGCACTACAACTACCGCCATGGGTAAGGAAAAGGTCCACATCAACATTGTCGTTATCGGCCACGTCGATTCTGGAAAATCGACGACTACTGGTCACTTGATCTACAAGTGTGGTGGAATCGACAAGCGTACCATCGAGAAGTTCGAGAAGGAAGCCCAAGAAATGGGAAAAGGTTCCTTCAAGTACGCCTGGGTGTTGGACAAGCTGAAGGCTGAGCGTGAACGTGGTATTACCATCGATATCGCTCTGTGGAAGTTCGAGACTTCCAGGTACTACGTGACCATCATCGATGCCCCTGGCCATCGTGATTTTATCAAGAACATGATCACTGGTACTTCTCAGGCTGATTGTGCTGTCTTGGTCGTTGCTTGCGGTACTGGTGAATTTGAAGCTGGTATCTCCAAAAACGGCCAGACTCGTGAGCACGCCCTCTTGGCTCAAACCTTGGGTGTGAAGCAGCTCATCGTTGCTTGCAACAAAATGGACTCCACTGAACCACCTTTCTCTGAGGCCCGTTACACCGAAGTGGTCAACGAAGTCTCCAACTTCATCAAGAAGATCGGATATAACCCAAAGGCTGTTGCCTTCGTTCCAATCTCTGGATTCAATGGGGACAACATGTTGGAAGCTTCTGCCAACATGCCTTGGTTCAAGGGATGGGCTGTTGAGCGCAAGGAAGGAAACGCTTCTGGAAAAACTCTTCTTGAGGCTCTTGACGCTATTATCCCACCAAGCCGTCCCACCGACAGACCTCTCCGTCTGCCTCTCCAAGACGTGTACAAGATTGGAGGTATCGGAACAGTTCCAGTCGGTCGTGTCGAAACCGGTGTCATCAAGCCCGGTATGGTCGTTACTTTCGCCCCACAAGGAGTTACCACTGAGGTGAAGTCCGTTGAAATGCATCACGAATCTTTGGCTGAAGCCGTCCCTGGTGACAACGTTGGTTTCAACGTAAAGAACATCTCCGTCAAGGACATCCGTCGTGGTTCCGTTGCTTCTGACTCCAAGAATGATCCCGCTAAGGAAGCTCGCTCTTTCACCGCTCAGGTTATCATCATGAACCACCCTGGACAGATCGCCGCTGGATACACGCCCGTTTTGGATTGTCACACCGCCCATATTGCTTGCAAGTTCGCTGAGCTCAAGGAGAAGGTTGACCGTCGTTCCGGAAAGAAGGTCGAAGACAACCCAAAATCCTTGAAGTCCGGGGATGCCGGTATTGTGGAGCTCATCCCTACCAAGCCTATGTGTGTTGAAGCCTTCACCGACTATGCTCCTCTTGGTCGTTTCGCCGTCCGTGACATGCGTCAAACCGTTGCCGTTGGTGTCATCAAGGCAGTCGACAAGTCCGAGGGTGGCGGAGCATAACACCTATCTGGCCAGCATGTTCCACAACGATTTTGTGGGTTACATTTTTGGTTGGTGGCCTGATAATTATTACAGGTCTCGTGAGGGATGCCTTTTTCATGAGCATATTTGTAAACGGGCAGGGGGTCGCCTCCAAAACAACTCCCAGCACCAGCACAGTCGATCACTTCCTGTACTGATAAGAGTGGCTGCGGCCACTTGTTCTTGTTTTTGATGTTAAAGCGATCAGCAAGAGCCGAAGTCGATCCAAAGGCCCAACAAGACCCGCAATATTGAGGAATATGTTGGTTGCGGTCAAC
>NZ_NWUC01000031.1 GCF_002750855.1 Neopararhizobium haloflavum | reverse complement strand
GAGGGAATAAGGCATCGTCTGCTTAAGCAGTTTGAGCGGTGCTCTTGCCCAACAGAGCCAAAGAAGCTTCATTGACACGTTCGTTGAGGATCTCAGTGTTCTCCAAACACATCAGAAGCTCAGAGTTCTCCATCTCCAACAACATGCCGGTTATCTTTCCGACCATTTCATCAGGAACCAGACTGGCAATTAACGGATACAACTGTTCGCCCAAGATTTGCTTTTGCTCCTGAGGGGCAGCAGCGGCCAATTTAGAAGTAAGTTCTTCTCTCTGTACAGTGGTGCTCGGGGCTCCCTGTGTATGCTGATGTTGTGGACGAACTTGTTGACTAACTCCATAATTGTACTGACCTTGACCTGGTTTCCCCTGTCCAAGTTGTTGTCTCATTTGTTGACCTCCTTGGATGTTACCGGCCGGTGCACGGTTTTGAGGTCTCGCTCCACCCTGGTATTGCTGACGCATGTTTCCTTGTTGACGAGGACCACGGTGGCCGGTTCCATATTGATTTTGCTGAACGAAGCTCTGCATTCCAAATCCTGAATTCATTCCATTCCAGCGGGTCATGTTTCCAGTACGAAGCTGGGCTGGTACTGCGTTGGCAACAAAAGGACGTTGGTTGGGGAGCGCAGATTGGATGTAGAAGCCGCCGCCAGCATTCGGAGCATACATAGCAGTAGGAATACCACCTCCTTGGATCCTCATGGTGGCCATACGCTGCATGTACTGGGAAGCTAGCTGGGCTTTGCGTTCCTCCTTGCGCTGAGCAAGGGCAACATATAAAGGCTTTCCGTTCAGCATCTTGTTGTTCATGTCAACGACCGCCTTGGTAGCATCATCGGGCTTCTCAAAACAGACGAAGCCGAATCCCTTGGAACGACCATTCTCGTCGGTCATCACCTTAGCAGAAGCGATAGTACCGTGCTTCTCAAAGTTTTTCTTTAATTCATCACTGGTTACAGTTTCATCCAGGTTCTTAACATACAAGTTGACTCCTTGATAGCGTTGCATGCGCTCAGCCTTCAGTTGCTCGTAAACACGAGATAATTCGGCTTCACGTTCGGCTTTCTTCTGAGCACGACAAACAGTTAATTTGACATCGGACTCGGGGATCTCTTGGTTGTTGAGTTCGTTGACCGCTTTCTCAGCGTCTTCTGGATTCTCGAAAGAGACAAAACCGAATCCCTTCGATTTTCCTTCATGATCCTTCATGACTACCGAGCTAGTGATTGGGCCATACTGTTCGAACAAAGCCTTGAGCTTTGCATCATCAATCTTATCACCAAAGTTCTTAACAAAAACATTGGTGAAACGATGAGCGGCCTCTCCCATCTCCCGAAGACGAGCAGCACGGGGTTGGAACTTGCCCACGTAGACTTGCTTGTTGTCCAGAAGCATGCCATTTACTTTCTCAATAGCCTTCTGTGCAGCTTCTTCTGTCTCGAAGTGGATGAAACCATAACCTTTACTCTTTCCTTCTTCGTCAGTAGCGATCTTGCAACTGAGGATGTTTCCGAACATAGAGAAGGTATCATAGATGGACTTAGTGTCGATGTTGGGGTCCAAATTCTTGATGAAGACATTGCCTGCGCCGGAGCGACGAATAGTGGGGTCGCGTTGAGACCACATGATTCTGATTGGCTTGCCACTCAACGAATCAAAATTCATGGTGTCCAAGGCTCTCTCGGCATCAGCAGGTTGTTGGAAGTTGACATAAGCATATCCCAAAGAACGACGGGTAATGGCGTCACGACAGACACGGATCGACAACACTGGGCCAGCCTGGCTAAACTTATTGTAGAGAAGCGATTCGGTGACGGCGGGATGAAGATCACCGACGTACAACGAGGCCATCAAATAGTTACCGGCCGGGGCGGCGTTACCAGTAGCTGCAGCAGCAGGAGCTGCTGGGGCAGAAGTCAATGTCTGAGCAGCCATTTCCGAAAATTTTTGGAACAACTTATATCAATTAGACGAGCCAAAAAACAGGAAAATAACGATTTTTTTTGATTTTTTAGGTTTTAGCAAATTAAAATTTTTTTGTTTTTTATTTTTAATATTTTTCTGAACCAAGAATTTGGGGAACTTCAGACGGTCGGTCATCAGTTTCTTGAAGATCCGGGAAACGACAAACACGGACAACCCTTTCTTGTGACTCGCCTCAGACCATCCATAACCGGGCATGGAGGGAGCAACAACCTCAAACGCCACTTGATCGCCGAGTCCGTGCTTCTTGGGATCGGTGAGCATGGGGATGATCTTATAGAACTCGTAGACATTTCCAGGCCAGCCGTGCGCCAACAACA
>NZ_NWUC01000030.1 GCF_002750855.1 Neopararhizobium haloflavum | reverse complement strand
GCAATACCTACTCGGGTCCTGGAAATTATGGAGGAGCTGCTGGGGGTGGTGGAGGATTCGGTGTCAGCAACTACGGAGGAGCCCCGCGAGGTTTTGGATCTGGTGGATTCCCTGGAGGAAACCTGAGAGATGTCAGTTACAACACCCAGGAATTGGCGCCGATTCAGAAGAACTTCTATCGTGAAAATCCCAGAGTGACTGAGAGATCGGCAGATGAACTTCAAAGGTGGATCGAGGAAAACCAGGTCACCTTGTCCGGGAGTTCGATCCCTCGTCCAGTTTTCAACTTCGATGAGGCTGGATTCAACCCTGAAATCGAGAGGGGTTTGTATCAGCATTACCAGACCCCCACTGTTATCCAGTCCATTTCTTGGCCTGTTGCCATGTCTGGCCGTGATATTGTGTCGATCGCCAAAACTGGAAGTGGAAAGACTCTTGGTTTCCTTCTCCCGGCCATCATGCACATCCTCAGACAGGAACGTCGCGGACCTCGAGGAGGCCCCGGAGCGCTTGTGATGCTTCCTACCAGAGAATTAGCTCAACAAGTGGAGGAAGTAGCTCGTGTCTACTGTCCTATCATGGGCTTGGAAGCGACTTGTTTATTCGGTGGAGCACCAAAAGGCGGACAACAGAATGATCTGCGAAGAGGTGTGGACATTGTTATTGCCACTCCTGGACGCCTCCTCGATTTCCTAGAAACTGGAGTCACCAACATGAACAGATGCACTTTCCTCGTCTTGGATGAAGCTGATCGTATGTTGGACATGGGTTTCGAACCACAGATCAGAAAGATTGTTGGCCAGATCCGCCCCGACCGTCAAACCCTGATGTTCTCAGCCACTTGGCCGAAGGAGGTCCGATCTCTGGCTTCTGATTTCCAGACCCAACCGGTCTTCTTGAACGTTGGATCTCTAGAATTGAGTGCCAATCATAATATCACTCAATATGTCGAAGTCATTCATGAGCATGCTAAACCAAGGAGATTGTTTGAGGTTTTGACTAGAATTGCTCAGGAAGAGCAAAACAAAACTCTGATCTTTGTCCAGACCAAGAGAAAGGCCGATGAATTGACCAGTGCCATGCGCAGGGACGGCTGGCCCGCCCTTTGCATTCACGGTGACAAGTCCCAGGGAGAAAGAGACTGGGTCATGAATGAGTTCAAGTCTGGCTCAGCTCCCATTCTGCTGGCCACCGATGTCGCCTCCAGAGGTCTTGATGTGAGCGACATCAAGTTTGTCATCAACTATGACTACCCCAACAACTCGGAGGATTATGTTCACAGAATTGGCCGTACCGGAAGAAGGGACAACACCGGAACTGCTTACACTTTCTTCACCATGAATGATGCGGCCAAGGCCAGAGATCTGATCAAGGTCTTGGAAGAGGCCAGCCAAGTTGTTCCCGACGATCTGAGGAACCTTCAAGGAAGCGGCGGATTCTCCTCTGGAGGCTATGGACGTCGTCCCGGGGCTCCATCTGGTGGATATGGAGGAAACAGAGGTTACGGTGGTGGTTATGGAGGTCGCTACTAGACTCAAAGGATCTAGCATCTCTTATGCCATCAAGAAGAAGGACGAATTGGAACGTGTAGCCAAATCCAACCGTTAAAATGTTTTTTATTTGTTGAAGGTTGTTATAAAGCCTCTTGTTTTAAAACCAGGGACTCCAGAGCCGGATCCGAGGCTCTCCAATTTGGCAATGATCTCCAGAAGTTTGGCAATCAATTCAGCGAGAGGGTTTTCATAAGGGAGGGTGATTCCACTGGCTACATCCCTCTTGGCACGGCCGCTCTCTTCTGAAGGGACGGTCACTTCCTCAGGGTTGATGGTGGGCAGGTGCAGAGCTTCCAAGATCTGGTTCAGGACATCGATCAGCAGGGTGAAGATTGGCTCTTCGGTGACTGGCTCGAACACATCTCTCTTGACACGGCCGGCATCGGAAGGGATGGTGACGGCTTCAGGGTTGATGGTGGGGAGATTCAGAGCTTCGAGGATCTTGTTCAAGAGGTCGATGATTACAACCAATGGAGAGGGGGGAAGGCCAGTGACTCCAGAAAACAGATCTCTCTTCACTCGCTCTCCTTCAATTCCAAAGTCGGGGAAGGTGACGGCCTCGGGGTTGACGGTTGGAAGGTGGAGAACCTCCAGGATTTGGTTGAGGATTTGAACCAAAGCCTCCAAAGATGGCTCTTGTGGCTCCGGAAGAGTTACAGGTGGAAGGTGGGGAAGTGGTGGGAAGTCTTGGGCCATGGAGAAGGCCAAGAAGGACAGGAACACAACACACTTCATTTTTGGAATTTAGGGTTTCGCTTCTTT
>NZ_NWUC01000029.1 GCF_002750855.1 Neopararhizobium haloflavum | reverse complement strand
AAACAATCAGGGCGGGACCGTTCCTTTTCAATAAAAGTTTTTTATTTTGGTCTAGATTTAGATCAGATCTGATTTCAGAGATCAGAGAGGAAGGATGTGGCGTCGGATCGTGGTGTTTTCGCTTTTGGTCAGTCTGACCCTGGCTTTGGAGAAAAGAGATGCTGCTCATGACATCAAAAAGAAGTACGGAGATCTCAAGGAAAATTGTTTCCCCCGTCCCGGAGTAAAAGCCGGCTGTAGATGCACGTTTAAAAACGATAAAGGAGAGGAACAAGTCAAGCTGTTCGACAACAAATCTGAATGTGTGAAACCAGTCGTGGTCCAAACAGCTGAGAACAAGGCCAAACTTAATCAGGAATTTAAGGAAAAGATGGGCGGCCTCAGGGATGGGTGTTTCCCCCTACCCAAGGGCTGTAGATGCACAGAAAAGGATGCCCAAGGAGCCGATATTGTCAAAAAGTACGCCAACATTGATGAATGCAGAGGCCCAACAGCTGAGGATAAGGAAAACAAAGCCAAAGTGAATGAAGAATTGGAAAAAAAGTTTGGAGGATTAAAGGAAAACTGTTACCCCAGAGCCGGAAATGGAGGAAAGGGATGCAGATGTACTGCGAAGGATTCTCAGGGAAACGAACAAACTAAATATTATGACACTGACGCTGAATGTAAGGTCGAGTTGGTTGAAGGGTGCACTGAAACTGAATGCAAAATCCGCCAAAAACGTGAGTACCAAAGAGATAGATCCCCGTCTCAGAATGTCCGAGATCCCGTTAGAGAAAAAGCTCAGGCCAACTATCAAGCAGTCATCAACGAGTTGAAACAGAAGTTTGCCGGCCTTAAAGATGGTTGTTTCCCCCGCCCCAAGGGCTGTGTTTGTGTGGTTGGCAAAGACGTTGATGGGCATGAGATCACGGAACGTCGAATGAAAGATACCGATTGCAAATGTCAGCCCGGAGAGCGAGGCCCTGGATGTCCAGCTGATGGTGCTTAGCTTTGACGTTGCAACTTTACAATCAAAAAAATGAAAACTTTGTTTGCATAACATTAATTTACTCCATCATTGACTTGTAATAACAACAAACTGTAATGGTCAACATGATCAAGGATGATGGATCTGTTATCCATTTCAACAATCCGAAGGTGCAGGCTTCGGTTCCTGCTAACACATTTTCGGTTACCGGAACTGCTGAAAACAAACAATTGACGGAAATGCTCCCAGGAATCTTAAACCAATTGGGTGCTGAATCACTGACCCACTTGAAGAAGCTGGCCAACAATGTTACCAGCCAATACAAAGCGGGAGAAGAAGAAATACCAGATCTCGTTGGCGACTTCGAAGAAGCGGGTCGGTCAATTAAGATGGTAGAGAGTAAGAACGTGGAGGAGATCGTTGTGATTGGGACCGGCCTTATGGGCACGGGTATTGTTCAGGTGGCTGTCGAAGCTGGCATTCATGTAAATCTAGTTGGTCGATCCACAGAGAAATGTGAAGCTGCCCGAGGCAGAATTCAGGCTGGACTAAGCAGAATCTCCAAGAGAAGATACCAAAATGATCCACAGGCCCAACAGCAATATGTTCAAGCAGCCATGAACAATCTTGATCTGGTTACCAGTCTCGATCAGCTGAATCTCAAGAGAGTTGACATTGTAATTGAGGCTATTGTTGAGGACTTGAAGCTGAAACAGGAATTTTTTTATCGATTGGAGAAGGAAACTAATGAAGAATGCCTCTTGGTGACCAATACCTCCAGTTTCCTCCTGGCTGATGTTATGAACAAGATGAACACTAAAAGAGAACGGGTAGCCGGTCTTCATTTCTTCAACCCAGTGCCCGTAATGAAGTTGGTGGAGGTTGTTTGCGGAGTCGAGACCTCAGAAGAGACCTACCAGACTCTCTGTCATTTCTGCACTCAATTGGGGAAAACTCCAGTCAAATCAAAGGACCGTCACGGCTTCATTGTCAACAGGTTATATATGCCTTTTTTGGCAGAGGCCATCAGAATGACTGAACGTGGTGATGCCTCGCCCAAAGATATAGACACAGCTATGAAATTGGGTGCCGGATTACCAATGGGACCGTTCGAAGTGGCGGATATCATTGGATTGGACACCTTGAAATACATCATCGGCAGTTGGCATCAGGCGTATCCAGAAGATCCCAAGTATTTCCCGTGTCCTTTACTCGACTCAATGGTGGATACGGGGAAGTTGGGAAGGAAAACGGGCGAGGGATTCCACAAATATGCTCCCAAATAATCTCGATTACTGTAATTTCGTACTGTTGAACCGTCACGACCTTTGTAAAAATAAATATTTGTGTTGCTTGTGTATAAATAAAT
>NZ_NWUC01000028.1 GCF_002750855.1 Neopararhizobium haloflavum | reverse complement strand
TCGGCAACGATCCCAAACAACCTCTAAGGGGATGTCTGCACGTCTCCGAGATGAAGCAGTTCTTCAACACCCCGATTCCCTCCAAATACGAGTTCAACGAAGAGGATTTGAAGCACAACCCCGTGCTGGTCCAGCGCCATGTCAACTTCATTAAGACGTCGAATCCCAGCTTCGACAACCTTCGATGGCCCGCTGTGACCAACCAGAACATCTGCACGCATCTGGTTGTGAAGCCGGAGCCGGAGATTCGGACGTATTTCGAGGGCGAGCAGAAGTCGTTGAAGTTTTGGCTGGATTTGGTCAACGAGTTCGGAGACAAGGTTATAAGGACCAGACATGCCCGCAGACGACTCGATGAGTACGATCAGTCAGCCATTCTGAGGGCTAGATTGTGAGAGAAACAGGCGGGTTTAGACATGTCCAAGGCCAAGGCGACTGAACTCCGCGGAAAGAAGAAGGAAGAGCTTCTCCAGGTTTTGGAAGAGCAGAAGAACGAGTTGGCCAACATCCTGGTCTCAAAGGTCACTGCTGGTCCTACCTCAAAATTGGCCAAGATCAATGTTATCCGAAAGAACATCGCTCGAGTTTTGACTGTTGTTAACCAATCCCAACGAGAGAACTTGCGAAAACTGTACAAGAACAAGAAGTACGTTCCCAAGGATCTCCGCCATAAGAAGACCAGGGCTCTCCGTCGTGCTCTTACCAAACACGAATTGTCTCTCCGCACCCACAAACAGCATGTCAAGGCCACCACTGTTCCCAAGAGACTCTATGCTTTGAAGGCCTAAGTTCTGATTGTTTTGTTAATTTTTTGGTTCATAAATTGTTAAAGTAACTCAAGTCCGCGTTGAGTTCCTCGACGACTCTAACCGTTCTATCATCAGAAACGTCAAAGGCCCAGTCAGAGAAGGAGATATCCTCACACTTCTGGAAGCTGAGAGAGAAGCCCGTCGTCTGCGTTAAGTCAGATGAACTTCCATCCGAAGATGCAAATTTTCGTCAAGACTTTGACCGGCAAGACCATCACCTTGGAGGTGGAGGGAAGCGACACCATCGAGAATGTGAAAGCCAAGATCCAAGACAAGGAGGGCATTCCCCCAGACCAGCAACGTCTGATCTTCGCTGGAAAGCAACTGGAGGATGGTCGCACCCTGTCCGACTACAACATCCAAAAGGAGTCCACCCTTCACTTGGTCCTCCGTCTCCGTGGTGGTATGCAGATCTTTGTGAAGACCTTGACCGGCAAGACCATCACTCTTGAGGTCGAGGCGTCCGACACCATCGAAAATGTCAAGGCCAAGATCCAGGACAAGGAAGGCATTCCCCCAGATCAGCAGCGTTTGATCTTTGCTGGTAAGCAGTTGGAAGATGGTCGCACGCTGTCTGACTACAACATCCAGAAGGAATCAACCCTCCACTTGGTTCTCCGACTTCGTGGTGGTATGCAGATCTTCGTGAAGACCCTGACTGGAAAGACCATCACTCTTGAGGTTGAAGCCAGCGACACGATCGAGAATGTCAAGGCAAAGATCCAAGACAAGGAAGGAATCCCACCAGACCAACAGAGATTGATCTTCGCCGGAAAACAACTCGAAGATGGCCGTACTCTTTCCGACTACAACATCCAGAAGGAATCTACACTCCATTTGGTGTTGAGGTTGAGAGGAGGAATGCAAATCTTCGTGAAAACGTTGACTGGAAAGACAATCACATTGGAAGTCGAAGCTTCGGACACGATCGAGAACGTGAAGGCCAAGATTCAGGACAAAGAAGGAATCCCCCCAGATCAGCAAAGATTGATCTTCGCCGGAAAACAGTTGGAAGATGGGCGCACCCTCTCGGACTACAACATCCAAAAGGAGTCCACCCTCCACTTGGTCCTCCGTCTTCGTGGTGGTATGCAGATCTTCGTTAAGACCCTCACTGGCAAGACCATCACCTTGGAGGTCGAGGCTTCTGATACCATCGAGAACGTGAAGGCCAAGATCCAGGACAAGGAAGGAATTCCCCCAGACCAGCAACGTCTCATCTTCGCCGGAAAACAACTTGAAGATGGCCGCACTCTCTCTGACTACAACATCCAGAAGGAGTCCACTCTCCATCTGGTGCTCCGTCTTCGTGGTGGTATTATCGAACCATCTTTGAGAATGTTGGCCCAGAAGTACAACTGCGACAAACAAATCTGCCGCAAATGTTATGCTCGTCTCCCTCCCCGTGCTACCAACTGCAGAAAGCAGAAGTGCGGCCACTCCAACGACCTCCGCCCCAAGAAGAAGCTGAAGTAAATGTTTTGTTGTTTCGATCCCCGTTTGGATCACATTTTTTTGTTGATTAAATTTACTTTTATCAAAAAAAAAAAAAAAAAAAAAAAAAAAAAAAAAAAAAAAAAAAAAAAAAAAAAA
>NZ_NWUC01000002.1 GCF_002750855.1 Neopararhizobium haloflavum | reverse complement strand
GTCGCAGGTTCAAATCCTGCCCCCGCAACCAAATCCTACACATTATCAAACGCTTGAACGCCGCCCTCCAGGGCGGCGTTTGCGTTTGGGTGCCACATGGTACCACTCGTGACCTGACACCCTAAACTTCCTCCAGATTTGGGTAGAATCAGTCGCTCACGAAGACGGACGATGCGACCATCACGGTTCACAGAGGAACAGAGCATTGGAATGCTGAAGGAGCAGGAGGTCGGCGCGAAGACGGCTGATATCTGCCGCAAGTATGGCATCTCGGACGCGACCTTTTACAAGTTCAAAGCGAAGTTCGGCGGCGTGGAGGTGTCAGGGGCCAAGCGGCTGAAGTCACTTTAGGAGCAGAATGTACGCCTGAAGAAGCTTCTGGCGGAGTCGATGATGGATGTGTCGACGCTCCGCGAGATGCTGACAAAAAACTTCTAACGCCCGGCGCAAGGAAGAATGCCGTGAGTTGGGCAATTGAAGAGAAGAGCTACGCGCAGCGGCGGGCCTGTGCCCTGGTTGGCATCGCGCCGCGTGTCTACCGATACATATGCAGCCGGTCTGACGATGCTGCCCTGAGAGACCGTTTGCGGGAAATGTCATCGGAGCGACGGCGGTTCGGCTATCGCGGTCTTCACCTTCTTTTGAAGCGGGAGGGTGTCGCGGTGAAACTGGAAGAAGCTCTACCGGATTTACAAGGAAGAGCGGCTGACGATCCGAAAACGTGGCGGACGCAGACGGGCTCTGGGTAAGAGAGCGCCGATGGCTATCCCGCAGGACCCGAACAGAGATGGGCTCTCGACATCGTGTCGGACACGTTGGTTGACGCACGCCGCGTCCGCATCCTGTGCGTGATCGACGACTTCAGCCGGGAGTTCCTGGCGACAGTGGTCGACAGCTCGATCTCGGGTGAACGTGTCGCTCGCGAACGGGATGCGATCGCCGAACGGCGTGGCTGACCCTGCATGGTTGTCAGCGACAACGGCATGGAGCTGACGTCAGGGGACATTCAAGCGGGCAGGTCAAAGGGTCTCTCTCGCTAAGGGGTAGCAGGACTGAGAATCTTTCAATGGCCCGAACTTGGCTGCCAAATGCCAGTGGGCCGACGATGACCGACGTCATTCTTCATCTAAGCTTAGTCGGTAGCGCCGCATCTTCTCCCACAGTGTCGTTCTTGATATTCCGAGTTGTCGAGCCGTCTCTGCGATCATGCCCGCATTGGCTTCGAGAGCCCGTTGAATGTGATCGCGTTCGGCGCTTTCCCGCACATGTGCCAACGTTGCCTCGAACGGCGTTTCCTCGCCTGAGGTCAAATCTTTCACGCCATCTGGGAAGAGATCCGCTTCCTCCAATGTGGCTTCTTCGGATAGCACAAAGGCCCGCTCTATACGGTTCAATAATTCGCGGACATTGCCGGGCCAGGCGTGTCGCTTGATGGCTGTGACCGCGCCGGGCGAAAGCGCTTGGCCAGTGGCTCCGTTGCGCTTTGCCACTGATGTGAGGAACTGTCTGGCAAGAGCGAGGCCATCGTCACCGCGAGCACGCAATGGCGGGAGTCTGCATGTGATGACATTGAGCCGGTACCAGAGGTCCTCACGAAATGCGCCTTCGCGCACCATCATGGCGATATCCCTGTTCGTGGCGGATACGATGCGGGCGCGGAATGATACCGTCGCAGTGCCGCCGAGCCGGCGAAAACTCTGCTCTTCAATGACGCGAAGGAGCCGTACTTGTTGCTGCAGTGGTAGATCCGCGACTTCATCGAGGAACAGGGTTCCAGTCTCGGCTTCCTCAAAATATCCACGATGGCTACCGATCGAGCCTGTAAACGCCCCCTTTTCGTGACCGAACAACAATGAATCTGCAAGATCCAGCGGAAGTGCACCACAATTGACGGCGACGAAGGGGTGGTCCCGCCGGTGACTGTCAGCATGGATACGACGCGCGGCGACTTCCTTACCGGTTCCTGTTTCACCGAGAAGCAATATCGGTAGCTCCGAGGGTGCAGCCCGGTGCAGCACGCGATCCACTTCCGCCATGGCATCGCTCACAACCGATAGAGACGTCTGCGCCGTCCTGTGCCTTACAGCAGCCAATTCTCTCAAGCGCGCAACGAGATCATCGACCTCGAACGGTTTGGTCAGATAGTCATGCGCGCCGGCACGAACGAGCCTCACCGCCTGATCAATATCACCATATGCAGTCATGAAGATGATCGGCACCAGGCCGGCACCGGCAAAATGCTCGCGCATCAGCGTCTCGCCATCGCCATCCGGGAGCCGGATATCGCTTACAATCACATCAGGTCGGACTTTGGCCAAAAGCTCTCCAGCCTGGCGCGCGCGGGCGGCCCACTCGACGCGAAAGTTTTCAAGCCTCAATCGCTGCACAAGTGACCCAGCCAGTGTCGGGTCGTCTTCGATCAGCAGGACAAGCGGGCTGGCGTCAGTCATCAGTTTCGATTTCCCTCGAGCTCGGAAGAATGATCTCGATCCGGGTGCCTTTCTCACTGCTGCTGTGAATGGCAAGGCGCGCGCCTATCGTTTGAACCATATTGGAAACGATCCAGGTACCTAATCCCCGCTCCGCCGGCACGTTGTCGACATCGCCGGATACAAGGCTGGCGATCATGTCGGCGCTCATTCCCTCCCCGGTGTCGCTTATCGCAATGAAGGCTTGGCCATCCGTCGACCGGCCAGCCTCGACAACGACGCGCTTGCCTTTCGGGGTCACGTCGATGGCATTCAGGAGGAGGTTGACGATGATCTGGCGAAGCGCATCAGCATCGACGAAAAGAGTAAGAGTCTCATCCAGCCGCCAAATCAGATCGACACCGCGGTGACGTGCCTGTGCGCCCAGCAAGAGGTCGATGTCACCGATCTCCTTCGATGTCACCGTCCGAGTCCCAGAGCGGCGGCGGTATGTCGACAACGTCACATTGACGACGCGCTCGATGCTTGCCAATCCTGTTTCTAGGATCGCCGCCGTCTCGTCGCGCACCTCTGGCCTGTCGCCGAATCGCTTGAGCGTCGAGATGGAGTTCTTAAGTCCAGCGAGCGGATTGCGCACTTCGTGGGCGACGCTGGCTGCCATGCGTGCAAGCAGGGCATCCCGTTCACGCTGCGCTAGTTTTTCACGGTGTCGCGCCCTTTCCTCTTCAGAGCGTTCACGCATGGACAGCGCCGTTTCAAGCCGCGCAATCTCGCTATTTCGGGGGCTGTCAATGAGCAGCAAGCGTGCCCCGTCTTCACCCGCCAATCGTCTCGTGAAGGCATCGAACGGTGCGAGCATGCGTCTTGTAACGACATAGACGATGCCGGCCGCAAACAGAGCGATCATGGTATCAATGAGGAGCGCGTAATTGTTTGCACGGGTCACGGTTTCATTCAGCCCACTGGCATCGAAGGTGGCCGCGATCGATAATTCCCCAGGATCATTCAACTTGTAAGATTTCAGAACCAGTATGAGCTGCTCTGCATCGATCTCCTCTATGACAACGGTGTCGGGCGGAATCGCCTCATGTATCTCTAGTGCCGATATCAGCTTATCGGCGCTGCGGCGTTCGAGCGTGATCGTTTGCGATGTGCCGCCGCTGTTCCGCCAGCGCAGGGCAATGGCTTCTTCCAACAGCGCCGTGCGAAATGTATGCGCGGCCTCCAGTTGACGACGCACCGCGTTTGGCCCTTCCTCGATATCTGCTGCAATATTGCCTGCCACAGCGTCGAGGAAAACCACCGCCTGGTCACGCAGCGCCGTTTCGCCACTCGCGCGCAATACGGATACACCGATGTGCGTGGTGCCGATGGCAATGATGAAGACCGCCACCGCTACCCCGATCGGCAGGGTGATGGTGAGAGGCAGTTTCTTCGAGGCGGCTGTCAGCATGTAGACGTCATACCGTGCTGCCAGCGCAGATAACAGGATTCACGATCGGTCGCGTTGCGCTTCCTGAACAAGAATTTCCCCGCCAAATGTTGACGCGAAGCGGCTGTGCCAGTGCATGCCGAACCACTCTGTGCGCAGTGGCCGCGGCGTTGCTCCCACAATGGCAGCGCGCGCGTGCCCCAGCGCTGGTGGCAACAAATGGTCCGGCGCCGGTGGTATTGTCTGTACAAAGCTCAGTCGATGACGTTCCAGCACAGGCTGGAAACGAACCGGGTCAGTGCCGACATAGTGAAACTCGGAGTCCGGCCAGAGCTCTGACTCGATCGCCCAGTCAAGGAGTGCAGGAAGATGCGCTTCGCCCCGATCACAGATCGCGATGGAGCCGGTTGACCCAGCTTTTTCAGCCGCACAATAGAGAACTGGTCCAGCATGCACGGATGGCAGGCGCAGCAGTCCGTCCGGCGTCCAAGTGGTCAATGGTCGTTTCACTTCCAACCCGTGATGAAACCACCCACGATGCGGCAGGACGAGAAGTGTTTCGCCCTGGTCGCGGCAAGCTAACAACTCTTCCGGGTCTCCCTCATCATAAGCCAACTCTACCAAGTGGTCACCGGCCACTGACCTTTGAAAACCGTGCATTGCGTCACCGACTCTCTGGCGTGTCCGTTGCCTGGCCGCCTGAGGGTGTTCAGCCGTTTCAACGGACTGCGCGTCGATCAGTACGCGCACAGATAAGGAAAGGCCTCGTTCTTTCGCCAACTGGTATGCTCGCGGTGCAGCCACCTCATAGCCATCATAGATCAATGCGAGCCGGACACGCTCCAAAGAATTCAGGCCGCTCAGGTTCTCCGTATCCTCGCTCTTCGCAAGGGGATGCTCCTTAGCCTTCTGGTTGTTGATGCATGGCTGCTGCACCGTCCAGTCCGACCAGTGGAGTCTTTCGTCGAGAGGTGTGGATGCGCGTTCCAGGACGCCCGCCAGCGCATCTTTCGAACCCAAGGTGAGACGGGCTCCGGAAACGTAGGCCGCCCGCCCAAGCAGGTGGCCCGCGATCGGAGCCGACAGCAGCAAGAAAACAATCGTCAGTGCGCCGGTTATGGTCGCCGATACTTCTCCTTGTGCCACGATCGCGCCGGCGACCACCAGCCCAGCGCCCAATGTCCCGGCCTTCGTGGCGGCGTGCATGCGCTGAAACGGATCGGAGAACCGCATTACGCCTAGCGCGGCTAGAACCAGAAAGACGACCCCGGCCAGTTTCAGGAGGATGGATAGAACGAGGATCATCTTTGCGGGCTCCGAGTTTTCCTTTCCAGCAATGCCGATAGTGAGCACGTTGCGATAAAGCCGATCAGTGCGATGCCGAGGGCGATGTCGAGAAATTCACTACGACCGGTGGTGATCATGGTCAGGGCGGCGATTGCGACCGCAACGCCGGTCAGCATGTCGAGAGCGACAAATCGGTCGGCGTAACCCGGACCAGTCAGCATCCGGAGTGCTGCCATCCCGAATGGAACCATCAATATCAATATGAAAATGGCGGCGACTGTGGTCAGCCCGTCGTCGATGAACTGCATCATGCCTCAATCTCCTTGATGCGTGCTTCGAAGGTGTTCTTGATGCCGGCAGCCACTGCCTCGCGATCTGGCGCGTGGAGGACATGCACATAAAGGCTCTTCAAATCCTCGCTGACATGAAGCGATGTCGTGCCCGGTGTCAGCGTGACGCAGTTGGCGAGCATGGTTGCGCCGGTCTTAGTGCGCAGTTCAATCGGCACTTCGATGATTGCGGGTTCAAGGGTCGAAGGCATGAAGAGGACTTGCCGTGCAACCGTGACAGAAGAGAGAACCAGTTCCTTGACGAATATCGCGAAGAGAACCGACGAACGGCCTAAGCGAGAGGGCAGATTAGTCATTGGTTGACCTCCGCTATGTCGGTGTCGTCAAAGAAAAGAGCGATAAAGGCTTGCCTGTCAGCCATATCCGTGGCCGCTCTTTGCGAGAATCGAACCAACGCATCCGGTGCGAAGCCGATCGTAAGCGTGATGATGCACAAGGTTACGATCGGAACCGTAACGGTAACAGGGACGGGGCGGTAATGGATCGGCCTAGGGGGATTCTTCCAGAATGCTTCAAGCCATATTTTCGACATGGAGAAGATGGTCAGGAGACCGACGAAAAGCGCTACCGCGGCGAGCCAACCGGCATCGCCTCGGAAGGAAGCGTCGATCATCATGAATTTTGCCCAGAAACCTGAGAGCGGCGGGATGCCCGCGAGCGAAAGAGCCGGGATGGCAAAGAGGAGCGTGAGGTAAGGGGATTGCTTTATCAATCCGCCGCATTGGCGCAGATCAAACGTTCCCGTCGCGCGCCAAATAGCGCCAGCGATGAAGAATAGGTTCGCCTTCACAATTATGTGGTGGAAGATATAGAAGACAGCGCCAGCAAGTGCGAGCGGCGTCGCCACTGCCAGACCGAGCATGATGTAGCCGATTTGGCTGATGATGTGGAATGACAGAATCCGTCTGACATCCCACTGTACGGCTGCACCGAACACACCGAAGATCATCGTTCCAGCGGCGAAAAACGCCATTAAAGGCTTATAGGCGCCGTCGTCGATATCGAATAGCAGCGTAAATACCCTGAACAGCGCGTAAATGCCGACCTTGGTCAAAAGCCCAGCGAAGACCGCTGACACTATGATCGACGCCGTATGGTAGGAACTTGGCAGCCAGAAGAACATCGGGAAGAACCCCGATTTGATCCCAAACGCGACAAGGAACATCATGGCCGAGATCGTCAGCGCGGCCGATGCTTGTGTTTCCGGCAAGACACGGGCGAGATCGGACATGTTGAGTGTGCCTGTCGCCCCGTACAAAAGCCCGATGGCCATGAGAAACAGGATCGTCGAGATCAGGTTGAGTATTGCGTACTTGATGGCGCCATCGATCTGGGCGCGCGTGCGGTCGAGCGTGATCAAGCCCAGCGTTGTGATCAGCATCACCTCAAACCAGACGTAAAGATTGAAGATGTCGCCGGTCAGAAATGCCCCGTTGACGCCAACCATCAATCCTTGGAACAGAGGATGGAATCCCGCCTCGATCTGGCGTGGTCGCAGTTCCGTTTGCGCGAAAATTATTGCGCAGAGCGCCAGTAGGTTGGCGATGGTGACCATCGCCGCACTGAAGGAATCGGCCATGAACACGATTCCAAATGGCGCACGCCAGCCACCGAACTCCTTGGCTACCATGCCTTCTGACAAGACGATCGAAAGCAGCAGCAACGATGCGGCGAACGTCATTATGACGGCGCCGAGCGTGACGACTCGCTGCAAGCCGTGACGACCGCTGAGGGCTGCTGCGAAGGCGGCCGCGGCGAGCGGTATCGCAACAGGCCACAGGATGATGGTCTCACGGATGAAATCAACCATTGCGCGGTCCCTCTTCGTAGAACGGTGACCCGAGGCGCTCGGCGTCGTTCTGATCGTCTGTGAAGACCGAGCCAATGGTTCCATAGGCCTTCAGCACCAGTGCTGCGGCAAACGCGACAAGCGCGAACCCAATGACGATTGCCGTGAGTATGAGAGCCTGAGGGAGCGGATTGGCCGCGGTCTCGCCTAGGATATTCATGTCGCCTTGGATGATGGGAGGGGCCACCGCCTGCAGGCCGCCGGACACGAAGATCAGTAGGTTCGCCGCGGTCGACAGGATGACAACGCCAAAAAGCATGCGCATCAGATGACGCGATAGCATCAGATAGATGCCGACCCCCATCAGTGCCGATACTGAGAATGCATAGATGAGGCTCATGCAGGTTCCTCCTGGTAGAACCGGAACACCAAGCTGAGGACGCCTCCGATAACGACGAGAAATACGCCAACATCGAAGATCGTTGCGGTGCCGACATGCAAGGCGCCGATGCTTGTCCACCAATGGCGAAGAAAGGAGGAGTCGGAGAATAGACCTGGGAGCCCGCTAAGCAGAGCCAGCAGGAGGCCGAGTCCCAACAGGGTGATTGGGTGGACCATAAGTGCACGGCGCGCAGTGTCGACGCTGTCGGACAGCGCTAGAAGTGCGAACGCAAGCGCGGCGAACAATCCTCCGATGAAGCCGCCGCCCGGATTGTTATGTCCGCGAAAGAGCATGAAGATGGATGCGACGAGCAGCAGGATGAAGAAGATGCGCGTCATGGTGGTGAAGATGAGGGACATGGGCTAATCCTTCGTCCTGATCAGTTTGGCCGGTCCGCGCAGAAGTCCCCATGCCGCGACTGTGGCGAAGGCGACGACGGCGATTTCGCCGAGCGTATCGATTGCGCGGAAGTCGACGAGAATGACGTTGACCACGTTGCGGCCGTAGGCTTCGACGTAGCTCGCATTGGCGAAATACTCCGAAAGCCGAAGATCGATCGGAGAGACGCCCACACTTGCCAGTGCAACGAAAATCATGAGCGCGAACCCCAGGGCCAGTACGGCGTCACGATTACGCTCTCCACCCGTTCGGGAGTGGCGGCGGCGCGCTGGTAGGCGCAGCAGAACAGCGGTCAGTAGGACGACGAGTAACGTTTCTACGGCGATCTGGGTGAGAGCGAGATCGGGAGCACCGTGCATCATGAAGAGGACTGCCGTACCGAAGCCGACAAGCCCGGAGGCGACCAATCCTGCGATCAACGATCGAACAAGCGCGGTCGCGATTGCCCCGAGTACCATTAGGGCAAGAACAGCGACGACGGCAAAGCGGATGTCGCCCTCGGCAGCGAGGAATGCAAAATCCGGCATGGAGACGAAGGCGGCCGCCAGCGCCGCTGTCACCGTGAGGACTACCACCGCCGTATACCTGCGCTGATCGCCGTTTTGCAGCAATTTGGTCGACGAGGCAGCTAGAGCAAGAGTACTGTCGATTGCGGAACGATAGAAGCGATCCCCAAGCAGTGAAAAGAAGCGGTCGTATTGCGCGAGGCGGCGATGAATCGCTTCCCACCATATGGCAATGACGCTGCCTATGACGACTACTATGACGCTGAGCGCAAGCATCGGTGTCAGTCCGTGCCAAAGCCCGAACGAGACCTCGATTTGCTCGCCGCGAAGGGCCGATGCTGCCGGTGCAATGACGGTTCCGGCCACGATGGCGGGGAACAGTCCGATCAGTATGCCAAAGCCGGCAAGCGCCATCGGCCCAACCAGCATGCCAGGTGTTTCGCCGTGCTCGACGACCGTCGGAGTCTTCGTCGGCCAATAATACGGCCGGATGGAGACGACGCCTGCGACGCCAACCATGACCGCGTTCACAATGACTGCAACGACGACCGGGAAAATTGCCCAACTGCTGTCGAGTTGCGCCTCGAAAAGATACTCTTTTGAGATAAAGCCAACGAACGGTGGCAGGCCGGCCATGCTGAGGCTAGCCAGGATGGTTGCAATTGCGGTGAAGGGCAGTGCACGGCCGAGGCCGCGCAAATTCGCCAGCCGCGCTTCACCGGTCGCGTGGATCGCCGTGCCGGCGCAGAAGAACAGGGCGGCTTTGTATAAGGCATGTGCGAGGATGAACCCGACCGTCGCGACGGCCGCCACTTCGCTGTCGAGGCCGATCAACATGACAAGAATGCCGAGTGAGGCGACCGTCGATTGGGCCAGTATGGCCTTGAAGCTTTCGGCTCTGATCGCCTTGAGGCCGGAAACCAGCATGGTGATCGATCCGGCTACCACCAGTGTTTCGCCGAAACCCGGCAGAGTTGCGAAGACCTGATCGAAGCGAGCCAGAAGAAAGACCCCAAGCTTCACCATCGTCGCGGAGTGGAGGTAGGCGGAGGCGGGCGTCGGGGCCGCCATGGCGTTCGGAAGCCAGAAGTGAAATGGGAACTGTGCTGACTTGGTGAATGCGCCCACGATCACGCATGCCGCGATGACGCCGGCCAGCTGGCTTGCTACGAGTTCGCCCGCGCGTTCCAGCACCTCGCTCACCGAAAACGTGTCGAGTGTGATGCCGATCAGCACGATACCAGCGAAGAGAACCAGACCTCCGCCTGCGGTCACGATGAGCGATTGCAACGCCGACGCGCGCGCCTCAGATTTCTCTCCGTCAAATCCGATCAAGAGGAAGGAGATCAAGCTCGTCAGTTCCCAGAATACAAACATGACGATCAGATTGTCGGACAGCACGGTGCCGAGCATCGCGGCCATGAAAGCTAGGATCAGGCTGAGGAAGCGTCCCTTGTCGGCCGTCGACTTGCCGTTGAAGTAACTGCCCGCATAAATCGTCACGAGTGTGCCGATGCCTGAGATCAGGAGAGCGAACAGCAGCGAGAACCCATCCAGCCGGAACGCGAGCTCAATGTTCAGCGATGGTACCCACGCGAACGATTTCACGTGCGCGGCGCCATCGCTCACTGAACCGATCTCACCCAACAGGAGGAAGAAGATGGAGAGGGGAGCGAGGCTCAAAATCCATCCCGACAAGCGAGGCAATACCTGCGATAGCGGCCAGGCCAAGAAGGCGGCGCCCATGGCGCCCAGGATGCTCCAAGCAAAGATCAAAACCGACTCCATTCTGCGTCAGTCATGTCCCAGCAAGCAGCGTGCCAATTTGGCACCTCCCAAATCGCAGCGGGTTAAGCGATGATTGTTTCGGTTCATGTTCGGAAACCGCGACAATACGTTCAGAAGTCCGGACACGAAAATGATGACGCTCGTTTGGGTGTGGCCGCGCAAGCTCGTGTTCTGCCGATGCTCGTTGTCGTAGACCTTCCACAAGTCGATGATGCGGTGTGCCACTGCGAGGCCGCGGAACATGCGTCCGTTTCGGCATTCTTCGCTGAAGCTTGGGTCGGCGCCGGTGCGTGGCCGGGTTGGACCAAAGGCGGGCAACTCCCGGTCTGAAGTCCGACCCGTCCGGCATTGGTCTCGGCCGGATCGGCAATCATCCGTCCGCCCCTTAAGGTTTCCTCATCCGCATGGAGCGGATCATCAAGGAGACGAGACAATGAACGCACTTGGTATTACCAAACTCGGCGCCGCATGCATGGCCTTCGCTCTAGGCGTAGCATTCGCAGCCGCACCAGTGTCCTTCGACGTGACGACCGGTACGCTGAAAAGCGCTTCGGCCTTTGCCAAACACGGTGCGGACGACGGTCCGGGCGACGACAACGGCGGCGGCAGAGGGGGCAGGGGGGGCAAGGGGCGCGGCGGCCACGACGACGGTCCGAACCACCGGTGATATGAGGTGGCTTGCGGCGGCGGCAAAGGATCGTTGGACTTTGGTCCGGCGACACTGCCGCCGGCGCATGCTAAAGTGAGGGTCCCGAAAACCGACTGTCCCGTGTTGACCAGGTTAATGCACATATCCCGCGTGACGTGCCCGCTACGTTCCGTAGCCGTCATTCTCTGGCTCGGAGTGTACGCGTTTGCGGCCGGTCCCTTTTCTATGTCCGGACCTGCCTTCGCCAAGGATGGTGAGGGCGGACGAGGCGGTGGCGATGATGGCGGCGGCGACCACGGCGGGGGCGGCCACGGCGGGGACGAGGGCGGTCATCATGGACACGACGATGGGGATGACAACCAGGATTCAAGCGAGAATGCGTCGATCAGCCGCTTTGTCGACATGGTCAGGAGCCATGGCGGCGTGACTGAGACTGAACAGGATCAAGGTGGCATGAAGGTGCGCTACAGCGACGGATGGTCGGAGGCAATTGTCGGGACCCGTTACGTGCTGCGCGACCGGCGTGGTTCGGTCGTTCTGTCGCGGCCGGCCCGCACAATTGACCACCGGCGGCTGCGGGCGCTTCTGCCTTAATTGGTCAAGACTTTACCTCACGCATTGCCCGCGCCTTGATCGCAGCTTCCGTGCGGTTACGGACTTGCAGTTTCTGGAGAACGTTCGTCATGTAGTGCTTAACGGTCTTTTCCTGTAACCGGAGCCGGCGTCCTACTTCCTTGTTGCTCAATCCGTCTGCGACTAGCCAGAGGATTTGTTCCTCGCGGGTCGTGAGCGCTGCTTCCTCGAGCGCTTGCGTTCCGCTGCCAGCCGGCTTCATGGTCTTGAGGATCCGGGCAGCGAGCGTAGGTGTGATGTAGGATTCGCCATTTGCGACACTGCGGACGATTTGAGCGAGTTCGGCGGCCGAAACGCCCTTAAGGACATATCCGCTGGCGCCCGCATCCAAGGCACGCATGATGTCGTCATTGCTTTCCGAGACGGTGAGCATGATCATGCGCGTGCCCTTGACTTCGGAACCAATCCGGCGAGCGGCCTCGACACCTCCGCCAGGCATCGAGATGTCGAGAAGCACGATCGCCGGACGATGTTCCGCGCAAAGCGTGCAGGCTTCTTCCGCCGACGCTCCTTGCGCGACCACGGTGAAACCGCTTTCCTCAAGGCTTCGAATCACGCCGTCCCGGTAAAGAGGGTGATCATCGATGACAATGACCGATGCCGGCTCAATCTGCATTCGCTCGCACTCCCTTGCGCGCGTCGCCGACGCTGCCGAGCGGCATCGACATCGAGATCATCATTTCACCGTCCGCTTCGGTGACTGCGAATGAGCCGCCGAGGCTGCGAACTCGCTCTTTCAGGCCTTGAAGGCCCAATCCACCTCGATGAGTGACCGACGGCCTGTCGGTGGAAGGAATGCGACTAGCGACACCTGCCTCCATCACTCCCTCGCGTGCGATCAGCCAGACCCGCTGGCCAATTCCGTTGGCATGGCGGACCGCATTGTTCAATCCTTCTTGAACCAGGCGCGATACACAAATCCTGCCCGGCAGCGAAAGCTCCGCGACGGCAGCGTCCAGCGACAGCGCCACGGACGTACCGGTGCGTTGCTCGTGGTTGGATACCATCAGCTTAACCGCTTCCTCTGCGGATAGACTTTCCACCTCAGGCAGAGAGAGGCCGGCGCAGATGTTGCGTATGTCGGTCATGGCGTCGCGAAGTGCTGTCGTCATGGCGGCGGCCTCGCGGCGTCGGGTCTCTATCCGTTTGGACTCCGCGATGCTCGACGCGCGAAGAAGCGCAAGGCCGATCAGCTGAGCGGGGCCGTCGTGGAGGTCGGCGCCAAGGCGATGAAGAAACTGTTCGTTCAGTTCCGTGACCCGGCCGGAGGCGTGTTCGACTCCGGTGCGAAGCGCGGCATTCTGCGCGGCAAGCCGCTCGCTCTCGCGTATGCGACCCTCGAGTTCAGCCCGCTGCCGAGCTATCATGACGCTCCCCCGCTGGACCACACCGAATAACGCGATCCCGATCAACAAGGTTGTTGCCGAAACGATCGCCCAGCTCTGGACACGCGCTCGGGCGAGGCTTGCCGAGAGTGCTGTTGCGTCTTCATAAAACTCGACTACCGCAATGATCTCGCCGGTCCAGTGCCGGCGGATCGGCGAATAGATTTCGAGCAGCGGTTTGCCAAATGCGGACTCGCGCGTGCTTTCTGCATCACCTACCTGGTCGAGCTCGGAGACAATCTCGCCGGCGAGCGCGCGCTGAGCGCTTTCATTGAGAGGAAAGGATGCGCCGACCAGTCCAGGATCGGTCGCATACGCGACTAGGCCGCCAGGCTTCCATATCTTGATTGAAAGTACTCTCTCGCCCAACACACTTGCGGTCAGGATTTCTTCCAGCGCCCGCACAGGGCCTATCGATAGCTGGTCGTTCTCCTCGAGTTCTTGGGAGAGAGGTGCAATGATGCTGTCCATCAGGAGAGCGGTGGCTGAGGCAGTGCTCTCCACCACGTCGCTGCTGATACGGGCCGTAACCCACGAGCCGATCGTGACCATTGCAACGATCATCACCACGCTGCCGGTCAGGGCGAAGCGCGCTGAAAGGCTCAGACGATCAAGGCGCGCGGCCGCGGCGAGCCGGAGCCGATGGGCAAGGGAAGCCATGCGGAATGAATCGCACCGAACGGCGTCTTTGCCAATCGACCAAAGTCCGAACAGTCCGTCTCCTTGCCGGTTTCGTGCGGATAGGGCTAACGGAAGTCTTGACAACATAAAGCACAGCCGCAGTTCGGCGCGGGAGGCGCGTTGAGGGGGAGGAGTGTTCGGTTGTCGAACCGACTGATTTTGAACTGCGGCTAGCGGGCTGCTGGGCATAGCTCCATTTCGCTGAGGCGCCAGCGCAAGAGTCGCTGCCTTTGAGGACGTTCCACCCGTCCAAGCTGCTTAACATATCGGGCCCTCGAACATGCCGAACCCACAGGCCCCGCGAACGCCAAGTTTGGGAATATTGACGCCATCTTGAGGGTGTCAGTAATTCAACGACCGCTTCCCGAGGAGGCCTGCCGAAACCGGACTGACGGGTTTCGGCCTCATAAATGCCTGAGGAGGTCATTGGTCAAGTGCGATTGGTTGGGCGAAAGCCAACGACTGAAACGGATTGCAATCGAGACGGACAGTTGTGAGGCTTGCCGCCGAGAAATGCAGACTTTCGTCATTTCAGGCAGATGCCGTCGAGCACAAGGTGATACTTCTAACGAGCGTGGTCTTGGTAGGGTCGAACTCCATAGTTGCGCCGCCCACGGCTCGACATCGATATTGCCGCGGATGGCGCATACGGGTGGGTTCGATACAAGTTCTTTGACGTCAGTGCAGTGCAGTGCGGGCAAGGCGGCAACAGATCTCTGATGAATGAAGCAATCAAGCCGGATGAATCTGGCGCGCAATGCACGACCCCTTCCAGCAATCATACTGAGGTCGCCTCTTCGTTCTGTCGGATCAGACGGCCGGCCCGCTAAGGCATCAGCGGACCGTCGATAATGTCAGGATTAAATGGTGCGCTATTCGCCGGAGCCGCGCAGGCGCTCGGCACCGTTCACGACCTCACCGAATAGTTTCTGAATCCGCGAATGATACGGATAGACGAGTTCGGCAAAATCGGCTTGCGAGTTGTAGACCTTGGCGAAGAATTCGTCATTGGCCAGATATTCCTGAACCACTTCGTTCTGGGCCTCGATGAAGAGATCGTAATATTCGTCGGGGGTATCAAGCAGTTCTACACCTTGCTCTTCATACTCCCGCACTGCTTTGGCATTCTCGTGCAGATTAACGGCCTGCGTCCTTGCCGAATTTGCCATGATGGCCGTCTCGACGATGGCTTGCAGATCTTCTGGAAGATCATCCCAGAAATCGCGGCACAGAACGAGTTCCCCGACATCGGTCTGCTGATGCAATCCTTGCAGGTAATAATAGTTCCAGATGCTGTCCAGACCGAGATTGCGATCGTCGGCCGGGCCAATCCACTCGGCTGCATCGATCGTCCCACGCTGTGCGGCAGGGACGATCTCACCGCCAGGCATTGCCACCGCGGGCACACCCATCGCATTGTAAGTCTGGCCAGCGATGCCCGGTGGCGATCGGTATTTGATGCTGCGGAATTCCTCCATGTTCTCGAATGGTTTGGAGAACCAACCGAGCGGATCCGGCCCCATCGGCTGCATGAGGAACGGCACGACGTTTATGCCCATGATTTCTTGAGTCAATTCGGTGTAAAGCGCTTGTCCTTCTCCGCTGTAATACCATGACATCAAGGTCTGCTGGTCCATGCCTGTGCTTGCAGGGACATTGGAGAACAGCACATAGGCAGGATGCATGCCGGACCAGTAGTGAGGCCAGGCATAGCCAGCCTCAACCACGCAATTTCCGACCGCGTCAAGGATTTCGAATGCGGCAACCTCCGCGCCATCGGGCAGCACTTTGACTTCTATTCGCCCACCCGACATCGTCTGCACCCTCGCGGCGAAGTCTTCCAGCAGTTTGAAGTACAAGCTCGATGTCGGCACGGCTGTCTGGATGTTCATTTCATGGGTTTCTTCCTGTGCCTGCAGTGCGCCCGTTTGCAAAGCGAGCAACACTCCCGCACCTCCCAGGATGAGACTTTTCTGCATGATCATGATCTTTCCTCCGTTGATCAGTCTCTCAGTCTCTTCGTCACGGTTCTTGAACGCCCGCCACGAAACTCATTCCAGCGCCCTAGGCAGCCAAAGAACGATGTCAGGGAAAAAGACGAGCAGCAGCACCACGAAAAGCTGCAGCACCACGAATTGCGTCATGCCTACGTAAATGTCGCTCATCTTCCATTGTGGAACGACACCCTTCAGGAAATAGGCCGATAGGGCCATCGGCGGTGTGAGCCAGCTTGTCTGGAGCGTCACGGCGATGAGGATGCTGAACCATAGCGGGTCGTATCCCATCTCGATCATGGTCGGCAGAAAGATCGGAACAATGATGAGTACTATGGGGATCCATTCCAGCGGTGAGCCGAGGAGAAAGACGATGCCGAGAATGATCAGCAGCATGACTGTCGGAGAGAACGGCAATTGAAGCAGGTATTCCGTCAGGAGATCGCCGCTGCCGAGCCGGGAAAATACCGCGCCGAAGAAATTGGCCGAGCCCAGGAGAAACATGATCATGGCGGTCATGACCACCGTGTTGTAGACACATCGCTTGAATGCCGACCAATCTAGCTTGCGATAGAGCACGGCTAGTACGAGCGAGGCCAAAGCGCCGCTTGCCGCTGCATCGGTGGGTGTTGCGATCCCCGCGATGATCAGCCCAAGTGTAAAGGCTATTACGACGGTGACGGGGATGATGCCGAGCAGCAATTCCCTCAGCTTTTCTGCTGCAGTCGTCTGGCGAATCTCCTCGTGCGAGAGCGGTGGGCCGAGCTCCGGATTGAGGTAGCTGCGAACCAGCGTGTAAAAGATGTAAAGACTGGCTAGTAGAAGGCCCGGCACGATTGCGGCCGTGAAGAGATCAGATACCGGAACGCCGACCACGGGGCCCATCACGATCAAGAGGATGCTCGGTGGAATGAGAATTCCCAGCGTGCCACCAGCGGCAATCGCGCCTGCCGACAATCGCGTATTGTAGCCGGACGACTGCATGATGGGTGCAGCCATCACGCCTAGCACGGTGACCGAGGCTCCCACGATACCGGTTGCGGCAGCAAAGACGGTCGCCACCAGCAGCACTACCAGATAGAGTGAGCCCCGGACGCGACCGAGCAACAGACGCAGCGCCTTGAACATTCGTTCCATTAGGCCCGACTGCTCCAGGATAAATCCCATGAACAGAAACAGCGGGATGGCTGCCATCGTGGTGTTGCGCATCAGCGAGAAGAACTGGAATTGCATCAGAGCAATCACCCGGTCCCCCATTCCGATCCAGCCGAATACCAGTGAGATGAAGATGAATGTAAACGCCATTGGATATCCGGTCAGGATTCCAACAAAGATCGCGGCAAGCGATACGAGTCCGAGGACAGGTTCACTCATAGCGTCGTCCCCTCTTCGCTCCTGAAGCGCGTGTTGGTGCGGATGCTATAGTAGCTCTTCAGAAGCTCGGAGAATCCTTGGACGAACAGTAGAGCGCCCGTTATTGGCATCACCGTCTTCAGTGGATAGACGATGGGCATCATGGGGCTCGTCGGGATACGCTCGCCACGCATCCAAGATGTTAGCGCATAGTCAAACGTCGCTACGGTGAAAAAATACATTGCAGGAAAGAACAGGAGCAGCGTGAACGATCCGTCGATCAGGCCTTGCCAGCGCGGAGACAGGACGTTGAACAGGAAATCGGCGCGTACGTGTGAATCGAGGCCGAGCGTATAGGCCGCCCCGAGCATGAAAAGCGTGCCGTAGAGCATAAAGGTCGCGTCATAGGCCCACATTGTGGGGCTGTTGAAACCGAAGCGCGCGATCACTTCGTAGGCGAGCGCACCGACCATCGGGATGATCAGCCATGCCGCCGCCTTCCCAACGATCCGGCCCGGCAGATCCAGAATGGCGACGGCCTTTCTCAATCTCGCTTCGTCCAGTTGTGTCATAGGCATGGAATTTCCCCTCGATAGGCGCGCATTTGGCGCGATGGCGGCGAAGTGCGGTTCGGCCGATCAGGGAATTCGTACGCAGTGCATCCTCATCTCCTCCCAAAAATGAGACTTATTGCCTCAATAAATACCATAATTCGGCGAAGCGCAATGATCGGACTCCGCCATGTTTTCTAAGCATCGTTAGCCAGCGCGGAGGACCGGCTGACGCTGTGGCGATCCTCGATGATCAAATCGCTGGCTTTTTCGCCGATCATGATTGCCGGTGCGTTGGTATTGCCGGAGACAATCTCCGGCATGATCGAGCAATCGGCGACACGCAGGCCGTCAACGCCACGGACCCGCAAGCGCGCGTCGACCACGGCATCGTCGGTAGTGCCCATCTTGCAGGATCCGGTAGGGTGATAGATCGTCGTTGCCGAGTTGCGCGCCCATTCCAGAAGTTCCGCGTCATTGATGACGTTCGCCCCCGGTCGATATTCGCTTCGGATCTTGGACTGCAGCGGTTCGGCATGCGAAATCTCGCGCGCGATCTTGATGCCTTCGACGAGTGTGTTGCGATCAATTTCCGTCGCCAGGTAATTCGGCTGGATGAGGGGATGAACAGCTGGATCCGCAGATTGCAGCGTGATCGTACCTCGGCTCTCTGGCCTGAGTTGGCATACCGAAACGGTGAAGGCCGAGAATGGGTGAACCCCTTCGCCCGGGCTGTCAGCGGACCAAGGCTGGACATGAAACTGAATGTCGGGTGTTTCGACACGTGAAGCCGTTCTCAGGAAGCCTGTCGCTAGACTGGCTGCCATCGCCATCGGACCTGAACGTGACACGGCATATTTCAGGGCGATCTGGATGCGGCTGGCGAGACCGCGCACCTCGTCATTGAGGGTTGGCTCGTGGCATTGGAAAACGAGTCGTGCCTGGAGATGATCCTGCAAATTTTGCCCGACCCCCGGTAGATTGGCAAAGACCTCGATGCCGTGCCGGCGCAACTGAGACGCTTCGCCGATACCCGAGAGCATGAGGATCTGCGGTGAACCGATGGCGCCAGAGGAGAGAACGACTTCGCCATCGGCATAGACACGCCGTTCTTCACCGGAGCGATCTCGATAAGACACACCAACTGCGCGCCCGGCCTCGATCAGGATTCGGGTGGCATGGGCTCTTGTAATGATCTTCAGATTGCTCCTGCGGCGAGCAGGATTGAGAAACGCAACCGCGGCACTGCAGCGGCGTCCATGTCTTGCAGTGAGCTGAAAGTAGCCTACCCCATCCTGCGTGGCGCCGTTGTAGTCAGGATTGAATGCGTAACCGGATTCTTGGGCTGCCTCGACCCATGCGTCGCAGATCGGCCTCTTGAGCCGCATGTTCGAGACCGCCAACTCACCCTCCGCCCCGTGAAACTCGTCAGCCCCCCGCTCCTGGCGCTCCGAACGCTTGAACAATGGCAGAACGTCCGACCACCCCCATCCTTCCAGTCCCATCTGTCGCCACCGATCATAGTCCTGTGGCTGGCCTCTGACGTAGAGCAGGCCGTTGAGCGACGACGATCCGCCGAGCACCTTGCCGCGCGGCCAGTCAAGTTGTCGGTTGTTCAAGCCCGCGCATGGAGCGGTCTTGTAGCACCAGTCGACCGAAGGGTTGTGCATGGTCTTGAAGTAGCCGACGGGGATGTGGATCCACGGGTTCCAGTCCCGCCCACCAGCTTCCAGCAAAATGACGCGAGTTTCGGTGTCTTCGGTCAAGCGGCTGGCGAGAACGCATCCCGCCGAGCCTGCGCCGACGATCACATAATCAGCCCTCATGTTCCCATCCCGCTTCCCTCTGATCAGCATGGGATTATCGCGATAATAAATGAGACATCAAGTATCATTTTAAGCGATCGAGTCGGCCGGATAGCTGAACAATGGGCCGTTGATGCTTATCTCGGCTTGCCGTAGGAGAAGGCCTCGATTGGAGATGTCGCTTGCCAGGAGTGGTGATGAACGAAGCCCCGCCCGCAATCCCGACCAATTTGCGTCTGCTTCTTGTGTTGGAGGAAATGGCAAAAGCCGGCGTTCCTGTGACGCCGAGCGACGTTAACCGCGTGCTTGGCTTACCCAAGCCAACAATCCATCGGTTGTTCGCGACGCTGGAAGAAGAGGGCTTCGTCCAAAGGGACATCGACGGACGGTCGTATTCAGCCGGCAGGCGGGCGCGTGAGCTTGCTGGCGGGATCATGTCATCTTTGCGAATTCGCACTGCGCGGCTCGCCATCCTGACACGGCTGGCAAGTGAGGTTGGCGAAACCTGCAACATTGCTCTGCCGGAGCGCGACATGATGGTCTATCTCGAACGTGTCGAAACCGAATGGCCCCTTCGCATTCAGTTGCCATCGGGAACACGGGTGCCATTCTACTGCACTGCGAGCGGCAAGATGTACCTTTCATCGCTGCCCGAGCCGCATCTGGATCGGTATCTTGCAAATGCCGATATGCGGGCACGAACAAGCAGAAGCATCAGTGAACCTGACCGACTTCGCAGCGCGATCCAAGAGATCCGAGAGAACGGTTATGCTACGGACAACGAGGAATTCATGGACGGCATGATTGCCATTGCCGTTCCGATTGAGGATAGCCACGGCCGGCTCTTTGCAACGCTTTCCTTTCATGCCCCGGTTCAGCGGTTCGACGCGGCAAAGGCGCTATCCTATCTGCCGCAATTGCGAAATGCAGCGAATGAGCTTTCGCAGTTAAGTTTCTCAGAAGACTGACTCTGTACGGCGGGTAAGCACGCTCAAGATATGGCAGGGCCCCGGCCTCGGGTTTCGCGGGACAGGTGATACGACCCGCACGCGTTCGCGGCGGATGCCGCATGCCGGTGCGGTGCGGCTGCGCTTGGATGGCAGCAATCCTCGAAAGGCCAGAATGGCCCGTGCCGATCTATGCGTTTGCCAGCGCATCGTTCGGCTGAAGGCATGCGGTGGTGTCGCCGGTTGCGGAACAGAGCGTTTCGCGTGCTCACTGCTCTGTGATCTCCGGCAGGTAACAAACGCTCCAGGGTGGGCGAAGACCATAGCAGATGCGGGACAACCGCTTCTGACAAGCCAACCCAATTCAGGAGAACCATCATGCGAACGATCATCCTAGCCACGATCCTGGCAGCCATTCCACTGGCAGGCGTCTCCGCTTCGGACAGCGGCGACTATGGTGCTAGCAATCGCTTCGGCGATGCGGCGCCGAATTTTGAAACCGTCTCTCCGGGCATCGACTATACCCCTACCGCCGCGATTGGCATTGCCGATCCCGCTCGCGGCGGCATGACCGCACGAGGTCATGATCGCTTCGGCGACGCGTCGCCGCGTTCCCAGATACTGCGCTGAATTCGACTGATGCCAACGCATGGGCGAGCAAGTCTCGCCCATGCAATCCGCTCTGAAGCTCCAACGCTAGCTTGTTGACCCGCATATGCGCGACCTTCCGGCCCAGGGCGCCGGCTGATCTGGGCCGGGTCTCCCTCGTGCTTGACGCTCATGCCGAGCGCTTTCCGATCCGGAACAATCATTCCAAATTGGATGACGAACCTGTCAACCCCCATCCTGATTGCATCATTGGGTTGGCAGCACGCCAAAATGTGGCAGTGCCGATGTGAGCACAAAATCCAACCGGCGGAATGGCTCCGTGTCGCCGAGATGGTTACCTGCCCATCCGCCTACCAGCGTAGCAACCGCCGCCCCATCAGTGACCCGACCGTAACGACGATCGCTGTTGCCATGGGATACCATACGGTGACGAACAGCGGGCTGTCGTCGGTGCAGTGAAGCGCATAGAAGGTGGCCCCGAGCCCGGCGGCGGCAAGGCCGGCGATCGCCCCGGCGCGGGCGGGATGGGTCGGGGCTCCCTGCCGCAAGAACCAGAGAAAGGCCATCAACGGTCCGAACGAAAGCGCCGGCATGACGGTCAGGCACAGCATCGCGTTCGTACCGAGCATTTTCTCGCCCCATTGGGCCGATGGGACAATCGTCATTTCCGTGATGACTGCGATGCCAAGAAAAACGGGCGCGATCAGCAGCGCGGCTTGCGCCGATCCGGGCTTGGAGCCGGGCCGTATCGCGCGTGCGAGGGCGAAAAATGCGGCTGCGAAAAGCAGCAGCGTCAATACCGGCTTCAGCAAGAATCGTGGCGTCTCAAGCGCTGAGGCGATGTCACTTCTCGGACCGACGAAAAGTGCGAACGCGCAGAAGGCAACGACAACGGCGATCGATCCGGCAGCAAGCTGGCGCTGCACAAGGGAGCGTTGCGGCAATGCGGCATCCTGCGAAAGTGCCGCGATCAGCTTTTCCGTCTCCATGGTTCAATCCGCTTCCTGTGTTCTGAGCGCCGCAAGTTTGCGCAGCCCACGATGGAGCGCAACGCGCACGGCGCCCTCGCTCATCGACATCCGCCTGGCGACCTCGACAATCTCCTGGCCATCGAGACCGATGGCCTTGACTATCGCTCCCGGCTTGCCGCCCAGTCTTGAGACATAGCGTTCCAGGTCGGTTCGTGCTGTCGGGTCCTCGATCGTCGGCGCAGCGAGTGTTTCCGTAACGACGTCTATGTCCACCGACGCGCCGTGGCGTCCGCGACGCCTCATGACATCGACCGACTTGTAGCGCGATATCGCGCGTATCCACGGTCCGACCATTTCGGACTCACGCCAGGTGTGACGTTTGAGATGGATTGCGATCATCGTTTCCTGCACCACGTCCTCTACGTCCGACGGGCGGCCACCGACAGTTCTCACCACACCGTGGGCGATCTGCCTCAGGGCGGGAAGTAGCGTGCGATAGAAATCCGCGTATGCGGCAGCATCGCCGCGGTTTGCACGGCGCAGAAGATCTGCCAGGCGCGTCTCGTCCAAGGCCACCATTGCCTTCCTTTCGCTGCCGCGTACCGGATTGTTACATCCGCACCAGGCATCACTTGAAAAACACGAAGCCGTGAGCGCTGTAACACCGGCGCCATCTTCGACGAAAACGCAGATGTCGCGGGTTTGCCGCGTCGTTCGTTTCCGAAGGAGAGACCCGTGAAGCCAGATTATCGCATACTTGTCGCCGTTGGTTCGCTCACCGTCGCCATGGCACTTTCCGCCACGCCCAGCATGGCCCAGGAGGACATGGAGAAATGCTACGGCGTTTCGCTTGCTGGCGAGAACGACTGCGCCGCAGGACCGGGCACGACCTGCGCCGGCACCTCCACGACCGACTATCAGGGCAATGCGTGGACGCTGGTTCCGGCCGGCACCTGCGCCGATATCGAGACGCCACTTGGTATGGGCTCGCTCGAGCCGATCGAGCGGGACGCCTGACACGCGATCGGCAGGGGCCGCGTCGGCTTGCGCGTGGCCCCGCCCCATCGGGAGAATTGCATCATGATACCCGCTGCATTGCCGTTGGGCGTCGGTGTCGGCTTCAAGGCCCGACACTTCGCCGACATTATCGGGACGAGGCCCAACCTTGCCTTCGTCGAAGTGCACGCCGAGAACTTCTTGGGCGAGGGTGGACCGCCACACGCGCAACTATCGCGTCTGAGCGAAGACCTCGCTCTGTCGATCCACGGGGTGGGATTGAATATCGGTGCGCCGGCGCCTCTTGATCGTTCCCATCTCCAGCGTATCAAGCGTCTTTGCGATCGCTACCAGCCGGCGAGTTTTTCCGAGCACCTCGCCTGGTCCAGCCACGGCGAGAACCATTTTGCCGACCTGTTGCCCCTGCCTTATACGGCGGAAACCCTCGATTGGGTCTCGGCCCATATCGACGAGGTGCAGGATCTGCTCGGTCGCCAGATGCTCCTCGAGAATCCGTCGACATATCTCAGCTTCAACGACAGCACGATGACCGAAACCGATTTTCTCGGCGCGGTTGTCGAATGCACCGGCTGTGGATTGCTGCTTGATCTGAACAACGTTTTCGTCAGTGCCGTCAACCATGGCACAGCGGCGCGCGAGTATCTTTCCGCCATCCCGCTCCGCGCGGTGGGTGAGGTCCATCTTGGCGGACATCACGCCGATCGCCTGTCGGACGGCGCCACGCTTCTGATCGACTCGCATTCCGCTGCGGTTGCCGATCCGGTCTGGGACCTGTTCGAAACGATCATCGCGCAATGCGGAGCGCTGCCGACGCTTATCGAGTGGGACAACGACGTGCCCGAATGGCCGATCCTGTTCGGCGAGGCGCAACGGGCTGCCAACGTCATGGACCGGGCGGGACGTCATGCTGAAACGTCGAACAAGGTGGGTGAAACACATGCCGTCCTTTGCTGATGTTCAAGCAGCCTTCGCCGCGGCCGTCATTGGGCCGGACGTTGCATTGCCCGCAGGCGTTCTCGCCGACCCGGGCGGCCAGCAGGCGGAGCGTTTCGCGGTCCATCGAAACAACGTCGTCTCCGGACTGGTCGAACAGTTGGCGGCCAGCTTTCCTGTCGTTCGGCGATTGGTCGGCGCTGATTTCTTCCGCGCCATGGCACGCGCTTTCGTGCTCGCAACTCCGCCGCGGTCGCCGGCCCTGATGCGGTACGGTGATGGGTTTCCCGGATTCATCCAGCGATTTCCACCCGCATCGGCTCTCCCATATCTCGCGGATGTCGCGACGCTCGAAGTGCTGCGCGTTCACGCCTATCATGCAGCCGATGCCGTGCCTTTGACGTCTTCGGAAGCGATGCTGCATCTGGCCAAGGCCCGGCCCCGCCTGCGGCCCCACCCGGCTGCGATGGTGCTGCGCTCCCGCTTCCCCGTTTTCACCATCTGGCTTGCCAATCAGCCCGGTTCGTTGCCCGAGCGCATCCGCGCCACAAAGGCTGAGACCGTGCTGATCGCGCGGCCGGCGATGACCGTCAATCTCCACCTCATCGAAGAGGTCGTTGCCGATGTGTTCGACGCGCTGCCGCGCCGGGCTCTCAACGGCGAAGAGATCGGGGACGTTGCCGTGATCGGTCAACTCGCCAATTGGGGCGCGCTCATAAAGGACAGCCGGGAGACAAGGCAATGACGCAGTTGATTCCGACAGCCTCGGATTGGGGCTCGCGCATTCGCATGCTGTCCAGCCGGGGCCGCGGCGTTGCGCAAAGCGTACCCAGTTCCCTGCTATCGCTGGCAGCCCGGTTGGTTATCGCCTCGGTGTTCTGGGCGTCCGGCCGCACGAAGATCGATGGCCTGACGATCAAGCCGCAGACCTATTTCCTGTTCGAGCACGAATACGCGTTGCCGTTGATCGACCCTCGTTTGGCTGCCGTGATGGCGACCGTCGCAGAGCACTTCTTTCCGATCCTGCTCGTCATCGGCCTTGCCACGCGCCTTTCCGCGTTTGCCCTGCTTCTCATGACCCTGATCATTCAGGTCTTCGTCTACCCGGAAGCCTGGCAGATCCATGGGCTCTGGGCGGTGTGTCTCCTGCTGCTGATCAAGCACGGGCCCGGACGGTTTTCGATCGATCACGGGTTGTCGAGGCGAGGGACCGTTTAGGCGGGCAGGGCAGACGTCACATCAGATGCCCGCCAAGCCAAGTGATGAAGCGCGCTGGCTTGGCGGCGGGTGATCCTAGAACAATGTGCTCGGAAGCAGCATGCTGATGACCGGCACATAGGTCAAAATCGCGAGCGCGATCAGCATCAGGACGATTGTGGGCAGCGTGGCACGGAATACCTCGCCCAGTTTCATGTTCGCGACACCCATCGCGACGAAGAGATTGAGGCCGACCGGCGGTGTCAGCATCCCGACCGAAAGGTTCACCAGCATGATCACACCGAAATGTATCGGGTCGACGCCGACCTGCGATGCGATCGGCATCATCAGCGGGCCGAGAATGATGATGGCAGAGGCACTGTCCAGGAAACAGCCGGCAACCAGCAGGATCAGGTTGAAGAGCAGCAGGACCACAATGCCGTTGCTGGTATCGCTGAGAATAAAGCTGGCCAATTGCGAGGGTGCGCCCGTACTGGCAAGGAGCCAGGAGAAGGCTGAGGCGCCTGCAGTGATGAGGAGGAGGGGGCCTGAGATGAGCCCCGTGTTGCGCAGCACGGTCAGCGTGTCGCGAAATGAAATGCTGCGATAGACGACTGCGCCGACGAGCCAGCCGTAAAGACAGGCTGCTGCGGCGGACTCGGTTGGCGTGAAGACGCCCGAATAGATCCCGCCCAGCAGAATGACAGGCAGGCCGAGGCCCCAAGCCGCCTGCTTTACCGCGGTCACGACACTCGAGACGCTTGGCATGGCGTCACGAGGATATCCCTTCCGTGCGGAGTACCAGCTTGCATAGGTGATCAGGATGACGCCGATCAGCAGGGCGGGCAGCAAGCCTGCGGCGAAGAGTTGACCCACGGAGGTTCCGGTGACGGACCCGTATATGATGAGTGCGATCGAAGGCGGCACGATTGGCCCAAGCGTCCCGGCGGTCGTTATCAGCCCGATCGAGAAGTACTTGTCATAGCCCGCGTCCACCATTGCAGGGTAAAGGATCGATCCGATGGCGATCACGGTCGCGGGGCTTGAACCCGAGATGGATCCGAACATCAGGCAGGCGACGATTGCCGCTGCTGCCAGCCCCCCCGGCAGCCAGCCGACGACGGCCCGCGCAAGGTTGATGAGCCGCTCCGACAGGCCGCCAATACGCATGAGTTCGGCCGCCAGGATGAAGAACGGGATCGACATCAGCGAGAAATTGTTCATGCCCGAGAACATGCGCATCGGCACGAGGACGGGGTCGATGCCACCCCAGAAATAGAGCACGGCCGCCACTGACAGGGCCAGTGCTCCGAAGATCGGGAGGCCGAACAGAAGCAGGCCAAAGAATACGGGTACGAGTGCGCCTACCATGGAAGCATGCTCAGCTGGTTTTGATGTCGACTTGGGGTGGCGTGTAGCTGCGCCCTGCGATGAGTTCCTGAAGAACCAGCAGATAGCGCATGATCATCAACCCACCGGAGATGGGGATCACGGCATAGATATATCCGACCGGGATACGCAGTGCCGGCGAGAGCTGACCCATGCGGGCCGTATTCATGACCAGCTTGCTGCCGTACCACAGAAGAACGCCGGCAAAGACCAGACCGAGACAGGCCGCCCCGATCTGAAGGGCTCTCACAGCGCTCGGCGGTACGAAGGCATAGACCGCCTCAACGCTGATATGGGAGGCGTAGCGCACGCCCATTCCCATGGTCAGGAAGCTCATCGTGATGAAAGCGTAGAGGATGACCTCTTCCGACCAGTAGAGCGAGTTGTTGAAAACGTAGCGTGCGATGACTTGCGCGATTGCGACGAGAGTCGCGGTCAGTATCAATCCGGTGACGAGCGTGTTTTCGATCACGTCCACGATTTTATTCAGCCAGGTGATCATGTCCGCGCCCTCCTACGCTTATTCGCCGTTTGCCAGGGCGATCGCTTTGTCCATCAGCGCCGGCGTCACCTTCTCGCGGAACTCGTCGTAGATCGGCTTGGAGGCTTCGATGAAGGCCTCGCGACCTTCCGCCGAAAGCTCCTGGATCTCGATCTGATCCTCGATGTCCGCAAGGATCTTGGACTCGTCTTCCTGGGTGAACTTGCGGGCGGCGTCGCGGCCTACAATCATCGCGTCTTCAACGACGGTCTGTAGATCCTCGGGCAGACTGTCCCAAGCTTGCTTGTTCATGACCGCAGCGTAGGTGTGGTACGCGTGGCTAGTCAGCGTCATGTAATCTTGCACTTCGTAGAACTTCATCGAGGCGATGTTGGCCAGGGGATTTTCCTGCCCCTCGATGACGCCCTGCTGAAGGCCGTTGTAGACTTCGACATAGGCCATTGCGGTCGGGTTCGCGCCATAGGCTCGGTAGGTCGCCAGGATGGTCGGAGCCTGCAAGGTCCGCATCTTGATGCCGCTGAGGTCGTCCGGACCGTTGATCGGGCGAATGTTGTTGGTCATATGCCGAAATCCGGCGCCCCACATCGCGATGCCATGCAGGTTGTTTCCGTCAAGCGTCGCAAGCAGCTCGGTTCCGACTTCGCCGTCGAGAACCCGCTTCATGGCCGCTTCATCGCTGAGCAGGAACGGCAGATCGAACAGATACATCTGCTCGTTGAAGTTCGCGAGATTGCCCGTCGGCGGTATTGCTATATGGACGAGGCCCATCTGGGTCTGTTCGATGATCTCGACGTCCCCGCCCAGCTGAGCGGCCGGGCGAATATTGATCTCGATCCGACCATCGGAGTTCTCTTCGACTTCCTCCTTGAACACAACGGCCGCGCGGGCGTTGGGGGTGTCTTCAGTGAGGACGTGAGCGAAGGTGAAGCTGAAATCGGCGGCATGGGCCATGCCGCTGATCGAGGCGCCTACGGCCAGAATGATCGCTTTGCTGAAAAGTCTCATGGTCTCTCCTGTGGTTCTAGGGCTTCGAAGGGCGGATCAGGCCAAAGGCGCTTTCCCCAGTATCTCCGGACCGGATCCGATGACGTGTTCCATCGCCAGCGCAGCTGACAGAAGGCGGTGTTCCTGCTTGGGCGGTGCGATGACTTGCAGTCCGGACGGGATGCCAAAGGCGTCCAGCCCGGTGGGCAGCGTGACGGCGCACCATCCAAAAAGATTGACGAGGGCTGTGTTGCGCAGGGCCATCATGTTCGCCCGCTGATAGGTGTCCCGATCCGCGACATCGGCGATTGTCGGTGCGGTAATCGGGATTGTCGGGGAAACGAGCAGGTCGACCGTGTCGAAAACCTGCCCGGCCGTCCGGGCATACTGGGCCAGATTGACGATGCGCTGCAGATAATCGGAGGCCGTGATGCCATCCGCCGCTTCGACGCGTGCCAGCACCGATGGATCGAGCTGCTCGATCCGTTCGGGGAAATTGCGATCGAGAAACGCGCGAAGTTCAGGCGCCGCTAGGCCGCCTGCGCGAAAGATCGTCAGCGCCTCATCCACACACGCCAGCTTGGCCTTACTCAGATGCGCCCCTGCCTTCTCGACGAGTTGAAGCGATCGCTGGGTGTTCTCGGCAATCGAGGAATCGATATCATCCCAGACCATATTCTGAATGACGCCGATGCGAAGACCATGCATCTGGATAGGGGCGATGTCTGCCGCGCTCTCGACGTCGATCGCTGCGAAACCGTAGGCTAGATCCGCGATCGTTCGCGCCAGGAGCCCGGGCGTGTCCAACGACGGCGACAAGGGAATGATCCCTTGAAGCGACCAGCGACCATGCGTGACCTTCAACGCGGTCTGGCCGGTGAAGGACGCCGGAATGCGGACCGATCCCGCCGTGTCCGTCCCGAGCGCGAGCAGCGCGGAACCCTGCGCCAACGACACGCCGGCCCCGGCGCTTGATCCGCCGGGTATCCTCGGCGCATCGGGGGCTGACCACGGATTGACCGGAGTACCGGAATGCGGATTCGTGCCCAGACCACCGAAGGCGAATTCAACCGTGTGCGTCTTTCCAGTCACGATCCCCATTTGTGACTGGACGGCGCGAACCACCGGACCGGCGGCTTCCCATTCACGAGGAAAGGCCGCATTCGTGCCGGCGTAAGTCGAAAGGCCCGGCACGCCGAAGAGATCCTTGACCGAGATCGGAATGCCCATCAGCGGGCCGAGATCAATGCCCGACGCCACCAGCGTGTCCACGGCGATGGCCTGCTTTGCTGCGCGTTCGCCGGCCCAGGTCCGATAGGCGTTCAGCCTCCCCTCTGTCGCGTCGTAGCGCTCCGACGCGGCGCGCAACAAATCTGAAGGATTTGTGTCGCCGTCGCGAATCTCCGCTGCGATCTCCGACAGTGGTTTTGAGAACACTTCGCAGGCCCCTGATGCTGTGACACCGTTCTGTGACCATACGAGAATATTCCTGCCCTTCTACTGGCGAGCGCACGGAGGTGCGGCAACGATCAGGTGTACCATCGAACGCGGTTCCTCGTTTAGCCATTGTTTTTAAAGGGATATTTGTCATTCGTGGGTAGGGTCTCGAATAGCGAAGATGCCGGAAAGGCAACGCTGCGTTGCCCTTTGTGCGCTCGCCACAAGCGTCGGATTCCATAGGCTGCCGTCCTCACAACGCAAAAATGGGAGCCTAATCGATGCCGCATTCCACGGAAGCACGCCTCAAGGATATGGGGATCATTCTACCCCGCAGGCCGAAGCCGATCGGCAATTACGTTCCAGGGGTCGTGGTCGGGAACATTCTGTACACATCGGGAACGCTGGGCACTCAGCCCGACGAGAACGACAACGATGTGCTGCCATATGTGGGCAAGGTCGGATCGGACCTGACCATCGAAGAAGGGTATGCCTCCGCCCGCCTGATGGCGATCAATCACCTGGCGATGATGAAGGCGGTCCTCGGTGATCTCGACAGAGTGAAGAGGATCGTGAAGATGATCGGATACGTCTCTTGCGCTTCGGGTTTCACCGAACCGCACCGCGTGCTGAACGGCGCGTCCGATCTCTTCGTGGAGCTATGGGGAGAAGAAAATGGCAAGCACGCCCGCGCAGCGCTGACCCAGCACGAGCTAGGGCTGAACGCTCCTGTTGAAGCTGACATCACGATCGAGCTTCACGCCTGACGTGCCCGCAGACGTTCCAGCATGCTGGCATCCGAATTCTCGTACGTGGAGAAATTGGACGTCAGCATGTTGATGAAGGCGTCGCATGCAGGCGAGCGTCGCTGATCGCGGCGCACGATCGCATAGATGAATCGATGCTCGAAATCCGGGCAATCCAGGTTCAGCGGAACGAGTTCGCCTGCTTCCACCTCACGCAATGCGGCCTGAAGGGGAACGTAGACAATCGCGTTGGAACGTATCGCGTGGCGGATCAGAAAGTGCAGCTGATCCGCAACCATGATCGGCCTGGTTCGGCCTGCGAACTTCCGGAAGGCCCGGTTGAGCAGATGATGGATGCCGTAGCTGTCGTCGGGTATCACGCAATCGAAGCCGGCCAGGTCCGACAATTGCAAAGGTCTGCCGTCCGCAAGCGCATGAGAAGGAGGGACCAGGGCGAGAAGCGGTTGCCGCCACTGTCCCACGATCTCGATCATGGGATGCGAGAAGTGGTCGTAGACGAACCCGATCTGGCACATGTGTTTTTCGAGGGCCTCCAGAACGCGCTCACGCCCCCGGATGCGCATGCGAAAATCCACGGCCGGGAACTTCCTGCGAAATGCGAGGATCTGCTCCGACAAATAGGGGTCGGTGATTCCATCGACCGTCGCAATGGAGACGCTGCCGGATTTCAGCTTCCTCAGATCCGAGATTTCGCCCCTGATAAGATCGACCTGGTCGAGGATGGTCGCAAAATGGTTTGCCGCCAGTTTGCCCGCCTCGGTCAGCTGGACTCCGTTCGCGCGCCGATCGAGCAATGTGTCGCCGAACTCCCTCTCCAATTTTGCGATCTGTCTGCTGATTGCCGAGGGAGAAATATGCAGGCGATCCGCAGCAAGCCGGATGGATCCGAGGTGGAGCACCTCCAGAAAATATCTGCATGCGGTCAGGTTGATCATTCGGTGTCCAGGATGTGGGCTGCAATAAATGGCGCTTCAGGAGTAGATGAGCACACCGAGGGCGGCGAGCATACCCGCGGCGAGGACCGTGTATGCCGTGAACCGTCCATTCCAGCCATAGGCGAGCGCGCTCGAACTGCGGCCGATCAATCGGGACGAGACGAGCATGTTCGCGGTGAAAGGCGTGCCACACGCGGTGATCGTCCATCCCCAGCTCAACGCGATCGCCAGCCATATCTTGGCGCCTGGCGGCCAGATGGGATCGAGTATGCTCGCCGCGATGGTCACTGATGCCAGCGGATTGATGGCTGCGGTCCCACCGGCGAAAACGATGCCGGGCAGGAAGGATACGATGGCGGCGGCCTCTCCCGAACCCAGTGCCTGAACCACGCCGGACTGGTTCTGAACGAGATCGGCAGCGATCACGCCGATCATGGTGGCGCCACAGATGATGGCGAGCTCGTTCACCATGGCGCCAGCTGAAAGCGACAGTTCCCGCACGGTCGATCGCCGCTCGCCCTTTGTCAGCCATTCGGCCAGCCGCCAGGCAATGGTGAGGGTGAAGACTGCCAGAAAGATTCCCTCGATCAGTGGAAGGTCAAAGAGAGCGATCGCGACAACGGCGATGGCAAAAAGGAACAGGATGCGGGCCAGGACCCGCAGCAGTGCGCCGCGTTGGTTGCCGCTTGTCGCAGACGGCGGCGCAGTGCCTTGAGGCCCGCGCCTGTCGGCAAGATAGCCCGCCATGATGTAAAGCGCTGAGCCGGCAAGACCGAACGGCAGGATTTCCAAGAAGCTGATGCCGTCGATGTTCGAAAAGATCACCAGGATCGACATCGAAAGGGGCGACCACATCGCTGTGCAGGCGAAACCTCGCATGGCGGCGAGGGCGAGGGACCGCGTCAACGCCTCGCCGGCATCGCGAAAACGGCCCGCCAGCAGCGACATGACCAGCACCATGCTGCCGATCTGGAGGAAGAGCGCAAGCAGATGGGTCCCGAGAGAGACGAAGAGATAGCGCCGTCCCGGCGCGCGCGAAACGATGAACTGGGCGCCTTGGACCACGTCCGAAGATCGGCTTGCGATGCGGGCGAGGGACTGCAGCAGGACCAGTAGCGCGAAGAAGAACCCGGTCTGCTCGAATGCCGAATGTGGACGGAAATTGTTCAGGATGGCCGCCGCGCCGCCAGCCATCACCGCAATGGCGAGGATGACCGATCCGCTCTTTTTCAGCTCCCGCACATTCACGCTGAAATAGATGGCGAAAAGGCTTGGCCACACGATCTGAGGAGGCGACAGAGCAAGAATCTGCGCCAGAATAAGGACGAGTGCCGTGACGGCGATCATTCCGTTGATGATGGTTCTGGCCGCGCCAAGCGCGCTCGGGTCATTCATCGCTCGGAGATGGAGGGGTTGAAGAAGGAATTCAGCAGCGGTGGATAACTGTCCAGCGTCCGGCCGATGCGCGCCGCAGCGGTGCGCAATCCATCCAGTCGCCGTGCAACGATCTCGTCGATCGTCAGCCGCCCGGTGTACCCGGAGCTGTTGATCGCCGCGACAGTGCGGCCCAACCGGTCGCGCACCGGCACCGAAAGGGACGTGATGCCATAGTCGAGTTCGTCGCGGGCAGTCGCAAAGCCATCGGTACGCGCCGTGTCTACCGTTTCACGGAGCAATGCGTTGTCGCAGATCGTCCTGTCTGTCAGCGGACGCAGCACCACGCGGTCGAGATAGGCTGCGAGCGCCTCCCGGCTCAGCGACGCAAGCAAGACCTTGCCGAGCGACGTCGCGTAGGCGGGATAGACGGTGCCGACGGAGGCGATCATGCGGCTGGCGCGTTGTTCCGAATAGTGCGCGACGTAGAGAACGTCGTCTCCCTCGAGGACCGCGACGGAAGCGGCGTCGCCAAACGAGCCGACAAGCCGCCGCAGCTCTGGCAGCAGCAACTCCTCGATATTCGCTGCGTCGAGATAGGAGGCGGCGAGTTTGAGTACGCGAGCGCTCAACACGAATTTCCGCTGAACCTGACGCATATAGCCGAGCGTCACGAGTGTATGAAGGCTGCGGCGAGCGGCCGCCGGCGACATCCCGGTCGCGCGTGCGACTTCCGACAGGGTCATTTCGGGCCGCGCCCTGTCGAAAACTTCGAGAACGGAGAGGCCCTTGGCCAAGCCCTCGACAAAATCTCCACTCTTTTCCATCTACGGCCGTTCACCTGGAGCTATCGGACCTGAACCAGCATTCTCTCCCACGAGGTCGGCCACTGCAGTATCCTAAAGACCCATCTGGCGTATCGGCGCTCCGTCTCGCCATGCGCGGATCGCCTCTACCGTCTGGCGATAGAACAGGCTGAAGGTCTGTTCAGTGGTATAACCGAGATGGGGCGTGAGAATGAGCCGGCCGCTTTCGATGAGCGCTGGATCCAGGATCGGATGACCTTTCGGAAGGGGTTCCTCGTCGAAGACGTCCAGCGCGGCGAGCGCCGGGCGGCCGGCGCGCAGGCCATCAAGCAGCGCAGTCTGATCGATGATCGGACCGCGCGATGTGTTGACGAGAACGGCGCCGTCCTTGGCGGCGGCGAGCGCGTCACGGTCGATGAGCCCGCGGGTGCGGTCCGACAGAACGAGATGGATGGACACGGTGTCGCTGACGCGCATGAGCGTCGGGAGATCGGCGCAGCGCTCGACGCCGATGGCATCGCAGCGTTCCTGCGTGAGATTTTGAGACCAGGCGACGACCGACATGCCGAACCCGCGCGCGTGCGCCGCCATTTGCGCCCCGATCTTGCCGAGGCCGACGAGCCCGAGCGTCTGGCCCGCCAGATCGCGGCCGAGGCCCTTTTGCCAACCGCCCGCTCGAAGGCTGTCCGCCTCGGCAATGACCCTGCGGTTGGCAGCCAGGATCAGCGCCATCGCCAGTTCCGACGTGGCGTTTCCACGCAACTCGGTACCGCATACGATGACCCCCATCTCGGCGGCGGCGGCAAGATCGATGGAGAGGTTGCGCACGCCCGTACTGACAAGCAGCTTGAGGTTGGGCAACGCCTTGAGGACCGATGCCGGCATAGGCGTGCGCTCGCGCATCACGCAGATGACGTCAAATGGTCTCAGCCATTCGATCAGGCGCGCCTCGTCCTTGATCGTATCGTTGAAAACAGTGATGTCGCCGAGCCCTGACCAGTCCGCGAGTTGTTGCGAGACCCCGGCGTAGTCGTCGAGAACGGCGATGTTTAATCTATCAGGCACATTGCTATCAGCCATTTGCTTCAATCCCTCGTCGGATCGCTGGAACTCCAGTCGAGCGGGCCGTCGAAATAGCGCAATCCGCGGGCCTCAAGCTTCTCGCGCAGATTGATGATGTCGAGCGTGACATCGCCGGCCCGCAGCCGTTCGCGCATGGCATCTTCCTTTTCGACGCGCGCCCTGGCCGCGGCAAGCACGTCGTCGGCGCTCTGGCGGGGCACGATCACCACGCCGTCATCGTCGCCGACAACGACGTCGCCGGGTGTCACGAGGACGCCGCCGCACACGATCGGGACATTCACCGAGCCGACCGTTTCCTTGACCGTACCTTGCGCCGAAACGGCACGGGCAAAGACCGGCAGACCCTGCTTGCGCAGGACCGCAACGTCGCGCACGCCCGTGTCGAGCACCACGCCGACCCCGCCGCGCAGGCTGACGAATTCGGCCAGGATGTCGCCGAAATAGCCGTCATGGCATTCCGACGTGGGTGCGACGACCAGAACGTCACCGGGCTGCATCAGCTCGATTGCCACATGCAGCATCCAGTTGTCGCCGGGTGCGCAAAGCGCCGTCACAGCACTTCCGCCCATGGCGGCGCCCGGCACGATGGCGCCGATACGTGGCTTCATCAGCCCTGTGCGACCCTGTGCTTCATGCACCGTCGCCGTGCCCTGTTCGCCCAGCGCCCGCACCGTTTCAGCGGACGCCCGCTCGATCGTCCTGACCGCCTTGCCCATCATCTGTCTTTTCCCTGCGAGAGGTTCAGCCGCTTTCGGCCGAACTTGTTTCATTGAGCTTCGGCGTGCGAAGTGACGAAAATACCACCCAGGCGAGCATCGCCAGGGCAAAGAAGAGAAATACGGCGCTGATCGGGCGTTCGAGAAAAATCATGAAATCGCCTCGGCTGACCAAGAGGGCGCGGCGCATGTTCTCTTCCAGCAGCGGGCCGAGAATATAGCCGAGCAGCAAAGGCGCGGCCTCGAATCCTATGCGGATCATCAAGAATCCGACGAAGGCGAGTCCCGCCACGAGCATGACGTCGAAGGTGGATCTGTTCACGCTGTAGACGCCAACGGCGATGAGAAGGATGATCGAAGGGAACAGCACCTTGTAGGGTATCTGCAGGATGCGCACCCAGACCCTGATCAGCGGAATGTTCAGGATCAGCAGGAAGAAATTGCCGATCAGGAAGCTGACAACCAGTCCCCAGAACAGTTCCGGGCTTTCCGTCACGACGCGCGGACCCGGCTGGATGCCGTGGATCAAGAGGGCCCCGAGCATCAGCGCCATGATCGCATCGCCCGGGATGCCGAGCGTCAGCGTGGGGATGAAGGCAGACTGAGCGGCCGAATTGTTCGCCGCTTCGGGCGCCGAAACGCCCGCGATGCTGCCCTTGCCGAATTCCTCCGGCGTGCGCGAGACCCGTTTTTCGACCGCATAGGCCATGAAAGATGCCATTGACCCGCCGCCGGTTCCCGGAAGAACGCCGACACCGACGCCGATCCCCGAGCCGCGTAGCATGGGCCACCAACTCCGGCTCAGCTCATTGCGTGTCGGCATGAGCGAGCGGAACGACACGTCGTGCACCTTTGCGCCTTCGCCGGTGCGTCCAATGCTCGAGATGACCTCGACGACCCCGAACAGGGCCATGGCGATCACGATGATGCTGACGCCCTCGAAGAGCTCGGGAGTGCCGAAGGTGAAGCGCATGCTCCCGGTGTTGACGTCTATGCCCACAAGACCGATGGCGAGGCCGAGGATGACGCTGGCAAGACCCATCAGCGGTTTGCCCTGGCTGATCGAGCCGGCAGCGACCAGGCCGAGCACCATCATCGAGAAATAGTCGGCGGAATGGAAGGCGAGGGCCAGTTGCGCCAGCGGCGGTGCCATGAGGATGAGCACAACGATCGAAAGGCAGCTACCGAAGAAGGAGGCGATCGTCGTGATCATCAGCGCGGCGCCCGCGCGGCCTTTCTGCGCCATCGGATAACCATCGAGGCAGGCAACTGCTGACGAGGCCGTGCCGGGCAGGTTCAGGAGAATGGAAGCGATGGAACCGCCATACTGGGCCCCATAATAGATGCCCGCGAGAAGCACGAGCGAAGCCGTCGCCGGAACATGAAAGGTAAGCGGCATCAGGAGCGAGATTGCCGCGAGATGGCCGATACCTGGCAGGACGCCGACGATCATCCCCACCGTCACGCCGACGAAGCAGTAGGCGAGATTTTCGAGCGTCGCCGCCGTCAGCAGGCCGAGCTGGATGTTGGCCAGGACGTCCATCACAGATCCCATGCAACGAGAGGCAGGCGAACCGAAAGGCCCTGCGAGAACAATAGCCAGCAGCTGGTGACGACGACTGCAGCGACGATCAGCAATGTCGGAACCGACGACCGTCGGTCGGCAATCCCGGCCAGCACGACGGTAAACGCTCCGGCGGGCAAGAAGCCGACGCGCGGAAGAAGCAGGCCGAAAGAAAGGATGGCGAGCGGTATGATGATGAGCGCCCGCAGTCGGAAACCCTCCACGGGCTCGCGGGTATGTCGCGCGCCCCAGAGCAGGGCAAGCCCGATGAAGCCAAGCAATGCGCCAAGCCCGACGGGGAAGAAGCCCGACCCCATGCGTTGCGGCGTGCCGATACCGTAGTCGATACCGTGGATGATCAGAAACAGGCCGATGCCGATCGACACGACGCCGGCCAGGAAATCCTTCGACAGAACTGTGTGCAACGCCCGCTCCCGCTGGATGATTGACATTCGACCCGGCACAGCGCCGGGTCGAATGCTGCTCGAAGAGACAGGATCAGTTGGCGCGGATGTTGGCGTCCACGATGATCGTGGAGAACTGCTCGCGCAGATTGTCGAGCATGGCACCGAGTTCATCGGATTCCATGGGCACAACGATAGCCCCGCGTTCACCGAAGGTTTCGCGTGCTTCCTCCGAGTTCAAGAACTCCAGGGAATCGGCTGCGATCTTCTCGACGATCTCGTCCGGAACTTCGGCAGGTGCAAAGAGCGCAGCCCACTGGCCGGCCGCGACGTTCGGGATGCCGCTTTCGATAAGGGTCGGAATGTCGGGATGGGATTCGACGCGTTCCTCGCGCGCAAGGCCGAGAATCTTGAGTTCGCCGCTGTCGACGAACGGCCCGACCGATGACAAGGCAAGAACGCCCACCTCGGCTTCGCCCGATGCGATAGCCGTGGCTGCCGGGGCACCGCCACGATAGGGAATGTGTGCCGTGTCGAGCCCCATTTCCGCATTGATCCATTCCGGAACGATGTGGTTGAGCGAGCCAATGCCGGCCGAGCCGAAACTGAGTTCGCCGGGATTGGTCTTGGCGTATTCGACGTATTCGGCGGCGGTGTCGAAGGGGGTTTCGGAATTGGCGACGAGCACGAGCGGCGTGTCGCTGATCATGGTGATCGGCCGGAAATCCTCTGCCGGATCATAGGGTACGTCTTCGAACAGGTAGGGGTTGATGACATTGACCCCCATGTCCGAGACGAAGAGCGTGTAGCCATCGGGATCGGCATTGGCGACGGCCGTTGCGGCCACGAAGCCTGCGCCGCCGGTCCGGTTGTCGACGATCACCTCCTGATCCCACTTTTCGCTAAGGGCCTCGCCGAGGGTGCGCGCCGCAATGTCGGCGATACCACCTGCCGCATAGGGCACGATGATCGTCACCGTGCGATCGGGATATTCCTGGGCATGAGCCAACCCGGCGGCCGACGTCATCAGGGCGCAGAGCGCCACAGCAGCTACGTGCTTCATTGTTTCCTCCTCTCACGCGAGGAGCCTTGATCGCCGATAGGCGATGCCTCCTCGCTCTTCGCCGCCCTTCCGGCGACCTCCCATTTGTGCGGACACGCCGCACCCCTATTGGCTAAACCAAATCAAAATATGGGTCAACGCATTTGGCTTGATGTCCGAAAATCATGATGTTATGGCCAGTGACATTGGTCTCAATTGGTTCGATCAACGCATGGATGAGCATCACGGGGCATTGGTCCAGTTGCGGGCCTACCTTTCGCAACGCCAACTGAAGGTGAATTCGCGACTGCCGCCCGAGCGCGAGCTTAGTCAACTCGTCGGCGCCTCACGAGGAGAGTTGCGCAAGGCGCTCGCTATCCTCGAGGAAGAGGGGGCCGTCTGGCGCCATGTCGGCAAGGGCACCTTCGTCGGCGATGCGGTCATTACCGATACATACAATCTCGCCGCCGTGGCCCAGCGAACCAATCCGCAGGAGGTGATGCGCGCGCGCTTCGCCATCGAGCCGGTGCTGGCCGGCGAGGCGGCCCATCACAGCAGCCCGCTCGACATAGCCGCGCTGCAGAACTGCACCGCCAACAGCCGCGAGGCGGCAAGCTGGCGGCACTACGAGGCCTTCGACAACCGCTTTCACAAGCTCATCGCGGACGCAGCGAAGAACCAGGTGCTTTCCGCAATGTTCGACGTCCTGAGCGGCATCCGCCGCACGGTCGTCTGGGGTCTCGATCGAGAGGAGACAGACCGGCCGCCGCGCGATCACCATTCGTTCGACGAACACGATCGGATCGTCGAGGCGATCGAGAGGCGTGACCGGGCCGCCGCCGCCGCCGCCATGCTGCAGCATCTCGTATCGGTCGAGCGCTATCTTTTTGCGGCTTCGCGCGAGAAGGAATTCGCGATCCGGACCGCGCATGTCGGCGGGCCGGCCACCCATCTGTAACGCGCGCGCCGACCACGGCGCAGCATGAGAAGAACTGATACCGATTAAGGGAGGATCATCGTCATGACGGAACGCCAGAGGTTGCCGAAGGAAACGCTGGAGCGGTTCCGCGCCCTTTCCACCTCGACCGTATCTGATGCAATGGATCGGCTCGGCATCGCCGGCACCGTGGAGGGGCTCGGCCCGACGAACGAAGCGTCCAGCATTGCCGGTCAGGCCTTCACGCTCGCCTATCTGCCCGTTGGCGTCGATGGTGGCAGTGTCGGCGACTTCCTCGATCAGGTGGGTCCCGGTGATATCGTCGTCATTGACAATCGCGGCCGCACCGACTGCACGGTCTGGGGCAACATCATGACGGAGGTCGCCAAGATGCGGGGCGTGGAGGGCACGGTGATCGACGGCGTCAACCGCGACCTGGCGGAAAGCCGTGCCATCTCCTATCCGATCTGGTCCCGTCGCGGCTATATGCGCACCGGCAAGGACCGCGTCATGTTGGCCGGAATCAACGTGCCGGTGTGCCTGGGAGCCGTCCTTGTCTCGCCGGGCGATGTCGTCTGCGCCGACGAGAACGGCGTTGTCGTCGTGCCGCTTCAAAAGGCAGAAGCTGTGCTGGCGACCGCTCTTGCCATCGACGAAAAGGAGGAAGCGATTCTCGGGGATATCCGCAATGGCGTCGCACTCGGTGAAGCCCGCGCGCGTCACGGCTATCATTCACTCCAGACCCGCGCCGAATAAACTGTGCGCGTGCTGCTAGGATAACCCGAACGCCGCAGCGGGATAGGGTTTCGATACGAGTGGCAGATAGCGGGCGCCTTCGGAGCCGAGAAACGTGTCGAAGGCGTGCATTGCGGGCGAAAAGGTCCGGTCCCCATGGCTGACCGCATACCACTGGCGCCGGATCGGCATGCCGACCACGTCAAGGATCACGAGGCGGCCGAGTTCCACTTCCTGGGCGATCGTGTGGGCGGAAATGAAAGCGATGCCGAGGTCGGCCATGACTGCCTGCTTGATCGTTTCGTTCGATCCCATCTCCTGGCCCAGATAGTCGAGTCTGCCGGGTATGTCGCTCAGGAAGATCTCCAGCGAGATGCGGGTGCCCGACCCGGGTTCGCGGACGAGAAAATGTTCTGCGGCGATGGTTTCCTTCAAGATGTCGCGGCATCCCGCGAGGCGGTGGCCTGCGGATGCGACGATGACCAGCGGATGGTCGCCGAATAGCGCCGCGCGCACGGCGAACGTCTTTGGTGGGCGTCCCATCAACGCCGTGTCGATGCGATGATCGCGCAGAGCGGAGACAGTCTCCTCGCGGTTGCCCACCATCAGCGAAATCTCGATGCCGGGATGGGCTTTCTTGAAGCCGGCCATGAGCGCTGGAGCGAAATACTTGGCGGTGGAAACGGCACCGAGACGAAGATGACCGGCGCGCACGCCTTTGAGCGCGTCCAGTTCTTCATCCAGTTGCCGTAGCCGCTCGTCGACGAAGGTCGCTGCCTCGAAGACCAAGCGGCCTGCGTCGGTCGGTCGCATGCCGTCCCTCGTCCGATCGAAAAGCGGGAGGCCGGCATCGTCTTCTATCTGTTTCAATTGAAGCGTCACGGCCGGGGCCGTCAGGCTCAACGCCTTGGCGGCTCGGGCAACCGAGCCTTCCCGCATGATCGCTTCGACGGCCTTGAGTTGGCGCAGGCTCAACGTTCGCATGACATGACATTAAAAAATCTTAGCTATGCTGTAAAATAAATAAAATTTACTAACTGTCCTCCTCGCGGTCTGCTCGTGGTCAGGAGACGGTCGCCTCGGCGGCCGATGGGAGGACGGGGTATGGCCGCATCGACGCTGGACGCATTCCTGAACACGATGACGTCGGCAACCGAGCCGCTGCGCCGCGACAGTACAGAGATCGTGCGAGCGCTCACCAGCGCCGCAATCAAGATGCGAAACACCATCAATCAGGGTGCGCTCGGCGAAGCCTTTGCCGCCAATCGTTCGACGCAAAATGCCGATGGCGATCGGCAACGCGATCTGGACGTTTATGCCGACGACGTCTTCCTCGATGCCATGCGAAAGGCACCTGTTGCGCTCTATGCTTCGGAGGAACTGGAAAACCCCATTATCCTCGATCGTGACGCCAAACTGGCCCTCGCCATCGACCCGCTCGACGGTTCTTCCAATATCGACACCAACGTTTCGATCGGCACCATATTCTCGATTTCGCCGCTGATCGGACTGGTCGATGAGCAGCCCCTCGCGACGTTTCTTCAGCCCGGAAATCGCCAGATCACCGCCGGCTTCTTCATCTACGGGCCGCAGCTTTCGCTCGTCGTGTCATTCGGCAGCGGAACGCACATCTTCGTGTTTTCCAGCCGGCTCGGCACCTTCGTCGAAGCCTACCCGAGCCGCATGATCCCGCCGCGCGCGGTTGAGTTCGCGATCAACTCCGCCAATTACCGGCACTGGGATGAAGCGGTTCGGCTTTATGTCGACGATTGCCTGAAGGGTGCGGAAGGTCCGCGGGAGCGGGACTTCAACATGCGTTGGATCGCCTCTCTGGTCGCCGAATCCTACCGCATTCTGATCCGCGGCGGCGTCTTCCTCTATCCAGCCGATGGGCGACGGGGCTACGGCAGCGGACGTCTCCGGCTCGTCTACGAAGCCAATCCGATCGCATTCCTGATCGAACAGGCGGGGGGTGCGGCAACCGACACGGTCAGCCGTATTCTCGACCTTCAGCCCGCCTCGCTGCATCAGCGAACCCCGCTCGTCTTCGGCGCCTCGAAGGAAGTCGCCCGCATCGGCCGCTATCACACCGAGCCGAGCTTCATCGCCGAACGCTCGCCGCTATTCGGCCAGCGCGGCCTGTTCAGGGCTTGAAGACGATGTCGGCGAAGCATCCCATCATTTCGATTACCGGCTCGTCCGGCGCCGGCACGTCCACCGTGCAACACACATTCGCGCAGATCTTCCGCCGCGAGGGCATCAATGCCGCCTTCATCGAGGGCGACGCCTTTCACCGCTATGATCGCGTCGCTATGAGGGAAAAGGTGGCAAGGGAGGCCCGGAGCGGGAATCCGAACTTCACGCATTTCCACTCTGAAGCCAACGAACTGGAGACGCTGGAAGCCGTCTTCGAGGAGTATGGCCGCAAGGGTGCCGGGAAGACCCGGCACTATGTCCATGACGACAGCGAAGCGGAGACGTTCGGCTCACCCCCCGGTACGTTCACGGATTGGGAGGCCTTTCCCGAAAGCGACCTGCTCTTCTACGAGGGGCTTCACGGCTGCGTCGTCACCGACGTGCTCAATCTCGCGCAACATTGCGACCTGAAGATCGGCGTCGTGCCGGTGATGAATCTGGAGTGGATCCAGAAGATTCATCGTGACAAGGCGGCGCGCGGCTATTCGACCGAAGCTGTGATGGACACGATCCTGCGGCGAATGCCGGACTATGTGCACTTCATCACGCCGCAATTCTCGCTGACCGACATCAACTTCCAGCGCGTGCCGATCGTCGACACGTCGAACCCGTTCATCGCCCGCTGGATACCAACGCCGGACGAGTCGATGCTCGTCATCCGCTTCGCAAACCCGCGCGGCATCGATTTTCCCTATCTGCTGTCGATGTTGAAGAACAGCTTCATGTCCCGGGCGAACTCGATCGTCGTCCCCGGAAACAAGCTCGACCTCGCCATGCAACTCATCCTGACGCCGCTGATCCACAAGCTGATGGAACGCAAGCGGCGCATGTCGTGAGGAGGAGCGGAATGAATGCATTCGAGACGACCTCTGTGGATCTGAACGGCAAGACCGTCCTGGTCCTCGCCGATCTCGACTTCGGCATCGGCAACGAACTGATCGCGATGCTGAAGGCGCTGACGGCGGCGCAAGCGCGGGCGGTCGTGATGTCGGGGCTGGGAGATCCGCGCGGCGATATCAACCCGGTGCTGAGCCTCGGTTCGATCGCGCCGGAACTCAAGGATGCGACGGGTCGACCCGTCACCTTCGTTTCCGACTGCGTCGGGGCGATCGCGGAAGCGGGCGTCGGATATGTCGCGCATGGCGCGATCGCGCTGCTGGAGAATCTGCGCTTCCACCCCGGCGAGACCCGCGGCGAGCGGGCCTTCGCCAACCGTCTCGCGCTTCTCGGCGACTATTTCGTCGATGCGCGATCGCGGCCGGTAGCGGCAACGGCCGCCTCGGCTCGCGTGCTGCCTTGGCTGATGCCCGTGCTGACGCCGGCCGAGCCCGACGAACCGCAATTCTCACTCGAAGGGAGGTCCTGACCCATGTCCCGCATCACACTCCGCCAACTGCTCGATCATGCCGCGGAGCGCGGCTACGGCGTGCCGGCCTTCAACATCAACAACATGGAGCAGGGACTTGCGATCATGGAGGCAGCCAAGGCCTGCGACGCGCCCGTCATCATGCAGGCATCGCGCGGTGCGCGCTCCTATGCCAACGACATCATGCTGGCGAAGATGATCGACGCGCTGGTCGAGATGTATCCCAACATTCCCGTCTGCATGCATCAGGACCACGGCAACGACGAAGCCACCTGCCTGAGCGCAATCCGTCACGGCTTCACCTCCGTCATGATGGACGGGTCGCTTGAAGCCGACATGAAGACGCCGGCGAGCTACGAATACAATGTCGCCATCACCGAGCGCGTTGCCCGCATGGCACATTGGGTCGGCGTTTCGGTGGAAGGCGAGCTCGGGGTTCTCGGCTCGCTCGAAAGCGGCGAGGCGGAAGCGGAGGACGGACACGGCGCGACCGGCAAGCTGTCGCACGAACAGCTCCTGACCGATCCGGACCAGGCGGTCGACTTCGTCATGCGCACAAAGGTCGACGCGCTTGCGATTGCCTGCGGCACCTCGCACGGCGCCTATAAATTCTCCCGCAAGCCCGACGGCGAGATACTCGCCATGAAGGTAATCGAGGAGATCCACGCCAAACTGCCGAACACGCATCTCGTCATGCACGGCTCGTCGTCGGTGTCGCAGGAACTGCAGGACGTCATCAACCGGTTCGGCGGGACGATGCCGCAGACTTTCGGCGTACCCGTCGAGGAGATCGAACGCGGCATCCGCCATGGCGTCCGCAAGGTCAACATCGATACGGACTGCCGCATGGCGATGGCCGGCCAGATCCGCAAGGTCGCCTCCGAACGGCCGGAGGAATTCGACCCCCGCAAGTTCCTGAAGCCGGCCATGGATGCACTGGCCGAACTCTGCCGGGACCGGTTCGAGCGGTTCGGCACGGCCGGCAACGCCTCGAAGATCAAGCCGATCGGCCTCGACGACATGGCGAGGCGCTACGCAGACGGAAAGCTCGACCCGCAGACCCAATCCGCCAAGGCGGCCTGAACCAGGGAGACCATCATGAACGACCAGTCGATGACCGTAAGGGGCAAGGACCGCTACAAGTCCGGCGTCATGGAATACAAGAAGATGGGCTATTGGGAGCCCGACTACGAGCCGAAGGACACCGACGTCATCGCGCTCTTCCGGGTGACGCCACAGGATGGGGTCGATCCGGTTGAGGCTTCGGCCGCGGTGGCTGGCGAAAGCTCGACGGCGACATGGACCGTGGTGTGGACCGACCGGCTCACGGCGGCGGAAAAGTATCGTGCCAAGTGCTACAGGGTCGATCCGGTGCCGAACGCGAAGGGCGAGTATTTCGCCTACATCGCCTATGACCTTGATCTCTTCGAACCGGGCTCGATCGCCAACCTCACGGCGTCGATCATCGGCAACGTCTTCGGCTTCAAGCCGCTGAAGGCGCTTCGCCTTGAGGACATGCGGCTGCCGACGGCCTATGTGAAGACGTTCCAGGGACCGGCGACCGGCATCGTCGTGGAACGCGAGCGGCTGAACTGCTTCGGGCGGCCTCTGCTTGGCGCCACCGTCAAGCCGAAGCTCGGGCTCTCCGGCCGCAACTATGGCCGCGTCGTCTACGAGGCGCTGAAGGGCGGGCTCGACTTCACCAAGGACGACGAGAACATCAACTCGCAGCCCTTCATGCACTGGCGCGACCGATACCTCTACTGCATGGAAGCGGTGAACAAGGCGCAGGCGGAGACCGGCGAGGTCAAGGGCACCTATCTCAACGTAACCGCCGCAACCATGGAAGACATGTACGAGCGTGCCGAGTTCGCAAGGGAGCTCGGGTCGGTCATCGTCATGATCGACCTCGTCATCGGCTATACCGCGATCCAGTCGATGGCCAAGTGGGCGCGCAGGAACGACATGATCCTGCACCTCCACCGCGCGGGCCATTCCACCTATACCCGCCAGCGCTCGCACGGCGTCTCCTTCCGCGTCATCGCCAAATGGATGCGGCTCGCCGGCGTCGACCACATCCATGCCGGCACCGTCGTCGGCAAGCTGGAGGGCGACCCGGCAACGACCCGCGGATATTACGACATCTGCCGCGAGGAGAAGAACCCGATGCAACTCGAGCATGGCCTGTTCTTCGAGCAGGACTGGGCATCGCTCAACCGCATGATGCCGGTCGCTTCGGGTGGCATCCATGCCGGCCAGATGCACCAGCTTCTCGACCATCTCGGCGAGGACGTGGTGCTGCAGTTCGGCGGCGGCACGATCGGCCACCCGATGGGCATCGCCGCAGGCGCCACGGCAAACCGCGTGGCGCTGGAAGCGATGATCCTCGCACGCAACGAGGGCCGGGACTACGTCAATGAAGGGCCGGAAATCCTTCAGGCGGCGGCCAAGCACTGCCAGCCCCTGCGCCAGGCGCTCGACACCTGGAAAGATGTCACTTTCAACTACGCCTCCACCGACAGTCCCGACTTCGTGCCGACCGCGACCGCGGCGGAATAAGGAGAACCACCATGCGCATCACCCAGGGCACATTCTCGTTCCTGCCCGATCTCACCGACGACCAGATCCGTGCCCAGGTGCAGTATTGCATCGACAATTGCTGGGCGGTCTCGATCGAGTTCACCGACGATCCGCACCCCCGCAACACCTACTGGGACATGTTCGGCCATCCAATGTTCGACAACCCGGACGCGGCGGCGGTGATGATGGAACTGACCGCCTGCCGCAAGGCATATGGCAACCGCTATATCCGCATCGTCGCCTTCGATTCCACGCACGGCTGGGAATCGGTTCGACTGTCCTTCCTGGTCAACAGGCCCGAGAACGAGCCGGGCTTCCGTATGGAACGGACGGAGCACCGAGGACGGGCACAGCGCTATTCGATCCGGCCCTATTCATCGGATCGGCCGGCAGGCGAACGCTACGCCTGATTGCACTGAGCAATGCCGGCTGGCCGATCGGCCAGCCGGCACCTGTTAGCCGTGAATGGAGCGCCCCATGAATGTCAGGCCCGAACCCGTCGAGGGGACGGAAACGGTCGAAGAGCGTCCCAGCGCCGTCGACCTGAAGAGCGAATACGAAAGCTCCGGCGTCAAGGACGTCCTGCAGGAACTCGATCGCGAACTGATCGGCTTGAAGCCGGTGAAGAAGCGTATCCGCGAGACTGCGGCACTGCTGCTCGTCGAGCGAGCCCGCAAGCGGATGGGGCTGAACCATCGCACACCCACATTGCATATGAGCTTCACGGGCAACCCAGGCACCGGCAAGACGACCGTCGCCATGAAGATGGCCAATCTGCTGCACCGGCTTGGCTATATTCGAAAGGGTCATCTCGTCTCGGTGACGCGCGACGACCTTGTCGGGCAATATATTGGACACACGGCGCCGAAAACGAAGGAGATCCTGAAGAAGGCGATGGGCGGCGTCCTGTTCATCGACGAAGCCTATTATCTCTACCGTCCGGAAAATGAACGGGACTACGGCCAGGAAGCGATCGAAATCCTGCTACAGGTGATGGAGAACCAGCGAGACGACCTGGTCGTCATCATGGCGGGCTACGGCGACCGTATGGACAGGTTCTTCGCCTCCAATCCCGGCTTCCGCTCACGCATCGCCCACCACATCGATTTTCCGGATTACGAGAATGACGAGCTTCTTCGGATCGCGGAAATCATGCTTTCCGAGCAGAGCTATCATTTCTCCGATGAGGCCAGGAACGTGTTCGCCGATTATATCGAGGCGCGGCGCAACCAGCCGCATTTTGCCAACGCCCGCTCCGTCCGCAATGCACTTGACAGGGCCCGACTGCGCCAGGCCAACCGCATTTTCGAAAACTCTGACGGACCGCTCGACGCCAGCGCGCTTTCGCAAATCGGCGCCGAGGACATTCGCGCAAGCCGTGTCTTCGATGCTTCCCAAGAACCGGGATCGGCATCATGAGCCGCGACCTGTTGATTGCGCCCTCGATCCTTTCGGCCGATTTCTCCCGGCTCGGAGATGAGATTGATGCGGTCGCAAGGGCTGGTGCGGACTGGATCCATCTCGACGTCATGGATGGGCATTTCGTGCCGAACATCACGTTCGGCGCGCCGGTAATCAAGGCGGTTCGCGACCGAACGGCAAAGGTTTTCGATTGCCATTTGATGATAGCGCCGGCCGATCCCTACATTGCCGCCTTCGCGGAGGCCGGAGCCGACATCATTACGGTCCATGCGGAAGCTGGGCCGCACCTCCATCGCGCGGTGCAGGCGATCCGCGCTCTCGGCAAGCGGGCCGGCGTCTCCTTGAATCCGGCGACGCCGGTCAGCGCGATCGAATGGCTCTTGGACGATATCGACCTGATCCTGCTCATGACGGTCAATCCGGGGTTTGGCGGTCAGTCGCTCATTCGCCCCGTGATCGAAAAAGTGCGCCAGGCTTGCGCACTTGTCGGGAACAGACCGATCGATATCGAGGTCGACGGTGGCGTGACGCCCGAAACAGCGCCGGATCTCGTCGCGGCGGGTGCCAACGTGCTCGTCGCCGGCTCGGCGGTCTTCGCCGGACGAACGGAGCAAGCCTACGCCGGAAACATATTGGCTTTGAGAGATGCGGGGCTTGCCGCCGCCATGCGGAAGGCTTCATGACCGTGGGCGTCCGGCCCGGAACGAATGGCAGCGGATCGGTCGGGATGGTGCTTTTCGATCTCGACGGGACCCTCGTCGATTCCGCGCCGGATATCGCGCGCTCGGTGAATATCCTGATGAAGGACAACGGACTTTCGCCGCACAGTCTCCCGGCTGTCAGAAGCATGATCGGCCATGGCATCATGCGATTGGTGGAACGCGCCTTCGCTGCGCATGGCATCGTGCTGAGCGAGGACGCTTTGACGCGGCAGTACGATGCCATGATGGAAATCTACGCGACAAACCTCGTCGGGGAGACGAGACTTCGCCGAGGGGCCGGCGAGGCGGTGACAGAGTGCGCAAATCGGAAGCTCGTGCTTGGCTGCGTTACCAACAAGCCCGAGGGCTTCTCGCGCGCCATTTTGGCCCATTTCGGTCTCCTCGACATGATGGCGACGGTCATCGGCGGTGACAGCGGCTTTGCACGCAAGCCGGCGCCGGACATGCTGCTGGCGGCGGCAAGACACTCGACATTCGAGCCTGGAGAAATACTGCTCGTTGGCGATAGCGCCGCCGATCGCGACGCAGCGCGTGCTGCCGGCATGCGATGCGTTCTCATTGAGGATGGCTATTGCGATCGCAAGCTCAGTGACCTTGCGCCCGATGCCATCATCGCTGGCTTCGCGGAGCTCTTTTCGGTGATGGCAACGCTGGATCAGTCTTAGGGTCGGCCGTCTGTCAGCGAGCACGAAAACGCTGCGAGGCTTCAGGCTATTGATCCGCGTCAAGGCGTCTCAACGTTTAAGGATGTCTGCTGGAAGGAGATCTCCCAAAAGGCGGGCAGGGATGTGAGACGGTCACGGACATGGATACTTCTTGCAGACGGATCCACAGCGCGGCTGATCCGCCAACTTCGTCCTGATCGGCTGACAGGCGAGCGCGTTGCGGATCTTCTGTTCCATCACGAGCAAAAACCTCTCCAGGAAATCATGAGTGACCGGCCCGGTCGCAGCTTTTCCTCCACGAGCCGTCATCGCTCGTCGATGGAATATGGCTCCGACCCGGTCAAGGACCGTCATCGCGATTTCGCGCGCCATCTGGTTGAGCAACTGGCCCGGCATCGCGTCGGGGATGCCTTCGACCGTCTGATCATTGCTGCCGAACCGCGCATGCTGGGCTATATCCGGGAGTTCTTGGACCCTCGTCTTGCCGCCGTGGTGGCAGACGAAATACCGAAGGATTTCGTCAAATTGCCCCATGCCCGTCTGGTCGAGGCGATCACGGCCAGTACATCGATCGTTCCGTGAGACGTCAACCACGCCGTCCGCTTGACTTGGATCAACGAGCATTGCCGTTGCGGACTGATAAAGCGGGATCGGGCGGATATCAGCATTCTCATCGAACCCAGCCGGCAGCAGGAGATGCGGCTGCCTGGCGACACGGCACCATATCATGACGAAGATCGACGAAATGAACCGGCAGCAGTGCCATGCTCTCTTGAGAAGAGAGACGCTCGGGCGGCTCGGCTGCGCCCAAGATGGCCAGCCATATGTCGTGCCGGTGTCCTACGTCTTCGAAGAGGGCATCATCTACTCCTTCGCGACCTTCGGACAGAAGGTGGAATGGATGCGGCACAATCCATTGGTCTGCCTTGAAGTCGACAAGATCCGCACCCGCCTCGAATGGGAATGCGTTGTCGTCTTTGGGAGGTTCGAAGAGATACCGGCAGACGACGCCCATGAGAACGAGCGCCAGGTGGCCTGGGATATCCTGCAGCATCGGGCCAATTGGTGGGAGCCAGCTTTCACGCGAACCGTCACGGGTGGGCTGGAGCGAGAGCTTTCGCCGCTCTATTTCCTGATCCGCGTCGAGAGCGTGACCGGTCGCCGTATGACGCCACCAGGCCACGCTGGTCTCTGAGCGAAGGCAACGAGGTGCCCACGACGGCTTCGCTTTCAGGCGGCTCGGCCAGGATTCCGTCCTCGTTGCCGGCTAGGGATTTCCATCGGCAGAAGCTCTCGGCCGAAGCGATAAGCCGACCGGAATGCCCTAGATGACCGCTTCTTCCATGAATGGCTGGTTCAGCGGGATACGCTCGTAGCGCATGGGGGAAAGGTCCAGTGTCTGGAATCGCCCGGTCAGGATGAGTTCGCTGACCGCGCGGCCGACCGCCGGTGACTGCTGAAGCCCGTGCCCGGAGAACCCGTTGGCAAACATGAAATTCGCGACTTCGGGATGAAAGCCGACAATGCCGTTGTGGTCGAGCGTGTTGTACTCGTAGTGGCCGGTCCAGCTTCGCAGAACCCTCAAGGCCTCGAACGATGGGATGCGGTGCCACAGCGCCGGCCATATCCGGTCATCGAATTCCTCATGACGAATGGAGAAATCGTCGTAGTCGGCGGGGCCGTTGTCGAGTGGCGTGTTCCCCGCAAGAAACAACGAGCCTTCGGGTCGCACGAAGGTGCCCGACAGGTCGATAACGTTTGGCATCGGACCCGGAATGGCGATGCTGCTGGCGAAAACGAAACTGTACCGTTTGAACGGAAAGACGGGGATGGAAAGTCCGGCCATTTCAGCCACCTGCCGCGCACGCGGACCAGCCGCGTTGACAAGCACGCCGCACGACACGCGATCGCCTGTCGAGAGCCGCACGGACTTTACCTTGCCGTCCTCCAGATCGATGTCGGTAACGGCATTGTCAACATAATCGACCCCACTGCGGCGGGCGGCGCGGCGCAGTCCGTTGAGCAGCCCCATGGAATCGAACCACCCTTCTGCCCGCGCCCCCCACGAGGCACCCCCGAGATCATCGGCGTTGATCCAGGGGAAGCGATCCTTCAGCGGGCCGGGTTCGAGAAACACCGTGTGGGCACCAAGGCTGCGCTGTCGCTCAACGCGCTCGCGGGCCGCATCCACGCCCTGCGGAGACCAGCAGTAAAGATATCCATGCTCCTTGAAGCCGAGATCGGGGGCGGGCTCGCCCGGATAGAATGGGGCCATCCGCTCTTCGAAATTGCGGATGAACTCGACAACGAACTGGCTGATCAGGACATTGATCGGGTTTGAATATTGCTGACGGATCGCGCTGGTTGAAAGCGCGGTGGATGAATAGGCGTAGCTGGCATCCCGCTCGACGACCAGAATTGAAGGGCGTTCGCCGGTTTGTTGGCTGAGCCAATAGGCAATGGACGAGCCGACCGCGGCGCCGCCGACAATCACGATGTCATAGGTGTTGCGTGCGGGAGGCTGGTAAGGTGGAGCGGCCATTGGAAGGGCATTGGTAGCACGAAACATCGAGCAGTGCGACCAATGCCGAGGGCGCGCGGTGGTCCGGCACGGTCCTCACCATTCTGCGACAGAGCCGTCGCGGTGTCGCCAGAGCGGGTTGCGCCAACGGTGCCCCGTCTTGGCCTGCGACTTGACGAACGCCTCGTCGATTTCGACACCAAGGCCGGGCCCGTCCGGGATCGCGACATAGCCGTCTTCGTAGCGGAAGACATCCTTGTTGACGACGTAGTCGAGCAGATCACTGCCTTGATTGTAGTGGATGCCGAGGCTTTGTTCCTGGATGAAGGCATTGTAGCTGACAGCGTCGATCTGCAGCGACGCCGCGAGCGCGATCGGTCCAAGCGGGCAGTGCGGCGCCAGCGCAACATCGTAGGCTTCGGCCATGGCGGCGATCTTGCGACACTCGGTGATGCCGCCTGCGTGCGAAAGATCCGGCTGGAGGATGTCGACAACGCCGTCGGCAAGCATCGGCTTGAAGTCCCACCGGCTGTAGAGCCGTTCCCCGAGCGCGATCGGCGTCGTGGTGGCGCGCGCGACTTCCGCCAGTGCCTCCCGATTTTCGCTCAGCACCGGCTCCTCGATGAACATCAGCCGGTAGGGTTCCAGTTCCTTGATCAGGATCTTCGCCATCGGCCGATGGATGCGGCCATGGAAATCGACGCCGATGCCGATATGGGGACCGACGGCCTCGCGGACGGAGGCGATTGTCGCGACGGCCGCGTCGATGCGCGCGTGGCTGTCGACGATCTGCATCTCTTCCGACCCGTTGAGCTTGACTGCCGTGAAGCCGCGCGCGACGGCATCGCGGGCATTGGCGGCGACATCAGACGGTCGGTCACCGCCGATCCAAGAATAAACCCGGATACGGTCTCGGCAGCGCCCCCCAAGCAGCTCGTATACGGGCACGCCGAGCGCTTTTCCCTTGATGTCCCAGAGCGCCTGGTCGATGCCCGCGATCGCGCTCATCGTGATCGGGCCGCCGCGGTAGAAACCGCCGCGATACATCACGTTCCAATGGTCCTCGATGCGAAAGGGGTCCTGTCCGACGAGATAGTCCGACAATTCGTCCACTGCCGCCTGAACGGTATGCGCCCGGCCTTCGACCACCGGCTCACCCCAGCCGTGGATGCCCTCGTCCGTTTCGATCTTGAGGAACAGCCAGCGCGGTGGGACGATGTATGTGGTGAGCTTTGTGATCTTCATGTCAGGTCCTGTTTCAACAATGCTGTCTGCGCATCCACGCGAGCGGTCGTGGGTGCGTGGAGTTGAGATTCAATCCGTTCAACGGCGCCGCGAGATGCTGGTTTGCTCGATCATGAGCGCACGCCGATATCCAGTCGTCGGGACCGCCTGGTGCTGTCACGCTCCATGAGCTGGAATCCGAGATCAACGACCGGATGTTCCGGCCGCTTGCCGTCAAGCGCGTCGATGATGAGCGAGACCGCACGCCGCCCCATTTCATGGCGATGTGTTCGCACGCTCGTGAGCGAAGGATAGGTGCACGCCATCATCTCGATGTCGTTGAAACCAGCAATGCCGAACGCGTCGGGCACGCCTAGCCTGCGCCGCTGGCATTCGAAAAGCGCACCAAGCGCGATGTCGTCATTGTTGCAGAAAACGGCATCGGCATCCGGGCACTGACTGAGGAGATCCCCGAGCATCTGCCCGCCCAGCGTGACGCTTGACGCTGCGACGGTGGTGATCGCCAGACCCTGATGATCGAGCCCCGCAGCCGCCAGCGCGGCCCGATAGCCTTCGTATCGGCGCTGCGTGCGCGGATCCATTCGTGCCCCCAGAAAGCCCACACGGCGATATCCGTTCCGCACAAGATGATCCGTCGCCGTGCGAGCGGCTTCGAAATGCGAAAAACCCACCATCATGTCGATCGGATCCGGGCTGATCTCCATGATCTGGACGACCGGACAATCCAGATCCTGAAGCATGCTTTTGCCTGCTTCGGACTGATCGATACCCGCGACGATCATGCCGGCCGGCTTCTGGCTGCGGAAGATGCGGATCAGCTTTTCTTCCTCGGCGATCCGGTAGCGGGTATTGGCGAGCTGGATGTCCAGCGAGGTCTCCTCCGTCGCATCATAGATGCCACGCAAGACGGCGGAGAAGACCTGGTTCGTGACGGAGGGGATCAGTACGCCAACGACGTTGGTACGTTTCGAGGCAAGGGCGCTTGCCGCCGGATCGGGGAGATAATTGAGCGCCTCCACCGCCACCTTCACGCGTTCGCGCAAATCCGGCGACACCATTTGCGGTCGCCGAAGCACCCGCGAAACGGTGATAGCGCTGACACCAGCGCGCGCCGCAACGTCGGAGAGCGTTATGCCTTTGTTTTGTCGCTGTTTCTTTCCCATCCGATTCGAATTTATGCGAAAAGCATGATAACGGCAACTTGACAAATGATTGCGCTATCATTCATCACTGCCTACCAGGTATCGCTATTGGGAGGGAAGTCACAGATGGCAGGACATGGCACCGGCGCCAAGAGCGACGGCCGCTTCATCCTTGTCATGGGTGTATGCGGTTCTGGGAAGAGTTCGCTGGCCAATGCGCTTGCCGACGCGCTGGGCGGCATCTTCATCGAGGGCGACGCGTTCCACCCTGCGGAGAACATCGCCCGCATGTCGGCGGGACAACCGCTGACTGATGCGATGCGGAAACCGTGGCTGGTTGCGATCGCCAGGGCTGCAAGGCTGAGTGCGAGCGGCGCCGGACCGGTGGTCATTGCCTGCTCGGCGCTGAAGCGAAGCTATCGCGATATCCTGCACGGCGAGCTTACGGGGCTGCGCGTCGTTCACCTTTCGGGTGAGCGAAGCCTGATCGCCGAGCGCATGACGGCCCGCCGCGACCATTTCATGCCGTTGTCGATGCTGGACAGCCAGCTTGCCGATCTTGAGCCGCCCTCATCGCAGGAAGCCGTGATCGTCGACATCGCCAATCCACCGGCCGCCATTCTGCGCGGTCTTGTCGATACCTTCCGGGCGGAGCAGTCTGTGTCCGGAGGGGATGCCGCGTCCGAAAACATTCGGGCGTAACCTACCAATAACAATCGGAGGAGAGACCATGACAAACAACCTCAAGACGCTTCTCATCGCATCGACGGCTTTCGTCGCCCTGGGTGCGGCAGCACATGCACAGGAATACTCATTCCAGTTCCAGTCGAGCGATCCGTCCGGCAACCCGAATTTCGAACTGCAGCAGACCTGGGCGGAAGCGGTCAGCGAAGCGACCGACGGCCAGGTCGAAATCGAGTTGCTGCCGGTCGGGGCGGTCGTCGAGCACAACGAGACGCAGGACGCTGTCGCAGCGGGCATTCTGGACGGTCACATCACCGATACGTCCTATTTCTCCGGCAAGGATCCGGCGTTCGGCCTGATCGCCAACCCGGTCGGCGCATGGTCGGACCCGCAGCAGATGTTCGACTTCATGGAGAACGGCGGCGGCAAGGAGCTGATGAACGAGATACTGGAGCCGTACGGTCTCCACTTCATCGGCGCCACGACGCCTGGTCTTGAAGCATTCGTCTCCGCGGTTCCGATCGATACCGTTGCCGACCTTGAAGGCGTCAAGGTCCGCGCTCCGGAAGGGCTGGTCCAGCAAGTCTTCGCCGCTGCCGGCGCCGCGCCCGTCAACCTGCCGAGCTCGGAGGTCTTCACGTCGATCGACAAGGGCGTGATCGAAGCTGCCGACAACACGGTGTTCTCGACCAACCAGGCTGCCGGCCTTCATGATGTGGCACCGCACCCGGTCTATCCGGGCTTCCACTCCATGCCGCTGGTCGAGATTTCGATGAACAAGCAGCAGTGGGACGAACTGCCGGACGACATCAAGCAGGCCTTCGAAGAAACCGTCAAGGATTTCGCTCAGCGCCAGGTTGCTGCACTTGCCGAGGCCGATGAGAAGGCCGTGGCCGAAGCCAAGGAAGGCGGCGAGATCACCATTCACGACTGGTCCGATGAAGAGCGCGCCAAGTTCCGCTCGATCGCGACCGGCGAGTGGGAAAAGGTGGCGTCCGGCTCGGAGAATGCGCAGAAGGTCTACGACACGCTGACGACCTATCTCAGCGAGAACAATCTGCTCGGCGAATGATGCCAACCGCCGGCGGGCTTGCCCGCCGGCTTTTTTGACGCGGGAGGCGACGATGGCCAAGGACGATGCGGACCTGGTTGAGGAACTGGAGGGGCCGACGGGTCCCATTGAAGAGGCCGGACCGCTCGGCCGGGTCATCGACCGCATCGCCATCGTCTTTGCGATCGGCATCCTGCTCGCCATGGCGGTGCTGATCTTCGAGATCGTGATGCGCTACGGTTTCGGGTCACCCACCCTCTGGGCGCACGAAACCAGCATTTTCCTCTCCGCAGTCGCCTTTGTGTTCGGCGGCCTTTATTGCGTGGCCCACGACAAGCATATCCGCGTGGTCCTGATCTATGACCAGCTCGAGGCCAGGGGGCGACGATGGATGGACATCGTCATCTCGCTGATCTGTTGTCTTTCGGCGGGCTTTTTCGCCTACGCAGCCTGGCTCATGGTCAGCCGCGCCGTCTGGGCGCCGGACGGGCGCATTCGCCTTGAAGGAACGGGCAGCGCCTGGAATCCGCCGACGCCGGCCCTGCTCAAGGTGTTCCTCTTGGTCGTGCTCGTCGTCATGGCGCTTCAGTTCGTCATTCTCGCTGTCAACTATGCCCGTCGCGGAAGGCGCTCGTAATGTTTGATCTTTCCGCACTTGGTATCGAGTTCGGTACGCTGGCCATGTTCGGCCTGCTGCTGGCGCTGCTGGTCACCGGCATGCCGCTTGCCTTCGTCACACTGCTCGTCGCACTTATCTTCGCGCTCGGCTGGTTCGGCCCGATGGCGGTTCCGCTCATCACCAGCCGCGTCTACTCGTTCGTCTCGTCCTTCGTTTTCGTTTCCGTGCCGATGTTCGTCTTGATGGCGGCCATCCTCGATCGCTCGGGGATAGCGCGCGATCTTTTCGACGCCATGCGTCTGATCGGCGGCCGCCTGCGTGGCGGGGTGGCGATCCAAACCATATTCGTCGCGGTCATTCTGGCCGCCATGAGCGGCATCATCGGTGGCGAGATCGTGCTTCTGGGGCTCATCGCGTTGCCGCAGATGTTGCGGCTCGGGTATGATCGGCGCCTTGCCATCGGCGTCGTCTGCGCCGGTGGGGCGCTGGGCACCATGGTTCCCCCGTCGATCGTTCTCATCATCTACGGCCTGACGGCGAACGTTTCGATCGGGGCGCTGTTCACCGCCGCCTTCATACCCGGCTTCATGCTGGCCAGCTTTTATGTGGCATATGTCCTAATCCGCGCGTACCTCGACCCGTCCAAGGCGCCGATACCCGAGCCGAACGAGATGACGACGCGCGAAAAGCTGTCGCTGCTCAAGGGCGTCATCCTTCCCATCCTCGTAGTGGTATTCGTTCTGGGGTCAATCTATGGCGGCATCGCTTCCGTCACCGAGGCCTCGGCGATTGGGGTGCTCGGGGTCATATTGTCGACAATCGTACGCGGCGAATTCTCTCTGACCCTCATGAAGAACGCCGCGCTTCAGACGCTGTCGACCGTTGGCATGATCGTCTGGATCGGCATTGGTGCCAGCGCGTTGATCGGCGTGTTCAACCTGATGGGCGGCATCGACTTCGTCAGCAATGCGATCTCGGGCATTTCCGAGAACCGGTATGTCGTCCTCATCTTCATGATGATCATTCTGTTCGTCCTCGGCATGTTCCTCGACTGGGTGGGCATCGCGCTCCTGACGCTGCCGATATTCGTGCCGATCGTCATGGAACTCGGCTTCGATCCGGTCTGGTTCGGCGTTCTGTTCTGCATGAACATGCAGATGTCATTCCTCTCGCCACCCTTCGGGCCGGCCGCCTTCTACCTGAAGTCTGTGGCGCCCAAGGATATCTCGCTCGGAGAAATCTTCCGCTCGTTGTTGCCATTTATCGGGCTTCAGGCTCTGGCGCTGGCGATGTTGATCATCTTCCCGGGCATCACTGGCCGATAATAGCCGCCGATCCATGAAGACGAGAAACCTCCCGCTCCGCTGAAACAGCGGAGCGGGACGCATTCTGTCGTCTGGATGCCGGCGGTTGTGCGCGCGTTGCACAAAGCTTCATCGCTCTTGCCGAAAATTTCTTCTTGCCAAGTTCACGTGCAGCCCCTTCAATGGACCAAATTTGAATTGGTACGAACCATTGGGTCCGGCACTTGGGCGATCAAGAAGGCGTCGACAACTCTAGTATTGCGCTTGAGCGACTGAGGGCGCTGGTAAACCGGGCATTCTCGGGGCGCGAGGGGCGTCTTCCGACCGAGCGGGCGCTGGCGGACCAATTCGGCATCAGCCGTCGCTCTGTCCGACGCGCGCTGGAGGTTCTGGAAGCTGAGGGGCGGGTCTGGCGCAAGCAGGGTTCGGGAACCTATGCCGGTCCGCGGCCCGAACCGGTGGCGACCGAGATCGGACGGATTGCGGCCGACACCGATTTCATGGAGGTGATGGAAGCGCGACTGAGAATCGAACCGCAACTGGCGCAGCTTGCCGCGCTGCGGGCCAAGCCGGCCGCCGTGGATCGCATGCGTGACATCAACCAGCGCCTCAGGGAGAGCGGTGATTCCGACGAGCGCGAGTTGTGGGACAGTGCGCTGCACCGCCAGATCGCCCGCAGTGCCGGCAATCGTGTTCTGCTCACGCTGTTCGATATCGTTGACAGCGTGCGTCAGAACCAGGCTTGGCAGACCATAAGAGCCCGCGCCCGAAGCGATGCCGCGATGCGCGCCTACGTCGATCAGCACGAGGCGATCGTCGAAGCGATCGGCAAGCGCGACCCCGTAGCTGCCGGGATCGGCATGCGCGAACACCTCATGACGCTCAACGACAATCTGATCCGCCAAACCTCACTGGAGAGTCTGAGCGATGCAAGCTGACACGTCGCCTGATGCATCGATCGGCGCGCCGGCTGAGCCGGTTCTCGCTGTCGAAGATCTGACCATCCGGTTCCACGGCCAATCGATCGACATGATCGATGGCGTCGATTTTTCCATCGAGAAGGGAAAGACCCTGTGCCTCGTGGGTGAAAGCGGCTGCGGAAAGTCCGTGACATCGCTGGCCGCTATGGGCCTTCTCTCACGCAAGGCCGCCACGATCAGAAAGGGGGCGGTCCGTTTCAAGGGGCGGGAGCTCTTGGCGCTTTCCACGCGTGAGATGGAGAAGCTGCGCGGCGGCGATATGGCCATGATCTTCCAGGAGCCGATGACGTCGCTGAACCCGGTCTTCACGGTCGGGGAACAGGTGGCCGAAGCGGTTCGGCGTCACCGTCGCTGTTCCAGGAGCGAGGCGCGCGAGCGCGCTCTGGAGATGTTCCGTCGCGTGCGCATTCCGGCCCCGGAGAAGCGTCTCGACGACTATCCGCATCAACTCTCCGGCGGGATGCGTCAGCGAGTGATGATCGCGATGGCTCTGGCCAACGACCCGGCGCTCCTGATCGCCGACGAGCCGACGACGGCGCTCGACGTTACCATTCAGGCGCAGATCCTCGACCTGATGCGTGAACTTCAGGAAGAGACCGGCGCCGCTCTTCTGCTGATCACGCATGACCTTGGCGTGGTCGGTGAAATCGCCGACGATGTTGCCGTCATGTATGCAGGCCGGGTGATCGAAAAGGGCACTGTGCAGGCGGTGTTCTCGGACCCGCAACACCCTTATACGCTTGGCTTGATGGGCTCCATGCCCTCGCTGTCGGGCGGTCGCGGTCGCCTCATGACGATCGCCGGTTCGGTCCCGCCGCCCGCTTTGATGCCTGCCGGTTGTCGCTTCGCCACCCGTTGTCCCTTTGCCGATGATCATTGCCGGACTCATCGCCCCGAAACCACAGTCACGGCCGATGGCCACGGCTTCGCCTGTTTCAAGGCACCGCTCGAAATGCTGGTCGGGGGAGAAGCCGCTTGAGCGCAGACACCATCATCGAGACCCGCGATCTTAAACGGCACTTCAAGAGCGGCGGAGGATTTCTTCGCAAGGAGACCACCATCCATGCGGTCGACGGCGTATCGTTGGCGGTGCATCGAGGCGAGACATTCGCCATTGTCGGAGAGAGTGGTTGCGGCAAGTCGACACTCGCCCGGCTGTTGTTGCGGCTGATCGAGCCCAGTGCCGGGGATGTCATCTATAATGGCCGGAACCTGACTGAGGCCGATCCGGCATCTCTGCGTCAGCTGCGCGGTGAAATGCAGTTCGTCTTCCAGGATCCCTATTCGTCGCTCAATCCACGCATGACGGTCGGAAAGATAGTCGGCGAACCGCTGGAGGTTCACGCGGCCCTGACGTCCGCTGAGCGCCGCGCCAGGGTCGCAGACCTGCTGGAGAAGGTGGGGCTGCGCGCCGAGCATGCCAGCCGATACCCGCACGAGTTCTCGGGTGGCCAACGCCAGCGCATCGGCATTGCCCGCGCGCTCGCATCGGAGCCGAAGCTGCTGATCGGCGACGAGCCGGTGTCCGCGCTCGACGTGTCAGTCCAGGCTCAGATCGTCAATCTCGTCGAGGACCTTAAGGCGGAACTCGGTTTGACGCTGATCATCATCGCACACGATCTGGCCGTCATTCGGCACATGAGCGATCGGATCGCGGTGATGTATCTGGGTGAAGTCGTTGAACTGGCTGAAACCGATGCGCTCTACGCCGAGCCGCTTCATCCCTATACGCAAGCCCTGATGCAGGCGATCCCCAAGCCCGACCCGGCGGCGCGTGTGACCCGCGAGCCGTTGTCGGGTGACATTCCGTCACCGGCAAACCCACCATCGGGCTGCCGTTTCCACACCCGCTGCCCCCATGCGGCAGACCGGTGCACACAGGAAAAGCCGATGCTCGAGGACGCGGGAGGCGGGCGGCGCGTTGCCTGCCACTATTGGCGCGAACTGCCGCGCCCGGACTTCTCGGCGGTGGACACCTCCTCGCGCAGCGACGCAGCCATCCGACGTTTCGAGCTTTATCGCCAGTTCAGCGAAACTGGCGGAGGGAAGACGCGGCGATGAACCGCGCGAGAGTGACAACGATAACGGCAAACGACAGGAGAACTAGCAAGATGACATTGAAACGTCTCATGGCGACGCTGCTCGCCTCGGCCGCACTGACCGGTTCGGCAATGGCGGTCGATCTACGGATCGGCCTTCAGGAAGATCCCGATGTGCTTGACCCTGACCAGTCGCGGACTTTCGTCGGCCGCATCGTCTACACATCGCTCTGCGACAAGCTTGTCGACATCACGCCGGACCTCGAATACGTGCCGCAACTCGCGACCGAATGGTCCTGGTCCGAGGATGGACGTCAGTTGACCATGCAGTTGCGTGAGGGCGCGACGTTCCACGATGGTACGCCGTTCAATGCCGAGGCTGTGGTCGCCAACATCGACCGCTCGCAGAACCTCCCCGAAAGCCGGCGCCAGAGCGAACTGGCATCGGTAACGGGAGTGGAGGCGACCGGTGAGTACGAAGTGGTCTTCACGCTCGAAGCGCCAGACGCCACTTTGCTGGCCCAGCTGTCCGACCGTGCCGGCATGATGATTTCTCCGACGGCTGCCGAAGAAGCCGGGCTGGATTTCGGCAACAACCCGGTATGCTCCGGCCCCTACCAGTTCGTCGAGCGCGTTCAGCAGGATCGCATCGTGCTTGAGAAGTTCGCCGACTACTGGAATGCGGACAACTACCATTTCGACAGGGTCACATATCTGCCTATCCCCGACACGACTGTACGTCTCGCCAACCTCCAGGCCGGTGATCTCGACATGCTGGAGCGTCTAGCGCCGAGCGATGCGCCGGCCGTGCAGCAGGATGAGAGCCTGATCTATGAGGACATCGTCGGCCTTGGCTATCAGGGCATCACGGTCAACATCGACAACGGACCGAACGGCGACAACCCCTTCGGCAACGAGGCGAAGCTGCGTCAGGCCTTTTCTCTGGCGATCGATCGCAACGCCATAAACGAGGTCGTCTTCCAGGGCACCGCGTCGCCCGGCAACCAGCATGTCCCGCCGTCGAGCCCCTGGTATGTTCAGGACTTTCCTGTTCCCGAGCGCGATGTCGAAGCCGCCCGCGCCCTTCTGGAGGAAGCCGGTGTCGACCGCATGGCGGTTGAAGCGCAGGTGCCCAACAATCCGGTGCAGCAGCAGATGATGCAGATGGTTCAGGCTATGGTCGCCGAAGCCGGCTTCGATCTGAGCCTGAAAGCGACCGAATTCGCCAGCATGCTCTCCGCCCAGACGGCTGGCGACTACCAGCTCAGCCAGGTCGGCTGGTCCGGCCGGACCGATCCCGATGGCAACATCCATCAGTTCGTCACCTGCGAGGGCGGCATCAACGATTCCAAATACTGCAACGAGGAGGTCGACCGCCTGCTCAACGCCGCGCGCGAGACTAACGAGATGGAAGAGCGCAAGGCGCTCTATGCCGAGGCGCAGGCAATCCTCAATGAGGATTTGCCGATCATCTATCTCTACCATCCGAGTTGGATCTGGGCGCTCGACAACACGATCGAAGGCTTCGTCGCCTATCCGGACGGCATGATCCGCCTGGAAAACGTGACAATGGCCGAATAACGGTCCATCCGTCGCCGGGGTGACGACCATCGTCGCCCCGGCGCTTTTTCCGCCTATTGGAGCTCGGGCATGCTCTCCTATATCGGCCGCCGGCTTTTGATCGCCATTCCGACGTTGATCATCGTTTCGATCTTCGTTTTTTCGCTGCAGAAAATCCTGCCCGGCGATCCGGTGTTGGCCATGGCCGGCGAGGATCGCAACCCCGAAACCCTTGAGTACCTAAGGGAGAAATACCGGCTGAACGACCCGGTCATTCATCAGTATTTCTATTGGATCGGCGGCGCGCTTCAGGGCGATCTCGGCATATCGCTGAGGACCAACCAGCCGGTGACGCAACTGATCGCCGCGAAGCTGCCGGTCACGATCCAACTCGCCATCATGTCAATGATATTCGCTTTCGCGATCGGCATCCCGATGGGGATACTCTCGGCAGTGAAGAAGGGTACCGTGCTCGACTATGTCGCGAATATCGTCGCGCTTTCGGGGCTTTCGATCCCGAACTTCTGGCTCGGAATCATGCTTATCCTGCTGGTGTCGGTCAATCTCGGCTGGCTGCCGGCGTCCGGCTACGAACCGTTCTTCCGCGACCCCATCCGTTCGCTCGAAACCATGATCATGCCTGCCTTCGTGCTCGGCACCGCGCTTGCCGCCACCCTGATGCGCCACACCCGCTCCGCCATGCTGGGCGTCTTGCAGGCGGATTATGTGCGCACCGCCCGGGCCAAGGGACTTTCAGAAAAAGCGGTCATCCTGAAACACACCTTCCGCAATGCCGTGCTGCCCATCGTCACGCTGAGTGCGCTGCTTTTCGGCGAACTCCTCGCCGGCGCCGTGCTGACGGAGCAGATATTCACCATTCCTGGGTTCGGGAAATTGATCGTCGATGCCGTCTTCAATCGTGACTATGCCGTCGTGCAGGGAGTCGTTCTTTGCACAGCGATCGGCTTCATCCTGATGAACCTCGTCGCCGACGTGCTGTATGTGCTGCTTAATCCCCGCATGAGGCAGGCGCTATGACCGTGATCCCCGAAACCGGCGCCGAAACGCTGGGCCGACAGGAAAGCCGCGCCTGGAAGAAGCTGAAGTCGAACAAGATCGCGATATTCGGTTTCGCGATGGTCATGTTCTTCATTGTCATCGCGGTGCTTGCTCCGGTCCTTCCCATTGCCGATCCGAATGCGACGAGTTGGACCGCGATCCGCCAGCCGCCTTCGGCTGCGCATTGGCTCGGCACCGACGAGATCGGCCGCGACATCTTCTCACGCATGATCTGGGGTGCGCAGGCGTCGCTTCTGGCCGGTGTGGTTTCGGTCGCCATCGCGGTCACGCTCGGCGTGCCATTTGGTCTGATTTCCGGCTACTTCGGCGGCTGGACCGACCAGATCATCCAGCGCATGACCGATGCCTTGCTGGCGATGCCGTTCCTGATCCTTGCGATCGCGCTTGCTGCCTTTCTCGGCCCCAGCCTGACGAACGCGATGATCGCCATCGGGCTGTCTGCCATGCCGATTTTCATTCGGCTGACGCGCGGACAGGTTCTTGCCGTCAAGACAGAGGACTATGTCGAGGGCGCCCGGGCGATTGGTCTAAGTCACGGCAAGATCATCCGTCGCTATATCCTGCCAAACGTCTTTCCGCCGATTCTCGTGCAGGCCACCTTGACCGTCGCGACGGCGATCATCGCCGAAGCAAGCCTTTCCTTTCTGGGCCTGGGTCAGCAGCCGCCGTCCCCGAGTTGGGGATCGATGCTTAACACGGCGAAGAATTTTCTGAGCCAGGCGCCCTGGATGGCCCTTTGGCCGGGCATCGCGATCTTCATGGTCGTGATCGGATTCAACCTTCTAGGCGATGGTCTGCGCGATGCGCTCGACCCGCGCGAAAACTGACAGGAACGGAACGCAGATGACAAGATTCACGACACGACCGGAAATCCTCGGAACATTCGGTGTCGTCGCGTCGACGCACTGGATCGCGTCGGCCGTCGGCATGAAGATGCTGGAGGCGGGCGGCAACGCATTCGATGCGGCGGTGGCCACCGGTCTCACATTGCAGGTGCTGGAGCCGCACCTGAACGGGCCGGGCGGCGACATGCCGGCTGTCCTCTATTCCAGGAAGCACGACAAGGTCGAAGTGATCTGTGCGCAGGCGCCGGCGCCGCGTGGGGCAACCATCGAGCACTATCGCGGGCAGGGGCTGGACGTCATTCCGGGCGATGGCCTGTTGGCGACCGTCATTCCCGGCGCCTTCGACGGCTGGATGCTGATGTTGCGCGATTATGGCCGCCTGCCGCTGCGCACGGTGCTTGAACCAGCCATCCACTATGCCGAAAAGGGCCACCCCGTGCTGCCCCGCGTGGCAGCGACGATCGCAGGTCTGGCGGACTTTTTCCAGACCGAATGGCCGTCATCCTTCGAGACGTGGCTGCCTGGCGGCAAGGCGCCGGAACCGCACGCGAATGTCCGCAACCCGGTGTTGGCCGAAACCTGGAAGCGCATCGTCGCCGAAGCAGAGGCAAGGCAGGGGCGCGACGAGCAGATCGAGGCGGCCCGTGCAGCTTTCTACAAGGGGTTCGTGGCGGAAAAGATCGCCTCTTACCTGGAGACGGCCGAAGTCATGGATGCCAGTGGCCACCGGCACAAGGGCGTGCTTTCGGCTGATGATCTTGCCAGCTGGCAGGCGACGGTCGAGGCACCGACGACGCTCGACTATCACGGCTGGACGGTTGCCAAGACGGGTCCTTGGGGGCAGGGGCCAGTGCTGCTCCAGTCACTGGCGATCCTCAAGGGCATCGATCTTGGCGCCATGGGCACCAACAGCGCCGACTTCGTCCATCATGTCGTCGAAGCGATGAAGCTCGCCTATGCCGACCGTGAAGTCTATTACGGCGACCCGGACTTTGCCGAGGTGCCGCTCGATCGTCTGCTTTCGGAAACCTACAATCACGAGAGGCGCAAGCTGATCGGCCGCGAGGCCAGCCGCGATCTTCGCCCCGGAACGGTAGCCGGTTTCGAAGATCAACGCGCCCGTGCGATGGCGATCCTGGAGCGCTACAGCCCGACCGGGCAGGACGTCTATGAGCCTACAATGGCACATCTGTCCGAAAAGCGGGGCGACACCGTCCACATCGACGTCATCGACAGCGAGGGCAACATGGTGTCGATCACACCGTCCGGTGGATGGCTGCAATCGTCGCCAACGATTCCGGGCCTTGGCTTCTGTCTCAATTCGCGCGCCCAGATGTTCTGGCTCGAAGACGGGCTTCCGACTTCGCTGGCGCCGGGCAAACGCCCGCGGACAACGCTGACGCCCTCTCTGGCACTGCACGAGGGACGGCCTGCCATGGCATTCGGCACGCCTGGCGGCGATCAGCAGGACCAGTGGCAACTCGCCTTTTTCCTGCGTCACGTCCACCACGGACTCAATCTGCAGGAGGCGATCGACCTGCCGCTTTTCCATACGACGCATTTTCCTAGTTCCTTCTATCCGCGTTCGCGTCAGCCGGGTCACATAATGGTGGAGGAGACGATCGGCGCTGAGACGCTCTCCAGCCTGCGCGCGCGGGGACACGAGGTCAAAGCCGCCGAGCCGTGGACCGTCGGCCGGCTGACCGCCGCCAAGCGCGATGCGGATGGATTGCTGCGCGCGGCCGCCACACCACGGCTGATGCAGGCCTACGCGATCGGGAGGTAGCGTCGTGACATATTCGATCGTCGCCCGCGATGCCGCGACCGGACATCTTGGAGTTGCTGTCGCCAGCCGGTTCTTCTGTGTCGGCGGTGTTGTGCCGCATGTTCGGGGAGGGGTGGGGGCGGTGGCCACCCAGGCTTTCGTCAATCCAACCTACGGCACAAACGGGTTGGCCATGCTGGAGCGCGGGGAAGCACCAGATGCGATCGTCGAGCGGCTGACCGGACGCGACGACGGAAGCGCGCAACGTCAGATGCATCTGATCGACGCGAGCGGCCGCAACGCCGCCTTCACGGGCGGCAAATGCATCGATTGGGCCGGGCACGAAATCGCTGAAGGCGTTTCCGTCGCCGGAAACATGCTGACAGGTCCGCAGGTCGTGGCTGAGACAATGCGGACCTACCGGGCCGCGGTGGACAAGCCGCTCGCTGAGCGGTTGCTGCTCGCGATGCAGGCGGGCGAGGATGCAGGTGGCGACAAGCGCGGCAAGCAATCCGCCGCGCTCGTCATCTACCGCGATCAGGATTATGCCTGGCTCGACATTCGCGCCGACGATCACGGCGATCCGCTGGAAGAGCTGCGCCGTCTCTATCGCGTCGCGAAGGAACGGTATCTGCTCGTCGCCGAGACAATGCCCACGCGGCAGAACCCCCACGGCTTGGTGGACCGCAGCGAGATCGATCGGAAAATCGCGGAGCTTGAAGCGGAACGCAGGGATGCTGGCCAGGCCAGTGCATCCCTGGCCACTGCGCATCCCTGATGAGCGTGCTGACATCGCGCGCGATATGTCTCGGGCCATTGAACGGCTTGTCGCATCGATCGCGAGGTCTGGTCGCCGGCTGCGGTTCGGTCTATGAGGGCGGTTCCCCGAGCTGGTATTGGGAGGCCGGCTGACCCTTGACAATCGAGCCGCATCGCATTTCACGACGCATGTTCGGTCAGTTGATGACCTTCGTGGCCGTTGCCGAAATCCTCAATTTCAGGCGCGCAGCCGAAGCTGTGGGTCGGTCCCAACCTGCGGTAACCGCGCAGATCAACCAGCTCGAAGAGTTCCTTGGCGTGAAGCTGTTCGTGCGTTCCACGCGGCAGGTACGCCTGACGCCGGCGGGGATGGAACTGCTGGAACGTTCCAAGAAGCTGCTCGCGGAGACGAGCCGGCTGATCAATGACATCCAGTCCCAGGAGGGGCTGTCGATCGGCCAGGTCGTCGCGTCGTTCTCCCCGACAATCGCCGTCAGCCTCATCCCGAGGGTGCTATCGGCCTTCGAACGCGACTATCCCGGAATTCGTGTGCTGTTGCGGGAGGACCTTGGTGCGGAGATGTTCGCCGCCGTTCAGTCCGGCAGTGTCGATTTCGGCATCGGCCCCTATAGCCGCGTTCCCAACAGCCTCGATTTCCGGCCGATCTTTCAGCAGGAATTCTTCCTCATTCTGCACCGCTCGCATGAGATCGCCAAACGCGGTCATGCCTGTGTGCGTGATCTTGCCGACCTCAACCTGCTGCTGTCGACCTTCGGCTCCACCGCCCGTGAGGTCCTTGACCAGGCGACGCTGGCCGAAGGTCTCGCGGTTCAGCCGAAATACGAGGCGTTGCAATATCAGACGCTTTTCGCGCTGGCTTCAGCAGGTTTCGGCGCCACAGTGATGCCCAAGGTCAACCCGGACATCCTGGCCGCGCTTTCGCTCGATGCCGTCCCATTCCGGGACCGCAAGCTGGAACGACCGATCGGCATCATCGTTCGGCGCGAGGAAAAGCTTGCGCCGGCGGCCGAGGCATTCATCCACCGGCTGCTGACGATCGCGCAGGAAGATCACAAACTTTCTGGACTGACGGATTGGAGCAAAGATGAGTGATCGGCAAAAGACGATCGTCGTTACCGGAGGAACGCGCGGCATAGGGCGCGCAGTTTGCCTCCTGGCGGCCGAGCGCGGCTATGATGTCTGCTTCAACTATAGGACCGGCAGTGAGGCGGCCCAGGAACTGGTTTCGGCGATCGAGCATAAAGGACGGCGCGGTCTCGCCGTGGCGGCGGATCTGTCCGATCCGAGCGGCGTCGACCTGCTGTTCGAGGCGGTCGACCGGTTCGGAGGGCTCACGGGTCTTGTCAACAATGCCGGCATCACCGGACGCACGGGTTCCTTCCTCTCCACATCGGCGCAAACCATCCGTGAGGTCTTCGAGATCAATGTCTTCTCGCTGATGGAATGTTGCCGGCGGGCGGCCTTGAGAATGGCGACCAGCCGTGGTGGCAATGGCGGCGCCATCGTCAATGTATCGTCCGGCGCAGCGCGTACCGGCTCGCCCAACACCTATGTCTGGTACGGCGCGTCCAAGGCCGCCGTCGACACCTTTACCGCAGGGCTTGCCGCCGAGGTCGCGGGCGACGGGGTGAGGGTCAACGCGCTTTCTCCGGGTGTGACCGATACGGGCATCCACGCGTCCGGTGTGCGCGCCGATTTCGACAAGGTGCTTGCGACCATACCACTCGGTCGCATGGCAACGCCGAATGAGATCGCCGAGCCCATCTTGTGGCTGCTGTCCGATCAGGCGTCCTACGTTACCGGGGCGGTCTTGCGCGCTGGTGGTGGACGTCTCTGATAATTTTTTTGGATTAATCCATAAAAACTTTTTCTATTGTTTGCCGCTCTCCGCTGGGCTTAGATCGCGTCACTGGGAGAGAGGAAAACACTGCGACATGAAATTGTATTGCTCTGCAAATTCGCCTTATGCGCGAAAGGTTCGCGTTGTTGCTGTTGAATTGGAAGTATTCGACAAGATTGAATTCGTCGAAACCAACCCTCGTGACGCAGAAACAGGGTTCTGGGATTTGAATCCGGTGGGAAAGATACCAGCGCTGGCCCTAGGCGACGGTCAGGTAATCTATGATTCACCTGTCATCTGCGAATATCTGGACGACCAGTATGGTGAGGGAACACTGGGTGGAAGCGGCTCGTCAATTTGGCGCATCAAGACATTGGTTGCCCTCGCAGACGGCATGATGGATGCCGCAATGGCAGCCCGTCTCGAAGGAATGCGGCCCGAGAACGAGCAGTCGCCGGCTTGGATCGAGAAGCAGTTGGCAACGGTCGATCGCGGGTTTGATGCCCTTCAAGACTGCGTTGATGAGCTTGATGGAGAGGTAGACCAGGCATCGATCGCGGCCGCGTGTGCGATTTTCTGGATCGGCTTCCGCCATCCGCAGCGCGACTGGCTTGCGGGCCGTGAGGATCTGGCAAACTGGCATCGTCGCTTCAGTGAACGTCCCTCGATGAAAAGGACCGCGCCCGACGCCGGTCTTTGAAGGACTTCGAAGAAATCTGAAAGGGAGGAGAGAAGAATGAGAAGCAATGCTAAACAGATACTGATGGCATCCGCAGCGCTGATCGCCCTTGCTTGCCAAGGGGCGAAAGCGCAGGACGCCGTGGAACTTTCCGTTGTGCACGGCAGCCCGAACGGCCACGTCATCTCGGCCCAGGGCGTCGACGTCTGGATGGCCTGCATGGAGGAGGCAGGGGTATCGGACGTCACATTCCGCTACTATCCGGCCGGTCAGTTGTCGGCCACGCCGGAACTGCTCAATTCGCTCAATTCCGGCATAGCCGATCTCGCACCGGTCCCGATCGGCTACGTGACCGACAAGATGCCACTCAACGGCGTTTCGATGTTGCCGGGTCTGGGCTCGACCGCGACGGAGATCATCACCGCCTACTCCGAAGCGGTGAAGGAAGGGCCGCTGGCCGAGGAATTTGCCAGCAACAACATCAAGCCGCTCTGGGTCATGGCGTTTCCACCTTACCAGATGGTGTCGATGGACGGGCCGATCCGCTCGGAGAGCGACTTCCAGGGCAAGGTCATCCGGTCGGCAGGCGGCAGCATGAACCTTGCCATTCAGTCCCTGGGCGCGTCTCCCGCGGAAATCCCGGTTGGCGACATGTATGTGGCGCTCGAGCGCGGCACGGCCGACGGCACCATTTCGGCTTTGTCGAGCCTGAAGCCGTTCAACGTGCATGAACTCATGGGCGCAACGAGTACGAACGGTGCCTTTGGCACATTCTCCAACGTGTTCTCCATTCGCACCGATCGGTGGGAAGCGCTTTCGCCGGAGACGCAGCAAGCGATGACCGAATGCGGAGCGAAAACCGAGGAATCGGTCGCCGCTTTCATGGACGAGGAAGCCGTCCAACTGGCGGAGGAATTCGCTGAGCTCGGCGCGGAAGTCTACGAGTTCACCGAAGAGGAGATGGGCGCAATCAACGAGAAGCTTGCCCCCGTCAGCGAAGACTGGGTCTCGCGGTTGAGCGACCGCGGCCTGCCTGCAGAGGAAGTTTTCGCGGATTACAGCGCAAGGCTCGGCGCTGAATAGGCCGTAGGAATTGGAGGGTGAGGCGATGACGAACGCATTGCACGCACGCATCGATCGCAGTCTCGCTATTGTCGAGAATGTCGCTGCGATCGGCGCTGGTGCCGCCATGCTCGGCACGATGGTCCTCGTATCGATCGATGTCGTGATGCGATATGTGTTCTCCAACCCGCTCACCTTCCAACTCCACCTCGTGCAGTTCTATCTGCTCGTCTCGATGCTCATGCTCGCGTTGCCTTGGGGCTATCGGAATGGCGGGGCGATACAGATCCAGTTGCTCACATCCGTCCTGCCGGATCGGATCGTGAACCCGATGGTACGGATCGGCCTCATCGCGGCGTCGGTTTATCTCGGCGCGCTCGCCTACCAGGGCTACAAGGCTTTCATTCAGGCGTTGACGCGCGGCGAAGTCGTCATGGGCGTCATCGACTGGCCGGTGGCGTGGTCGTGGGTCTGGATCCCGATCGGATGCGGATTGCTCGCCCTTCGGCTGGTTGTCGACGCGACCGCCCCGCAGTTGCGTCCCATCGGCACCCACGAATAGCTGCGTCATCATCGCAAAAGCGCTTCAAGCCGCCGCTTGGAAGTGAGGATTTATGGATATCGCAATCGGCATCGGACTGCTTTTGGCGTTGATCCTGCTGGGCATCCCGGTCGGCTTCGCGCTCGGGATCGCAGGCGCGATCAGCCTATTCATGATCGCCAATCCGAATGTGGTTTATGGACTGCTTCACCAGGTCGTCTACCACGCCGCGTCGAACTATGTGCTGCTCACCATTCCGATGTTCGTGCTCATGGCCGAGTTCCTCGGCACTGGCGGGATCGCGCGCGATCTGATGATCGCCTGCAATCGCCTCATGCGGCGGGTGCGGGGTGGGCTCGCAATGGCATGCGTGCTCGCCGGTGCGATCCTCGCGGCCGCCTCCGGCAGCAGCACCGCATCGGTTGCGAGCATTGCCAGCTCCGCCTTTCCGACGATGAAGGCGCTTGGATACCACAAGGGTTTCTCGGTCGGCACCATCTCGATCGCGGGGACGCTGGCCATTCTCATCCCGCCGTCGGTCGCATTCATCATTTACGGAATCATCACCGAGGAATCGATCGGCCGTCTGTTCATGGCTGGCCTCGTACCGGGCATTTTGACCGCGCTGGGCTATATGGTCACGATCGCCCTTTGCGTCTGGTATCGTCCCGATCTTGCTCCGATGAGCGTGGCTGACGGCGAGCGCGCCGACGCCGTTGCCCCCTCGAACCTCTCGGCTGCCTCCGTTGCAGACCGTTCCTCTGCGCGTGCGGTGAAGCTGGAGCAGCACGGGCGGGTGTGGCCTGTCGTCGGACTGATCGTGGTCGTGCTGGGTTGCCTTTACGGCGGCATTGCAACGCCGTCCGAGGTGGCTGCCATCGGTGCCTTCGGCGCACTGATCATCGCCATCGCCCTCGGCCGCCTGACGCGTGCCGGATTCATCACCGCGGTTGGCAACACGCTGCGCACGTCTTCCATGATCGTCACGATCATCTTCGGTGCCCTGCTGTTCGGATACTTCATGTCCTACACCCAGGTAACCACCGCCCTCCTGGAATGGATTCGCGATTCTGGCATGTCACCGATGGTCGTTCTCTTGATGATCGTCGGCTTCTACCTCGTCCTTGGGATGCTGATGGATCAGTTCGCGATCATCGTGCTCACCGTGCCGATCACCTACACGCTGATGACCGGCCTCGGCTTCGATGGAATCTGGTTTGGCGTGATCATTGTCAAGACTGCCGAGATCGGCCTGGTGACGCCGCCGATGGGCCTCAACATATTCATTGCTTCCTCGGCGACCGGCGTCAGCACAAAGGAAGGATTCATGGGTGTTCTTCCGTTCGTCGCGATGGAGGTCGTGATCCTCGCGCTGATGATCGCCTTCCCCCAGATCGTCCTTTTCCTTCCCGACATGATGTGGTGATGCGCTTGCGCCGGCACATCTCAAATGGAGACTTTTGATGCAGTTGATCAGCTTTGAGGCCGACGCGGCGGTAAGGATCGGCGCGATCCGCGATGATGACGTCGTCGACCTCGGCGCGGCCTTGCTGAGCGCCGGTAGCGGGGCGCCCCCGCACGCGGAAAGCGTGTTCTCCGACATGGCGGCCTTCCTCGCCTGGAGCGATGGCGATTTTCGGGTTCTCGAGCCCGCCGTGGCCGCGGCATCGGGCAGTGCCGTGCGGCCGCTGGCTGATGTCCGCATCCTCGCGCCGATATCGCGGCCCGGCAAGATCATAGGCGTCGGCCGAAACTACGGTGCGCACGCCGCCGAGGGAGGGCTTGGCCGACAGGAGGAGCCGCGCCTTTTTGTGAAAATGGCGACTTCGGTGATCGGACCGGAAGAGGCCATCATTTGCCCCAAGGGCATCGTCAAGCTCGACTGGGAGGTCGAGCTTGCTGCGGTCGTCGGCCGTACCATGAAGAACGTAGCGCCGGGCGACGCGCTCGCCTATGTCGCCGGCTACACGCTGCTGAATGACATTTCAGCACGCGAGTATCAGTTCGACGTCGCACCGCCGCAGACGACCTTCGCCAAGAGCATGGACACCTTCACGCCGATGGGGCCTTGGCTCGCCACCGCCGATACATTCGACGGCGCCGGTGACCATGACCTGCGTTGCTACGTCAACGACGTCCTCATGCAGGACGGCAATACGCATGACATGATCTTTTCGACGGCCTACATCCTGTCCTACATCAGCCGTTTCGTCACGCTGGAGCCAGGTGATGTCATCGCGACGGGCACGCCCTCCGGCGTGGGTCATTTCCGCGATCCCCCGGTCTATCTGAAGGCTGGTGACACAGTGCGCTTGGAGAGTCCGGGCCTGGGCGCGCTGACGAACCCGGTTGCTGCCTCTCGATGAACAGGCTGCGCAACATCGAGATATTCCTGGAGGTCGCGCGCGCGGAGAGCTTTTCAGCCGCCGCCCGCCAGCTTGGTGTTTCGCGTGCCACCGTCACGAAGAATGTCGCGGCACTTGAGCGCGCCGTCGGTGCCCGGCTGCTCAACCGCGACACGCAGAATGTGAGCCTGACAGAAGCCGGCCGCACCTACTTGGAACATGGTGGTCGGATAGTTCAGGAACTCGACCGCCTGACCGAAGATCTGGCGGAAGAGACCGATGAGTTGCGGGGAACGATCCGGATCGGGTCGCCCCCCTCGTTCGGGGCGCAGCATCTCGTCCCGTTGATCGCCGCATTTCGCATCCGTCATCCACGCATCGAATTCGCGCTGCTGATCGACGACGGTGAAAGCAATATCGTAAAGGAAGGTTTCGATCTTTCGCTGCGGATTGCGCCGAGCCTGCGTGACATGAGCCATGTCGCGCAGCTGATGCTGCGTGTTCCACAACTCCTCGTCGCAGCCCCCACCTATCTGGCCCGCGCCGGACGGCCTGCATCTCCGGGCGATCTGGCAGCCCATCGCTGTCTCGTGCACATACTGAAATCGCCGGTGGACCATTGGACGCTTGAAGGGCCGGACGAGACACTCTCGGTCCGGGTCGGAAGCGGCCTGCGCTCTGATTTCGGCGAGGTCCTGCGCCAGGCCGCGGTAATGGGTGAGGGCATATCGCTGCATCCGAGCTACATGGTCGATGACGATATCGTTGAGGGTCGTCTGGTGATCGTCCTGCCGGCCTGGCGGCCGGAAAGCCTTGCGATCTATGCGCTCTACCCGCAGCGGCGCTTTCAGCCTAGGCGCGTGCGTCTCTTTCTGGATTTCATGAAGAACTGGCTGCGAAGCGAGGTCGATTGGTCGGCCTTGCCGGTCAAGGCGGCGTGACCCGTGTTTCCTTTGGCGAAACAAGCAAGTGAAGCTGCCTTGGCTTCCAAGAATACCGGGCGCTGATAGTCTCGTGTGTATCTTGAAGGCACCGAGCAACACTGAAGCGGTCGATCAAAAAAGACAAATAATCATACAAGCGCGGGAGAGCGTCGAGAAATGTCCGAAGTAGAAATGATCAGGGTCGATGGTGCGGCGATCAAGGCGCAGTGTGAGGCCATCCTTGTCGGCTGGGGCATGGATGCCGAGACGGCAACGGTGACGGCCGAGGTTCTGCTGGATTGCGATCTGAGAGGCATCGACACGCACGGCATCTCCCTGCTTGCGCTCTATGCCGGCTGGATTCGTGGCGACGGCTTCTCGCTTGCAGCCAAGCCGGAGATCGAACGCGACGGACCGTCCTATGGCTTGATCAACGCGCATGGCGGGCTTGGCTTCGCCGTTTCCGTCCAGGCGGTGGAAATGGCTGTCAAAAAGGCACGCGCGACCGGCATCGCGGCAGTGGGTGTGCGAAATTCCCATCACTTCGGTGCGGCAGGCTACTATGCGCGCCTGGCCGGGCGTGCCGGCCTGGTCGGCCTCGTTGCGACGTCGACCAAGGTCGTATGCCTCGTGCCGCCCGGCGCCTCGAAGCCGGTCCTTGGCACCAATCCCTTGGCCTATGCGGTGCCGCGCAAGGATGCGGAGCCGATCGTCTTCGATATGGCAACGTCGACCGCGGCCGGCAACAAGGTGCGCATGCATCACCTGAAATCTCTGCCCGTACCCGAGGGCTGGGTGGTCGACGGTCAAGGGCAGCCGGTCACGGACCCGCATGAAGCCTACAAGCTTGTCTATGAGCCGGGCGAGGGCGGCCTGACGCCACTGGGCGCGTCACCCCATCTCGGCAGCCACAAGGGCTACGGCCTGGCCTTGCTCGTTCATTTTCTCGGGGGCGCATTGACGGGCGGTACCTTCGCCGGATCGGTGAACGGCCGCGAGGGAAAGCCCGAGGGCGACAATATCGGTCACTTTTTCATCGCGATCGACCCTGAGGTGTTCCGCGGCGTCGATGCATTTCTCGCCGATGTCGAAGATGTTTCCGAGACGCTCAAGTCCACCCCGTCGGTCGATCCCAACCGGCCGGTGATGCTGCCAGGCGATCTTGAAGAGCGCGTGCGCGGCGAAAGGCTGAAGGACGGCGTGCCGCTCGCGCCAGCGCTCGTCAAGCAACTGTCCGCAATCGCCGACGAACTCGGCGTTCCATTTCAACTCATCGACAAGAACGCAGCGGTCAACTGACCCGACAGACCATTCCAGGAAGGAGAAATCTCATGAGCAACGTCGTCCCAAGCGGGGAGATCCTTGGCGCACGCATCGAGGGCATCGATTTGTCGAGGCCGCTCACGGATGAGGATTTCGACCTGATCTTGAAGACCCTCGGCGCTTATGGCGTGGTCTGCTTTCCCAAGCAGGATCTGGATGCGCCGGGGCTCAAGAACTTCGCCAGCCGGTTCGGCGAACTGGAGATCAACGTCGCCAATTCCTATCAGGAGCCTGGCCACCCGGAAGTGATGATCCTGTCCAACATCGTCGAGAACGGCAAGCCGCTGGGGATCGCCGACGCCGGTCAGGACTGGCACACCGACATGTCGTACAGCAAGACGATCGCCTTTGCGAACGTGCTCTATGGTATCAAGATCCCACGCCGCAACGGCCAGCCCCTCGGCTGCACGGAATTCGCCAACATGCATGCCGCCTATGAGGATCTGCCTCAGGAGATCAAGGAACGTCTGGACGGCATGACGGCGACCCACGACTTCAACAAGTTCTGGGAGATGATGCGCCGCGAAAAAGGCTCTTCCCGCCCGCCGCTGACACCCGAGCAGCGTGCCAAGAAGCCACCGGTGTCACATCCGGTTTTCCTCACGCATCCGATCACCGGAAAGAAGGTGCTCTATGCCAATCCGGGATACACCGTGAAGATCAACGAACTGCCGCAGGCCGAGAGCGACGAGATTCTTGCTTTCCTGTTCAAGCACCAACTCGACCCCAAATATCAGTACAAGCATCTTTGGAACGAGAACGACGTGCTGATGTGGGAGAATATCGGCACGTTGCACAACGCCGTCGCCGATTACCGGCCTGACGAGCATCGCTACATCAAGCGCTGCCAGGTGATGGCGGATTGGATTTTCCAGTCGCCGATGGCCAAGGCCGTTGGCGCCGACCGTATGGTGTGAAGGAGGTGGCATTGTTCTACGACACGCCGAACGGCCACGGACTCCCATGGGACCCCTTCAAGGCAATCATCTCGCCGCGGCCGATCGGCTGGATTTCGACCGTCGACCAGAAAGGGCGCGCCAATCTGGCGCCCTATTCCTTCTTCAACGCCATGGCGAGCCGCCCCAACATGGTGGGCTTCACCAGTGAAGGCCTCAAGCACAGCCCGCGCAATGCCCGCCATACGGGCGAGTTTGTCTTCAACCTGGCGACGCTGCCGCTCATGGAGGCGATGAACAAGACGTCGACCGAACTCGATGACGACTCCAACGAGTTCGAGTTCGCGGAACTGGAAATGGCGCCGTCGCGTCATGTCCGGGCGCCGCGCGTCGCCGCCAGCCCGGCCTGTCTGGAGTGCAAGGTCGTCCATTTCACCGAGTTCGAAGACATCGAGGGGGCGAAGACCGATCGCTTCCTGGTCGTCGGGCAAGTGGTCGGTGTGCATATCGATGAGGCGTTTATAGCCGATGGCCGCTTTGATGCGGTGAAGGCGCAGACGATCGCCCGCTGCGGCTATCGCGACTATGCCCTTGTCGATGAACTGTTCGAACTTCTCAGGCCGACCGATCCGGGTGTGTTCGTGGACAAGAAGTGACTGCCGGGGCGGCAATGGCGGATCGCAGAAGCATGGCGCTGACCGTTCTTGCCCTGGCGTTCTTGTTCAACTTCATCTCACGCGGCCTTGCTGACAGTTTTCTCGTTTTCATGCTCGCCTTCGAGAAAACCTTCGGCTGGTCGCACGCCGCGCTCGCCGGCGTTTATTCGGTCTACCTGCTGACATTGGGCGCTTGTGCCCCCATGACCGGAATGCTGATAGATCGGCTCGGTCCGCGAGCGGTCTATCTGGTGGGGCTCGTTCTTCTCGCCGCGTCGTTGTGCGCGGCGTCCTTCGCCAACTCGCTGCTGGGCATATATCTCAGCCTTGGGCTCGGCACCGGCATGGCGTGCTCAGCGCTCGGCATGGTGCCCGCTGCCGCGCTCATCGGGCGTTGGTTCGATCGAAACCTCTCGACGGCGCTCGGCTTTGCTTATGCAGGCTTCGGCTCGGGCATATTGTTGATGGTGCCGCTGTCGCAATATCTGATCGATGCGATCGGTTGGCGCGAAACCTATCGTTGGTTGACGGCAGCGCTGCTTGTCCTGATCCCGATCGTAGCATTCCTGCCGTGGCGTCTCCTGAGCCAGGGCCGCGGCTTGGCGAGCGGTGATTCTGCGCGACAGAGTGATACGGACCTGGGCCCGACCCCGGTGGATCTGCATTGGACGATCCGCAGCGCCGTGCGCAGCAGTCCGTTCTGGCTTCTGGTCCAGGTCTTCTTCTTCACGGCCGCAGGCATGCACTGCGTCATCGTTCAAACGGTCGCTTATCTGGTGGAGAGCGGCTATCGTGCGATCGACGCAGCGGCCGCATTCGGAACGGCGGGGATGCTGTCGATCGTCGGCGTTCTGGCCACCGGCGTTCTTTCCGACCGGTTCGGCCATCGCCGCGTGGCGCTTGCAAGCTTTGCAGGCACGATGAGCGGCATGGTGGCCCTCTACGCTTCCGGCAAACTGGCGGCCGCCGGGCTTCTGGCCGTCTACATTCTGGCCTTCGGCGTCAGCCAGGGCGCGCGCGGGCCAATCGTTTCCGCGCTCGCCAACCGCATCTTCCGCTCCGGCCCGGCTGCCTCGATCTTCGGACTCATCTTCATGCTGATGTCCTTCGGCTCGGCGCTCGGCGCGTGGGTGTCCGGGCTGCTTCACCAAATGACGGGCAGCTACGATATGGCGTTCGTCTTTTCGGCGCTTTGCCTTCTCATCGCCGCTGCCCCCTTCATCTTTCCCTCTCCGATCGCCTCCGGCATGAAGGAGCGCTCCTGATGCCTTTTGGCGATCAGGCGTTTTGCCGGGTCCGCCAGCTGTCGGCATAGCTTTCTCGAGCATCGCGCGAATAGGGAACCGGCGCGACTTTGACACGGATTTCAAACTGCTTGTGCGGTTCGACCGTCGTCTTATCCGTGCCGCCGTTTTCCTCGCCCCAGACGAGCGTCAGGACATCGCCGATCTGGATATCGGGATCGAGCGTACCCAGCGACAGCATCGATCGTTCGTTGAAGCTGTAGCCGCTGAACATCGAAAGACCCACGGTCTTGCCGTTTTTCGTCACCTTGTCGTAGTTCGAAGACGCATAGTTGGAGAGCGGCAAGTCGATGAATTTGTAGTTGTCCGCACCGGGCTCGAAAAACGAACGGAAGACCTTGGCGACGTCGTCGGCGTTCCATGCGAACGTGACCTTGCGACGATGCGGCCGATCCGCGAGCTTTTCGAGCGCTTCGCGGCCGATGAAGTCGTGGTCGAACTTGACGAATGGGCCATAGCCGAGTTCCCAGGGCGTCAGATAATAGTCTTCGACCGATCGCCCGACGTAGCTGCCCCCGATGGAAGCGGTCGCTTCGTAGCTGTCTGCCGCAAGCCATTCGCGAAAGGCGCGCATCATCGGATCGTCGGAATAGACCGCGGGGAGCGGGGAGGGGATCCAGCCCGATTCCAGGGTGTTGGTGGCATAGGCGCGCGATCCGACGGGCACGATGCCGAATTCTTCGCCGGCCGCCAGAATGGCGTCCCGGACCTCGTCGGCCTCGTCATATGGTCCCCATATCTCCAGACCCGGGACGCCCGACATGCCGTGCCTCAAGGCGCGAATATCGCGGCCCGCAATGCGGATCGTGTCCATGTTGAAGAATTTGACGTCGGGCAACGGTCCGCCGTTGAGCTTCTCCAAAATCTTCGGCGCGTTCGGTCCCTGGATTTGATAGCGGTAACGCTTGCGCCTGACAGGCTTGCCGCCCGGCCGCGAAGGCGAGCGATCGTCACGATCGAGGCGCACGTCATAGCCGCCGGTCTCGCCATGAAACTGCACCCAGTTGATCGTCGGCGCCCGGCCGACGATCAGATATTGGTTCTCGGCAAGATGAAAGAGGATCACGTCTCCGATGACATGGCCGCTGGGGCTGCATGGCACGAACTGCTTGGCCTTGTTGACCGGGAAGTTGGCGAAACTGTTTATCCCGAGATGGCTCAGGAGCTTCAAGGCGTCGCGGCCATCGATCATCAGCTCGGCCATGTGGTGTGACTGGTCGAAGAGGACGGCCGTCTCGCGCCAGGCCCGCTGTTCGTCACGCCAATTGGTGAATTCCGGGGGCACGACTGGATAAACATAGGCGCCGATGCGCGAATTGCGGAGCCTTCCGACGACATCCTCTGTCTGGCCCAATTCATCCTGAAGCGTTTGTGACATGCCGTCTCCTCCCATCCATGCCGAATGCCATACGGCATCCATTATGTATACAATGATGGCCACGAGATGACGATGTCAAGCCGAGCCGTTTTGCGAGAGCATGGTGAATCGGCATAACCGTGAGGATGAGACGTGAGGTGCAGCCCGATCGCGGATAGCGTTCGGCCGTTATGTATACAGATCATTCGGCTTTCGCGGTTGATGCCTTTTCACCAACCGCAAGATGCCGCTCAAGCCGTGCGGGGTCGGCTAGCAACGCGGCGCTGTCGGAGGCGTGAACGATCGCGCCGCGCTCCAGAACGATCGCGTCGTCTGTCAGCGGGAGGATCTTGCTGGCCTTCTGTTCGACGATGATCGCCGACATGCCTTCCTCGGTGACCACCCGTCGCAAGGCGTCGAGAAGTTCGGTAACGAGGATCGGAGCAAGCCCTTCCAACGGCTCGTCGAGAAGCAGCAGTTTCGGATTGAGCGCCAATGCGCGGCCGACTGCCAGCATCTGCTGCTCGCCGCCGGAGAGTTGATTGCCGAGGTTGCGCCTGCGTTCCTTCAGGCGCGGAAACATGGCGTAGATACGCTCGACAGTCCATGGGCCGGGTCGCGCGATGGCGGTGAGGTTCTCCTCAACGCTCAGTGAACGAAAGATGTTGCGCTCTTGCGGCACCCAGCCGATGCCGGCCGCCGCGCGCCGTTCGGGACGCATCCGTGTGATATCCACGCCAGAAAGCGCGATCGACCCTGCGTGCCAACTGGTCACGCCGACGACGGTATCCAGCAGCGTCGTCTTTCCGCTGCCGTTGCGTCCGAGAAGAGCCAGGGACTTGCCGTCGTCCAGTGTGAAGCTGACACCATTGAGGACGCGCGCTTCGCCATATCCCGCCATCAGTCCGTCAAGTTTAAGGAGCGGCGCAGCCATCACGGTCCCTCTCCGAGATAGACGGATTTGACGCGGGGGTCGGCGGCGACCTCGTCCACCGAACCTTCTGCGAAAAGGCTGCCTCCCACCAGGACGGAAATTCGGTCGGCGAAGGAGAACACCAGATCCATATCGTGTTCGATCAGGATCACGGTGACGTCCGCCGGCAGGGCTCGCACGATTGCCAGAACGTCGCGTCGTTCCTCTTCCGGAACGCCGGCGGCAGGCTCGTCGAGCAGAAGAACCTTCGGCCGGCTGGCAAAAGCGATGGCGATTTCCAGAAGCCGGCGCCGACCATAGGGCAGGTGCTGCGCCTTGTCGCCCATGACGTCGGCAAGACCGAAACGATCGAGAAGCGCCGCCGCTTCGTCGACGACTGCGCGCTCGCTCGAAAGGGGCGCCCACATGCGGGCTCCGTGCTTCTCGCGTTCCGAAATGGAAAGGACGAGGCTTTCCAATATGGTGAATTCTGCAAAGAGCTGGTTGATCTGGAAGGTGCGCGAAAGGCCGCGGCGCACCCGCTGGTGGCCGGCCATCGCGGTGATGTCTTCGCCTGCGATGAGAACGCGACCGGCGCTGGGTTTCAGGACGCCGGTGATCAGATTGATCAGCGTCGTCTTGCCGGCGCCATTGGGACCGATCAACGCATGGCGCGCGCCGGTTTCGACCTTCAGATTGACATCCTTCGTCGCCTGGAACCCGCCAAACGACTTGGTAAGACCGATGGTTTCCAACGCCAGCGTCATCGCGTTCCCCCAGCCTGGCGGGCTGGACGCCAACTGCCAAGCCGCGTCAGGCGGTCCCGGCCGGTCAGAACGATCGCAACGAGTATCAGGCCAATCCAGAACATCCAGTATTGCGGTGTGAGTTCCGACAGGACGTCGCGCAGCAGTGTGAAGATGATGGCCCCGATGATGCCGCCATAGAGATAGCCGACGCCGCCAAGAACCAGGACAAGAAGAACATCGGCGGAGCGATGGAATGCCAGAACGTCGAGCGACACGAACCCGGTCGTCTGGGTAAGCAGCGCTCCGGCGATCCCGGCATAGGCCGCCGCTACGGTGTAGATGGTGACAAGACGCTTGTTGGAGGGGACGGCCACCATCGCCGCACGCACGGGATTGCTCTTGATGGCGCGCAAGGAAAGGCCGAAGGGTGAATGCACGATCCGGCGCGCCAGCATCGTCAGAACAAAAAGCACGATGAGGCTGTAGATATAGCCGTTGCGTCCCCAGAGATCGAATTCGAACAGGCCGAGGATCGGACGCATCGTCACCCCGGTCAGACCATCGGCGCCGCCCGTCACGCTATCCAGGCGGTTTGCGAGTTCTCCCAGCATCAGGGCGATACCGAGTGTCGTCATCAATCGTGTGAGGTCGGATCCGCGCAGGACGAGAAAGCTCGTCAGGAACCCGAAGGCGGCGGACGCCAAGCCCGCGACGAGCAGACCGAGAGTCGGATCGCCGAAGACATGCTTTGCAAAAAGTCCGGCGCTGTAGGCGCCGAGGCCGAAAAAAGCGGCATGGCCTAGCGAGACGATGCCCGCATAACCGAGCACTAGATCGAGCGAGATGGCGAAAAGCGCGAGGATCGCGATCTCCGTGAAGAGCAGCATCTTCGAAGGCAATAGAAAGATGACGGCGACGGCGCTGAGCCACAGGGCGACTTCGAAAGCGCGCCACCGCGTCCGGCTGACAAGCTGGTCGGCGGCGGCAGTGCTGGATGTCCGCGTCTCGCTCATCGCCCGCCCTCGCGCGAAAACAGGCCATGCGGACGGACAATCAGGACCAGCACCATGACGGCATAGATGACGAAGGCGCCGACCTGCGGCGCATAGTATTTGCCCGCGACGTCTGCAATGCCGAGCAGAAGCGCCGCCAGGAACGGTCCGGTGATCGATGACGTGCCGCCGACGGACACGACGATCAGGAAGTAGATCATGAACTTCAGCGGAAAGTTCGGATCGAGTCCGAGCATCTCGGCTCCGATCGCGCCGCCGAGACCGGCCAGTCCCGAGCCCAGCGCGAATGTCAGGGCGAAAACCAGCGGCACGTTGATGCCAAGGCCGCGCGCCACCCGGCCGTCGTCCACAGCTGCTCTCAACTGGCTGCCGAATCGCGTCCTTGTCAGCGCCAGCTGCAGTGCGATGGCAAGGACCGCACAGCACCCGATGATAAAGAGGCGGTAGCGCCCGATATCTGCACCCATGAACTCGAACCGACCACGCAATTCGTCCGGCAGATTGATCAGTTGCTGCTGGCCGCCCATGAAATAATCGGCTGCGGCGATCGCCATGAAGACGAGCCCAACGGAAAAGAGAACCTGATCCAGGTGAGGGGCGTCGTAGAGGTGTCGATAGAGCGTGCGCTCCAGCAGTGCGCCCACCGCCGCGACAGCGAAAAATGCGATCGGCAGGCAAAGATAGAACGAAACGCCATACCGGTTCAGCAGGACTACCGTGATGTAGCCGCCTGCCATCGCGAACGCGCCGTGTGCCAGGTTGATGAAGTTCATCAGTCCGAGCGTGATCGTCAGGCCGCAGGCCAGGATGAACAAAAGCATCCCGTAGGCGATGCCGTCGAACAGTATGGTCAGCATGATATCGCTCGAACGTCATCAAGGGGAGACGATGCGCCCGCGTCGCCTCCCTGAGCCTGCATCAATCGGCGGCCTGCGCCTTGACCGGATCCTTCACGGCTTCATATGTCTCGAACTCGACATTGTAGAGTTCGCCATCCACCGACTTCACTTCGCGCATGTAGATGTTCTGCACGATGTCGCGCGTTTCAGGATCGATCGAGACCGGACCGCGGGGACTTGTCCAAGAAAGGCCCTTCAGCGCCTCCATCAGCGCGTCGCCGCTCGTGTCGCCTTCGGTCTTCTCCAGCGCAGCGTACAACGCTTGCATGCCGTCATAGCCGCCGATCGCCATGAAGTTCGGTCGCATGCCATCATTCGCCTCCTTGAAGGCAGAGACGAACGCCTCGTTCTCAGGGCTGTCATGCGCAGCGGAATAGAAATGGCCGGTTATGGCACCGAGTGCCGGATCGCCCATTTCGTTCAGAATGTCGTCGTCGGTGACGTCACCGGTGGCGATCAACCGGATGCCTGCTTCGCCAAGACCACGATTGGCAAACTGACGCATGAAGAGCGATCCGGCACCCGACGGCAAAAAGACGAAAACGGCGTCGGGCTCTGCATCGCGCACGCGTTGCAGGAAGGGCGCGAAGTCGGGATTTTGAAGCGGTACGCGCACGGCTTCAAGGATTTCACCTCCATTGTCGGTGAACTCCTTGGTGAACCAAGTTTCCGCGTCGATCCCCGGGCCGTAGTCGCTGACGAGCGTTACGACGGATTGGATGTCGTTTTCGCCCGCCCATGTGGCGACCGGAACCGCCGACTGCGGCAGCGTTCCGCTGGTACGCACGAAATACTCCGATTCCTCGGTAATCACGGAGGTTGCCGCTGCCATGACGACGGCCGGCACCTTGGCCTGTGTGGCGATGGAGCCTGCTGCGAGCGCGAGCGGCGTCAGACCGAAACCTGCAAGCGCATCGACCTCCTCATTGACGACGAGTTCCTGGGCAAGGCGGCGTGTCTGGTCTGCCGTGCCGGCGTCGTCTCGCACGATGAGCTCGACCGTCTTGCCTGCTGCGGTGTCGCCGTGCGCGGCCATATAGGCACGCGCACCAGCCTCGACCTGCCGTCCGGTGGAGGCGAACGGGCCGGTCATCGGCAGGATGAGCCCAACCTTGAACGTCTCTTGTGAAATGGCCGGTGCGGTGAAGCTCGTTGTCATCGCCAGCCCGGCCGCGAGGCCGATAAGTGCACGTCTACCGATCATTTCAATCCTCCACTTTATCGGCGCACGAAACTACAACGCCTATAGCATCCCCACCCTAAGCGTGACAGATGCTTCTTGTCGACGGGTTGCATTCAGGATTGTCGTCACCAAACGGCTTTTTGCGACAACAGAGGCCGTGATTGGCCGCATGCTGCAAGTATTGTATGCAATCAGCTTGAAAGAAGCGCGAGGCCCGGCACGCGATCGATCAGGCTACGGTCTTCATCCATCACGAATTCGAGATTGCGCCGAGCGAGCCGCGCATGTTCGCGCGCGAGCGCCTCGGCGCGTGCCCCCTCGCGCATCTCGATCGCTTCGACGATGTCGCGATGCTGTCGCTGGGCATGAACCAACGATGTGCGAAACGCCAGGATGTCTTCCTGCTTCTCCAGAAAGGCACTCGGCGAGGCGAAGGGCAATTGTGCCGACCGTTCGACCTCGCGCCGCATCGTCTCGCTGCCTGACAGGCCCGCCAGCATCGTGTGGAACTCCTGGTTCAACTCGACATACTGGTCGAAGAGCATGTCTTCGGGCCGCTCGCGGAAGCATTTGTCGAGTTCGCCGACAAGTGCCTTGATCGCCCGCAGCTTAGCTGGCTGTACGCCCCGTTCGGCGGCCAGCCTCGCGGCGGTGCCTTCGAGCACGCCGCGCAGTTCGATTGCATCGACGATGTCGTTGAACGTGAATCCCCGTACCGCGTAGCCACCAGATGGGATTTGCTCCAGCAGCCCTTCTTGCTCCAGCCTCGCCAGTGCGGCACGTAGCGGCGTGCGCGAGATCGACAGACGCTCCGACAGCGCGATTTCCGACAATCGCTGCCCTGGCGCGACCTCGCCGCCGAGCACCAGATCGCGCACGCCGAGAAGCGCCTTCAACGCCTGACTGTCCCGTTTCTTATCCATTCGCATCGCCGTTGCTGGAAGCGGCTTTAGAGCACGAAAGCGCACCGTCTCTCAATAGACGCGGCACCTTCGGCTGTTGAGAAACGCTGCCTGCTTGATTGACGAGGCACCGCGGCACAACTAGGGTTCGCGGCGGAACTGGTTCCGGCCTCAAGCCGGATGAAAAGGGAACACGGTGCGGTCGATCGCTCGACCTACTCCGGGACTGCCCCCGCAACTGTAACCGTCGAGCCTGCTTCCAATCGGCCACTGTCGGCGCACATCGCGCGCTGACGGGAAGGCGGAAGCTCAAAGGTGATGACGCGGAAGTCAGGAGACCTGCCGTTCCGGTCACCCATGCATGGACACGGGGTCCTGTCCATGCGCGGTCGTCCGTGGCGGTGACATTTGAAAAAGTGTTGCCGCAGAACGGGCAGACGACCAGATCATTTGTCGTGTCGATCGTTCCTGACTGTGGCTCCTGCCAACCGAGAGCCGCATGGCTCGAATACGGGGACGATACCCTTATGCAACGCGTTGTCTGCGCCACCTTCCTCTTCGCCGCGCCCGCCATGTTTTCAATCATTTCACCCGCGCTGGCCCAAGAGCCGTCAGCGACCCTGCTGGACCCCTTGCTGGTCACCGACGGGCTGACATCGATCGAGCCGAAAAAGTCGGGCAGGGCGGTCACCGTCATCGACCGCGATGACCTGGAGCGCAGTCAGGCGCGTTACGTTGCCGATGCCCTGCGCGGTGTTCCAGGATTCGCCGTAACGAGATCCGGCTCCTATGGAAGTCAGACCCAGGTGAGGGTGCGCGGCGCGGAAGCCAACCACCTGCTCGTCCTGATCGACGGTGTCGAAGCCAGCGAGACCGCCACGGGAGAGTTCGATTTCGGCAGCCTCGTGGTCGACGATATCGAAAGGATTGAAATCCTGCGCGGCCCGCAGAGCACCTTCTGGGGCTCCAACGCGCTGGCAGGCGTCGTCAACATCATCACGAGGCGTGGCGAACGCGGCGGCTTCAGCGCACGGGCACGCAGCGAGTTCGGCTCGGACGGTGCTTTCCTCGGCGGCGTTGCCCTAAGTGGCGGAGGGGAGAATTACGATGCTGCCCTTTCCGGCAGTTGGCGGCGAACGGACGGAACGAACATCTCCGATTTCGGCAACGAGAAGGACGGCGATCGCAATACGACCCTCAACGGCACCTTGACCGCCGATATCGCGCCCGGACTCTCGCTCGACGGCACATTGCGCTATGTCGACCGCCGCACCGAACTCGATGTGCAGGACTACGCATTCGGCAGTCCGACCGAGGGATTGGTGATCGACAGCGATGAGGAGACGGCCACCCAGGAAGTGTTCGGCTCTGTCGGCCTGACGCACACATCTTTGGATGGCGCGTGGACGCAGAAGGCGCGCCTGACTGGCAGCGACACGTTTCGCGAGAATTTCACCGACGGGGGGCTGACGACGTCGAGTGACGGCAACCGGGTCAACGCGTCCTTCCAGTCGACCTATGCCTTCGATACTCCCGACATCCTCGACGCGCGCCACAAAATCACCGGCGGCTACGAGTGGGAACGCGAAACCTTCTTGCCGTCACATCTCACCGACCGGCAGGACCGAAGCACCCATTCTCTCGTCGGCGAATATCGCGGCGAGTTCCTTGACCAGTTTTATGTGACGGCCGCCGTGAGGCAGGATTTCAACGATCGATTTTCGGATGTCTCGACCTACAGTCTGGGATCGGCCTGGGCGGTTCCGGGGACGGCGACGCGCTTTCATGCGTCGCTGGGTACAGGGGTCACCAATCCCACCTTTGTCGAGCAGTTCGGTTTCCTGCCTGAAAACTTTGTCGGCAATCCCGATCTGGAGCCTGAGGAAAGCTTCGGCTGGGACGTTGGTGTCGAACAGGGGTTCTTCAACGACGCGCTCGTTGTCGACCTGACCTATTTCAATCAGGATCTGACAAACGAGATTGCGACCGTCTTCGGCGGGGCGCCTGACTTCCTTTCGACGGTCGTCAACCGACAAGGTGAAAGCCGACGCCAAGGTGTCGAGGTGGCTGCCACGCTCGATCTCTCGAACGGTTTCTCGGCATTCGCGACCTACACCTATACCGACGCCTCGGAGCAGACCGCTGCCGGCGGCCCGCGTCAACGCGAAGTGCGTCGGCCGCGCCACTCCGGTTCGGTTGGTGCAGCCTATCGCTTCTACGACGATCGCGCTCGGCTGTTTGCCGAAATGATCTTCAATGGCGAGCGCGAGGATCTGGCCTTCGTCCCGTCCCTGCCGCCCCGCGTTACGCTGGACGACTACCAGACCGTGACTGTCGGAGGTGACTTCGCGATCAGCGACAACTTCGACATCTATGGACGCATCGAAAATCTCTTCGATGAAGACTACGAGGAGGTTTTCGGCCACAACTCGCCGGGCCGCTCGGCCTTTGTCGGCATGCGAGCGACGTTTTGACAGCGGGGCTGATCAGGCTTGGCACATAGGTTCACAGGCCGCGCGCCGAGCCGGACCCGCTGCCGGCGGCTCCCATGCGGGACACTTCGCGAAACGCGTTCAGGTCGGAAAGTGACGCCGAGAGATAAGAGGCGATTTGCCGATCGCTCATTCCGAGCTTGGCCAGCGTTTCGATCTCGATCGGCCGCATGAGGCCGAGCAGGCCCCCTGTTGCGTCATGGCCGGAAGATGAACTGCTTGGGCGAATGGGATGATTGTGCGGTGCATTGTGCGACATCGCCGTCTCCCTTGGCTCAAATGGTTCGGCCCGCCGCATTCCATGCCTTCGACCGCCCTCGATGGCTTGATGGAACGCCGCGGGCCGAGCATTTCGGAACGGGGGAAGCCGCCGCATGACTAGACCGCTTCGGGCGCTGCCCGATGAGGTACTCGCTGGTGCTTCTGCCCGGTCCGCTCCGCATCACGGAAGGCACAGTGCCGGGCCAGCCGACGCGTTTCATTGACACAAATCAATTGGAGTGACGGCCGCGGAACTTTCGTCCGGGTTGCAGTCCGAACGCCGGTTCGCCAAAGTCGTTTCATTGACGAAGGCGTGGTGGGGTGATCGACGGCGCTGGTCGCCGCGCATCCCCGGGAGAAGGCATGATCGATGAGAATGCGATGCGAGACGCAGGCGGCTCCGTCGCCCCGCTCGCCGTTCGTTCTCTTGCCTACGCCTACGGGCGCAAGACAGCGCTGAGGGGTATCGACTTCACGTTGCGGCCGGCCCGCGTGACGGCCCTGCTCGGACCGAACGGCGCGGGAAAGACAACGCTGTTCTCACTCATCACCGGGCTGTTCGACAGCCATGGCGGCGAGATCGTCATCGAGGGCGCTGCGCTGCGCAAGGCCCGCTCGCGCGCGCTCGCCAATCTCGGCATCGTCTTTCAGGCGCAAACGCTCGATCTCGACCTCACGGTGGATCAGAACATGCGCTACTTCGCGGCGCTTCGCGGCCTCACCCGGCGCACGGCGCGTGAACGCATTGATCGTCTGCTGGACGCGATCGGGCTGCAGGGGCAGCAGCGCGTGAAAGTGCGCAATTTGAGCGGAGGGCAGCGCCGCCGCGTCGAGGTTGCCCGCGCGCTGATCGACCGGCCCCGTCTCCTGTTGCTCGACGAACCGAGCACTGGTCTCGATATCGAGACGCGCCGCTGGCTCATCGGCCAAATTCACAAGCTCGCTCATGACGAAGGCATCTGCGTCTTGCTCGCAACGCATCTCGTCGACGAAGTGGCGGCCGACGACGATCTTATCGTCCTCGACGAGGGGAAGATCGTGGCGAGCGGAAAGGTCCGCGACGTCGTCGAGGCAGCCCATGCGGCGTCCCTCGACGAAGCATTCACGCGGCTGACCGGCGTGGGGGCCGAACCTCGATGAGAACAGGCCATGCAGCACGCGCCTTCCTGGCCATCTTGTCGCGGGAATTGTTGCGCTTCGTTCAGCAGAAGGGCCGCTTCTTTTCGGCGTTGGTGCGCCCGCTCATCTGGCTTCTGGTCTTTGCTGCCGGCTTTCGGGCCGCGCTCGGCCTGTCGATCATCCCGCCATACAAGACCTATATCACCTACGACGTCTACGTCGTTCCGGGGCTGATCGGAATGATCCAGCTTTTCGCCGGCATGCAGAACTCGCTCTCGATGGTCTACGACCGGGAAATGGGCTCCATGCGGGTGCTTCTCTCCACGCCGCTGCCGCGCAGCTATCTGATCATCTCGCGCATGCTGGCAGGAACGGCTGTCTCGATCGTACAGGTCTATGCCTTCGTCGCGGTCGCCGCGCTCTGCGGAACGGCGATGCCCCTGACGGGTCTGATCGTGCTCTTGCCCGTGCTGGTCCTGACGGGCATGACGCTCGGTGCGCTCGGGATGTTCCTGTCGTCATGGATCCGGCAGTTGGAGAATTTTGCCGGCGTCATGAATTTCCTGATCTTCCCGATGTTCTTCATGTCGTCAGCGCTTTATCCGCTCTGGCGGATAAGGGAGGGCAGCGTGACGGTCTATGAAATCTCGCGCTTCAACCCCTTCACCTACATCGTGGAACTGATCCGCTTCACGCTTTATCTGCAGGTGAACTGGCTGGCGCTCGGCATTGTCGTCGCGAGCTTTGCCGTCTTCGGCACGGCCGCGCTCATCGGCTATACGCCAAGGCGCGGCGGACCGACGGCCGGCCATGGCGGGCCGGCCTGACGCAGCCGATCAGGCGTCCGGGTCGAGGACCTGTTTCAGGAACTCGCGGGTGCGCGGCTTTTTCGGATTGGTGAAGAGCTCTTCAGGCGGGCCCTGTTCCTCGATGCGTCCCTTGTCGAAGAAGCAGACGCGGTCGGAAACCTGCCGGGCGAAGTGCATTTCATGGGTGACGAGCAGCATGGTCAGCTCGTGCTGATCCGCCAGGCTGCGGATGACCTTGAGAACCTCGCCGACGAGCTCCGGGTCGAGCGCGGATGTCGGCTCGTCAAACAGCATGATCTTCGGCCGCATGGCCAATGCGCGCGCGATGCCGACACGTTGCTGCTGGCCACCTGAGAGCTGATGCGGATATTTCTTGGCCTGGTCGGTGAGGCCGACCATCTCGAGCAGCTCTTCGGCGCGCTCGAGAGCATCCTTCTTCGACAGACCCAGTACTTGGCGAGGCGCCTCCGTCAGGTTGCGCAGCACGGTCATGTGAGGGAAAAGATTGAACTGCTGGAACACCATGCCGAGCTGTTCGCGCATTTTGCGCAAATGCTTTTCGGATGCGGGCACGAAGTCGTCGCCCTTCTTCTCGTGCCAGAGAGGCTCGCCTCCGACATAGACGACGCCCTCCTGGATGGGCTCCAGCGTCATGAGAATGCGCAGAACCGTGGATTTGCCGGACCCCGAGGGCCCGATGATCGTGACCATCTCGCCGGGATTGACCTCGAAATCGAGGTGATCGAGCACGGTGAGCGAGCCGAAGCGTTTGACGACGTTGTCGAATTTGATGATGGGCTCGGTCATTTGAGCGCGATCCCCCTCTTGGGCAGGTTCTTGTCGAGCAGGCGGACGCCGGCCGAAGCGATCAGAGTCATGATGAGATAGATGGCGCCGACCATGGACAGCGGTATGAGGTATTGAAAGGTGCGATCGCCGATGATCTTGGCGACATTCAGCATTTCCAGGACCGTCACGACCGAGAGGACCGGCACGTCCTTCATGATCGAGACGAGGTAGTTGCCGAGAGCGGGGATGATGCGCGGCACCGACTGAGGCAGGATGATGTGCGTGAAGGTCCGGCTGCTGGAGATGTTCAGGGCGCGGGCCGCCTCGCGCTGCCCCCGTGCGACCGCCTCGATGCCGGCACGGTAAACCTCCGCCGTGTAAGCGCTGTACTGCAGCCCCAGCGCCAAGGCTCCGGTCAGGAAGGCGGGCAGGACGAGGCCGTATTCCGGTAGCACGTAATAGAGAAAGAACAGCTGAACCAGCAGCGGAGTATCGCGGATGAACTCTGTGAAGACATTGGCCGGCCACGAGATGAAAGGCGTCGGCGCTGCTTTGAGCACGGCCCAGACAAGCCCCAGGATCAGCGCGATGATGAAACCGAGCACCGTGGCCTTGATGGTGATCCACATACCGGTCAGGAGGATCGGGAGGATGGACCATGCAAAGACGAGCGGGCCCTGATCGGTGATCCATTCATATCCAAAAAACATGACCTAGCTCCTCGCCGTGCGCCAGCGCCCGACTGAACGCTCAAGGACCTTCATCATCGCGGTCAGTACGAGGGCCATGCCGAAATACATGGCGAGGACAATGGTGAAGATCGTTGTGCTGTCCTGAGTGAAGTTCCGGATCTGCTCGGCCTTGAATGCCAGGTCCTGGAGACTGATCAACGACACCAGCGCGGTGTCCTTGAGATTTTGAACGGCAAGATTGCCGAACGACGGCATCATCTCGGGAATTGCTTGAGGTAGCGCCACCCGCCACAGCGCCTGGCGGTCGGAGAAATTGAGCGCCGTCGCCGCCTCGTATTGATCGTGCGATACCGATTGGATTGCGCCGCGCACCACCTCCGCACCATAGGCGCCGATGTTGAGGGACAGCGCCAAGACGCCGGCCGCCACGGGCGGCAATCGCAAATCGATGCCGATTGCCTGGCCCAGCAGGGGGAGCGCGAAATAAAGCCAGAAAAGCTGCACCAGCAGCGAGGTGCCGCGGAAAATCTCGATATACCCGATCGAGAGCGCCTTGATGAGCGGGTTGCGCGAAAGCTTCCCGATGCCGGCTGCGAAAGACAGCAGCGCGCCGAAGATCGTGGACCAGAAGGTCAGTTGGATCGTTACCCAAGCGCCTTGGCCGAGCGGCACCAGATACTCAGTCCAGGTCATGCTGCGCCCTTTTCCCCATGCCGCTCGTCCCGAATTCCAGCACAGTCACGATGGGGGCGCCAGGAAGCGCCCCCCTTGTTTCTTGCGGCCCAATCACTCGGCCGAGCACAGTTCCTCGGTCGTCCGATTGAAGGAGCCGTCGATGTCTTCCTGCGTGAAACCGTATCCACCGACGATCTCGGCCCATTCGTCACCGTCCTTGATGGTGGCGAGCGCCTCGTTCCACGCGTCGCGCAGATCGGTGCTCTCATTGGCGAAGGCGAAGCCGCCCCAGGAGCGCTGCTCGGACCCGTCGATGACCGGATCGGAGAAATCCGATGCCAGTTCGACCTGCTCGCTCTGTTCGGCCAGTTCGTTCGCCGTCAGGCCGGTTGCCGCGTAGGCATTGGCGCGACCGGTCGAAACCGTGGAAATGGCGTCGGAGTTGCTGGCGATGGTCACGATCCTGTCTTCCGAAACGCCAAGCTTCTGCATCATTTCCAGCTGGTTGGCACCGGCCATGACGGCGACCGTCAGGTCGTCGCGCTCGGCGAAGTCGGCGTAGGCGTGGATGTCGTCCGGGTTGCCGGAAGCAACGAGCAGGCCCTCGCCGTAGGATGTGTTTGGCTCGGAGTAGATCACCTCCTGGCAGCGTTCGGGCTGGATGGCCATTTCGGCGGCAGCCACGTCGAAGCGATCGGCCTGAAGGCCGGGAATGAGCGATGAGAAGTTGGTGGTGACCCACTCGATATTCTCAATGCCCAGTTCCTCGACGACCTGCTTGGCGACGTCCGGACCAGCACCCTTGGCCTCGCCCGAGGGATCGACAAAGCCGTATGGGATTTCGTTGGCGACCGCGATGCGGATCGTTCCGCTCTCGCGGATCTCCTCAAGCGTGGCCGCGTGAGCCAGGCCCGATACACCGACGAAGGCGACACCTGCGGTGAGTGCCGCAAGAATGTTTCTACGAGTGTTGAGCATCATGATCTCTCCCTGCGTTTCGATGATGTTTGTTCTGATCGCGACGGACCGAAGAAGACCCCGCGGAAAGTGAGGGGTTGAGGCAATCCGCAACTCTCCATGACGGAGAATATATGTGCCTCTATGCGCGAGCTTATCTGCCGTCGCATCTGAGGATCAATAGAGAATAAGCGAAATTTTGTCGACACTTGTGCTCGCTCACCCGCTGCGGGGGCGCCGTTGTTCTGAGTGGTCCGGCGGTGATGGGCCCGTTATGCGGCACGCAGCTGTCCAAGCCACCGGTGGATGAAAGCCAGTTTGGCGGCCACCGTGTCGTTGACGATGAAGGGGTAATAGTCGTGGTGCCCCATGCTCCGGTTCATCGCATTCATGAGCAGCGCTGTGCGATGCCAACGAGAGACGACGCCCTGAAAGTCTTCCGTGTCATACGCTGTCGCCTGCGCGGCAACATTGCCCGCCGGAGCGAAGGTTTCGCCTGTCTCCACACCGTCCACGACATGCAGGTAATGCGCGAAGCTTTCGGCCCAGTCCTCCCACGAATGTGCCGTGGCGTAGGCGGAGATGTGATGGTCGGCCCAGTCGGCGGGCGGGCCGTTTTCGTAGTGCCGCGCCAGCGCCTCGCCGTAATCTTCCCGCTCGTCGCCGAAGATTGAACGATAGGCATCGAGAAAGCCGTCCAGCAGGGCGAGCCGCTCCCAGAAATAATGGCCCGATTCATGGCGCATATGTCCGAGAAGCGTTCGATATTGCTCGTCCAGTTCGGCCCGACGGAACTCTCGCAGATGAGCATCGGCTTCCGTCGCGTCGATGGTGATCACCCCATTCTGGTGACCCATGACGACCTCTCCGGTTCCGCCGTGCTCGGCGCTGACAAGAATGCGGAACGAGAGGCCGGTTGGGTCGCGGCGTTTGGGATAGATCGGAATGTTGAGCCGAAGAACGCTGTAGAGAAGCCGCCTTTTGGCCTCTTCCACCGCGGCCCAACGCCGGCGCTGAGCGTCGTCGTCGATGGGCGGGATCAGTTCGTTGAGGTCGCAGGCGAGACAAAGACCGCCTTGGCGCTCCGCCATCCAGTTGCAGCCGCCGCTGTCGTGGTTGGCGCAGCGATGCACGCCGTCGGTATCCGTGGCTGCGAAAGACAGTCTTGCAGGTTGGAATGCGACCTCCGATCCGCAATTGACGCAGGCTGAATTCTCGAAGAACAGGCGGCTGTCACAGACGGGGCAGGCGAAAGGGCGCATCGGTGGTCTTTCCATATGGAGGAGGCGTGACCTTCAATGCCTCATGTCCCGTCTGGTTCCCCGCAAAGGAGATTGTTCACAATGGCGATGCCAGGCCGATGACGACAGCATCGATGATTTACGTACCTCAAAAAATGCGATAGACCCTTCACGGGTGAGGGAGGATTGATGCGACCAACCGTCCATGACATTGCCGAGGCCGCCGGAGTAAGCCTTGCAACGGTTGATCGTGTTCTCAACCGTCGGCCCGGCGTGCGCCAATCGACCATAGGACGGGTTGAAGAGGCGATCGCCCGCATCGGCTATGTGCGCGACCTGGCGGCCGCCAACCTCGCCAAACGGCGCATTTACCCGCTGGTCTTCATCCTGCCGGAAGGCCCGAATGCATTCATGCGCGCGCTTGAAGCGGCCGTTCTTGAAGCAAAGACCCGGTCGGCCATCGAGCGCACCGACATTCGGCTCCTGACGATACCACCCTTCGACGCACAGGCACTGGCGCAGGCTCTCGACACTCTCGATCTTTCCGAACTGGCCGGTGTCGCGCTGGTGGCGACGGAGGCTGGGGCCGTGCGCGAAGGGGTGGCCCGGCTGCATGATGCCGGCGTGCCGGTCGTTACACTCGTATCGGATCTGCCGAATTCGCGACGGGATCATTACGTCGGCATCGACAACGTGGCAGCGGGACGAACGGCTGCCAGCCTGTTGGGGCGGTTTGTCGGGAATTGCCGCGGAAAGATTGCAGTCGTGGCGGGCTCCATGCTGGTACGCGACCATGTCGAGCGACGCATGGGGTTCGATCAGGTCATGCATGCAGAGTTTCCGGCGCTCGACGTGCTGCCGGTCCTGGAAGGCCTGGACGACGGCGCGACAGTCGCTCGCGTTCTTGCGGGGTGTCTGGAAGCCCATCCCGACGTCGTCGGCGTCTATAGTCTCGGTGCCGGCAACAGGGGGATGATCGAAGTGCTCGAGGCGAGAGGCGTCGGCAGGGCGATCAGCGTCGTGGCACACGAACTGAGCGACCATGCCCGCAAGGCACTCACCAGCGGCACGATAGACGCCGTCATCAACCAGGACGCAGGACACGAAGTCCGAAGTGCGATCCGCGTGATGAAGGCGCGTGCCGATGGCTTGCCGCCGGTGGATGACCAGGAACGGATCCGTATCGACATCTTCCTGAGAGACAATCTCCCATAAGGTTCAGTCCTGCCTGAAAACCGTTTGCAGAGTTTGAGGTACGTAGCACATGTATTTGGGAATCGATCTGGGAACGTCGGGCATCAAGGCGCTATTGATCGATCAGGATCAGGCGGTGGTGGCTTCCGCGACCGCGCCGCTGACGGTCTCGCGGCCGCATGCCGGATGGTCCGAGCAGGACCCGGCGTCTTGGATCACCGCGACGAAGCAGGCGATATCGAGCCTTGAGGGCGAACATGCATCGGAGCTCCAGGCGGTGCGCGGTATCGGTCTTTCCGGCCACATGCATGGTGCCACTCTTCTGGACGGTGATGATGCAGTGCTCCGCCCCTGCATTCTCTGGAACGACACCCGAAGCCACAAGGAGGCCGCGCAGCTCGATGCCGATCCGCGCTTTCGCAAGACGAGTGGAAACATCGTCTTCCCGGGATTCACGGCGCCGAAGCTCGACTGGGTCAAAAACAATGAGCCGGCGTGCTTCGAGCGCGTTGCGAAAGTGCTGCTTCCCAAGGACTACCTCCGCCTATGGCTGACGGGGGAGCACGTTTCGGATATGTCCGATGCCTCGGGCACGGCCTGGCTCGACGTCGAGGCTCGCCAATGGTCGGGTGAGCTTCTGGCAGCCACCAGCCTGTGTGAAGATCACATGCCTCGGCTCGTCGAAGGCACGGCGGAAAGCGGCCGGCTGCGCGGCGTGGTCGCCGACGAATTGGGCCTTCCTGCCGGCATCGTGGTTGCGGGAGGTGCGGGCGACAACGCGGCCTCGGCCTGCGGCATGGGCACGGTGATGCCTGGCAATGCGTTCGCATCGCTGGGCACATCAGGCGTTCTGTTCGCTGCGACGGAAAGCTATCGCCCCAACCCGGAAAGCGCCGTACATACATTCTGCCATGCGCTGCCTGGCACGTGGCATCAGATGGGCGTGATCCTCTCGGCCACGGACGCCCTCAACTGGTTCGCAAGCACGATGAAGGAAGAACCGGCGGCGCTGACGGCTGCGCTCGGGCCGGAAGTCGTGGCGCCCTCGCAAGTGTTGTTCCTGCCCTATCTGTCGGGCGAGCGCACGCCGCACAACGACGCGGCGGCAAGAGGCGCCTTCCTCGGCCTTGGCCACGATGGCGATCGCGCAGCTCTGACGCGGGCGGTGCTGGAAGGTGTGGCCTATGCGTTTCGCGACAGTCTCGAGGCGTTGAAGGCATCGGGCACAGATCTGGACCGAGTCACCGCTATCGGCGGCGGGTCGCGCTCTGACTACTGGCTTGGTGTCCTTGCCAACGTTCTCGACATGCCGGTCGATATCCCGGCTGACGGCGAATTCGGCGCCGCGTTCGGTGCCGCTCGGCTCGGCATGATCGCGGCCGAAGGGGCCGATCCGTTCTCGGTCTGCGCAGCGCCGCACACTGCCCGCACCATCGAGCCAACGTCGCGCCTGACGGGCAGCTTTGCAGATTCCTACGCGCGCTACCGCAAGGCCTATCCCGCCATCAAAGGAGTTTTCCAGTGAGCACAGGTTATTTCGGCGACATCTCGAAAATCCCGTTCGAAGGTCCCGGCAGCACCAATCCGCTGGCTTTCCGGTTCTACGACCCCGACGAGTTGGTCCTCGGCAAACGTATGGAGGATCATCTGCGCTTTGCGGTATGCTACTGGCACTCCTTCGTCTGGCCGGGATCCGATCCGTTCGGTGGGCAGACCTTTGAGCGGCCCTGGTATGGCCCGTCCGGGGCGGCCGATACGATGGCGCTCGCCAAGAAGAAAGCCGACGTCGCATTCGACATGTTCGCAATGCTCGGCGTGCCCTATTTTACCTTTCATGACGCTGATGTCCGGCCGGAGGGCGCAAGCTTTTCGGAGAGCCGCGACCGGCTGAACGAGATCGCCGATTATTTCGAGGCGAAGATGGATGCCACAGGGCTCAAGCTGCTCTGGGGCACGGCCAATCTCTTTTCGCACCGGCGCTATATGGCGGGCGCTGCGACCAACCCTGATCCCGACGTCTTCGCCTATGCGGCCGCGACCGTGAAAAGCTGCATGGACGTGACGCACAGGCTGAAGGGACAAAACTATGTGCTGTGGGGCGGGCGCGAAGGCTATGAAACCCTGCTCAACACCGACATCGGCCGCGAACTCGATCAGATGGGCCGCTTTCTCTCGATGGTCGTCGATTACAAGCACAAGATCGGATTCAAGGGTTCGATCCTGATCGAGCCAAAACCCCAGGAGCCGACGAAGCATCAATATGATTACGACGTTGGAACGATCTACGGATTTCTCAAGCGGTACGGGCTGGAAGGTGAGGTGAAGACCAACATCGAGCAGGGGCACGCGATCCTTGCCGGCCATTCCTTCGAGCACGAACTGGCGCTGGCCGCAGCGCTCGGCATCTTCGGTTCGATCGACATGAACCGAAACGACTACCAGTCCGGCTGGGATACCGATCAGTTTCCCAACAACGTCCCGGAGATGGCGCTCGCCTACTATCAGGTCCTCAGGGCCGGCGGCTTCACGACTGGCGGGACGAACTTCGATGCCAAGCTCAGACGTCAGTCGCTGGACCCGCAGGACTTGCTGATCGCGCACATCGGCGGAATGGACTGTTGCGCGCGGGGCCTGAAGGCCGCGGCATCCATGGTCGAAGAAAAAGCGCTGTCCGCGCCGCTTGCCGAGCGCTACGCCGCCTGGGACAAGCCGGATGCCGCCAGGCTCCTGGACAAGAACGCCGATCTTGAGGCGATCGAGGCCGATGTGCTCGCACGAAATCTCGATCCGCAACCGCGCTCGGGACGCCAGGAATACCTGGAAAACGTGGTCAACCGGTATGTCTAGAATGCCGGTCGCAGCATCGACAGAAGCGGCTTCAGGCTATGCGCGGGGCGGACGTGCTTTCGCGCACCACGAGATCGACCGGCAGCCTGATGCTCTGGACGGGATCTTCGCCGCCATTGATGCGGGCCAGCAGCATCCTGGCGGCCGTCTCGCCAATGGTTGTGCGCGGCTGGTGGATCGTCGTCAGCGTGGGAATGAAATGCTCCGCGATCTCGATGTCGTCGAAGCCGACAACCGAGACGTCGTCGGGCACCCGCACGCCGTGCCGATGCAGTTCGGACATGAACCCGCAGGCCATCGCATCACTGGAACAGAAGACCGCGTCCGGCCGATCGCGAAGCGCAAGCCAGGCCTTGGCAGCCCGAACGCCCGAAGGAAGCGAAAAATCGCCCTCGAAGTACCATTCCCGGCGGACCGGCAGATGGGCCCGTTCAAGAGCCGCCGTCGTCCCCTCCTGTCGGCGTATCGTAAGGACGTTGTCGGGCGGACCCATCACATGCCCGATGCGGGAATGGCCGAGTTGAACCAGATGGTCGATCGCCATCGCCGCTCCCGCCACGTTGTCGATCGTCACCGACAGCTTTTCCGAACCCTCGATCCATTCGCAGGCAAAGATCGCGGGCGGGCGCGCCTGCCGGTCGCCATTGCCGAAAATATGCTCGGGAAGTCCCCCGTCGAGCACGATCAACCCGTCGGCGCGGTTGTTGTGAAGGTATTGAATGATCTGCCTGTCGGCGCCCTTCGGCTGCTGCGTATCGGCAATCAGCACGTTGAACGCAGCGCCGGAAAGAACCGACGCGATACCGGAAAGAATCTGCGAGAAGAACGGGTTGGAGAGATTCGGAACGAGCACGACGATGCCGCCGGTCTGCTGACGGCGCAGGTTTCTGGCGGCATGGTTCACGATGTAGCCGGTCTCCTCGACCGCGGCCATCACGATGGCGCGTGTCTTCGCGGAGACCTTGCCAGGCGCCGTCAGGGCGCGGCTGACGGTCGCCGTGGAGACCCCCGCGGTGCGGGCAACATCGACGATTTTCGGACTCATTCTGGGATCGTGCCTGTTCATTCGATTGTCCTCGGCATCTCTTTGCGCCGAATTTCCTGCGCGATCAAACTTGACTGTGCATTGCGGTTGGGTGATGCTGCTTGTAATCGATTACATTCAATTGTAGAACAAGATGAAATCGATTGCACGCAGAAGGAGCGGCTGACGCGATCAAGCGGAGCCGGCGTGTCCGCAGCGCGAAGCGTTGCAGCGTTTGGAGGAGTATCGTCATGAAGACCATCAAGGGCCCCGGCCTTTTTCTTGCGCAGTTCGCCGGAGACGACGCGCCGTTCAATTCCTGGGACGGGATCACGAAATGGGCGGCCGATTGCGGTTATGCCGGCGTGCAGGTGCCCAGCTGGGATGCGCGTTTCATCGATCTGGACAAGGCGGCATCCTCCAAGGACTATTGCGACGCGTTCAAGGGCAAGGCTGCCGAGAACGGCGTCGAAGTGACGGAGCTTTCGACCCATTTGCAGGGCCAGCTCGTGGCAGTGCATCCCGCCTATGACGAAGGCTTCGACGGCTTCACCGTTCCGCAGATGCGTGGCAATCCCAAGGCCAGGCAGGAGTGGGCCGTCGACCAGGTGAAAAAGGCGATTTCGGCGTCCCGCAACATGGGCATAGGGGCCCTCGCATCCTTCTCCGGCGCGCTCGCCTGGCCCTATGTCTATCCCTGGCCGCAGCGTCCCGCCGGTCTGATCGAAACCGCTTTCGACGAACTGGCCAGGCGCTGGAAGCCAATCCTCGATCACGCCGAGGAAAATGGCGTCGACATCTGCTACGAAATTCATCCCGGCGAGGATCTGCACGACGGTGTGACGTTCGAGATGTTCCTAGAGCGGGTCGGCAATCATGCCCGCGCCAACATGCTTTACGACCCGTCCCACTACACTCTTCAGTGTCTCGATTATCTCGACAACATCGACATCTATGCAGACCGCATCAAGATGTTTCACGTCAAGGATGCCGAGTTCAACCCGACCGGCCGTCAGGGGGTTTATTCCGGCTACCAGAGCTGGGTGAACCGGGCAGGGCGTTTCCGCTCGCCGGGCGATGGCCAGGTCGATTTCGGCGCCGTCTTCTCCAAGCTGACGGCGAATGATTTCGACGGCTGGGCCGTCGTCGAGTGGGAGTGCTGCCTCAAGCATCCTGAGGACGGAGCGCGTGAGGGCGCCGAATTCGTCCGGCAACATATCATCCGGGTCACCGAGCGGGCTTTCGACGATTTCGCTGATGGCGGAACGGACGAGGCAGCCAACCGGCGTATGCTCGGGCTGTCGTAAGGCTTGGCGGGAGGAGAAGCGACATGACGATTTCAGGCAGAAACGACGAGCGCGCCGGCCGCATCCGCCTCGGCATGGTCGGCGGTGGCAAGGACGCCTTCATCGGCGGCGTTCACCGGATCGCGGCGCGGATCGACGGCGACTTCGAGCTTGTCGCCGGCGCATTGTCGTCGACACCTGAGCGCGCTCTGGAATCGGGCCTCGCCCTCGGTCTCGAGGAGAAGCGGATTTACGGCTCTTTCAAGGATATGGCCGCGCGCGAGGCGCGAAGGAAGGATGGCATCGAAGCGGTTGCCATCGTGACGCCGAACCACATGCACTATCCGGCCGCACGCGAATTCTTGAAACGCGGCATCCACGTCATTTGCGACAAGCCACTGACATCGACCATGGCCGACGCCCGCAAGCTGGTGAAGCTGGCGCAGGATGCCGATGCGCTCTTCGTTCTGACCCACAATTACACCGGATACCCGATGATCCGTCAGGCTCGGGACATGGTCGCGGGCGGCGATCTCGGCAAGATCCGCGTTGTCCAGGTGGAGTATGCACAGGACTGGCTGACCGAAGCAGTCGAGAAATCCGGCTCGAAGCAGGCCTCCTGGCGCACCGATCCGGCGAAGTCGGGCGCAGGCGGTTCGCTCGGCGACATCGGCACACACGCATTCAACCTCCTGTCGTTTGTTTCCGGGCTGGACTGCGAGGAGGTGTCGGCCGACATCCAGAGCTTCGTTGATGGCCGTCAACTCGACGACAACGCCCATGTCATGATGCGCTTTTCCGGTGGCGCGCGCGGCATGCTTTGGTCCAGCCAGGTCGCTCCCGGCAACGAGAATGGATTGCGCCTGCGGATCTATGGCGACAAAGGCGGGCTGGAGTGGGCCCAGGAAGACCCGAACTATCTCTGGTTCACACCCTTCGGCAAGGAAAAGCGGCTGATCACGCGCAACGGTGCGGGCGCAGGCGCCGCCGCCGCCAGGGTGAGCCGCATACCGCCGGGCCATCCGGAAGGGTATCTGGAAGGGTTCGCGACGATCTACGCCGAAGCGGCGCGCGCCATCATCGCACATCGCACCGGCAAGAAGCCGTCGAAGGAGGTCGTCTTTCCGACCGTCGAAGACGGCCTTTACGGCATGCAGTTCGTCGATGCCTGCGTGCGCTCGTCGAAGAAGAATGGTGGCTGGGTGAAGCTATGAGCCAGGCCGTGGTCCGAAGCGATGATGCAGCGCCTGCAAGCGCCGGAGCAACTGTGCTCGCGGCGCAGAAGGTTTCCCGCTCCTTCGGGCCTGTCCAGGTTCTCTTCGACATCGACATGACGTTGCGCGCCGGAGAAGTCCACGCACTCATCGGAGAGAACGGCGCCGGCAAATCGACCTTGATGAAGATCCTGTCGGGTTATCTTGCTCCGACCCATGGCGATCTGATGCTCGATGGCAAGACCGTAACGTTCCTCTCGAGCGAAGACGCCGAGGATGCCGGCATCATCCTCATCCATCAGGAATTCAACCTGGCGGAACAACTGACGGTCGAACAGAACATCTTTCTCGGACGCGAGATCCGCAAGGGCTTTCTGCTCGATCACAAGGCTATGCGCGCGGAAACCGAAAGGCTTCTGCGTGAGCTTGAGACGCGGGTTTCTCCGTCGGCCAAGGTTTCCGATATCTCGGTTTCCGACAAGCAGATGGTCGAGATCGCCAAGGCGCTTTCGCGCAATGCGCGCGTTCTGATCATGGATGAACCTACGGCTGTTCTGACCAATCGCGAGGCCGCGATCCTCTTCAGGCAGATCGAACGCCTGAAGCAGAAGGGGACGGCCATCCTCTACACCTCCCACAAGCTAGATGAGGTCGCACGCATAGCTGATCGCATCACGGTCCTGCGCGATGGCCAGAATGTTGCGGCGGTGAAGGCCGGCGAAATGAACGAAGACCAGATGGCGCAGGCCATGGTCGGCCGTGAACTTTCAAACCTTTTCCCACCGAAGCGCGACACGGCCGGGGGCGAGACGGTTATTTCCGTGAAGAACCTCTCGGTCGGCGATATCGTGCATGACGTTTCCTTCGATTTGCAGCGGGGAGAGATCCTGGGTTTTGCGGGCCTCGTCGGATCGGGCCGGACCGAATTGATGGAAGGCATCATCGGTGTTCGCGAATCCTCCGGCACGATCGAAATCGGTGGCCGGCCCATGCCTCTGCGCTCGGTCAAGGATGCCCGCCGGGCAGGCCTCGTCTATCTCACCGAGGATCGCAAGGGACGGGGGCTCATCCTCACGCAGGGGATGCGCACCAACCTGACATTGCTGGCGCTCGACAAGTTCACGCGGGGCACGATCGACGGCAAGGCCGAGGAAGCCGCGCTCGACAAGGCGATCAAGGAATTCGATGTTCGCGCCCCGACGCGTCAGGTTCTCGTCGGAAACCTGTCCGGCGGCAATCAGCAAAAGCTGCTGCTGGCCAAAACCATGCTGGCCGAGCCGGACATCGTCATCATCGACGAGCCGACGCGCGGCATCGACATCGGCACCAAGCAGCAGATCTACGAGTTCATTCACAAGCTCGCGGCGAGCGGAAAGAGCGTCATCGTCATTTCCTCCGAAATGGCCGAGGTCATCGGTCTGGCGTCTCGCGTCGTGGTGATGCGCTCCGGCCGTGTGACCGGAGAGGTCTCGGGCGACGACGTCAACGAAGACGTGATCGTGCGCTACGCGATGGGCCTGGAAGGCAGAAAGTACCAAAGCGATGACTGATACCTCCGCCACGCAAGCCAAGCGTCCCGCATCCGGCTTCAAGATCGACTTTCACGTCTGGGGTCCGATCATCGCCCTGATCGTGCTTGTCATCGCCGGGGCGCTGATGAACCCGAATTTCCTGAGCTACGGGAACGTGACCAACGTCCTCGCCCGCTCGGCATTCATCGGCATCATCGCCGTCGGCATGACATTCGTCATCACATCGGGCGGCCTCGACCTTTCTGTCGGCTCCATGGCCGCGTTCATCGCGGGCGTCATGATCTTGATCATGAACGCGCTGCTGCCGTCCATGGGCGTGGGAATAGGCATCGTCCTCGTAGGCATGGCATCGGCCTTGGTGGTGGGACTCGCCGCAGGCCTGGTGAACGGCCTGCTGATCACCCAGGCGCGGATTGAAGCATTCATCGTGACCCTGGGCACGATGGGTATTTTCCGTTCCCTGATCACATGGCTTGCCGATGGTGGCACCCTGTCGCTCGATTATAGCGTGCGCGAGATCTACCGCCCGGTCTATTATTCCGGCCTTTTCGGCGTTGCATGGCCGATCATCGTTTTCGCCGTCATCGCGATCATCGGCGAGATGATCATGCGGCACACCGCATTCGGTCGCCATTGCGCCGCCATCGGTTCGAACGAACAGGTCGCCCGGTATTCCGCCGTGCATGTCGATCGCGTCCGCCTGGCAACCTACGTCTTCCTCGGCATCCTCGTCGGGATCGCGACGATCATGTATGTGCCGCGGCTCGGCTCGGCTTCCAGCGCGACCGGCGTTCTGTGGGAGCTCGAAGCGATCGCTGCGGTGATCATCGGCGGTACGGTTCTGAAAGGCGGCTTCGGCCGTGTCTGGGGCACCGTCGTCGGTGTCCTCATCCTCAGCCTCATCGACAACCTGCTCAATCTCACGGACCTCGTCAGCCCCTATCTCAATGGGGCGATCCAGGGCGTGATCATCATTTTGGCCGTCGTTCTGCAGCGACAGAAGAAGGCTGCGCGCTGACGGGCAAAAACTGCTCTCAAGGGAGCCTAACACGGGAGAGAGACTATGAACTTGAAGCATTTCGCAGGCGCTCTGGCGCTCGGCACCATGATGGTGATGCCGCTCGCGGCACAAGCTCAGGAAGAAGAGACCGCCGTGATCGGCGTTTCGATTCCCGCCGCAACGCACGGCTGGGCCGGCGGTATGAACTTTCATGCCCAGGCAACGATCGAGGCGTTGGAAGAGCGCTATGAGAACCTCGATTTCGTGCTGTCCACGGCAAGCGATCCGGGCCAGCAGGTCAGCGACATCGAGGACATGATGGCAACGCGCAACATCGACGCGCTCGTCGTGCTGCCGTTCGAATCCGAGCCGCTGACCGGTCCGGTCCAACGCGTCAAGGAAGAAGGCAAGTGGGTGACTGTTGTCGACCGCGGTCTCAGCCAGGAAAACATCGAAGATCTCTATGTTGCCGGCGACAACCCAGGTTTCGGCAGGGTTGCGGGCGAGTACTTCGTGGAAAACATGCCGGACGGCGGTAACATCGTCGTGCTGCGTGGCATCCCGACGACCATCGACAACGAGCGCGTGGAAGCATTCGAAGCCGCGATCGAAGGGTCCGGGATCGAAGTCCTCGGCATGGAACACGGCAATTGGAACCGCGACGATTCCTTCGAGGTCATGCAGGATTTCCTGTCCCGCTATCCCGAGATCGACGCGGTATGGGCTTCCGACGACGATATGGCGGTCGGCGCGCTTGAGGCAATCGCTCAGGCCGGCCGTGAAGACGAGATGTGGGTGCTCGGCGGCGCCGGCATGAAGGAGATGATCCAGCGTGTCATGGACGGCGATGAACAGGTGCCGGCCAATGTCACCTATCCGCCGGCCATGATCGGCACGGCAATCGAGTTGACCGCGCTGAACTTCGTATCCGACGTGCCGGTATCGGGCGAGTTCATCATCGGTTCTGTCCTCATCACGCAGGACAATGCCGAACAGTACTATTTCCCCGACAGCCCGTTCTAAGCGCGCTGACGATCCGAGACGAGCGGCCCCCGAGAATGGGGCCGCTCTTTTCTTGGCGGGTCTTGCATCAGGTCCGAACGAAGAGGGCGGACGTCAGTCGCCCAAATGCCGCTCGCCGCGCTTCTTCGCCAGGGCAATCTGCCTTTCGCGTTCGCGAAAGCGCCGCCGGTCATCCTCCGTGCGGTGATCGAAACAATGCGGGCAGGATACGCCGGCCTCGAAGCGCTCCGAGGCACGATCCTCGGTCGTCAGAGGATGGCGACAGGCTCGGCAAAGCAGGAGTTCGCCCTGCTTCAACCCGTGACCGACTGAAACGCGCTCATCGAAGACGAAGCATTCGCCGTCCCAAAGACTGTTCTGTTCCGGCACGTCTTCCAGATATTTCAGAATGCCGCCCTTGAGGTGATAGACCTCGTCGAACCCGGTCTTCTTCATGAAGGCCGAGGCCTTCTCGCAGCGGATGCCGCCGGTGCAGAACATCGCGATCTTCTTGTTTTCGGCCAGTTCCGGATGGGCGCGTACCCAGTCGGGGAAATCGCGGAAACTCTTCGTTTGCGGATCGAGCGCACCACGAAAGCTGCCGATCGCCACTTCATAATCGTTGCGCGTGTCGATCACGATCGTATTGGGATCGGCGATCAGCTTGTTCCACTCCGCCGGTTCGACATAGGTGCCGGCGTCGTTGGCGGGGTCGATGTCGGGGACGCCCATCGTCACGATCTCCTTCTTCAGCCGCACCTTGAGCCGAAGGAAGGGCATCTGTCTCGCCCAGCTCTCCTTGTGGATGAGGTCGGAAAATTCCGGCTGTTCCCGCAGGTATGCCAGGACGTTGCGTATGCCGGCCGGCGGACCGGCGATCGTTCCATTGATGCCTTCATGGGCGAGCAGGAGTGTTCCCTTGACCTGCTGGGTGCGGCATCGCGCTTCCAGTGGCTCGCGGAATGCGGCGTAGCGGGCAAACGAAACGAAATGATAAAGTGCGGCGACGAGAACGGTGTCCTCACCGTTCTCGTCTGCCTCGCCGATTTTTTGGTCCGTGTCGGTCATGACGCGCAGATAGCGCCTCGCGCGTTCCGCTGCAATCGTCCTCGATTGTCCCGGTGACCGGAGTTGAGCCGATACTTGCCCTCCGATACCCACGAAGGAGGTCACCCGTGCTGTCCGATCAAAACCGCCTTGCTCTCAACGCGGCTGCCCGACGCCTGAACATCGAAGCCGCCGCGCTCGCCGCCGTCGTCGAGGTGGAGAGCGGCGGAAGAACCGGCGCCAATGTGGCGGGGAAGTGGGAGCCGATCATTCGCTTCGAGGGACACTATTTCGATCGGCTGTGCCGGCGGGACAAACGCGACGCAGCGCGAGCGGCCGCTCTGGCTTCGCCGGTTGCCGGAGCGATCGTCAATCCACCGTCTCAGGCGGGGCGGTGGGCCCTGCTCGCCCGAGCCTTGGACCTCGATGCCGATGCCGCGTACCAGTCCGTTTCGTGGGGGATCGGCCAGGTCATGGGCAGCCATTGGCATGCGCTTGGATATCGTTCGGTGGATGACCTTGTCAGGACGGCACGTGAAGGATTTGCCGGCCAACTCGATCTCATGGTTCGCTACATCGAGATGGCAGGGCTTCATCAGGCGTTGTCGGCCCGTGACTGGACCTCGTTCGCGCGTGGCTACAACGGTCCCGGATTTCAGCGGAATGGATACCATCTGCGACTGGAAAGGGTCTATGCCCGGCACGCCGGGCAGTCGCCGACGCTGCGGCGCGGGGACCGGGGGAAGCAGGTGCAAGACCTCCAGGCTGCATTGGCCGCGTCAGGCACGGCGCTTGAGGATGACGGCATTTTCGGCCCGGCGACCGAGGCCGCGGTGCGCGCTTACCAGGAAGCCAGGGGTCTTCGAGCCGACGGCATTGCCGGTCCACGAACGCTCGACGCTCTTGCCGAAAGCGGCGACGCCGGCCTCGGCACGACGCGTCCATCGAGATGCTTCGGCTGGTTGGCGGACTGGTTCTCGCCACGACGTCAGGCTTGAGGTTGAGCAGGGACCTCGCGGTGGACATCCGGTCGGCGAAACGCTAAGCGACGGGTCATGCTGCCAAAGAAGAGAAATGTCCGCGCCATGCAAGAAAAGACCGAGAAGCTTCTGGCTGTGCTTCGGCTCCAGCCTGTTGTTCCCGTCCTTGTGGTCGATGATCCGCAGACCGCGGTACCGCTGGCGCGCGCGCTCGTTGCCGGCGGGTTGAAAGCCATCGAGATCACGTTGCGAACGCCTGCCGCCCTCGAGGCTATCGGAGCAGTCGCGCGCGAAGTCGATGGCGCGGTGGCCGGTGCAGGAACTGTGCTGAACGCGCAGCAATACCAACAGGTCGTGGAAGCTGGTGCGCGCTTCGTCGTATCGCCCGGCACGACGCAAGAGCTGCTGGACGTTGCGCGGCGCTCGCCTGTTCCATTGCTTCCCGGAGCCGCCACGCCGAGCGAGGTGATGGCGCTGCGTGAGGAGGGCTATGAGGTCCTGAAATTCTTTCCTGCGGAGCAGGCAGGTGGTGCGGCCTACCTCAAGTCGCTTGCATCGCCGCTGTCGGGAACCCTGTTCTGTCCGACAGGTGGCGTATCGCCTTCGAACGCTGAAGACTATCTCTCTCTCCCCAACGTCGTGTGTGTCGGCGGTTCATGGGTGGCGCCGAAGGATCTTGTCGCCAACCGCGATTGGGATGCCATCACGAACCTGGCGGCCGAAGCGATGAAGCTGGCCCGCTGACGCGCATGTGATCGCTTGAATTTGCGGATCGTCCCGCGCGTTCCTATCTCGGCTGGAACAACAATCGCAGCCAAACGGGAAGGACGAACCGCAATGCTTGACCCCAAGAGACTCCTCGAACAGTTCATGGGCTCCGGAAAATCGGGCGGGCGGTCATCCGCCGGCGATATTCTCGGATCGCTTGGCACTCTGGGCGGGTCGAGTGGCGGCCTGAAGGAACGCGCCGGCCAGATGGCCGGCATGGCGACCAGCAACCCAATGGCGGCAAGCGCCGTCATGGCGGCGCTTTTGGGCACCAAGACCGGCCGCAAGCTTGGCGGTTCGGCGTTGAAGATCGGTGGCATGGCCGCGGTCGCCGGCCTTGGCTATCTTGCCTACAAGAACTATCAGGCCGGCAAGGCGCCGACGGCCATCCAGCAGGAAAAGCCACAGGAGGTACTGCCTCCGCCTGCCGATAGCGGCTTCGACATCGAACCGACGCGAACCAGCGACGACTTCGCTCTCGCCATGGTTCGGGCGATGATCGCCGCGGCCAAGGCCGATGGCCACATCGACGCGAACGAGCGGGCCGCCATCGTCGGCAAGCTTTCCGAGGACGGCCTCGACGCAGAGGAGATGGCTTTCCTGCAGAAGGAACTGGAAGCACCGGTCGATCTTGATTCCATCGTCTCGGCCGCTCGCACGGATGAGCAGAAAGTCGAGATATATACGGCCTCGCGCATGGCGATCGAACCGGACAATCGGGCCGAAAAGGGCTACCTCGATCTCTTGGCCGGACGCCTTGGGCTTCCCGATGCGCTCGTCGACCATATCGAGGCGACGGTCGCCAGCAGCAAAGCGTCGGCGTAGTTCACCTTCTGAGGTGTGAACGGATCAGGCCGCTCCCTTCACGGGAGCGGCCTGTCTGTTATAGGCTCCCCACACTATCGTGCGGGGCGCAAGGAACTGTCGAGCAGGACGGGCGTTTCTCCGCGTCTTTTCAGGGATTCCGGATGTCCGCATTCATCGCCGACCATCAGGCCATCATCGCGCTTGGCCTGCTCATCCTCATGTTCGTTGGCTTCTTCACCGAGCGTTACCCGCCTGACGTGATCGCGGCGACCGGTGCGGTCGTTTTCGTACTTCTCGGCTTCGTTTCTTCGAACGAACTGCTCGAAGTCTTCTCCAACCCGGCGCCCCTGACCATCGGTGCAATGTTCATCCTGTCGGGTGCACTGGTGAGAACGGGGGTACTGGAGGCGATCTCAAATCGTGCCGTCTCGATGGCCGAGACCCGTCCCTGTGTGGCATTGCTCACGCTGTTCGGCATCGTCAGCTTCGCCTCTGCCTTCGTCAACAATACGCCGGTCGTCCTCGTCACCATACCGGTGATCATCAAGCTGGCCGCTACGATGAATACCGCGTCGACGAAGATGCTGATTCCGCTGTCCTATGTCGCGATCCTTGGCGGGACGTGTACCTTGCTGGGCACATCCACCAATCTTCTGGTCGACGGCGTCGCCCGTGAGAACGGGCTGGAGCCGTTCTCCATTTTCGAGATCACGCCTGTCGGAATTGTCGTGCTGGCGTCGGGCTGGGGTTTGATGGCGCTTCTGGGACCCTGGTTGCTGCCGCGTCGCCAGGGCAGCGGCGAGGCTCTTGAAACGGAAGACCCGCTCTATCTCAGCGAGGTCATGCTGCTGGGCGAGGCCAATGCGGATGATAAATCGCTGAAGGATATCGCTGAACTGAGCCACGAGCCCATCAAGATCGTCTCCGTTCGGCGCGGCAAGGAGCGGCTGCGCGAGAAGCTGGACGACATTCGCCTCAAGACGGGCGACACCGTGGTGATCCAGGCACCAGCAACCGAGATTCTCACATTGAACGAGACACCTGGCTTTCGCGTCGGTCCGAGCCGCGGCATTCGCAAGCTGGAGAACGCTGTGACTGTCGAGGCGTTCGTTGCCCCGCGCCGTCGCAGCGTCGGCCGCACGCTGGCCGAAATGGGATTGGGGAGCCATTTCGGTGCGCGCGTCCTCGGTATTCACCGCGCAAATCACAATCCCGGCCCGGACCTTGCGGCCGTCCGGCTGCGTCCTGCCGACCGATTGCTGATCGAAGGCCAGGAGGAAGGCATCTCGCGCCTTGCAGAAGAAGCCAACCTCGTTTCCATAACCGCTTCGCAAGAGCGTCCATGGCGCCGCGGCAAGGCGCCCATCGCGGTTGGCGCGCTGGTGGCGGTGGTCGCGCTCGCTGCCTTCAATATCATGCCGATCGAGGCGTTGGCGATCATCGCCGTCGTCTCCATCCTGATCCTGCGCTGCATCGATTCCGAAGAGGCATGGAGCGCGGTTGATGGATCGATCCTGATCCTGATCTTCGCGATGCTGGCAATCGGCACCGGGCTGCAGAACACCGGCGCGATCGAATTGCTGGTCGAGGCGGTTGGCCCATCGATCCAGTCGATGCCGCCATTTGTCGCGCTGTTGGCGCTCTATGCGTTGACGTCCACCCTGACGGAAGTCGCGACCAACAACGCGATCGCCGTCATCCTGACACCGATCGCGATCGGCCTTGCCGAGAGCCTGGGGATCGATCCGCGTGCGTTCGTCGTCGCGGTCATGTTCGCAGCCAGTGCAAGCTTTGCGACCCCTATCGGCTATCAGACCAACACACTGGTCTATGGTGCCGGGAACTATCGCTTCTCCGACTTCCTCAAGATCGGTGTGCCGATGAACATTCTCATCGGCCTCGTGACATGCGTGGCGATCAGCTTCTTTTTCGGCCTGTCCGCTGGCGGATAGCGCTCCTCAGCGTGATAGGAAATCCCGCATCCGATCCAGCGCGCGTTCGATGTTTTCTTCGGAATTGGCATAGGAAAGCCGGATATAGCCCTCGCCGAGAATGCCGAAATCCGGCCCTCCGATGAGCGCCACGCCGGACTCTTCCAGCAGGGCAGATGCCAGCGCCTTGGCTTTCCAGCTGGTCGCCTTGATGTTGGGGAAGGCGTAGAACGCACCCTTCGGCGTGGCGCACTCGACGCCAGGAATGGCCCGAAGTCCCTCCACGACGATTTTCCGGCGTCGATCGAAGGCCGCCATCATCGTCTCTACGTCGTCCTGAGGCCCGTCGATGGCAGCGATGCCGGCGAATTGGCTTGGCGCGTTCACGCATGACCAACAGTTCACGGCAAGCTTGCGCACCTTGTCGTAGAGCGCGTCGGGCCAGATCGACCATCCCATCCGCCAACCGGTCATCGCCCAGGTCTTCGACCACCCGTTGAGCACGATAAGGCGGTCGCGGATTTCGGGAAACTGAAGCAGAGACGTGTGACGCTCGCCGTCGTACGTCATCACGTCATAGATTTCGTCTGACAGGATCGCGACGTCGGGATGATCGGCAAGCCCTTCGACAAGCTTTTCGATCTCGCTGCGCGGCGTGATCCCGCCCGTCGGGTTTGCGGGAGAATTGAGGATGAGAAGACGCGTCTTGTCGGTGATCAGGGAGAGGGTTTCCTCGGCCGAAAAGGCAAAGCCCGTCTCCTCGCGAATTGGGACCGGCACCGGCTTGGCGCCGGTGAATTCGATCATCGAGCGATAGATCGGAAATCCGGGATCGGGATAGAGGATTTCTGCGCCCGGCTCGCCGAACATGACGATGGCCGCATACATCGTCGGCTTTCCGCCCGGCATGATCATGACGCTTTCTGGCGAGACCTCGATGCCGGTCGTCGTCATGGTCCGTCGCACGACGGCCTCTCGCGTCGCAACCAGCCCCGTTGCTGGGGTATAGCCGTGCTGTCCATCCTTCAGCGCCTTGATGGCTGCTTCTACGATGTGCTCCGGTGTCTTGAAATCGGGCTGACCGATGCCGAGATTGATAATGTCCTTGCCCTGCTGGGCGAGCGCGGTTGCCCGGGCCAGAACGGCAAAGGCATTCTCCTCGCCCATCCTGTCGAAAGCCGCGATCGTCTTCAGCATATGTATGTCCTCCCGCAAATTCTCGATGCCGCGTTGTTTTGGCCGGCACGTTGATGTCTTATCCCGCCGCAAAGATCAATCGAACGGATGGACGGAATGCGTGACCTGCGTGACTGGAAGGGCTGCCTCCCGCCGAAACGGCAGGAAAGAAAGGGCCGGTTCGTGACACTTGAGCCGTTCGATCCGGCCCGCCATTTGGAAGAGCTCTGGATAGCGCTCGGCGGAAAGGATGGCATCAATGAGAGATTGCGCTATTTCCCGTGTCCGGATTTTGCGGACGCCGCTGAATTGGGCACCTGGCTTGTCCAGGCGCAGGATGGCTGGGTGACGTTCGTCTTTCGCGATAACGCGGCGGCGGAACTCACCGGGATGGCAAGCTACATGCGCATCGATCCTGGCAATGGCGTCGTGGAGGTGGGCTCGGTTGCGCACGGGCTCGCAATGGCGCGTTCGCCTGCCGCCACCGAAGTGCACTATCTGATGGCCCGGCACATCTTCGACGACCTCGGGTATCGCCGATACGAGTGGAAATGCCATAACGACAATGCTGCGTCCAAGCGAACGGCAGAGCGTCTGGGCTTCGTTTTCGAAGGCATCTTCCGTCAGCACGTCGTCTCCAAGGGCGCCAATCGCGACACCGCTTGGTTCGCGATGATCGATACCGAGTGGCCGATCATCCGCTCAGCCATGGAACAATGGCTTGCACCCGGAAATTTCGACGCTGACGGCCGTCAGATCGAGCGATTGGAAATCATTCGTGCGCGCCAGATCGCGCCGCAAACCGAAAAGGCAATATGACGTGCGCAAATCCGATCGCAACGCCGCCATCGCAGCAGCCACGATCCTCGTCATCGCAGGCCTCGGCTTCTTCGTCATGCCGGGCTTGATGATGTCGCTTTCACAGATATCGCCTTGGCTCGCCTACGCGGTGGCGATCGTCTTCATCCTGGCGTTCTTCGGCATCTTCTGGCTGAGGGCACACTATCAGCGCAAGCGCGACGAACGCGAAGAAGCCGAGCGGTTGCGGTAAGCTACACGGCAAGCGCCGCCGTCAAGAGAACGAGGCCGATCAGGAACACGCAAGCCGCGCCGAATATCTCGATCGCGTTCGTCAGCCTCACGGCACCGCTGGCGCTGGAATAGCGGATTGCTGTGCTCTTGGCCCCCACCGCCAGCGAGGCGAGGATCGAAACGGTGATTGCCGTACCGATCGACATGGCAAACACCGAAAGAACACCGCCGAGATAGAGCCCGTTCAAGAGGGCGAAAGTCAGCACGATCAAGGCACCGGAGCAGGGCCGCAAGCCGACGGCTGCGACGGCCGACCAGGCGTCTCCCATCGAAATCGACTGTCCTGAAAGGACCTTCGGATCGGGAGCGTGGCTATGTCCGCACGTCGCGCACACCTCATCACGAGCATGGGCGTGGCCGTGGCCGCCTTGTTCATGCGGTCCGTGATGATGATTGTGGTGGTGGTGCTGCTGCTGATGATGATGGCCTTGGTGTCCGTGTCCGCCCGCGGCGGCTAGCACAGGCCCGCGGCTCGTCATCATGGGAGCAAGCTTGCGCCAGAGGAGAAACGCACCGAATGCCGTAATCAAGCCGAAACTGGCGACCTCGAGGCTGCGCGTGGCATCCGTCATGGATATGGATGTCCCGCGCAAGGCCAGATATGTGACGCCGACGACGACGATGGCGACAAAGCCCTGCAGCAGTGCCGATGCGAAGGACAGCAGGATGCCACGTCGAAGCGCGACCTCGTTTGCCACCATATACGCCGAGATAACTGCCTTCCCGTGGCCCGGCCCGGCGGCATGGAAAACACCGTAGGCGAACGAAAGACCGACGAGCCCTCCCAGGTGCCAGGGATTTTCCCGCATGGCCTTCAAAGCTTCGGTCAAGGCTCGGTAGAAGGCTTGCTGTTGCGCATTCACCCAGGCGAAGAAACCGCCGAGCACGCCGCCAGCCTCGATCGAAGGTTCGGCCGAACCGATGCCGAGCGAGGATTGCGCGAGGGCGGCACCGGAGAGGACCATGCAGATCGCCGCAATGAAAAAAATGGCGCCCAGCGGGTAGGGGAGCCGTTTCAGCATGACAGTTCCAGCCGTGTCGCGAACAGGCTGGAGATGTCGTTGCCGCCGGGATCGTTGAAAAAGGCATCCGTCAGGCTCGACTGATTCTCGGCAAGGACCTGATCGGGATCAGGGCGCACCACTTCGCTTTCGCACGTGCCGCGATCGCCCAGCACGACAAGGTCGCTATCGTCGACGAAGTCGATTGCGGCGTACATCGTCGGGTCGTAGACCCCGAAGCTCAGCGTGCCGTCGAGGGGAGCCGCCTTCGCCGGCTTGACTGCGAAGAACATCAGCAGCTGACCGTTCTCGAAATTCGCAAAGATCTGCTCGGGAGGGCTGACACCCAGATCGGCACCATCGCGCTTGATGGAGGTGTAATAGTCGAAATCCGCCAGCGAGGCTTTGACTGTTTCGCCGATGGCCTGGAGCTCTTCCGGCTCCAGTTCCAGATTGGTGTTGGCGTCGAATTCCAGCATCACCGTGGAGGAAAAGAGCTCGTCGAAACGCCAGACGTGGCGAAGCTCCTTCACGGTGCCGTCGTCGCTGAGAGCGACTTCAAGCCTTGCCTCGGCGAAGATGTGCGGATGGGCAAGTGCGCCGTTCGTGGCCAGCGTGCCCGCAAACGCCAATGCCGTAACGTGCCTCCAAGTCACCATGCGTCCTGCCCCTGCCGATTCGATTCAGTCCAGCCGTACCACAGACTGTTGCCTGACAGCCAAAGGCGGCTGAATTTCGGCATGTAACGTTGGGCCTATAGCGCGCCCGTGTTGCGAAACCATGCCGTCTGGTGATCGACGAACGCCCGGACTTTGGCAGGCAGATAGCGTCGGTGCGGGTAGATGGCATAGATGCCACGGTCGTCGACGAGATGATCCTCGTAGATCGAGACAAGCTCGCCGTTCTCGATTTTCTCCTTGGCGACAAAATCGGGCAGCATCGCCACGCCGAGACCGGCCAGTGTGGCCCGCATGGCGGCAAGCGGGCTGTTGACCTCCAGCCGGGCGCTGACATTGACGGCGAACTGGCTGCCGTCCGCACGTCGAAAGCGCCAGTTCGTCAGGCTTCTGGCGTTGGTGTCGACAATGCATGGCAGACCGGTCAGTTCGCTGGGGTCCCTCATCGGGCCGTGACGCTCGATGAAGTCTGGCGTTGCGCAGACGATGATGCGGAACGGCGCGAGCTTGCGGGCGATCAGGCCGGAATCCTCAAGCCGGGTGATCCTGATCGCGATGTCGAAGCCTTCCTCCACGAGATCCACAAACCTGTCGTCGGAGATGATCTCCAGCGTCAGGTCGGGATGAGCCGCGGCGAAATCGATCAGCGACTGGCCAATCTCGGCGTCGGCGAAGGTGCGTGGTGCCGATATCCGAAGCTTGCCCTTGAGGTCCGCGTTGTTCTCCCGAACGAGATCGGCAAGATTGTCGATCTCCTTGAGAATTTCCGAGGCGCTCTTGAAATAGGTATGCCCCGCTTCCGTGAGCGAGAATTGGCGCGTGGTTCGATTGAGGAGCAAGGCGCCCAGATCGTCTTCCAACTCACGCACATATTTTGACAGGAGGGCTTTCGAGCGCCCGATCTTGCGCGAGGCGGAAGAAAAGCCCTCCGCCTCCACCACATCGATGAAGGCACGGATGCGTGTAAGTGTGTCCAAGATTGTGTGTCCCTTGGCTGGCTGAAATGACCGATCCCAGAGCAGTCGCGCCATCGGGCCGGAGCAGTCTTCTTGTTGATGCTTCGCTGAAGTAACTGGTCCTTCCTGCATACGATCGCAAGCCTAAGTGGGATTTGTGATGCGCGCATGCCGCAGTCTCGGCCGTTCAGGCGCGCCACGATCCGCAATGAAAGTTTTCGCTTGATTGTGACAGCGCGACTCACTAAATCGCGAATTGCCCAAAGTCGCACGTGCCTGTGGGTGTCCGCCGAACCCTCGAATGGTGAGGAACTCGGTAAGGTACCTGGAACTAACCCCTCCAGTCGTTTCTCCGGCCAACCGGAAAGGCGAGGACATCTTGAAGCAACGACGGTGCGGGCCTTTCTGGTGTCTGCCGGCTGTCCATAAGCCGGGGTTACTGAAGAGGCACACCCTCATTGCCGAAAGTGCGGTTGGGAATACCCCATCCAATCCAAGGCAGACAAAGTCTGGAATCGTCGCCCGGGCGGGCGCTGGTTCAATCGTCGCGTCGCAAGTTTTCGGAACAATGGCTTTCCATCGGCCGTTGAATGTCCGGGCTGGCGTCGTCCTTTGTCATCCGGCTTTCGCCGGGCAGCTGGAATGGGAGCAGCCCCGATGACCACTGACCGCATTCGCGATTTTCTTGCCACGCGCCGTCCGGAAGGGCCGTGCCTCGTCGTCGATCTCGATATCGTGCGCGACAATTATCGCGCCTTCGAGAAGGCGTTGCCCGACAGCTCCATTTATTATGCGGTAAAGGCCAACCCGGCGCCGGAGGTTCTTCGCCTGCTCGCCTCTCTCGGCTCCAATTTCGACTGCGCATCCGTCGCTGAAATCGAAATGGCGCTCGAGGCCGGCGCGACACCGCGCCGTATTTCGTTTGGCAACACGATCAAGAAGGAGCGTGACGTTGCGCGCGCTCATGACCTCGGCGTGTCCCTGTTCGCCGTCGACAGCCACGAAGAAGTGGAAAAGATCGCCCGCGCAGCCCCTGGCGCCCGGGTCTTCTGCCGTGTGTTGACGGATGGTGAGGGGGCCGAATGGCCCTTGTCGCGCAAGTTCGGATGCGTGCCGCAGATGGCCGTCGATGTGCTTGTCTACGCCCACCAGCTCGGCCTCGTATCCCACGGCGTGTCGTTCCATGTCGGCTCGCAGATGACGAAGCTCGACGCCTGGGACGCCGCGCTCGCCGATGCGCGCCGCGTGTTCGAGAAGCTCGCGCAGCAGGGAATCGAACTGAAGATGGTCAATATGGGCGGCGGCTTTCCGACCAAATACCTCAAGGACATCCCGACCGCCCAGCAATACGGTCAGGCGATCTTCGGCGCGCTTCGCAAGCACTTCGGCAACCAGTTGCCGGAAACGATCATCGAGCCGGGCCGCGGCATGGTCGGCAACGCCGGTGTGATCAAGGCCGAAGTCGTGCTTGTGTCGAAAAAGGCCGACACCGACCAGATGCGTTGGGTGTTTCTCGACATCGGCAAGTTCGGCGGTCTCGCCGAAACGATGGATGAGGCGATCCGCTACCCCATCCGCACCGCCCGCGATGGCGATGCGATGGAAAACTGCGTCATCGCCGGCCCGACATGCGATTCTGCCGACGTGCTCTACGAGAAGACGCCGTATCCTTTGCCGATCTCGCTGACGATCGGTGACGAGGTGCTGATCGAGGGCACAGGCGCCTATACGACGACCTATTCGTCGGTGGCGTTCAACGGCTTCGAACCGCTCCGATCCTACGTCATCTGACGGCCGGGCGGCTTGCCGCCCGACACGTCCGCTTGAGGCCGCGCGTCAGCCCGATGAGGGCCGGGGCACGTGCGGCCTCGCGTCTTCTTCCGCCGATTTGAAGGTTTGTCGCGATGACTACGCTGACCCACAGGATTGACCCGACCCGCGCCGGACTTGCAGCCGGAGACTTGGTGACCGTGCGTGCCGAAGCGCCGCACGAGGTCGATGAGCGCAACGCGCTGCTGGCCCGTGCCATGGCGCCGGATTGGCGCACCAGGACGTCCGAGAAGCTGCGCCATGGCCGCCTTCCGTCTGCGGGACTCGCCTTTGTGGCGAAGAACCGCATGGGACACATTCTCGGCACCGTTCGCCTGTGGGACATCCATGCCGGTATCGACCGTGAGGGCGATCCCATCCCGGCGTTGCTTCTTGGACCGCTTGCGGTCGACCCTGCTGCCAAGGCCGCCGGCATCGGCTCGGCCCTGATGATCCGCGCCATCGAAAAGGCACGCCGCTATGACCATGGCGCCATCCTGCTCGTCGGCGACGCGCCTTATTACGAACGCTTCGGTTTTTCGATCGAGAAGACCGCCACGCTGATGATGCCGGGTCCCTTTGCGCGCGACCGCCTTCTGGCGCTCGAGTTGAAGCATGGCTGGCTTGACGGTGCCGTCGGCTTCATCCAGGCAAGTGGCCGTCCGGCCTGAGCAATGGCACAGACGGGCTTCCAGCCTCTTGACGCGTAGCACCCGGGTCGCCATATCCCGTTCCGGGTGAAGGCCCCTGCCGCTCGCGGACACATAAATGTCCTTGGTGAAGCCTTCCGACGATTTCCCGTCAGCCTTTGCGCCATGAACGCATGCGGTCCGGCGGCAATGCGAGCTCCGCAGTCTCGACAGGCATGCCATATCGCGAAAGGCAAGAATGATGAGCACTCATCATGCTCTACCCCCGCGCGACGTCCTGAAGGATCAGGCGCGGCGGCTCCGCAAAACCCTCGAAACATCAAGCCAGCCGGTCTCCCACGGACGCGCCTTGGAACTCATCGCCGGTCAGTACGGCTATCGTGACTGGAACACGCTCAGCGCTTCGGCTCCAGCCGACCGCGCCAGGCCTCCAGTCCAGGTTGGCGATACTGTGCGAGGCACTTATCTCGGCCAGCACTTCACAGGCGCCGTAAGGGGCCTTCAGGCGTTGTCCGACGATCGGCACTACCGGGCGACAATCGTCTTCGATCGCCCGGTCGATGTCGTCACCTTCGACAGCTTCTCGGCGCTGCGCCATCGGGTTACCCTGACGATCGATGAAAGGGGGCGCACCCGCGAGAGGACATCGAACGGTCGGCCTCACCTCGAACTGGCTCTCTGAAAGCTGCAACGGGCACCTCGGCGGTAGCTGCCGCGGTGCCCATCTCATTTCAATTCGTAGACGTCGACATCCAGCCTGTTGCTTTTCGGATCATGCCGGTCGTCGGAAGGGCTGTCATAGGCGACGAGCAGGTGGCGCTTGCCGTCCATCTCGAAGAAGGACAAGCCTTCCGCATGGTCGCACCCCTCCATGATCGGAAGGGCCATCATGGTTTCGATCTCCCCGGCGGTGATCACATCGGCGCGCTCCGGAAAGCGGTCGATCGTGTAGATCTTTTGAATACCATCGATGTTCTGGGTCGCGCCGGCCAGCACGAGAAGCGCTTCGCCGTCGAAAAGCAGGTCCCTGATGCCGAGCCCGTCGAGGTCAAGCGCATGGATCGTATAGCGCGACCCGCCGTCAAGTTTGCGGTGCTTCAGCCGGCCCTTGCCATCGTCCTTGAAACGCATCGTCACGATCAGCGCATGGCTGCCGAGCACCGGACCACGCAATCCGAGATGAAGGCGATCGCCCTTCACCGCAAGCCCTTCCACGTCGAAGCCGTTCTCCTTGCACGGAATGTTCATGAAGGGCGCCAGCAGTGGATCGTCGGCAAGCACCTTGCGGATTGCCTTCTCACCCGATTTTCCCATGGCGAACATGGCTGCGCGCCGGGCGTTGCTGCCGTCCTCCAGCGCCTCGATGGAAGCGACCGGCATGAAAACACCCGGCTCGCTCTCGACGATCGGAACGCGTCCGAGAAAGCCACGGTTTTCGTCCCAATCGATATGGCTGAGGCCGTTTTGCGTGCCGTCCTCAGCATTCGGATGCTTGCGCTTCAGCCCGTGGCTCCCGGTGATCCAGAGATAGCCGTCGTCAATCGCCAGTCCCTCGATGTCCATCTCGCCCGTCAACCCGCCGGGCAGGTCGAAGGCATGGCCGATGGCGAAATTCTCGTGACCCGCGAATGTGTTCGTTGCCTCGTCAAAGACCAGCCTTTCAACCGTTGCGGTTTCGTCGCAGGCGCAGAAAAGCGTACGCCCGATTGTCGCCAGCGCGGAAATGTCCTCGGTGATCACCGCATCGACGAGCCGCAATTCGCTCTTGTCCAGAAATGTCAGCCGCAGGCGGCTCTGCGGGTGCTGCCCAACGAAATCGACGGAGATGTCTTTTTCATGCTTCGTTCGGCGATTGGTCTGACGACGGGACACGGGTCTTTTCCTTATTCGCGGCTACGACAAGGCAAACGCGGTTTGTCCATCAGCAGTTCCGGAATTAAGCGGCCATCAGGTCGCGCAACGCTGCCAGGTCCTCGGCGAAAAGTCGCCGTTCGCGCGCTGCAGTCTCCGCATCGGGGATGCGCAGCAGGAAGGATGGGTGAACGGTGACGAAAATCTTGAGATCTGCGTCATTCCTTAGCACCTGCCGCCGGTTCTTCGTTACAGGAAGGGTCTTGCCGTAAAGAGCGGTCAATGCAGTGGCACCGAGCGCAACCACAAGCTTCGGCTTGATCAAGGCAATCTCTCGGTCCAGCCACCAGCGGCAAGCCTGGACCTCTCCTCCATTGGGCTTTTGGTGTAGTCGTCGCTTGCCACGCGGTACGAACTTGAAATGCTTCACGGCATTGGTGACGTAGACGCGTTGACGGTCGATCCCCACCTGCGCCAGCGTGTCGTCGAACACCTTGCCTGCAGGCCCGACGAACGGCGCGCCGGCCAGGTCCTCCTGATCGCCGGGTTGCTCGCCGACGAAGATGATCTCCGCGTTCTCGGGGCCCTCGCCGAAAACGGTCTGAGTGGCGTCCCGGTAGAGGGGACACCGCGTGCACCCGTCTGCCATTTTCCGCAGGTCGTCGAGCGATGACGCGTCGGTGATTTCCGTCATGGTTTGGCGGCCTTCCCAATAGCGCTGCTGAATGCGAGAATGGTGGGGCGCCGCGGATGTCGGCGCGCTCTCCACCATGTTTTCCGCGCGTCGTCCGGCGCTCGCGATCAATGCCGGAATGAGCGGCGCCTCAGGCAGGTTCCGCCAGTATTTCTTGGGCATCTCCGCCTGCATCGCCTTCACCTTGAGACGAGCGGGATTGAAGATGGATGAGAAATAGGTGCGCCAGAGATCTTCCGCCGCATCGGCCGAAGGCGCATCTTCCTTGCGGGCGCCGGGTGCGATGGTGAGGCGCTCGCCGTCCCAATCGATCGTCCGCCAAGGCGTCATGATCGTCCAGTTCATTCCAGCAAAGCGTTTGACGAAAAAATCCGCCTCCCGCTCGGCGATGTAATGATCGGGTTCGAACCAGGCGACGAAACGGTCCTTGCCACCGACGGCCACTTTGCGGAACCGGACAAAGGCATGCATCTTGTGCGCATCCCGCCGAATTGCCTTTTCCATGCGCTCCAGGCGTTGAACGTCCAGATCCGACAAGACCTTCAGCAGGTCCGCTTCCTGCGAGACACGCAACAGCAACCGGTACATGAAGGCGAATCGATCGTCGTCGCTGTGATGCATGATCGTTTGGAGGCGTTCGATGAATGGGCGCGGAACCGTCAGGTCCGCATTGTCGCGCGGTTCGGGCAACGCCGACGCGGCTGCATCGAAAAGATCGTCGGATTGTGCGCCCTTCACCGTCCAGCGAACCTGAGCGGGCTCTATGCCGGCCAGTGCCAGCGCTCGGGCGGAATGGCGCCAGCCGTCAAAGTCGGTCTGATCTGCCAGTTCTACCGTAAACATCAAAACAGCGACAACTGCGCCGGTTTCGGCGTCAGTCTTTCCTTCAGCTCGGGCCGATCGATCAATCCGAGCGGATGCCAATCGAGGGCGATGATGAACGGCCTGATCTTGTCGAGCGATTGGCAGACGCGACGCAGATCCTCAAGTCGAAGCGTGCGATATCGGCGCACCTGCAATATCTTCGCGACAGCTTTCGTTCCCAGTCCAGGCACGCGCAGCAGCGTTTCCCGGTCACCGCGATTGACGTCGACGGGGAACCGATCTCGATGATCGAGCGCCCATGCCAGTTTGGGATCGATCGCCAGATCGAGCATTCCGCCCGGACGGCCAGCCACGATTTCCTGCTGCTCGAAACCATAAAACCGCATGAGCCAATCGGCCTGATAAAGGCGATGTTCGCGCATCAGGGGCGGCTCGGAAAGCGGCAGCGCCGCCTTGGCGTCGGGTATCGGGCTGAACGCTGAATAATAGACCCTTTTGAGACGATAGCTGGAATATAGACGCGCGCTCGATTTCAGGATCGTGTCGTCATTGGCCGGGTCGGCGCCGATGATCATCTGCGTCGATTGCCCGCCCGGTGCGAAGCGTTCCTTGCGCTTCGTTCTCAGCGTCGGTTCGGATTTCTCCTCGATCTTGAGCCTCAGATTGCCCATCGCCCGGCGAATGTTTGCCGGCTGCTTTTCCGGAGCCAGGCGGCCAAGACTATCGTCGGTTGGCAGTTCGACGTTGATCGAGAGCCGATCGGCAAAGCGCCCTGCTTCCTCCAGCAAGAGCGGATCGCAGTCGGGTATGGTCTTCAAATGGATATAGCCGGCAAATCGATGGGTCAGCCGCAATTGCCGGGCGACCTCGACCAATCGCGCCATCGTTTCGTCGGGCGATCGAATGATCCCCGAGGACAGGAACAGGCCCTCGATATAGTTGCGCTTGTAGAAGTCGAGCGTCAGGTTGACCACTTCCTGTACGGTGAACCTTGCCCTGCGAACGTTCGAAGACGACCGGTTGATGCAATAGGCGCAGTCGTAGATGCAGAAATTGGTGAGAAGAATTTTCAGAAGCGAGATGCACCGACCGTCCGGCGCGTAGGAATGACAGATTCCAGCACCGGTGACGGACCCGATGCCGCCCGAGTTCAGGGAGTTGCGCCTGGTCGAACCCGAGGAGGCGCAGGAAGCGTCATACTTTGCTGCGTCGGAAAGGATCGCCAGCTTTTCGACAGTTGTTAATTTGGCCATGAGTTCATGTTATGTTCCAGATGCGGTATTGGCCATAACAATTGACATGGTGCAAGCAGGATTCTTGGCGTTGCCCCTTCAGGCGGTGATGTCGACGACGCCGCAGTCTCCCGCCTCGGAACCGAAAGCGAGTTGCGTACCGGCCTTGTTCCAGCTTAGCGAGGAAATCGCGCCGTTGCCGGGCCGCCGCAGCAAGACTTCCTTCTGATCGGAAAACCGGGACGCGAGGATCATGCCGTCGTTGAAGCCGATCGCCACCATGTCCTCGCGCGGATGACAGGCAACGATCGTGACGAGCGCATCGGCTCGCGTGCCGAGCTCCATCGGCGCCTTTCCCATCGGCCCGTCTTTGCCTGAGAACGGCCACACGATGGCAGCCGGGGCGCCCGACGAGGCCAGCCATTTCCCTTTCGCGCTCCATGACAGGGACTTCACCTTGGCGGGGTAGCCGGACATCCGCATGTCGTGATTGTCGGCCATGCGCCAGCCATGGAGCGCATTCTCCTGCATCGTGGTCACGAGGAACTTGCCGTCGGGAGAAAACGTGACACCCGTGTGGCTGCCCTTCCATTCGAGCTCCGTCGGCTTGGCACCCATGCCTGCCCAGTGCAGCGTGACACCATTGTATCGCGCGATTGCAATCCGCAGCCCTTTCGGCGCAAAGGCGAGACCCTCGACGGTCCGCGGACAGGCGAAAGTTCTGAGTGCGCTTTCGGCTTGCCGGACATAGGCCGTGCGCCCAGACGAAAATGCGACGCTAGCAGACGGTCCGGCAGCGATCTGCCCGATCCATTTCATGCCGATCTCGGCAAGAACGGTCATCGCCCCGTCGGCAAGATGGGCGACGACGCGTCCGTCTTCCCCGCCCGTCAAGAGTGTCCGACCGTCTTGCGCGACATCGGCGGTGAGGAGGCCGTCATGCGCCCCGGTGGTTTGGTGTCCATGATCGAGCCGATGGACCGTGCCGTCGGCGAGCGCAAAGACAGGAACGTCTGCGAGGAAGCGGGCCGCGACACAATAGCTGTCGAGGTCGAGCGGTGCGACGGTCGGCATGCGATCAAACCGCCTGGCAGGCGAGGAATGTACGTTCGAGCTTCTCGCGATCGAGATCGCGGCCGATGAAGACGATGCGGCTCTCGCGCTTCTCGCCCTCCTTCCAGTCTCGTTGATGATCCCCTTCGACCAGCATGTGGATGCCCTGCACGACATAGCGCTGCTCATCATCCTTGAAGGCGATGATGCCTTTCAGGCGCAGGATGTTGGGACCATCGATCTGGGTGATCTTCTCGATCCAGGGGAAGAACCGCTTCGGGTCCAGCGTGCCGGCACGCAAGGAAACCGACTGGACGGTCGCGTCGTGAATGGCCGACGCTTCGCCGTGATGGTCGTGCCCGTGGTGCGCATGATCCCCGTGGTCATGATGATGGTGATGGTGGTCATGACCATGGTCGTGATCGTGATCGCAATCTGGCCCGCAGACATGGTCCGGATCCTCATGATCGAGAAAATGCGGATCGTTCTCCAAGGCGCGCTGCAGATCGAAGGCGCCGCGATTGAGCACATTGGCAACATCCACGTTCGCGCGTTCGGCGCGATGGATGCGCGCCGAGGGATTGATGGCGCGGATCGTTGCTTCGATCGTCTTGAGTTCGCCCTCATCGACGAGGTCGGTCTTGTTCAGGATCACCACGTCGGCAAAGGCGATCTGGTCTTCTGCTTCCCTGGAATCCTTGAGCCTCAGCGGCAGGTGCTTGGCATCGACAAGCGCCACGACCGCATCGAGCTGGGTCTTCGCGCGAACGTCCTCGTCCATGAAGAAGGTCTGGGCAACCGGCGCCGGGTCGGCGAGGCCCGTGGTTTCCACGATGATCGCATCAAAGCGCCCCGGCCTGCGCATCAGACCTTCGACGACCCGGATCAGGTCGCCGCGTACCGTGCAGCAGACACACCCGTTGTTCATTTCGTAGATTTCCTCGTCGGACTCCACGATCAGGTCGTTGTCGATGCCGATCTCGCCGAATTCGTTGACGATGACAGCATATTTCTGCCCGTGGTTTTCCGAAAGGATGCGGTTGAGAAGCGTGGTCTTGCCGGCGCCGAGATAGCCGGTCAGCACCGTGACGGGAATTGGGCTTGTGTCGGACGTCGTCTGAATGGCGGGATCGCTCATGGGACACCTTTCATCTGTTGCCGCCGATATAGGCGCTTCGTCCGGTCCATGCCACACCTCTCTTGGAGGGGTCAGCCGAGCCGGCCGCTGTCGAACGCATGAACGTCTTCCAGAAGCTCGATGAAGCTTCGCGCAGCCTGCTCGATGATGCGCTCACCCTTTTCTGCCGTCGCCGCCGAGGCGTCGCCCACGACCCCATCCGGATTGAGATCGGCGGCTTTCCAGCCGAAAGCGTGCGGACCATAGGCGCGCAGATGGGTCATAGTGCCGGCGAGTTCGCGCTGAAAGGAGGGGAAGTCGCGCGCTTTGCCCATATCGACGGATTCCGGCCTGAGCGCGAGGATCATGGACGTCTCGATCAATCCACCATGGATATCGAACGGCTTGTCGGCGGGATCGATGACGTTCTTGGCAAGTTCGAAGCGGGTCCAGCTGGTCGCGACGGCCAGCATGTCGAAGCGAACGCGCGCCTCCGTCGCGACGATCGTCATCAGGGGGGCATTGCCGCCATGTGCGTTCAGCATGACGAACTTCGAAATTCCAAGCCGGTTCATCTCGCCGGCGATGGCGATCCACCGCTCGACGGCCTCATCGTAACGAAGACTGCGCGTGCCGGGCGTGTCCAGGTGCTCGATCGAGTATCCGACGGGCTCGGTCGGCAGGAAGGTCACTGGCAGATGGGCGGGCAACATGCCCGCAACGCGCTCGGCCAGTCCTTGCGCGATGATCGCATCGGTTTCGAACGGCAAATGCGGACCGTGCTGCTCATGTGCGCCGAGCGGCAGCACCGCGATCCAGCGTGAACGGTCGCGCGCCTCGATCGGCTCCTGACGCAGGGTCTCGGTCAGGAAAAGGGGTGGATGGGACATTTCTGCCTGCACTCCGGTCGGTTAATGTGAGCCGGCAAACAAGTGGGTCTTGCCCTACGATAGGGCGGGCATAGCTGCTTGGGGGTACTTGGAGCAAGCTCCAAACAATTGGGGGAGCGCATATGGCGAAGAAAGACAAGAAGGCTGACGGCAAGAAGCGCAAGGATGGTGCGGCCGAGCAGGACGGGGCATTTGCTGCGACACTGGCGCAAACCGCGCGTTCGGTCCGCACGCGGCTCACCCTGCATCTGACGGAATGCGGTCTCTATGCCGGACAGGATTCGGTCATCATGTCGCTCGCCGAAGAGGATGGGCAGTCCCCCGGCATGATCGCCGAACGCCTGGGTGTGCGTGCGCCCACCATCACGAAGACGATTTCTCGGCTCGCTGCGCAAGGCTTTGTGGAAAGGCGCGACAGCAGCGACGACGGTCGAAAGGCCGCGATCTTCTTGACGGGGCAGGGCCAGGAGGCTGTCGGCACCATCCGGCGTGCCGTCCGTCTCACCGAACAGTCCATGCTTGAGGGATTATCAGGGAAGGAAGCACGCAATCTGCTCAAGCTGCTCCGACGGCTCGATCAGAATCTTCAGCAGTGAACCCAAGCGCTGACCCGCATCGCCGACCATTGTGTCCGGTTGTTGAATCTGTTTAATTAAAATCTTTAGATCGAGGATCGGAGAAAGGGCGGCGCCGCGTGGGACAGAAGGTCAAGCTTTCCACAATTGCGGAATCGCTTGGTCTGTCGACCGCCACGGTATCCTTGGCGTTGCGTGATAGTCCGCTCGTCGCCGACAGCACGCGCGACCGGATCAAGGAACAGGCCCGCTCGCTCGGCTACATCTACAACCGCCGCGCCGCCAGCCTGCGAACCTCGCGATCCGGTATCATCGGCGTCGTCGTTCACGACATCATGAACCCGTTCTATGCGGAAATCCTGCGTGCCATCGAAAGCGAGCTCGACCGGAACAGACAGACCTTCATCCTGTCCAACCATTACGATTCCGTCGAAAAGCAACGCAATTTCATCGAAACGCTTTTGCAACTGGGCGGTGACGGGGTCATCATGTCGCCGGCAATCGGTACGCCCGCCGCCGACCTCGCGCTCGCCGAGGACAATGGCCTGCCTGCCATTCTCGTGGCGCGCTCGGTCACCGGGATCGACGTCCCGACGTTCCGCGGGGATGACGCTTATGGCATCGCCTTGGCCACCAATCACCTGATCGGGCTCGGTCACCGGACGATTGCGATGATCGGCGGCACCGACCAGACCTCCACGGGCCGGGACCGTTATCAGGGCTACGTCGATGCGCTCAGAAAGGCGCAGATCGAAGTCGACTCGGAGCTGCGCATCCCTGGGCCCCGTACCAAGCAGGGCGGTTTCGAGGCAGCGGTCACCTTCCTGTCGATGCGACAGAAGCCCACCGCTGCCGTCTGCTGGAACGATCTCGTGGCGATCGGCCTGATGAACGGCATCGCCCGTGCGGGGCTCATCCCCGGCAAGGATATCTCCGTCACCGGCTATGACGACCTGGAGGAAGCGGCCATTGCGACGCCGGCGCTCACGACAGTCTGGAATGGCCAGGCCGAGGTTGGCCGCATGGCAGCGCGCGCTCTGCTCGACAAGCTTGCCGGCAGCCACGCCGAGGACTACCTGCATCTGATCAAGCCGGAGATGCGCATTCGGCAATCGACCTCGCCCCACAAGGCCATCTGAAGAACCACCAGGATAGAAGCCATGCCCGAAACAGCGCCACGCGTCCTCATGCAGTCGCGAATGAACGAACGTTTGAAGGCGCGCGTCGAGGCAGAGTTTCCTGTGCTCTACGTCGATCGACTGGACGCCGTCTCGGATAGTGACGCTTCGAGCATCACCGCGATCGCCGGATGGGGCGATGTCAGTTCGGCGTTGATCGACCGGCTGACCAATCTGAAGGTGATCGCCAATTTCGGTGTGGGCTATGACGCGATCGATGCCGGGCATGCGGCGCAGAAGGGCGTGATGGTCACCAACACACCGGACGTCTTGTCGGCAGAAGTGGCCGACGTCGCCGTTGGCCTGTTGCTCAACACGGTGCGTGAGCTGCCTCGCGCCGAAACCCACTTGCGCGAAGGCAACTGGGCACGCGCCGGTGCCTACCCGTTGACAGGATTGACGCTCCGCGGCCGTTCGGTTGGGATTTATGGTCTTGGACGCATCGGGATGGAGATTGCCAAGCGTCTTGCCGCGTTCGACCTGCCCGTCAGCTATTACGCCCGCCACCGGAAGGATGTGCCCTACGCATATGAGGCCAGTCTCGAAGCGTTGGCGCGCGCTGTCGATACATTGATCGTGGCCGTGCCGGGCGGAGCCGCGACGGAAAAGTCCGTCGATGCGGAAGTATTGCGGGCCCTGGGTCCTCAAGGCGTGCTGATCAACATCGGGCGGGGCACAGTCGTCGACGAGGCGGCGCTGATCGATGCATTGGCGGATGGAACCATCGCCGCAGCCGGCCTCGACGTGTTCGCCAACGAACCGCATGTCCCGCAGGCTCTGATAGACCTGCCCAATGCTTCACTGCTTCCGCATGTTGCATCGGCATCCGTCGCAACGCGCGATGCCATGGCCGATCTGGCTGCCGACAATTTGATCGCCTGGCTGCGCAAGGGCAGGGCGCTGACGCCCGTGCCCGAATGTGCTCACCTCAATCGCTGAAACCGTTACTCGGCAGCGGCCCTGCCGTTGTGATCGGACTGTCGGCGCTCCACTCGGCTGCGCACGGCATCGCCGAAACCGCGGAAGATGGCGGCGGAGGGGGCGTCGCTTCGGAACCAGTATTCCGGATGCCACTGGACGCCCACGGCAAAGCCCTTTGCGTCGGCGACCGACACCGCTTCTATCGTCCCGTCTTCCGCCACCGCCTCAACGGCAAGTCCAGGCGCAAGCTGGTCGATGCCCTGGCGGTGCAGTGAGTTGACGTTGATCTCGCCGGTACCGACCATCGCTGCCAGGCAAGACCCTTCCGCGATGCGAACGGGATGCCTGATGGCGAAGCTTTCGTCTGTATCGTCGGATTCGGGCTTGCGGTGATCCATCCGCTCGGGAAGCATCTGGATCTCGTTGGCCAGCGTTCCCCCAAGCGCCACGTTGAGTTCCTGAATCCCGCGGCAGATCGCCAGAAGCGGCAGGCCGCGGGCGATGGCCTCTCTGATCAGCGCCAGGCTGACAGTGTCGCGCGCGGTGTCGAACGGACCGTAGGACGGCGATTCCGCGACACCGTAGAGGGTCGGATGAACGTTGGTCTTCGAACCGGTGACCAGCAGGCCGTCAACACGATCAAGGACGCTGCCCACATCAAGGCCGCCTTCAATTGCGGGAACGATCAGCGGAATGACGCCAGAGCCGCCGAAGGCGGCGGCGAGATACTGATGCGGAGCGGCATGCCAGTCGTATCCGTCGAAATGACGGATATCGGCAGGCACGGCGACGACGGGCATTGTCATGGCGTCAACCTTGATGGATTCGTGTTTGCAGACGATTGGCGCGAATTCGGCGGTCTTGCAAGTCGGATCAGCTACGCTTCGGCGTTCACAAGCCTCTCCGGGCAAAATGCAGTCCGGGCGCATCGTCATAAATGCTTGGGTGGCGTATTGTCCGCACGCGCAGAGACGTTACAAGAAGCGCAATCGGAGCTTTGCAGCCAAGGAGGGAATTCATGGACCGCCGCCGCTTCATCGTCGGCTCGGCCCTGGCAGGGAGCGCCGCATCCGGTCTGGCAGCACCGGCATTGGCGCAATCACGCGGGCGCGTGAGCTGGCGTTGTGCGTCAGGATTTCCCGCCAGCCTGGAAACCGTGCACGGCGCCGCACTTGTTCTTGCCGAGGCCGTTGGTGCTGCAACCGATGGGCGCTTCGAGATCACGGTGCTGGACGAGGACGCGGCGGTTGCCGCCGGAGACGGCGCCCTCGACGCGGTTCAGTCGGGATCGGTCGAGATGCTGCATACAGCGCCGCATTATTTCGCCGGCCGCGACCCGGCCTTCGCCTTCGGCTCGGGCTTGCCGTTCGGCCTCAACCAGCGCTTGACGGATGCCTGGCTGCACGAGGGGGGCGGGCTCGATCTCATGAACACGTTCTTCGCCGGCCACAACGTCGTCGGCCTGCCCGCTGGCAACACCGGAGCGCAGATGGGCGGCTGGTTCAACAAGGAGATCAATTCGCTCGATGACCTGGCCGGCGTGCGGTTTCGCATCGGCGGATTCGGAAGCCGGATCATCTCCGAGATCGGTGTCGTTCCCCATGCTCTCGAACCGGGCAACATCGTGGCGGCGCTGGAAGCGCAGGAAATCGATGCGGCTGAATTTGCAGGCCCGGCCGATGATATCGCGCTCGGTCTCCATCGCGCGGCGCGCTACCTCTATTATCCGGGCTGGTGGGAGGGCGGCATTGCCTTGATGGCGATGATCAACCGCGACAGCTGGGGCGCGCTGACCCCCGAATATCAGGCGATCCTGCGCAATGCGGCAGCGCTTGCGAACATGCGCACGATGGCCCGCTACGATATTCTCAACCCCGCTGCGATGCAGGAACTGGAAACTGTCGGAACGATCGTGCGGCCCTACAGCAACGACATCATGGATGCCTGTTTCGCGGCCTCCGAGCAGGTTTACCGCGATATTTCCGATGAGAACGAGACATTTGCGACGATGCTGGACTCTTACATGGCCTACCGACGGACGGGCTATGCTTGGCTGCGTCGCGCCGACTACGCCTATGATACGTTCCTCATGATCCTCGAGCGAGGCGGTCGCCTGTGACGATGCCACTTTCGTCATGCCATGCCGCCCGCATCTTCGATGTCTCGCAGCGGGTCGCACTCGTAACGGGGGCGGCATCGGGCCTCGGCCAAGCTATCGCGCGGGTATTGCTGGACAATGGCGCCCGCGTGGTCATGGGCGACAAACACGCGGTTGCGCCGTGTGGCAACGATAGACGGTCCCTGGCGGTTGAATGCGACGTCACGGATGACGCAGCAATCACGGGCATGTTCGATCAGGCGGAGCAGCAATTCGGTCTGGTCGATGTCGTCTTCAACGTCGCCGGGATAGGCCTTCGCGAATCTGCCGCCGAAACGTCGCGAGATCATTGGCGCACCATCATGAGGGTCAATGGCGAATCGGCGTTCTGCGTTTCCCGCGAGGCCGGACGGCGACTGATCGCTGCGAGGCATTCGGGCTCGATCGTCAATGTCACGAGCTTTCTGAGGGAGCGGCCCATGCGCAACGTCGCTGCCTACGGGGCATCCAAGGCCGCCATGCACCAGATGACCCGCTCGCTGGCGTTTGAGTGGGCACGCCATGGCATCCGCGTCAACGAGATAGCGCCCGGCTGGTTTCCGACAGGAATGACCGCACCGTTTCTCGAAGGCCGTGCCGGGTCGGTCGTTGCGCAGGCCAACCCGATGCGACGGCTGGGAAGCCCCGACGATCTGGCGGGCGTGGTCCTGCTGCTCGCGTCGGATGCATCGGCCTACATCACCGGCGCGTCGATCGCCGTCGATGGCGGACAGCACCTGGATTGATGCCCGAAACAATCGGTCGTTGAAACGTCGAATCGCGCAGCTTTCGGGCGTCGAAATGGCCGTGTGAAAGCTTTCTTTTCGCCAGTGCGCCGCACAATGAAAAGCGTTTGACGCGACCTTCTCCGCAACCACAATAGCCCTCGAAGAGCGATCCTCATCGACGCTCATGGGAGGTGAATTGGCATGACGTTCCACGATGTTACGCTGGACGACAAATACGACCTGTCCCGTGACAGGGTCTTCGTCACCGGCTCGCAGGCCATCGTCCGCGTCCTGCTGATGCGAAAGGAACTGGATCGGCGCGCCGGGCTCAATACCGCAGGCTTCGTATCCGGCTATCGCGGTTCCCCCCTCGGTGGACTCGATCAGCAGCTGTTCAGCGCAAGAACGCAGTTCGAGAAGAACGACATCGTATTCCAGCCGGGGCTCAACGAGGAACTGGCAGCCACCGCGGTTTGGGGCACGCAGCAGGCTGAGCTCGACGGTTTCGGCCGTTATGACGGCGTCTTCTCGCTGTGGTACGGCAAGGGGCCGGGCGTCGATCGTTCGGGAGATGTTTTTCGTCACGCCAATCTCGCCGGCTCCGCCAGGAACGGGGGCGTCCTGGCGCTGATGGGAGACGATCACACAGCCGAATCCTCGACCAACGCCCACCAGACGGAGTTTCAGTTCGTCGACAACATGATCCCGATCCTCAATCCTGCCGGCGTTCAGGAGATGATCGATTATGGCATCATGGGCTTCGCGCTTTCACGCTTCGCCGGCACCTGGACGGCGTTGAAATGCGTCAAGGACAACGTCGAGTCCACCGCATCCGTCCAGGCAGGGCTTGACCGCTTCAATGTCGTCATCCCGGATTTCGAGATGCCGGAAGGCGGCCTCAATATTCGCCCCGGTGACCTCGATTTCCTCGGACAGGAAGAGCGGATGCACGAGTACAAGCGCGCTGCCGCGAGTGCCTTCATCCGGGCCAATGGTCTGAACCGGATCGTCTTTTCGGGCGGACGCGACGCCACGCTGGGCATCGTTACGGTTGGCAAGTCCTATCTCGATGTTCGCCAGGCCCTTGCCGATCTCGGGATCGACGAGAGCCGCGCCGAAAGCCTTGGAATACGGCTTCTCAAGGTCGCCGCGCCGTGGCCCTTCGATCTGGAGGATGTGCGCCCCTTCGCTCACGGGTTGAAGACGATCATCGTCGTTGAGGAAAAGCGGTCGCTCATCGAAAGCCAGCTCCGCGAAGCGCTCTACGGCACGGCCGACCAGCCGCTCATTGTCGGCAAGCGCGATGAGCGCGGTGGTTGGCTCTTCCCGGTCAAGGGTGCGCTCGATCCGAACGACATTGCCATCGCAATCGGGGAGCGCGTATTGGCGACGGTCGGTCATTCGGACGAAATCGCCGGCCGGGTCGCGCGTCTCCGCCAGTCGCAGGCCATGCTGGCGGACACGGTTGATGTCGCCGCCCGTCGCCCGCACTTCTGCTCAGGCTGTCCGCACAACACTTCGACAAACGTCCCGGAGGGATCGGTCGCCGCGGCCGGAATAGGCTGCCATTTCATGGCGCTGTGGATGGATCGCAGCACGATGGGCTTCACCCAGATGGGCGGTGAGGGGGCACAATGGGTCGGGCAGGCGCCGTTCTCCCGGCGGGACCACATCTTCCAGAATCTTGGAGACGGCACCTATAACCACTCCGGTGTTCTGGCCTTGCGTTTCGCCGTCGCCGCCAAGACGCGGATTACCTACAAGATCCTCTACAACGATGCGGTCGCCATGACCGGCGGTCAGGCTCACGAAGGCGGCCTGACGGTGGACGCCATCGCCCGGCAGGTGCGCGCCGAAGGCGTCGACAGGATCGCGGTAGTTACCGACGAGCCGTACAAGTATCCCCCAGAGGTGCGCTTTCCCGACGGCACGACGATCGACCATCGCGGCGACCTTGATCGGGTGCAGCGCGAACTCGCGGCGATCGATGGCGTCTCGGTTCTGCTTTACGACCAGACCTGCGCCGCCGAAAAACGGCGCCGGCGCAAGCGCGGCACGTTTCCCGATCCGGACAAACGGGTGCTGATCAACGAGTTGGTCTGTGAAGGTTGCGGCGATTGCGGTGTCAAGTCGAACTGCGTCGCCGTGCAGCCCGTCGAAACCGAATTCGGCCGCAAGAGACGGATCGATCAGTCGAACTGCAACAAGGATTTCTCGTGCCTGGAAGGCTTCTGCCCCTCATTCGTCACGGTTCACGGCGCGAAGTTGAAGAAGGCGAAGGGCACCGCGGTGGCAAGCGGCGGCGACCCGCTGGACGGGGTTCCTGATCCCCAATTGCCGCCGATGGACGAGAGCGGCTGGGCAGGCATCGTGACCGGCATCGGCGGGACGGGGGTCGTCACTATCGGCGCGATCCTCGGCATGGCAGCCCATCTTGAAGACAAGGGCTGTGGCATGATCGACATGGCCGGCCTTGCGCAAAAGGGCGGCGCGGTCTTCAGCCATGTCCGCATAGCCAACCGGCCGGAAGACATCGCCGCGATCCGCGTGTCTGCCGGCAAGGCCGATCTCGTTCTTGGCTGCGATCTGGTGGTCACCGGGTCGCGCAAGGTTCTGGCGGCGATCGCCGAAGGTCGAACGACGGTGATCGCCAACACTGCCGAGGTGATGCCAGGCGATTTCACTCGCAACGCAGACTTTTCACTGCCCACGGAGCGCTTGCGTCGCGCCATTCGTGCTGCGGCCGGCGAGCCGCATACCCACTTCATCGATGCGACGCGCGTTGCCGAAGTCTTGTTCGGCAACGCGATCGCAGCGAACATGATGATGCTGGGGATGGCCTATCAGAATGGCGGCGTGCCGCTTGCCGCCGAAGCGATCGAGAAGGCGATCGAATTGAACGGGCAGGCCGTCACGATGAATGTAGCCGCCTTTCGCTGGGGTCGCCGCGCTGCGCACGATCCCGATGGTGTCGCCACCATATCAGCCCGCGATCAGAGGCCGGACGACGATGTGCCCCCGACGCTCGAGGATATCGTCGCGCGTCGCACCACCTTCCTTGCGGATTATCAGGATGCGGCCTATGCGGCGCGCTATCGTCATCGGATCGATCGGATCGCCGAAGCCGAGAAAAGCGTCTCCGGCGCGCCAGGGCCGTTGACCGAAACCGCCGCGCGATCGCTCTTCAAGCTGATGGCCATCAAGGACGAATACGAGGTCGCGCGCCTCTACACCGGCCGCGCCTTCGCCCGCCAGCTGGCTGCTCAGTTCGAGAGCCACGAGCGCCTGGAATTTCATCTTGCCCCACCGATCCTTGCCAAGCACGACGACAAGGGCAGATCGAAGAAGCGCACCTTCGGCCCCTGGATGATGACGGCCTTCAAGATGCTGGCGCCGCTGCGCAGGCTGCGCAACACGCCGCTGGACATCTTTGGCTATACGGCTGAGCGGCGGATGGAGCGCCGGATGCTGGCCGATTACGAAGCCGAACTCGATACGGTTGCATCATCGATCAGCAGTCGCCGGATCGAGAAGGCGGTCGAATGGCTCGCCTATCCGCAGCAGATACGCGGCTTCGGCCATGTCAAGAAAGCCAATTACGAGACGGCGAAGGCGATGGCTGATCGATTGCGCCGTGCCTACGAGCACGATACGTCCGCTGTCCGCGAGGCGGCGGAGTAGGCGGCGGGGTGCGATTAAGGGTCAGTCGCCCCCGAAACCTGCTATCGCCCCTCAATTGTTCCTTAAGCCTTGTTTGTTACCCATCGCTTATGAATATGGGATCACGGCCGCAAAAGGCACATCGCGAGGACCGCCTGCCGACGGACGTGTACTTGTCCTTCGTGCGCTCGCTCTATGCCAATCGACGCACGATCGCGGCGGGCGTCGTGGTCCACATCATGACCGCGCTGGCAATCTACGCCAAAGTCGGTGATCCCTTTTATCTGTTTGCCGCCCTTGCCTTTTTCATCGTCGGCAGCGGTCGCCTGGTGCTGATGCGATCATTCGACCGCGTCGAACTCGATGGCGCCCCGCGCGCGACGATCTGGAACTGGGAACGACGTTCGATCTACGGCACCGCCGCCGTATCGCTCGTTCTCGGTCTGCAGTCTGCCTATAGCGTCTCGGTGACGGAAGATGCATTCGCGGAAATCGCAAGCATCAGCATCACCATGGCCTCGATGATCTCCGTGGTCGGCCGCAACTATGGCTCCAAGCTCACCGTCGATATCATGTCGACGCTGCAGTTCGCCCCGCTCGGTATCGGGTTTTTCATGGCGGGTGACCCTTTCAAGGCCATTCTTGCCTTCTTCCTTGTCCCGCTGGTCCTGACCACCCGGTCCATGGCCAACGGCGTTCGCAGCTTTCTGTATCAGACGGTTCTGGGCAAGCGTGAGATCTCGATCATGGCCGAGCGCTTCGATACTGCGCTCAACAACATGTCGCACGGTCTCGTCATGCTCGACAACGAGCGTCGCATCATCGTGGCCAATCGGAACGCGGCCAGGCTGCTCAATCTTGGCTCGTCCGATGATGTGCGCGACCGAACGCTCGGCAGCCTTCTGCGCCTCGCGGTCAAGAAGCGGGCGCTCGACCGCACCCTGTCGGAGCAGATCGTCAACACGATCGAGGAACTTTGCGCCGGCCGCCGCTCGCGTGCGTTGGTCAAGGTCTCGGACGAACTGCACCTGGAATTTTCGGCACGTCGGCGCCGCGACAATTCCGGCGTGGTGCTGATCTTCGAAAACGTCACGGCACGCATCAAGGCCGACGAGAAGATCAACTATCTCGCGCGCTTTGACAGCCTCACCGGGATGCCCAACCGCTACCACTTCGCTGATCTCGTTCGCAACGAGATGTCGGTCATGGATGGCGCAGAGATGGTCGCGCTCGTCGTCCTCGACGTCGATGATTTCAAGCATGTGAACGACACGCTCGGCCATGTCGCGGGCGACCGGTTGCTCTGCGAATTGTCGGCGCGCCTAAAGGCCGTCGATCCCGAGCGCATCATCGCCTCGCGCTTCGGCGGCGATGAATTCGTGCTGCTGGTTCGCGATGTCGATACGTCCGAAGACGTGTCGGCGGTGATGGGCCGGGTCTTCGATGCACTCTGCGGCGTCTATTCGGTGCAGGGCAACCGTCTGTTTGCCAGCGTCAGTGCGGGTCTGGTGCTGTCGCGCCGATCCGGCTTCGTCCTTGACGAATTGCAGATCAAGGCTGACCTCGCCCTGCATGAATCGAAGAAGCGTGACAAGAACACATGGACCGTCTTTGCCGACTCCATGGACGAAAAGTACCGCATGCGCCAGCTCCTCAAGAAGGATTTGCGCGAGGCGATCGAGAGGCGCGCGCTGTCGCTGGTCTACCAGCCGATGTTCTCTGCCGATGGACTGCGGATTGCTCGCTGTGAGGCGCTATCGCGCTGGGAACACAAGACGCACGGCCCGGTCTCTCCTGGCGAATATATCCCGCTCGCCGAAGAGATGGGTATCGTGCCGCTGATCACCGAATTCATGCTCGAGGTGGCCTGCAAGGATTGCGCAAGCTGGCCCGGCGGCCTCGGCGTTTCGGTCAATCTATCAGCGCTCGACCTTCGCAACCGTGACATCATCAAGCTCGTCACCAACGCACTCGACCAGTCCGGTCTCGATCCGCGGCGGTTGGAAGTGGAAGTGACCGAGAGCGCATTCGTCGAAGATGCGGTGACGGCGCGCAATGTTCTCAACGAACTTCGTGCCATCGGATTGACGATCGCGATCGATGATTTCGGGACGGGTTATTCCAATCTTTCCTATCTCAACAGCCTTCCCGTCACGAAGGTCAAGGTGGATCGCTCCTTCGTGCGCGATGTCACCAACAGCGCCAAGAACTTCAAGTTGCTGAGCGGCATCGTGCATCTTGCCCGCGAGATGGATCTTTCGGTGACGATCGAGGGCGTTGAAACTGAAGAGCAACTGCGTATGGTCTGTGCGACGGGCCATGTCGACCTGATCCAAGGCTTCATTTTCGGCAAGCCGCTGCCTCAGAACAGCATCGCTGATTTGGCCGCCAAGTCCTTCATTTCCGGCGAGAACCAGCCTCAGGTGCACCGCGCTTCTGCTGCGCAGAGCGGCGCCCGCCGCAATCCCTGAGCCACTTTCCTCCCGGCTCACAGCGCCCTCTCCGGGCGCTTTCGCATTTTAACCATAACGAATGTTTAATGCATCCGCATTGCTACCTGTCGTTGCTCTTTTGCGGCATTTGAGTACAATTTTACTCAATGGCCGAATATCAGGGGGCGCCGGATATGGATCAGGCATTGCGTTCACGCGTCGAATGGGCGGAAAAATACCTCTCCATCATGGATGATATCGAGTATCGCCGGGTGGAAAGCGCCGAAGACCTGGAGGAAGTTGGCCGTCTTCGGGCGCTCTCGTACCGAACCCATAACGTGATGGACCGGGACGGGCCGATCATCGACGAGATCGATTTTCACAGCCATGCCCACGTCTTCGCCATTTATTATCGCGAGCGACTGATCAGCACGATCCGGCTGCACCATCTTGTCGGCGAGCATCGCCATGGCACGGCCTACGATATCTTCTCAGATGTGCTGGATCCTCTGCTCGACCAGGGAATGACCTTCATCGACCCCGTTCGGCATGCGAGCGACCCGGAAACGATGGGCGAGTTGCCGATGCCCTACATTACATTGCGCCTCGCGACGATGGCGTCCAAGTATTTCGAGGTGAACTACTGTCTCGCTTCGATACGCCAGGCGCATCACGCGTTCTACCGCCGGACCTTCGGGGCCACGCAGATCGCCGAGGCGCGCGCGCATGAGGGCATCTGCGATCCGAACTCGCTTTTTGCCTCGAATATTGCCCTCATGTACGACCGCGTGGTGCAACGCTATCCCTTCTTCAATTCCGAGCCGCGCGAGCGCGAGAAGCTGTTCGCGCCTGCTGCGGCGCTGAAATCGGTGCCGTTGACGATCCGGCCAACGGCACGCCGCTTGTTCGAAACGGAACTGGCGAGAACCGTCGCAGCCTGATCCGCGCCGCCCGGGCGGGACACCGCGTCGCAATGGCCGTCGTCAGCATTGCTCTTGCGGTACGGTTTGTGTATTCCGGGCGGCACTAAGCCAGTGTGGAGAGCCTGCCCATGTCAGAAGAAAAATCCGGTCCCCTCGAGATGGGCGCCGAGATGGATTACGCCGAGCACGAGAAGACCTATTCGTTCTTTCTCGGTGCCGCCAAGTGGGGCACGCTGTTCTGCGTAGCATTGCTCATCGCCATGGCGTTTGGATTCTTCACCACTGCCGGTTTCTTTTCGGCAACGGTGCTCTTCATCCTTCTGTGCGCCGGCGGCTTCTACCTCATGAAATAGACTTCCGCACCTCACCGCTTTCGCATCTCTTCGGAGCATGGCGCCAGCAGGTGAGACCGGTGTTCTGTTGGGCGCGAATTGAGGGAGAGTAGCGTGGCCAAGACTATTTTCATCGCCAAGGAAACTGCCGAGGGCGAGAGCCGCGTTGCGGGCTCGCCGGACAGCATCAAGAAACTGGCCGGACTTGGCTTCGACGTGGTCGTTGAAGCCGGCGCCGGCGCCGGGTCCAGGATTCCCGACGAGGCGTTCGAGCAGGCCGGCGCCCGGATCGGGCAGGCAGGCGATGCCGCCGCAGCCGATGTCGTGCTGAAGGTCCGCCGTCCCGCGAGCGGGGAGCTTTCGGGGTACAAAAAGGGCGCGCTCGTCGTCGCCATTATGGATCCCTACGGCAACGAGACGGCGATCAAGGAAATGGCCGACAAGGGCGTCACCGCCTTTGCCATGGAACTGATGCCGCGAATCACTCGCGCGCAGTCGATGGATGTTCTTTCGTCGCAGGCGAACCTTGCCGGTTATCAGGCGGTGATCGACGCCGCGCACACCTTCGACCGGGCAATGCCGATGATGATGACGGCAGCGGGTACCGTGCCTGCGGCCAAGGTCTTCGTCATGGGTGCCGGCGTCGCGGGTCTTCAGGCGATCGCTACGGCAAAGCGCCTCGGCGCAGCCGTTTCGGCGACCGACGTGCGCCCTGCCGCCAAAGAGCAGGTGGCCTCCCTCGGCGGCAAGTTCGTTGCCGTCGAGAACGACGAATTCAAGGAAGCCGAGGCTGCCGGCGGGTACGCCAAGGAGATGTCGAAGGAGTATCAGGCAGAGCAGGCGGAACTCGTGGCCGAGCACATTGCCAAGCAGGATATCGTCATCACCACTGCCCTCATTCCCGGCCGCCCCGCTCCGCGCCTCGTCACCCGCGAGATGCTGAAATCCATGAAGCCCGGCTCGATCGTCGTCGATCTGGCTGTCGAACGCGGCGGCAATGTTGAGGGTGCGGAAGCCGGCAAGATTGCCGAAGTCGAAGGCGTCAGGGTCATCGGCTACAATAATGTTCCGGGTCGCATCGCAGCCAGCGCATCGCTGCTCTATGCCAAGAACCTTCTGACATTCCTCCAGACGATGGCAAAGGACGGCGAGGTCACGATCGATTTCGACGATGAGATCGTCAAGCAGACGGCGCTGACCCATGACGGTCGTGTGGTTCACCCGAAATTCGGCGGGGCAGAGCCCGAAACGCCGAAAGACGAGCCATCCACACCGGCAAACGTCGGGCAAGAGACCGCGCCGTCCACCGCCGATGAACAAAAGGGAGAGGCGTGATGGCAAGCCCGGAACTCGAACAAGCCTTGGAGCAGCTGCAGCGCGCCACCGATGGCGTGCGCGACGCGGCAAGCGGCGGAATGGCCGAGGCGGCGGGTGCTGCCGCCCATGGCATCTCTGGCGGTGCGATAGACCCGTTTATCTTCCAACTGGCGATCTTCGTGCTTGCGATTTTCGTTGGGTATTATGTCGTCTGGTCGGTGACCCCGGCGCTGCACACGCCCCTCATGTCGGTCACCAACGCGATCTCGTCCGTCATCGTGGTCGGAGCGCTGCTCGCGGTCGGTATTTCGTCCAGTGGCCTGGCCACCGGGTTCGGCTTCGTGGCCCTTGTGCTTGCCTCGGTGAACATCTTTGGCGGTTTCCTCGTCACCCAGCGCATGCTCGCCATGTACAAGAAAAAAGAAAAGTGAGGGGCTGATCGATGTCTGTAAATATTTCAGCCTTCTTCTACCTGGTCTCGGCGGTGCTGTTCATCCTGGCGCTGCGTGGACTTTCTCATCCGACGACAAGCCGTCAGGGCAACCTTTACGGCATTATCGGCATGGGGATTGCGATTCTCACGACGCTGATCCTTGCCGGCCCTTCGTTCGGCGGCTTCCTGTTGATTGTCGCCGGACTTGCGATCGGCGGTGGCGCGGGTGCCGTGATCGCCAAGCGCATTCCGATGACGGCGATGCCGCAGCTGGTTGCGGCGTTCCATTCGCTGGTCGGTCTTGCCGCCGTGCTCGTCGCCGCGGCAGCGCTTTATGCGCCGTCGTCATTCGGCATCGGAATGATCGGATCGATTCCGGCGACGGCGTTGATCGAAATGTCGCTTGGTGTCGCGATCGGCGCGATCACCTTCACCGGTTCGATCATCGCTTTTCTGAAGCTTGATGGCCGTATGTCGGGAAAGCCGATCATGCTGCCGGGACGCCATGCCCTGAATGCCGGGCTTGCGGCGGCCATCGTGGTTCTCATCGCGATCCTGGTTGGCACCGAGAGCCATTTCGTCTTCTGGCTGATCGTCATTGCGGCGCTGGCGCTCGGTGTGCTGATCATCATTCCGATCGGTGGCGCCGACATGCCGGTCGTCGTTTCGATGCTCAATTCCTATTCCGGCTGGGCCGCAGCCGGCATTGGCTTCACGCTCGGCAATCTTGCACTGATCGTCACCGGCGCGCTTGTCGGCTCTTCGGGTGCCATCCTCAGCTACATCATGTGCAAGGGCATGAACCGCTCCTTCGTCTCCGTCATTCTTGGCGGCTTTGGCGGCGAACAGGCAGCTGCGAGCGACGACGACATCGATCGCACGATCAAGCAGGGTTCGGCCGATGATGCAGCGTTCCTGATGTCGAATGCCTCCAAGGTCATCATTGTGCCGGGGTACGGCATGGCTGTAGCGCAGGCCCAGCATGCGCTGCGTGAAATGGCCGATACGCTGAAGGAAAAGGGCGTTGAGGTGAAGTATGCGATCCACCCCGTGGCGGGTCGCATGCCTGGCCACATGAACGTTCTGCTCGCGGAAGCAAATGTGCCTTATGACGAGGTCTTCGAGCTGGAAGACATCAATTCGGAGTTCTCGCAGGCGGATGTCGCCTATGTCATCGGCGCCAACGACGTGACGAACCCCGCCGCACGCGACGATCCGTCTTCGCCCATCTACGGCATGCCGATCCTCGACGTCGACAAGGCGAAGACCTGCCTGTTCGTGAAGCGTTCGCTTGGCTCGGGCTATGCCGGCATCGACAACACGCTGTTCTACAAGGACGGCACCATGATGCTGCTCGCCGATGCGAAGAAGATGACGGAAGACATCGTCAAGGCGCTGGAAGAGCACTGAGGCGATTAGTCTGGCCAGACGTGATGGAGGGCGGTGAGGGAAGCTTCGCCGCCCTTTTCCGTGCCCAGGCGGCTCGGTGAGGCGCAAGGTCCGGGGGCTGAACGGTTCTCTGAAGCCACAAAAAAAGCGCCCGACATGAAAGATGTCGGGCGCCCGGTAGTGTCCGCCAATGATCGCTCGATCGGCGAGGAATAGAGGCTCAGGCCGCGCTGCCACGCGTGCGCGCAAGGCCGTCCTTGGCCGGCTGGTAGTTTGGATCAAGCTGTGCCGCACGCGCGTAGGATTTGGCCGCACGTGCCATTTCGCCACGTTGTTCGTAGATCAGCGCCTGATTGGCCCACGACTCCGCCACCTGGTCGTCGAGCTGGATCGCGCGATTGAAATCGGTGAACGCATTGTCGGAATCGCCCGCGGCGAAATAGGAAAGACCCCGGCCATTATAAGGTGCCGGCGAGCGCGGCGAGATTGCGATCGATTTCGAGAAATCGTCGATCGCCGCGGCATGATTGCCACGCTGCTGGTGGATGAGCCCACGATTGTGATAGGCGCGCGGATCGTTGGTTTCGAGCTGGATCGCGCGATTGTAGTCGTTGAAAGCGGCATCCAGCGAACCGGCCTGGCGGTAGATGTTGCCGCGGCCGATATAAGCCGCGTCGTAGTTCGGGTTCAGTTGAAGCGCCTGATTATAATCGGCGATCGCCTGTTCACGATTGCCCATGTTGCGGTGAATCAGCGCGCGATTTGCGTAGGCCTGGAAAAAGCGCGGATTAAGCGCGATCGCCTGATCGAAGTCGTTGATCGCCTGCTGGAACTGCCCCGAACGTCCATAGGCCGATCCGCGAACATTGTAGCCTTCCGGATCGCGCGGGTTGTTTTGAATGACGGAGGTGAGCGAGGCGATGTTCTGCTCGCTGCCGGATGCGGCGTCGATCCGCAACGTATCCGCATTCGGAACGGCTGACTGGCAGGCCGAGAGCACGAGCCCCGCGGCCAGCAGGACAGCCGGCGTGGCCATGCGTGTCGAAAAAGCCGCCGTGGCGCTGAGGTCGATCGTCTTGCGCAATGTCCGAAATCCCTGTCGTTGGTCGTTATCGTTGGTGCGGTCCGATTGCCTCGGCGGACTGTAGCGCCAGGCACCGGAAAAAACAAAGGCGGGTGCGATGGAATCGCGCCCGCCCCTTGATGATCTGAAATAGCGCCGAAATATCGGCAATGACTCTATCGAGCCGCGCTTGCCCGGCCGCCGATGAGGCCTTCGCGCTGTGCGCGCTTGCGGGCCAGCTTGCGCACGCGGCGAACGGCTTCTGCCTTCTCGCGTGCGCGCTTCTGCGAGGGCTTCTCGTAGAAGTCTCGCATCTTCATTTCCCGGAAGATGCCTTCACGCTGCATCTTCTTCTTCAGCGCGCGGAGCGCCTGATCGACGTTGTTATCGCGGACTAGAACCTGCACGTTTATCCCGTTCCTTAAGCGTTGGTTGCAGACGGCGGCCAATTTCCCGCCGGACATAATTATACGGTCGCTCAGCGGTCCGCCGCGCGATTGGCCGGCTTGTTAACAGAATCATGGGTTGAAGTCTAGGCCAAAGTCGCCGCGAAAGCCCAGTATACGCGGCTTCACGGCGGTTGCATCGAGGGCTGGGACGATGCCATCAATTTGCGCCGGTCCTGATGTCACGTTACGCGTCGTGATAAGTCGCAAAGGGACAACTGTCGTGGCCGGGCATTTGACATGGCTGTCAAGGTTGCCTAGCGCCCGTCCGCTGAGAGCGACACATAGAATCGGGATGAACCGGGAGCTTCCATGCGCAAATATTCCGTCTTCGCGATAGCCCGCGAGGCCATGCGCGGCCACAATGGCTGGGAGAAGCAATGGTCCTCGCCAGAACCGCGCTCATCCTATGATGTCGTGATTGTGGGAGCGGGGGGCCATGGGCTCGGAACCGCCTACTATCTCGCCAGGGAGCACGGCATCCGCAATGTTGCCGTCATCGAAAAGGGATGGCTCGGCGGTGGCAATACCGGACGCAACACGACGATCATCCGGTCCAACTATCTCTACGACGAAAGCGCCGGCCTTTATAACCATGCGCTCAATCTCTGGCAGGATCTGTCGCAGGAACTGAACTACAACGTCATGTATTCCGCCCGCGGCGTGATGATGTTGCAGCACAATGTTCATGACGTTCAATCCGCCAAGCGGCATGTCCATTCGAACCGGCTCAATGGTGTCGACAACGAATGGCTGGAGCCTGAGGAGGCGAAGGCGTTTTGCCCGCCGCTGAACATATCTCAGTCGGCGCGCTATCCGGTCATGGGCGCCGCCCTTCAGAGACGGGGCGGGGTCGCCCGTCACGATGCCGTCGCCTGGGGCTATGCGCGCGCCGCATCCGACATGGGCGTGCACATCATCCAGAACTGCGAGGTGACCGGCATTCGGCGGGGTCCGAACGGCGAGGTCAAGGGCGTCGACACGGCGCGCGGCTTCATCGGCGCCAAGAAGGTCGGCGTCGTTGCTGCCGGCCATACCTCCGTCCTGATGGACATGGCAGGCGTCCACATGCCGCTCGAAAGCTTTCCGTTGCAGGCGCTCGTTTCCGAGCCCGTCAAGCCAATCTTCCCCTGTGTCGTCATGTCGAACACGGTGCATGCCTATATTTCGCAGTCGGACAAGGGCGAACTCGTCATCGGCGCGGGCACGGACCAGTACACGTCCTATTCGCAGACCGGCGGCCTTCACATCATACAGCACACCCTGGATGCCATCTGCGAGATGTTCCCGATATTCACGCGCATGAAGATGCTGCGCTCCTGGGGAGGCATCGTCGACGTCACGCCTGACCGTTCGCCGATCCTGGCAAAAACCCCGGTGAAAGGTCTTTACGTCAACTGCGGTTGGGGAACGGGCGGCTTCAAGGCGACACCGGGATCGGCGCATGTGTTCGCCCACACCATCGCCAACGATGCGCCGCACAAGATCAATGAGAATTTCACGCTTGAACGCTTCCGCACCGGCCGGCTGATCGACGAGGCCGCCGCCGCCGCCGTTGCGCACTGAATGTGAAAAAGGGCTGAAAGAATGCTTCTGATCCACTGTCCTTACTGCGCGGAAGAAAGACCGGAGATCGAGTTCCGCCACGCCGGCGAGGCGCATATTGCACGACCGGACGCCATGGCTGACCTCTCGGAGGAGGCCTTTCAGGGCTATTTCTTCATCCGCGACAATAGGAAAGGCGAGGTCTTCGAGCGCTGGCGGCACATCCATGGTTGCGGGCGCTTTTTCAACGCCGTCAGAAACACGATCACCGACAAGTTTCTGGCAACCTACGAAGCCGGCAAGCCCAAACCGGACCTCGACGCTCTCAAGGCGCAGAAAGGAACGTCGGCATGAGCGCACCGCATCGCATGACGTCGGGCGCGAACAGGGTCGCCGGCGCCGGACGGCTGACACCAGCCAGAACCGCACGCTTTACCTTTGACGGCAAGCAGTTGACCGCGCTCGAAGGTGACACGCTCGCCTCCGCCCTTCTTGCCAACGGCATTCATCTCATGGGCCGTTCGTTCAAGTATCACCGGCCCCGCGGCGTGCTCTCGGCCGGGGCGGAAGAGCCCAACGCGCTGATGGGCGTCTCGCGCGATGCGGCACGCTACCAGCCGAATGTGCGCGCTTCCGTTCAGGAGGTCTTCGATGGAATGCGGGCCAATTCGCAAAACCGCTGGCCATCCCTTGCCTTCGATGTGGGAGCTGTCAATGACGCGTTGTCGCCGTTTCTGGCTGCCGGCTTCTACTACAAGACCTTCATGTGGCCGCGGGCGGCCTGGGAACGGCTATACGAACCCAATATCCGTGCTGCCGCCGGCCTCGGCGTTGCGCCGACCGAGCCCGATCCGGACCGTTACGCATCGCGCTACGCGCACTGCGACGTGCTCGTCGTCGGCGGGGGCGTCGCCGGACTCTCCGCCGCGCTTGCCGCCGCCGAAAGCGGCGTCAGCGTCATCCTTTGCGACGAGCAGGCAGAGATGGGCGGTGCCCTGCATCACGAGGTGGGCATCTCGATCAACGGTGAAGACGGCTTCGAATGGGCACAGAAGACGGCCCGGCGTCTGGCCTTCATGGACAATGTGGAAGTTCTCACCCGGACCACGGCGTTTGGATACTATGCGCAGAATTTTGTCGGCCTCACCGAGCGGGTAACCGATCACCTTGCGTCCCCGCGCAGTGATCAGCCGCGCGAGCGGCTCTGGCAGGTCCGTGCGCGCCGCGTGATCCTGGCGACAGGCGCGATCGAGCGGCATATGGTCTTTCCCGACAACGACCGGCCGGGGATCATGCTGGCATCTGCCGCGCGCACGTTCCTCAACCACTACGGCGTCGCCGTCGGCTCGAAGGTCGGGGTTTATGCGGCCTGCGACAGCGCCTATGAGGCCGCGTTCGACCTGAAGCGTGCGGGGATAGAGATACCCGTGATCGTCGACACCCGCGACGGACCGGGCGAGGGGCTGCTGTCGGCTGCCGCCGATCTCGGCATCGAGGTGCTGACGCGCCACGGTGTCATCGCAACCGGCGGCCGGCTGCGCGTGTCGTCGATCAGGGTGCGTCCCATCGGTTCGAGCGATGGGGGCCGAAAGATCGCCGTCGATGCGCTCATCATGTCGGCCGGCTGGACCCCGGCCATCCATCTCTTTTCCCAGTCGCGTGGCAAGGTCACCTGGGACGCGGAGAACAGCCGGTTTCTGCCGGGCGCCTATGCGCAGGACTGTCTTTCGATCGGCGCATGCAACGGAACGGCGGGCCTGCAGGAAATCGTCGAGGAGGCGCTTGCATCCGGCGAGCTGATGGCGCGGGCGACCGGTGCTGAGGATGTCCCCAAGCTTTCCGTTGCCGTGGAAAGCCGTGCGGAAGGTCGCAGTCAATGGACCAGTGGGATGGCCGGCGCGGGCGAGGGGGCCGGGGCCGACTCTGCGGCGAAAGCATTCGTCGATTTCCAGAATGACGTGACGGCGAAGGACATCAGGCTTGCCGTGCGAGAGGGCATGCACTCCATCGAGCACGTCAAGCGCTTCACCACCAACGGCATGGCGACAGACCAGGGCAAGACCTCCAACATGCACGGGCTGGCGATCGCCGCCGAGACGCTTGGCAAATCGATCCCGGAAGTCGGCCTGACAACGTTCCGCGCGCCTTATACGCCCGTTACTTTCGGCGCAATCGTCGGCCACAGCCGCGGCGCGCTCTTCGATCCGGTCCGGAAAACCGCGCTTCACGAATGCTGGGAGACGAACGGCGCGATTTTCGAGGATGTCGGCCAGTGGAAGCGTGCCTGGTACTTTCCGCGCGTCGGAGAGGATATGCACCAGGCGGTCGCCCGCGAATGCCGCACCGTGCGCGAAACGGCGGGGCTGTTCGACGCCTCGACCCTCGGCAAGATCGAAGTCGTCGGCCCTGATGCGGCGAAATTCCTCGATCTGATGTATACCAATGCCTGGTCCAGTCTTGCGCCTGGGCGCTCGAAATACGGCGTCATGCTGCGCGAGGATGGCTACATCTATGACGATGGTGTCGTTGGTCGTCTCGCCGAGGACCGCTTCCATGTGACCACCACGACGGGTGGTGCACCGCGTGTGCTGCATCACATGGAGGACTATCTGCAGACGGAATTTCCGGATCTCGACGTCTGGCTCACCTCGATCACCGAGCAGTGGGCCGTCATCGCCGTCCAGGGTCCGAAGGCGCGTGAGATCATCGCGCCGTTCGTGGAAGGCATCGACATGTCGGACGAGGCGATGCCGCACATGTCGGTGCGCGAAGGCGTGATCTGCGGTGTCCCCACACGGCTTTTCCGCATGTCGTTCACCGGAGAGCGCGGTTTCGAGGTCAACGTGCCGGCCGACTATGCGCGCTCGGTCTTCGAGGCATTGTGGGAGCGCGCCGAGGCGATGGGCGCCTGTCTCTATGGCACGGAGACGATGCACGTGCTGCGCGCCGAAAAGGGCTACATCATTGTCGGGCAGGATACCGATGGCACAGTGACCCCGCACGATGCGGGCCTTTCATGGGCGATTTCTAAGAAGAAGCCGGATTTCGTCGGGATTGCCGGCTTGAGGCGGTCGGATCTCGTCCGCACCGATCGCAAGCAACTCGTTGGTCTGACGACGAAGGACCCCAGGATTGTTCTGGATGAGGGCGCCCAGATCGTGGCCGACCCCAACGAGAAGATACCCATGACCATGCTTGGCCATGTCACCTCGTCCTATTGGTCGGACAATTGCGGACGATCCATCGCGCTTGCCGTCGTGGCGGGTGGTCGCGAGCGCATCGGCCAGACGCTCTATGTTCCCATGCCCGATCGCACCATCGAGGTCGAGGTGACGTCCACCGTGTTCTTCGACAAGGAAGGAGGAAGGCTCAATGGATAGCCCCGTCGGCATGGAGCGCATTCATCCATTGCAAAACCGGCGCGGCGCATCGGCCCATGTCGGCTTGACGCCTGCACCTCCCGCCATTCGGATCGCGCTGCGCGCGGGCGGGGACGCGCTCTCGGCCCTGTCGATGGCCATAGGGCTCGACCTTCCACGTGCCCCCAAGACAGCAGTCGTGAACGGGGATGGCGACCGGTCGGTGCTTTGGCTCGGGCCAGACGAATGGTTGCTGATCGACGATGGCGAAAATGGCGAGGCGGCCGATCTGCTGGCCAGGCTCGCAGAGACCGGCGTTTTGCATTCCGCCGTCGATGTGTCCCATCGCAACACTGCGATCATGGTTACGGGAGAGGCGGCTGCCTCGGTCCTGGCCGCCGGATGTCCCCAGGATCTCTCGTTGAAGGCCTTTCCCGTCAACGCCTGTTCGCGCACCGTTCTCGGCAAGATCGAAGTCGTCATATGGCGCATGGCCGACGACATGTTCCGCGTGGAGTGCTGGCGCTCCTTCTCCGACTACGCATTCGCCTTCCTGAGCGAGGCGGCAAAGGATGTGCGCTGATATGAACGAGAACTCGACGCTGTCTCTGCTGGGGCACGAGGCGGCTCCGGCCGCAAACCCGGAGGCTGCCACGCTGGAGCGGGTGACCAATCCACACGCCGGTACGCAGTACGTCACACGTTTTACTGTCCCTGAGTTCACGTCGATCTGCCCGGTGACGGGTCAGCCCGACTTCGCGCATCTGGTGATCGATTACATTCCGGGCGATTGGCTGGTGGAATCCAAGTCGCTCAAGCTCTTTCTCACCTCTTTTCGAAACCACGGCGCCTTTCACGAGGATTGCACGGTTTACATCGCCAAGAGGCTCGTCGATCTGCTGCAGCCTGCCTGGCTCAGAATCGGAGGCTACTGGTATCCACGCGGCGGCATCCCGATCGACGTATTCTGGCAGACGGGAAACGCGCCGGAGGGAGCCTGGGTGCCGGATCAGGGTGTTCCGCCCTACCGAGGCCGTGGGTGATCAGGCTGCCGCGGGCTTGTCCTTCGGATCGAACTGGCTGATCGTCAGCCACTCCGCCGTGAGTGCCGCTTTACGCTCGTTTTCGATCTCGACCGTCACGTCATAGGTCGTCATGACCATGTCGTGCCCGCGAAAACGAGCGGCCTTGAGCCGAAACCGGCCACGCACGCGCGCACCGCTCCTGACCGGCGCCATGAAACGGATCTTGTCGAATCCGTAATTGATGCCGAAGGTCTGCTCCGCGATCGTTGGCAGGCAGGCATAGTTCATCGAAGACAGCAGCGAGAGCGTCAGGAAGCCATGCGCGATCGTCCCGCCGAAAGGCGTTTCGGCAGCGGCCCGCCTGGGGTCGACGTGGATGAACTGGTGGTCGTTTGTGGCATTCGCGAACGCATCGATCATCGACTGATCAACCGTGATCCAATCCGACAGCCCGACCTCCTGGCCCACAAGCCCATCGAGATCGACAAGATGCACGGTACGGTTCATGCGTATGCTCCTTGCGCATGGCTTTATCCGAGGAATGAGCGACACCGCAAGTGGCGCGCGGCTACAGGTCGGCATTCTCCATGATCCGCTGCATCCGATCGGCCGCGGCGCGGAGAAGCCGCGCAAGCCGGTGGCGTTGATGGTCCATGCGATAGAGCGGCCCGGCGATGGCAAGGCCGAAACGCCGGGTGCCGTGAACCAGCGGCACCCCGATGCCCATCACGTCGGGCGTGAATTCGGCGCGATCCAGCGTAAAGCCACGTTCCACGGAAACGTCGAGTTCCGCCATCAATCGCGCCGGGTCGGTGAACGTCGTTTCCTGGTGGCGCACGAACTCAATGCTTGACAGCACCTTTTCCCGCTCCGCCCTGTCATAGGAGGTCAGGATCGCCTTGCCGGTGGACGTCGTATAGAGCGGTCGGCGTTCTCCATACCGGGCGAAATAGCGGATGGGCGACGCCGATTCCACGACGTCGATATAGGCGACCTCCGCGCCCTGACGTGCCGCCAACAAAACGGTTTCCCCCGTGTCGGAGGCAAGTCGCTCAAGTTCGTCGTGGATGTTGAGGAGGAAGACGTCGCCCTCCATGATCGCGCTTGCGATCTCGTGGAGGCGCGGAGTTGGATAATACCCGCCGCGCTGGCGTGTTTCATAGATAAGGCCCCGGCGCGAAAGCGTGTCGATCAGGTTGAAAACGCTCGACTTCGGCATGTCCAGCTCAGCCGCGATCGACGTCAGCGTAAGCGGCTGCTTATCTTTAGCAAACAGATCGAGCAGATCCAGTGCTTTATCGAGCTGGCGAATTCGCATCGAGCGCCTCCTGCGTTGTTCATATATATGAACTAAGTTCCTGGCAACTGAATGTTGATTGACAGCTTCGAAGGTGCGCGCTAGCGTCCGTTCAACGATGGAGAGCACAAAGACTCTCGGGGAAATACGGCGGGAGGAACATGACGGACGCCGCTATTCTGTCCGCGAGCGGGCTCACGAAGGAATTCAAGGGCTTCGTCGCGGTCAATAAGGTCGATCTCGCCGTCGAGCGCGGTACGATCCATGCTTTGATAGGTCCAAACGGAGCAGGCAAGACAACCTGCTTCAATTTGCTGACCAAGTTTTTGCAGCCCACTGCTGGCAAGATTACCTACAAGGGGCAGGACATCACCGGCTTGACCCCGGCAGACATCGCGCGCCAGGGCCTCGTCCGCTCGTTCCAGATATCGGCGGTCTTTCCGAACCTCACGGTTCTGGAGAACGTGCGCATCGCGCTGCAGCGCCGGCGCGGGGACTCCTACGATTTCTGGCGGTCTGAATCCGTCCTGCACGAATATGACGACGAGGCGCGTGCTCACATCCAGGATGTCGGCCTCACAGAGTTCTCCAACGAGCGTGCCGCCGAATTGTCCTACGGTCGCAAGCGCGCACTGGAGATCGCCACGACGCTCGCGCTCAACCCGGAGATGCTGTTGCTGGACGAGCCGATGGCCGGCATGGCGCAGGAGGATGTCGAACGCATCTCCGCGCTGATCAAGCGCATCTCGCAAAATCGCACCATCCTAATGGTGGAGCACAATCTTTCGGTCGTTGCCGATCTGTCCGACCGCATAACGGTTCTGGCGCGCGGCGAAGTGCTGGCGGAGGGCGACTACGCGACCGTCTCGAAAGACCCGAAAGTGATTGAAGCTTATATCGGAGCGGGACATGCCTGAAGCGGTGGCGGTGCAGGATCCGACGACGCGGCCAGGCGGGGTTTCCGTGGCGGACCCGCATCTGAGCGTGAAGGGCCTGGAAGGCTGGTACGGTGAGAGCCATGTGTTGCACGGCATCGATTTCGATGTCGCGAAGGGCGAAGTCGTCACGCTTCTCGGGCGAAACGGCGCTGGCAAGACCACCACGCTGAAAGCAGTGATGGGCATCCTGACCAAACGGAAAGGCTCGGTGAGCTTCGAGGGCCAGGAACTGATCGGCCTGCCGGCGCGCAAGATTGCCAGGGCCGGCATCGCCTTCTGCCCGGAGGAGCGTGGCATTTTCTCGACGCTTTCGGTTGAGGAGAACCTTCATCTGCCACCCAAGGTCCGCGAGGGTGGTCTGGGGATCGATCAGATTTTCGAACTCTTCCCCAATCTCAAGGAACGGCTTTCCAGTCAGGGAACGAAGCTTTCGGGCGGCGAACAGCAGATGCTGGCAATCGCCCGGATATTGCGGACTGGCGCCAAGATGCTGCTGCTCGACGAGCCTACGGAGGGGTTGGCTCCCGTGATCGTGCAGCAGATCGGCCAGACGATCGCAAGATTGAAGCGCGAGGGTTTCACCATCGTGCTCGTCGAGCAGAATTTCCGCTTCGCGTCTTCGGTCGCGGATCGGCATTACGTGGTCGAGCAGGGGCGGGTGGTGGACTGCATACCGAACGCCGAGCTCGACGCGAATATCGAAAAGCTTCACGCCTATCTGGGCGTGTGAGGGCAAACCGGCGCGTCAGCGCCTCATTGGGAGGAAAACAATGGTACGACAGTTTGCATTCGCCACATCTGCTCTTGCGGTGCTGGCGGCGGTTCCCGCTCTGGCTCAGGACGCGATCGATGTGAAGATCGGCGTTCTCAACGACCGGTCGGGTATTTATTCGGACATCTCCGGCGAAGGTTCGGTCATCGCCGCGCGCATGGCCGTGGAGGACTTCGGCGCCGAGGAGAAGGGCCTTAACGTCGAAATCCTTTCAGCCGACCACCAGAACAAGCCGGACGTGGCATCGACGGTGACACAGCAGTGGATCGACGAGGAAGGCGTCAACGCCATCGCCGACGTTCCGACTTCGTCCGCGGCGCTTGCGATCAACGAGATCATCCGCAACGAAGACGCCGTGTTTCTCAATTCGGGTGCGGCAACGACGGAACTGACGGGTGGCGCCTGCTCGCCGCATACCGTTCACTGGACCTACGACACCTATGCGCTTGCGCACGGTACCGGTGGCGCAATGGTGCGGGAAGGTGGCGATAGCTGGTTCTTCATCACCGCTGACTACGCCTTCGGCCATCAGCTGGAGAATGACACCACGGCCGTCATCGAAGAGGCGGGCGGCGAGGTTGTCGGATCGGTCCGTCACCCGTTCCCGGGCAGCGACTTTTCTTCATTCCTGCTGCAGGCGCAGGCATCCGGCGCCAAGGTCATCGGTCTGGCCAATGCCGGCGGTGATACGGTCAATGCCATCACGCAGGCGTCGGAATTCGGTATCACCCAGGCCGGCCAGGCATTGGCGGGCCTGCTGATGTTCGTCAACGACGTGCATGCGCTGAGCCTTGAGACCGCGCAGGGGCTTGTTCTCACCGAATCCTTCTATTGGGACTTGAACGACGATACGCGCGCCTGGTCGGAGCGGTACATGGAGGAGGCGGGCGATATGCCGTCGATGGTCCAGGCCGGGGTCTACGGTTCGGTGCTGCATTATCTGAAGGCTGTCGAGCAGGTCGGATCGACCAACGCCGACGAAGTCGTTGCGGCGATGAAGGAGATGCCGACCGACGATCCGCTGTTCGGCCAGGGCGAAGTGCGCGCCGATGGGCGCAAGATGCACGACATGTATCTGTTCCAGGTCAAGACGCCGGAAGAATCGGAAGGCGACTGGGACTACTACAACCTGCTCGCCACCATCCCTGCCGAAGAGGCATTCCGCCCGCTTGACGAGGGTGGTTGCTCGCTGGTCGAGGAAGCCGCTGCCGGCGGTGCCGAAGAACCGGCTGCCGAGGAAGAAGCTGAAGGCGAGGAAGCCAACTAGACCCTCAGCGCAATCCGGACGCCGGGCCTTTTGGTCCGGCGTTCTCTCCCGTCAGACAGAAAAGCCGGTCCTTCGCCATGTTCGAACTGCTGGGCATACCCCCGCAAGCCCTCTTCGGCCAGCTCCTGCTCGGCCTGATCAACGGCGCCTTCTATGCGATGCTCAGTCTCGGCCTGGCCGTGATCTTCGGGCTGTTGAACATCATCAACTTCACCCACGGCGCGCAGTATATGATGGGCGCTTTCGTTACCTGGATGCTGTTGAACTATTTCGGCATCGAATATTGGTATGCGCTGGTTCTGGCGCCGTTGATCGTCGGCGCCACCGGCATCGTCATCGAGCGCCTGATGATCTCGCGCCTGTATCACCTGGATCATCTCTACGGGCTGCTGCTGACCTTCGGTCTCGCGCTGATCATCCAGGGACTGTTCCGTAACGAGTATGGCATTTCGGGCATGTCCTATCGGCCGCCGGAACTTCTTGCCGGAGGCCACAATCTCGGCTTCATGTATCTGCCCAATTCGCGGCTATGGGTCATCATCGCCTCGGTCGTGGTCTGTTTCGGAACGTGGTTCGTGATCGAGAAGACCAAACTGGGTGCCTATCTGCGCGCCGCGACGGAAAATCCGACGCTGGTCGGCGCCTTCGGCATCAACGTGCCGCGGATGATCACCTTGACCTACGGGTTTGGTGTCGCGCTCGCCGCCTTTGCCGGCGTTCTTGCCGCGCCCATCTACTCGGTCAATCCGAACATGGGCGAAAGCCTCATCATTGTCGTGTTCGCCGTCGTCGTCATTGGCGGCATGGGCTCGATCCTGGGGGCGATCATCACCGGCTTCGGCCTCGGCCTGGTGGAAGGTCTGACGCGGGTCTTCTATCCGGAGGGGTCCGCCGTCGTCATCTTCGTCATCATGGCGATCGTGCTGCTGATCAAGCCTGCAGGTCTTTTCGGGAGGGCCGCCTGATGACCACGACCGACACCGTCTCGCACGTCCCCGTCCAGCCACGGGACAAGACGATGGGCATGCCCCGTCATCACATGCTGATTTTCGCCTGCCTCTTCGTCTTCATGTTGGTGGCGCCGTTCCTGCTCTACCCGATCTTCCTCATGAAGGTGATGTGCTTTGCGCTGTTCGCAGCGGCCTTCAATCTGCTCCTTGGCTTCGGCGGGCTGCTGTCATTCGGTCATGCGGCCTATTTCGGATCGGCAAGCTACATCTCGGCCCACGCGGCCAAGGTCTGGGGGCTGACCCCTGAACTTGCGATCCTCTGCGGAACCGGCACGGCGCTCGTGCTCGGCATCGTCATCGGGTCGTTGGCGATCCGCCGGCAGGGAATCTATTTCGCGATGGTGACGCTCGCCTTCGCGCAGATGGTCTATTTCTTCTCGCTGCAGGCCGAGTTCACCGGTGGCGAGGACGGCATCCAGGCGGTGCCGCGTGGGGAGCTGTTCGGTCTGCTGAACATTCAGCCCGACCGGGTTCTCTATTATTTCGTGCTCGCCATCACGTTCGGTGGCGTCCTCGCCATTTACCGCATCATTCACTCGCCATTCGGACAGGTGCTCAAGGCGATCCGAGAGAACGAGCCGCGGTCGATTTCGCTTGGATATCACGTCAACCGCTACAAGCTTGCGGTGTTCGTGATCTCGGCGACCTTCGCCGGCCTTGCCGGCGCCACCAAGGCACTCGTTTTCCAGCTGGCATCGCTCACCGACGTCTATTGGACGATGTCAGGCGAAGTCGTCCTGATGACGCTGCTTGGCGGAATGGGCACGGTGTTCGGTCCGCTTCTCGGCGCCGGGATCATCGTGGCGATGCAGAACTATTTTGCTTCCTTCGGCGCCTGGGTGACCGTCATGCAAGGGGTCATCTTCGTTCTGGGCGTGCTGCTCTTCCGGGAAGGCATCGTCGGCGTGATCGCGCAACGGATCAAGAAGCCGCTCTGACCAGCCTGATGACTGCGATGACACCACGGCGCGGGTCGATGACAACCGGCCCCCTCGGCTGTCAGGTCGATCCTTTGGAATTTACGATAATTCTTTCGACCGGCCGGTGAAGTTGTAACCTATTTGCTACACATTTCGGCCATCTTCGCTGATGGGTGTGGATTTGCGATTTTGGTCGGAACCGCGGCCCCATTTGGGGGTTAAGCCCGCGTGGCCGATGCCACAGCACGGGACCTTGCCTGTTTCAGCCGCCGCCAATACGGCAAAAGCGCGGCGCGAATGGGAAAGGGTTCGGATCCCAGTTTGGATGGACGAGAAGGAAACAACAAAATGTCTGCCACCACCCAGAGGGAAAGCGTCGCCAGTGCCCTTCGCCCCGTCGTTGTCGTTGTCGTGACCGCGAAGATGATGATCGCCGGCTTCCTCGTGGCCAGCATGGCCGGTTTCGTACCGATGCCCGCGACCGCCGAACAGCCGACCACCGTCTACATTGCCGACCAGCAATAAGTTACTGAATACGGGAGAGGCCGAGCCGGTCTCTCCTCAAGTGGCATTGCGAAACCGCGCGCTGAGATCTGTCCGGCAGGTCCGCAGTTGCGATGGCGCACCCCTTACCTGACCGCTCCGAATGTATAGCTGAGGCCAATGCCGCCGCGGAACTGATCACGCGAGGCGGTGATGGGGCTGTCCGCAGCATCGCCGATCAGACGACTATAGCCGGCGCTCGCCTTGAAGCCCGCACGATCGGTCAGTTGATAGTTCATCTCCAGATCGATCCCGACAGACTTGAACCCGCCTTCGGCCTCGTATGCCGAGAGTCCCGATGCAGCGCTTTGTGCCGGCGTTATTCCGAAGAACGTTCCCATATAGTCGTCAGAGGCGTAGGAGGTACCAAGGCTCGTTCTAAGGTCCAGGCGGTCCGAGAGCATGGTCTTGGTTCCTGCCTCGAGCTTGATCTGGTAGCCGGCATCGTCCTGCCCGCTCACCTGGCGCTGATAGACCGCATCGAAGAAGAACGGCTCCAGCCTGTAGCCACCATAAGCGCCGAGCAGCAGCCCGCCATCGAGGTCACCGAGCCCACGCAACAAATCGGCGTCGTCTTCGTCGCGGCCGAATGTGTAGCCGACGACAGGCCCGGCATCGAAGCCACCCTGGCGCAACAAGGCGAAACGAACATCGTCCGGTCCCTTGATTGAAACACGTGAGCCGAACCCGCCTTCGCCATCGGAGTGGAATTTCGGATAGACCAGCGGAAAGCCGGTCACGCGGTATTCGTCAGATCCTTCATAGGCGGGTGTAACGAAACCGAGGCCGCCGACGACGATGCCGAATCCGGGCTGCGTCGCGAGCGGCGATTCGGCCGGCTGTGGCGGTGGCGCTGGCGCCACCTGGTCAGCGGCCCGCCCAGGGCCGGCGAGCAGTACGAGGCTTGCCATGCTGAAAGTCAGAAAGTATCGAAACGCCATGCTCGTCCTCGTCGCTTGACAACCGAAGGTAAGCCACTGGGTAGCGTGCGGTTGTGCTCGGCACAACAGCTCATCGCGTTGATATTCCAACGGGATTGTTCCCGCGCAAGAGGCGTCGAAACGATGATGCAATATTGATGGGATTGGATGGTGGGCGTGACTGGGATTGAACCAGTGACCCCTACGATGTCAACGTAGTGCTCTCCCGCTGAGCTACACGCCCATCCGTGAGGCGGCATAGACCACAAAAGACTTTGCCGCGTCAATAGGCGAAAACGCCTAAAACTGACCCCTTTGGAAAAGGAATCTGACGGCCTGTCAGGCCGCCTCCAGCATCTTCTGGACCTCGTTGACGAGGTCGCGCAAGTGGAACGGCTTGGAGAGAACCTTGGCGTCTTTCGGCGCATTGGAGTCGGGGTTCAGCGCCACAGCGGCAAAGCCGGTGATGAACATGACCTTGAGGTCGGGATCCAGTTCGGTCGCGCGCCGCGCCAGTTCGATCCCATCCATTTCCGGCATCACGATATCGGTCAGAAGGAGAGAAAATGGTTCCTCGCGCAGGCGATCATAGGCACTCGCACCATTGTCGAAAGACCGGACGTCGTAGCCTGCCTTTTCGAGCGCCTTGACGAGAAAGCGCCGCATGTCGTTATCGTCTTCCGCGAGAAGAATCTTCATTCTCTGTCGTCCCTGGATGTCGTCGTCGGCCGTCATGAAGAAGGCGCCTCCTGCTGCCACAAAAACAACATTTCGGTAAATATCTGGTGAATGGTATCCGGCAAGAGCTGCGTCCCTGTGTCGATGGCACACGCTTGTGGCCCTTCCATGCCTATGGACAGCCCGAAAGGCAACTGGCAACATGAAACTGCGCGCATCAGGGGCGGCAAGGCTGCCGCCCGTTACTGCGCAACAGAGGAAGGATCAGGGCATTTGAGTGAGGCCGTCTTTGATCGCGAGCCGTTCGAAGTGCGAATGGCGGCCCGTCAGAGCACCCCCCTTATCTTCAATTCTCCTCACAGCGGCCGCATCTATCCAGAGGCGTTTCTCAAGCAATCACGCCTTGACGCGCGCCGCATCCGCAAGTCCGAAGACCACTATGTCGACGAGCTTTTTTCCCACGCCGTGACGGCAGGGGCGCCGCTGCTCGTCGCACATTTTCCCCGCGCCTTTCTCGACGTCAACCGCGAGCCCTACGAACTCGACCCGAAGATGTTCGACGGCAAGTTGCCCTCCTACGCCAATGTCGGCTCGACACGCGTTGCTGGGGGCCTTGGCACGATACCGCGCCTCGTCGCCGAGAACATGGAGATCTATGCCCATCGTATCCCGGTTGCCGACGCGCTCGCCCGCATCGAGACGCTTTATCGCTCTTATCATGCCTGTCTGAGGCGCCTGATCGCGCGCACACATGTTCGGTTCGGACAAGCGGTGCTGATCGATTGCCATTCCATGCCGGCGAGCATCCGCACGTCTGCAACCGGGCCACGGCCTGATTTCATTATCGGCGATCGCTATGGGACGAGTGCTTCGCAGGATTTTTCCCGCGCTGCGGCGCTTTTCCTCCAGAACCTCGGCTATACCGTGACACGCAACAAGCCCTATGCCGGTGGGTTCATCACTGAGCACTACGGCCGGCCGACCCATGGCCTGCACGCCATCCAGATCGAAGTGAACCGCGGTTTGTACTTTGATGAGGAAAAGCTTGAAAAGAAGCCGAGTTTCGACCTGATACACGGCGATCTCTGCGATTTCATCGACGCCATGGTCGCTCTCGTCGCCGACCAGCAAGCCGTCCGGCCCCTCGCAGCCGAATAGCCAAAAAAAACCGCGCCGGTGAAGACGCGGTTGAAGTCTAGGGAGGAAACGCCCAAAGAGAGGGCATTGCAGCGAACTGCCCAATGAATGTATTGCTGCGCCGCACAAATGTCAATCAAGCCATTAGTGCTGGTTTTCGCAGGTGCAGCATACTTTAGTCCCATGCGGGCCGGGCAATGAGAGGACCCTCCACCCAATGATCCCCGACACCGCCTTTCTGGTCCGGCTGGCCGATGCCGCCGCCCGCGAAACCCTCCCGCGCTTTCGCACCGGCACGGCAGTGACCAACAAGCTGTCAGGTGGATTCGATCCCGTAACCGAGGCCGACCGCGCCGCGGAGTCCGTCATTCGCACCATGATCGCCGAAACGTATCCCGATCACGGAATTCTGGGCGAAGAGCACGGGAGCGAGGGCGCGGACCGCGATCATGTCTGGGTGATCGACCCGATCGATGGCACGCGTGCTTTCATCTCCGGGCTGCCTGTCTGGGGCACGCTGGTCGGCTTCTACCAGGAGGGCCGGGCGATGATGGGTGTCATGGACCAGCCCTTCATCGGCGAGAGATTTGTCGCGGACGGCACCAAGGCCCGATACCGCGGCCCCGCCGGTGAAAGCGTTCTGGCTGTGCGCGACTGTCAAAACCTCGCCAACGCAACGCTTTTCACCACCTCGCCCAAGATATTCGCTGGCGACCGAATAGAAGCGTATGAAGAGGTCGAACGGGCGGTGACGCTCGCGCGCTACGGATGTGACTGCTACGCCTATTCGCTTCTTGCCGGAGGCCATATCGACATCGTCATCGAATCCGGCCTGAAGGCCTACGATATCGGCGCTCTGATACCGATCATCGAACAGGCCGGGGGCATCGTGACCACATGGGATGGCGGGCGGCCAGAAGCCGGCGGCGACATCATCGCCTGCGGCAGCGCTGCCGTCCACGGCGAAGCCCTGGAACTGCTCAAGCGTTGAACTGCTCAATCGTTGACGGCCCGGTCGCGCTGGCCGTGCTCCCCATGAATCGGCCGCGATGCGCCGGGCAGGAACGCCTCGATCGCCGCAAGAGCCTGTTCCCGGTAGAGATCCTTCTCCTGAAACAACTCGTGGCGGGCACGATCGATGGTGATGATCCGTCCGGCACGAAAATAGCTGCCGAGTTCCTCGATCTCGCGGATCGGAACGATACGGTCGGCACCAGCGGCGAGAATGAGGGTCGGAATACGAATCGATGCCAGATGCGAAGGTTCTCGCGCCTGCCGCATGGTGCGTATTGCCTCGTTGATCCAGCGAGCGGTCGGGCTGGAAGGCGATAGCACAGGCGCAACGCCAAAGATCGCCTGGTTGCGCCTGAACCTCGTCTCGTCGTGGGTGAGCCGATTGTCCTTGAACGGCTGGTCGTGGCGGTTGCGTGCAACCAGCCGACGCCCGAGACCGAGTTTCGTCATCAGTGCGGTCATCAAGCCGATGCTTCCCAACCCGAGGCGCTGATCTCCAAGCGCGATGAACGGCGCGCAAAGCACCATCCTGTCGATTCGATTGGAAAGTCGCGGCGCCGCTGAGAGCGCGACAAGCGCGCCCGTCGAATGGGCTACGATGAAGAACGGCAGTCGCGCATCCGGCAGGACGATCGACTCCAGAAAATCCTCAAGATCTGCCTCGTAATCCGAAAACCGGCGCACATATCCCGCGCTGTGGCTGGTCATCAGCCGTTCCGAGCCGCCCTGTCCGCGCCAGTCGAATGTGGCGACCCACAAGCCCATTCGATTGAGGTCGGCAATCGTCTCGTAATACTTCTCGATACATTCGTTGCGGCCCTGCAAAAGCACCACCGTGCCCTTGGCGACTGAAATGTCCGACTTGAAGATCGCATAACGCAAGCGTTTGCCGTCGCGGCTGTCGAAATGGCCGGCGATGTGACGGCCGCCGTCGCTGTCGGGAAAAGGATTGTGGGGTGTCTGGAAGAGAATGTCGTCCATTGCCTCGTCGCTTGCATCGAAGGCGCCAGCGCGCCGGTCACTTCAATGCCTTAGCAGAAAGATCGATACAAAGGGCAAGGGAGAAAAAAGACCGGAAGCGCGGGAGCGATATGATTCTCGCGCCTCCGGCCGATGACTGGAGGGAAGGGACGTTACACTCCAGCCAGTCAGGATTTCGTTGTCCCGACGGTGGGGACTATGGTCCATGGCGTCTGAACGCGATCCGAACCCGATGTTCATCTCGCATTCATGTGAGAAACGGTGCGAGACGCCCTCTTATTCCCTCTGTAACGAGAAAAATTTGACCCCGCCCAAATCCTCTTGAACGCCGGCAAACCCGTGCCCATCTAGGCTTTGCGGACGCCTTTTGCGGGTCCGTGGTCCTCCGTCCGCCGCATCGGGGATGGAAGGCCGGATTGCAACAATCATGAGTCGCTCAAGGAGGACTTGAACAATGCGTCACGTAGATTTTTCCCCCCTCTACCGCTCCACGGTCGGTTTCGATCGCCTGTTCACGATGCTGGACAGCCTTGCCCAGCCAGATCAGGGACAAACCTACCCGCCCTACAACATCGAACGCACCGGCGAGAACGCCTATCGAATCACGATGGCTGTGGCCGGGTTCGGTGAAGACGAACTGTCGATCGAAGCGCGAGAGCACACGCTGACGGTCAAGGGCGAGAAGTCCGACGAAAACGGCGACGATGGCAGCGAATTTCTGTATCGCGGTATCGCCAAACGCGCCTTCGAGCGGCGTTTCCAGCTCGCCGATCATGTCGAGGTGCGCGGTGCCTCGCTCAAGAACGGGCTCCTGCACATCGATCTCGTTCGCGAGATACCCGAAGCCATGAAGCCGCGCCGGATCGCCATTGAGGCAACTTCCGGCAAGGCAAAGCAGATCGAAGCGCAGAACGCTTGAAGCTGCGCTACAATCCCGCTGAGGTTCACGGCGTCCCTTTAGGGACGCCGTTTTGGTATCAGCTCATAACTGTCGACCGATCCTTGCGTCGACGGAGTGGGAATTGGCACCGCGAATGACGAAATAGAACGTCATCGCCGCCCACAGGATCGACTTTTCGGCGCCGCCATAGCCTTCTCCCTGGACGAGCCAGTGAAACCAGACCGTCACCAGCAGCACGATCGTGGCGGCGAAAGCGGCCGACCGGGTGAAGAGGCCGATCGCGATCAGAATGCCGCCGAGGAATTCGGTCGCCGAGAGCAGCGGCGACCATAGTGTGCCGGGATAAAATCCAAGACCTTCGACCATGCCGACTGCGCCGAACGGGTCCATGATCTTGGGCAGGCCATGCGTAACGAGCGCCAGACCGGCGACCACGCGCAGCAATGTCTCGGCCAGTTCCGATGATCCGGCGTAGAGCGGCCCAAGGGCGGGGATGATGAGCTTCTGATTGGTTGTCTTCGTCATTGATGTATCCTTGAGGTACGCGCCCGACCGGGATCCCCGGTCTGCGCGGCAAGTTGGGAGAGCGAATTCTGCGGCTAGATTTGCAGCGTGATGCGCCGCTTGGGCGGCGGCGTGGGGTCATCTGGATAGTGGTCCCGCCGTGATGGATCGGCCGATGCGAATTCAACTTCGATCATGCTCTGGACGATCGCCAGGGCCGAAGGCTGCGACGGTACCGTCGCAGCGCCGCAGCCGATCTTTTTGCCAGACGATGTCGGTGCCAGGACCGCCGGCGCCAAACCGGCGGGGCATTCGGCGACGCTCTGCTGCGAGGGGCAAACAGCCTCTCTGGCGCTCACCACTCCAGCGATCGCCGGACCGAGAAGGCCGGCGATCAGTACAAGGAACAGAAGGAGGGACCCGAACCGCTTCATGGCGCATCCCATAGTGGACGCCCGTTCCTTCAACAATTGCAAAGCGCCGAACGCTCCGTTCAGGAATCGGCGCTATGCGACAAGGCCAAGAAAATCATCGACGTCCTTGGGGCGGGTTGCAAAGCTGGTGACGAGGCGGATCAGCATCTCGTCCTCGCCGATCAGGCCGCCCAGGGAACGCGGCGCCGGCCAGTCGTAGAAGACGGCGCCTTTCGCCTTTGCCGTATCCGCATCGGATTTACGGATGATGGCGAAAACCTCGTTGGTGTCGGGTTGCCAGCCGAGCCGCGCGCGCTTTGATGTCTTGAGACCGTCGCGAAGCCGCACCGCCATCTCGTTCGAATGGCGTGCAAGTTCGAGCCAGAGGTCGTCCTTGAAATACGCCTCGAACTGGGCCGCGACGAAACGGCTCTTCGAAAAGAGCTGCGCGGCACGTTTGCGGATGAAGGGCAGGTCGCGCGCCTTTTCGGGGTCCATGAAGACAAGCGCTTCCGCACACCAGCAGCCATTCTTGGTGGCGCCGAAGGAGACGACATCGACGCCACGCTTCCATGTCATTTCAGCCGGCGTCATGCCGAGATGAACCAGCGCATTTGCGAACCGGGCACCGTCCATGTGCAGCGGAAGGCCGTGCTGGCGGGCAATCCCGGCGATGGTCTCGATGGCGGGCCCATCGTAGACCGTTCCGATTTCGCTCGCCTGCGTGATGGAGATCGCCATCGGCTGGCCCGTGTGCACCGAGCCGGGCGGGAAGCGACCGATTTCCGATTTGAGCACGGCGGGGTCCATCCGGCCATTCGGCCCGTCGACAGGAACCAGTCGGCCGCCATGCGTGAAAGCTTCGGGCGCGCCGCATTCGTCTTCGATGATGTGCGCTTCGCGGTGACAGAAGGAGACGCCGCCCGGACGGTTGACGCTGGCCAGCGCTAGGGAGTTGGCCGCCGTTCCCGTACCGACGAAGAAGACCGCCACTTCTCGCTCGAAGATGTCGTTGAACTTCGCCTCGATTGCCTTGTCGAGGTCGCTCGATCCATAGGCTGCGGCAAAGCCGGCAGCGTGGTGCGTCAACGCCTCGGCGATTTTGGGGTGGGCTCCGGCCCAATTGTCGGATGCAAAGTGCATGACGGCGATTTCCTGTCGTCCACGGTTTCAGGGTGCGGGGGCAGGCATAGGCGCTGGCGGGCGGAAGAGCAATCGCTCCATGCCCGGCGGCGCTTTGTGTCTCGCTCTGCAGCATCCTCGACCGAAAGTTGCGCCATTAGAGGCGGTTGCGGCAATATTTGTGCCCATGACGGCATAAAAATCGACTGCAGAACTTGCCTCCACATTCGCTTTCTGGCATAGAGCCTCGGAATAGGACAGCAAGCCTGTCCTATTTTCGCCGTGGCAGCCGCCCCTATGACGGCGGCACGATCGCACTATAATGAGCGTCACGACGAAAGCGCGGCGAGAGCCGGCCGAGACGGGAAGGCGGGCGGACGGCGCTTCTGGCGTATTGTCTGGAGCAACAGCAGCAAAGTGGTGCGCGGCCATTTCGGCGAACGAAAGGCCGCCAGCTTCTGCGACCCCGCCGATGGTTCGACTCGGAGCATGGAATTGGAATCGAAGCCCCGCAGGGGCGCTGACAGGAGGTAGGCACGATGACGACGAAACGTTCGCCATCTGACAACTTGATTTCCGCGATGCCCGCTTCGGGGCGCGATGAAAAGTGTGTGCCCGCTCGAACGGCCCATTCGGCATTCGGTTTGCCTCCGGCGCAGGGGCTTTACGATCCGCGAAACGAGCACGATGCATGCGGCGTCGGCTTCATTGCGCATATGAAGGGTCAGAAATCCCATCAGATCATCGCTGATGGACTGGCCATGCTGGAGAACCTGACGCACCGCGGCGCGGTCGGTGCCGATCCGCTCATGGGCGATGGCGCCGGGCTTCTCGTGCAGATTCCGCATGCCCTCTTCAAGGACGAGATGGCAGCGCAGAACGTGACGCTGCCCGAGGCCGGCCACTATGCTGTCGGCTATCTCTTCATGCCGCAGGATGACGCGCTGCGCGCGCATATCGAAAACATCATCGCCGACGTGGTGGCCGAAGAGGGCCAGGAGCTTCTCGGCTTCCGTGATGTGCCGACCGACAATTCGTCGCTTTCCAAAGCGCCGCACATCGCAGCCACCGAGCCCCATCACCGCCAGGTGTTCATCGGCCGCAATCCTGAACTCGTATCCGAGCAGGATTTCGAAAGGCGGCTCTTCATCCTGCGCAAGGTCATCTCCAACCGCATTTATGCGGAGACGAACGGGGTCGACAACGGTTTCTATTTCGTGTCGTTGTCCTCGCAGACCATCGTCTACAAGGGCATGTTCCTTGCCTACCAGGTCGGCGCCTACTATCCGGACCTGAAGGACGAACGCTTCACGTCGGCCGTCGCCCTCGTGCACCAGCGTTTCTCGACCAACACCTTCCCCTCGTGGAAGCTCGCGCACCCATACCGCATGGTTGCGCACAATGGCGAGATCAACACGCTGCGTGGCAACGTCAACTGGATGGCGGCGCGTCAGGCATCGGTGAGCTCGCCGCTGTTCGGCAAGGATATCGAGAAGCTCTGGCCGATTTCCTATGAGGGACAGTCCGATACGGCCTGCTTCGACAATGCGCTCGAATTCCTCGTTCAGGGTGGCTATTCGCTGGCCCACGCCGTGATGATGCTCATCCCCGAGGCATGGGCTGGCAACCAGCTGATGTCGAACGAACGCAAGGCGTTCTACGAGTATCACGCCGCCCTGATGGAGCCATGGGATGGACCCGCGGCGGTCGCCTTCACCGATGGACGGCAGATCGGCGCGACGCTCGATCGCAACGGTTTGCGGCCGGCGCGCTACATCGTCACCGATGACGACAGGATCATCATGGCGTCCGAGGCCGGGGTTATCACCGTGCCGGAAGAAAACATCGTGTCGAAGTGGCGCCTCCAGCCGGGACGCATGCTGCTCATCGACATGGACAAGGGCCGCATCGTTTCCGACGACGAGGTCAAGTCTGAAATCGCAAACATGCACCCCTACAAGGACTGGCTGAAGCGTACGCAGCTGATCCTGGAAGAATTGAAGCCGGTAGAGCCGCGCGCGCTGAGGCGCGACGTGTCCCTTCTCGATCGCCAGCAGGCCTTCGGCTACAGCCAGGAAGACACCAAGATCCTGATGGCGCCCATGGCAACGACCGGCCAGGAGGCAATCGGATCGATGGGCACCGATACGCCGATCTCGGCGATGTCGGACAAATCCAAGCTGCTCTATACCTATTTCAAGCAGAACTTCGCGCAGGTGACGAACCCGCCCATCGACCCGATCCGTGAAGAGCTGGTCATGAGCCTCGTCTCCTTCATCGGGCCGCGTCCCAACATTCTCGACCACAAGGGCGCATCGAAGCGCAAGCGGCTTGAAGTCCGCCAGCCCATCCTGACGAACGGTGATCTGGAGAAGATTCGCTCGATCGGCCATACCGAGGATCTTTTCGATACCAAGACCCTCGACCTGACCTACCCGTCCGAAGAGATGGCGGAGGGGATGGAGGCCGCGCTCGACCGTCTGTGCCAGCGTGCCGAGACTGCCGTGACCGGCGGCTACAACATCATCGTGCTCTCGGACCGTCAACTCGGCCCGGATCGGATCGCCATACCCGCATTGCTGGCGACGGCAGCCGTTCATCACCACCTCATCCGCAAGGGCCTGCGCACCTCCGTCGGTCTCGTCGTGGAATCGGGAGAGCCGCGCGAGGTCCACCATTTCGCCTGTCTGGCCGGATACGGCGCGGAGGCGATCAACCCTTATCTTGCCTTCGACACGCTGCTCGAAATGCACAAGCGCGGCGAGTTCCCGCCAGAGGTCGAGCAGCACGAAGTGGTCTCGCGCTACATCAAGGCGATCGGCAAGGGCATCCTGAAAGTCATGTCCAAGATGGGCATCTCGACCTACCAGTCCTATTGCGGGGCGCAGATTTTCGACGCCGTCGGGCTGTCGAGCGCCTTCGTCGACAAGTATTTCACCGGGACGGCGACCAAGATCGAAGGCGTCGATCTCGCGGAGGTCGCGGAGGAAACCCGCCGCCGGCACGAAGCGGCCTTCGGCCCCGATCCGGTCCTGGCCCACTCGCTCGATATTGGCGGTGAGTACATGTATCGCCTGCGCGGCGAGGGACATGCCTGGACACCCGACGCCGTTGCAACGCTTCAGCACTCCGTTCGTGGCAATGCTGAAGACAAGTATCGTGCGTTCTCGGCGCTTGTGAATGAGCGCGAAGCACGAATGAACACCATTCGCGGCTTGTTCTCCATAAAGTCCGCCGAAGATGTGGGGCGCAAGCCGGTCCCGATCGATGAGGTCGAACCGGCCGCCGAGATCGTCAAGCGTTTCTCGACGGGAGCCATGTCCTTCGGCTCGATCAGCCGCGAGGCGCACACGACATTGGCCCGCGCGATGAACCAGATCGGCGGCAAGTCCAACACGGGCGAGGGCGGCGAAGAGGCCGACCGGTTCCTGCCGCTTGCCGACGGACGGGCTAACCCGGAACGTTCCGCCATCAAGCAGGTGGCCTCGGGCCGCTTCGGCGTGACGACGGAGTATCTCGTCAATTCGGACATGATCCAGATCAAGGTCGCACAGGGCGCCAAGCCCGGCGAGGGCGGCCAGCTGCCTGGTCACAAGGTCGATGCGACCATTGCCAAGACACGCCATTCGACTCCCGGCGTCGGCCTGATCTCGCCGCCGCCGCACCATGACATCTATTCCATCGAGGATCTGGCGCAGCTCATCTACGATCTGAAGAACGTCAATCCAGCATCCGATATTTCGGTGAAGCTGGTGTCGGAGGTCGGTGTCGGCACCGTGGCTGCCGGCGTGGCCAAGGCGCGCGCCGATCACATCACGATCTCAGGCTTCGATGGCGGAACCGGGGCGTCCCCGCTGACGTCGCTGAAGCATGCCGGCAGCCCCTGGGAGATGGGGCTGGCCGAAACGCATCAGACGCTGGTGCTCAACGGGCTGCGCTCGCGCATCGCGCTGCAGGTCGACGGTGGTCTGAAGACCGGCCGCGACGTCATCATCGGCGCCATGCTCGGGGCCGACGAGTTCGGCTTTTCCACTGCACCGCTGATTGCGGCCGGCTGCATCATGATGCGCAAGTGCCATCTGAATACCTGCCCCGTCGGCGTTGCCACCCAGGACCCGGTTCTCAGAAAGCGCTTCAAGGGCGCGCCCGAGCATGTGGTGAACTATTTCTTCTTCCTGGCAGAAGAAATCCGCGAATATCTTGCAGCGCTCGGCGTGCGCAAGCTCGACGAAATCATCGGACAGTCTGATCTCCTCTTCAAGAACGACCTGATCGATCACTGGAAGGCCAAGGGGCTCGACTTCACGGGGGTGTTCTTCAAGCCCGATGCGCCGAAGGAAAAGACTTATTGGACCGAACGCCAGAACCATCCGATCGATGATGTTCTGGACCGCACGCTGATCGAGAAGGCGGCGCCTGCGCTTGAGAACAAGCAGGCCGTTGAGATCGATGTGTCCATCCGCAACGTAGACCGGTCGACCGGAGCAATGTTGTCGGGCGCGCTGGCGCTGCGCCACGGCCACAAGGGACTTCCGGACGACACGATCAACGTGACGCTGCGCGGTACGGCGGGCCAGTCCTTCGGCGCTTTCCTCGCGCGCGGCATCTCTTTCGAGCTCGTGGGTGACGGAAACGACTATGTCGGCAAGGGTCTGTCCGGCGGTCGCATCGTCGTTCGCCCACCGGACAACTCAAGGGTCGTCGCCGAAAAGTCGATCATTGTCGGCAACACCGTGCTCTACGGCGCGATCGAGGGCGAGTGCTATTTCCGCGGTGTCGCGGGAGAGCGTTTCGCCGTCCGTAACTCTGGCGCCGTCGCGGTGGTCGAGGGGGTCGGCGATCACGGCTGCGAATACATGACGGGCGGCGTGGTCGTCGTGATCGGCGAGACCGGGCGCAACTTTGCCGCCGGCATGTCGGGCGGGGTTGCCTATGTGCTCGACGAGGACAACACATTCGCCACGCGTTGCAACATGGCGATGGTGGAACTGGAGCACGTGCCCGAAGAGGACGATATTCTGGAAAAGCTGCACCATCACGGCGGCGATCTGATGCACAAGGGACGTGTTGACGTCTCTGGCGACATGACCCGGCACGATGAGGAGCGCCTTGTCCAGCTCATCTCCAATCACATGCACTACACCGGCTCGACGCGTGCCAAGCAGATTCTCGACGAGTGGGCAGACTACCGCGGCAAGTTCCGCAAGGTCATGCCGGTCGAGTATCGCCGCGCGCTCGAGGATATGGAGCGCATGCGCATGGGCATGGCGGCCGAGTAGCGAACATATGCGGATGGCGCTCCCGTGCCGCCCTGAAGGCGCGGGGGCCAGCGGCCGGCTGCATCTCGGCCGGTGTCCGTCTCACCCAACATTCTTGCCGTAATCTGAAGAGGCGGCACCAATGAACGGAAGCGACATGGGTAAGGTAACAGGTTTTCTCGAGATCGACCGGCAGACCGCCAAGTATCAGCCGGCCTCCGACCGGATACGGCACTTCAAGGAATTCGTCATTCCGATGTCGGATTCCGAAATCTCCAAGCAGGCGGCGCGCTGCATGGATTGCGGCATTCCCTATTGTCACGGTCCGACGGGTTGTCCCATCCACAACCAGATTCCGGACTGGAACGATCTCGTCTATAACGACAACTGGGACGAGGCGATCCGCAACCTGCACTCCACCAACAACTTCCCGGAGTTCACCGGACGCATTTGCCCGGCGCCGTGCGAAGAGGCGTGTACGCTGAACCTTGAGGACGTGCCTGTCGCGATCAAGACGATCGAACAGGCGATCGCCGACAAGGCCTATGAGCGTGGGTTCATCGTGCCGCAGCCGGCGAGCCGCAAGACGGGCCGGAAAGTGGCGGTCATCGGATCGGGACCAGCCGGCATGGCCGCGGCGCAACAACTTGGCCGGGCTGGGCACGAAGTGCATGTCTTCGAACGCGAAGACAGGATTGGCGGCCTCCTGCGCTACGGGATTCCCGACTTCAAGATGGAGAAGCATTTCATCGACCGCCGGGTCGAGCAGATGGAAGGCGAGGGTGTGACCTTCCACTGCGGCGTCAACATCGGCGTCGAGAAGACCGTGGAACAGCTGAAGGCGGAGTTTGACGCGGTACTCTATGCGGGCGGATCGGAAACGCCGCGGGACGCCGGCATTCCAGGCGTTGACCTGGATGGCGTTCATGATGCGATGCCTTACCTCGTCCAGCAGAACAAGCGCGTGGCCCGCCGCTCGATCGAGTCCACCGGATGGCCCTCAGAGCCGATCATCGCGGCGGCAAAGCATGTCGTGGTAGTTGGCGGCGGCGATACGGCGTCGGACTGCGTGGGAACGGCATTCCGCCAGGGCGCGGTGCGGGTGACACAGCTCGATATCCGTCCGCGGCCGCCGGAAAAGGAAGACAAGCTTGCCGTCTGGCCATTCTGGGCGACGAAGATGCGAACATCGTCATCCCAGGCAGAAGGCGCGCAGCGCGAGTTTCAGGCGGGCACGCTCGAATTCGTCGGCGAGGACGGCAAGCTGGTCGGAGTGAAGTGCTGCGAAGTCGACGAGAAGCGCGAGCCGATCGCCGGCACCGAATTCGTCATCAAGGCCGATCTTGCGTTCATCGCCATCGGCTTCAGAGGTCCGTTTTCCGACAGTGTGGTCAAGGACCTCGAAGGCCAGCTTTCGATCGGCAAGGATCGTCGTGGCTCGACTTTCGTCGAGGCGAACGACGAGGACTACCAGACGTCGGTCGACAAGCTTTGGGCAGCTGGCGATGTGCGTCGCGGCCAATCGCTGGTCGTATGGGCCATCCGCGAAGGACGGCAGGCGGCCCGGGCGATCGATCTCGAGTTGATGGGCTCGACCATACTTCCGCGCTGACCCCAAGCGCCGACCGACGCACGAGCCGCAAGGTCGAAAAGCACGCTACAGGGATTGATCAGGGGGCGCTGTCGTCGGTGCAGCGGCCCGCTCGCCGGACGGTGCGGTGTCGCCGACGTTCTGTCCCGCGGGCGACGGCGCACCTGTGACGTCAGCGTCGCCGGTTTCCGATTGTTTCGGCGGCCAGCGGAAATTATCCGCCCGGCCAACCGGGGCCGGAGCGACCGTTCCCGTCTCGACAAGTTCGTCCCGCGGTGATTTCAGAGCCGGATCGTAAGGTTCACGGTCTCCGCCAAGCAACTGTTCGCCGCCGTCGAATGCCGGATCGGTAATGCGCATCGGCGGCGTGCGGGTCACCAGTTGCGGCACCACGGCTTGCGGCGGCGCCGTCTCGCTGCCGCGCGGCAAAGCGGCAAGCGTGTCCTGGCCGTCGCCATTGCGTTCGTCCAGGATCCGCCGGATCGGCTTTTCGGCATAGAAGGCGAGTTTCTGTTTGCCGGCAGCCGTCATGTTGATGCCGTCCGAGCCGCGTAGCCGTACCTGCTGCCCCTGCACATCGGAACCGGTGAAGATGAAGGCGCCCGATTCATCCACGAACCCGTCCCAGATATCGACGAAGGAGCCGGAGGCCGCATCGATCCGCTCGCGATAGATATCGTTGAACGCCAGAATATCCGCGCTCATGCGGGGAGACTGAAACGCGGGCGCACCGACCCAGACGAGCCCAATCTCGCGATCCGTCACGATCTTCGCGAGCTCCTCGACGCGGCGCGCATACTCACCGCTCCAGGCTTCGGACCGGACGTCGGCTGTCTGTCCGTCGACCCGCATCTGCTGGCGGTCGTTCGAACCAAGCATCACGACGACGATTTCCGGCTCGCTCTCATCGATCAGTCCGGGAAGCGCCGCGTGCCAATCATAGAAATCATCGCGCACCAGGCCCGAGGAGCCGTTGGTATCGCGCTCGACGACGATGTCGGGGTTTTCGGCGAACGTCGCCTCCAGTCCTTCGGCCAGACCGGAGGCCATGAAGTCGCCGACAACGAGAATGGTGCTGGCGTCTTCGCTCTTTTCCACTGCAGGTGGAGCGGCGGGTGTACTCGCTTGCTGTCGGCGCGGCGCGGATCGGGAGGGCTGCTGACTGCTGCGTTGACGCGGGCGGGACTGCGGCGCCTGCTGGCGTTGAGGCTGGGCCCGTTGTGGCGGCGGCGGAAAATTGGGCTGCTGACGTGGGCCGAACAGCATGTCGATGATGGAACGACGCTCAACCCGTTGCTGGGCCTCCGCCGTCAGAACGAGCGGCGTGATGGCGAACGCCACGAGCGCGGCAGCAATAAGCACCACGCTGCGCGCCAGTGTCGCTGCGTGCCGGGGTTCATTGCGCTCATTGTTGTCCAGTTGCCGCTGCATTGGTCTCCACGCTGATCGTCCGCGCGGCAATCAGCCCTCGCATGCCGCACTCTATCGCGAATTCAGGATCGAATGAAATGGCCTCCGGAAAGACGATGCCGTCTTCTCCGGAGGCCGGGTCATCTCGTCGGCGTCACGACCGCTTTTCTACAGAAACGAAACGATCTAGCGGCGTAGGCGATCCAGAACGTTCTGCGACGGAACGCCATCGGCATCCATGCCGGTACGCGACTGGAACTGCTTGATGGCAGCTTGCGAGCCTGATCCGAGATTGCCGTCGATCTCACCGCCGTAATATCCGAGGTGCTTCAATCGCGTCTGCAACTCGAACTTCTCTTCCATGCTGAGCGTGCCGGCCGGGCGAGGCCAGCGTTGCGTCATAGCGCCATATCCGGCGATCTGGTCGGCCAGAAGCCCGACCGCAAGCGCGTAGGAATCGGAGTTGTTGTAGCGCTTGATGATGAAGAAGTTGCGCAGCATCAGAAAGGCTGGGCCGCTCGCCCCTGCCGGCATCTTGAGTTCGGCCCTGTCCGAAGGCCGCGGGAATCCGCGCCCGTCAGGACGGGTGAACCCGAGTTGCTGCCACTCCGCCAGGGTTTTCGTCTGCCCGTCATAGCGCCCGCCGCCGGATGGTGCCGCGGCTTCGTACCCCCAGGTCTTGCCCGTCTGCCAACCGTTCTTGGCCAGAAGATTTGCCGCCGTCGCCAGCGCGTCGGGGACAGAGGTCCAGATGTCGCGGCGACCGTTGCCGTCCATGTCGACCGCATAGGCCTGGTAGCTGGTGGGAATGAATTGGGTATGGCCCATCGCTCCGGCCCAGGAACCACTCAGCTGCTCGCGCCGGATGTCGCCGCTCTGCAGAATCTTCAGCGCGGCGACGAGCTGCGTGCGTGCAAATTTCGCCCGCCGGCTGTCGCCATAGGCCAGAGTGGCAAGCGCTTGCGGCACGTAATGCAGGCGATCCGGCTTTTCCAAGACCTCGCCGTAATTGGACTCCATCGACCAGATGGCCAGAATTACCGATCGGTCGATACCGAATTGGCGCTCGATCTGGCCAAGAACGCGGCCATGGCGCCGTGCCATTTCCTGGCCCTTTCGGACCGTGAACGGATTGACGCGGCTATCGAGATAATCCCAGACCTGCGAGCGGAACTCCGGCTGGTAACGCGCTTTTTCCAGAACCTCGGGATCGGGGATAGTCACGCCTTCGAAGGCGTTGTCATAGACCGAGCCGCTGACGCCGCCTTGGGCGGCTACGTTCCTGAAATCGGCGATCCACTGTTGGAAACCCGCGTCGGCGCTTGCCGGACCGGCAGCGAGAAACCCTGCCGTTGCAGCGATCGCGGCGAGCCGCCCGGCCCTCCGGGTGACAGTAAAACGCATCATCGTGTCTGCCTCCTGCCGTTTCGCAAGGCGCCATGTGGCGCCGTTGAATATGCTGTCAGGGCTCTCGGAGCCCCGGAACCAATCAGACCAATCACCGTTTGCTACGCGACATGATTTGCGCCGCTATGTCGAGTGGTCCGCCTACTGAGAACCGATGATAGTGAGCGCACCTCAACAAAGTCTTTACCATATGACGGGGAACACTCTTTTTGAAATTTTGCGTCCAACGCGCAAGTGGTGCACGTTGCATGAAGGCGTGGGGATTGGTGACATCGCGGCAGGATTGAAAGGGTAGAATCAGGATGGACAACAAGCGGCGCGTCAGGAAAGCGGTATTCCCGGTGGCGGGACTCGGAACCCGGTTCTTGCCGGCGACGAAGGCCGTGCCCAAGGAAATGCTGACCATCGTCGACAAGCCCGTCATTCAGTATGTGGTCGAGGAGGCCGCGGCCGCCGGAATAGAGCACTTCATTTTCGTCACCGGACGAAACAAGGGCGTCATCGAGGATCACTTCGATATTCAGTTCGAGTTGAACGAAACGCTGAAATCCCGCGGGAAAAAAGCGGAGTTCGACCTCGTCCAGTCAATGCTGCCGCGGGCGGGGACGACGAGCTTCACCCGTCAGCAGGAGCCATTGGGCCTTGGTCACGCGGTCTGGTGCGCCCGCGACATTGTTGGTGACGAACCGTTCGCCCTGCTTCTGCCGGACATGTTGATGAATGACCAGAAGGGCTGTCTTTCGGGCATGATGGACCTTTATGCAACGGCCGGCGGCAATATCGTGTCGGTCGAGGAATGCGACCCCGAACTCGCCCACAAATACGGGATTGTCGGCATCGGCGACAGCATAGGAGACGGCTTTCGCATCACCGAGATGGTGGAGAAGCCGAAGAAGGGCACCGCGCCGTCGAACTGGTTCATCAACGGCCGCTATATCCTGCAGCCGGAAATATTCTCGATCCTCGAAACCCAGGAACGTGGAGCCGGCAACGAGATTCAGCTGACCGATGGCATGTTGAAGCTCGCCGACAGGTCGTCCTTTGCCGGATACAAGTTCCGCGGTGACACCTACGATTGCGGCTCCAAGGATGGTTTCATCAAGGCCAACATCGCTTTCGCCATGGCCCGCGATGATCTGCGGGGCCTGATCGAGGACGATCTGCGCGCCATGCTGAAGGCCTGACGCCGCTAGCGACGCAGCGATACGCCCATCCCGACATAAGTCGTGTCGAAGTCGTCCTCGCCGTCCCGCGTGGTGCGTTCGTATCCGACATCGGCCAGCAGGTCGAGATAACGGTTGAGGCGCCATGTCAGCCCGACAGAGGCGTCGTAGATCGTCTCGTCGCCGAAAGTCGAACCGTCGTAAAGCCGGAGCGTGGCGCCTCCACCCAGACGCGCAACGATATCGCTGCGAATGGCGTGCGTGATGCTGGAATAGACGCGATAGGCGACCGATCCTGGCAGGTCGGGTGTGGTCGAGCTTTCGATTTCCGTGATCAAACCGAGAGCGACATCCGTTCCCCGGTGCGGCGACCAATTGAGCAATCCGTCGACCGTGAGAGCATCGACAGAGGCAAGGCGGGGATCGTCGATATCGCGCAGCGCATACCCTGCGGCGATTTCGCCCGACCATTTTTCGCCGAGATCGATGGCAAGCCCTGTTCTCAGGCCATAGGACCAGGCGGAGCGTTCGAAGCCATTGCGGTCGAACTGCTCGTCATATTCGCTGCGGGTCAACTCGGCCTCGACAAGCGGCGCCAGTGCCGCACCGCTATTGTAGGTCGCGCGCCCGGTCAGCGATATGCTGGTCTGGTCCCGATCACCAAGATCGAGGGACGATCCGTCCGACAGCCTGACATCGTCAAAGATCGTACGCTCACCACTGAGATCCAGAGAGGCGCGGATGATGCCGAGATCGCGCGCAACTTCGCCACCCAGCGTGAACGCGTTGACGCCGGCTTGAGTGGTCGCACCTTCCAGCGCGTTCGGATCGGTTTCATCTTCGCGGTAGAAGCTGTAGCCCGCACGCAACGTGGCGGTGGTCTCGTCGGCGAGATCGAGCCGCAGCGTCGCATTGATGTCGGTCGAGGGATCGGTCTGACCGTCTCCACTCAGATTTTCCTCATGAACGGTGCTGCCCAGTACGGTGAGCGCATGCCGTGACCAGTCCGACAGAATCTCGATATCGCCTTGCGTCTCGGAAAAAACGCGATCCTCGGTGCCGCCCGTGCTGCTGCTGCGCTCTCCGACGATCCGCTGGCTGAGCGTCGGCCGGATGATGAAGCGACCCGCGCGAATGCCAAGGTCTTCATCTTCATCGCGCTCATCGGCAGACCGGAGCCTCAGCGCTCCGTCAACCCGTTCGGTGCGAGGGTTGGCGCGCGTATCGATCGGTGCGCTCGGTGTTTCCTCGACGATCGGGGTCGTAGCTGGCAGCTCGAGTGGGACACTCGCAGCCGGACCGGTCGGCGCCGTCAATGCCAATGGTTGTTCTTCGATGCTTTGCGCGGCGGCGGGCGCAATGGCCATGATCGCCGCGAGCGTTGCGGCGGCAAGCCGCGGCTCACATCTGCGATCGAAAAGGCCCATCGTCGTCCTTGCGCATTGATACCCGCCGGCGAGTCGGTCGGTTTCCGAAAGGTAAAGCGCTATGGTTAATGGTTTCTTTCCCATCCTGACGACCGTGGACAGCGCCGGGGAAAGCAGCTAACCGATGCGGCATGAAGAATGAGAGCGCTCCCGACGAGTCTGACGCACCCGCATCGGCCAGACGCACCCTGTCGATCGAACGGGCAGGGCTGGAGGCACTTGAGCGGGCGCTCGCCAGCGACCTCGCCGAACCGTTCGCGCGCGCTGTCGCCTGCATCGCGGCGATTTCCGGGCGGGTGATCGTCACGGGGGTGGGAAAAAGTGGCCATATCGGCTCGAAGCTCGCCGCGACCCTGGCTTCGACCGGAACGCCGGCATTCTTCGTCCATCCCGCCGAGGCCAATCATGGTGATCTTGGCATGATCGCGCGCGACGATGCGGTCATCGCAATGTCATGGTCGGGCGAAAGCGCGGAGTTGAAAGGCATCATCGCCTATGCCAAGCGATTTCGCATTCCGCTGGTCGGCCTGACGGCGGGCGCAGGCTCGGCGCTGGGCGTCGAGGCCGATATCGCACTGGTCTTGCCACGCGAGCAGGAGGCCTGTCCGCACGGATTGGCTCCGACCACCTCAACCCTCATGCAATTGGCGCTCGGCGACGCGCTGGCCATCGCGCTGTTGGAAGCGCGCGGCTTCACCGCAAACGATTTCGGCGTGTTTCATCCCGGCGGTCAGCTCGGCGCCATGTTGATGCATGTTGGCGAACTGATGCACACCGGCGACCGCATGCCGCTGGTGCCTCTGGGAACCGGTGTCCCCGAAGCGGTGGCAAGGCTTGCGGAAAAGCGCTTCGGCTGCGTCGGGATCGTCGGCGAGGGCGGCGCCCTGGCCGGCATCATTACCGACGGCGATCTGGCGCGCAATCTGGGCCGTGACCTGACCGCGCTGACCGTCGAGGACATGATGACGCGCAATCCCAAGACGGTGAGAACCTCCACGCTGGCAAGCAGCGCGCTTGCGGTGTTGGAGGATCACAATATCAGTGCGTTGATCGTGACGGATGAACGTGGACTGCCGGTCGGGATCATTCATTTCCACGATTTGCTGCGGGTCGGTGCCGCGTGATCGAGGCGCATCAGCGATCGCCCGAACGGCCCTGAACTCCCCATCCGGCAAACCGCTGGACAGCCAGCATGCCGACTGCCGAACTGATGAAAATGCCAATCGAGGCGGCGGGGTATCCTTCACCGACATGAAGAAGCGCCGGCGCGCCAGCCAGTAGCAGCGCGACAGCGATGCGAAAAGCAATGCCCCGTGCGGTCACGATCTCGACCGCGAATGCGCCGAGCGCGCCAACCCACCATATCCACGGCCCGATCTCATCAAGAGCCATCGCGGCGATGTCGCTCAAGCGCCTCAAACCCAGCCTTGAAGTTCACGGCGCACCATCGCTTCGATCACGCTCATGCCTTCAGCGGAATCGTTGAGGCAGGGAATATGGGTAAAATACTCGCCGCCATGCTCGGTGAAGATTTCGCGCGCTTCGCCGTCGATCTCCTCCAGTGTTTCCAGGCAGTCTGAAACGAAGCCCGGGTTGAGGACCGCTATGCGCTTCACGCCTTCCCTGGCGAGCTTCTCGACAGTCTTGTCGGTGTAGGGTTGCAACCACTCCTCCGGCCCGAAGCGCGACTGGAAGGTGGCGACGAGCTTGTCCTTCGAATAGCCGAGGCGCTCGCGCAGCAGCCGCGCCGTCTTCAGGCAGTGGCAGTGATAGGGGTCGCCCTTCTTGAAGTACGATTGTGGAATTCCGTGAAACGATGTCAGCACCACCTCCGGTTCCCAATCGAGGGTCGAAAGGTGCCGCTCGATCGAACTGGCCAGCGCCTCTATATAAACGGGTTCGTCGTGATACGGCGGCACCGTTCTCAGCGCCGGCTGCCAGCGCATCTTCATCAGCGTCTCGAATGCCTTGTCGTTCACCGTTGCCGTCGTGGTCGCGGAATACTGCGGATAGAGCGGGAAAATGAGGATTCGCTCACACCCTGCCGACTTCAAGGCTTCGATCTTTGTCGGAATGGACGGTTGTCCATAACGCATCGCCCAATCCACCTTGACCTGCGCGTGCTGGCGCAGAGCGCCGGCCAGCAGATCGGACTGGCTGCGCGTATAGGTCCGCAGGTAGCTCTCGTTAAGGTCGTGATTCCAGATCTGTTCGTATGCCAGGCCGACACGCTTTGGCCGCTTGTTCAGCACGATGCCGAACAGAATCGGATACCAGACTGCCTTGGGCCACTCGATCACCCGGCTATCGGTCAGAAACTCCTTGAGATAACGGCGCATAGAAACCGGGTCCGTGCCGTCCGGCGTGCCGAGATTGACCAGCAGTACACCGACCTTTTGCGCCGCGACGGGGGGATGGTCCGCCGGCAGATCGCCGATCGGTTTCGTCGTCTCCGGTGTAGGTGTGACGTGCTCGTTCATGCGCCAGGACGACCCCTCTCGATTACGGCTCGGCAATCGCCTCGATAATGCGTCATGATTGCTTCGCAGAGCCTTTATTGAGTGGCCTGAGAAATAAGACAGGCGAGCTTCTTTTCAATCATTCCAATTTGTCGCATGGCATTGCCCAAACGCAAGGGGCCCGGAACGCTGACGCTCCGGGCCCCTTGCGGTAAGGCGAAGTGTCGCCGCTACTTTGCGGGGATCATCAGTTCCGCGCCGATTTCCAGCATGCCGTCGGCATAGTCCGGATTGGCTTCGGCGATCATCCTCCACATTTCGGGGTCGCCATAGAACTCTTCCGCCAGGTCCCAAAGCGTGTCGCCGCGGACGACCGTGTGCGTCTGTTCGCCGCTCGCCTCCATGGGTTCTTCCATCGGCGCTGGCTCGATCGGATCGGCAACGGCGCCTTCCTCGCTGGCCGCATCGTCGCTCATGGTGCTGTCGTCGGCTGGTTCCGAAGCGTCTCCCGTCTCGTCGCTCATGGCGGGCTGTTGCGGTGGCATGGCGGAGGCGGGTTCCTCGGCTGCCGGCGCTTCGGTTTCTGTGCCCGCGCCGTCAGCCGGTGCGGGTTCGGTCGTTTCGCCTGCCGTTTCGTCGTCCCCGGACATGGCCGGTTCTTCCGCCATGTCCTCCTCGACCGGGGCGGCTGCCGGCTCATCGCTCATGTCTTCGGCCGCTGGCGTGTCGGCCGTGTCCGCAGGCTCTTCCGCCGGCATTTCCTCCGCGGCGGGGGCGGCCGCATCGCTCCCGCCCTCGGCGTTCGCATCGATGATACGGCCGTCGAGATAAGGCTCATAAGGCTCGTTCTCGCGCAGATAGTCGGCCACGACCTGCTCGAGACCCGGCCCATAATCATAGGCATCCATGCCCTCGCTCTCGAAGATGGCATAGCCGTCTCCGCCGGTGCGCATATAGTTGTTGGTCGCGACGCCGTATGTCGCCTCCGGATCGATCGGCGCAAATCCGCCATCGCCGTCGGCCACCTCGACGGACACGACACGCTCGCCGGCAGGCTGAGTGGCATCGAAGGTGTAGCGCATCCCGGCGACTTGCGCGAAGCGTCCCGCCTGTTCCTCATACTGGCTGAGGCCATTCTCGAGCGCTTCGACGACATTGGCGCCGGTGAGTTCGAATGTCGCCAGCGTGTTCTGGAACGGCAGCACGCCGAAGACGTCGCCCATGGTGATCTCGCCGCCATCGATCGAGGCACGCAGTCCGCCGCCGTTCTGGATGACGATATCGACGCCCTGGTCCTCGGTCTTCCAGAGCATCGCGTCGGCGACAAGGTTGCCCATCTCGCATTCCTGCGCCCGGCATGTCTCGCGCGAGCCGTCGATGGGACCGGTCGCGTCCGACACGCGTTCCTGCATCAGGTCTTCGATCGGTCCGGCAAGCTCTTCGACACGGGCCGCGACTTCTTCATCCGGCTCGACGCTGTTGTCGAGCAGATGAGGATCGCCGGTCGCCGACGTCACGACGCCATCGTCGTCGAACTCGACACGCAGCTCGCCGACATATTTCGAATAGGCATAAGCCTGAACGATCGGGACCTCAGTGCCCGATGGGTTGGCGACCAGAGTAGGGTAGGGGCCGGCAGCGCCTTCTTCCGAATTCGAGAGCAGCGTGTGCGAGTGCCCGCCGACGATCACGTCGATTCCGTCGACCGCCGCGGCAATCTCCTGATCGCGGACGTAGCCGACGTGTGAGAGCAGGACGATCTTGTTGATGCCCTCCGCTTCCAGTTCCTCGACCGCACCCGTGAGATATTCGATCTCGTCTTCGAAGGTGATGTCGTCTCCCGGCGATGAGGTCTCGTCGGTGTCGGTCGCAAGGACGGAAAGGATGCCGACACGCTCTTCTCCGAATTCCTTGATCAGATAGGGCTCGTACTTGCCGTCGAGCAGCGAACCTTCAGCCGCCATGGTGTTGCCGGATATCACCGGGACTTCCACCTGCTGAAGGAAATTGTCGAGACCCTCAGGGCCGTCGTCGAATTCGTGGTTGCCCAGCGCCATGGCGTCGAAACCGATGGCGTTCATGAACTCGGCCTCGGCGTCACCCTTATACGTGGTGTAGAACAGGGAGCCCTGGAACTGGTCGCCGGCATCGAGAACGAGGAGGTTCGCATCTTCTCCCGTCAGCGCATCCCGGCGTTCGTCGATCATCGTCTTCACGCGTGCGACACCGCCGAAGCATTCCCCTGCGTCCGCCTCTTCCTGCGAGCATGTCGAGTCATAGGCGTTGATTGCCTGGATACGCGAATGCAGATCGTTGATGTGCAGGATGTCGAGGGTGAAATCGGCATGTGCTGCGCCTGTGGTCAGCGCCAGCGCTGAAACCGAGATCATTGCGCGCCGGAGGGTCGTGGACATCATGAAGGCTCCCTTGTCGTTCCGCTCTTTGGTGACAGCATTCCGTTGAGCTTTTGTGACAAGCTCCGGACCGCGCCGCAGGGGATGCTTTCATCAAGAGCCGGCAACATCAAGCGCAAATAGCGACGCCGTGCCGGCCTGAAGCACAAGGGCCCGGCGGCGTGTGCCACCAGGCCCTTGTCGATCTGACGTCTTGTTGCCTCTTGCCGCTGAAATCCGGTTCTTCAGCCGGCAGCGCGCCGCGCGAGCGAGAACTGCGAGCCGCTGTCGGAGGTGCAGTTCAGCTGCGATGGGCTGACGAGGGCGCAGTTGACCTGCGATTGGGTCCCGCGCACACGCGAGGTCATGTCGATTTCGACGAGCCGATCCGAGACGAGGGTGTAGCTGCCGTCGGCCAGCAGGCTGTTGGTGTCCGTGGTGCGCGTCTCGAACCGTCCGCTGTTGAAGCTCGATACGATACCGTTAGGGTCGACCCAATCGCCCTCGATGGCAGGGCCGCGTTGCTGCGGCACTTCGCGCAGAACCAGCTGACGGTTCGGCCCGGCGGACTGGCATGCGGCGAGCAGAACGGCCATGCCGGCCAGGCATGAGAGGCGAAGGTAACGATTCATCGTGGTGTCTCCCGTTGAGTTCGGGCTTGTCAAAGCCCCCGCCGACGCAATGCGCAGCTATTGCCTTGGTTCCGGGCCCATTCAAGCGCAGGATCGCCATGTGGCAGATTTGCAACGAATGAACCGCGAGACCGCAATGCGAGGATGCATTGCGGTCCATGTGAAAGCAATACGCCTGTCGTCCCTAGCGGACGAGGACGTTGCGGAACTGCCAGGGGTCGCTTTCGTCGATGTCTTCCGGGAAGAGACCCGGACGCCCTTCGAGCGGCGTCCAGTCGGTGTAGTGTCCTTCGACCGGTCCCAGATAAGGCATCTGCACGTCGAGGCAGCGCTTGTAGTCCATCTCATCGGCTTCGACGATGCCCGCCTCGGGGTTCTCCAGCGCCCAGACCATGCCGGCCAGGACAGCCGACGTCACTTGCAGGCCGGTCGCGTTCTGGTAGGGCGCGATCTCGCGTGTTTCCTCGACCGAAAGACGTGACCCGTACCAATAGGCGTTCTTCTGGTGGCCGTAGAGCAGGACGCCGAGTTCGTCGATGCCGTCTTCCAGTTCGTCCTCGTCGAGGACGTGCAGTTTGGGTTGCTGGTTGCCGCCATTGCCGAACATTTCGTGCAGCGACAGCACCGCGTCATTGGCCGGATGGTAGGCATAGTGGCAGGTCGGTCGGAAGACGACGTTGCCGCTGTCGTCCTTGAGGGTGAAGAAATCCGCGATCGAGATCGACTCGTTGTGCGTGACCAGGAACCCGTATTGCGGGCCGGGCGTCGGGCACCAAGTGCGCACCCGCGTGTTCGCTCCGGGCTGTTCGAGATAGATCGCCGCCTTGCATCCGTCCTTGTGGTCCTTGGCATTGTCCGGGCGCCAGGTTTCATGCGTGCCCCAGCCCAGTTCCGAGGGTTGCAGCCCCTCGGATATGAAGCCCTCGGCCGACCAGGTGTTCCAGAAGACGTTCATCGGCTTGGGGTGCTTCGTGCGCTGGGTGTCACGTTCGGCGATGTGGATTCCCTTGACGCCCGCCTTGGCCATCAGTTCGGCCCATCCCTGTCGGTCGTCCTGCGCCGGCTCCTCGAACGCAATCGAAAACTCGTTCGCCAGGTCCACGAGGGCTTTCTTGACAAACCACGAGACCATGCCGGGATTGGCCCCACAGGTCGAAACGGCAGTCGGTCCGCCCGGGTTCTTCAGCTTCTCCTGACGTACCGTTTCGCGCAGGGCATAGTTTGTCCGCGAGGCGTTGTCGGCGCTCTTGTCGAAATAAAAGCCGAGCCACGGCTCCACCACGGTATCGATATAGAGAACGCCCAGTTCCCGGCACAGCTTGATGAGGTCGAGAGACGACGTGTCGACCGAAAGATTCACGCAGAACCCGCGACCGGGCCCCTCAGTCAGGAGCGGGGTCAGCAAATCCTTGTAGTTTTCTTTTGTCACGCCCGATTGAATGAACTTGACGCCATGCTTCTTGAGGATTTCCTCGTTGTCGGCGCGCGGATCGATGACGACCAGACGATCCTTGTCGTATTTGAAATGCCGTTCGATCAAAGGCAGCGTGCCCCGTCCGATGGATCCGAACCCGATCATGACGATCGGGCCGTCGATTTCGCCGTATACGGGGTATTCCTTGCCTGCCATGGTCCGATGCTCCTGCGCTCGTGGATTGATTGCGGGCGCGATGCGGCCCGTCCGTGATCATGCCCGGCTAAAGCACGTTTTCATGTCACAATAAAGCCGGCCGCGGACGCGGCCCGTCAACTTGACTGTTCGATACGGCTGAGAGCCGCGATCAGCGCAGCGCGCCGCGGCGCCAGGCCTTTGTAGTCGATCTGCTCGGCATCCAGCGCTTCCAGCTGCTGGCGAAGACCGCGCGCCAGACGCTCTCCCTCGCCATGGTCCAACAGCGCAGTCAGTGGATCGACATAGATGCGGATCGTGAAGAGGATCGCGCCGGTCTGGGGCAGTCGATGCAGCGTCTGCTTTTCGACACGGATGAATGTCGAGCCCGGCTCCACCTGCGGGACGAAATCCGAACCCCGCTCGGTCTTCGTTTTCGGATGGTGCAGCCGGTCGTCGGGATAGATCGACCAGTTCAGCCGCCAGACGGGATGGTCCGGCTGCAGATTGTCGAAGATCCGGTCAATGAGCATCGCATTGCGGGTACCCCGCCCGAAGGCCGGCACGGTCTCATGGATGTCCTGAATGGGGCGATCGAATTTTTCCCGCAGCGACCATGACGAGGGGAAGGACAGCGAGGCTGCCGTCAGCCGCCAGCCGTCGTCGTGCTTCTGCATGATCACCAGATCGTCCGGCACAAGGCGCGCCGCGCGCCAGAGCGGCGGGCTCGCATCGTCCGCAAGATCGACCGTCACGCGCTCGCTCACGCGCATCAGTTCGCCGGCCCGCTGGTAAATGTCCGGCCGCTGGATGGGCAACTGCCTGGAGATCAGCCGGAGGGCTTCATTCTGCGCTGGGAGCGAGCCCTCCGTTTGGGCGTAGACCTGATGGCGGTTATCCGCCCACAAACGCTCCTTCTCTCCCTGATAGCGGCCAAGGTCTTGGTCGATCTCGAACCACGCCGTGAGGTCGAGTGGTTTGAGGCCGATCGAGAACGGCTTTGAAGAACCGTCGTAAGGGGTGTGGACCGGATGCGCCAAGGCCTCCCTGCTCGGCATTAGCCGTCCTCTTTATCCCGATCGAGGGCTTCCAACTCGTCGATCAGCCCCTCGATCATCGATAGACCCTTGCCCCAGAACGCAGGATCCGAGGCGTCGAGACCGAACGGTGCCAGCAATTCGGAGTGATGCTTCGTGCCGCCCGCTCTCAGCATCTCGAAATACTTCGCCTGGAAGCCTTCCTCGGCATTCTGGTAGACAGCGTAGAGAGAGTTCACCAGACAGTCGCCGAATGCATAGGCATAGACGTAGAACGGCGAATGGATGAAGTGCGGAATGTAGGCCCAATAGGTTTCATAACCTTCCGATATCCGGATCGCCGGTCCAAGGCTCTCGGACTGGACTGAGAGCCACAATTCTCCGATCTGGTCGGAAGTCAGTTCGCCATCCTTGCGCGCCGTGTGGACCTTGCGCTCGAAATCATAGAAGGCGATCTGCCTGACCACCGTGTTGATCATGTCCTCGACCTTTTGGGCGAGCATCGCCTTCCGCTCGCGCTTGTCTTTTGCCTGATCGAGCAGCGCACGGAACGTCAGCATCTCGCCGAAGACGGAGGCGGTTTCAGCCAGCGTCAGTGGCGTTGAGGCCATCAGCGCGCCCTGGCCGCCGGCAAGGACCTGATGCACGCCATGGCCCAGTTCATGGGCAAGCGTCATGACGTCCCGCGGCTTGCCCATGTAGTTGACGAGAACATAGGGATGGACCGACGGAACGGTGGGATGGGCGAAAGCGCCGGGTGCCTTGCCGGGCCGCGTCTCGGCATCGATCCAGTCCTTGTCGAAGAACCGGCCTGCGATCTCGGCCATTTCCGGTGCGAAGCCACCGTAGGCGGACAGCACCGTCTCGCGCGCCTCGGTCCACGAGATCGGCGTTTGCGGGGTATCGGGCAGGGGCGCATTGCGGTCCCAGTAATCCATCTGATCCATGCCCAGCCAGCGCGCCTTCATGGCGTAGTAGCGGTGCGACAGGCGCGGATAGGCATCGCGCACCGCCTCCACCAGTGCGTCGACCACGTCCCGCTCCACCCGGTTCGCCAGATGCCGCGAATCCGCGATGTCCTTGAAGCCGTGCCAGCGATCGGAAATTTCCTTGTCCTTGGCGAGCGTGTTGGTGATCAGCGTGAAGGTCCGCAGATTCTCCTTGAAGGTCGCGGCCAGCGCTTTCGCAGCTTTTTCCCGTTTGGCCCCGTCATGGTCCTGAAGCAGGTTCAGCGTCGGTTCGAGGCTCAGCTTTTCGCCGTCCACGTCGAACCGCAGCGCCGCCATCGTCTCGTCGAACAGACGATTCCATGCACCATGCGCGGTGATGGATTTCTCGTGGAAGAGCTGTTCGATCTTTTCATCCAGCTGGTAAGGCTTGTCTTTCCGAAGATCGACGATCCATGGCCGATAATGCCCCGTCAGGGTGTCGCGCGCCATTGCCGCGTCCATGGATGCATCGTCGATCGCGTTGAGCTCAAGGCCGAAGAAGAGCAGATGCGAGCTCGCATCGGTCAGTTTGGATTGGATGTCGCCGTAGAATTTCGCGTTGGCCGGGTCGCTCGTATCCGAGAAATAAAGGAGGCCTGCAAAGGAGATGATCCGCCCGAGCCGCTCCTCGATTGCCTCATACTCCCTTATCGCAGCGCCGATCCCGTTATCGCTATCCTTTTCTGCCGCCGCTGCGAGTTGGCTACGCCACTTCTTTTCGAAGGCCAGCGCGTCAGACATCCCGGCGGCCAGATCGTTCTTCAACGCATCGGAGTCGCGGCCGGGATAAAGATCGGAAAGCTTCCATGTCGGCAGGGGGCCGAACGGCTCGCCCGCACCTTGCTCATGGGCAGCGGCGGACCGCGGCGAAAGGGCGGTGTATCCGGCTTGTGCGACAGTCATCGGCAATCTTTCCTCTGTTCTGAAACAGGTCGTCCGTCCCGCAACGACGCATCCGCGTCGTTCTGGAACGCGACCGTTAAAATGCGAATGGTTCCGGCAAGTTCATCTTCAAGCTCCTATGGGAATGTCGTGGGAAGCGCCAGAACCTTCAAGGGCAGATTCCTACCGATCATGGACCAGTCAGCAAACCCCCACGTCCTCGTCGTCGACGACGATCCCGTTCAGCGCCGGCTGCTCAAGGCAGCTGTCGAGCAGATGGGCGGCTCCGTCATCGCCGCGGAGGACGGTGACGTGGCGCTCGAGGCAATGGATGCGGGCGGGCCCGAATTTTCGGTCATTGTGCTCGATCTGAAGATGCCGCGCATGGACGGGCTTGAGGTGATGCGCCGCATGGAGGCCAATGGAAACCGCACGCCTGTCATCGTGCAGACCGGCCATGGCGGTATCGATACCGTTGTCGATGCCATGCGCGCCGGCGCGTTCGATTTCGTCGTAAAGCCGGTTTCGCCGGAGCGGCTTGCCGTTTCCATCCGGAACGCCCTGAAGGTCGATGAGAGCGGCAACCGGGCACCGCGTCGCCCCGATCGGTCGATCAGCGACATCGTCTCGGCCAGCCCGGCGATGGAACGGGTGATGCATCTGGCCGAGCGTGCGGCATCCTCGAACATCCCGGTCGTCATCGAGGGCGAATCCGGTGTCGGCAAGGAGCGGATCGCGCGTGCGATACAGCGGGCCAGCGAGCGCCGGGGAAAGCCGTTCGTCACGGTCAATTGCGGCGCCATCCCGGACAAGCTGGTCGAGAGCGTGTTGTTTGGTCACGAGCGCGGCGCCTTCACGGGAGCCACGGAGAAGCATCGCGGCAAATTTGTCGAGGCCAATGGCGGCACGTTGTTCCTCGACGAGATCGGCGACCTTTCGCTCGATATTCAGGTCAAGCTCTTGCGCGCGGTTCAGGACGGAGAGGTCGAGACCGTCGGCGCACGCCAGAGCGCCAAGGTCGATGTCAGGCTGATTTCCGCAACCAACAAGAACCTCATCGAAGAAGTGAAGGCCGGGCGTTTCCGTGAAGACCTCTATTACCGTCTCAATGTCTTCCCTATCCTCGTGCCGCCCCTGAGGAACCGCAAGGAAGACATTCCGATGCTGGTTCGGGCGTTTGCCGACCGTTTCGCGCTCGAGCACAGGTTGCGCGGGCCGGTATCGATCAGCCCGGAGGTCCTGGCGATGCTGACGGCCTACGACTGGCCAGGCAACGTGCGTCAGCTGGAGAACGCCGTCTTCCGTGCGGTCGTGCTTTGCGACGACGGGCTGCTGACGCCCGATTTCTTCCCGCAGATCGCCGCGCAGCTGCCGGGATACGATGTGCGTGAAGCCGGCGACGGGCAGCGTGTCTCGCTCGCCGAGGCTCCGCCGTTGCTGTCGCTTGACCCTCCGCCGGCCAACCCTGGTTTTCAGGAACCGGTTGCCGCTGCCGGAGAGGGCGCCTATGCCACGCCGACATTTCTGTCCGGGCGGACCCTGCGTTCCGAATCGCGTGCGACGCTTGACGCGCTTGACGAGGACGGAGACGTGCGAGCCATAGCGGCGCTTGAGGAGGAACTCATCCGTTTTGCCCTGGAATTCTATGGTGGCCAGATGAGCGAAGTGGCAAGGCGGCTCGGGATCGGGCGCTCGACGCTTTACCGCAAGCTCAAGGATTACGGTATCGATGCGGGCAATCCCGTCGTGCACACGCGTTGAGGCTGTCACGGATACGCGTTGAGTATGCTTCCTTGCGCTGGGCCTTGAATGTCCCGCACGCGATAAAATTCCCGACTGCTTTGACTGTTTAGGTGTTGTTAGCTATTCATTCACTAACATTGCAGCCTTGGCCGTCTGTGTTGCCGGCCCGCCACGGTGCGACCGTAAAGATCGGGCATTGCGGTATGACGGGAATGAAAACCTGCGTGTGGGGATGATTTTGCCAGTCAATTCGGGGTGCATCGATAGCGCGGCGAAAAGCGGTGGCGTGCGTTACGCCTCGGTTTCGCGGCTTGTCTCAAGAACGGTCTGCTGGACCCTCATGGCCGCGTTCGTCGCGACCGTATTTACCCTGGGCACCACGGGCGCCCAGGCGCAAACGCGATCGTTGAAGATTCATTTCACTCATACCAAGGAACGCGCCGAGATCACGTTCAAGAAGAACGGGCGCTTTGTGCAAAGTGGTCTCGACCAGCTCAACCATATTCTCCGCGATTGGCGGCGAAACGAACCGACCAAAATGGATCCGCGATTGTTCGACCTCCTGTGGGAAGTCTATCAGGCGTCCGGCTCGCGCGATTATATCTATGTGGTTTCGGCCTATCGTTCACCCAAGACGAACAACATGTTGCGTTCGCGCTCATCTGGCGTGGCAAAGAACAGCCAGCACACGCTTGGCAAGGCTATGGACTTCTTCCTCCCCGACGTGTCGATCAGCAAGATTCGCGAATTGGGCATGAAGTTCCAGGTTGGCGGCGTCGGATACTATCCGAACTCCGGTTCGCCTTTCGTGCATCTGGACGTTGGCAGTGTGCGTGCCTGGCCGCGCATGAGCCGTCAGCAATTGGCGTCTCTTTTCCCTGACGGCAAGACGCTTCACCTGCCGCCAGACGGCAGGAAACTGGCCGGTTACGATCAGGCGCTCGCTGACTACAAGCGCCGGGTCGGCGCCAGCGGCATCGAAGTCGCCGGTGGCGGCGCAGGCGATGGCTCGAGCGGAAACCGCCGCAATCTTCTGGCAATGCTCTTCGGCAACAATGGTGACGAGGACGAAGATGCGACAGCAATCGCGTCGTCGGCACCTCAGCCGCAGGCACAGCCTGCCGCAGTGCAGCAGCCAACGCCGCCGCAGCCGGCGCCGCAGCGTGCGCTTGCCTCTGTCCTTCCGGCATCACGCAGCGCACCCATCCCGGTCAATCGACCTGTCATAGGCCAGGTTCCGCCGCCGCAGGTCGCCGCTCTCGCACTCGTTGGCGAGACGACACCGCCTCCCGCAGCAAGCCTTGCAGCCGCAACGCTTCCCGCTCCGACGCCGGAAAGCGAAGTTGCCGAGGTTCAGCCCGAGGCGAAACCGGAGTTCGTGGACCTTGCGGCCTATAGCGTTCCGGTGCCCGAATTCCTTGCCGACCGATCCGGCATCAGCGTTTTCGCTGCCGACGACGCACCGGCCTTCGAAGGTCGCGACGTGACCGACGTCCTGATGGCGGAAGCTTCGATCGAGCCTGATGGTCAATCGGCCCTGCAAACCGCACTTGCTCCTGTCCCGGCGGATCGTCCGCAGATGGCGAGCCTTCGTGCTGCATCGGGCGATGGATCGGCCGAGGACAGCGGCCAAGCCGGGTCTGACGTCGCTGGAAACGGCGCGGCCAGCGACGCCCGGTCATCCGGTGGGGAGGTGACTCAGCCTGTCGAAATGGCAGCGCTCGATCCATCGTCTTCGGCACCGGCCGCGAATGGCGCTCTCGCCGAACGTATGGCCAGCACCTTGGGTAACACGCCGCTGAAGGGCGGACGCCCGACGGCGGCTGATGCCCGCCGCACAGAACCCAAGGCGGTCCGCACCGAACCCGACCTGACCGAAACGATGGTTTCCGATTGGGCGATCAGCCAGACCCGTCTGGCCACCGTAACCGAGCCAGTCAAGTCGCCGCGCTTTGTCAACAAGGCACTGAGGGCAGCGCCGGAGACGGTCTATACGACGGGCTTTTCGGCAACCACCGTTGAAGCCAACCGCTTCACGGGCGCCGCCGTCAACTTCCTCAGCGTCGCGCGCTTCGCCAAGGCGGACTGACGCATCATTCGCTGACTGATCAAGCCGCGGCGCGATTTGGGCCGCGGCTTTTTCGTGTCGACTGAGCGCCCGCTCAGCTGAAGCCATTCGCTGCCGACCGCGCATAAAGTTAGGCCGCGGCTGGATGAGCCAGCCGCGGCCTTGTGCAAGCAGTGCGCCCAGGCGCTGATTATTCGCTCGGCGCGGGGCCCATTCCCAGAGCGTGCAGGTAAGTATCGAGGATCGCTTCCTGCTCCATGCGCTCATCCTTGTCGATCTTGCGCAGCGAGATGACCTTGCGCAGCGCCTTTGTATCGAAGCCTGTGCCCTTGGCTTCGGCATAGACGTCCTTGATATCGTCCGCGATCGTCTTCTTTTCCTCTTCGAGGCGTTCGATCCGCTCGACAAATGCACGCAATTGGTCGCGTGCGACGCCGCCTGTGTCGGACATCGCTCTAACTCCTGTTCGTCTGCCCTGGAAGGTGCCGGCCTTGGTTCCGGCTCGGCGATGAGGTGCCGCGAAGTGGCGCCGTCGTCAAGACCAATTCGTGACGCTTGTGCTCACTCGTGACGCGGTGTGTCCGCAAAAGCAGCCTCTTGCTCTGGCGTGGCATCGCTCTGAAAGCGGGCTTTCCACTCCGAATAAGGCATGTCGTAGACGATCTCGCGGGACTGGTCCTTGGTCATCGCGATGCCGTCAGCCTCGGCTGCGTCGCGATACCAGTTGGACAGGCAGTTCCGGCAAAAACCGGCCAGGTTCATCAGGTCGATGTTCTGAACATCCGTGCGCTCGCGCAAGTGGGCCAACAAGCGCCTGAAGGCGGCCGCTTCGAGTTCCGTGCGCTTTGCCTCGTCAAGCCCCAGCGTGTGCTTCACATCCGATGCGCTCACAATCGTTCTCCCTTCGCTTGCCGCATGCCTTGATCGACAGATGGCGATTGTCTGAAGCAGTTTCTAGCTGGGCCGATACAATCCCGTCAACCGGGGCCTAAAGGGCCCCGCCATCGGTTGCGAAAGCCGCATTCATGGGTTGCGCTTCGTTGACAATCCGTCCGCCGCAGCGCACAACCAACATGATGAATCAAACGGGAAAATCGATCGACCACGTGCCTGCGAGCGTACGCCCCATGTCATGGCTCCTACGATTTTCGGCCGTTGCCGCGCTGTCTTTCGTGGCGTTGGCCGGGCAATCCCAAACGGCCCGTGCCGATTTCAGGGTCTGCAATGGTACCCAGAACCTCGTCGGGGTTGCGATCGGCTATCGCGCGTCGGACGGCTGGGTGACCGAGGGCTGGTGGCAGATACCCGCGACCTCATGCGCGACGCTGATCGAAGGGCAACTGCAATCGCGCTATTACTACCTTTACGCCGAGGATGCGGCGCGGGGCGGGCGCTGGGCAGGTGAAATCAACATGTGCGTAGCCGACGACGAGTTCAAGATCGTCGGCGTGCAGGACTGCGTTGCCCGCGGCTATCAGCGCATGGAATTCAAGGAATACGATACGGGCCGGCAGGGCAGTTGGATGGTGCAGCTCTCTGACGTGCCAGGTGCTGTTCAGGAAATCCCCGATGAGCCCGATGGCGCGGCGAACCCGGCCCGAGACCGTCCGTCCGCCGGGAACGACGAAACGAACGGCGCGCAAGATGGCGATGCATCGCCGAGCGACGACGCCGACACCACAGCCAATGACGAGGAAGGCTCCCAGGAATGAAGCGTCTCAGGAAGGTCAAGATCCTCGCCACACTCGGACCGGCATCGTCCGAAGAGGCGATGATCCAGAAGCTCTATGAAGCTGGCGCCGACCTGTTTCGCATCAATATGAGCCACGCCAGCCATGACATCATGCGCCAGCTCATCGGTCGCATTCGCAATGTCGAAAAGGCCGTTGGCCGCCCGATCGGCATTCTTGCCGATATTCAGGGCCCGAAGCTCCGGGTCGGAAAGTTCAAGGACACCAAGGTCGAACTGGGGATCGGCGATACCTTCACGCTGGATGATGACCCCACGCCAGGCGATCGCACGCGGGTGAACCTGCCGCACAAGGAAATTCTCGAGGCGGTCCAGCCAGGGCATCGCCTGCTGATCGACGATGGCCGTCTTCAGCTCAAGGCTGTCAAGACGGATGGCCGTTCGATCGAGACCGTCGTCGTCTCCGGCACGCACATATCCGACCGCAAGGGCGTCAGCCTGCCGGACAGCACCCTTGGCACCGGCGCGCTGACGGAAAAGGATCGCAAGGATCTTGAGGCGGTAATCGCGACCGAAGAGGTCGACTGGATCGCGCTGTCCTTCATCCAGCGGCCGGAAGATCTTGCGGAGGTGCGCAAGATTGTGCGCGGCCGGGCCGGGCTGATGTCCAAGATCGAGAAGCCGCAGGCGCTTGAGCGCATCGATGAAATCATTGAACTGTCCGACGCCTTGATGGTCGCGCGAGGCGACCTCGGGGTCGAAATGCCGATCGAGGCCGTGCCGGGCATTCAGAAGCAGTTGACGCGCGCTTGCCGACGCGCAGGAAAGCCTGTTGTCGTCGCGACACAGATGCTGGAATCGATGATCTCCGCGCCCGTGCCGACGCGCGCCGAGGTCTCGGATGTCGCCACTGCGGTCTTCGAAGGCGCCGATGCGGTGATGCTGTCTGCCGAGTCCGCTGCGGGCGACTATCCCGTCGAGGCCGTAAGCACCATGGCGGCCATCGCCAGAAAGGTCGAGCGCGACCCCAATTATCCCAGCATCATCTACGCGCAGCGCCCCCAACCGGAGGCGACTGGTGCCGACGCCATCTCACTTGCAGCGCGGCAGATTGCGGAAACGCTGAATTTGTCGGCGATCGTCTGCTACACCTCATCGGGCACGACCGGACTGCGCGCCTCGCGCGAGCGCCCGGAAACGCCGATCCTGGCTCTCTCGCCGGTCATCCACACGGCGCGGCGGCTTTCTGTTTGCTGGGGACTTCATTGCGTCGTGACCGAGGATGCGACCGATCTCGACGACATGGTGGACCGGGCCTGTCGCATCGCCCACCGCGAAGGCTTTGGAAACCCCGGCGACAGGCTGATCATCACCGCCGGCGTGCCGCTTGGGACGCCCGGCGCGACGAACATGCTGCGCATCGCCTATATCGGCTCGGACGGCCAGTCCGGCATCTGATCAGCATTTCTCGTCGTCATCTGCGACCCGTGCCTCGACAGCATCGGCCAGCCCGTCAAGATCGCGCTCCATTCCCGCCAGAACCTCGATCGCAGCGACGGCGAGGTCATTTGCCACATAGTCCGGCTTGTGGCCCATATTGGCGATACGGATCAGCTTCGCATCGGCAATGTCGCGTTCCAGGCCGCGTGAATGGATCTCCGGGGCGACGACATCGTCGCGTGTGCCGGTGATGATGATCGTCGGGGCATCGATATCGGGGTACTGACGTGAGGCACCTTTGACATAGGCGTTGAGATTGGCGACGTCGGTTGCGTTGTATCGGAACGCCGACGGGCGCAGCACCAAGGCCGGTGCAGTCTCCTCGGCATAGTCTGCAGGCATCGGGTTGGGCGCGAAAACACACCGCGTCCCGCTCGCCACACGTCCCATGCCCACAGGTAGCGACACGAGGCTGGTGAACGCCGCTCCGGTGAAAGACGAGCGCGCCACGCCATAATACCATGCGACACCGCCGGGCCAGGCGTGCGTGGCTGGGGCCAGAAAGAGAAGCCCGGCGGTCTTTTCGGGAAACTGAAGGGCGAAGCTGGCGGCAATGGCAGCACCGAAGGAGTGCGCGGAGATGATGGCTCTTTCGATGCCCAGCTTGTCCATCACGGCAGCGACTGCCCGGGCCTGTCCGTCTGGATAGGCGTTCTCGGGGCCGCCGCGCTCCGAATAGCCGTGACCGGGCCTGTCGACGAAAAGCAGTTCCGCCCGTCCCATAAGCGGTTGGCGGAACGCGGTGAGTTGATCGCGCAGATTGCCGCTGGCCCCGTGGAGGAAAACGATCGGCGGCAGGTCGCCGCCTTCGGCCGCTTCATGCACCACATGCATGCGATACCCATCCAGCTCGACGAAACTGCCGACCGGTGGATACAGCGCTTCGATACGTCCCGTCTGCCAGCGCGTATAGCCGAAGAGCAGTGCGGCAACGACGACGAGGAGGACGAGGAGATGAAGCATGAGGCGCATGAGAACCGGTATGGGATGACGATCAGACAAGGTATGGGAACCTTGCCATGTCTACGCGCCGCGCCGCCGATCGGTTTCGCGCATGGTCATCGCATCTCAAGAACGATCTTGCCGATATGACTTGTATCCTCGATGCGTGCATGGGCTGCTTTTACGTCCTCGAATGGCAAGATCGTATCCATGACAGGCTTGACCCGGCCAGACGCAATGAGGGGCCACACGCTCGACTTCAGCTCTGCTGCAAGACGCGCCTTGAAAGCCGCATCGCGCGCTCGAAGGGTGGACCCGGTATGGGTCAGACGTTTCATCATCAGCTTGGAAAAGTCTGCCTCGGCCTTGCGTCCGTTGAGGAAGGCAATCTGCACGATGCGTCCTTCGATCGCCGCCGCGCTGTAATTGCGGCTGATGTAATCGCCACCCACCATGTCCAGGATAACATCTGCGCCATGGCCATCCGTTACCGCTTTGACCGCGTCGACAAAATCCTCCTCGCGGTAGTTTATCGCGTGGTCGGCACCAAGGTCACGGCAGACCTCGCATTTTTCTTTCGATCCTGCCGTCGCGATGACCCGTGCGTCGAATGCCTTGGCAAGCTGAATCGCCGTGGTCCCGATCCCGGACGTGCCGCCATGAACCAGCAATGTCTCGCCACCTTTCAAGCCGCCGCGCTCGAAGACGTTGTGCCAAACGGTGAAGAACGTCTCGGGCACTGCGGCCGCCTCGGCCATGGAAAGGTCGCCGGGGATCGGCAGAACGCTGCCTTCATGAGCCACGCAATGGGTCGCATATCCGCCGCCTGCGATGAGCGCGCAAACCGCTTCGCCAACAGACCATGCGGTGACGCCTTCGCCGACAGCCGCAATCTGGCCGGCAACTTCGAGGCCCGGAATATCGGATGCGCCGGGCGGGGGAGGATAGGCACCGACCCGCTGCAGGCAGTCCGGCCGGTTGATGCCTGCCGCCTTGACCGCGATCAGCACCTCGCCGGCGCCGGGCTCAGGCATCGGGCGATCAACGATCGCCAGCACGTCCGGTCCGCCGGGCTTGGTGATTTCAACGGCTTTCATCGTTCCACTCATCAGCATTCCGTCCTGTTTCGCATTGCCAGGCTTCGTCTTATAGTGCCTGTCATGGGGTCATGGCGAGGGCAGGGGACAATTCGGCCACTGCCGACGATGCGAGGACTGGTGCGATGGCAATGTTCGATGAGGAACCCAAGCCGCTGGCCAAGGTGCATGAAATCGGCGCCGATCTGACGTTGCTGTCGGCCGACGAACTTGGAGAACGAATCGCGGCGTTGAAACGTGAGATCGAGCGTCTCGAAGCAGAACGTCAGGCAAAGTCGGCGAGCCGAGCCGCCGCAGAGAGCTTCTTTCGCTGATCAGGTCGTACATTCTACGACCTCGAAGATTCTAGGAAAAATTAGCCTGTTAAGTGTTTGTTAATCGTGGTGGTGTTTAATCGAAACATCCAGACGTTCTGGATGCTTTGCAGACTGACTGCTGGTCACTCTGTTTGACGCCTCCCTGTTAAACTCTCGAGAGCCGCATTTGCGGCTCTTTTTTTGTCCAGCGCCCGCGTTTGCGCGTCCCGCTTGCCAAGCCGCGTTGTGGACATTAACCCTTTCTTAATTACGTTCTTGCCTCCGACCGTGCCGCCGTCCCATTCTAGCTCTAGATCGGACGGAACGTCCCGACGACTCGTGTGTTTAGACCTCAATGGGCCAAACGCGCGTGTTCGGACCAGCCAAAAAGACGTGCCCAAGGGAAGCGCCTTCAATGGAAGATATTGAAACGAACACGATCAGCTTTGCAGGTCATGTCGCCAGCTCTGCGCCCTTCAAGTCGCTGTATGCGGAAGGAATGGGTCTTGTTGAAGAGACGGCGAGTTACCTGGACGGCCCCGGTCGGCAGTCCTCGAAAGATCTGCCGCGAATGGCCTCGATCCTCTATGCCGCCGAATCGATGAGACTGACGACGCGGCTGATGCAGATGGCCTCCTGGCTCCTTCTGCAGCGCGCCGTCAACAATGGAGAGATGACGCGCGACCAGGTCATCTCCGAAAAGAACAAGGTCCGCATCGAGAGCTTTACGGTCGACACGACGGCGCCCGGCTGGGACGATCTGCCCGAAGCGTTTCGCGAACTCGTCGCCCGATCGCTCCGATTGCAGGCGCGTGTCGCGATGCTCGACCGGGAAATCTACAACGTCGACCAGACAGACGAGTTGCGTCCCGACAACGAGAACAGCGTCCAGGCACAAATCTCGCTGCTGCAAACGGCGTTTGCGCGGCACTGAGCCGGCAATATTCTCAATACGGTCAAACAAAAAAAGCCCGGTCGAACCGGGCTTTTTCCATTCAGCGCAGAAGCAGGTCTTAGAGGCCGAGGCCTTCGAAACGCTTCTTGAACTTGGAGACGCGGCCGCCGCGGTCCAGAAGGTTCTGGTTGCCGCCGGTCCAGGCCGGGTGCGACTTGGGGTCGATTTCGAGCGTCATGGTGTCGCCCTCGGAGCCCCAGGTCGAATGGGTCATGTATTCCGTGCCGTCTGTCATGATCACCTTGATCATGTGATAGTCGGGATGCGTATCGGCTTTCATCGTCTCAGGTCCTGACTGTTCGAGGGCGCGCAGACCAGCATGCGTTGCGGCAAATCGGCCCAAATGGGTGATGGAGCGCCGCCGATCAAGGTCACGGCTTCCTAATTTGATGGCGAGCCTATACAGGAAGGAAAATTCGATAACAAGGCCCCGCGGGACGAATCCGGGGTGAACATGCTGGAGTCCGGGCGGTTGGCAGAAATTGAGACGAAGACGAGGGGCCGATCGGTCCGGCCCCTGGCGCGGCTTTTTCCCTACGTACTACGTTATCGCAAGCTCGTTGCCGGAGCGCTGGTCTTTCTCGCGCTGGCCGCCACCATGACGCTGACCTTGCCGCTCGCCGTGCGCCGCATGATCGACCACGGCTTTTCGACCGACGACGCGAATTTCATCAACAACTACTTCCTCATGTTGCTTCTCATCGCGGTGCTGCTCGCGCTGGCGAGCGCGTGCCGTTACTATTTTGTCATCACGCTCGGAGAGCGCGTGGTCTCGGACTTGCGGCGCGATGTGTTCGCGCACGTCACCCGGCTCTCTTCCTCGTTCTACGATGTCAATCAATCCGGCGAGATCGTTTCGCGGCTGACGGCAGACACCACGCAGATCAAGTCGACGGTCGGCGCCACCGCCTCGCTCGCCTTGCGCAACACCATCCTGTGCATCGGCGCGATCGCAATGATGATCGTCACCAGTCCAGGCTTGTCGAGCCTCGTCCTGGGGGCCATTCCGATCATTGTCTTTCCTCTGGTTGCCTTCGGACGGGCCGTGCGGCGTCGTTCGCGTGCCGCTCAGGATACGCTCGCCCATGCCATGTCCTATGCCGGCGAGGCGATCGGCGCCTCGCGCACGCTTCAGGCGTTCAACAACGAACCCGTCGCCGGCCAGCGCTTCAACGATGCTGTCGAATCCGCTTTCTCGGCGGCCCGGGATGCTGTTCGCGCCAGGGCATGCTTGACGGGCTTTGCGATCTGCATGGTCTTCGGCAGTGTCGTCGCAGTGTTGTGGTTCGGCGCGCAGCGTGTCCTGGACGGATCGATGTCGCCCGGCACGCTCAGCCAGTTTCTGCTCTATTCGTTGTTCGCAGCCGGCAGCCTCGGCGCGCTTTCGGAAGTCTGGAGCGAGATTTCGCAGGCGGCCGGTGCTGCAGAACGCCTGTCGGAACTTCTCGATGAAGTGCCGGCCATACGCGCACCGGCCGATCCCGTTCCGTTGCCGGCGCCGGCCACCGGATCGGTGGCTTTCGAGAAGGTCTCTTTCGCCTATCCCGCAAGAGACGATCTGCCGATCCTTTCCGGGCTGGATCTTTTTATTAGGCCCGGAGAGACCGTCGCCATTGTCGGGCCTTCTGGCGCCGGCAAGAGCACGCTTTTCTCGCTGTTGCTTCGCTTTTACGACCCAATGTCCGGCCGGGTGCGGGTCGATGGGATCGACATCGCCAGGGCCGATCCGGCCGAAGTCCGCGCGCGTATCGCGATTGTCCCTCAGGACGTCACGATCTTTGCCGGTACGGTGCGCGAGAACATCGCCTTTGGCAGGCCAGAGGCCGCGGAAACGGCGATCCACAGTGCGGCCATCGCTGCGCTCGCCGATGGCTTCGTTCGCGAGCTGCCGGATGGCTACGATACGATGGTGGGCGAGCGCGGCATCACCCTTTCAGGCGGTCAGCGGCAGCGGATCGCCATTGCCCGCGCCATCTTGAAGGATGCGCCGATCCTGCTGCTCGATGAGGCGACCTCCGCGCTCGACGCCGAAAGCGAAACGCTCGTTCAGCGTGCGCTGGAGGGCCTGATGAAGGGCCGCACAACGCTTGTCATCGCCCATCGTCTGGCAACAGTCCTGAAGGCCGACCGCATTCTGGTCATGGACCACGGGCGTGTCGTGGAGGAGGGGACGCATCAGGCGCTTGTCCGCCGCGATGGCGTTTACGCACGCCTGGCGAGGCTCCAGTTCGAACAAGGTTGGGATGAATACCTGCAGGCAGCCAAATAGCCGTCAGGCCCGTTGCCGCCAATCCTCGCGCAGCGCTGTCTTGAGGACCTTGCCGTAATTGTTCTTGGGCAGCCGATCCATGAAGACATAGGCTTTCGGTCGCTTGAACCGCGCAATCGATTCGAGGCAATGGGCATCGAGCGCGCCTTCGTCTGCTGTCGCTCCATCACGAAGGACGACATAAGCGACGACGATTTCGCCCCACTCGTCGTCCGGCGCTCCGATGACGGAGACATCCGCGACGGCCTCGTGCGAGAGCAATGCCTCTTCGACCTCGCGTGGATAGATGTTCGTGCCGCCGGAGATGATCACATCCTTGGAGCGGTCCTTGAGCGTCAGAAAGCCGTCCTGGTCAAAGCTTCCCATGTCACCTGTCCGCAGCCAGCCGTCTTGCAGCGCCGCCGCCGTGGCATCTGGATTGCGCCAATATCCGGCCATGACAGCTGGTCCGCGAACGACGACTTCGCCAACGGTGCCGCATGGAAGTGACTGCCCCTGCGAACCGATGACACCGACCTCCATCAGGCTTTGCGCTCGCCCGACCGAGGCAAGTCGATCGCGCCATCGCGGATGGTTGCGGTCGGAGACCATCGACTTTGCCATTGCCGTGATCGTCATCGGGCTTTCACCCTGGCCGTAGATCTGGGCAAGGCGCGGCCCGAGCACGCGGGTGGCGTCGATGATGTCGGCCAGATACATCGGTCCCCCGCCATAAACGATCGTCTTGATGCCGGCCGTGTCCTCTTTTCCCGGCGATGCGGCGACAAGACGCTTCACCATCGTCGGGGCCGCAAACATATGGATACGTCCGAGCGCCCGAGCCAGAGAGAAGATTTCGTCCGGCCGAAACCCGCCGGAGGCCGGGATCACATGGCGTGCGCCGCGCATGACGTGCATGAAATTGTATAGGCCGGCCCCGTGGCTGAGCGGCGCCGCATAAAGGGCGGCATCTTCTGCCTCAACCGTGTCGACGTCGATGAAATAGCACGCTGTCATAGCGGCGACGTTTCCATGGGTGATCATCACGCCCTTCGGGCGACCCGTCGTACCCGACGTGTAGAAGAGCCAGCATAGATCGCTCGCCTCGCGCGCTATGGGCGCGTCGACAGGCGCCATATCCATAAGGGGGGCGAGCTCGACATCGTCGAGCGAGGTGATGGCCGGCGAATGCTTGTCCAGCGCCGGCCTTGATCGCGGTTCGACGAAGACCAGCTTGCAATCCGCGTTCTCAATGATCCAGGCGGCTTCGTTCGCGTGCAGCTTGGCATTGATCGGCACGGCCACGCCGCCGGCATACCAGATCCCGTAGAGCGCGCGCAGGTAGTGTACCGAATTGCCCGCGAAAATTGCCACCCGGTCGCCGGGCGCAACACCGGCGGCGATGAGACCTGCAGCCACCGACGCAGCCTCTTGCCGGAATTTCCGATAGTCCGCGACAACCGTGCTTCCAAGAAGCAAGGCGGCGTTGTCGGGATGCATCCGCGCCGTTCGCTCAAGCCACGACGCGACATTCACCGCTTCTGTCCCGCATGGAGGGTCGGCCGCTCTGCCATGTCAGCGCTCGGTCAGTTTCAATTCGATCCGCCGGTTCGTCGCGCGCGCCTCCGAACTGTCGCCTTCGACGATCGGTTGGAATTCCCCGAAACCGGCGGCAACAAGTCGGTTGGCCGGAACACCCTGTTCGATCAGGAACTTGACCACGGCCGTCGCGCGTGCCGACGAGAGCTCCCAGTTGTCCTCATACTGTCCGGTGCCCGAAAGCGGGACGTTGTCCGTGTGCCCGTCGACGCGCAGGACCCAGTTGATGTCGGAGGGAATTTCCTGCGCGAGCTCCAGCACGGCCGTCGCCAGTTCCGCCATCTGCTCTTCGCCTGCCGGATTGAGATCGGCCCCCCCGGAAGGAAACAGAACTTCGGACTGGAAGACGAAGCGGTCGCCCACGATGCGGATATTCTCGCGATCCGATAGAATCTCGCGCAGCCGGCCGAAGAAATCTGATCGGTAGCGGTTGAGCTCCTGCACACGCTGGGCGAGCGCCACGTTGAGCCGCCGGCCAAGATCCGCGATGCGCGCCTGGGCCTCTTCGTCGCGGTCCTCCGAAACATCCAGCGCGCCTTCCAATGCGGCAATCTGGCTGCGCAGGGCGGAAATCTGCTGGTTGAGGAGTTCGACTTGGCTGAGAGCCCGCTGGCTCATCTGGCGTTCTTCGTCGAGGGACTGTTCCAGCGAACCGATCTGGTTTTCCGCTTCCGAGGAGACCCCCTCGTTGCGATCAAGCAATTGCTGGAGTCGTGAGCGTTCCTCTTCCGATTGCGAAAGCGAAGCGCGCAGATTGGCCAGTGCATCCTCGGCATCCTGACTGGCGGCCTGTTCCAGAGCCAGCAGTTGCGTCAGTTCGTTGATCTGGCTGTTCAACCGGTTGAGAACGACGTCGCGTCCACTGATCTCCCGGCTGAGCAGGAACTGCGCCAGCACGAAGACGGACAACAGGAACATGATCGCGAGCAGCAACGTCGACAGTGCATCGACGAAGCCCGGCCAGTAGTCGACGGTCCTTTCGCGACGCCGGTTGCGGGCAAGCGCCATGGCGTTAGGTCTCGCTGCTCTTGTCGCCGGGTTCCATGCGCTCGGCAAGATCGTTCAGCGTGTTGCGCAGCGCGCGCGATTCCTTTTGCTGCGCCTCGATCCAGTCCCGGAGCATCTGCTGCTCGGACCGCATGTTCTTGACCAGACCCTGAATGCCCTCGGCCAGATTGGCCATCGCGGTGGTCGAGCGCTGCGACATGCCGCTTTCCTGCGACAGCGCCTGCAGGCGTTCCGTGAGAAGCCGCAGTTCGTCGCTGTTGCCCGGTTCTTTTGCGAAGTCTGCGGCGAGGCGTTCGGAGTCCATATCCGTCACGGTGGCCAGCCAGTTTTCCAGTTCGGTGTAGAACCGGTTCTGTGCTCGCCCAGCCTGAAGGTCGAGGAAGCCGAGGATCAGAGAGCCCGAGAGACCGAAGAGCGAGGAGGAGAACGCGGTGCCCATGCCGCCCAGCGGCGCGGAGAGCCCGGCCTGCAGGCTGGCGAGAATGTCGCTGGTGTCCCCACTGCCTGGATCGAGCGACTGGATCGTGCTGTTGATCGAGCCGATCGTATCCAGAAGCCCCCAGAAGGTGCCGAGCAGGCCGAGAAAGACCAGAAGACCGATGAGATATCGCGATGTATCACGCGATTCATCGAGGCGGGTGGCGATCGAATCGAGAATGGAGCGCAGCGATGAGGTGGAGAGCGCCATCTCCTGCCGCTGCCCGACCAAAGCCCGCATGGGCGCCAGCAGCACGGGTTCACGCCCCGCTTTTTCGGCGCTGCCTGCCGCCCGGAAGGAATTCACCCAGCGCACTTCAGGCCTGAGACGCAGGACCTGATTGAAGGCCAGCAGGATGCCGATCAGCAGAACGCCGAGAATGAGACCGTTCAGCCCCGGATTGGTGACGAAGGCTGCCTGGATCTGACGGTAAAGGATGGCGGCCAGAAAACCCACGATGATCAGGAAGATCAACATGCTCCAGAAGAAGACGAGCGGGCTCGATAGCTTGTGAATATCGGTGCTGGTTCCGCCTTCGGATATCCCCCAGCCCGAGAATTTCAAACCTGCCATACGAAGAAGGCTCCCAATCGTCGCATGGGCCGGACAGTAACCGATATTGAGGACGAAATGAAAGCCGCCAAACGGTTGCCAGGGCGGACTATTTGTCGGGCGAGAGCCCCGGCCGCTGCACCGCGTCCTTCAAGGCCTTGTGAATATATTCGTTGCCGGCAAGCACGGTGCCGTTCTCGAACATGCGGTTTCCACCCTCAAGGTCAGTGACGAACCCGCCGGCCTCTCGCACCAATAGCATGCCGGCAGCGATGTCCCAGGCATTGATGTTCTTTTCCCAATAGCCGTCGAAACGTCCGGCCGCCGTAAAGGCAAGGTCGAGCGCGGCAGAACCGGTCCGCCTGACGCCGGCGACCTCGCCCATGACGTTGCGCAGTTCGATCAGAAACTTGCCGTGATGGCCGCGACCAAGATGCGGAACGCCGGTGGCGATCACCGCGTCGCTCAGTTTGCGGCGTGCCGCAACGCGCAGACGCCGATCGTTGAGAAAGGCGCCGCCACCACGCTCGGCGGTGTAGAGCTCGTCCATGGCCGGATTGAAGATTACGCCGGCGACGATCTCGTCGTTGCGCTCCAGCGCGATCGACACGCCGAAAATCGGAATGCCGTGCAGGAAATTCGTCGTGCCGTCCAGCGGATCGACGATCCAGCGATGCGCGCCGTCGGACCCTTTCGTCTCGCCGCCTTCCTCGCCGAGGAAATCGTAGGTCGGCCGTGCCCGCATCAGTTCTGAGCGGACGATGTCTTCCGCCTTGCGGTCGGCCTGGCTGACATAGTCGCCCGGTCCCTTGAGCGAGACCTGAAGGTTCTGCACCTCGCCGAAATCGCGCGATAGCGAGCGACCAGCCTTGAGGGCGGCCTGGACCATGACGTGGAGGAGGGCGGATCGAGCCATGAAGAAGAGTATCCGAGAGGGAAGGCCGCGTCAGTCGGCGCGGCGGATATAGGTGATCTCGTTGGTGTCGACGAGAATGCGTTCGCCCGCCTCGATGAAAGGCGGAACCATCACCCGCACACCGTTTTCCATGACGGCAGGCTTGTACGACGAGGCAGCCGTCTGGCCCTTCACCACCGGGTCGGCTTCGCTGATCGTCAGCGTCACCTGGTCCGGCAACGAGATGCCGATCGGCTTTTCCTCGTAGAGTTCGACGGTGACCGTCATGCCATCCTGCAGGAAGGCCGCGCGGTCGCCGACGAAATCCTTGAGCAGTTCCAGCTGCTCGTAGTTTTCGTTGTCCATGAAGACCAGCATTTCGCCCTGCTCGTAGAGATACTGGAAGTCTTTCTGTTCCAGCCGCACGCGCTCGACCGTTTCCGATGCGCGGAACCGCTCATTGAGCTTGGTCCCGTCGATCAGGTTCTTCAGTTCGACCTGATTGAAGGCGCCGCCCTTGCCAGGCTTGACAGCGTTGGTCTTTACCGCCGCCCATAGCCCGCCATTGTGCTCGATGACGTTGCCGGGACGAATTTCATTGCCGTTGATCTTCATGGGGTCGTTCCGATAGATGGCTTTCTGGTCATGCGCGACGGCGCGCCAAGGCGGCTGCAGGTCGGCGCATTGATGGGATCGCGCGCTTCAAGACCACAAATGCGGGCCGGTTGCAAGTGCGGCCGGGCCGCGCGGCTAACGGCGAAACGAATTGGCCGCCTCGATGGCCTGGCGCTGCTCTTCGTCGGTGAGGCCGCGGAAGAAGTCCTGGAGCACCGGATCGTTCAGTCCGGCCCGGCGTGAAAGCACATACCACTTGCCGGCCTCGACAGGATCGGGCCGCGTGCCGATCGCCTCGATATAGAGGTGGGCGAGACGGTTCTGCGCGATCACGTTGCCACGCACCGCCGCCCGCTGCATCCAGCGAAATCCGGCCTCATAGTCGCTCTCCCCGCCGATGCCGTCGACGAGCCAGATGGCAAGGTCGAGCTGGGCCGTGTCATATCCGGCCCGCGCCGCACGCAAGAGCCATTGGCGCGCGCTGTCGCGATTGGCTTCCGATATGTCGACGGCGTTGAGGTAGATCTGCGAGAGTGCATATTGAGCATCGGCGATGCCCTGTTCCGCCGCCTTTTCGAAATAGGGCAGGGCGTCCATCAGCCCGCGTTCGCCAGGTGTACGCTCGACGAGTATCTGGCCGTAATTGAACTGGGCGATGGGGTTGCCCTGGTCCGCCGCGGCCTGCATCAGGGCGCGGCCGCGTTCGACATCGCGCTCAGCATGGCGACCGGAAAGCAGCATGAGGGCGTATTTGAACTGCGCCACAGGGTCGCCGCCGGCCGCCGCCTGACCGTACCAGAAGGCCGCCTGCTCCATATCCCGCGGCACTGCGAACCCTTCGGCGAAGAGTTCGGCGACGAGCGTTTGCGCGCTCACTTCACCTTCCTCTGCAAGCGGCAAGGCAAGGTCGAGCGCAGTGAGATAATGCCCCCGCTGGAACGCGCCATAGGCGGCCTCGGGCGTGCCCGCCTGAAGCAGTGAAGGCGGCAAAGGTGTCACTGCGGGCGGCAGCAGGATCCGCTGCGCTTCCTCTTCCTCCCCCGCCAGCCGGTCAAGCAGGAAGCCTGGCTCTCCGGGCGCGATGGGATCGATTGGATCGTCCAGAAGCCGGTCGCTCGGTTGCAGGTTCGGAAGCGTCTCCATCTCCACCGGCGCGTCACCGGCCATCGCAGGCTCGTCCGTCTGCGCGATCGCGCAACTGATCATGCACACCAGTGCCATTGGCACATTTGCGGCAATACGCCACCGCGATGGCGCAGCCCGTGCGCCGGTTTCTGCTCCAGCCATGAAGGCCATCATGTATGGAACCTTGGCGCTTTTTCGGCGAGCAGGGCATTGATCTCGGCAACGGCCTGCGCCGGGCCTATGGGATTGTCGAAGACCGCGCGGTGCATGGCGACGAATTCAGCACCGGTTTCAGCCACCTCAAGCGCCGATTCGATGGATGCGCCGCCCATCGTGATGCAAGGAATCTCGACCATGGACGCCCACCATTCGGCAAGCGCGAGCACCTTGGGGTGGGCTTCCGGCTTGATGTCGCCGTTGAGCTTGCCGAAGAAGACGTAGTCGGGCCGCATCTCGCCGATCTCCAGCGCCGCGTGCCGGTCCTTGATGTTGCCGATGCCGACGATCAGGCGCGGCGAGAATTTCTCGATAGCGTCGCGGGCCGCATCACGGCCTTCCTCGACGTGCTGTCCATCGGCTTTGCTGCGTCCGGTCACCCGGCTGTCGCCGGCGATCATGACGGCTGCTTCATGCTGCTGGCCAATCGCGACAAGGCGCTCGCACAGAGCCTGAAACTCCCGGTCATCTCGGTCGTATTGCGGAATGATCAGTGTCGCAACGTCGCCTCCGCGCAGCGCCGCATCGAGCGCGGCCGCCTGCGTTTCGATGTCGCCGTCCCGCGGCGTCACCAGTACGAGGCGGCATCTGTCGTCGTGGTCAGCCATTGTGTTCGGCACCTTCATCGAATTCGGGGCAACGCCTATCGGACGTCTCGCATTGTCAAGCGTTCTCGGATAGACGCGCCGATTGAAAGGATCAACTCTCTTCCATGCTTTCCGATCCCTCGTTCTATGCAGTGGGCATCCCCGCGGTGGTTCTCATCGGTCTGTCGAAAGGCGGGCTGGGGGGTGCGATGGCATTGCTGGGTGTCCCGTTGATGGCGCTTGTCATGTCGCCCGTCCAGGCTGCCGCGATTCTGCTGCCGATCCTGATCGTGATGGACATGGTGGGCCTTTGGACGTGGCGGCACGACAATGATCGCAAGACGCTGGCGATCATGCTGCCGGGCGCTCTGGTCGGCATTGCGGCGGGATGGGCGCTCGCCGCCTATGTGACAGATACCATGATCCGGCTGATCGTCGGCCTGGTGGCCCTGTGGTTTGTCGTTGACTATCTCGTGAAGCAGCGTATGGCGGCGAGGAATGGCCAGGCTGCAGGCCGCCAACGGGTCGCGGCGGGCTCGTTCTGGGGCGCCCTGTCTGGCTTCACGAGTTTCATCGCGCATGCCGGCGGGCCGCCTTACCAGATCTACGCACTGCCACTGCACATGCCACCGCGCAAGTTCGTCGGCACCAGCACGCGCTTCTTCGCCGTCGTCAATGCGGTGAAGGTGCTGCCCTATTTCGCGCTCGGCCAGTTCGACGCGGCAAACCTCAAGGCGGCGGCCGTTTTGATGCCGGTCGCGCCGTTGGCAACGCTTGCCGGCGCATGGCTGGTGCGGCGAATGAAGCCGTCGGTCTTCTATCCATTCATGTACGCCATGGTGATGCTGGCGGCGATCAAGCTCATCTGGGACGGCGTGGCAGGCATCTCCAGTTGATCGGCCCGAATTTGCAGATATCGTCATCGACAGCGACTGAACGGGAAGAGGAGACAGGCGATCCATGCATGGCCACGCTTACGAAACGGATCTCGACCGCAACCCGGCGAATTTCCAGCCGCTGACACCGATCGATCACCTGCGCCGCGCCGCCTATGTCCATCCCGACCACGTCGCCGTCATTCACGGCAATGCGCGGATGGATTACCGCACCTTCTTCGAGCGCTCCCGCCGCCTCGCCTCCGCGCTCGTCAAGGCAGGCGTGAAGCGCTTCGATACGGTCTCGGTGGTCCTTTCCAACACGCCTGCCATGCTGGAGGCCCATCACGGAGTTCCGATGTCCGGTGGCGTGCTCCATTCCATCAACACGCGCCTCGATGCGGCCGTCGTGGCCTTTCAGCTCGATCACGCCGAGACCAAGGTTCTGATTGTCGACCGCGAATTTTCCGCGGTGGTGGCAGAGGCTTTGGCGAAGGCGACCGTCAGTCCGATGGTCATCGACTATGACGATCTGGAATATCCCGCCGATGCCCCCTTCGCGAAAGGCGAACGGATCGGTACCGCGGATTATGAGGCGTTCGTCGAAAGCGGTGATCCCGACTTCGAATGGGCGGGGCCTGAGGACGAGTGGGATTCACTGTCGCTCAACTACACGTCCGGCACCACCGGCAATCCCAAGGGTGTTGTCTACCATCACCGCGGCGCTGCCCTCATGGGTTATTCGAACGTGATCGCCTCCGGCATGGGCAAGCATCCGGTCTATCTGTGGACGCTGCCGATGTTTCACTGCAACGGCTGGTGCTTCCCCTGGACCCTTGGCGTCCTCGCCGGCACACACGTCTGCCTGCGCTGGGTGCGCGCAAGGGCGATGTATGATGCGATCGCCGACCATGGCGTGACGCATCTTTGCGGTGCGCCGATCGTCATGTCGACGCTGATCAATGCGGATGAGGCGGACAGGCGAGAATTCCCGCAGACGGTTTCGTTCAATACGGCTGCCGCACCGCCGCCCGAGCAGGTGCTCTCCGGCATGGCGGAGGCCGGGTTTGAGGTCGTGCACCTTTATGGCCTGACGGAAACCTACGGCCCGGCAGTCGTCAACGAATGGAAGAGCGATTGGAACGAACTCGACGCTGACGCCCGCACGACCCGCAAGGCGCGTCAGGGCGTGCGTTACAACGCGTTGGAGGGGCTCGCGGTGATCGATCCCGAAACCATGCAGCATGTTCCAAGCGACGGCGAGACGCTGGGCGAGGTGATGTTTCGCGGCAACATCGTGATGAAGGGCTATCTGAAGAACAGGGCGGCAACGGATGAGGCCTTCGCCGGGGGATGGTTCCATTCCGGCGACCTCGGCGTCATGCACCCTGACGGGTATATCCAGTTGAAGGATCGCTCGAAGGACATCATCATTTCCGGGGGCGAGAACATCTCCTCGATCGAGGTCGAGGACGCGCTCTACCGGCACCCCGCTGTCGCGGCGGTCGCGGTCGTCGCCCGTCCGGACGAAAAATGGGGAGAAACCCCATGCGCCTTTGTCGAGCTCAAATCAGGCAGGCAGGTGAGCGAGGAGGAATTGATCGAGCACTGCCGCAAACTTCTCGCTCGGTTCAAGTGTCCCAGAAGCGTTCAGTTCGGCGAGCTTCCCAAGACCTCAACAGGCAAGATCCAGAAGTTCGTGCTGCGCGGCAGGGTAAAGTCCCTGGGGTGATCGGCGTGGCGTCTTCGCTGCAGTGCACAATTTCACTTGCCGCGCAGCCCGCTTTGGCATAGCGTTTCGGCATGTCAACGATGGATCCCTTCGCAGCGATTGCCGATCCGAACCGGCGCCACCTCCTGGAAGAGTTGCGCCGGGCGCCTCGAACCGTCAGCCAACTGGCCGAAGGTCTACCCATCAGCCGGCCCGCCGTGTCCCAGCATCTGAAGGCACTGCTCGACAGCGGTCTTGTGATCGTCAGGCCGCAGGGGACGACACGCATCTACTCCATCGACAATGACGGTTTCATGCGTCTCAACATCTGGCTGGATCAGTTCTGGGTCTGAACTGCCACGTCATGGCGTCCGGTGATGCAATCACTGCGCACCGGGACGGTCTGATCTTGAAGCAGCGGGCTTACCGCTATCGCTACGGAAAGCCCGCATGCATCGCCGTTGACCCGCATGATTGCCGGTCAACAAGACGTGTGGTGGTCTGGACGCCTCGAGAGAGGCTAGTGATCGATGCGTGACGACGAGAGCCGTTCGATCTCATCTTTGATGCGGAGCTTCTTCCGCTTGAGGTCCGCAATCACATGATCTTGGCTGGAGGGGCGGGTCATCTCTGCATGAAGCTGCTCCTCGAGAGAACCGTGCTTCTGCTGCAATGTTGCAAGATGAGCCTGGACGGTCATGTAACAACTCCTTCCCTTCATTGCGGCATGCCGGCTGGGGGTCGGCACGCCCGTTGCGGAACGTGGAAGTGTGCCATGAGAAATATGGATTGTCGAAGGCGATTTGGTGGCGCGCGATAACTTCCCGTTACAGCCAATTCTGTGTTACGAGCGTGCGCAAAAGGTCGTGGGAAGAACGGGATTTCGGTGCTTGACCGGCGCCGGTGCGGGAAGTGGGCATGTCCGATCAGGATCAAAGTGAATTGCGACTCATGGCGGCGCGCTTGCGCCAGGAGCATGAAGATTACGATGTGGCCATCAATGCGATGATCAAGATCGGCTGCGACGCGCTGCGCATTCAGCGAATGAAGAAAAAGAAGCTGGTCATCAAGGACAAGATCTCCAAGATCGAGGATCAGATCATCCCGGACATCATAGCGTGAGCGCGCCGATGGGGGACGCCGAAAAGCCGGCCGTCGCGATCATCATGGGCAGTCAGTCCGATTGGGCCACGATGAAGCACGCGGCCGAGACATTGGATGCGCTCGGTGTCGCACATGACACGCGCATCGTCTCGGCCCATCGCACGCCAGACCGTCTCGTCGCCTTTGCCAAAGGGGCGCGCGCGGAAGGCTTCAAGCTCGTGATCGCCGGCGCAGGCGGCGCTGCCCACCTGCCTGGGATGGTGGCCGCTCTGACACCGCTTCCGGTCTTTGGTGTACCCGTCGAATCGCGTGCGCTTTCCGGTCAGGACAGCTTGCTCTCCATCGTGCAGATGCCGGCCGGGATTCCCGTGGGAACATTGGCGATCGGCCGCGCCGGCGCCGTCAACGCAGCGCTGCTGGCAGCGGCCGTTCTTGCGCTTGCAGACAGCGACCTGGCAGAAAGGCTCGATGCGTGGCGCCAGAGTCAGACCGACGCCGTCGGCGAAAAGCCGGTCGATACGCCATGAGCGGTGAGGTCGTCGCGCCGGGTTCGATCATCGGCATTATTGGCGGCGGACAGCTGGCCCGCATGCTCGCCATGGCGGCAGCGCGCCTGGGATACCGCACAGTCGTTCTCGAGCCGCAGCCCGACTGTCCGGCCGCTCAGGTGGCTAACCGCCAGATCGTCGGAGCTTACGACGATCCGCAAGCCTTGGAGCAGTTGGCCTCCGCATGCCACATCGTCACCTACGAGTTTGAGAATGTCGCCGTCGGCGGCATCGTGCATCTGGCGCGTTCCATGCCGGTCTATCCGCCGCCAGGCGCGCTGGAAGTGTCGCAGGACCGGCTCGACGAAAAGCGGTTCCTGCAGGACGCCGGCCTGGCAACGGCGGACTATCGGTCCGTCGACAGCCAGAACGAGCTTGAAGACGCTCTTGAGGCATTCCAAGGGCAAGGCGTGCTGAAGACCCGTCGCTTGGGTTATGACGGAAAGGGCCAGGTGCTGTTTCGCGGAGGCGAGGCGATCGACGGTGTCTACGACTCGCTCGGCGCGGTTCCGCTCATTCTGGAAGCGCTCGTTTCTTTCGACCGTGAGATTTCCGTGATCGCCGCCCGCGACCGGAACGGCACCGTGCGCACCTACGATCCGGCTGAAAATGTTCACCGCAACGGGATCCTCGCGACATCGACGGTGCCGGCAAGGGTCAGCCTCGCGGTCCGTAATGAGGCCGCCCGGCAGGCAGCGGCCGTGCTGGATGCGCTGGACTATGTCGGTGTTGCGGGGATCGAATTCTTCGTGCTTGCTGATGGCAGGCTCGTGGCCAACGAAATGGCGCCGCGCGTTCACAACTCCGGGCACTGGACGGAAGCGGCGTGTCTCGTCTCGCAGTTCGAGAATCATGTTCGCGCCGTGTGCGGCCTGCCACTCGGCTCGACGATTCGCCATAGCGACTGCGTCATGCACAACATCATCGGCGAGGAAATCGAGGGCGCGACCGACATCGCCGCCCATCCTGATACGATGCTTCATCTCTACGGCAAGGCGCAGTGGCGGTCAGGGCGCAAGATGGGCCACTATACAACCCTGACCGGCAGGGCCGGCAACGACTGACTGGTGCCGTGCAAAGCTGGCCGTCTCGGTTGACACACAGCCCGCCAGGCGCTACAGCACGGCCATCCTTTTCGGCGCGTCTTCGGGCGCGCTTTTGATTGTTACAGTGCCCCGCGTCGCGATCGCGATGCCAGCCGGGCCAAACGCGGACCGAGTACAATGAAGATCAAGAATTCGCTCAAGTCGCTGAAGTCCCGCCACCGCGAGAACCGCCTGGTTCGCCGCAAGGGCCGGGTTTACATCATCAACAAGCAGAACCCGCGCTTCAAGGCCCGCCAGGGCTGAGTCGGCTGGCCGCCCGCCGGCGGTCTTGCGCGTTTACATGTCCGCTTGAAAGTTGAGCCCTGTGCCTTTTCGGTATGGGGCTTCACGTATTTTTGCAATTGCATTCGGCGGGTTGTCGACTACCCTTCGGCAATGGCAAACGCTTTCCGAACCAGCGCAATTTCGGCAGTCGCCGTCCTGACGCTTCTTGTCGTTGCGCCGGTGACACACGCTCAGGTCGAGCAACCGGAGCCTGCCGCTTTGCCGCCGGCATCACCCGAGCAGGAGCTCGATCAGCTCTTTGCCGATCTCAAACGGGAAAGCGATCCGGGGGAAGCAAGGGCGATCGTCTCGAACATCTGGGCCGAGTGGAATCGCTCCGGCAGCGCCACGGTCGATCTTCTCATGCAGTGGGCAAATGAAGCGATGGAGGACGACCGCAACGGCACGGCACTCGATCTGCTTGATCAGGTCACGGTGCTCCGTCCCGAATTTGCCGAAGGCTGGAATCGCCGCGCGACCCTGCACTACATGATGGACGACCATCGCAAATCGATGGCCGACATCAATCGTGTGCTCGAGCTGGAGCCGCGTCACTTCGGTGCCCTTTCGGGCATGGCTGCCATCCTCAGCGACGCAGGCAACGAGCGTCTGGCGCTGCGGGCGTTCAAGCGTGTACTCGACGTTTATCCGGCAGATCGGAATGCCCAGCGCCGTGTTGGCGAGCTGGAAGAGGAGCTGGCAGGCGATCCGGTGTGATCGAGGCCTGAACTGACAATCCGACGATTACTCGGCTGCGTCGCGGTGCTCTCCTTCGCCCGGCGTGGAACTTGCCGCGCGGGGATCGAGCGTCAGACCTTCCTGGGTTGCCATGCGCAGCGAAGGCAGGGTCTTGAAATTCTCCCGCTCCTCAACCGGAATGGCGGCTCTGCGGCGTGAACGCAGAATTGCATAGGCCGCGATCGCCAGATGGGCCACCATCGTGACGCCGAATATCGCGTGTGGCCCACCGAGATCCATCGCCGGCCCTCCAAGGGTCGGCCCGATGATCGTCCCGATGCCGTACATCAGCAGAAGCCCGCCCGAGACCTTCACGAAGTCCTCCGCGCTGGCATAGTCGTTGGCATGGGCGACGGCGATCGGATAGAGCGTGTAGGACATCGCACCATAAAGCGCGATCAATCCGAAAAGCAGCGTCATGTCGGTTGCGCGGGTCGCCAGGACCAGCGCCCCGATGATGCCCGCGAACCCTGCGAGCGCGGCAAGAACGTATCTTCGATCCATCCTGTCCGACAGGCGGCCGGCCGGGAACTGCGCGAGCGCGCCGGCAAAGATCGTGACGCTCATGAGAGAGGCGATCGTTACACCGGACAGGCCGACCTGACTTCCGAAGACCGGCGCCAGGGTGCCGAAAGCACCGTTGGCGACGCCGATGAGGAAGATCGAGATGCATGCGACCGGAGAGTTGCGATAAAGGCCGCGGATATCGAGCCTAACCTTGCGCAATGGCGACGGACTGACAGCGGTCGAGACCGCGGTGGGAATGAGCGCAAGGCAATAGAGGATGCCGGCGACCATGAAGAAGGTCGGCGTGGCGATGTCGCCGGTGGCGATGGTCATCTGTCCGGCAACGATCGCGACGTATGTGATGGTCATGTAGAGCGAGAACACCATGCCGCGCGTCTCGTTGGTCGAGCGCTCGTTGAGCCAGCTTTCGATGATCATGAAGACGGCAGCCATGGCGAAGCCGGTCAGGGCGCGCAGCACGATCCAGGATATTGGCTCGACGATCAGTCCCGTCAGAAGCGCGATGATGGCGCTGATTGCCGCAAAGGCGCCGAACGCCCGCACATGTCCGATTCGCATGACCAGTCGGGGCGCGACCAGGCACCCGACGACGAAGCCGCTCGCCCAGGACGTTCCAAGAAAGCCGAGGCTGGCCGACGAAAAGCCTTCCATCGTCCCGCGCATAGGCAAAAGCAGGCCGTGCAGCCCGTTGCCCGCCAACAAAAAGGCGGTGCCGAGAAGAAGTGCGAAGATCGGAATGAGATTGCGCGCCATTCGGTGCCCTTGGAGCGTCAGGGGATCAATAGCCCCGATACCGAAGATTGAGGGCAGCGCCAAGGCACCGAAGCCAAAAACTTGCGCTCAGGTTGACCCCCACGTGCTGGTCGTTATGGCTGAGGCCATTCAAACACGGAGCGATACATGGCCAAAGCGATCTCCCTCGTCCTCCTGCTGGCGATGATCGTCCAGATCATTCGCCCGCTCGGGCTGCCGGGACTGAAGCGCCGCGGCGATTTCTGGAAGATCGCGCTCATTGCGATCGCCGTCATGATGCTGACGGTCCTTATTCGCCCGGCATAGCCATGTCGGGTGCCGGAATTTCCGCTTCCACTTCCTTGACCGGATAGAGCCCGCGCACTTTGCGTTCTTCTGCCTCGATCACCACGTCGGCCACCAGATCGGCCCAGTAGCTGTAGCCCTTGGCGCTCGCGTGAAATCCGTCGACGGCAAATCCTTCCGGATCATGTGCCTCCAGCTGCGGGGCGGCAATCGCGAAACGTTCCCGGCAGAGCTGACGGCCGAGCTCGTTGACCATCTTCACGCGCCATTCAAGGATATGGCCAAGCACGGGGGGCAGGGCTGGAACGGTCCGCATATCGATGACGGGCGACCAGATCAGCGTCGCCTGCGGCCATTTTGCATGTAGCGCAAAGAGTAGCCCGCCGAAACCGTCGTCGAAACGACGACGCGGCAGGAAGTTCTTCATGTCGTTGGTGCCGGCCAGTATCACGATATGAGTGTAGGGTTCGGCGACGATGTTGGGCGCTACATGATCGCGCAACTCTTCCGTCGTTGCCGAATTGGAGCCCGCTGTGCGCCACGTAGCGCCCGTCGAATAGCGGTCGGCCAGACGGCGCGCGAGTTTGGGAGCGAGCGTTTCGTCCATATGGGCCGCGCCGACGCCCGCTGCCGAGGAATCGCCGACCACTAGAATGCGGAACCGCGGATCGCCGGTTCGGCCCACCCGGCCCAGCGTCGGGCCAACCGGAGGTGACAGCCGCGGCACCGTTCGTCGCACGCGGTTCGCGTAGAACAGCGCAAGGGGAACGCAAAGCCAGCTCAAGAGCCCATGAAAGCGATAAGACATGGGCTGAATCTGTCTCACAAAACAGCGAAAGCCGCCACCCGGTTGCAGGTCGCGGCTCTCACAATTCCGTATCGCTGCACGCGGTCGATCGCCGCATGAGCAGGCGTCCTGACGCTGGCTGTCAGGCTGCCGTTTCGAGATCCTTGCGCCAATCGCCGCGTGCGGCAAGTCCGTTCATCTGTGCGCGGTGGGCAAAGGCCCTCTGCCCGGCGGCCACGTTTTCGCTACGCCCGCCCCATGCCTTCAGCGCGGCGGCCTGCAAGGCCCGACCATAGGAGAAGGTGAGGGGCCAGGGCAGGTCATTCGCTGCGTTCATCGCGCTGAGATGGGCCGTCGCCTCCTCATCCGACTGTCCGCCGGAGAGGAACGCGATACCGGCTACCGAACCGGGAACCGTTGCCTTGAGGCAGCGCACGGTCTGCTCGGCCACTTCGTCGACCGAAGCCTTGCGCGCACTCTTGCCATCGATGACCATATTGGGCTTGAGCACCATGCCTTCCAGCGAAACCCTTGCTTCCGACAGTTCCGCGAAGACGGCCTTGAGCACCGCTTCCGTCACCTCATGGCACCGTTCGATGGAATGATCGCCGGGCTTGCCGTCCATCAGCACTTCGGGCTCGACGATCGGAACGATGCCGGCCTCCTGACACAGTGCGGCATAGCGGGCGAGGGCATGCGCATTGGCCTTGATGGCGCCCGGCGTCGGCAGGTCGTTGCTGATCGAGATGACGCCACGCCATTTGGCGAAGCGCGCGCCGAGTTCGTGGTATTCCGCCAGGCGCTCGCGAAGGCCGTCCAGGCCTTCCGTAATTGTTTCGCCGGGATGATTGGCCAGCGGCTTTGCGCCGGTATCGACCTTGATGCCAGGGACCGCACCGGCATTCTTGATAATGTCGGCAAGCCGCGTTCCGTCGGCGGCCGACTGACGCAGGGTCTCCTCGTAGAGGATGACGCCCGAGATGTGCTTCGTCATCGCCTCGTCGGCACGGAAAAGCATCTCGCGATAGTCACGGCGGGAATCTTCAGTCGATTCCAGCCCGATCGTATCGAACCGCTTCTTGATGGTGCCTGAGGATTCGTCTGCCGCGAGAATCCCTTTGCCACCAGTCATCATGGACGATGCAATATCTTCGAGCCTGTCCGCCATAGTCGGTCTCCTGTGAATGAAGGGAGCCGATAGCAGACAAGCCCTGACAGGAAAATGACATTTAAAGCCGTTGAACCGATTTAAATAATTTTAATCGTTTGAAATCCTTGGATTTCCCTTCAATTTACCGGGGATCTGGATCGGTGCGATCAAGCCAGCGCCTCGACGCCGGGAAGCGGCTTGCCTTCCATCCATTCCAGAAAGGCGCCGCCGGCCGTCGAGACATAGGTAAAGGCATCCGTGACGCCCGCCTTGTTGAGCGCAGCAACCGTGTCGCCGCCGCCCGCGACCGAGACAAGGTCACCCGTTCGCGTCCTATCGGCCGCATGGCGCGCCGCGGCGACCGTCGCCTGATCGAACGGCGCGATTTCGAACGCTCCGAGGGGGCCATTCCACACCAGCGTTTCTGCCCGATCGATCCATTCGTTGACGGCAGCCACCGATTTCGGCCCGACATCGAGGATCATCGCGTCCTCGGGAACCGCGTCGATAGCCACGGTCTCGCTGTCCGCCCCGGCTTTGAATTCGCGTGCGACGACGGCGTCGACGGGCAGTACGACGGCGCAGCCCGCGGAGGCTGCCTCGATCATGATCTGTTTGGCCGTCGCGCCGAGATCGTGCTCGCAAAGTGATTTGCCGACCTGCGCGCCGCGGGCAGCAAGGAACGTGTTTGCCATGCCGCCGCCGATGACGAGGGCATCGACTTTCTTCACCAGATTGGTCAGCAGGTCGAGCTTGGTCGACACCTTTGCCCCTCCGACGATGGCAACGACCGGCCGCTTCGGTTTGCCAAGTCCCTGTTCCAGCGCCTTCAACTCCGCTTCCATCGTGCGCCCCGCAAAGGCGGGCAACGCGCGTGCAAGTCCCTCTGTCGACGCATGCGCGCGGTGTGCGGCGGAGAAGGCATCGTTGACATAAAGGTCGCCGAGTGCCGCCAGCTTCTTGATGAAGTCCGGATCGTTCTGTTCTTCGCCGGGATAAAAGCGGGTGTTTTCCAGCAGCATGATGTCGCCCCGGTTCATGCCATCGATGGCGGTATCGATGCGTTCACCGGCGCAGTCGGGCGCGAAGACCACGTCGTGGTCCATCACTTCCTCAAGCGCTTCGGCGACGGGTCGCAGAGACATTTCCGGCACGGGCTTGCCTTTCGGCCTGCCGAAATGGGCCATCAGGATGACCTTCGCGCCTTTGCCGGACAGTTCCTCGATCGTTGGAATGACACGTTCGATCCGTGTGGTGTCCGTTACATGGCCGTTTTCCATGGGAACATTGAGATCAACGCGCACAAGCACTCGCTTGCCCGAAACGTCGCCCATATCGTCCAGCGTGCGAAAATTCGTCATCGATGCTCCCCTTGGTCGGTGTCGGTGGCGACAATAGCGTTGCCGCGCTGGTGTGCAAGCCGATGATCGGATGATCTGCGGCGCAGCGGTCTTGGTCAGCCGTCGCGTGGGAGTGAACCCGAGGTCGCGGCTTTGTCCTCTGATGGTTCAGTGTCCGCTTCGATCACCTCGGCCGCCTGTGGCTTCAGCGAGTCAGGCGGCGGCGATGGCGCAACCGCGACCGCTCTGGGGGTACGGCGCACGCGGCGGCGGACCGATTGCACGATCTCGCGAAACGATAGGAAGGCAGGGATGTTCGGCCGGTTGCTTTCCGGGTCGAGCGACAGGCCGGCGCTGACGATCTTTCCCTGGTCGTCGACATCGCGCACGATCACCTCGATCGTGCCGAGCAGAACCCGATCGGCAAACTCGGCCCGGCCGCCCAGCCGATGCGCCAAAAGCCCGTCGATCGTCATCTCGCGCTCATCGTCCGCAAGGCCGATGCCGTAAGCGCTGTCCAACTCGCGGGCAGGGCGCTGCGGATCGATGGAAAAGGAACCGAAGAACTCCGCATCGTCGGCACTGACCGGAACCGGGCTAGCGAACAGCCGGTCGAGCAGACGCGGATAGCGCGAGGATATGAACAGATAGACATAGTCTCCCGCCCGCAGACGACCCGCATACTGGTATCGCATCGACTTGCCCTCGCGAATGACGAGCGATGGCCTCGCCCAGCGGGGAATGCGTTCGCCGATCGCAACCGGGCTGTCGGGCACGACGCGATAGGCGAGAAGCTCGTGCGACGCCGTACCCGGCAGTTCCAACTCCACCTTGTCGACCGGCCCGATACGCGGCGGGACGACCAGCCCGAGACGCCGTGCCAGCGGGTTGATGGTCCAGCCCTGCACGATCAGTGACACGAGGACGATGATGAATGCGGCGTTGAAGAAGATGACGCCGTTCTCAAGCTGGCCCAGCAGCGGAAGAATGGCCAGCAGGATCGAGACGGCACCGCGCAGGCCGACCCATGACACGAACGCCGTCTCTTCCCGCTGGAAATTGAAAGGCAGGAGGGCCAGCCACACGGCGATCGGCCGCGCGATGAAGATGAGAAAGAGCGCCATGCCGATCGCGGGGACCGCGATTGCGATGAATTCGGTCGGCGTCGCAAGCAGCCCCAGAAGAAGGAACATCAGGATCTGGGCAAGCCAGGTCATGCCGTCCTGAAACCGCTTGAGCGTGGGTGCAGACCGGATCTGCCGGTTGCCGGCATAAAGGCCGGCCACATAGACGGCCAGGAACCCCGAGCCGCCGACAGCGCCGGTCGCGGAAAAGACCAGCAGTGACAAGGCGAGAACGAAGATCGGCGAAAGCCCGCGTTCGAGATTGAGCTTGTTGACGAGGCCGACGATCATCATGCCGCCCGCGATGCCGGCAGCCAGACCTACACCCATCTGGATGAAGAACTGCGCCAGAACCTCCGCGCCCATGTCCTCGATCCCGGTCCCGCTTGCGATGATCTCGACGAGCGTGATGGTCAGGAAGATCGCCATCGGGTCGTTCGAGCCCGATTCCACTTCCAGCGTCGAGCGCACCTTGTCGCGGATGTTGATGCCGCCAATGCGCAGCAGGAAGAAGACGGCGGCGGCGTCCGTCGAGCCGACGATGGCGCCGAGCAGCAGCGACTCCGTCAGCGTCATGTCCAGCACATAATGCGCAGCGACGCCGAAGAGCGCTGTCGTCAGCACCACCCCGAGTGTCGCAAGCGTTATCGCCGGCGCAGCAGCCTGCCTGAAGGACTGTATCGAAGTGCCGAATCCGGAATCGAAAAGAATGACTGCAAGCGCGAGCGAGCCGATGAAATAGGCGAGGGGCGCATTGTCGAAATTGATACCCAGACCATCGACGCCGGCGATGAGGCCTATGCAAAGGAAGAGTAACAGGAGGGGAGCGCCGAAGCGGAAAGCAAGAAGACTGGAAAAGGCGGCAATGAGAACCAGAAGCGTCCCGACTAGAATCACGAGATACATTGCTTCTACGATCATGCGCCGCCACGTCCTCAAATCATCGCGTCAAAACTCCGGTGTCTCGCCAGAAAAATCGCACGCATGCGGGCAAGACACATCCGTGCCGAGCAGATTCCTGGCTCGGACCACGATGATCAGGGTAATTGCGGCGAATATCGGAAAGCGACGTTGTTATGACACCAATGACGTGCCGGATATCGTCGATTGCGATGCTTTCATCACCCCATGAATGGCGGGATCGAGCCCGGCGGATGCTGCGGGACACACCTGATAGATAGGAAAGGAAAGCGCCCGAAAAAAGTCGGGCGCTCCAAAAAACGTGATTAAATTGTGTTTGGGCGTACGCTTAGATGAGCTTGCCCATCGCAACGGCCGTGTCGGACATCCGGTTGGAAAAGCCCCATTCATTGTCGTACCAGGTCAGGATGCGGCACATGGTGCCGTCCATGACCTTGGTCTGATCCATGTGGAAGACGGAGGAATGGGGATCATGGTTGAAGTCCGTTGAGACCAGCTTCTCGTCGGTGAAGCCGAGAATTGACTTCAGCTCGCCGCCTGCGGCTTTGCGGATCGCATCGTTGATTTCCTCGACGCTGGTATCGCGCTTTGCCACGAAGGTCAGGTCGACCACCGAAACGTTCGGTGTGGGAACGCGGATGGCGACGCCGTCCAGCTTGCCGTTCAGTTCCGGCAGGACCAGGCCGACGGCCTTGGCGGCGCCTGTGGAGGTCGGGATCATCGACAGCGCCGCTGCGCGGGCGCGGTAGAGATCCTTGTGCATCGTGTCGAGCGTCGGCTGATCCCCCGTATAGGAGTGGATCGTGGTCATGAAACCGCGTTCGATGCCGATCGCGTTGTTCAGGACGTATGCGACGGGTGCCAGGCAGTTGGTCGTGCAGGAAGCATTGGAGACGACGAGATCGTCTTTCGTCAGCTGATCGTGGTTGACACCGTAGACGACGGTCTTGTCCGCTCCGGAAGCCGGCGCCGAAACGAGCACGCGCTTGGATCCGTTCTCCAGATGAAGCGATGCCTTGGCCTTGTCGGCGAAGATGCCGGTGCATTCCATGGCAACGTCGACGTCGCCCCAGGGGAGTTCCTTTGGATCGCGGATCGCCGTGACCTTGATCGGTCCGCGTCCGACATCGATCGTGTCGCCGTCGACCTTCACTTCGCCGGGAAAACGGCCGTGGACGCTGTCGTAGCGCACGAGATGGGCGTTCGTTTCCACCGGACCGAGGTCGTTGATCGCGACGACTTCGATATCCGTGCGTCCCGATTCCACGATCGCACGAAGCACGTTGCGGCCGATGCGCCCAAAACCGTTGATGGCGACTTTCACTGTCATCGTAATTCCCTCTCCCGCTCGCGGCTGAAGTTGATCGAAGGGTGGTATCAGGCGTCGGCGCTGAGCCGCGATTCGGCTGCTGCCACCACGGCATCGGCTGTGATGCCGAAATGCTTGTAGAGATCCTTGTATTTGCCCGAGGCGCCGAAGCCCTTCATCCCGATGAAGACACCGTCCGAACCGATGAAGGTATCCCAGCCCTGCCGGATGCCGGCCTCAACCGCGATGCGCACCGGCGACTGGCCGATGATCGCGGCCTTGTATTCTTCCGACTGCTCTTCGAACAGCTCGAAACAGGGCACCGAAACGACGCGGGTCACATGTCCCATGCCATCAAGGCGGCTCTTGGCTTCCATGGCGATCTCGATCTCCGACCCGGACGCGAAGATCGTCACCGCAGCGTCGGATGCGGGCGCAAGGTCGTAGGCGCCGAAAGAGCACATGTTTTCCTCGACGTGCTCGGTACGTACCGCAGGCAGGTTCTGCCGGGTCAGCGCGAGCCCCGAAGGCTTGTTCTCGCATTCCAGTGCCAGCTGCCAGCACTCCACGGCCTCCACGGCGTCGGCAGGCCGGAACATCTGCAGGTTGGGGATGGCACGCAGCGCCGCCATGTGCTCGACCGGCTGGTGGGTCGGGCCATCTTCGCCAAGGCCGATGGAATCATGCGTCAACACATGGATGACGCGGATTCCCATCAGCGCGGCCAGTCGGATCGATGGCCGCGAATAATCGGCAAATGTCAGGAAGGTCCCGCCATAAGGAATGAGGCCGCCATGCAGGGCGATGCCGTTCATGGCAGCGGCCATGCCGTGTTCGCGAATGCCGTAATGCAGATAGCGGCCGGAAAAATCATCCGGCGTGATCGGCGTCGTCTGGCTGGTCTTGGTGTTGTTGGATCCGGTCAGGTCAGCCGATCCGCCAAGCGTCTCGGGCAGGATTCCGTTGATGACCTCCAGCGCCATCTCCGAGGACTTGCGGGTCGCAACATTCGGCTTGTCTGCGGCAAGCTGCTGCTTGTACTTGTCGATCGAGGAATCGAACGTGCCCGGAAGTTCACCACCGAAGCGACGCTCGAAGTCGGAACGGATGGTGGCGTCGACTGCGGCCAGGCGCTCTTCCCAGCCCTTGCGCTCCTTGGTCGTGCGCAGGCCCGCGAGGCGCCAAGCATCGAGGATATCCGACGGGACGACAAACGCCTCGTCGCTCCAGCCGAGCTTTTCGCGCGTCGCGGTGATCTCGTCTTCGCCAAGCGGGGACCCGTGCGCCTTTGCCGTGCCCGCCTTTGTGGGGGAACCGAAGCCGATCGTGGTTTTGCAGGCGATGAACGTCGGCCGGTCGCTCTCCTTGGCTTCTTCGATGGCACCTGCGATTGCATCCGGATCGTGACCGTCGATGGCAAGCGTTTTCCATCCCGAAGCGGCAAAGCGCGCCAGCTGATTGGTTGAATCGGCAAGGCTGACCGAGCCGTCGATGGAGATGCCGTTGTTGTCCCAGAACACGACGAGCTTGTTGAGCTTGAGGTGTCCGGCAAGCGAGATCGATTCCTGGCTGATGCCTTCCATGAGGCATCCATCGCCGGCCAGCACGTAGGTATAATGATTGACGAGGTCGCGTCCGAACTCGCTCTCGAGCTTGCGTTCCGCGATGGCCATGCCGACGGCGTTGCCAAGGCCCTGGCCGAGCGGTCCCGTGGTCGTCTCGATACCCGCCGCGTGGCCATATTCCGGATGTCCGGCGGTTGGGGCGTCGATCTGACGGAAATTCTTGATGTCGTCGAGGTCGATGTCCTCGTAGCCGGTCAGATAAAGCAGCGAATAGAGCAACATCGAGCCATGCCCGGCCGAAAGAACGAACCGGTCGCGATCGGGCCAGTTCGGGTTCTTCGGGTCAAAGGCGAGGTACCGCGTAAAGAGCACGGTCGCGATGTCGGCCGCGCCCATCGGCAGGCCGGGATGGCCCGAATTGGCCTTCTCGACCGCATCCATGGAAAGGAAGCGGATTGCATTGGCCATCCGGTCGTGTTTCTCGCGTGATATCATGGCGTCGTTGCTCTTTGTCCGGTGTCACGGGAGGGCCTTTTGGCGGCCCTGTGAAAAAGGCGCGTGACACATAGCAGGTGGCCGGCTTGAGTCAACAAAGCGGGGCATGGTCATGGCGACGCACGGACAAAGGTATTACGTCGCGAAATGGCGTAAATTGCAGGGGAGAACACCTGCACCGTTAATTGACGCCGCTTTGGCACGGCGCATACGTTGAAAGCCCTAAATCGCCACGAAGACATTGATTCGGGTGTTTGCGTTTCGACAGGATCTAGGGCCATGGCGAGTGAGACCAACATGAAGGCGGCGCTGGAAAGGCTTCAGCGGGCTTTGGCTGGTCTGGAGAATGCCATCGATCAGCGCTTTGAACGCGAGGCGGATTTCACCGAAGCAGAAGACGAGGTGCGCCGCATGAACGTCGATCGCTCCCGTCTCGCGCAGGAGCTCGATCAGGCACAGGACCGGGCCAATCGTCTCGAGGAAGCCAATCGCGAAGTGTCCAGGCGGCTCGTGACGTCGATGGAAACGATAAGGGCCGTGCTCGACCGCTGAGTCGTGTCGCACCCAATCGGCCGCGCCCGTTTCGAGGGGCGTTGCCAGCACAGAAAAGACGCTTTCCCGCACTCTTCGAAATCATGCGGGACAGCGCCAAGCAGGAAAGCCGGACCATGGCTCAGGTAAGCGTAACGATCGACAACAAGGCCTATCGGATGGCCTGCGAAGAAGGTCAGGAAGACCATCTCGTCACGCTCGCCGAACGGTTCGATCGCTATGTCAGCCATCTGAAGAGCCAGTTCGGCGAGATTGGCGACCTGCGCATTACCGTCATGGCCGCCATCATGGTGATGGATGAACTGGCTGAGAAGGAGCGCACGATGCGTGCTCTTCAGGGCGAGGTCGAGGCGTTGCGCAAGACGCGCGATGCAGCGGTTGCGCGCTCCGAGCGGTCCGATGAATCGCTGGTCGGCACGATCGGTGAGATCACGGCGCAGATCGAGCGCCTGTCCAGCAAGCTGACCGCCCATCCGCCGGCCAACTGACCTTTCACCAATTCGGTCGTTGACCGTTTTGCCACTGGCGTGCGCGGCGGGACGAAACTATATTCAAAGGTGCGATCTGCGCTTCTCGACAGGACCCACAATCCCCGGGGCCATACGCGATCCAAGGGAGCTGTCCCTGGCGGGGCCCGTGGGCTTCGACATACGGCACCCACCTACCTTGTAGGTACCCGGGATCGTAAACGTCCATCGGTCGCCGTGGATCGCACGCTTTTGACCGCTCCCTTGCAAGAGTGAAGCGGCCTAGACGCCGTCGTCGCATCGTCCGCTCCCCGGCAACAACTTGAGCCGCATCGCCTTGGCGATCGCGTCCATGAGGTTGCCCGCCCCCAGTTTCTCGCTGGCAGAGTTGAGATGCGCCGCGATTTCATTGACCGCAATCCCGTCCGAAAGCGCAATATCGTGCACGCTCCAGCCCGCCGCGATCCGCGTGAGATAGTCGCTCTCCCTTGCCGACAGCACCCGATATCCCCCCGACCTCGCAACCTTACGCTACGGAAAGATTGCGCCTCCCGCACGCATAGAAGGATCGAGCCTTTAATTTTCTCCTATGTCCACTCTTGGCATTTGAACGATCCGCCCCGTCTGGACGGGGCGAATGGGATGCGGCCCGATCCTGCTCCGGTAGCCGTCTTCCTGTCGTCTTGTGCTATTGACCTGGGACCGCCGGTAGTGATGGGGTTCGTGCCTCTAGAAGCAGGCCAGGAACGCAGTCGGCGATGACGGTGCAGCGATGTCCACATAAGGCAAAAATCCGATCCGGTGTTCTGGCTCTGCGTGATGCCATTCCGGTCGATCAGCGCATCGAAAAATCTCTGGCCCTGTCAGCCCATGGCGGACGCGAACTGGTCGTGGGGCCGAATGACATCGTCTCCGGGTTCTGGCCGATCCGCTCGGAGGTCGATGTTCGCCCGCTGATGGCCGATCTGCGCGACCAAGGCGCGCGTCTCTGCCTGCCCGTCATCGTTGATCGCGAGACCATCATCTTTCGCGAACTCCTGCGCGGAGCGCCAATGGTGGATACCGGCTTCGGCACCGCGGGGCCGGCTGATGATGCCGCCGTTCTCGATCCGACCCTCATGCTCGTTCCGCTGGCGGCCTTCGATGCGCGGGGTCATCGCGTCGGTTATGGGGCAGGGCTCTATGATCGGGCCATTTCAAGGCTCGTCGCCCGCCACATTCGTCCGCGTCTTGTTGGAATAGCCTTCGACCTCCAGGAGGTCGAGGGTGTGCCGGACGAGGATCATGACGAACTTCTCGATGCGGTGCTGACCGAGAGCGGTTTGCGTTGCTTCGCGCCTTCGATATAGAGCGTCGCATGCGATTGTTGTTTCTAGGTGATATGGTGGGCCGAAGCGGCCGTATGGCGGTCTGGAACCGGCTGCCAGGGCTCGTTTCCGATTTCCGGCTCGATTTTGTCGTCGTCAATGGCGAGAACGCCGCTGGCGGTTTCGGCATCACGGAAGAGATTTTCGAGGAGACGCTGCGCGCCGGCGCCGACGTGGTGACGACCGGAAATCATGTCTGGGATCAGCGAGAGGCGGTCGAATTCTGCCAGCGCCAGGATCGCTTTTTGCGCCCGGCCAACTTTCCCGAGGGAACGCCCGGCCGTGGGTCCAATGTCTATGTCGCCAGAAACGGAGCGCGGGTTCTAGTTGCCAACGTGATGGGCCGGGTCTTCATGCACCCCGACCTCGATGATCCGTTTCGCTCTGCCGAGACGATCCTCGATGCATGCCCCCTTGGCGAGCAGGCCGACGCGGTCATTTTCGACTTCCACGCCGAGGCGACGAGCGAGAAGCAGTGTTTTGGCCATTTTGTCGATGGCCGGGCGAGCTTCGTTGTCGGAACCCATACCCACGTGCCCACCGCCGATTGCCAGATCCTGAACGGGGGAACGGCCTATATGTCGGATGCGGGCATGTGCGGCGATTACGATTCGTCGCTTGGCATGGACAAGGAAGAGCCACTCAACCGCTTCCTGACAAAGATGCCGAAGGGTCGTTTCGAAGCGGCCGCAGGTCCCGCGACGATCTGCGGCGTATGTGTCGAGATTTCCGATCGTACGGGCCTTGCCGAGAAGATTGCGCCGCTCAGGCTCGGAGCGCGTCTGGCAGAAAGCGTCCCCACGTTCTGGAACGCTTGATGACGCTTGGCCGTTGGATCGGCTTCATCTATCTCTGGTAGCAACCTCATCCGCCGGCAGCCCACCTTCCGGCTCAATCAAGAACGGATATGCCGATGGCCGAATGGTTCTCCTTCGTCAACGATCCCGCAGCCTGGGTGGCGCTCGCCACGCTGGTGGTGATGGAGATCGTGCTGGGTATCGACAACCTCATCTTTATTTCGATCCTGTCCAACAAGCTGCCGGAGGAGCAACGCCAGCGCGCCCGTCGCATTGGTATCTCGCTCGCCCTTGTTCTGCGTCTCGGCCTGCTTTCGCTGGTCAGCATCATTGTTCAGTTGACCGAGCCGGTATTCTCGGCATTCGGGCAGGATTTCTCCTGGCGAGACATCATTCTGCTGGTGGGCGGGTTCTTTCTGGTCTGGAAGGCGACGAAGGAAATCCACCACACGGTGGACGTCGAGGACACCAAGGACAACATGATGGGCAGGGCCGCGACCACGACCTTCGCCAGCGTCATCGTGCAGATCCTGCTGCTCGATCTGGTGTTCTCGGTCGATTCGATCATCACCGCCGTCGGCATGACCGACGACATCACCATCATGGTCATCGCCGTCGTATCGGCCGTGACGGTCATGCTGCTGGCGGCAGATCCGCTGTCGCGCTTCATCGGCAACAACCCGACGATCGTCATGCTGGCACTGTCGTTCCTGCTGATGATCGGCATGACCCTCATCGCCGAAGGTCTCGGCTTCCATGTGCCCAAGGGCTACATCTACGCCGCCATGGCGTTCTCGGGCATCGTCGAGGCGCTCAACATGCTGGCGCGGCGCGCCCGCAAGCGCAAAGGCGGCGCCGGGGCCCACTAGACTTGGAGAGAGAGGGCCGCGCCTTGCGGTCCTCTCTCCCGGAGCTCGTCACGGTCTTGGTATTGAAACGGTCGGGTCGTCCTTGACGGTCTCCATCACCACATATGTGTGGGTTTGCAGAACCCCCGGAAGCTTGGAGATGACTTCTCCCAGGCTTTGCCGGTAGTCGTCGATATCGCGGCTGCGAACCTTCAGCAGGTAGTCGTAACCGCCCGCCACCATGTGGCACGACTGCACTTCCGGAACCCGCTTCACGGCGGAATTGAAGGCATCGAGTTCGGCTGCGGTGGTGCCGCGCAACTGGACCTGCACCATCACCACATGCGCTGCATTTACCATTCTGGGATCGATCTGAGCGAAATAGCCCACGATGACGCCGTCGGCTTCCAGCCGCTTCAGCCGCTCCGCGCAGGGCGTCTTGGTGAGGTTGACGCGCCGCGACAGCTCGACGACCGAAATGCGGCCATCGCGCTGAATCTCCGATAAGATCCGCAAGTCGGTTCGATCCAGCTTCGGCCTGCTCATGTCCAAATCCCTCATTCTCATCCGCGTATAGTCTAATCGTCTAATTATTCGCCGAAAAGAGAGCCAAAACCTGCTCTTTGCTGGGCATACTGCAGTCGATTGGCTGTGAAGTGGCCGGGACCGGACGCTGATCGGGCCGATGGCAAGAGGGGATAGAGCATGCCGGGAACGTTCATTATCGGATTCGACGATACCGAAGCGGCCAGAAGGGCAGGCGACTTCGCCGCAGCGCGGGCGCGTGGCGAAGAAGCGGCGCTCCACGTCGTCATGGTGCTGGAATGGTCGCCCTACAGCTTTCTGAGCGCTCAGGAATTGGAGGAACGCCACGCACGCCGCCAGGATGAACTCGCCCGCGCTGCGCAGGTCATCGAACCCTTTTGCGAGGGGCTGCGTGAAAAGGGTCTGACCGTCACAAGTGAGGTTCGATACGGCCACGCAGGTGAATTGCTGTGCGAGATCGCCCGCAAGATGCGAGCTTCTCAGATGTTCATCGGCCGGCGCGGCGGCTCCGCCCTCGGCCAGCGGTTTCTCGGCAGTCTCGCCATCACGCTCGTCCAGGCATCACCGATCCCGGTGACGGTCGTGCCGTGACCCATTCCCGTCCAGCCAATGATGAAATCAGGGGAATTTCCATGATCACTCGAATGCTCGCGGCGCTTGCTGCCGTGCTGGTTTCGGTCGTGCCGGCCGCCGCTCAAGATCCCGACGAGGTTGCCACGACGCTCGATCAGCGGATCAATCAATGGTTCACGCCGGTGTCGGATTTCGTCGGCAGCATCATCTTTTTCGAAGTGCCGATCGGTGACGTCAACTTCCCGCTTATCGTCGGCTGGCTCGTCCTGGCGGCTGCAGTGTGCACGATCTATTTCGGTTTCGTTCAGTTCCGACAGGTCAAACATTCCATTTCATTGGTAAAAGGGGATTACTCAGACCCTGAAGATGCCGGGGAGGTCTCGCATTTTCAGGCCCTGACGACGGCGCTTTCGGCAACGGTCGGGCTCGGCAATATCGCCGGCGTGGCCGTCGCCGTCACGCTGGGCGGTCCGGGTGCCACCTTCTGGATGGTCGTCGCAGGCATTCTAGGCATGGCGACGAAATTCACCGAGTGCACACTGGGCGTGAAGTACCGCAACGAATATGCCGATGGCCGGGTGTCGGGCGGGCCGATGTATTACCTGTCGAAGGGACTTGCCGAACGCGGACAGCCCGGCCTCGGGCGCACCCTGGCGATCATCTTCTCGATCTGCTGCGTCGGCGGCGCGGTCGGCGGCGGCAACATGTTCCAGGTCAATCAGGCTCTGCAGCAGGTCGTCGGCGTCACCGGCGGCGAAGCGAGCATCTTTGCCGGGCGTGGCTGGCTTTTCGGCGTGATCATGGCGGCCATCATCGGGATGGTCATCATCGGCGGCATCAAGTCGATTGCCCGGGTAACGGAGAAGGTGGTGCCGTTCATGGCCATCTTCTATGTCGTCACGGGGCTGGCGATCCTTGCCATCAACTACGACCAGATCGGCTGGGCCTTCGGTCAGATCTTTGCCGGAGCGTTCACGGGGGAAGGCGTCGCTGGCGGCGTCATAGGCGCCTTGATCCAGGGCTTCCGCCGTGCGGCGTTCTCCAACGAGGCAGGCATCGGTTCCGCTCCGATCGCCCACTCCGCCGTGCGCACCAAGGAGCCGGTGACGGAAGGCTACGTGGCCCTGCTCGAGCCGTTCATCGACACGGTGGTCATCTGCACGATGACGGCGCTCGTCATCGTCATCAGTGGTGAGCTCGGCAGCGGACTTGAAGGGGTCGAGTTGACCTCGGCTGCTTTTGCATCGGGCGCCTCGTGGTTCCCGATCCTTTTGGCCATAGCCGTCGTGCTTTTTGCCTTTTCGACGATGCTGTCCTGGTCCTATTACGGGCTGAAGGCATGGACCTACATGTTCGGCGAAGGCCAGGCGCAGGAGCTGGTGTTCAAGGCGATCTTCTGCGCTTTCATCATTCTTGGCGCGAGCGTGACGCTCGATCCGGTGATCGCCTTCTCCGACAGCATGCTCTTCGCCATGTCGATCCCCAACATTATCGGCATTTACCTGTTGCTGCCGGTGGTGCGCAGGGAGGTCAGGCAATACTGGGCCAAGATCGAATCGGGGGAGATCACGAAGTTCAAGAACGCGGCTGCCGAAGCCTGAATCCCGCGACGACGGGCCGGCCGTTCATGGCCGGCCCGAGACGGCCTCTGCTCAGAAGCGGATTTCCTTGGTCACGCCGACATGCGGGTCGTCGTCGGTCAGGTTCGCCTTGGCGATCTCCCAGCCGAATTTCAGCTTGCTGTCCGTGGATGCCCAGATCTTGGCATCGCTCATCTTCAGCGCGAGCATGGTCAGTTGCGGATCGTCCTTGCCGCCCTCGAACCACGCCTCCACAACGCTGTTCCAGTATTGGTCGCGTTTGGCCGTATCGAGATTGACGCTGATCGGGCCGGCAACGCAGGCGTGGTAGTCATGATCCTCGCCAATGACGCAAAAATGCGCGTGCGATCCGGGTTTGATCGCTTCGACCATTTCCGCACTCTTCTTGGCGAAGAACCAGATGGTGTTGGTGTCGCGGTCGAGCTGCGGCGCCATCGGCTGCATGTGCAGGCCGGACCCTTCAACACCGAGCATGCCGGCGTGAATGTCGTCGATCTCGTCGAAAAGCTGGGTCTTGCTGTCGCTCTCGGCCATTTTCAGGTCTGCCATTCTTCGCTCCGGGTGCTGGATGGTCATTGTCGACCTCCCAACGCCCGGCGCTGCCGAGTGTTCCGCGTCAAACGCCCTGAAGTACGTGGATCGTCGGGCGCGAAGGCAGGGATTGCAGCGAGACGGTAAGGCTGCGCTCCCGGCTGATCACCTTGTCGTAATCCTCGCCGAATAGATCGAGAAACTGGGATATTGGCGGGCCGATCCGGTGCATGGGCAGGATGAGCGATGAGCGCAGGCGACGCACGACCTCGCCCATGCGCTCGGTGCCGAGTGTCAGGCCACCGTCGACCGGAACCATCACGATGTCGAGGCGCCCGATCTGGCCGTAGTGCTCGTCCGTCAGCACATGATGCAGATGGCCGAGATGTCCAATGCAAAGCCCTGCAACTTCGAAGATGAAGATCGAATTGCCGTCGGCCTCCATTGCCTCGTAGCCGGCCCGGATGTCGGTCGTGACATTGCGGATATAAGTGTCGCCGACCACGAGGTCGTGGTCTGCCGCCCCGCCTTGTGGATTCCAGCCTTCGAGCACGTGATCGATGGCCGGATCGGGCGAGGGCGTGTTGTGGGTGGAATGGGCCTTGTTCATGGTCACGACCGTGGGCAGATCGACGGGGCCGGCATATCCGTTGAAGTCGGTCGCGATCGACACGCCGCCTGGGGTCTCGATCAGGTACGTCGCGTGATTGACGAATGTGATCGTCACGTCGTGCGCCGCCGCTTGCACGCCGATCCATGGTGTATCGAGGCTCACCAGTTGTGCTGAGGGGATGGTGGCGGCTACAGCCTGACACTGGCTGACGGGCGGGGCGGTTTCTTGCGCGGCCAGCGGCGTCGATCCCCACATCAAGACCAGAAGGATGCCGCACCAAATGATGACTTCGCGCATCGTCCCCTCCCATTTGACAGGATCAAGGGTAACCGCAAGCCCATGCTGCCGGCATTCACGTTTGCGCGAGGCCTCTCCTGCTGGACGTTCCCGGCCAATTTATCTATAAGGCGCGCCATCCAAAAAACAGTTCATGCGACGCACAAGGGGTGTCATGGCAGGCCATTCACAGTTCAAGAACATCATGCACCGCAAGGGGCGTCAGGACGCCGTGCGGTCCAAGATGTTCTCCAAGCTTGCACGCGAGATCACGGTTGCGGCCAAGGCCGGTTTGCCCGATCCGACGATGAATCCGCGCCTGAGGCTGGCAATCCAGAATGCCAAGGCCCAGTCGATGCCGAAAGACAATATCGAACGCGCGATCAAGAAGGCGACCGGCGGCGATGGCGAGAATTATGACGAGGTGCGTTACGAGGGCTACGGTCCGGGTGGCGTGGCCATCATCGTCGAGGCTTTGACCGACAATCGCAACCGCACCGCGTCCAATGTCCGTGCCGCGTTCACGAAGTCGGGCGGGGCGCTGGGAGAGAGCGGTTCGGTCGCCTTCAGCTTCGACCGGGTTGGAGAGATCGTCTACAAGCCGGATGCCGGCGACGCGGAAGCCGTCATGGAAGCGGCGATCGAGGCGGGCGCCGAGGACGTGCAGTCGGACGACGACGGTCATGTCATCACCTGCGCCTTCGAGGATATCGGCGAGGTGTCGAAGGCGCTCGAGGATCAGCTCGGAGAAGCAGAATCGGTCAAGGCGATCTGGCGACCCCAGACGTCCACTCCGGTGGATGAGGAGAAGGCGGTGTCGGTCATGAAGCTGATCGACGTGCTGGATGACGATGATGACGTACAGAACGTCTATGCCAACTTCGAAATTTCCGACGAGGTCATGGCAAAGCTGTCGGCCTGAAGCGGCAGTCAGCTTCCGTCTGAACTCGAAGGATTCGAATAGAAACGCCGCCGCACCCAGGTCGATGCGGCGGCGTTTTTTGTCGCAGTGAGATTGCTTCTAGTCGCGGCGCCACTCGCGACGGTCTTCACGGCGGTCCTGCCGGATCTCCCGGCGAATCTCACGGCGATCCTGGCGCAGTTCCCGCCGTTCGGCGCGCCGCTCCTGCCGCATTTCTCTGCGGTCTTCCATGCGCTCGCGGCGCCAGTCGTCCCGGCGATCGGGGCGCGGTGCGACGACGCGCGGACCACCGAAGCGACCGCGGTCGCGATAGAAGTCCCGGCCGCGATAATGGTTGTCCCAGTAGCTACCGATCGAGAAGGTCACCGTCGGAATGCCAACGCGGCCGATATAGCTGGGCGCCCGGACCCGCCGACTTTGATAGCTGAGGTCGAGATAGCTGGCCGATACCCAGCCGCGCACGCCGCCCGCCTGAACATCGCACCAGCCAGGGCCGGAGGTGCACCCGATGACGTCGACCCGCGAGCCCACGGGAAATACGGTGACAGCCGGGTATTGGGTGCTGGGGCCTGCCCGCACATTGAGATTTGTGGTGACGTAGCCCGTCGCCGCCGAAGCGATGGACGGCGCGAAAAGGGCGGCGGCCAACGCCGCGGCCGCTGCGAATCCCAGTTTTCTCATGACACTCTCCTCTTGATGCTTGTTGGTTGACCGGAGCCATGCTGGATATGAGACCTAGCACCGGTGCGATGAACCGATGCTGGGCACCAGGTTCATCTCCGGTTCATCTGGTGGCAGCGTCACGCGGCTTTTCGGCTGAGGCGGTCGCGCACGCCGGCGATCAGTTCGAGTGCGTGCATGCGCTTGGCAAAATCGTAGACCGGCAGCGAAACGATCAGCTCGTCGGCGTCCGTATCGCGCAGAAATTTCTCGGCCTTCGCGGCGATCGTGTCGGGCGCGCCGACGAGCGCATAGGTGAAGGTATGCTCCACCCCTGCCTTTTCTCCGGCGGACCAGATGGTGTCCATATCCTCGACGGGCGGCGGCGTGCGTCCTGGCGTTCCGCGCCGCAGATTGACGAATTGCTGCTGCGCGGAGGTAAAGAGGTAGCGCGCCTCGCTATCTGTTTCGGCGGCCGCGGCCATCACGCCCACCATGACATATGGCGCTTCGAGATGCTCGGAGGGCCGAAAGTTGTCGCGATAGATGGAAATCGCCTGCATCAGGGCGTCCGGTGCGAAATGCGACGCAAACGCGAAGGGAAGCCCCAGCATGGCCGCCAGTTGAGCCGAATAGAGGCTGGAGCCCAGCAGCCAGACCGGAACGTTTGAGCCCGTTCCCGGCACGGCGTTGATCTTGCGTGCCGGATCCTCGGGACCAAGCAGCATCATCAATTCGACCACGTCGTTGGGAAAATTTTCAGCGCTCGCCTGCAGATCCCGCCGCAGCGCTCGCGCCGTCAGCATGTCGGTGCCGGGGGCGCGTCCAAGACCAAGGTCGATCCGTCCCGGATAGAGCGCATCCAGCGTTCCGAATTGTTCGGCGATGACCAAAGGCGCGTGGTTCGGCAGCATCACGCCACCCGACCCCACGCGGATCGTCTTGGTCGCGCCGGCCACATGGCCGATGACGACGGACGTGGCGGCGCTGGCGATACCGGGCATGTTGTGATGCTCGGCGAGCCAGAACCGCTTGTAGCCAAGCGTCTCGGCCCGCTGGGCAAGCCTGGCCGACGCGGCCAGCGCATCGGAGGGTGTCTGACCTTCTGCGACCGGAGAAAGATCGAGGACGGAAAAGGGGATCATGCGAAGGCATCCTGATGATTATGTCTTTGGCCCGCATATGGGACTCGGTCGCCATCGATGCCACCGGATGACCGAAAGCGGCGGATGTTTCCATTTTGTTCATGTTCGCCATGGCATCACCATCGCTGGACGCTTAGGATGATGCATGCGTGACGCGATTCGAATCATGGGCATTGATCCCGGTCTTCGCCGGACCGGTTGGGCTGTCATCGAGAGCCTGGGCAACACGTTGCGTTTCGTGGCGGCGGGAACGGTCCGCTCGGACGACAAATGCGACTTGCCCTCGCGGTTGCGCCAGTTGCACGAGGGGCTGGCGGAGATACTGCACAGTCAGCGCCCGCATGAAGCGGCGGTGGAGCAGACCTTCGTCAACAAGGACGCGGTGGCGACATTGAAGCTGGGCCAGGCGAGGGGAGCGGTCATGCTGGTTCCGGCGCTTGCCGGACTTCCCGTGGCCGAATATGCGCCGAATGCGGTGAAGAAGACCGTGATTGGCGTCGGCCATGGCGAGAAGGCGCAGATACACATGATGGTCAAGGTCTTGATGCCGCGCGCGACCTTCGACACCGACGATGCGGCCGACGCCATTGCCATCGCGATTTGTCATGCCCATCATCGCCAGAGCGCGGCGGGACGCTTGAAGGCACTATACGGATGATCGTTGACCTGTGCGGCGGCTTTTGGCTGGAAGCCCGCCGATGATCGGAAAACTCAAGGGCACGGTCGACGAAGTGGCCGACGACCACGCCGTGATCGACGTGCATGGCGTTGGCTATGTCGCGTATTGCTCGACGCGAACATTAGCGAAGTTGACCGCCGGCGAGGCGGGTGTGCTCCACATTGAGACCTATGTCCGGGAAGACGTCATCCGGCTCTATGGCTTCGCCTCCAAGCTTGAGCGCGAATGGTTTCGTTTGCTGCAGAGTGTGCAGGGCGTCGGCGCCAAGGTTGCACTGGCGGTTCTATCGACGCTGTCGACGTCCGATCTTGCCAATGCCGTCGCGCTGCAGGACAAGGCCACGGTGGCGCGCGCGCCCGGCATCGGCCCGAAAGTCGCGCTGCGCATCGTGTCTGAGCTGAAGACCAAGGCACCGGCTTTCGCCGGGGAAGCCCTGCCTTCAATCGGCCTGAAGCAGGAATTGGGCGAGGGCGTTGCCGCTGCGCCCGTCTCCGATGCGGTTTCTGCGTTGACCAATCTTGGCTATTCACGCGACCAGGCGGCCAACGCGGTCGCCGCCGCTTTGAAGGATGCGGGCGAGAATGCCGACAGCGCCCGATTGATCCGGCTTGGCCTGAAGGAGTTGGCGCGATGAGCGCAGCGTTGCCGGATGATTGCGGCTGTGCGAGGACAGCCGGATGAGTGATCCCGCAAGACTGATCGATCCGGAAAAGTGCGGTGAGGACGCGGAGGCGACCTTGCGTCCCCAGACGCTGGACGATTTCACCGGCCAGGCGGAGGCGCGTGCCAACCTGAAGGTTTTCATCGAGGCAGCCAAGGCGCGCGGCGAGGCGCTGGACCACGTGCTCTTCGTTGGCCCGCCCGGGCTGGGCAAGACGACGCTCGCCCAGATCATGGCCAAGGAACTGGGCGTCAACTTCCGTGCCACGTCCGGCCCGGTGATCGCCAAGGCCGGCGATCTGGCAGCGTTGCTTACCAATCTCGAGGAGCGCGACGTGCTCTTCATCGACGAAATCCACCGGCTGAGCCCTGCCGTGGAGGAAATTCTCTATCCCGCGATGGAGGACTTCCAGCTGGATCTGATCATCGGCGAGGGCCCTGCCGCTCGCTCGGTGAAGATCGATCTGTCGAAATTCACCCTGGTTGCTGCAACGACGCGCCTGGGTCTCCTGACGACACCGCTCAGGGATCGCTTCGGCATTCCCGTCCGGCTCAACTTCTATACGGTTGGCGAACTCGAGCAGATCGTGCGCCGGGGCGCCCGGTTGATGGGGCTTGTCATGACCGAGGACGGTGCATTGGAGGTTGCCCGCCGCGCGCGGGGAACGCCGCGCATCGCTGGCCGGCTGCTTCGCCGGGTGCGCGACTTCGCCGAGGTGGCGCGCGCCGAAGCAGTAACGCGCAAAGTGGCAGACGAGGCATTGACGCGTCTCGAAGTCGACACGCTCGGCCTCGACCAGCTTGATCGCCGCTACCTGACGATGATCGCCCACAATTTCGGCGGTGGGCCTGTTGGCATCGAGACGATTGCGGCCGGCCTTTCCGAACCGCGCGATGCCATCGAGGACATCATCGAGCCCTATCTGATCCAGCAGGGCTTCATCCAGCGCACGCCCCGTGGCCGGATCCTGACGGCGAACGCCTGGAAACATCTGGGACTGAGTGTCCCGCGTGATCTGGATAAGCAGCAGATCAGCCTGTTCCGGGAGGACGGCTGACGGTCAGAGCCCCTCGTGCTCAAAGAGGGCCGAGCGGACGCTCTCGCGCAAGAGGGCAACACCCCCAGGGGACCAGCCGAGCCTTCGGAGCTTCGTCGTATCCACGGCGTTCGGAAGTGAACGCGCGCGCTCTGGCAGTAAATGGCCGACACGCTTGGCCGATTGAACCAGCCGCAAAAGGTCGCGATGATCGACCAAAAGGTCCGATACGTTGAAGATCTTGCCGTTCACCTCGTCAGCCGGAGCGCATAGCATGCGCCACACTGCGGTGGCGAGATCTCGGCCGTGGACTTCTGTCCCGGCCCTTGGCTCGATCGCCTTTCCGGCAAGATAATCAGCAAAGAGACCCTGCCATTTGTGCGCAGCGCCCGGTCGCGGCTGGCCGTATACGCCGGTCACGCGCAGGCTAGCGGCAATGAAACGTTCCGATGCGAGACCTGCAAGGGCATCTTCCGCCTGAAGCTTGATCTGGCCGTAAAGTGTGTCAGGCAGACATGTCATGCTTTCGCAAAGCTGCGCACCCGCCTCCTGCTGGCCGTAGACGGCCCGGCTGGAAAGGAACACCGTCCGTTTAACGCCCGCCGAGCGGCCGGCAAGGAACAGCGCGGCGCTACCAGCCGCGTTGCGCCGCAAGAAGCCTGTCGGGTCGTCACCCTCGCCGCCGCGATACTTGCCCGCAACGTGATGAAACGCGGCATGAACACAGTGATCGATGTCGTCGAAAAGCGGCGCGAGTTCGGTTTGCGGATCGAGGTCGAACGGGCGAAAGCCGACCGGCTTGGAGAACATGCCCTCATCCGGTGCTGTGCGTCCCGCAACGGTCACCTCGCAGCCTTCAGCAAGCAGTCCCTCGACGATGAAGCGGCCGACATAGCCGGTGCCGCCGGTGACGAGCACCCTCGTCACGAAACGCCCGGATTTTTCAGCGCGGTGGTCTTGGGGATCTTCTCGCCCCGAAAATAGGCGTGCCAAAGGTCGATCAGCGGCTGGAGCTGCGCCGCCTTGGGATGGTTCGTCTCCCACGGCTTTTCGTACTGGTAGTGCACGACGTTGACCGACGCCCAGTCCCAGAGCGCCGGCATGTTGAACCAGACATACTGCAGCATGTTCATCGTCACCGGCAGACCGTGCCAATCCGGAAAGAAGGTTTGCAGAAACGTCTGGTCGGTGCGCTTCCAGAAGGCATCCGGCTGGTCGAGGCGCGTCAGCATCTTGTCGAACGTCGTCGCCGACGGGGCCGCGACAAAGACGCCGGAATTCATGCGGTGAAAATCGGCAAGCCCTTCGTAGACATTGGGCGCGGCCGAAAACTCGGGGTAGTGAAACAGCTTGTCGATATTGCGCAGCACAAGTGCATCGGCATCGATGAAGACCACTCGCTGGTATTCGGTCAGTTCCCACAGTCTCAGCTTGGCGAAATTGTCGAGCGGGGTGTGGAAGGCCGGCTTGTTGCCCTTGGTGAACGGCGCGTTCGCGTGAAGACGATCGCGCTGATGGCGCTGATTGAATGCGTCAGACGTCGGCAGCAATTCGGCGGGCACCAATCGGCAGCCGAGTGCAATCAGCGGTTCGAGCTCGGTCGCTTCAACGCCTCCGGTGTGCAGAACGACGCGGTCGGCATGCGTGCCGGTCAGCGAGAGAGAGCGCATTAATGCCGTCGCGCCCATGGCGTAGTCGGCATTGGTGACGAGGGTCACATAGGCGTTTGTCGCCATGACGGCGCTCAGCCGACGCTCTTCAGCCGCTTGCCTTCCGGATCGCGGTCGACTGTCTTGGCAATATCCTTCGTCCAGGCCGAAACGGCGGGAACGCGGCTGCGATCGACGCGATAGGCGAATTTCTTCGCGACATCGACGACTTCCGAAAGCAGGCCTTCTTCGAGGGTCGTCGGATCAAGGCCAAGGGCCAGGAACTGGTCGTTCTTCACGATCAGGTCGTTCTCCGCGGCTTCCTTGCGTGGATTGGGCATATAGGCGATGTCCGCACCGGTCATCCTGCCGATCATCTCGGCCAGATCGCGGACCCGGTGCGTCTCCGTCATCTGGTTGAAGATCTTGACCTTTTCGCCGGCCTTCGGCGCGTTCTTCAGTGCAATCTCGATGCAGCGAACGGAATCCTGGATGTGGATGAACGCGCGGGTCTGGCCGCCGGTGCCGTGCACGGTCAGCGGATGGCCGATCGCCGCCTGGATCAGGAAGCGATTGAGCACGGTCCCGTAGTCGCCATCGTAGTCGAACCGGTTGATGAGCTGGGCATGCCGGCGCGTCTGGTCGGTGTGCGTTCCCCAGACGATTCCCTGGTGCAGGTCGGTGATCCGGAGGCCGTCATTCTTGGCGTAGAACTGGAACAGCAACTGATCGAGACACTTCGTCATGTGGTAGATCGAGCCGGGATTGGCCGGATAGAGAATGTCCTGCTGGACCGTTTCCCCGGCGAGCGTATCGATGCCGACCGGAAGATAGCCTTCCGGGATCGCCGCGCCGATCGTCGAATAGCCGTAGACGCCCATCGTGCCGAGATGGACGAGATGCGCGTCGACCCCGGTTTCGACGAGTGCGTTCAGAAGGTTGTGCGTCGCGTTGACGTTGTTGTTGACCGTATAGTTCTTGTGCCGATCGGTCTTCATGGAATAGGGCGCCGCGCGCTGTTCGGCAAAATGGATGATCGCGTCCGGTCTGTTCTCGGCGAGCCAGATCTTGAACACGTCATAGTCGCGCGCAATGTCGATCAGGTGGAAGTGAATGCGCTTGCCCGTTTCCTGGTGCCAGATGCGGGTGCGCTCCTGGATCGAATCCATCGGCGTCAGAGACTGGACACCAAGCTCGGTGTCGATCCAGCGCCGCGACAGGTTGTCGATGATGTGAACCTCGTGCCCGAGGTCGGAAAGATGGAGCGAGGTCGGCCATCCGACGAAACCATCACCACCGAGAACCGCAATTTTCATCAGAATCGCTCCGCCTGATTTGTTGGGTCGACCGTTAGCCGGCGTTTGTGTCAGCACTGTAACGGCAACGCGCGCGCTTGTAAGGCGATGAACGCTGGTCCACAAGGGCGCTCTCGACGATTGCGACCAGAGCAAGAGCAATGACGACCACCCGAACCACGGAAGGATTGGCCGGCGAGCTGACCGGTAAGGGCCACAGGTTGGTCCAGCGGGTCTACTATGAGGACACCGACTTTTCCGGTGTCGTCTATCACGCGCGCTATCTGCACTTCCTCGAACGCGGGCGAACCGACTTCCTGCGCCTTCTCGGGGTCGATCAGGGGGCAATGGCGGCCCGGTCCGAATCTCTTGCATTCGTTGTTCGCCATATGGAGATCGATTTCCGCACGCCGGCCCGCATGGACGACATTCTGACGATCGAAACAGCGCCCGCGGCGATCGGCGGTGCGCGTCTTGAGCTGTTGCAGTCGATACTGCGTGATGGTCGAGTTCTCATCACGGCCCGCGTGAAGGTTGCGCTGATCGACGCGAACGGGCGGCCAAGGCGGATGCCGGCCGAACTGGCCGCAGCCTTCGCGTCAGAAATGGCGCCAGAAGGACGGGCTGAATAGGATCAGCACGGCCATCACCTCGAGCCGACCGAGCAGCATTGTTCCGGAGAGAATCCACTTCGCCGTTTCGGGCACGTCGGCGAAGGTGCCGGCTGGACCGATCAGCGTGCCGAAGCCGGGACCGACATTGCTGAGCGCGGTGATCGCGCCGCTGAGGGCGGTGATGAAGTCGAGCCCGGTCGCCGTCAGCGCCACGGCGGCGACCAGGAAGATCGCCAGATAGATGCCGACAAAGACGGCGACCGACTGGATGACGCGCGAGCTCACGGTTTGCGCTCCGTAGCGGACCGGCAGAACCACGTCCGGTCGCACCATCTGCCGTAAATTCACCCGCACCGTCTGGAAGAGGACCATCAGCCGGTAGATCTTGATGCCGCCCACGGTCGACCCCGCGCAGCCGCCAAGAAAGGTCAGGAGGAAGAAGATTCCGACGGAAAGCGGGCCCCACTGGTCATAGTCGGCGGAGACGAAACCCGTGGTCGTGATGATGGAGACGACGTTGAACACGGCGTGGATGACGACGCTCCACCGCTCGACCTCGAGGTGTTCGACGGCGAGCACCGTGACGGTAAAGGCTGAAAGCCCGACGATGGTCAGGAGAACCGGCACCTGCGGGTCGTAGGCGCTGCGGATATCGCGCTGGACGATGGCGCGTATGAGCACCGCGAACGGCATCGCGCCGAGCAGCATGAAGATGATGCCGACGATCAGCGCGGCTTCGCCGAACTCCCTGAACGATGCATCCCGGGTCGAGAAGCCGCCTGTCGAGATGGTGGCCATGGCGTGGTTCACGGCCTCGAACAGCGTCATGCCGGCCATGCTGTAGGCCAGGGTGCAGGCAAAGGTGATCGCAACATAAAAGCTCAGGAGCGCGATCGAGAACTGGCGGAAGCGGGGAAACGGGCTCTCAGCCTGGCTCGATGACTCCAGCTTGAAGATCTGCATGCCCCCGACATTGAGGAACGGCAGCAGCAGGAGGCCTGTGGCGACGACCCCGATACCGCCCAGCCAGTGGGTGACCGATCGCCACAGCAGCAAGCCGGGCGGCAACCCATCCAGACCGACAAGAACGGTGGACCCGGTCGTTGTGATGCCTGATACAGCCTCGAAGACCGCATCTGCCATCGTCAGGTCGAGGGAAGAGAAATAGAGCGGCAGCGCGGCAACCAGCGACGTCGAAAGCCAGAGTGCATTGAGAACGATGAAGCCGAATCGCGGCGAGAACCGCATCGGATAGCCATGCGTCATGACGATCATCGCCAGCGCAATGCCTGCGACGAGGAATGAGGACAGAAGGAAGACTTGCCAATCCTCGTTTCCGGCGCCGATATCGACAGCCATCGGCAGCAGCATCGCAACAGCCAGATAGAGGCAAAAATAGCCGGTGACGTTGACGGTTGCGGTAAGCGTTGAGGCCGGCACGGGATGCGACTCGCTGTCTGGACAGCAACTATCTACATGGTGACGGCGGGCGAGTAAAACGCACGACGATGCAGCATGAGCCCGGAAGCTGTGCGGCAATAACGAAGCCTTAACGATAATGAATGCTTAATGCGCGTCGTATACCTTGCGCTTCAAGCATTGCGCCTTCGTTTGACCAAATTTGCTGGCAAGAAGGGCAGCGTGAGGCGCATGGGGCTTGATGGATCGCCCTGGCGCTGCTGCGGGTTTTCATTTCGAGCAGAAATTGGCGCCGCCCGGTGACGCGTTACGGTTAGTCGCGCCTCTGGGCCTTAGCAATTCGAGGGCGTAGTTCATGGAACAGGTTGGATTGGCGGCAACGAGCGACGTGACGCTCTGGTCGCTCTTCATGGAAGCGGGCTTCGTCGTCAAGCTGGTCATGATCGGGCTTTTGGCAGCCTCGGTCTGGACCTGGGCGATCATCGTGGACAAGACGATGGCCTTCGGCCGTGCCCGCCGGCGTCTCGACAATTTCGAAGAGGTCTTCTGGTCCGGCCAGTCGCTGGAAGAGCTCTATCGCACGCTGTCGGAGCAGAAGACGACCGGCATGGCGTCGATCTTCGTCGCGGCGATGCGCGAATGGAAGAAGTCGTTCGAACGCGGTGCCCGTACGCCCATGGGGCTTCAGGCCCGTATAGAAAAGGCGATGGACGTGACGTTGGCGCGGGAATCGGAATCGCTCGAAGCCCGCCTTGGCTCGCTCGCCACCATCGGTTCTTCGGCGCCCTTCATCGGACTTTTCGGAACGGTGATCGGGATCATGACGTCGTTCCAGGCGATCGCCGGATCCCAGTCGACCAATCTTGCAGTCGTTGCACCCGGCATTGCCGAGGCGCTGCTCGCCACGGCCATGGGGCTGCTTGCCGCCATCCCTGCCGTCATTGCCTACAACAAGCTGACGGGCGACGTCGGCAAGCTGACTGGCCGCATGGAAGGATTCGCGGACGAGTTCTCCGCCATACTGTCGCGCCAGATCGACGAAAAGCTGCAGCCGCGCGCGGCAGCCGAGTGAACGGGAAGGCGAGGGTCTGACCATGGGCATGTCAGTCGGAAATGCGGCAGGGCGCGGCTCGCGGCGCAGACGGGGGCGCCGGCATGCCCCGATGAGTGAAATCAACGTCACGCCCTTCGTCGACGTCATGCTCGTGCTGCTGATCATCTTTATGGTCGCCGCCCCGCTGCTGACGGTCGGCGTACCGATCGATCTGCCGGAAACGAGTGCCAACGCGCTGAACAGCGACAACGAGCCGATCACCGTGTCGATCAATGCCGAAGGACAGGTCTACATCCAGGAGACGGAAGTCGGCGTCGACGAGGTCGTGCCGCGTCTCGAGGCGATCGCCGAGACCGGCTACGAGGAACGCATCTACGTGCGCGGCGACCGCGATGCCGATTACGGCACCGTAATGCAGGTGATGGCGCGCATTTCGGCTGCGGGTTTCAACAACATGGGGCTGGTGTCGCTCCAGGAACAGGCGAACTGATCGGGTCCCGATGAGGAACAGTCTTGCGACATCGACGGCGATCCACGCGCTGATCCTCGGTTGGGGTCTGTTTTCTTTGAGCGGGCCGCAGACGCTGGATGCCGGCGTGGTGGAAACACTGCCCGTGGACATCGTTCCGATCTCGGAGATGACGCAGATCCAGCAGGGCGAGCGCACCGCACCGCTTGCGGAAAGCGCAAGTCCCGAGCCGACGGAAGAACGCGCGCCGGAACCGGATGCCCAGAACATCGGCAACAATACGGTCGATCTGGACACGCCGCCCACGCCCGACGCCCGGCCCGAGGCGGTGGAAGAGGCCGCTGCGCCCGCGGCCGCGGAGGAACCACAACCGGTTCCCACGCCTGAACCTGAGCCCGAACCCGAGCCGGTAGAGGCTGCCGAGCCTGAGCCTGCGCCCGAACCCGAGCCCGAGCCGGTCGAGCCGGCGCCAAGCGAAATGGCGGCCCTGCCGGAGCCGCAGGCGATCGAGGAGCCGGCCGAGGCCAACGAGCCGTTGCCGGAGAGCGAGACCCCCGAGGCGGTTGCGCCATCCGAGCCCGAGAATGCCGTGCCCGAGAACGTCCCGACGCCCATGGCGCGGCCCGAGCCGCCGCGGCCCGAGCCCGAGCCTGAGCCCGAGCCGGAAAGGCCGGAACCGGAGCCGCAGCAGCCGACGCAGGCCGCGGAAGCGAGTTCGGCCAAGGAAAGCGAGTTCGACGCCGACGAGATCGCCGCGCTCTTGAATCAGGAGCAGGCATCGGGCGGCGGACAGCGGCAATCCGAGGATCAGGCCGCGCTTGGCGGCCGCACCACGACCGGTGGCGAAAGTCTGTCGCAAAGCGAAATCGATGCATTGAGGGCGCAGATCCAGCGCTGCTGGAGCATCATTCCCGGCATGGCGGACGGTGCCGACGTGCGCGTGCGCGTTTCCATGCGCCTTTCGCCCGACGGCTCGATCGACGGCCAGCCGAGCGTTTCTGCAAGTGGCGGGTCGCAGGCGGCGCAGAACGCACTCTCCGGCGGCGCTCTAAGGGCGGTGCTGCGTTGCGCCCCTTATCAGTTGCCTGCCGAGAAATACGCGACCTGGTCCGATGTCGTCGTCAACTTCGATCCGAGCCAGATGTTCTGAACGTTGAAAGGCTGAATACGCAATGACCATGATCCGCAAGCTGCGCCGCTGCTTCACCGTCCCGCAATTTGTCATGGCGCTCGTCTGCGCCGTCGTCGTCGCGGGCGTCGGACCGGCACGGGCCCAGGTGGAAATCGACATCAACCAGGGCAATGTCGAACCCCTGCCGATCGCCGTCACCGATTTCGTGTCGTCCGACGATCTCGGCGCGCGAATCAGCCAGGTCGTCACCGCTGACCTGCGCCGCTCGGGCCTCTTCGCGCCTGTCGACAAGTCGGCCTTCATCCAGAACATATCGGATCCCGACAGCTCGCCTCGCTTCGAAGACTGGCGTGTCATCGACGCGCAGGCGCTCGTTACCGGCCGGGTCTCGCAGGAACCGGACGGCCGCCTGCGTGCGGAATTCCGGCTTTGGGACACATTCGCCGGTCAGCAGTTGACCGGGCAGCAGTTTTTCACCCAGCCCGACAACTGGCGCCGCGTCGCCCACATCATCGCCGATGCGATCTATGAGCGCCTGACGGGCGAAAAGGGGTATTTCGACACCCGGGTCGTCTTCGTCTCGGAAAGTGGCCCCAAGGACAACCGCCGCAAGCAGCTTGCCATCATGGACCAGGACGGCGCCAATGTGCGCTACCTGACGGACGGCAACGACCTTGTTCTGACGCCCCGCTTCTCGCCGAACCGGCAGGAAATCACCTACATGTCCTTCGAGGGCGGACAGCCTCGCGTCTACCTCCTGCAACTGGAGACCGGACAGCGCGAGCTCGTCGGCAACTTCCCCGGGATGACGTTCTCGCCGCGCTTTTCGCCCGATGGCCAGAAGGTCGTCATGAGTCTGCAGCAGGACGGCAATGCCAACATCTACACCATGGACCTGCGTTCGCGTCAGACGACGCGCCTGACGTCGACGGCCGCCATCGACACGTCACCCTCCTATTCCCCCGATGGCAATCGCGTCGTCTTTGAATCCGACCGTGGCGGCCGCCAGCAGCTCTACGTCATGAACGCCGACGGTTCCGGCCAGCAGCGCATCTCCTTCGGTGACGGCTCCTATTCGACGCCCGTCTGGTCGCCGCGCGGCGACCTGATCGCCTTCACCAAGCAGTCCGGAGGAAAGTTCTCCATCGGCGTCATGCGGCCGGACGGCTCTGGCGAGCGCATCCTGACCTCGGGCTTCCACAATGAAGGCCCGACCTGGGCGCCGAACGGGCGTGTGCTCATGTTCTTCCGCCAGCCCGCTGGTTCTGGCGGGCCGCAGCTCTATTCGATCGATCTGACCGGCTACAATGAACAGGCGATCCAGACCCCGAACTATGGTTCCGACCCGGCCTGGTCGCCGCTCCTGGAGAACTAAGCCTGACGGAGGTCGGCAAGACGCTGCCGCGATCTTGCCGCCTTCCCGCCGCAATGCGTTTCTAGCGGAAGGGGAGGGATGTGCGGGTGATTCGAGGGGCGGCGTAACGGGATGTTAACCGGTTTCGTTATAACCCGATTGACGACGTCCGGACAGAATTCGGCAACCATACAGCGTCTCAAGGAGATCGGCCCATGCGCCGCTTGGATACCTTCGTTCGCAGCCCTGGCGCGATCGCACTTGCAATCATGCTCGCCCTGACGGGGTGCGCTTCGAAGAACAACATGCCCAACAGCTCTGCCGATCTCGGTCTGGGTGCCGGCGCAGGTGGCTTGGGCGGCGCCGGCAGCGCGACGCCCGGTTCCACGCAGGACTTCACCGTCAATGTCGGCGACCGCGTCTTCTTCGAGACCGATTCCTCGTCGATCAACCAGCAGGCGGCCCAGGTCCTCAACCGTCAGGCGCAGTGGCTGGCCCAATACGGCAACTACGCCATTACGATCGAAGGTCACGCCGACGAGCGCGGCACGCGCGAATACAACCTTGCGCTCGGTGCCCGTCGCGCCGCCGCAACACGCGACTATCTCGCTTCGCGCGGCGTACCGGCAAGTCGCATGCGCACGATCTCCTACGGCAAGGAGCGCCCGGTCGCGGTCTGCGACGACATCTCATGTTGGTCGCAGAACCGTCGGGCCGTCACGGTCCTGGGCGGCGCCGGAAGCTAAGGGCTTCAGGAAAGGTCGAACTTTCGCGCCGTCCGATTGCCCGACACCAGGGCATTCGGGCGGCGTTTTCGTTCCGTCCATTGGCGGAGGGGGTTTCCTCCGACGGCTAAGGTGCGTCAGCGTGCCGTGGCGCTACAATGATCGCTGGGCACCGTTCCCCTCAGGAGGACGGTCATGCGACGTCTCATAGGCAGTCTTGCGTTATTATTTTCGCTGGCGATGTCCGGTGCAGCCGCCAACGCGGCTGAGATCCCGGCGGAATTTCTGGGGCAATGGAGCACCGACTGCCGGGACGAGGCGGCCCCGCGGGTCTTTCTTGAGCGGCAGGCCGTGCGATTGACTGTCGATGGCCATGCACACGCTTTCCAGGGCGTCGAGGTCAGCCACACCTGGTATGGCGGCGCGAAGGCTAGCGGCAATAGGGCATGGCTTCTCGTCAGCCGCCAGCCAGGCGGCATGTTCGCCTTCATTGCCGCGCTACCTCCTTACGGCACGGACGGTTCGCTCATGCTGGAAGGTGGCGTAGAGGAGGAAATGCGCGAGATGCTTCATCTCATGGACATCCCGTTTATCCGCTGCCGCTGACCCTTCGCATTTGTTGCATCGATGCATCACCAGCCGCGGACTGTGTATCGGCGTGCCCGATTATGGCGCCGTCCTCGCGTTTTTCATACTTTGGCCGAACTCACCTTGCCTTATTGCGGCTGCATAAGACATTGTGACCGCATTCCACAAACAAAAGCGGATGTATTGAGAATGGCCATTCACGCTATTGGCAGACCTATTCGTCTCGCCTTGATGACGGCCGGGCTGATGGGGCTGGCGGCTGGAAGCACGATCGCCGGACCCCTCGATTTCCTGCCCGGCGTAGGACGAGATCGAGCGGCATCACCCGAGGCGCAGATCGTGCCCGTCCAAGCCGTCGACCCCTACCGTGTCGGGCAATTGGAAGAGCAGATCAGGAACCTCAACGGCCGGATCGAGGAACTCAGTTTCCAGTTGCTGCAGATGCAGGAGCAGATGCGGCAGATGCAGGAAGACAACGAGTTTCGCTTCCAGAGCCTCGAGGGCGGAGCCCCGGCCAGCGATCGCTCTTCGCTGGACGGCGGGCCGACGCCATCGGCGCCCGCGCCGAGCGAGCAGTCGGCCGCCAGCACGGGATCGGTAACCCCGCCGCCGGGCGTTGAAACCGGGACCACCGCCTCGACGTCGCCTGCGCCCGGTGCGGCCGCATCCGGTCAGACGCTCGGCAGCATTACCTTCGACGAACAGGGCAATCTGTCCCGGACCCTCGACGCCGGCACGAACGGCGCAAACGCCAGCTCCGAACTCGAGACGGCCTCGTTGTCCGCAGATGACCCGGACCAGCTTTACCGGGAAGCTTACAATCTTGTCCTGTCTGGCGACTATGCGGAGGCCGAAGCCGCTTTCCAGGATTATGTCGACATCTTTCCGGATGGCGGTCACGCGGCGGACGCAAATTTCTGGCTCGGCGAAAGCCAGTATTCGCAAGGCAGCTACAACGATGCGGCCCGCACCTTCCTGAACGCGCACCAGACCTATCCGGACGCCGAGAAGGCACCTGAGATGCTTTTGAAGCTCGGAATGTCGCTGGCGGCTCTCGATAACCGCGACACGGCCTGTGCGACCTATCGCGAAGTCTTGACGCGCTATCCCGACGCCACGCAGACGGTGCGCGACAAGGTCGCTGCCGAGCAACGCAGCGCCAGTTGCTGACCGTCGCACACAAGCCTGAACTGAAAGCGCCGGAAGCCTGCGCCGCGGATTTCCTGCAGCGCCTTCGGGCCCCCGCTCGGTTGCTTCTGGCTCTATCAGGCGGAAGCGACTCCACGGCGATGCTGATCGCTTTTCATGCGGCCCTTCGGGGAACAGCGGCGGAGGGGCACCAACTCTGCGCGGTGACGGTCGACCACGGCCTTCGCCCCGATGCGAAGGCCGAGGCTGCCGCCGTCGCGCGATTGTGCGCTGATCTTCAAATTCCACATAGGATTTGCCTTTGGGCGGGCGCCAAACCGCAAGCCCGTCTTCAGGCAACGGCACGGGAGGCACGGTATCGGCTCCTGCGGCAGGTGGCCGTGGACATGAAGGCGTCGGCGGTCCTTCTCGGCCATACGCGAGATGATCAGATCGAGACGGTGGCGATGCGCCAGGCGCGGCTCGACCCGCGGCAACCCGTGTCGGCAGGATTGGCCGGCATGGCTGCCGCAACGCTCTATGACGGCGATTGCTGGCTGCTGCGGCCGTTTCTCGGGCAGTCCCGATCCGACCTGCAGGCTTACTTGAGCGACCAGCGGATCGCGTGGATAGACGACCCGAGCAACCGCGATGAACGATTTGAGCGTGTGCGCGTACGTCTGGCGAAGCGCCCCTATCGGCTGGAAGGCAGGCAGATCGCGCTCGCAGCGCTCCATCGGGAAAGCCGGGCCTCGGCCATCGCCGACCTGATCGGAGCCTTCGGACGGAACTGGATGAACGTGCTGTTCTGTCTCGATCGGCGCTGGCCGCATTGCGAAACAGAACTCGCCGCGCATGCGCTGGCCGAATTGACGGCATTGGCGGGCGGGCGCGCCTTCTTGCCCGGTCGTGAGCAGATTGAACGCCTTCATGCATTTCTCGATGCCGGAAAGCCCGGCCGGTTGTCGATCGGCCGCGCCATCGTCGATATTCGGCGCAACACGGTCTTCACCTATCGCGACAACCGCGATCTGCCTGACTGCTTGCTGCAGCCTGGAGAGCGCACTGTCTGGGACGGGAGGTTCGTGATCGAGAACCGCGATCCTCAAAGCGCACTGCGCATCAGCGCAGCCGGCGAGGTCCAGCACGCTGCTGTACCGGCTTGCGACGAGAGGATTCCGCAGGCGCTGCGGCGCCGCGCTGGCGCCAGCCTGCCCGTAATCTGCCGCGCTGGCGAAGGGGTCGAAGGACAGGCTCAACCGACAGCATCCATTCAGCGAAGAATCCCCCGGCACGACACGTTTCTGCCGGCATTCGATCTGAAGCTGGCAGATGCGATGGCGTCACTGGTCGCTCGTCCGTCCTATGGCGAGGCGCCCGTTTACCGGGATTGATGGAATCGACGCGTGCGACATTCGCTGCCTTGGCAAGCTGCCGCGTCAAACCTATGTTACGGGACGACAGTCTGTTGATGAATGATGGCGCCCGCGGGCAGCCCTGGGGAGTTCGATGAACCCGAATTTTCGCAATTTTGCCTTGTGGGCAATCATAGCGCTCTTGCTGATCGCGCTCTTCAATATGTTTCAGGAGCCGACCGAGCGTTCGAATGCGCGGGACATCAGCTATTCGCAGTTCCTTGAGGACGTCGACAGCGGACGCATTCGCGACGTGACGATCACCGGCGATCGCATCAGCGGCACCTACAGCGAGAACGGGACCGCGTTCCAGACCTATTCGCCGGGCGACACCAACCTCGTTTCCCGTTTGGAAGACCGCGACGTATCGATCTCCGCCCGCCCTGAGGTCGACAGTTCCAACACGCTGTTCGGCTATCTGATCTCGTGGCTGCCAATCATCCTGATCCTCGGCGTCTGGATCTTCTTCATGCGCCAGATGCAGGGTGGCTCGCGCGGCGCGATGGGCTTTGGCAAGTCGAAGGCCAAGCTTTTGACGGAAGCCCATGGCCGCGTCACGTTTGACGATGTCGCCGGCGTCGACGAGGCGAAGGAGGACCTTGAGGAGATCGTCGAGTTCCTGCGTGACCCGCAGAAGTTCCAGCGGCTCGGCGGACGTATCCCGCGCGGCGTGCTCCTCGTTGGCCCTCCCGGCACCGGCAAGACGCTGCTTGCGCGATCCGTCGCGGGTGAGGCAAACGTTCCGTTCTTCACCATTTCCGGCTCGGACTTCGTCGAAATGTTCGTCGGCGTCGGCGCATCTCGTGTGCGTGACATGTTCGAACAGGCCAAGAAGAATGCGCCCTGCATCATCTTTATCGACGAGATCGATGCTGTCGGCCGGCATCGTGGCGCGGGCCTCGGCGGCGGCAACGACGAGCGCGAACAGACGCTGAACCAGCTTCTGGTCGAGATGGACGGCTTCGAGGCCAATGAGGGCATCATCCTCATCGCTGCAACCAACCGTCCTGACGTGCTCGACCCTGCGCTGCTGCGTCCAGGCCGTTTCGACCGTCAGGTCGTCGTGCCCAACCCGGATGTTGCAGGCCGCGAGCGGATTTTGAAGGTCCATGTCCGCAATGTGCCTTTGGCGCCGAATGTCGATATCAAGACGATCGCGCGCGGAACGCCGGGCTTTTCGGGCGCCGACCTGATGAATCTCGTCAACGAAGCGGCTCTGATGGCCGCCCGGCGCAACAAGCGTCTCGTCACCATGGCCGAGTTCGAAGACGCCAAGGACAAGGTCATGATGGGCGCCGAACGGCGTTCCAACGCCATGACGCAGGAAGAAAAGAAGCTGACGGCCTATCATGAGGCGGGTCACGCCATTGTCGCGATGAACGTGCCGGTGGCTGATCCTGTGCACAAGGCGACCATCGTGCCGCGCGGACGCGCGCTCGGGATGGTGATGCAGCTTCCCGAAGGCGATCGCTACTCGATGAGTTTCAAGTGGATGGTCTCGCGTCTTGCCATCATGATGGGTGGGCGCGTCGCCGAGGAGATTACTTTCGGCAAGGAGAACATCACCTCCGGCGCGGCGTCCGACATCGAGCAGGCGACGAAGCTGGCGCGTGCGATGGTCACCCAGTGGGGCTTTTCGGATGAACTCGGCCACGTCGCCTATGGCGAAAACCAGCAGGAGGTCTTTCTTGGCCACTCGGTTTCTCAGCAGAAAAACGTCTCCGAATCCACGGCACAGACGATCGACAGCGAGATTCGCCGCCTGATCGATGCAGCCTATACCGAAGCCAAGGATATCCTCACGAAGCAGCATGATGCCTTCGTCGCGATCGCCGAGGGTCTTCTGGAATATGAGACGCTGACGGGCGAGGAGATCAAGGCGATCATCCGCGGTGAAAAGCCGTCTCGCGATATTGGTGACGACACGCCGCCCACGCGTGGTTCTGCGGTGCCGAAGGCCGGAGGCTCCAAGAAGGAGACGAAGGGCAAGGGCGAAGAGCCGGGAATGGAACCTCAGCCGCAGTGATCAGGTAAGCGATACTTTACCATCCATGCAAAAAGGCCGCGAAACCAGGCGGCCTTTTTTTGTGCGGATACCGGATATAGCCTTATCGGCCACTAGAATTGATCGGATCGATGGCGCGTGATTCGAAGTCATGCGAAATTGGCCGAGATGAGATGCGGGGACTGACCACATGACACGACGCTATTTCGGAACAGATGGAATCCGCGGTACGTCCAATATTGCTCCAATGACGCCGGATGTCGCCATGCGCGTCGGCATGGCGGTCGGCAAGCTGTTCCGGCGCGGGCAGCACAAGCACCGCGTCGTTATCGGCAAGGATACGCGGCTGTCCGGCTACATGCTTGAGAACGCCCTCGTCGCCGGCTTCACGGCGGCTGGCTTGGATGTCTTCCTTCTCGGGCCGATCCCGACGCCCGCCGTTGCGATGCTGACGCGCTCGCTGCGTGCCGATATCGGTGTGATGATTTCGGCTTCGCACAATCCCTTTCAGGACAACGGCATCAAGCTGTTCGGCCCGGACGGCTACAAACTGTCTGACGAGGTGGAAAGCAAGCTTGAGGATCTGATCGACAGCGACATGACCTCGCTCCTTGCGCCCTCCGACCAGATCGGCCGCGCCAAGCGCGTCGACGGGGTGCATGACCGCTACATCGAAGCAACCAAGCGCACGATGCCACGCGACCTCACGCTGTCCGGGCTGCGCGTCGCGATCGATTGCGCCAATGGCGCCGCTTACAAGGTTGCACCCGCCGCGCTGTGGGAGTTGGGCGCCGAAGTCGTCACGCTCGGTACCGAGCCGAACGGCCACAACATCAATCTGGATTGCGGCTCGACCAGCCCCACCGCGTTGGCCAAGAAGGTGCATGAAGTGCGCGCCGACATCGGCATAGCCCTGGACGGAGACGCCGACCGGGTACTGATCATCGACGAGACCGGTGCGATCGTCGACGGCGATCAGCTGATGGCGGTGATTGCCGAATCCTGGTCGACCGACGAACGCCTCGTCGGTGGCGGTGTCGTGGCGACAGTCATGTCCAATCTCGGATTGGAGCGCTTCCTGGGAAATCAGGGTCTGACGTTGCACCGCACCAAGGTCGGCGACCGCTACGTGGTCGAACACATGCGCAGTCACAATTTCAACGTCGGGGGTGAGCAGTCCGGCCACATCGTCTTGTCCGATTTCGCAACGACGGGTGATGGGCTTGTCGCCGCGCTCCAGGTTCTCGCCTGCGTCAAGCGGATGGACCGACCGGTGAGCGAAGTTTGCAAGCGCTTCGATCCCGTCCCGCAACTTCTCAAGAATGTGCGCATCCAGTCAGGCAAGCCGCTTGAGGATAAGGTGGTCAAGGCGGCGATCGCCGATGCGGAGTCGGAACTGGCTCAGAGTGGACGGCTCGTCATCCGCGCCTCGGGAACCGAACCATTGATCAGGGTAATGGCGGAAGGCGATGACCGAGGCCAGATCGAGCGGATCGTCGATCAGCTCGTCGGGGTCATCGCAGGCGTCCGCCAGGCCGCCTGAAGCGCAGCGCAGCGAAGGCCGGGCGGGGCGCAGGCGTCCCTCTGGCAACGCCTGCGCCCAAGCCCCCCTAGCCGTCTTCAGTCATTGTGCTCAGTCTGTGGTGGCGGTGTTGCGTTAGCCGTCCGTCGCAGCTGTCTCGCTGCGTCCGGCAGGGAGCTGTTCCATCGCGACAAGGCGCTCGGCACACAGGTCGAGCGATCCGTCGACGATTTCGATGTTCCCGGAAAGCGCTGCCCAACCGCCATCCTCGATAAGGTCGTCCCGTTCCCAGGAGCTGGCTTCTTTCAGGCTCGCCCACTGTTCGGTGGCATTGGGTGCGGAAGCGAATTTGTTGACGCATAGGGTGGCGGCCAGTTCGGCCCTCCCGGTCTCCGAAGCGTCGGCCGCCATCTCGGCCGCCGTGCCGCCGGTGACCCAACCGCCGTAGGTGAACCCGACGACCATCGTTGCCACGATACAGCCGGCGCACGACCATAGCCAAACTGCCTTGGTCGGGCGGAACTCGTTCCAGCGCTGGCCGATGCCTTGCTTGTCGGACATTCTGTTCTCCTCGGTTTCACGGTTTGTTACGAATGATTACAACCGTACCGTCCCTGGCATGTGGACGAAACCGCAAGGCCGGAGAGCAACAGCAAAATTGACTGTAACTTGTTGATCTCCAAGTCGAAGATCGTTTTCACAATATTGTTCATTGACGAGATAGGCGCGAAAACGAGCCGTCTCAAAGCTCTAAAGCGGATCATCAAACGCGCCACACCTCGTGCAATCATGCTTAAGAAGCGTGGTTAAGCTCAACTTAACCTTTGCTGTCCATTATCCATCCCAGATTTGGACAAGGCCTGAAGCCTCGGGCCGATGGGGCAAGGATTGCAGTCATGAAAACGAATGTTTCGCTGGCGCTCGCGACGCTGATGCTGGCAGGCGCATCGCTGCCGGCCAATGCAGCCGACCTTTATATTCCACCGGTCGTCGAGGAGCCTGCGCCGCTACCCGTCGGCGGTTGGTACCTGCGCGGCTCGATCGGCATGAGCAACCAGTCCATCGACAGATTGTCCTATGAATATTTCGACGTCGAAGGTTACACCCACACATTCCTTGATGATGGCGGCTTCGATTCTGCGCCCACCGTCAGCCTAGGCTTCGGCTACCAGGCGAACGACTGGCTGCGCGGCGACATCACCGCCGAGTATCGCGGCAAGGCCTCCTTCAACGCCCTCGATCGTGTCGTCGAGGACGCCACCGGCTTCACCTATACCAACAACTATGAAGCCAAGAAGTCCGAATGGCTCTTCCTGGCCAACGCCTATGCCGATCTCGGCAACTTCCACGGCATCGTTCCCTACATTGGCGCCGGCATCGGGACGTCGCGCAACACGATCTCGCACTTCACCGATGACAACAGCGCCGGCGGCGGCGGCTTTGCGGGCAAGGACTCCGAATGGGATCTCGCCTGGGCCCTTCATGCCGGCCTCGGCTATCAGGTCACTGATCGCATGACGGTCGATTTCGGCTACAGCTTTGTCAATCTCGGTGACGGTTCTACCGCCCCGGCAGAGAACTACGATCCGATGTTCTCCCGGCCGAATGACGGCTTCAAGTTCGAGGACATCACCTCGCACGACTTCAAGCTTGGCCTTCGCTACGCGTTCAATTGATCGAACACCATCCTCCCGGAAAAACCCCGCTGCGGCGGGGTTTTTTGTGTCCGTCGGCGAAAGGTGTCAGCCGACCATCGTGGTTAAGAAACATGCTTAACCGCCACTTAACCACTCATCACCATACTGGATCGATCAATGGTTGGGCGGGGCGGCTCACGAGCCCGCATCAGGAAACGAGGATTGCGTGATGTTGAAGCGGGCAATGACGATGGGTTTGGTTGCGGCGGCAACCGCGTGTGGAACGATGCAGGCCTTCGCGGCCGATCTCGATCAGATCATCTATGCACCCGAACTCGACCGGACCGTTCCGGTGGAGATCGGCAACGGCTGGTATCTGCGCGGCGATATCGGCTACTCCGTCGAGACGGACGGCGGCCTGAAGCGGTTCACCTACCAGGGCGTCGAATACGATCTCGATGACCTCGATCTTGCACGTATCGACAGCGACATTTCCGCTGGCGGTGGCGTGGGCTATCAGTTCTCGGACTTCTTCCGTGCCGACGTCACGGCCGAATATTCGGAAGGCGAGGGCGCGATCAACTTCCCCGGCATTGCCAGCGACGCGGATTTCGACGCAATCACGCTGATGGCCAACGCCTATGTCGATCTCGGGACCGTGGCCGGCTTCACCCCATATATCGGCGCCGGCATCGGCTCGACCCGCGTTGACTGGGGCCCGCTGCGTGCCGATACGATCCCGAGTTCAACGCCGATCGAAGTCAAGGGCGATGCCGAATGGCGCCTGACCTACGCGCTGATGGCCGGTGTCTCCTACGATATCACCAAGAGCCTCAAGCTCGATGTCGGGTATCGCTATCTCGATGTCGCCGATGGCTCGCTGTTCAACGATGCGCTCTATGGCAGCGGCGAGGACGATGGCTTCTCCAAGCACGAGATCCGTGCTGGCGTGCGTTACGCCCTCTGGTAGGCCGGAAGATCGCAAAACTCTTCGACAGGCGCGTCCAAACGGCGCGCCCGTCGTTTCGGCAAGATCACCAGGGGCTGGTTTCGGAACGCTGCTCGCCCGCTCCGCCCGGCGTATTGCGGGCCCTGCGTAGCTCGCTGATCTGCTCCTGACGCATCTCGGATGCGGTCTTCACCGGCGGTGAACGGTACTCCGTATATCCGGCGTAGCCGCCGCTGCATGCTGTCAGCGCGCCGACTGCTACTGCCAGAAGCGCCACCCGACGAAATGCCTTCCCAAAATTTCTCATGCGAACCTCGCCTTGATGCAGCCGTGAGATATCAGGGTCGCTTTGTGCGGCCTTGATGTAGCCATGACAAGACCTTCGCGCCCATCCCAGCAAATTCGCTTGCCAAGATATGCCGCTTTCGGTAATGGCGACGGCGGGACACCTCTCCCCAACGAGAGGCTTACTATCTGGAAGGGTAGACTGACATGACGACTATTCCGACGCCCGAAGTGCGTCCGCAAAACCCCAATTTTTCCTCAGGCCCTTGCGCCAAGCGACCTGGATGGTCGTTGGACGAATTTTCGACCGAGACCCTCGGTCGCTCTCACCGATCCAAGGTTGGCAAGGCGCGCCTGGCCGAAGCGATCGACCTGACCCGCGACATCCTTCAGGTTCCCGCCGATTACCGCATCGGCATCGTACCGGCGTCCGATACCGGCGCCGTCGAGATGGCCTTGTGGTCCTTGCTCGGCGCGCGCGGCGTCGACATGGTCGCCTGGGAAAGCTTCGGCTCCGGCTGGGTGACCGATGTGGTCAAACAGCTTAAATTGCCTGATGCGCGCAAGATCGAGGCAGGCTACGGCGAACTGCCCGACCTTTCGTCGATCGATTTCGATCGCGATGTCGTCTTCACCTGGAACGGCACGACCTCGGGCGTGCGTGTGCCCAATGCAGACTTCATACCCGCCGATCGTGCCGGCCTGACGATCTGCGATGCGACGTCGGCCGCCTTCGCGCAAAAGCTCGATTTCGCCAAGCTCGATGTCGTCACCTTCTCCTGGCAGAAGGTGCTGGGCGGCGAGGGTGGACACGGCGTCCTCATCCTGTCGCCGCGCGCCGTCGAGCGTCTTGAGACCTATAGCCCCGCCTGGCCGCTGCCCAAGATCTTCCGCATGACCAAGGGCGGAAAACTGATCGAGGGCATCTTCAAGGGTGAGACGATCAACACACCCTCCATGCTCTGCGTCGAGGATTATATCGATGCCCTGAACTGGGCGAAGACCGTCGGCGGTCTGGACGGCCTCGTGGCCCGCGCCGACGCCAACGCCGGGGTAATCTTCGATTTCGTGAAGAAGACGCCGTGGATCGCCAACCTCGCGGCGGACGACGCGACCAGGTCCAATACGTCGGTCTGCCTCACCATCGTCGACCCGGACGTCATGGCAGGCAGCGAAGACGCGCAGGCGGCTTTCGCCAAGGCCATGGTCGGCAAGCTCGACAAACAGGGCGTTGCCTACGACATCGGCGCCTATCGCGACGCGCCCGCCGGCCTCAGGATTTGGTGCGGTGCCACGGTCGAGACGGCCGATCTTCAAGCTTTGATGCCGTGGCTCGATTGGGCGTTTCAGTCCGAGAAGGCCGCGCTCAAGGCGGCGGCCTGATCTCTGCTTGATACGGACAGCGCGCTCATCGCGCTGTCCGCTCCAATCCAGACAATCCCATCCGACTTTTCAAGGAGGCCATGAAATGGCACCGCGCGTACTCGTATCCGACGCTCTTTCCGAAACCGCCGTTCAGATCTTCAAGGACCGCGGCATCGAAGTCGATTTCCAGCCCAAGCTCGGCAAGGACAAGGAAAAGCTCCTGGAAGTCATAGGAGACTATGACGGCCTGGCGATCCGTTCCGCCACGAAGGTAACCGAGAAGATCATCGAGGCGGCCGGCAATCTGAAGGTCATCGGCCGGGCCGGCATCGGGGTCGACAATGTCGATATCCCGGCGGCGTCCCGCAAGGGCATCATCGTGATGAACACGCCCTTCGGCAACTCCATCACGACGGCCGAGCATGCCATCGCCATGATGTTCGCCGTCGCTCGCCAGCTCCCTGCCGCCGACGCATCGACTCAGGCGGGAAAGTGGGAAAAGTCCAAATTCATGGGTGTCGAAATCACCGGCAAGACGCTTGGCGTGATCGGATGCGGCAACATTGGCTCCATCGCTGCCACCCGCGCCATCGGCCTGAAAATGCATGTCGTCGCATTCGACCCGTTCCTGTCGGCGGAGCGCGCCGAGCAGCTTGGTGTCGAAAAGGTCGACCTCGACACGCTGTTCGCCCGTGCGGATTTCATTACCATGCACGTGCCGCTGACCGACAAGACCCGCAACATCATCAATGCCGCGGCCATCGCCAAGATGAAGGACGGTGTCCGGATCATCAATTGTGCGCGTGGTGGCCTCGTCGTCGAAAAGGACCTGGCCGACGCCATCAAATCCGGCAAGGTGGCAGGCGCAGGCTTTGACGTGTTCGAAACAGAACCCGCGATCGACAGTCCGCTGTTCGGTCTCGAAAACGTCGTGTGCACACCGCACCTCGGCGCCTCGACCAGCGAGGCACAGGAAAATGTCGCGCTGCAGGTCGCCGAGCAGATGTCGGACTATCTCTTGAAGGGCGCCGTCACGAACGCCATCAACATGCCATCCATCTCGGCGGAGGAAGCTCCTCGTCTCAAGCCCTTCGTCAAGCTCGCGGACATGCTCGGCGCCTTCGTCGGCCAGGCGACGGAATCGGCGATCAAGGAAGTTGAGGTGCTGTATGATGGCGTCACCGCCGAGCTCAATACCAAGGCGCTCTCATCGGCCGTTCTCGCGGGCCTGATCCGTGCGCAGGTCGCCGACGTCAACATGGTTTCGGCGCCGATCATGGCCAGGGAGCGCGGCATCCTCTTTTCCGAGGTCAAGCGCGACAAGTCGGGCATTTTCGATGGCTATATCCGCCTCACGGTGAAGACGGAGAATCAAACCCGCTCGATCGCCGGCACGGTCTTCTCCGACGGCAAGCCGCGCTTCATCCAGATCAAGGGCATCAACCTTGATGCTGAGATCGGACGTCACATGGTCTATACGACGAACGAGGACAAGCCCGGCTTCATTGGCCTTCTCGGTTCGGTATTCGGCAATGCCGGCGTGAACATCGCCAATTTTCAGCTTGGCCGCGACAAGGCCGGCGGCAACGCCATCGCACTGCTCTATGTCGATGGCCCGGTCGACGAGAAGGTGCTGGATGAGTTGCGCAGCCATCCGCAGGTTCAGTCGGCCAAGGCGCTGGAATTCAACGTCGATTGATCGTCGTCGGCGATCGTATCAGGAAGGCGCGCCGCGCGGCGCGTCTTCTCATCCGGCAGCTGTGACCAGTCGCGCGAGTTTTCTCCGCTGACGCAGCGAAGCGATCTGGTTCGCGAGCGTCGTTTCCGGCCGCAGAAAGATGCGCCCGTTTTCCTCGCTGACGCGAAAGCTTCGATGGGCGCCGATAAGGGTGTTCTTGGAGGTATAGACGGCTGCCACCGTGACTGTGAGCGTGTCGACATCGGAGATGTCGTTCGGCCCCTCGGTTGACGAACTGCGGACACCGATCGCCGTGTCGACCAGATCTTCGAACGACCCGATATCCATGAAATCACCTTCCTTGAGGGGGCCTTGCTTGGTCCGCTCCATGGCCTGCGAGGCCGTCTCGTCGCTGCCGAGCGTCTGCATGTCCGATATCGTGGCTGTCCAGTGTCGCCCGCCGCTGCTCATGTCCAGCAGGATGGCCTGCACATAGACGGCGCTCGCGCTCATGTTGCTGATGAGGCAGTGGCTCCTGGCGTCATTGCCGGCGCTTCTGTTGATTAGAAGGTTGGGGCGTTTTTGGGCGCGGAACGACAGATAAAGCAGTTGAAAATACAACAGCCAGATAAGGAGCATTCCCGCATTGAGCAGGGTGTTCAGTGCCTGGGAGTTGTCGTTCAACCAATTCATCATGTGTGTTTCATCTCGCGCTCATATTCATCGCTCGCCCAATGAATCGGCGCGCAGAATGTTCCAAAAGACGCGAAGACGCGTGTTTTTCGCTGATTTTGACGCGAAATTCGTGATTCTTGTTCTGCAGCGTTTAAATCGCACGATAAATGCCTATGTTCGGCCTCGAGCCTGCGTTCGGGGTGAAAGCTCCGTTCCGGTGCCGTCCAGGAGGGGACGGCCGCAACAAACCGAACACCGAACACGAAGAGGTTTCACGATGACCAAGGCCAAATCCGGCGATACCGTTCGCATCCACTACACCGGCACGCTGACAGACGGCACGCAATTCGACAGCTCAGAAGGGCGCGATCCGCTGGAGTTCACCCTTGGCACGGGGCAGATCATTCAGGGTCTTGACGCTCAGGTCGAGGGCATGGAAGTCGGCACGAAGGACAAGGTCACGATTCCCGCCGACCAGGCCTATGGTCCGCGCAATCCGCAGAACATCCAACAGGTGCCGCGCGACCAGATCCCGCAGGAAGTCAACGTCCAGCCGGGCGCACAGCTTCAGGCCCGCACCCAGGACGGCAACACCGTAATGCTGACGGTTGTCGAGGCCTCCGACGAGCACGTCACGGTGGACGCCAACCATCCGCTGGCTGGCCAGGATCTCGTTTTCGCCGTGGAACTGGTCGAGATCGTCAAGGCCGCCTGATTTGCGGAACGGTCGCTTCAGTCTCCCGTTATCGGCGATCGATGATGGGAGATTGACATGGACGCCTATCGCAAGGGCAGCAAGGTCGAATGGAAATGGGGCAACGGCGTTGGCTCGGGCAAGATCGCCGAGGTCTTCACCGAGAAGGTGAAGCGAACGATCAATGGCTCCGAGATCACACGCGATGCATCCAAGGATGATCCGGCCTATCTGATCGAACAGAGCGACGGCGGCCGGGTGCTCAAGGGCCATGGTGAACTGACCAAGGCCTCTTGAACCTGAAGGCCCCAGATGAACGACAAGGACCCGCGCGATTGCTTGCGCGGGTCCTTTTGTTGGAAGCTTTGAAGCCGACGTGTCTGAATTCAGGCCGCCTGGCGACCTTCCTCGTGCAAGGTGGCGCCGGTGGAGAAATGCTGCAAAAGCGAGGCGAGCTTGCGGCTCTCGCCGGCCAGCGACTGGCTTGCAGCGGTCGTTTCCTCCACCATTGCGGCGTTTTGCTGGGTCATCTGATCCATGTGGTTGACCGCGGTGTTGACCTCACGAAGACCAACGGCCTGCTCCTGGGCCGATGTTGCGATGGTGTCGATCCGCTCGTTGATCTGCTGCACCTGTGAGGCGATCGCCTGCAGCGAATTGGCGGTCTTCTGCACGAGATCGACGCCGGTCGTCACTTCGCCGGTAGCGGTCTGAATCAAAGTCTTGATCTCCTTGGCAGCGGTTGCCGAACGTTGCGCCAGTTCACGGACTTCCTGGGCGACGACGGCAAAGCCTTTGCCCGCGTCACCGGCACGCGCTGCCTCGACGCCGGCGTTGAGCGCCAGGAGATTGGTCTGGAAGGCGATGTCGTCGATCACGCCGATGATCTCGGTGATCTTGGCCGACGATGTTTCGATCCGCTCCATCGCGCTGATCGCGTTGGTGACGACTTCGCCTGAAGTCTTGGCGCCCTGCGAAGCTTCGGCCACCATGCGCCGGGCCTCTCCGGCACGTTCGGATGCGTTCTGAACGGTCGAGGTGATTTCGTCGAGAGCCGCGGCTGTCTCCTCGAGCGAGGCGGCCTGCTGCTCGGTCCGCTTCGAAAGGTTATCCGTGGCCTCGCTGATCTCCGCAGCGCTGCCGTTCACGAACTCCGTCGACTGCGCAATGGATTGTACGATGTCGCGCAGCGTTTTCACCATCGCGTTGAAATCGTGGCGCAGCTTGCCATAGTCGTTGCCCAGATCGTCCACCTGAACGGTCAGATCGCCATCCGCAAGGCGTTCGAGCGCCGAGCCGAGCGCGGAAACGACGTTCGACTGGGCCTTGTTGGTTGCCGCCATGCGCACATCGTTGACGCGGCGCTCTTCATCGATCTCGGCTTGCTGATGCGCCTTGCCCGCTTCCAGTTCAGTCCGCTCGATCACCGATTGGCGCAGGCTGACGAGCGTCTTGGCCATCTCCCCGATTTCGTCGCGGCGGTCAGTATCAGGTACGTCGCGGTGGGTGTCGCCCTCCGCCACTTCCCGCATGACCGTCTTCAACCGATCGATCGGCTTCTTGATGGAGCGGCCGATGAGAAACGCGCCGAGCACCGTTGCGACGGCTGCGAAACCGAGGGTGGCGAATGCGGTGAGAACGGAGCGCAGATACATCGCATCGAGATCGTCGACATAAACGCCCGTGCCGACGACCCAGCCCCACGGCGCAAAGCCGGCGACATGCGAGTACTTCTCGACCGGTTCCTCGAAACCGGGCTTCGGCCAGTAGTAGTCGACAAAGCCCGAACCTTCCGCTTCGACGAGATCGACGAACGCCTGAAAGAAGTATTTGCCTGTGGGATCCTGCATGCCGGACACGTCCTGGCCGTTCAGCTTGGCGTTGATCGGGTGACGCACCATGATGTGGTTCATGTCGTTGACCCAGAAATAGCCGTCCGTGCCGTAGCGTACCGCCATGATCGCGGCCAGCGCACCTTCCTGCGCCTCGCCCTGGCTGAGTTCGCCCGCCTGCTCGCGCGCATGAAACGCCTCCATGATGGAGAGCGCGCCGTCATTCATTTCTTCGAGCTTCATCTTGCGCTCGGCGATCGTCGCGTTGTGGCCGGCATAGGTCTGATAGGCGACCGCGGCTGCCATGATGGCCAGAGCCAGGGCGGTCAGAAGATAGATGCGTGTGGAAATTCTCAGCGATTTCACGAAAGGTCCCCCGAAATTATTCGGTCCCACCATTCCTGCATAAATTCTAAGCAAATCTTAGCGTCGACTCCCAAATGTCGAACTGCGCCTCGGCGTCTTTACCGCCCCCTCGGACGGATGCTAACCCGGCGCCAGATTCGAACGAGGTACACTTCATGCATCGATGGCGCCCTGCGGTGACTGCGGACATAGAGCGTATTGCCCATATCTCCTCGGTGGCGCTGGCTGGCTATCCTGAGGACGTCGCGATTTTCGAGGAATTGCTGGCGCTGGCGCCGGCGGGCTGCTTCGTCTTGGAAATGCACGGCGAAGTCTGCGGCTACCTTGTCAGCCATCCATGGATGCGCGGCAGGCCGCCTGCGCTCAACGAGACCATTGGATCGCTGCCTGCCAAACCTGACAGCTGGTACATCCACGACCTGAGCCTTCTTGAGCAAGCTCGCGGGTACGGTGCGGCGCGTGAGGCGGTCGAGATCGCCTCCCATTGCGCGCGGCAGTCCGGCCTCGCCATCGTCTCGCTGGTCGCGGTCAATGGAGCGGCCGGGTTCTGGCAGGCGCAAGGCTTCGGCGCCAAGATGTCCGAGGGCATGTCAGGGCACATCGCCAGTTACGGCGACGATGCGCTTTATATGGAGCGGGCGGTCTGATCGCGCGGCACGGACGGTTTGCCGCGTTCCGCCAGCGCAATGCCGCCGAGGACGAGCGTCAGCCCGACGAGGTGGAAGGCATAGAGTGATTCACCGAGGATCACCACGGCCAGCAGCGTGCCGAAGATCGGCACCAGATTGACGAACAGTCCCGCGCGGTTTGCGCCGATCATCTCGTTGCCGCGTATGTAGAGTCCCTGAGCGAGAAGCGATGGGAAGATGGCGGTGAAGAGCGTTACGAGCCAGCCGCGCGTGTCCGGCCAGATCAGTGATCCCATCGCCGCTTCGGTGGCCGCCAGCGGCAGCGAGGCCAGGAAGGCACAGCCGGCCAGCACCGTCAGAAGACTTTGCCAGTGAAGCGCCGGTTTCCATCGCAGCGCGACGGTGTAGCCGCCGTAAAAGAGTATGGCCAGCAGCATCAAGGCATCGCCGCGGTTGAGTTCAAGCGCCAGCAGACGGCTCGGGTCGCCGTTTGAAACCGTGATGGCGACGCCGACCATGGTCAGGGTGAAGCCGATCATCTGAAGCCAGGTCACCCCGATCCTCAGCAACAGGAAATTCGCACCGAAGATCACCAGCGGCATGCCGGCCTGTTCGATCACCACGTTGATGGTGCTGGTGTAGTTCAGCGCCAGATAGAGCATCGAGTTGAAGCCCGCGAACCCCACCGCGCCGAGGAGGAAAAGCTGGAGAAAATGCGCCTTTATCGCAGGAAGATCGCGGCTGACGTGACGAAAGGAAAAGGCCAGGATGAACAGAAACGCGAAAAGCCACCGGAACGTCGTCAAGAGTAGCGGAGAGATATGGCCGACTGCCAGCTTGCCCGCGACCGCATTGGCGCCCCACACCAGCGCCGTCAACATCAAGATCGTATAGGCGCGCATGTGCAAGGGCTGTTATCTCCGCCAGTTTTCCTGCTGCGCTTCTATCTGCACCAGGCGCGCTCCGCCACCCCGATGCAACCGAGGTGTGCCTTCGGCGCAAAAGCCCATAGAGCCGGGGTCGCTTTCTCGGCGCCAAATCATTATAGATGCGCCGATTTGACGGAAGGCGACTGACGGTCGCCGCTGCGACCTCGAAAGGACGGTTATGGCGAATGTGGTGGTTGTCGGCTCGCAGTGGGGCGACGAAGGCAAGGGAAAGATCGTTGACTGGCTGTCCGAGCGTGCCGACGTCGTGGTGCGATTCCAGGGCGGTCACAACGCCGGCCATACGCTGGTCATTGACGGCACGGTCTACAAGCTCTCGCTGCTGCCGTCGGGTGTGGTGCGCGAAGGCAAGCTGGCGGTGATAGGCAACGGCGTGGTGATCGATCCGCATGCGCTCGTATCCGAAATCGACAAACTGGCGGGGCAGGGCCTTTCGATCACGCCGGACAATCTGCGCATCGCCGACAACGCGACGTTGATCCTTTCCTTGCACCGCGAACTCGACGGTTATCGCGAAGATGCGGCCTCCAATTCGGGCACGCGGATCGGAACCACCCGGCGTGGCATCGGTCCGGCCTATGAGGACAAGGTCGGCCGCCGGGCCATTCGCGTGATGGATCTCGCCGACATCGAGACGCTACCCGGCAAGGTCGACCGTCTGCTCACCCATCACAATGCGCTGCGGCGCGGTCTCGGCCACCCCGAGGTTGCCCATTCGGCCATCATGACGGAGCTGACGTCCGTTTCCGAGCGCATCCTGCCGTATCAGGAAACGGTCTGGCGCCTTCTCGATCAGCATCGCCGCAAGGGTGCGCGAATCCTGTTCGAAGGGGCGCAGGGCACGCTGCTCGACATCGACCACGGCACCTATCCCTTCGTGACGTCCTCCAACACCGTCGCTGGCCAGGCGGCCGCCGGCTCCGGCATGGGGCCTGGGGCTGTCGGGTACGTGCTCGGCATCACCAAGGCCTACACGACGCGCGTCGGCGAGGGGCCGTTCCCGACCGAGCAGAACAACGAGGTCGGCCAGTTCCTGGGCGAGCGCGGACATGAGTTCGGCACCGTGACCGGTCGCAAGCGGCGTTGCGGCTGGTTTGATGCGGTGCTGGTGCGCCAGGCGGTCGCCAACAACGGCATAACCGGTATCGCGCTCACCAAGCTCGACGTCCTCGATGGTCTGGACGAACTGAAGATCTGCATCGGCTACCGCATCGACGGAGAAGAGGTCGACCATTTGCCGGCCAGCCAGGGCGCCCAGTCGCGGGTCGAACCCATCTATGAGACGCTTGAAGGGTGGAAAGAATCCACCGTCGGCGCCCGGCGCTGGACCGATCTGCCCGCTCAGGCGGTCAAGTACGTTCGTCATATTGAAGAACTGATCGGCGCCCCGGTTGCACTTCTTTCCACCAGCCCTGAGCGTGACGACACCATACTTGTGACGGACCCCTTTGAAGATTAGTTTGCTTTGCCAAAGCATTTACGCCTTATTCGGCTTATAGGGACCGAGACTTGGAACGACGGAAGAGCAATCCTGAATGGCGGATTTCGTAGCAGTCATTAAGCGCGCGGTTGACGGTCTGTCCGATCAATCGCCGCCAATGCGTCAGCGCGTTTACGACAAGGCGCGTGTGGCTGTCCGTCGCCAGTTGGAGAGCATGTCGCCGCGCCCGTCGGAACCGGCGATCGAAGGCCAGTTGGCCAAGCTTGAAGCGGCGATCGAGAGCGTTGAGGTCGAGTTTGCCGAACCGGTCCTGACGGACGAGGATTTCGTCTTTGACGATCTGGATTCGTCTAGCGATTCGCCGACGGCCCCGAGCGAGCCGTCGTTCAACGAATCGGGTGCTGACGCATCGCCTGCCAGCCCGCCGGATGAGGGCCCGCGCGAGCCGGAGCCGGACCACCAGACGCACCATGAGCCTTCCGGCCAGTCGCCTGAACCGGCACCTGTTCAGGCCAGCGAGGATGAGCGCGTCGTTTCCGATCAGGACGCTGTTGCGCACGAATCGCCCGTAGAACATCTTCCAGAGCCAGAGCCAGAGCCAGAGCCAGAGCCAGAGCCAGAGCCAGAGCCAGAGCCAGAGCCAGAGCCAGAGCCAGAGCCAGAGCCAGAGCCAGAGCCAGAGCCAGTTTCAGCTTCTTCGCTAGAAGGCGTCGAGGCTGGCGACGCCGACCAGCCTGCCATGCCGGAAACGTCACCGCCGCAGGAGACGTCAGTCAAGCCGGCGGGTCCGACGCCGGTGCCCTTTGGCACCTATGCGATCGGTCGCGCGCCGTCCTTTCCCATTCCTCCACGCCGTGACGAAGCGGTCGAAGCGCCGCCGCCGGTGGGCGGGTTCACGCCGAGCCGTTACCAAACCGGATTCGGGGCGCGCCCCGAGGAGCCTGTCGCTCCACCGGCTGAACCTGACGATACGCCTTCGGCTGAGCAGGTCGAAACGCTGCCCGCACCCGAGCCGGTCGAGGCTACGGCGCTGGAGACCCCTGGCGCTGCGGTCGCGGACGGCATTCAGGCTGAACAGCCTCCAGCCGAACCGGAGTGGACCGCCGCGGAAGATGAACTTTCGGCCAGCGGCGACGAACCCCCGGCCGAACCGGTGGAATCGCGTGACCTGCCGGATGTGCCGGAAGCATCAGACGGGCCCGAGCAGACGGGACACGGATTCGATGACGGTCTGATCAACGACAGCAACGATTTTGCAGCGTTCGATTATGAAAAGGCCGGCGAGGATCAGGAGCCGCCTGCGCCCCACGTGGAGACTTCCCCGGCCGGGTCACCGGCTGATCGTGATGAGGACAGTGCTGAATCCTTCTTTGAGAAGGAATTGCGTCGCAGCGAGGCGAATGAGGCAGAAGGGCCGCAGTCAGCCCATTTGGACTCCGTGGCAGCCGATGCATCGGCTGCGCGCACGCTGAAGCCGGCCGCCGACACCAAGGCAGAGCCAGGCGATAGGGAAGCCGATTTCGGATTCGATCGGAAGGAAGAGCCGCTGGCCGCGGCAGCCGATCGCGCTGCGGCCCGCCGACGCGCTCTGCGCGTTGGAAAGCCACCATCGAGCGGACGCAAGCGTCTCATCGCTGGCGTTGTCGGCCTCCTGCTGATCGCAGGCATCGGCATCGCCGCCTGGACGAACCAGGATCGGATCGTCGCCCTGTTCGGTGGCGGCAGCTCCCAGGTGGCCGATGTCGACCCGTCTATCGAGCCCGAAACCCCGGTGACACCTGAAGAGCCGGATGAGGATGTCGCCGCTGCCGACAGCGAGCCGGCCGACGAGATTGCGCCGGCAGCGGTGGAAAAATTCACCCAGCGCCTTCTGCCCTCGGGCCGCGAGGTGGACGAGGGGCCGGCACCTGGACGTGACCAGCCGGAACCGGGAGCGGAGGGACGCACCCTCGCCATGCAGACCGAAGCTGGAAGCGAGGCCGACGAGAACGGGGGGGCGGCAACGTCCGGCGAAGCCATTTCGCAGGAAGAGATCGCCGGCAGCGAGGCTGCCGATAGTGGCGCCGTCGCCGAAGCCGAAGCGGAAGTGGCCGATGAGGCTGCAACGACCGGTGACGATGCTGTGATCGGTGTCGGTCAGACCATGTTCCTTTACGAGGAGCGGCTTGGTCAGCGCGGCCCGACGGCGCTGGAAGGATCGGTCGTCTGGAGCACAGTGACGGAGTCGCCGGGCGGTGATGCCCAGCCCGAAGAAGCGATCCGCGGCGAGATCACGGTGCCTGAAAAGGATCTGACCGCCCTGATCACCATCAGGCGCAACGCCGACACGTCCCTGCCGGCCAGCCACCTGATCGAACTCGTCTTTTCCTTGCCGGCAACGTTCGAAGGCGGCGGGATTGAGTCGGTTCAGCGCGTCGCCTTCAAGGAGACCGAGCAAGCGCGTGGCAACGAACTCATCGCTGTTCCAGCGAAGATCACGGACGACTTTTTCATGATTGCGCTCAATGACTACGCCGAGGCGGTCTCGACCAATATCGATCTCATGAGCGAACGTGACTGGATCGATATCCCGGTGGTCTATGGCAATGGACGCCGCGCGCTGATCACGCTCGACAAGGGGGCGGTCGGTAGCGAGATCTTCGAAGAGGTCATTTCGATATGGCAGCGCCGGACGGGCAGTTCGGCGGGATAGAAAGCCGCATGGTCAGACGGCCATAAAAAAACCCGGCGTCGTCAAACGCCGGGTTTTTTTGTCGTTGGAGCGTGTCCGATGGCGGTTGTCAGGCATCCTCGACGGCGCGCAAGGAGCGCGCACGCTCGGCGGCCGTCTTCTTGACGGCATCCTGAACCTTCTCGAACGCCCGAACCTCGATCTGACGGACCCGCTCGCGGCTGATGTCGAACTCCCCGGAAAGATCCTCCAGGGTGATCGGGTCCTCGGAAAGCCGACGCGCCTCGAAGATGCGCCGCTCACGGTCGTTGAGCACATCAAGCGCTCCCGCCAGCATGCCGCGGCGGTCTTCGAGCTCGTCCTGCTCGATGAGCATGTCTTCCTGGCTCTCGGACTCGTCGACGAGCCAATCCTGCCATTGACCGGATTCGCCCTCGCTCGCGCGGATCGGCGCATTGAGCGAGGCATCGCCGGACAACCGCCGGTTCATCGAAACGACTTCATCCTCGGAAACCTTGAGCGTCGTCGCGATCTCCTTGACCTGCTCTGGCTTCAGGTCACCGTCCTCAAGCGCCTGGATGCGGCCCTTGAGCCGGCGCAGGTTGAAGAACAACCGCTTCTGGTTGGCCGTCGTGCCCATCTTGACCAGCGACCAGGACCGCAGGATGTACTCTTGAATCGACGCCTTGATCCACCACATCGCGTAGGTGGCAAGACGGAAGCCGCGCTCCGGATCGAATTTCTTGACGGCTTGCATCAGGCCGACATTGCCTTCGGAGACGACTTCGCCGATCGGCAGGCCATAGCCGCGATAACCCATCGCGATCTTGGCGACGAGCCGCAGATGGCTTGTCACCAGCTGGTGGGCGGCATCGCGATCGCCATGTTCCTGATACCGCTTTCCAAGCATGTACTCTTGCTGCGGTTCCAGCATCGGGAATTTGCGGATTTCCTCTAAGTAGCGGTTGAGACCGCCTTCGCCGGAGGAAATAGACGGCAAGGCATTTCGGGCCATGCGAGCACCCCTTCCATTTTTTCGCGGCCCCCGAGAGGCAGGCCGTAACGCCGCTGTCCGTGAGGGACCAGCAGCCTTTCAATGACAGATAATTACGGCGGAAAGGCGGATCAAGTTGCGTATCCGCTATACGCACGCTGTGAACGCTGCGTCTCTATCCGCGTTGTTCGAGAAACCGCGAAATCAGAGATTTGTTCCGTCTATCCGGATGTTTCAGAGCTGACGGAAGCCGTTCAGCAAAGCCGCCATGTCTTCCGGAGGCGGCGCCTCGAACCGCATGATGTCACCGCTGCGCGGGTGCTCGAACTGCAGCAGGAATGCGTGAAGCGCCTGCCTTGGGAAGCGATCGACGAGACGCTTCAAGTCTTCCGGCAGACGGTTGGATTTGGTCCTCAGGGCCGCGCCATAGTCCCGGTCGCCGATCAGCGGGTGGCCGAGATGTGTCAAGTGGACGCGGATCTGGTGCGTTCGCCCCGTCTCCAGTCTGCATTCCAGCAGTGATGCGGCGGCTTGAGCATCCGGCGTCTCCGCAAAACGCTCCACGACGCGGTAATGCGTGATCGCTTCGCGTGCGTCGCCGCCGAGCTCGCGCTTCACCGCACGCCGGACCCTGTCACCCGCCCGGCCGAGCGGCGCATTGATCGTGCCCGCCAGCCGCTCGGGACGGCCCAACACCAGCGCAAGATAGGCCCGCTCCAGGGCGCCGGTGCGGCCATGATCGGCGAACTGATCGGCCAGATGGCGATGGGCGATGTCGTTCTTCGCCACCACCATCACACCGCTGGTGTCCTTGTCGAGCCGATGGACAATGCCGGGGCGCTTGACGCCGCCGATACCCGAAAGGCTGGCCCCGCAATGATGGATGAGCGCATTGACGAGGGTGCCGGTCCAGTTGCCCGCAGCCGGATGAACGACGAGGCCGGAAGGCTTGGCGATAACGATGAGATCGTCGTCTTCGTAAAGCACCTCGAGCGGGATCGCCTCTCCCTTCGGTTCCGGGTCTTCTGGGTCCGGTATGGAGAACGAGACAGCATCGCCCGGCCGGATCTTGCGATGCGGATCGCGTGCCGGCTCGCCATTGACCGTGACCGCGCCTTCCTTGATCAGGGCTTTGACGCGACTGCGTGAAAGATCTTCGCCGGCTTGCGCCGTCAGCCACGCGTCGATGCGCCCGCTGGCGCTTTCATCGGCCGTCAGCACTTTCTTATTCGAGGACGCTTCGTTAAAGGGGTCGGCCATGGGTGTCCCGCCGCAGATGAGGCGAATTGAGGTTGATGATGTCGAAACAGGAATTGGACGAAACGGACGAAAAGCCGCTCGACCCCGAGGTGGAGAAGGTGCGGCGCAAGATGGTCCGTCTTCTCGTCGTCTCGATCGGCATCATGATTCTCGGCGTTATGACGGTGCTTGCCGCCGTTGTCTACCGTATCGCGCAGTCTGACGAGACGCCGGCTGCTGTCACGGCAGGAAGCGCACCGTTCGATGGGGCCGCGTCCACGCCGATCGCCGCGCGAGCCAATTTGCCTGCCGGCTTCTCGGTTGACGACGTTGCTCTCGACGGTGGGCGCATTTTGTTCTTCGGTGAAGATGAGACCGGTCAGACGCGCGCCTATGTGTTCGATATTGCCGCCGGCCGCATCGTGGCCGACGTCACCGTAGGCCAGTGAGGTCGAAGTGAGCGACCGGCGCGTGGAGGTCGTGACCGATCCCGCCGACCCGCGCATTGCCCCCTACCGCTCTATCCGAGAACGCGACATGCGGCGGCAGGAAGGTCGTTTCATCGTCGAAGGAACGGTCGTGCTGCGCATGCTGGCCGACGTCCATGGCGGGCCGGGCGGGTTCCGCGCCGAGAGCCTGTTCATTCTGGAGAACCGGCTCGCCGGGGTTAGAGAACTCGTCGATCGGTTTCCGCCTGAAGTGCCCGTGTTCGTCGCCTCCCGGGCAGTGATGGATGAAGTGGCCGGCTTTCCCATGCACCGCGGCGTTCTCGCGCTTGCAAGCGATCGCGAGGCGATCAGCCGCCAGGACGTGCTCCAAGGACTGCCGGATCCGGCACTCGTGCTCGTGGCATGCGGCATATCCAATCACGACAATGTCGGTGCGCTCTTTCGCAATGCCGCCGCGTTCGGAGCCGACGCGATCGTTCTCGACGAGCAGAGTTGCGACCCCCTTTACCGAAAGGCCATCCGGGTTTCGGTTGGCTCGGTGCTCAAGGTACCATTCATGCGAGGCGGCTCCGAGAGCGTCATGATAGAGGCGCTGGAGGCCTCCGGCTTTGAGCTTTGGGGCCTATCTCCGCGTGGAGAGGTTCCGGTCGGAGCAATCGAGCCCGGCCAAAGGGTCGCTCTTGTCGTCGGAACCGAAGGCGAGGGGCTTTCCCAATCGGCCATGGCACGCATGCGCACGGCACGGATCGAGCAGCTGTCCGGCCTTGACAGCCTGAACGTTGCGACAGCCGCTGCCATCGCTTTGCACACATTTGCACTGCGGATGGGCAAATTCAGTTGAAGAGGCAAACCCTCAGGGGTTTTCGCGCATCATCTCGGCTGCGCGCGCCGCAAGGCTCGGCAGATGCTGATCTGAGACATCGTCGCCGCCGCTGTCATTTGCCAGGATGGAATGAATGGGAGAAGCGCTTCCCTCCCGCGCCGCGGTCAGCGTGATCATGCTGGCGGCGATCTCCTTGATTTCAGACCGCAGCGCCTGATCGCCCTTGTTGTCTTCCGCCGCAACCAGACGATCGACAAGCGCCGTGTGCCGCTGCCGCAACTTCTCCACTCTCTGGCTGATGGCGCCGCGATCGGCGGTTTCCTGAGGGGCGTGATCGGGACCAGCTTCGTTCGAGTCGGCGATATCTGCGGAGTGTCCGTTCATGGTGGTCTTCTCGTTGGCGGCGGGCGCGTCGCGGTGGTGGCCGTCTCTGATCTCGCGCAAGGTGCTTTCTGCCGAGCGCATGTCGCTGGTCGCGGTCTTCAGCTTCTGCTTGAGCCGCTCGACTTCAGCCTTGCGACGCTCAAGCGAGCTCTCGTGATCGCTGAGTTGCGCCACAGCGCCGGCAAGGCGTTCTTCCAGGTTGGCGCTGCGCTCTTCCTCGCGCTCCAGCCGGTACTGATAATCCTTCGCCCGCGCGGCCGTATGGCGGACTTCGTCGCGAAGCCTGCGACGTTCTTCCGAAATCGTCTCGATGTTCGATTTCAGGCTCTCCGTTTCCGTATCGCGGGTTGCCAGGTCGACACGCATGTCTTCCAGATCGATGGAAAGGCGCCGGATTTCCTGCTGCCCCTCGGTCACGTGCCGTTCCCGATCGATCATCGCTCGCTCGGCATCGCTGAGAGCAAGCGTCATCGTATCGCTCTGGCGCACCTTCTGTCGCAGTTCCGAGCGCAGGTCGGCACTCGCCGCCGCCATGGTCTCGATCTGGTTGACGAGCTCGGCGATTTCTCCGCGCATGCGTGCGGCTGTATCCTGCAAGCGGTCGGCACGCTTGACCGCCTCGACCCGCTTTTCGCGCTCCGATTTCAGTGTGGTCTCGACACGGCGGTTTTCTGCCGCATAGGCAGCGCGTTCCATATCCCTGCCGGCCTGCAACTCAGCGCGGCTCATCGGGACGGTCGCCTGCAGCCGCCTTTCGGTCAGTTTGACGATGCGACCGTGAATGGCGGGCGCTGTGAAGAGGCCGAGCAGGATCGCTGTGAGAAAACCCAGGGCAAAAAGAAGTACGAACTCGACCATAGCGGCTGCGATACCATTGAAAACGACGTGCCCTTCGATAAGCCGATTATATCAATTCTGTTCCAAAAGAAATCACCCGCATCGGTGAGATGAGCCGACAGGGTTAATCCCTATCCAGTAAGCGATCCCTAATATGAAGACGGCCACACCTCGATTGGTGCGGCCGTTTACGTTCGGAGCGCTGGAAAGATGGCTCAGAAGGGGTTCCAGGTCGGGGCGGGCGTCAGCTTCAGATAGCCGATATTGAGCCCCAGTCGAGCGCCCACACCCGTGCGGATGGGCACCATGAGAACGGTGTCGCGGCGCATCACCTGCGCGCCCACACCGGCCACGACGAATGCAGATCCGCCAACGCCTGCAAACCGCCCGTAGACCCCGTCGATGCTGGGCAGATGATAGACCAGCATCATCGTGCGCGCTCCCTGGCCGCCGTAATCGACGCCGAGCGACGGTCCCTGCCAGAAAAGCTGGTGGTTGCCGGCATTCTTGGTGAAGAGCTGGCCTTCGCCATATGTCAGCCCGCCAATGAACGCGCCGGAGGCCTCTTCGCCGAGAATGTAACCGTTTGGTAGGCCATAGGACTGGAATGCCCGCTCGATCACTTTGGCAATTCCGCCGGAGGTCGAGCCGAAAAAGTTGTGGCCGGCATCGATGATTTCCTGCACCGAATATTCCGACGCGGTCGTCGTCTGCTGAGCGCGCGCAGGGGAAAATGCAAATGCGGCGGCGGCTGTCAAAACGAGGAAGGCCAGCAGCATTCTGCGGCACTGGGTCTGGATCGCGGGCATCGGCTTCTCCTTCAATGCTGCGAGCGGACGAAAATGCGTAGATCCCATTGTGCGAAAATGCCCTTAAGAAACGGTTTACCTCTCATGGTGTCATGGTGTTCACCATGAATCGCGATGCGCGCCATCCTGGCACCAGCTTGGCGGGCTAATATGACATGACCATCGGGCCAACCCGCCCGGTGACGATCCGAACGGAAGAGGCCATGACGAAGAATCCGAACCTGACGCTCGCCGGTCCCGACCTTGCTGCGCTGTTGTGCAGCCGGGTGTGCCACGACATCATCTCGCCCGTCGGTGCGATCAACAACGGGCTGGAATTGCTGGACGAGGGCGGCGCGGACGAAGACGCGATGGATCTCATCCGCAGCAGCGCACTCAATGCCTCGGTGCGGCTCAAATTCGCCCGGCTCGCATTCGGTGCGTCAGGCTCGATCGGTGCATCCATCGATACCGGCGAAGCACAAAAAGCGACGGAAGACTTCGTCAACGCCGACTCCAAGACCACGGTAGCGTGGAACGGCCCGCGCGCGATCATTCCGAAGAACAAGGTCAAGCTTCTTATGAACCTGTTCCTCGTCGCGTATGGCGCGATCCCTCGCGGCGGCAACATCGACGTATATCTGGAAGACCTGGAGACCGCGCCGCGCTTCCGGCTTGTTTCCAAGGGGCGCATGGTGCGCGTACCCCCGAAATTCCTGGAGATCCACTCCGGCGCTCTCGATGAGGCCGTCGATGCGCACTCCATCCAGCCCTATTATACGGTCCTTCTGGCGGAAGAAGCTGGCATGCGGATCTCCGCCTCGTCCAATGGCGAGGAAGTCGTCTTCGTCGCCGAACCGGTCTGAGGGCCGTGCGGGCAAGCTTCCGTTAAGCCTGTCCGCTTACCGAATCTTCGGGTTCGAACCCTATGCTTCATCGGACAACAGGGAGACGCGCCGCCGCGCGCTCCGCATAACCGAGGGGAAGCAGACATGCAGCGGCTCATGATCGTCGACGATTCGTCCGTCATCCGCAAAGTCGCCAAGCGGATATTGTCGGGCCTCGATTTCCTGGTATCGGAAGCCGATAGCGCATCCCAGGCTCAGTCGCACTGCCATGCGCAACTGCCTCACATCCTAATCGTCGACGCGACGATGCCCGATGCCCTCGAATTCATTTCGACGATCCGATCCATGCCGAACGGTGAAAGCGTCCGGATCTACTATTGTCTCGTCGAAGCGGACCTGAAGTCGATGATGCAGGGCAAACGTGCCGGCGCCGACGACTTCCTGATCAAGCCCTTCGATCGAAAGATTCTCACTTCGGTCTTCGGCCGCTTCGCCCGGGTCGTCGCCTGAACGAAAACGGGCCGCATTGCTGCAGCCCGTTCATCGAATATCGACGATGTCCGTTATGCTACGCGATTTCGCGCACTTCGCTTTCGTCGGGTTCGCGCAACACATATCCGCGGCCCCAGACGGTCTCGATGTAGTTCTTGCCGCCGGCTGCCGTCGCCAGCTTTTTGCGCAGCTTGCAGATGAAGACGTCGATGATCTTGAGTTCCGGCTCATCCATGCCACCATAAAGGTGGTTCAGGAACATTTCCTTGGTGAGCGTGGTGCCCTTGCGGAGCGAGAGAAGCTCCAGCATCTGGTATTCCTTGCCCGTCAGATGCACGCGCTGGCCAGCGACTTCCACGGTCTTGGCATCGAGGTTGACGACCAGATCGCCAGTGGTGATGACCGACTGGGCATGGCCCTTCGAGCGGCGGACGATGGCATGAATGCGGGCGACCAGCTCGTCCTTGTGGAAGGGCTTCGTCATGTAGTCGTCGGCGCCGAAGCCGAGACCACGCACCTTGTCCTCGATGCCGGCCATGCCGGAGAGGATGAGGATCGGCGTCTTGATCTTCGAAAGGCGCAGCGTGCGAAGAACTTCGTAGCCCGACATGTCGGGTAGGTTCAGGTCGAGAAGGATGATGTCGTAGTCGTAGAGCTTTCCGAGATCGACGCCTTCTTCACCCAGATCAGTGGTGTAGACGTTGAAGCTCTCGGATTTGAGCATGAGCTCGATGCTCTGCGCCGTGGCGCTGTCGTCTTCAATCAGAAGAACCCGCATTATTCATCCCCTTTCCGCCGCCGAAAGTCCGAGTTGCCTCTCGAACGATACGGATCCAGTCGTTGCCTCGACCGACGTTGCCAGCAAATGGTTAACAAATTCTGATTCCGGCTGGCAACCACTTTCGGCCCTGTTAAAAATCATGACCAGATGACTGAATTTTCATAGGAAAATTCCTCCACTCGACGGCCCTTCAACTTAAGCCGTCAACGCTAAGTGATTCAGCAGACTCGGTAATTTTCAACGGTGGCAATTGTGCAACGCGTATTTACCGAGCCTTAAATGGTCGCCCTTATGATTAACGATGCCCGTAAACGAAAGGTTACCAGCGGTAGGTTTTTGTTAAGGTCCGGCACCGTTTCAGGTCAGGATTGTGGGCAAGTGTCGACGTGGCGTTCTTTTTGGGCGGATGAACCGCTCCGCATGCCACAATGGGACGGTCGTGCATGCTTCGGCATGGCCGATCGCGCGTACGGAGAGTATTGCGTCATGAAGTCACGTGAGAGCCTTGTCCGGCTGAAGGCCTTTCAGCTCAACGAAAAGCGTCGTCAGCTCGAGCAGATCGAGATGATGATGGCCGAATTGCAGCGTATGTGCGCCGACCTGGAACAGCAGATCCTCGCCGAGGAACGCAAGGCCGGCATCACGGATACGTCGCATTTTGCTTATCCGACCTTTGCCAAGGCAGCACGCAAGCGCGCCGACAATCTTCAAGGATCGTTGCGCGAGCTGAAGGTTCAGCAGGAAGCTGCCGAGCTTGCCGTTGAGGAGGCCGAAGCCGAGCACGGCAAGGCCGCCGCCCTGGAGGAACGCGACGCCAGCCAGAAAATGGGCCGCGCCGGCTGAAGCTGGCGCATTGCCCGCCACCGTGAACGCGCACCGTCTAAGGTGCCGATCTGTCTATGCTTGTGCCTGTGCCCTCAACAAGGGCAGGGCGCGCTATCCATCCGACCGGCATTGACGCTTGCCACGACGCGCGGATGCAGCCATCCCCTGACAGGTGCCATGTCTGGAATGCACCTGAAAGCCCGTCACTGTCAGTGAGAAGACCGGAAAGGCACGCGAGCGTGCTCGATGACGCCTGAGCTGCCTTCGTCCTTCCCTTGTCGCTTTTGATGTCGGCAATGCCCTCAGCGCGGCGCATTGCGCGCACGCATCAAGCGATGCGATGCAACACGCGCCATCGCTGAGGAAAATGAGGGCCTAGTGGCGATATTGCTGGATGCGGGTGGTGCGCAGCCCGGCCAGACCATGATCGTTGATCGAGGACTGCCAGGAAAGGAACTCTTCCACGGTGAGCGTGTAACGCTCGCAAGCCTCTTCGAGGCTCAGCAAGCCGCCGCGTACGGCTGCCACGACTTCTGCCTTGCGGCGGATCACCCAGCGCCGTGTATTGGCGGGCGGGAGATCGGCAACCGTCAAAGGCGACCCGTCCGGGCCGATGACATATTTCACGCGGGGTCTTACCAGTTCGGTCATTCGGACTCTCTACACACACTCACGACCTAGTGATCGCAGACTAGTCCTCGACGTTTAAAATTTGCCTAAGCTAAAAGAAGCAATTTGTTAAGAAGTGTAAACACTTCTCCATGCCCTCGATTCGCGCGTTGCTTTCCTGCTCGCGCCCGGCCTTGCGCCAACGCGCCCCTGGCTCTATACCGCGCAACCGTCGGCGCATGCCGGCATCGCATTGATTGGCGCCTTGAACGCCTTTGAACGCAAGGTACGGCAATGAACAGTCTCGATATCGACAAGGCCCCCGCCGATACGCGGGTGGTCGTCGCCATGTCCGGAGGTGTGGACTCCTCGGTTGTGGCCGGCATGTTGAAGCGTGAAGGATACGACGTCGTCGGCATCACGCTGCAGCTTTACGATCATGGTGCCGCGGTGAAGCGCGCCGGCTCATGTTGCGCGGGCCAGGATATCGACGACGCCCGCCGCGTGGCCGAGACGCTCGACATTCCCTATTATGTTCTTGACTACGAGAAGCGCTTTCGTGAAGCGGTGATCAATCCGTTCATGGACAGCTATGTCGCCGGCGAGACGCCGATTCCCTGCGTCTCTTGCAATCAGACGGTCAAGTTCGCGGATCTTCTGGAGACGGCGCGGCAGCTGGGCGCCGACGCGCTGGCGACCGGCCACTACATTCGCTCTGCAGCGAATGGGCCGCATCGTGCACTGTTCCGACCGGTCGATGCCGAGCGCGACCAAAGCTACTTTCTCTTCGCCACCACACAGGCCCAGATCGACTATCTGCGGTTTCCGCTAGGCGGGCTGTCGAAAGCGCAGACGCGCAGGCTCGCCGAGGAGATGGGGCTGGCCATCGCGGCAAAGCCCGACAGCCAGGACATCTGCTTTGTTCCGCAGGGCAAGTATTCCGCCGTGATCAACAAGCTCAAGCCCAGTGCCGCGCTTGCCGGAGACATTGTGCATGTCGACGGTCGCGTTCTTGGACGGCACGACGGGATCCTGCATTATACGATTGGACAGCGCCGCGGTCTTGGTGTGGCAACCGGCGAGCCATTGTTCGTGGTCCACCTCGATGCCCGATCGCGCCGCGTTGTCGTCGGCCCGCGCGAAGCACTCGAGACTCGCCGGCTCTATTTGCGTGACGTCAACTGGCTCGGCGATGGCGAACTGGCGGATATTTCTGGATCCGGCTTCGACTGTTTCGCCAAGGTCCGCTCGACGCGTGCACCCGAGCCGGCACGCTTACATGTCGCAGACGAGGGCGTTTTCGTCGAACTGCTTGAAGGAGAGACCGGCATCGCACCCGGACAGGCCTGCGTGCTCTATTCGAGCAGGGAAAACGACGCACGCATTTTCGGCGGCGGCTTTATTGATCGCGCCGAGCGCGCTGCTGAAGCCGAGCGGATGCTTTGCGAGCTTCTCGCGTCACCGTCAAACGAAATCGCGGCCGTCTGATTTCAGACGACCGCGAATACTCCGGGCCATAGGCAACCCGATCAGCCGCCGAAAATGCCTGTCTGCGGGGCGCCGAGATCGGAATAGAGGTTTCCGGCGCCGGTTGCCGTGACGATGACCTTGGTGCCGACGCCGGCACGCTCGTAAAGATGGGCCACGTCGTCATTCATCATCCGAATGCAACCCGACGACATGTTCTGGCCGATCGTCCAGGGCTGGTTTGTCCCGTGGATGCGGTAGATCGTGTCCCGTCCGCCGCGATAAAGATACATGGCACGCGCACCGAGGGGATTGTTCGGGCCGCCTTCCATGTAAGCGGGCAGGATGATGCCGCGCGCACGTTCGCGTTCGCGCATGCTGGCGGGGGGCGTCCAGCCCGGCCATTCGGCCTTGCGGCCGATGTTGACTGTACCCGACCAGCCGAAGCCTTCCTTGCCGACGCCAACGCCGTAGCGCGTCGCCATGCCGTTTCCTTCGACGAAATAGAGATACTTCGATGCGGTATCGACGATGATCGTGCCGGGCCGCTCGCTGGTTTCGAACCGCACCTGGGTGCGAACGAATTCGGCAGCCGGTCCCCGCGCCGCAGGCGGACGGTATTCCTGAAATTCAGGGCTTGCCTGAAGGCTTCTGACGAATGCCTCGGCAGGTGCGGTGGTCGAAAGCAACGTTCCCGTAAGTACGGCAAACGCTGCGCCTGCCACCAACAATGATCGCGTAGCGGAAAGTTTCATTGGCTTGTCCCCAGCCTTGGTTTGTCGTCTCTTCGGGCCATCAACGCGCGAACAGCGATCAAGTTTCATGTGACGACCACAGAATGCGTGAATCGTGCTTAACCGTTACAGAACGACGACTCTTGTCCCGACCGAAACGCGTTCGTAGAGATCCACCACGTCCTCGTTTCGCATGCGGATGCACCCTGAAGAGACGGCCTGACCGATTGTCCAGGGCGCGTTGGTGCCGTGAATGCGATAGAGCGTTGAGCCGAGATAGAGCGCGCGCGCTCCGAGGGGATTCTCCGGCCCGCCCGTCATGTGAGCCGGAAGAATGCGTCCCTTCGCCCTTTCGCGGGCGATCATCTGCGCTGGCGGACGCCAGTCCGGCCACTCGGCCTTGCGCGTGATCCGCTCCGAGCCCGACCAGCCGAAGCCTTCCTTGCCGACCCCGACGCCATAGCGTCGCGCCTGGCCGTCGGAACCGACCAGATAAAGAAACCTGCGGCTGGTATCGATGACGACCGTGCCGGGGGCATGCCCGCCGGAATAGGCCACCTGCTGCGGCAGGAAAACCGGATCCAGTTCCGGCGCGGCTGGCCGTTGCGCGGGAGCGGCGATCACGGCCCTTTGGGCAGGCGGTTGAACGACGACGGCACGCGGCGGCTGTGCCGGCGCACGCCGCAATACCACGGGAGCGCGTCTGTGCACGGCCCGGGTTTGCGGCACGGGCGCATAGAGCTGCTGGACCCAGGGCGCTGAAAGGTCGGGGCTGAGGACGACCGGCGGTCGCGTGGCATAACGATCCTGGGCATGCGCGGGCATCGTCGCAATGCCGAGGATTGCCAATAGAAGGAATGCAGACTGCTTCATCATCGGACAACTCCGCAACTGAGCGGCGCCGGTGCAAAGGTGTGGCGCCGTCTTGGCTCATTGGTGGCAAAAGGGTGATGAGCAATGGTAAAGACGGCGCATCGGCTGCACATGTGCAGCGCAAAGCTGCGCGCAGGGTTACCGCGCGGTTGACGAACAGGATTAACGCGCGGTTGATCCGGCGATCGTGGGTGGGGAAACGGTAAAATGACGACGAACGGACTTCTCGACGGACCGGATGGTCGGCCGCGCTGCTTCTGGCACGGCAACCTTGAAGACTATACGCGCTACCATGACGAGGAGTGGGGCCGCCCGGTCGGCAACGACATCCGCCTGTTCGAGAAGATCTGTCTGGAAGGATTCCAGTCGGGCCTGTCGTGGCTGACGATCCTGAGGAAGCGCGAGAACTTTCGCAGCGCGTTCGCCGGATTCGACTTCGAGAAGGTCGCCCGCTTCGGTGACGACGATGTGGCACGCTGTCTCGCCGACAAGGGGATCGTGCGCCATCGCGGCAAGATCGTTTCGACGATCAACAATGCAGCACGCGCGCTGGAGATGCGCGATGAGTTCGGTTCGCTGGCCGCCTATTTCTGGGCGTACGAACCGGCGGCGCACACCCGTCCCGCACGCATGGACCACGCGACACTGCTGGCCAATCCAACGACCGAGGTGTCAACGCGAATCTCCAAGGACCTGAAGAAGCGCGGCTGGTCCTTCGTCGGCCCGACGACTGTTTATGCCTTCATGCAGGCCATGGGCCTCGTCAACGATCACCTCGACGGCTGCTGTATTCGCGAAGCCGTCGAGAAGGACCGCGCAGCATTTGCCCGTCCCGTCAGGCCGGAACCATCCGGTGGCGGCTCAAGAGCAGATACCCGACGAATATGAAGCCGAGCAGCACAAGCCCCTGCACCAGAGCGAAGGGCTGCTCGGTCCCTGTCGGGGCCAATGCGTTCAAGACCGCGATCTTCTGGAAGGCCTGAACGACCAGGACGAAGACGTTGAGGTAGAGCGCGACGAGCGAGGTGATGATGAACGTTTCCCGCCAGTGGTTCGAAAGGCGGAACCCGTAACGTGCAACGAGTGCAACCACGAGAACGAGCGCCGACACGATGCCGACCCCCAATGCCGGTGTGAAGCCGGTGAAGGGGAACATGAAACCGGTGACGGTGGTCGCCAGCGTCGAGATCAGGAACACGTCCGTCCAACGTTCATGGCGGTGGTCGCGCAGCCATGCTGCGACAACGGCAAGTCCCGCGACGATGCCGACAAGACTGAGAGCGACGTGAAAGAATGTAAAAGGCGTCATTCCGAAGACCATGGCACACACTCCGACTGATGACGCGATGAGTATACAACCAGCCGTATTTCTCCGCCAGCTTATATAACGAGCAGCCGGCGGCGTGCTGAAGCGGTTCTCTCCGCTTCCATTGGCCTAGCGTTCCAGCTCCTCCTTCAGCCGTCCCAGGCGGGCGACGGCATCTGCGGCGTGGGGGCCGATGAAGCGATCGTGGATAGCCTTGATCGGCAGTGGATTGAGATGGTTCCAGCGTTCCCGGCCTCGCCGGTGAACGATGATCAGGTCCGCCTTTTCCAGCACCTTGAGATGCTGCATGACCGTGCACCGGTCGAAATCTTCGAACCGTGCGCAAAGCGCACCGGTCGTGTGCGGGTCATCCTTCAAGACATCGCAGATCCGTCGCCGAATCGGTGAAGCTAAGGCTTTGAAAATATTGTCGTCTCTCTCGTCTCTTGACATGTTATATTTTTATAACATTAAATTGCTGACCACAAGGGAGAGAGAGCCATGGAACTGAAGTTCAAGGTATCGGCGCGCATTGCGCGCCCCGTGCAAGATGTGTTCGAGGCTGTCGCCGACCCCGCCAGCCTATCCGCCTATTTCACGACGGGCGGCGCGAAGGGGCGTTTGAAGACCGGGACGACGGTGACGTGGGATTTCGCTGATTTTCCAGGCGCTTTTCCGGTGGAGGTTGTCCAGGTCGAGGACAACCGCAAGATCGTGCTGAGATGGGATGCGAACGACAGCGGGGGCGGTGCGGGCTACAAGACCGTTGTCACCATGACCTTCGAGCCGCTCGAAGCCGAACGGACGCTTGTCACCATCAGCGAGGAAGGCTGGCGCGAGACCCCGGAAGGCCTCAAGGGCTCCTACGACAATTGCGGCGGCTGGATGCAGATGCTGTGCGCGATGAAGGCCTGGATCGAGCACGGCATCAATCTGCGTGAGGGCATGTTCAAGTAGGAGGCTAGGCGCCTTGCGGCAGGGGGAACCTTGCCGCAGGCGCCGCGATCCATTAGGAACCGGCGCAACAGTCTCCCCGACTATTTTCCGCATCAGGTTCCCATGTCCGAGAAGAAGAAAAAGCCGCAGAAGCTGAAGGCCCGCTTGCCCCGCGGCTTCGCCGACCGGTCGCCCGCCGATATCCGCGCCACAGACGAAATGGTCGCGAAGATCAGGGCGGTCTATGAGCGCTACGGCTTCGACCCCGTCGAAACGCCGATGTTCGAGTACACCGATGCGCTCGGCAAGTTTCTGCCGGACAGCGACCGACCGAACGAGGGCGTCTTCTCTCTGACCGACGACGACGACCTGTGGATGAGCCTGCGCTATGATCTCACCGCGCCGCTCGCCCGCCATGTCGCGGAAAATTTCAACGACATTCAGTTGCCCTACCGCACCTACCGGGCCGGCTGGGTCTTCCGCAACGAAAAGCCGGGGCCGGGCCGTTTCCGCCAGTTCATGCAGTTCGATGCCGATACGGTCGGCGCGCCGGGTGTCCAGGCGGATGCCGAAATGTGCATGATGATGGCCGATGTGATGGAAGCGCTGGGCGTTGCGCACGGCGACTACGTGATCCGCGTCAACAACCGCAAGGTGCTGGACGGCGTGCTGGAGGCGATCGGCCTCGGCGGCGACGAGAACGCCGAACGCCGGCTGACGGTGCTGCGGGCAATCGATAAGCTCGACAAGTTCGGCGTCGAAGGCGTGCGACAGCTGCTCGGTGCGGGGCGCAAGGACGAGAGCGGGGATTTTACGAAGGGCGCAGGGCTGGATGAGGGACAAGCTGATATGCTTCTCAGTTTTCTCGATCCGGACACCGCATTTGCTTATCCTTCTCCTACTGCAGCCCCGGTTATTTCGGAGCCGACGCGGGAAGTACTATGGCGTGCTCCTCCTGAATTTGAGAAGCAGGGGATTAACCCATTTGATATTTCGAATTTGAAAGAGGGCGTCGAGGAACTTGCACAGATTCATCGATTGTTCGCGTCGGCTGGCTACGAATCCGACCGCATCCGGATCGACCCCTCCTGCGTCCGTGGCCTCGAATACTACACCGGCCCCGTCTTCGAAGCCGAACTGCTGGCCGAAATCCCCAACGAGAAGGGCGAGATCGTGCGGTTCGGCTCGGTCGGCGGCGGCGGGCGTTATGATGGGCTTGTCTCGCGCTTCATGGGCCAGCCGGTGCCGGCGACGGGCTTTTCCATCGGCGTCTCGCGCCTCATGACGGCGCTGAAGAACCTCGGCAAGCTCGGTCAGGATGCCGTGCTGCCTCCTGTGCTGGTCACCGTGATGGACCGCGACATCGAAGCACTCGGTCGATACCAGCGCTTCACGCAGGAGCTCAGGAACGCCGGCATCCGCGCCGAGATGTTTCAGGGCAACCCGAAGAATTTCGGCAACCAGCTCAAATATGCCGACCGGCGCGGCTGCCCCGTCGCGATCATCCAGGGCGGCGACGAGCGACAGCAGGGCGTCGTCCAGATCAAGGATCTGATCGAGGGCAAGCGGCTTTCCGGCGAAATCACCGACAACGTTGCCTGGCGCGAGGCGCGCGCGGCGCAAGTCAGCGTGCCGGAAAGCGAACTGGTGGCCAAGGTCGGCGAAATCCTCGCCGCGCAGGCTGAAGACCGGGCGAAGGGCGGTCAGTAGGTATGCCGCTATTGAACCTGCCCGACTTCACCGGTGACCTGCTGCAGGATTTTGCGGGGCGGCGCACGGAACTGGTGACGATCCCGGTCATTCAGCCGGCCGATCCGTTTCTCGATATGGCCGGAGAAGACCTGCGGCGGCGGATATTCACCACGGAGAGCGAGACAGGCGAGGCGCTTTGTCTGCGTCCGGAGTTCACTATCCCCGTTTGCATGGGGCATATCGAGGCCAATTCCGGCACGCCGCGGCGTTATGCCTATTGTGGCGAGGTCTTCCGCCAGCGTCGTTCGGGCGCCAGCGAATTCTACCAGGCCGGCATCGAGGACCTTGGCGACGACGATATCGCGGCCGCCGATGCCCGCGCCGTCTCGGACGCGCTGTCGATTGTCGCGAAGTTGCTTCCCGGCAGCGCTTTCACAGTGACGCTCGGCGACCAGACGGTGTTCGAAGCGGTTCTCAGCGCGCTCGGCCTGCCGGATGGCTGGAAGCGCCGCCTGATTGGCGCTTTCGGGGACCAGGCGAAACTTGGCGCGCTCATGAATGACCTGACGAAGGGGGCGCCGGACGACGAGAAAGACGCTCGGTCAAGACCCGATCTCGAAGACCGCGCCGCGCTCGAAGACCGCATCGCCGGGATCATGGAAGAAACCGGCTATTCGACCAATGCGAGCCGCACCCCGCAGGACATCGCCGGCCGGCTGATCGAGAAGGCGCGGCTTGCGCAGGCAAGGCTGGACGGCAAGGCTTTCGCCGTCCTTGCCGAGTTCCTTCAGATCGACATCGCACTTGCCGATGCGCCTTCGGCCCTTGCCGGCTTTGCCGATGCGGCGGGGCTCGATCTCAGGCCCGCGCTCGCCGCATTCGACCACCGCGTCGCCGCGCTCGCCAACCAGAATGCGGATCTTTCGGCCATGCACTACCGCGCCGCCTTCGGACGCCCCCTCGATTACTACACCGGGCTCGTTTTCGAGATTTCCGCCGCTGATGCCGTGCTGGCCGGCGGAGGACGCTACGACAGGATGATGACCCTGCTCGGTGCATCGCGCTCCATTCCAGCGGTTGGCTTCTCCCTCTGGCTCGACCGGATCGGCACGCTGAGAGGGAGCCGCCAATGACCGTCACGCTTGCCTTGCCGTCCAAGGGACGCATGAAGGATGACGCGATCGCGCTCTGCGCACGCGCCGGACTGACCGTGACGAGTGTCGGCAACGACAGATCGTATCGTGGGCGGGTCGAGGAACGGGACGACATCGAGGTCGCTTTCCTGTCCGCGTCCGAAATTGCACGCGAACTCGGGTCGGGCGGCGTCGATTTCGGCATTACGGGCGAGGACCTCGTGCGCGAGACGATCGCCGATGCGGAACGGAAGATCGAGATTTGCACGCGGCTCGGCTTCGGTGAAGCCGATGTGGTCGTCGCCGTGCCGGATATCTGGCTCGATGTCGAAACCATGGCCGATCTCGGCGATGTCGCCGCGGACTTCCGTCACCGTCATCGGCGCCGCTTGTCGATCGCCACGAAGTACTGGCGTTTGACCCGCGAATTCTTCTCCGCCGAGCACGGAATCCAGCTCTACCGGATCGTCGAAAGCCTTGGCGCGACGGAAGGAGCGCCAGCCGCCGGCCAGGCCGACATCATCGTTGACATCACGACCACCGGCTCGACGCTCAAGGCGAACCATCTGCGTGTCCTCAATGATGGCGTGATCCTTCGCTCGCGGGCCTGCCTGGTGCGCTCCCGGTCTGGAGGAGGGGCAGGCGCGTCCGTCGATTTCATCCGCCAACGGTTTGCAGACGCCGTGTAGCGGCCGCTTGTCTTAAGCTTTCAGCCGGGCCGCACCATCTTCTCCGGCCGCACCAGACGGTCATAGTCCTCGGCGCTGACGTGGCCGCTCTTGATGGCCTCGTCCTTCAGCGTCGTCCCGTTCCTGTGCGCGGCCTTGGCGATTGCGGCGGCGTTGTCGTATCCGATCGTCGGGGCAAGCGCCGTCACCAGCATGAGCGACCGGCCGACCAGTTCGGCAATGTGGTCTTCATTTGCGATGATGCCGTCGACGCAGTTCTCGCGGAATGAGTTCATGGCATCTGCAAGAATCCGGATCGACTGAAGCACGTTCTGCGCGATCACCGGCTTGAAGACGTTGAGCTCGAAATGGCCCTGGCTGGCCGCGAACTGGACGGCCGCGTTGTTGCCGAAGATCTGGGTCGCCACCATCGTCAGGGCTTCGGCCTGCGTTGGATTCACCTTGCCCGGCATGATCGAGGAGCCGGGCTCGTTCTCCGGCAGTGACAATTCACCAAGGCCGGAACGCGGGCCGGAGCCCAGGAAGCGGATATCGTTGGCAATCTTGAAGAGGTCGCCGGCAAGCGCGGCGAGCGCGCCGTGGAAATGCGTGAGCGCCCCGTGCGAGGCCAATGCCTCGAACTTGTTCACGGCGGTGCGGAACCGCTCGCCGGTGATGTTGGAGACGGCATCGGAAAACTGTATGTCGAAACCCTCGGGCGCGTTGAGCCCCGTGCCGACCGCCGTGCCGCCCTGCGCCAGCGCCAGAACGTCGTCAAGCGCGCTTTCGATCTGCCTTTTTGCGCGCACCAGGGCAGCGTGATAGCCGGAAAATTCCTGGCCAAGGGTGAGGGGGGTCGCATCCTGGGTGTGCGTACGGCCGATCTTGACGATCGTCTCGAAGGCGCTCGATTTTTCGGCCAGTGCATGCGCCAGGGAGTCCAGCGCGGGGAGCAGTGCGCGCTGGGTCTCCAGAACGGTTGCGATATGCATCGCCGTCGGGAAGGTATCGTTGGACGACTGGCTCATGTTGACGTGGTCGTTGGGATGGACCGGCTTCTTCGCCCCCATCACCCCGCCGAGGGATTCGATCGCTCTGTTCGAGATCACCTCGTTGGCATTCATGTTGGTCTGGGTGCCGGAGCCGGTCTGCCAGACCACCAGCGGGAAGTGATCGTCCAGCTCGCCCGCAGCGACTTGCCGTGCCGCTGCGACGATCGCCTCGCCAAGTTCCGGGTCGAGTTTGCCGAGCGCCATGTTCACTTCGGCCGCGGCCTGCTTGACGATGCCGAGTGCGTGGATGAGCGGCAGTGGCATGCGCTCCGTCCCGATACGGAAATTGCCGCGCGAGCGCTCCGTCTGGGCGCCCCAATAATGATCTGCGGAAACCTCGATGGGCCCGAACGTATCTGTCTCGGTGCGAAAATCTGCCATGCCTGCCTCCGGTTGTTCGTTCATGTGGGGCCACATTGGGCCGATTCCAGGATCTTTCGCTCTTCAGTCGCGCGATTCCGAGCCCGAAAGGCTCAAAACTTTAGCCTTGGCTTAACCACCTTGGCTAACGGGCTGGTAGCCCCTCATGTGTTGAATGTCCCTCGGGCTTTTAAGGGTGGAAAAGCATCGAGGGGGCATCGATGGAGATCAACAGCACCTCGCTGTTCGTCGCGAATGCGATGATCCTTGCGATCATGGCGGGGGTCTTCCTGACAGCCGGGCGTCGGGCGCATCGCGCGGAACCGTACTGGATGTCATGGTTCGGCGCCAACATGGTTCTCGCGCTCGCCCTGGTGATGTTCGTGCTCGAGCGACACCTGTCGCCGCTCTTCGTCGCGATGTTGCCCAATACCCTGCTCGTCATCGGCTTCGGACTGCGCTGGCGGGCGGCGCGGGAGTTTGGGTCGCGTCCCGCGCCCTGGCATCTGGTCTGGGCACCGGGCGTGTTCTTTGCCTGCCTTTGTCTCGTGCCGTGGTTTTCGGGGACTTATGGACCCGTCTACACGATCGTCAATCTCGTTCTGGCGGCGCTGTCCTTCGCCGTCGCCTGGGAGTTCTGGCGGGACCGCGACGATGGTCTTCCCTCGCGCATCGGCCTGGTGGTGTCCTATGGCGCGATGGGGTCCTCCTTCGCTTTTCGCATCGGACAAGGCCTGCTTCAGGGCCCTCAGATGGGTCACTTTCTTCCGCAGGACACGCTGCTGGTGATCCATCTCCTGATCGCGGTGTTCCACACCGTGTCCAGCGGCGGCTTTGCGTTGTCGCTAGCCTACGAGCGATACGCCGGCGAACTGCGGCACACGGCGGCGCATGATTTCCTGTCCGGCCTGCTCAATCGCGGCGCATTCGAAACCCGACTGGTACGGTTGATAGGGCGCAGGGAAGCGCCGATTGCTTTGGCGCTGTTCGATATCGATCATTTCAAGGACATCAACGACCGCCATGGCCACGCCGCCGGTGATGCGGCGCTTCGCACATGTGCGAGCCTTATCCGGGATAGTCTGCGCGACGAAGACTTCGTCGGCCGCGTCGGCGGCGAAGAGTTCGCGGTGGTTCTGACCAACGTGACACCGCGCGACGCGCGCCGCATCGTCGATCGGATCCGCCGTTCCGTTGCCGCGCTCGAACTCAATCTCGGCGGACACCCGACACATATCACGATCAGTGCGGGAATCTGTCATGCACCGGCCGAGCGAGCTCAGGTCGAGACGATGATGCGCACGGCAGATGCCATGCTCTATGCGGCCAAGGGCAACGGCCGCAATCGCCTGGAATGCGCGGCGTGAAGAACCCTTGACGCACAATGGCCCGGTGCGGGAACCCCGCCCGGGCCTTCATCATGGGCCTCTGGCCTCAAGACGCCTTCGCGAGTGAAGACTGCTCCTCGCTCTGGCGCGCGGCGCGCAGCGCCTTGCCCCACCAGGCCAGCTGATCGAGCATCGTCTCGCCAGCTTCGTTGAGATGGGCCAAATCGCTCAGGGACGTTTCGCCCTTTGCCACCGGCAGATAGTCCGGCCACAGGATGTGGACGCCGGTCTTGACCGATGCCATCTGCATTTCCACCGCGATCTGCCGCAATTGCTCGACGGCGCGCGCGCCGCCCACGCCTCCATATCCGACGAAGCCGGCCGGCTTCTTGATCCACTCGCCATGGTCGATCGCGTTCTTCAGCACGGCCGTCGGTGCGTGATTGTATTCGGCGGCCGTGAAGACATAGGCATCGAATTCGCGAATCTTGCGTTTCCAGTTCGCCGCCGTCTCGGTTTCGGTCTCGCTGGTTGCCGGATCACCGTAAAAGCCCATCGGATAGTCCTTCAGATCAAGGACCTCGACCGAGAAGTCGCCTTGCGTACGGGCGAGATCTGCGATCCATTCGGCGGGCTTTTCGGCAAAGCGGCCGTCGCGCGTGCTGCCGACGATGACTGCGAGTTTCAGCTTGCTCATTCTCAAGGTATCCTATGGTGCTCTGGTAACAATAAGTGCCTAACGCTATATTGGAGACTGAAGGCGAGTGCACAAGGAGGCACTTTCATGAAACCCGCTCACCACCATGTAACCGGCAGCGCGTCGGATCCCTTCGTCGTCACGGAAGCCTGCCGGCCCGTGAACCAGATCCTTTCGCGCATCGGTGACAAATGGTCGGTTCTTGTCGTCAGCTATCTCGGCAATGGCACGATGCGGTTTTCCGAGTTGCGCCGGGCGATCGACGGAATCTCGCAGAAAATGCTGACAACGACGCTGCGAGGCCTGGAACGTGATGGCTATGTGACCCGGACGGTCACGCCGACCATCCCGCCGCGTGTCGACTATGCGCTGACTGACCTCGGATGCGAATTGCTGGTACCGTTGCGTGCCCTCGGTGAATGGGCCGTGGCCAATCGCGAGCGCGTGGAGGCGGCTCAGAGGCGTTTCGACGCGGAAAACGCCACTCTCGCAGCGGCACAGCGCGCCTGAGGCAATCGGCGATCTGCGGGCAATCAGGTTCGACAAACGAAAAAGGGCGGCCCTTGCGAGCCGCCCTTTTCCGTGTCTATCGGCAGGTGATGCCGACGCGCTTTGGCGCGTCTTACATCATGCCCATGCCGCCCATTCCGCCCATGTCGGGCATGCCGCCGCCGCCGCCGGCCGATTCCTTCTTGGGAAGCTCGGCGATCATCGCTTCGGTGGTGACGAGCAGGCCGGCAACCGAAGCTGCGTCCTGAAGGGCCGTGCGCACGACCTTGACGGGATCGACGATGCCCATCTTGATCATGTCGCCATATTCGCCCGTCTGCGCGTTGTAGCCGTAGTTCGCGTCGGAGTTCTCGAGGATCTTTCCAACAACGATCGAGGCTTCGTCACCGGCGTTCTCGGCGATCTGGCGGGCCGGAGTCTGAAGGGCGCGGCGGATGATGTTGACGCCGGCGTCCTGGTCGGCGTTTTCGCCCTTGGCCTTGAGGTTGGCCGATGCGCGCAGAAGCGCAACGCCGCCACCCGGCACGATGCCTTCCTGAACAGCAGCGCGCGTCGCGTTCAGCGCGTCGTCGATGCGGTCCTTCTTTTCCTTCACTTCGACTTCCGTCGAACCGCCGACGCGGATCACGGCAACACCGCCAGCAAGCTTGGCAAGGCGCTCCTGGAGCTTCTCGCGATCGTAGTCCGAAGAGGTTTCTTCGATCTGCTGCTTGATCTGGGCAACGCGGCCTTCGATCTCGCTCTTCTGGCCTGCGCCATCGACGATCGTGGTGTTTTCCTTGGTGATCGAGACCTTCTTGGCACGACCGAGCATGTCGAGGGTTACATTCTCGAGCTTGATGCCGATGTCTTCGGAGATCACCTGGCCGCCGGTCAGGATCGCGATGTCCTCAAGCATGGCCTTGCGGCGGTCGCCGAAGCCCGGTGCCTTGACGGCAGCGATCTTGAGGCCGCCACGCAGCTTGTTGACGACGAGCGTCGCGAGCGCTTCGCCTTCGACATCCTCGGAGATGATGACGAGCGGCTTGCCCGACTGAACGACCGATTCGAGAACCGGAAGCATCGCCTGAAGGTTCGAGAGCTTCTTCTCGTGCAGCAGGATGTAAGCGTCTTCGAGTTCGGCAACCATCTTTTCAGGGTTGGTCACGAAGTACGGCGAAAGGTAGCCGCGGTCGAACTGCATGCCTTCGACGACTTCGAGTTCGGTCTCGGCGGTCTTGGCTTCCTCGACAGTGATGACGCCTTCGTTGCCGACCTTCTGCATGGCTTCGGCAATGTCATCGCCGACCTGCTTGTCGCCATTGGCCGAAATGGTGCCGACCTGGGCGACTTCAGCCGAGGTGTTGATCGGCTTGGCAATGTTGGCGAGTTCGGAGACGACTTCCTTGACGGCGAGGTCGATGCCCCGCTTCAGGTCCATCGGATTCATGCCGGCGGCAACGGCCTTGTTGCCTTCCTTGACGATCGAGGCAGCGAGAACCGTGGCGGTCGTTGTGCCGTCGCCGGCGACGTCGTTGGTCTTCGAAGCGACTTCGCGGACCATCTGGGCGCCCATGTTCTCGAACTTGTCCTCAAGTTCGATTTCCTTGGCGACGGAAACGCCGTCCTTGGTGATGCGCGGTGCGCCGAACGACTTGTCGATAACGACGTTGCGACCCTTCGGGCCGAGCGTGACCTTCACCGCGTCAGCGAGAACGTCGACGCCGCGCAGCATGCGCTCGCGCGCGCTGCGGCCAAATTTTACTTCCTTAGCAGCCATTGCGATAACTCCCGGGCGTTTGCCCTAGCTTGTCTACTTGAATGGACTTGTGCGGACTGTGGACGACCGGCCTCAGCCGATGATGCCCATGATGTCGGCTTCCTTCATGATCAGAAGGTCTTCGCCGCCAAGCTTGACTTCGGTGCCCGACCACTTGCCGAACAGCACGCGGTCGCCGACCTTGACGTCGAGTTCAACGAGCTTGCCGCTGTCGTCGCGTGCGCCCGAGCCGACGGCGACGATTTCGCCTTCCTGCGGCTTTTCCTTGGCGGTGTCCGGAATGATGATCCCGCCGGCGGTCTTTTCTTCGGATTCGACGCGCTTGACGACGACGCGGTCGTGAAGCGGACGGAAATTGGTGTTTGCCATTGTCTTAACCCTCGGTCGAATGACATGTCATGACAGCGTCGCCCAAAATGCGGCGCGCTGGATGTTAGCACTCGGTAGGGGAGAGTGCTAACTGGCGGCGGAGATAGGCATGTGGGGGATGGCTGTCAAGGAGCTTTTCGTACGCCGAAGGCATTTGCTGAATGGCTCCGGCCCATTCTCCGCACATAAGCGGCGGCATCATGCGTTACAATGCCCCTTGTATTCGCGACGCCTCTGCGCAATGTCACGGAAGGCCGGGATCCCGCCCTTCTTCTTTCCGAATTCTCCGAGTGTGATGGCTGCATGGCGAGCGAAATTTCCAGACTGAACGATCTCCATGCGAACTACGACGCGCTGCTGTGTGATGTTTGGGGTGTGCTGCATAACGGCGTGGCAGCCTGGGACGATGCCTGCCGCGCACTGCAGGCGGCGCGCGAGGCCGGGCTGACGGTGGTCCTCATCACCAATTCGCCGCGCCGCAATCGGGAAGTCGCTTTGCAGCTTGACGGGATCGGTGTCCCGCGCTCGGCCTATGACCGCATCGTCACCTCGGGCGACGTGACGCGCAAGCTGATTGCTGCCGCATCGCCCAGATTGTATTTCCTCGGTCTCGATCGCGATCTCACCCTCCTGGAGGGGCTGGACGTCGAGCGCGTGGACGCCGAGCGCGCCGAGACCATCCTTTGCACCGGCCCGTTTGATGACGAGAACGACAAGCCGGACGATTACCGCACGATGTTCGCTCCCTGGGTCGAACGTGGCGTCCCGTTCATCTGCGCCAATCCCGATCTCATCGTCGAGCGCGGCGACAGGCTTGTCTTGTGCGCCGGTGCGCTCGCCGCCGTCTATGCCGACATGGGCGGTGAAGTCCGTCTGACTGGCAAGCCCTATCCGGCGATGTACGATGCTGCGCTCGAGCATGTGGCTGACCTGCGCGGCGCGGCTGATCCAGTAAGGGCCCTGGCGATCGGGGACGGCATGCCGACGGACGTCAAGGGCGCCGAGGACTACGGCCTGGATCTTCTTTACGTGGCCGCCGGCATCCATGCCCGTGACTACGCATCCAGCGGGCGCATCGATCCCGAGCGTCTGGATGCCTTCCTGAAAAAGGAGGGTGCGGCGCCCGACTACTGGATGCCGAGGCTGGCCTGAGAGACGATCGATGTTGCCGTCCCCCAAGACAGCTATCAGGAGAATAGGTCCGGGCGAGGCGCTGCCCGAGGAATTGCGCGGCGCTGTCGTCGCGATCGGCAATTTCGATGGCGTCCACCGCGGCCATCGCGCTGTCCTCGACAGGGCCCTCGCCATCGCGCTGGACCGTAAGGCTCAGGCCGCTGTGCTGACCTTCGAGCCGCACCCACGGACCTTCTTCAAGCCAGAGGCGCCGGTGTTCCGGCTGACGCCGGCTGCAATGAAAGCAAGGCTCCTTGGCCATCTCGGCTTCGGTAGCGTAATCGAATGCGCTTTCGACAAGCACTTCGCAGCCCAGGGCGCCGAGGATTTCATCGCTTCGGTGCTCATTGGACGTCTTGGCGTTGGCCACGTGGTCACGGGTGTCGATTTCCACTTCGGCAAGGGCCGCGAGGGCGGCCCCGCCTATCTGATCGAGGCCGGCGCGCGGCACGGCTTCGGCGTCACCCTCGTCGATGCCTTTCGTGACGAGAACGCGACGATCATCTCTTCATCGCGCATCCGGAGCCTGATTGCTGAAGGCGACGTCGTCGAGGCAGCCGGATTGCTGGGCTATCGCTTCACCGTGGAAGGCAAGGTCATTGCGGGGCGCCAACTCGGCCGCACACTCGGCTATCCCACGGCCAACATGCTGCTTGCGCCGGACATGGCCTTGAAACCGGGCATCTACGCGGTGCGCTACCGTCGCGCGGACGGCACGCTCCACGATGGGGTCGCAAGTTTCGGTCATCGTCCGACCGTGGAAAGCGACGGCACGCCGCTGCTTGAGACGTATCTCTTCGACTTCGACGGCGATCTTTATGGCGAGATAGCCAGCGTTGCCTTCTTCGGATTTCTGCGCCCCGAAGAAAAGTTCGATGGGCTTGCGGCACTGGTCGAACAGATGAAGGAGGACGAGATGCAGGCGCGCGCTCTCCTGTCCGGCGTCCGACCACTGGAAGATCTCGACCGGGTCCTGAACTTCTGATCGCCGCCTTCGTCCATGAAAAGCGCTTTATTCGCGCGCCGCGCATTGATAGAAGCGCTGCCATGTCGAGCGTATTCAAAGATCCCGTGCTGCGAATTATGAGCCCGGCTTTTCGCTGATCGGCGGTTGGCCGAAGCGGAAGGTCCGGGAGCTGCCTGCTTTCGCAACCGGTCGGGCCGCAGGTCCACAGGGCGGTGCGCATTTCTCCAGAGACGAATTACGGCCGTGGGCAATCGAAGCCGCGGCAGCATGAAAAAGCGGACATCATGAACGATCAGGCCAAAGCCGATACACAGGCATTCGACTATTCCAAGACGCTCAATCTGCCCAGGACGGATTTTCCGATGCGCGCCGGGCTGCCCAAGAAGGAGCCGGAACTCGTCGAACGCTGGCAGGAGATGAACCTTTACCGCAAGCTGCGCGAGGATGCCGCCGGACGGGACAAGTTCGTGCTGCATGACGGGCCGCCCTACGCCAACGGCAACATCCACATTGGCCATGCGCTGAACAAGATCTTGAAGGATGTCATCACCCGTTCGTTCCAGATGCGCGGGCGCGACTCCAACTATGTGCCCGGCTGGGACTGCCACGGCCTGCCGATCGAGTGGAAGATCGAGGAGCAGTATCGCGCCAAGGGCCTCGACAAGGACAATGTGCCGGTCAACGAATTCCGCCAGGAGTGCCGCGACTTTGCTGCACACTGGATTGCGGTCCAGACAGAGGAATTCCAGCGTCTTGGCATCGAGGGGGACTTCGATCGGCCGTACACCACGATGAACTTCCACGCCGAGGCCCGGATCGCAGGCGAACTGATGAAGATCGCCAAGTCCGGCCAGCTCTACCGGGGCTCAAAGCCGATCATGTGGTCCGTGGTCGAGCGAACTGCGCTCGCCGAGGCGGAGGTGGAATATCAGGACTATGAATCCGATACCGTCTGGGTGAAGTTTCCGATCACCGCTGCCGGGGCGCCGGCACGCGCCGGTGTAGACGTTGGTGCCGATGGCCGCCTGAAGGGTCCGAGCGACGGAGAGGTCTTCGAGCGCACTTCGGAATCGTCCGATCTGCTCGGCGCGCATATCGTCATCTGGACGACGACGCCCTGGACGATCCCGGGCAACCGGGCCATTTCGTATTCGCCGCGCATCGCCTACGGGCTCTACGAGGTAGCGGCTGCCGAAAACGATTTCGGCCCGCAGGCGGGTGAAAAGGTCGTCTTTGCCGACGCGCTCGCAGAAGACAGCGCGGACAAGGCGAAACTGACGCTGACGCGGCTTCGCACGGTCGACGCCAGCGAACTGGCGGGGACCGAATGCGCGCATCCGCTCAGCGGGTTCGGCGGCGGCTATGATTTCGTGGTGCCACTGGTGGCCGGCGATCATGTGACCGATGATGCCGGCACGGGGTTCGTGCACACCGCGCCCGGCCATGGCCGCGAAGACTTTGATGCGTGGATGGACCATGCCCGCGAACTGGAAGCGCGCGGCATCTCCTCGAAGATCCCGTTCACCGTCGATGACGCTGGCTTTTACACGTCCGATGCGCCGGGCCTCGGCCCCGATGCACCCGAAGGCGCCGCGCGGGTCATCGACGACAAGGGCAAGAAGGGCGATGCCAACAAGCGCGTCATCGCCGCCCTAATCGACAAGGACATGCTGTTCGCGCGCGGTCGGCTGAAGCATACCTATCCGCATTCCTGGCGCTCCAAGAAGCCCGTGATCTTCCGCAACACGCCGCAATGGTTTGTCCATATGGACAAGGCGTTCGAAGATGGCTCGACCTTGAGGACGCGCGCTGTCGCGGCGATCGACCAGACGCGCTTCGTGCCGTCGGCTGGCCAGAACCGGCTGCGGGCGATGATCGAGGATCGACCGGATTGGGTGCTGTCCCGCCAAAGGGCGTGGGGTGTACCAATCGCGATTTTCGCCGACGAGCACGGCGAGATCCTTGTCGATGAAGCGGTGAATGCGCGCATCCTGGAAGCCTTCGAGGCTGACGGCGCCGACGCCTGGTTTGCTGAAGGTGCCAAGGAACGCTTTCTTGGCAACGACCATGATCACGCCCGCTGGCACCAGGTCATGGACATCCTTGATGTGTGGTTCGATTCCGGCTCCACCCACACTTTCACGCTCGAAGACCGGCCCGACCTGAAGTGGCCGGCCGATGTCTATCTCGAAGGTTCCGACCAGCACCGCGGCTGGTTCCATTCCTCGCTTCTTGAGAGCTGCGCAACGCGTGGCCGGGCACCTTACGACGCCGTCATCACCCATGGTTTCACCATGGACGAGAAGGGCGAGAAGATGTCCAAATCCAAGGGCAATACCGTGACGCCTCAGGAGGTGATGGCCCAATCGGGTGCCGACATCCTGCGTCTGTGGGTCATGACCACTGACTATGGCGAGGACCAGCGGCTCGGCAAGGCGATCATCCAGACCAACATCGATTCCTACCGCAAACTGCGCAATTCGATCCGCTGGATGCTGGGCACGCTTGCGCATGACGAGGGCGAGGACGTTGCCCTGTCGGAGATGCCCGAGTTGGAGCGTCTCATGCTGCACCGGCTGACCGAACTTGATCGGCTAGTCCGCAAGGGTTACGACGATTTCGATTTCAAGCGCGTCTCGCGCGCGCTCATCGATTTCGCCAATGTCGAACTGTCGGCGTTCTATTTCGACATCCGCAAGGATGCGCTCTACTGCGATGCGCCGTCGAGCATTCGTCGCAAGGCTGCGCTGCAGGTCATCCGCCAGATTTTCGATTGCCTGGTGACCTGGATGGCTCCGATGCTTCCTTTCACCATGGAGGAGGCCTGGCTTTCGCGTGATCCATCGAGGGTGTCGGTGCATCTCGAGCAGTTTCCGCGCATGGCGGTCGATTGGGAGAATGCGGTGCTTGCGGAAAAGTGGCGGAAGATCCGCACCGTGCGCCGCGTCGTGACCGGAGCGCTGGAAATCGAACGGCGTGAAAAACGCATCGGCTCCTCGCTGGAGGCCGCGCCAAAGGTCTATATCGCGGACGAAAGCCTCATGAACGCGCTGAGCGGGCATGATTTTGAGGAAATCTGCATCACATCCGGCATCGAACTTCTCGCGGGGGAGGGACCGAAAGACGCCTTCCGGCTCGATGACGTTCAGGATGTCGCCGTCGTTCCCGCGGAAGCGGAAGGGCGCAAATGTGCGCGTTCCTGGCGTATCACCGACGATGTCGGCTCGGATGCGGAGTTTCCCGAGGTCTCGGCGCGCGATGCGGCTGCGCTGCGGGAACTGGCGTCGCTTGGTCGCCTCTGAGGCGCTAGGTGGTTGGCTTGGCATTGAAATGAAAAAGTCAGGACCGCCGGCAAAGGGAAGGGACGATGCATTGTCGGCGGTCCTGAATACCCCTGAAATTATGTGGGGTTTGTGTTCGCTATAACATTTGACATAGAATCCGGTTCCCATGGATTGGGCATTCATTTGCATTTTGGCCTGATTGCTCCTCCGACAGCGATCCGATAAGAGGATGCCTGGAAAACGCCGGAATTCTGGAGCAAGGGCTGCGACATCAGGCGGTCGGCCCGTCTCCGAGGCAGGGAAATTTCTGATGAAGCGTGTTGAATTGATCCGCATTGCCGCGACGGTCGCTGCGTTCGGCGCCGGTACGATGGTGCTGTCGGGATGCATGGGCAGCCCGACCTACGGCACGGACCAGACCGCAGCCGAGCAGCTCCTGGACGATCTTTCCTCGGCTGCTTCGATCCGCACGCCACAGGGCGCCGATATCGAATACCAGCCGCGCCCGGATCTGGTAACGCCGCCCGATAATGCCCAGTTGCCACCACCGCAGCCGAGCGTTGCATCGAGTGAGCAGTGGCCGGAATCGCCGGAAGAAACGCGCGATCGCCTGCGTGCCGAGGCCGATCTCTCCGGCGGACAGGCTGCAGGGTTGAACGCACCGCGCACGGGTTATACCGGCAGCAGGGCTTATCCGCCCGTCGTGGGTGGCGGAGCCGATGGCCCGCCGCCGCCCGGCTCGCAGGACACGCGCGAATCGCAGGAGCGTTATCGCGCCGCCCAGGAAGTCGCCCGCGGCAGCAATCCGACCCGCCGCAATTTCCTCAGCGAGCCGCCGCTCGACTACCGCCGGCCGGCCGAGACCGCGCCGGTTGGTGATTTTGGCGAGACCGAACGCTCCAAGGAACGGCGCCGCGAGCGCCTTGCCGAGCGGCCGGGCAATGAGCGGCGCTGGTGGCCTTTCTGATCAGCGTTTGTCCTGAAAGAAATCCTTGAGCAGTCGCATCGCCGATCGCTCGCCGATCCCCGGATAGACATCGGGCGCGTGATGGCAGGTGGGCTGATCGAAGAACCGCACGCCACTCACCACCGCGCCGCCCTTCTCGTCCGACGCACCGAAATAGAGGCGGCGAATGCGCGCGAAGGAAATGGCGGCAGCGCACATGGCGCAGGGTTCGAGCGTGACATAAAGATCGGCGCCGGTGAGCCTTTCGGCACCGCGTTGCGCGGCGGCCGCGCGGATCGCGGCGATTTCCGCATGCGCCGTCACGTCGTTGTCCGCCCGTGTGCGGTTTCCCGCCCGGGCGAGAATGACGCCGTCGAGAACGATGACGGCGCCGACCGGGACCTCACCGCGCAGGCTGGCCGCCTCGGCTTCCGCCAGCGCGATATCCATGTAGGTCAGGCGGTCGCCCCGCTGCATAAGCGTCTTACTCCCCGGCTCGCGATTTGGTAGAGCCTGCAGACAGAGATTTCGCATCGTGAACGGATGCGCCGGAAAGGCAAACAGCATATGACGCCATCAGACAAGCCCCGCTTTGCGCCGCGCAAGGCCACAAAGGATGGGGGCAAGGACAGGAAGCCATCGGGGCGGGGAGAAAAGCCGCGGCCGAAGCCCAACATGGCGGATGAGACCGGTTCGGCGCCGGAGCCCGAGCGCATCTCGAAGCTGCTCGCGCGCGCCGGCATCGCCTCGCGCCGTGATGTCGAGCGGATGATCGCCGCTGGCCGGGTGAAACTCAATGGCAAGGTCCTCGACACACCGGCAGTCAACGTGACCCTGGCAGATCGCATCGAGGTCGACGACGTCGTTGTCGACGGCATCGAGCGCACGCGGCTCTGGCTCTACTACAAGCCCGCCGGACTCGTGACGACCAACCGTGATCCAGAAGGCCGGGCCACGATTTTCGCCAGGCTGCCTGCCGACCTGCCGCGCGTGATGACCATCGGTCGCCTGGACATCAACACGGAAGGTCTGCTGCTTCTGACCAATGACGGCGGGCTGGCGCGTGTGCTCGAACTTCCGACCACGGGTTGGCTGCGCCGTTACCGCGTGCGCGCCCATGGCGATATCGATCAGGACAGATTGGACGAGTTGAAGGACGGCATCGCCGTCGAAGGGGTCCTCTACGGTGCGATCGATGCGGTGCTGGAGCGTAAGCAGGGGTCCAATGTCTGGATCACCATGGGGCTGCGCGAAGGCAAGAACCGCGAGATCAAGAATGTTCTCGGCGCGCTCGGCCTTGAGGTCAATCGTCTGATCCGTGTGTCCTACGGGCCGTTTCAACTGGCTGACATGGCCGAAGGCCACGTTCAGGAAGTGCGTGGACGGACCTTGCGTGACCAATTGGGCCCCCGATTGATCGAGGAGGCAGGCGCCGATTTCGACGCGCCGTTGGCGGCGCATGCTGCCGCGCCGGCGGCCGAAACGAAATCGCCGGCCGCAATGCGCGAAAAACGCGAAAAGCCGGCGGACCGCGCTGAGCGCGATCGTGCGCGCCTGGACACCAAGCGCGGCGATCGTCCTCGCGACCAGGCGCCGGGCGCCAAGCCTGCCAGCAAGAAGCCCGGCGGTCCGCAGCGTCGGCGCTCCGCCAATGTCTGGATCGCTCCGGGTGCCCGTCCCATGGGACCGAAACGCGCAGCGGAAAAGGCCGAGGCCGAAGCGCGGCAGGCTTCCAAGGACGAGCGCCAGAGCCGTCGGCGCTCGGGGCCCTTTACCTCCGGCGCGACCGCCAGCGAGGAGACGGCAAAGCCTTGGCGCGGACGCGCTGACGGGCCGGCACGTTCGGCGCCGGGCAAGTCATCCCGCGACAAGAGCGAACGGGGAACCGGCGCTGCGAAACCGTCGCGCACCGGCAGACCGGACGATGGCAAGCGGCCGGGCAAGCCGGCCGGCGCCAAGCGTCAGGATCAACCAACGGGCGGCAGACCGTCTGGAGGTGCGCGGGGACCGGCCTCCGACAGATCACGCGGCCGTCCCGACAAGGGCGGCCCCGGCAAGGGCGCTCCTCGTGGCGGCAATGGAAAGGGTCGAGGCGGTGCGGATCGTCGGCGGTGAGTTCGGCGGGCGCCCTCTGGCAGCGCCCCGTTCCAGGGCCATCCGGCCGACCAGCGACCGCACGCGCGAAAGCCTGTTCAACATTCTTGCTCACAGCTATCCCGAAACGGTGGCGCGGGCCCGTGTGCTGGAGCTTTTCGCCGGAACGGGCGCCGTCGCGCTGGAAGCGCTTTCGCGCGGCGCGGCAGCGGCGATCTTCGTTGAACAGTCGGTCGAGGGGCGGGCGCTCATCCAGTCCAACATCGAAAGCCTCGGCCTGCAGGGTCGCACGAAGATTTTCCGTCGCGATGCCACGGCGCTCGGTCAGTGCCAGCGCATGCAGCCCTTCACATTCGTGTTCGCCGACCCGCCCTATGGCAAGGGCCTGGGCGAAAAGGCGCTCGCTTCGGCGCTGGCGGGCGGGTGGGTCACCCCCGGAGCCCTGGTCCTGCTCGAAGAACGGTCCGATGTCCTGCCGCAGCCGGATCGTTCATTAAATCTGCTCGAATCACGTGTATTCGGAGAAACGAGCATTCACTTCTATCGCCACGAGCCTGATTGAAGCGCCAATGAGCTTGATCGATGCGAAATCGCCAATGACGCTGGAGATGGAGCGGCGCACCGCGGAGCCGACGGTGGCGGTTGCCTTTGGCGGCGGCGGGGCGCGGGGCCTTGCGCATATCCATGTCGTGGAAGTGCTGGATGAACTGGATATCCGGCCCGTAGCCATCTCCGGCGCATCGATCGGCGCGATCATCGGATCGGCCATGGCCTCCGGTATGATGGGACGGGAAATTCGGGAGTTCGCGCTGGCCACCGTCGGCAATTGGTCGGAAGTGGCTTCAAGGCTCTGGAAGCTTCGACCGCAAACGATGAAGGAAGTCTTCAGCCGTCGCAGCCAGTTCGGACGGTTCGACGTGGAGCGCATCCTTCACGGCTTTCTGCCAGAGGCGATCCCCGAAAATTTCGAGGATCTGCAGATACCGACCAAGATCATTCTGACCGATTACTACGCCCAGTGCGAGCGGGTGTGCGACTCCGGTGATCTCTACAACGCAATCGGTGCGTCGGCGGCCATCCCCGCGGTGTTTCGCCCGGTCCTGCGCGATGGCCGCGTCGTGATCGACGGTGGTATCTACAACCCCGTTCCCTATGACCATCTGCTCGGTCTCGCCGATATCGTCATCGGCATCGATGTTGTTGGTGGGCCCTGCGGCAATCCGTCGAAGATTCCGTCGCGCATCGATGCGATCTTCGGGGCCAATCAGCTGATGATGCAGTCGATCATCACCATGAAGCTGAAAAACGCCCCGCCGGACATCTTCCTGCGACCGGATGTCGGCCGCTTTCGCGTCATGGATTTTCCGCGGGCGGCTGATATCCTGGAAGCGTCGAGCCCTATCCGCGAAGAGCTGAAATGTGCCCTCGATGCCGCTTTCGCGCGCCACCGCCGGCAACAAGAGGGGTCCCGCGGATCAGACCGCGAAGACTGACGACATATCCTTGAAGCCCTTGAACTCCAGCGCGTTGCCGGACGGATCGCGAATGAAGAGCGTCGCCTGTTCGCCGGGCTCGCCTTCAAAGCGGATCTGCGGTTTCAAGATCCAGTCGATGGACGCTTCGCCTTCCAGCCGCGCGGCAAGGGTGCGCCACGCGTCCATGTCGAGGACGACGCCGAAATGCGGGATGGGAACGGCTTTGCCATCGACCGTTCCGCTGTCGCCGCCGGCCGCCGCGCCATCGGCGCGCACATGGCCCGACAACTGGTGGCCGTAAAGGTCGAAATCGACCCAGCTTTCCGACGATCGCCCGATCGCGCAGCCAAGGACGTCCCGGTAGAAGCGCCGGGTCTCTTCGATATCGCGAATGGGAAAGGCAAGATGAAATGGACGTGTCATGTCGTCGGCTCCGATTTGCTGGCGCTGCCGTCAATAGAATGTATCTCGCCCCCTGGGAAGAGATCGGCAAACAGGCAATGCTTCGCTATAGAAAAAGCGACCCGAACTGGCTTCCTGCCACACCGACATCGACGGAGACGATATGACACCCGCCCGCGTTCCCGATGCCACCTTCCATACCCGGATACGCAATGACGCGCTTGAAGGGCCCAATCCGTTCGAGTGGAAGGATCTGACGACGTCCGATCTCTTCGCCGGTCGGAACGTGGTCCTGTTCGCCGTTCCCGGCGCATTCACGCCCGCCTGCTCGGAGAGCCATCTTCCCGGCTACGAACAAAACTACGACGCGTTTCTTGCGCTTGGCATCGATCGCGTCTTCTGCCTGTCGGTCAACGACGCTTTCGTCCTGTTCCAGTGGGCCCGCAGCCGCGACATTCAGAAAGTCTTCATGCTGCCCGATGGCAACGGGGAATTTACCCGCAAGATGGGCATGCTGGTCGAGCGCTCGGGGCTGGGCATGGGCATGCGCAGTTGGCGCTACTCGATGCACGTTGTCGACGGTGAAATACGCAGGCTTTTCGTCGAACCCGGCTTCAGGGACAATCCGCCCGGCGTTGGCGTCGAAGTGTCGGACGCGCAGACGATGCTGGGCTATCTGAAGGGCTGAGCCAGCGCGGTGGCTTGATGCTGATCGCTTCCGGCCATACATCAGGCGCAGAGAAAGGCAGGCCTCATGACATATCAGGATATGCGTGCATTCGATGCGCGCACGCTCGAAACGGAGGCTGAACGCCTCGTCGAGCTTGCAAAAGCCGCTGGCGCGGATGCGGCCGACGCGGTGGTGGCACGGGGCCGCTCGACTTCTGTCACGGTGCGCCTTGGCGAGGTTGAAGGCACCGAAGCCTCCGAAAGCGACGATTTCTCGCTGCGTGTGTTCGTCGGAAAGCGCGTCGCCAGCGTCTCCGCCGGCAAGGGCTTCGACGCCAGGGAACTGGCCGAGCGCGCCGTTGCGATGGCAAGGGTCTCGCCGGAAGATCCTTTCGCCGGGCTGGCTGACGAGGCCGATCTGGCGCGCACGATAGAGGATCTGGACCGTTTCGATCCAACTGTCGTCACGGCCGCGCAACTGACCGAGGCGGCATTGGCCATGGAAGCGGCGGCGCGCGCTGTCCCTGGCGTCACCAATTCCGCGGGAGCGAGCGCCTCTGCGGGCATGGGCGGCATGGTGCTTGTCACCTCGCATGGGTTTTCAGGCTCATATCCGGGATCGCGCTTTGGACGGTCCGTTAGCGTGATTGCGGGCGAAGGAACCCGCATGGAGCGGGACTACGATTTCGACAGCCGGCTTTTCTTCGATGAACTCGATGATCCGCAGGAGATCGGCCGACGTGCCGGTGAGCGCACGGTTCGCCGCGTCAACCCGCGCCAGGCCGATACGGGCCGCAACATCACGGTTGTCTTCGACCCGCGTGTTGCGCGCGGCTTCCTGGGGCACGTCGCTTCCGCGATCAACGGCACGCCGGTGGCCCGCAAGACAAGCTTTCTGCGCGACCGGATGGGCCAGGCGGTCATGAGCCCGACGGTCACGATCACGGACGATCCGCAGATCAGGCGCGGGCCGGCCTCCAGGCCATTCGATGGCGAAGGCGTCAAGGGCAGCCGTCTTGAGATGATCAAGGACGGTGTTCTGCAGCATTGGTTCCTCTCCACCTCCACGGCGCGCGAACTCGGTTTGAAGACGAATGGGCGCGGGGTCAGGGGTGGCAACAATGTCAATCCGGCATCGACCAATCTCGCGCTCGAGCCTGGCGATATCACACCCGAAGCTCTGATCCGCTCCGTCGGCACAGGTTTCTATGTCACCGAGCTCATCGGCCAGGGCGTGGACATGGTGACGGGCGAATACAGCCGCGGCGCCAGCGGGTTCTGGATCGAGAACGGCGAATTGGCTTACCCCGTCTCCGAGGTGACGATCGCCTCCAATCTCAAGGAGATGTTCATGCGGGTGACGCCGGCCGACGACATCGACCGGAAGTTCGGCACCGCCGCGCCGACCATCGCAATCGAGGGCATGACGCTTGCCGGACGCTGATCGACGTCAACGGATCTTGGATGACGATCTCGATCTCATCCTGGCGGCAGGTGTCGAGGCCGGCGACATCGCCATGCGCCATTTTCGCCGTGATCCGGAGGTCTGGTACAAGAACAACGGCACCTCGCCAGTATCGGCCGCCGATGTGGCGGTCGATACGTATCTCAAGGACGTCTTGCTTTCCGCGCGGCCGGAATTCGGCTGGCTGTCGGAGGAGACGTTCGACGCCGCCGATCGCCTGACACACGACAGTGTATTCGTCGTTGACCCGATCGACGGCACGCGGGCCTTCATTCAGGGCGATGAGACCTGGTGCGTCAGCATCGCCGTCGTGCGTGCCGGCGTTCCGGTTGCCGGCGTTCTGGTCGCTCCGGCACTTGGCGAGACTTTCGCCGCTGGCACCTCCGGTTCTGCCACGAAGAACGGTGTTGCCTTGCCCATCGGTCTTCTTGCTCCTCAGGAAACGTTGCGGTTTGCCGCGCCGACGGCGTTGATCGACGGTGTTGCCGATGCGGTCGGCCGTCCGGTGCAGCGCATGCCGCACGTCCCGTCGCTTGCCTACAGGCTCGCGATGATCGCCGACGGACGGCTCGATGCCACGCTGGTGAAGCCGCGCGCGCGCGATTGGGATATCGCCGCTGCGGATCTGATCCTTCGTCGGGTTGGCGGAGGCGTCACGACGCTCGGCGGCGAGGAAATCGTCTATAACCGCCAGCAGACCGATCATGGAATCCTGGTCGCCGGCATCGGAGAATTGATGCCGGGTCTGGCGCGTACGGTCGAACGTCTGCAGGAGCGGGCAACGGGCTGAGCGCGCGCCGCGGCCGCCATTGACCTTTCAGCTGAATTGTCCCAAACCCCGCTTGGTTTCTCACATGAGAGGATTGTGTCGATGGCTGGCGAAGAAAACAGGCAGCTTCTCCATCTCGTTTTCGGTGGCGAGCTCGTCAACCTGAAGGAAGTCCGCTTCCGCGATCTGGAAAATCTTGACGTCGTCGGTATCTTTCCCGACTACCAGTCGGCGCACACTGCCTGGAAAGCCAAGGCGCAACAGACGGTCGACAACGCCCACATGCGCTACTTCATCGTCCACATGCACCGGCTTCTCGATCCCGACACCGAGACGGTGACCGCCGTGAAATCCACAATCTGACCTTCCATTGTCTTTGTCGAAGCACAGGCGCACTGGGATGAAGGCGACAGTTGCGCCCCTGGGAAAGCGCATCTTGCGGTCGGATCTGTTCCAGACAATCGCCGCGCGTGTTCTCTTTTCCTATCTGTGGCTGGCCTTCAGGACGAACCGCCCCGTTGCCGGGTCGCAGGACCTGGCGGAGATCGCGCAGCGGGAAGGACCGTTGATCATCGCGCTCTGGCATGGCCAGCAGATGTTGGTGCAGTTCACGCGCCCTGCTGGCGAGAAGGTTGCAGGTCTCGTCTCTCGCAGCGCCGATGCGGAGATCAACGCCAGGGTGCTCCTCCTGTCCGGCAACGAGGTCGTGCGCGGCTCCGGTGGCCGGGTGCGCGCGGCGACGGAACGCAAGGGCGGCGTCAAGGCTCTCATCGCGCTCAGGAATGCGCTGCGCCGCGGTCGCCATGTCGTGATGATCGCGGACATTTCGAAGGGCGCGCCGCGACAGGCTGGTGAGGGCATCGTGCGTCTTGCCAAAATATCCGGCAGGCCGATCGTGCCACTCGCGCTTGCCACAAGCCGGCACCACATTGTCGAGAAAGCCTGGGACCGGATGACCATAAATCTGCCGTTCGGGCGCCGTTGTGTGAAGATCGGTGCGCCGATTCGCGTCTCGCGCGATGCCGATGAAGCTGCGCTGGAAAGCGCTCGACAGGCGGTGACGGCAGGTCTCGACCAGGTCACGAAGGACGCCTACGAAGCAGTGGAGAGCAAAGGATGAGCGAGCGCTGGGCCCGCACGGCGCTGACCGGCTATCGATGGCTCGGTGGCGCGATCTATCCATTCGTCGGTGGCTATCTGTCGATGCGCGCGGCGAAGGGCAAAGAGGAACATTCGCGAAGGCGTGAGCGATACGGCTACCCGAGCGCCGCGCGGCCGGTCGGCCCGCTCGTCTGGTTTCACGCTGCAAGCGTCGGAGAGACATCGGCCGTCATTCCCCTCATCGAGGAAGTTGCCGCGCGCGGCATCTCGGTGGTGCTGACGACCGGCACCGTAACCTCCGCGACGATTGCAAGAGACCGGTTGGCGCCTGAAATCATTCACCAATACGTGCCGCTCGATCTCAAGACGGCGGTGTGCCGCTTCCTCGATCATTGGCAGCCCGATCTGGCGATCATCGCTGAATCGGAAATCTGGCCGATGACGATCCTTGAACTGGGCGCGCGCCGCATTCCGCAGGTCCTCGTCAATGGCCGTCTGTCGGATCGCTCCTTCGCGCGCTGGAGCCGCCGCTCGAGCATTGCCGAAGCGCTGCTGGAGAACCTGTCCCACGTCGTCGCACAGACCGATGTCGACGCCGAACGGTTTCGCCGGCTCGGCGCGCGGCCGGTGACCGTTTCCGGCAATCTCAAGGTCGACACAAACGCGCCGCCATACGATCCCGCCGAACTGGACGTGTTGAAGAGCCAGATCGGTGCGCGGTTGACCTGGGCCGCGATCTCCACCTTTCAGGGCGAAGAAGAGATCGCCGCCGACGTTCATGAATTCATCCGGCCGCATCACAAGGCCCTGACGATCATCGTGCCGCGCCATCCTGAGCGCGGCGACGACGTGGAAGCGATGCTCACCGCGCGCGACCTGACCGTCGCGCGGCGCTCGCGCGGCGATGTGATCAATTCGCAAACCGACATTTTCCTCGGCGATACGATCGGCGAGATGGGGCTCTATTTGCGTTTGACCGAAGTCGTTTTTGTCGGGCGGTCCATGGCAAGCGAGGGCGGTCAGAATCCGCTCGAACCGGCCATGCTCGGCTGTGCCGTGCTGTCCGGTCGAAACGTGCAGAATTTTCGCGAGACCTATCAGCGCCTTTTGAAGAATGGCGGCGGGCGGATCGTGCGTGACGCCGAAATGCTGCGCAAGGCGGTGCACTATCTGCTGTCCAACCACAAGGTGCGCGGGGAGATGATCAGGGCCGGTGCCGCCACGGTCAATGACATGCGCGGCGCGCTGGCCCTCACGCTCAAGGCGCTTGAGCCCTATATCAACCCCCTGACCGTGAAGGCGCGCCTTCATGCCTATGATCGGGAGAAGCAGCAGGAGTAAGCGGCAATGGTGAGCGAGGCGCCGCCTTTCTGGTGGCAGGAGTCCGACTGGCGTGCGCGGGGCCTGTGGCCCTTTGCCTGGGCCTATGGACAGGTGGCACGCACACGTATGGAGCGCGGCCGCCGCGAACGGCTGCCGGTGCCGGTGATCTGCGTCGGCAATTTCACCGTCGGCGGTGCCGGCAAGACACCGACGACGCTCGCATTGGCTGAAGCTGCCCGCAAGAAGGGCAGGAAGCCCGGCATCCTCTCGCGCGGCTATGGTGGCACGATGGATGGCCCGGTGCGGGTCGACCCATCACATCATCGGGCGAAGGATGTAGGCGACGAGCCCATGCTGTTGGCCGAGCGGGCGCCCACCGTGATCGCAAGCGATCGTGTTCGCGGCGCACGCGCCTTGCTCGGCGAGGGCGTTGACATGATCCTCATGGACGACGGCTTCCAGAGCGCACGGATTGACAGCGACTATGCCCTGCTCGTCATCGACGCGGCTCGTGGCATCGGCAACGGCCACATCATTCCGGCCGGCCCGGTGCGCGCGCCCGTGGCCGACCAGATTCGACACGCCACGGCCCTCTTGACCGTCGGATCAGGCGGCGCGGCAGGAGCGATGGTGCGCAGCGCGGCGCGCGCCGGCAAGCCGGTCCACGAAGCCCACATCGTGCCAAGGGACGGCCAGCGCTTTGCCGGCAAGCGGGTCTTCGCTTTTGCAGGAATCGGCGATCCCGGACGCTTCTACCGAACGCTGACGGATTGCGGCGCGCAGGTCGTCCGGCACCGCAATTTCGGCGACCACCATCCATTCGTGGACGAAGAGATGGTCGAACTGATGAAACTTGCCGATGCTGACGACCTGCAACTGGTCGCGACGGAAAAGGATGTGGTCCGCCTGCGCGGCCTGCATGGCGAGGCTGAAAGGCTCGCCGCTCGCACCTGGCCGCTCGCGATCGAGATGGTCTTCGACCAGCCGGCTGTTCCCGCCTCCATCGTGGACAGGGCGGTCGCACGCTTCAAGGAAAAGCAGTTGAACGGCGAGCGGGGATAGCGTTTGAGGGTGCCCAATGCACGGGTTCAGGCGCGGCGAAAGGTTCCGGCGCGCTCTTCGGCCTCGACGGATGCGACGACGTCGACATAGGCCTCTTGGCGCGCAACGCTCCAATATTTCAGTTCGTCGAGGGGGATCTGCGCGCCGGTCACGGCGCAAACGACATGCGAGCCCGGCACCAGGACCTGGAAATCGCCATCGAGGTAGCGCAGCTTTGCGGGTCTCGCACCCGAGCCTTCGAACCGGTTCATCACGTCGTCATCTCTTTGCTGGCAGTCATCTTGCAACGGGATATAGCAATCCATCCCTAACGGCGACAACAGGCCGGCGCAAGAAGTCTACCGCCGCCCGAACAGGCGTTCGATGTCGGAAAGGCTGAGCTCCACATAGGTCGGTCGCCCATGGTTGCATTGCCCGGATCCGGGCGTCGCCTCCATCTGCCGCAAGAGAGCGTTCATTTCCTCGGGCCGCAAACTGCGTCCCGATCGCACGGAGCCGTAGCACGCCATGGTCGCGGCGACGTGCTCCAGCTTGGCCATCAGTCCCGAGGGATCGTCCCACTCGGCGATCGTGTCGGCGAGATCGCGGACCAGCGCCGATGCATCGATCTCGCCGAGCATCGCAGGGGTCTCTCTAACCGCAATCGCACCTGGCCCGAAGCGCTCCAGAACGAGGCCGAGCCTGGCGAACCCGTCTGCATGCGCCGCGAGCCGATCGCAATCGTCTTCCGGCAGATCCACGATTTCCGGGATCAGCAGCACCTGTGAGGCGAGGCGATCGGTATCAAGCGCCTTGCGCAAGGCTTCGAACACGAGCCTCTCATGCGCCGCATGCTGATCGACGATGACGAGCCCTTCATTGGTCTGCGAAACGATGTAGTTCGCGTGCACCTGCGCCCGCGCCGCGCCCAGCCTGCGGCCGGTGACGGCCGAATCCTCGCAGGGCGGAACCGTGCGCGCCGACGGCGTGAAATGATCAAAGCCGCTTTGTCCCGGTTCGGAAAAGCCGCCTTGGTCTTGATCCAGCGGCCGGGACGGCGAGCGCGTGATGTCGTAATCGCCGGCGCCCTCATGGCGGGGCCGCCAGACCGGCTCTGCGCGGGCATAGGCGTGCAGGGTGGCGGCGGCCGTCGTCGACGCGCGGTCTCCCTCACGCGCCAGCGCCTCGCGGATCGCGCCGACGATGAGGCCGCGCACGAGCCCGGGATCGCGAAAGCGCACATCGGCTTTCGCGGGGTGCACGTTGACGTCGACCAGTGCGGGATCGAGCGTGATGTTCAACACCGCCACCGGGTAGCGCCCGCGTGGCATGGTCTCGGCATACGCGCCGCGCAGGGCCGACCAGATCAGCTTGTCTTGCACCGGGCGGCCGTTGACATAGGCGAACTGGTGCAGCGAGTTGCCGCGATTGAATGTCGGAACGCCGGCGTGGCCATCGAGCGCAACTCCCTCGCGAAGCGCGTCCAGCACAATGGCGTTGTCACGAAAGTCGCGGCCGAGGACCTGGGCGATCCGTGCCAGCCGATCGTCGCCCGTGGCGGGAAGCTCAAGGGTGGATCGGTCGCTCCCGCTGACGACGAAGCGGATATGCGGAAAGGCCAGGGCGATGCGTTTAACCACCTCTGTCAGCGCCGCGGCTTCGGCCTTTTCGCTCTTGAGGAACTTGAGACGGGCCGGCGTGGCGAAAAACAGGTCGCGGACTTCGGCAAGGGTTCCAGGGTTTCCCGCCGCCGGCCGGACCCCGGCAGTGGCACCGCCCTCCACCGCGATTTCGAACCCCGTCTTCTCCCCGCGCAGCCGGCTGACAATGCGCATGCGCGAGACCGACCCGATCGACGGCAACGCCTCTCCGCGAAAACCGAGCGAGCGGATGTCGTCGAGATGATCGACGATCTTGGAGGTGCAGTGGCGCCGCACCGCCAGTTCCAGATCCTCCACTCCCATCCCCTGGCCGTCGTCGGTGACGCGCAACAGGGTCTTGCCGCCGCCCGCGGTGGCAATTTCGATGCGCCGGGCGCCGGCGTCGATGGCATTCTCGATCAACTCTTTCGCGACGCTCGCCGGGCGCTCGATGACTTCACCGGCGGCAATCTGGTTGATCAGCGTTTCTGGCAGGAGGCGGATGGTCATCGGTTCATTCTCCCGGATTCGAGGTCGACGCAAAAGAGGTGCGGCGCAACCATCCTCAGCCGATTGCGATGCTTTTTTGCAATTGCAAATGATTTGCAATTGAAACTAGCGGCGGACTGCTCTATCTGTTGGCCATGATGATGAGAAGCTCGACTGCTAGGCGAGTATGGATGAGCCTGACCGGCTTGGTGCTTCTGGCCGTCGGCACCTTTGCTGCATTCAGCGCAGGTTCGGCTCCGGCGCGCGCCGAAGACAAACCTCTGCAAATCGTTGCCACCGTGTCGATGATCGGGGACGCCGTTTCCCGCGTTGCGGGTGACAGGGCCGAGGTGCGAACCTTGATGGGGGAAGGTGTCGACCCGCATCTTTACCGGCAGACGCAGGCCGATATCGCTGCGATGGTCCGCGCGGACGTGGTGTTCTGGAACGGACTTTATCTTGAAGCGCAGCTCGAGGAATTCCTGGAGCGCCTGGCGCGGCAGAAGCCTGTGATCGCACTGGGTGAGGCGGTGCCGGTCGGCGAACGGATCGCGAGCGTTGCCTATCCCGATCGGTTCGATCCCCACATCTGGATGGACCCGACGTTGTTTCGCCATGTGATCGAGGCGGCTCGCGATGCGTTGATCGACCTCGATCCGGAAGGCGCCTCGATCTATACGGCGAATGCCGATGACTATCTTGGCGAGCTCGACGGCTTGCGCAGCTATGCGAAGGATGCGTTGGCAAGCGTATCCAGGGATCGGCGCGTGCTGGTCACCGCGCATGATGCATTCGGCTATTTCGGTCGTGCCTATGATTTCGAAGTTGTCGGCGTCCAGGGACTGTCCACCGAGAGCGAGGCCGGGCTTCAGCAGATCGACAGGCTGGTCGACCTGATCGTCGAGCGCGAGATCACCTCGATCTTCGTCGAAAGTTCGGTGTCGGAGCGCAATGTCCGCGCCCTGATCGAAGGGGCGGCGGCGCGCGGCCATGAGGTGACGATCGGAGGGCAGCTGTTTTCCGATGCCATGGGGCCGGCGGGCACATACCAGGGGACCTATCTCGGCATGATCGATGCCAATGTGACCACCATCACCCGCGCGCTTGGCGGAATGGCGCCGGAAGGCGGCATGGCGGGCCGTCTGGTGGAAAGCTGAGTTCTTTCGATGTTGAACCGTCTCACCGCAAAGGCTGCAACGACCGACGCGTTGACAATATCCGGGCTTTCCGTCGCCTATGGCGACAAACCGGCGTTGAACGCCGTCGATGCGCGATTTTCCGCTGGTGCGATGAGCGCCATCGTCGGGCCGAATGGGGCTGGGAAATCCACGCTGCTGAAGGCGGCGATGGGCATGATCCCGAGCATCGACGGCACCGTCCGTTTTCTTGGCGAGCCGTTGTCTGCCGTCCGCCGCCGCGTCGCGTATGTCCCGCAGCGCCTGAGTGTCGACTGGGATTTTCCCGCGACCGTGATCGACGTCGTCCTGATGGGGCTCTACGGACGGCTCGGCGCGTTTGCCTGGATCGGCCAAAAGGAGCGGCAGGAAGCGCTGGCCTGCCTTAAGGAGGTCGATCTCGATGATCTGGCCGACCGGCAGATCGGCCAGCTGTCCGGTGGACAGCAGCAGCGGGTTTTCATCGCGCGGGCCCTGGCCCAGAACGCCGACCTCCTGATCCTCGACGAACCGCTCGCCGGCGTCGATGCGGCAACCGAGCGGCTGATCGTGGCTCTCCTGCGACGGCTGGCAGGCGAGGGACGTGCCGTCATTGCCGTCCATCACGATCTGTCGACGGTGCGTGAATATTACGACGACGTGCTGATCCTCAATGGCGCGACGATCGCCAACGGCTCCGTCGAGGCGGCTTTCACCGAGGCCAACCTGGCGCGGGCCTATGGGGGCCGGTTGACAGCTGGTCCGTTGGCACCAACTGGCGCCAGGGCCTGAGATCATGGATGTGACGGCCTTCATCGACGCATTGACGTTTCAGGCCGGCTACAACACCGCGATCGTCGCGATCGGCGCCATATTTCTTGGCTGGGCGGGCGGAACGGTGGGTACCTTCTTGCTGTTGCGGCGTCGCTCGCTCGTCTCAGACGCGCTGAGCCATGCCACACTGCCGGGTGTGGCGATCGCCTTCCTCATCATGGCAGCGGCTGGCGGAACCGGCCGCTACCTCCCTGGCCTTCTGCTGGGTGCCGCAGCGAGCGCGCTTGCCGGTCTGGCCGTCGTCGAGTGGTTGACACGCCGTACCCGCCTTCACGCCGACGCCGCCATAGGGGCGGTGCTTTCCTCCTTTTTCGGTCTCGGCGTCGTGCTCTTGACGGTGATTCAGTCCGCGCAGATCGGCCAACAGGCCGGCATCGGGAGCTTCCTGCTCGGGTCTACGTCGGGAATGCTACGCTCCGAAGCGATCACACTGGCGGCACTGGCCGCGCTCTGCGCGCTGACCGTTGTCTTTCTCCGACGCACCTTGACGCTCGTTGCGTTCGACGAGACCTTCGCCGCAACGACCGGCGTCTCGATCCGCCGTGCCGATCTCGCCTTGATGCTGCTCGTACTGGCGGTCACGGTCACCGGCCTTCGGGTGGTCGGCTTGGTGCTTGTGATCGCGCTCGTCATCATTCCCCCCGTCGCCGCCCGCTTCTGGACCGAGCGCGTGGGGCGAATGATGGTGATCAGCGGTATCATCGGCGCGGCGTCGGGTTTTCTGGGCACGGCGCTGTCTGCTTCCATTCCCGATCTCCCGACCGGACCGATCATCGTTCTCGTTGCCGCCACGGCCTTTCTGGTTTCGATGCTGCTGGCACCGGCACGCGGCGTCTTTGCGAACCTGCGGCGCGCGCGCCGTTATGCCCGCGCATTCCGTGCAGGCCTCGCCAGCGGCGAGGGGGCGTGATGGCGCTCTATCTCGGCTTGACGCTCGTTCCGATCCTCATCGGCAGCCTGGCCGCCGTGTCCTGCGCGCTGCTCGGCAACTTCCTCGTGCTGCGCCGCCAGAGCCTGATGGGCGATGCGATCAGCCACGTCGTCCTCCCAGGAATCGTTGCCGCATTCGTCCTGACAGGCTCCATGTCCGCGATACCCATGTTGCTCGGCGCCGCTGCGGCAGCGCTTCTGGCGGCAGCCATGATCGAGATCGTGCGCGTCTACGGCAAGGTAGAACCGGGCGCTGCCATGGGTGTCGTCTTCACCGCGCTTTTTGCGTTCGGTATCGTGTTGTTGGAGCAGACCGATACCGGATCAATCCATTTCGACGTCGAGCACGCGCTTTATGGCAACCTGGAAAGCCTGGTCTGGCTCGCTGGCATCGAGTGGGCCGCATTGATCGACCCCATCGCCCTTTCCGACATCCCGCCGCAATTGCCGAGGTTGGCGATGGCGTTGGTGGTCGTCGTCGGATTTCTTGCCGTGGCATGGCGCCCGCTCGTCATTTCGACCTTCGATCCGACCTTCGCCGCTGCGGCGGGCGTGCCCGTGCGGCTGGTCAATGCGGGTCTGATCATCCTCGTCGCCATGGTGTCGGTGACCGCATTCGAGGCCGTCGGCGCCATCATTGCCATTGCCATGCTGATCTGTCCGCCCGCTGCTGCGCGCATGATGACGGATCGGCTTCTGCCCCAGATCGCATGGAGCGTGGCTTTCGCAATTCTTGCGGCCGCGGGCGGGTATGTGGCTGCTGGCGCTGGCGTGGCGCTGTTCGTGGAGGGGGTTGCGGTCAGCGCCGCGGGCATGATCGCGACGGTCGCCGGTGTGACACTGTTGCTGGCCGCCGCTTTTGGCCCCAGGCGCAAAGGTGCGAAAGCCTGAAGCTGCTTCAAGCCGCGCCTTGCAACCAGATGGTTCCCATCGTGCAATCGGCGCGATAGGTTGCACCCCGACGTGCCAACCATCATTTCGGAACAAGCCCTTGAACGACGCTCGCAGCCTGTTGATCGACCTTTTTAACGTGGGAGTCGAATCGGCCGATCCTGCCGTGTGCGTTCCACCGCTTCTGCCGGAGCCTCCGACTGGGCGGACCATCGTCGTGGCGGCCGGCAAGGCCGCGGCCTCCATGGCGCGCGCCGTCGAGACCCATTGGGCCGGCCCGCTCGAGGGCATCGCCGTCACGCGTTATGGCCACGGGGTGGATTGCGGACGTATCGAAGTCATCGAGGCGGCGCATCCGGTCCCCGACGATCGCGGCGAGGTTGCCGCTGCAAGGCTCCTGAGAACGGTGTCGGGTCTCGGCGAAGAGGATCTGGTGCTCTGCCTGATCTCCGGCGGAGGGTCGGCGCTTCTCGGCCTTGCGGCCGATGGCCTCAGTCTTGCCGACAAGAAGGCGGTCAACAAGCAGCTCCTGGCCAGCGGTGCGCCGATCGGCGCGATGAATACGGTGCGCAAGCATCTGTCGGCCATCAAGGGCGGACGGCTTGCCGAGGCGGCCCATCCGGCCCGTGTCATCACCATCGGCATTTCCGACGTGCCGGGCGACGATCCCTCGGTCATTGCATCCGGGCCGACCGTGCCCGATGCGACAACGCTGGCCGATGCCCGCGCCATCGTTGAGCGTTACCGCATCGACCTCCCGGACCACGTGCGTGCGCATCTCGACCGGCCTGATGCGGAAACGCCCAAACCGGGCGATCCGGTCTTCGAGCGGACGTCCTTTCACATGGCTTCGCGGCCCGCTGACATGGTGGAGGCCGTTGCCGCCGAGGCGCGGCATCGCGGATTCGAGGTGATATCCCTTGGCGCGGATATAGAGGGCGAAGCACGCGAGGTCGGTGTCGAGCACGCCCGGTATGCAAGGCGGATCGCCGAGGAGCGTCATGCTGGCGCCGTGCCGCTTCTCATCGTCTCCGGAGGAGAAACCACCGTCACGCTCAAGGGAGAAGGCGGACGCGGCGGGCGCAACACAGAGTACCTGCTCGCACTTGGCCTCGCCCTGGATGGTGATCCGCGCATTCATGCTCTGGCGTGCGACACCGATGGCATTGACGGGGTGGAGGACAATGCCGGCGCGGTGCTCGATCCTCAAACCCTTGCCCGTGCCCGCGATAGCGGCCTCGACCCGGCCGAGCGTCTGGAAGCCAACGATGCCTATCGCGTCTTTGAATCGTCGGGCGATCTCATCGTCACCGGCCCGACGCTGACCAACGTCAACGACCTGCGACTGATCCTCATCGCTTGATCTGCCGATGCCTCGGATGCGGTCATCCGCACTAGCCAAATCTTAATAAAGCCCGCGCATGGTGGGTCTTTCAGCCATTGGCATCAGGCAGGCAACAGAGTGTCGATGAGGGAATTTGGCGCGCCTCAAACGCCAGCATCGTTGGAAATGACGCACACCGATGCCCTGACTGGCCTCGGCAATCGCCGGCGCATGAGGGAGAAGGTCGAGAACCTGGCCGACGAGCGCGCCGTCGACCCGGCGCCGTTCACCATCGGGATTGCCAACCTGGATGGCTTCAAGCCGATCAACCATCTCTTCGGGCGCGATGCCGGCGACAATATCCTCAGCCAGGTGGCCCATCGCTTGCGCGCATGCATGCCCAATGGCGCCACGGTCGTGCGGCTCGACAATGACGGATTTGGTTTCGTCCTTCCGCTGATCTTCGACGCGCGCAACGCCGAACGTCTGGCGCGCATGCTGAAGGATGTACTGTCCGCTCCATTCGACCTCGGCGGCCGGACCGTGCGTCTGACAGCCTGCCTCGGCTTCGCCGTCTATCCCTTTGCCGGCGAGACGTTCGATGCGTTGATGGACAGTGCCGACACCGCGCTCTACCGTGCCAAGCGCCGGGGCCGAGGGCAGATACTCGTCTATTCCAAGGAGATCGCCGACGAGTTTCGCCGGGCGACCGAACTGGAACAGGCTTTGCGCCGGGCCATCATGGCGGATGAGATCGACACGCACTTCCAGCCCATCGTAAGGCTGGCGGATGGCGCCATCGTCGGGTTCGAGGCGCTCGCAAGATGGAATGATCCCGACCTCGGTTTCGTGCCACCGAACGTGTTCATAACGCTCGCTGAAGAGCGCGGTTTCATCGACATGCTGAGCGAGGTGCTGCTGAAGAAGGCGGCCGCCGCGGCGATGCAATGGCCGGACGCGCTTTATCTCTCGTTCAATCTGTCTTCCGCCCAGCTGGTCGATCCGACGACGAGCGTCAATATCCTTTCCATCATCAATCGTGTCGGTCTGAATCCGCGCCGTCTGGAGCTTGAGATCACCGAAACGGCGATGATGAGCGACCCGGAAATGGCGCAGCGCATCATCGACGATCTGCGGGTGGTGGGCATCCGCATTTCGCTCGACGATTTCGGGACCGGGCAGTCGAGCCTCGGCCGACTGCGCGATTTTTCGTTCGACAAGGTCAAGGTCGACCGCGCCTTCGTCTCCGAGATCACGCGCGATCGTCCGTCCGAGCATATCGTCAAGGCGATCCTGGCAATGTGCGACGGCCTGGACCTGCACGTCATCGCCGAAGGGATTGAAGGTCGCGAGCAGGCCGCCAAGCTGGTCGAGCTCGGCTGCGCTCTCGGTCAGGGCTATCACTACGGCCGGCCGATGACGGCATCGGCCGCATTGCGTCTGCTGGAGTCGCTGGCACCCGAAGATCAGCAACGCGAACAGCGCGCCTGAGGCGCAACCCCGACGAAAGTGTCGACACCGATCGGTTGATGCCGGGCATGGAGCGGATAAGCTGGCTCACCCTCAAGGATTTGCCATGCCGCTCGCCGTATCACTGACGACAATCGCGATGGTCGCGTTTGCAGCGAACTCGTTGCTGGCACGCCTGGCATTGGTGGATGGCGCGATGGATGCGGCTGGCTTCACCGCTATCCGTCTTGGCTCTGGCGCGCTCGTTCTCGCGCTGCTTTTGCTGCGCCGGAGAAAAATTCGGCCGGTTGGCGTGATGCCGGGCAACTGGCCATCGTCCGTGGCGCTGCTGGTCTATGCGGTTGCCTTTTCCTTTGCCTATCTCGACCTTGGCGCCGGAATGGGAGCCTTGATCCTGTTCACCGCGGTTCAGGCAACGATGATCAGTTGGGGGTTGTATCGCGGCGAGCGGCCGGGCCTTGCGGAGATCGCCGGCATGGTCCTGGCGCTTGCCGGTTTCGTTTACCTGGTGTCGCCGGGTCTCGTCGCACCCGACCCCTTGGCGGCGGTGCTGATGGTGGCGTCGGGGATAGCGTGGGGCATCTACTCGCTGCGCGGGCGCGGCAGCGACGATCCGGCCGGTGACACGGCAGGCAACTTTATTCGCACGGCACCAGTCGCGCTCGTGCTTCTGCTGGGATCTGTCGCCGCAGGCGGCATGACCCTTTCCGGAATTGCCTTGTCCGTAGCCTCCGGCGCGCTCGCGTCCGCTGGCGGCTACATCATATGGTATCGCGCCTTGCCGATGCTCGCGGCGACGAAGGCGGCGATCGTTCAGCTGACCGTGCCGGTCGTCACGGCGGTTGGCGGGCTTGTCTTCATCGGGGAGCAACCCTCCATGCAACTGGCGGTAGCCGGCTGCGTCATTCTCGGTGGCGTGGCTTTGGCGATTCTGGCAAAGGATCGGCGAAAATAGGCTTGTCCGTGTAAAGGTGAAGGGGCTCTACAGCCGCACCCGCGGCGCGTGTTGGCCTTCGACGGGATGGTCCAGAAGGAATGTCCGGCCCGCTCCCGGTTCGCCCTGCAATGCCTTGGCGTCGAGACCTTGCATTGCGGAGGTGACAATCAGCCGATCTGCGTCTCTTCCCACGAACGCAGGGCATGACGGCTGGCTCGCCGGGACGGGCAGAGAGGCCAGGTGCCGGCCATGCGGATCGTAGGCGCTGATGCAATGTCCGCCCCAGCGTGCGCACCATAATGCACCGTACCGGTCCACAACCGCACCATCGGGCGCGCCGGCATCATGTCCGGGTTTCAGAAAGACCTGTGGTGCCCCGAGAGGCAGTCCGGTTTCCGGGTCCAGTTCTGCTCGGAAGATCGTGTCGATCTGCGTATCGGCGAAGTAGCCGATCCGGCCGTCGGGCGAGAAACAGATGGCGTTGGGAATCCCGATCTCGGGAAACAGAAGCCGTATCTCACCGTCCCGATACCAATAGATGGCGCCGGCCTTTTTTTCGGCGCGCTTGCCCATGGTGCCGATCCAGAGCGCGCCTGACGGATGGACGCGACCATCGTTGGAGCGGGTCGTATGGTTGTCCGCTTCGAGGGCGATGTGAAGCGTCAGGCGGCCGCTCTCGCGATCGCGAAGATAAAGGCCATCTTCCGCCGCCAGCAATTGCCGTTTGTCGTCGACGCTCGCCAGGACGCTGGCCATGAAGGGCAGATCGTGGGTTCGCTGGCGATTGTCGGCAAAGCTGTGCTCGATCAGCTTCTTCCCGACGATGTCGAACCAGTAGGCCGTATCGGTGTCCGGATCGTATGTCGGGCCTTCGCCGAGGACATGGCGGTCCCCGGCAAGCGCCACGGCGCTCATGTCGTCTGCCTGCATCGCTCAAGCAGCCTCGAACCGATAGGCTTTCAGTTGCTCTCTCAGCGTCGTCTTCTGGATCTTTCCGGTTGCCGTGTGCGGAATTTCGTCGACGAAGACGACATCGTCCGGCAGCCACCACTTCGCCACCTTGTCCTCCATGAAGGCGAGGATGGACTCCTTCGTCGGCTCCCGGCCATCCTTGCGGACGATGACGAGAAGGGGGCGTTCGTCCCATTTGGGATGCGCGATTCCGATCACGGCTGCTTCCGCGACGTCTGGGTGGCCGACGGCTAGGTTTTCAAGGTCGATCGTCGAAATCCATTCGCCGCCGGACTTGATGACGTCCTTGGCCCGGTCGGTGATCTGCAGATAGCCATGGGCGTCCACATGCCCGACATCGCCGGTGTCGAACCAGAGCTCCTCGTCGAATTGCTCGGCGCCGCGGCCCTTGTAATAGGCGGATGAAACTGCCGGTCCGCGCACCTTGAGGCGGCCGAAGGTCTTTCCGTCCCACGGCAGTTCGTGCTCTTCGTCATCAACGATCTTCATCTCGACGGTGAAGGGCGGGTGTCCTTGCTTGACCTGGATATCCAGCTTTTCCTCACCGGCAAGATGCGCGTATTCGGGCTTGATCGAGCAGACGGTTCCAAGTGGGCTCATCTCCGTCATGCCCCAGGCGTGCATCACCGTCACATCGTACTTTTCCTGAAATGCCTTCGTAATCGCACGCGGGCAGGCCGAACCGCCGATGACCACGCGCTCAAGGTCGGGGAGGGCGCCGTTTTCCTTGTCGAGGTGCTGCAGCAGCATCAGCCAGACCGTCGGCACGGCTGCGGTGATCGTCACCCTTTCACCCGTCAGCATCTCGAAGATCGATTTTCCGTCCATTCCGGCGCCCGGCATGATCATCGACGTACCGGCCATCGGGGCCGAGAAGGCGGTCGACCAGGCGTTGGCGTGGAACATCGGCACCACGGGCATCAACCGGTCGCGCGCAGCAAGGCCCAGCATGTCGGGTTGCAGCGCCATCATCGCATGCAGGACGTTGGAACGATGGGAATAGACGACGCCCTTCGGATCGCCGGTCGTGCCGGACGTGTAGCACATGCCGGCGGCCGTCTTCTCGTCGAACGTCTTCCAGGCGAAATCGTCGTCGGCTTCGGCAAGCCAGTCCTCGTAGGCAACGACATTTGCCGGCAGGTCGTCCGGCATGTGTGCCGCGTCGGTCAGCACGATGATCTTTTCCAGACTTGCCACCTTCGGCGCAATCGCCTTGACGATCGGCAGGAACGTCAGGTCAACGAACAGGATCTTGTCTTCCGCATCGTTCATGATCCAGGCGATCTGGTCGGGAAAGAGACGCGGGTTGAGCGTGTGGTAGACCGCGCCGATTCCGAGAATCCCGTACCAGACCTCCAGGTGGCGCCAGGTGTTCCAGGCCATCGTGGCGACGCGGTCGCCAAGCACGGCGCCGTCCATTTCGAGCCGCTTCGAAAGCCTGAGCGCGCGATTGCGCACATCCCTGTAGTTTGTCCGGTGAATGCCGCCCTCGACCGATCGCGATACCACCTCGCGCGCGCCATGGTATTGCGCCGCGTGGTCGATGACCTTGTGGCAAAGAAGCGGCCAGTCCTGCATCAGTCCAAGCATAGTCGTCCTCCTCCTGCGCGTGGCAATCCCCTCCAGAACGCCACGCTTGTTCTGGTGGCGAGTATGATCACAGCGAACAAGCCAGGAAAAGGCCTGCGTTCTTCGACCAAGGTTGTTGTTGCCCGCCTCATCCCCTCCACAAGTCTGACGCGAAGCTGCTTGTGGCGCCGGGAATGCTCGGATAGAAGCGAAGAAGGGCGCGAAAGCGCCGGTTTAGCGGGGTATTTCCTGCCCGGCGCCGACGCGATCGCAGAAAGACCAGCAAGGGATACGCCGTCTATTGGCCGAAATTGAAACACTGAACTCGCAGTTTGAAGTGTTTCGGTACCTGAAAGCAGCAGCGGAACGCTTCGGCTACCGCAGTTTCCTCGTGCTGCGCCTGCCTTCGCCCACCTCTTTTGACCTGAATGAAAACTCAGTTATCACCAATTGGGCTGCCGAGTTTCTGGCAGCCTATGACCGGATGCAATTGTTCAGGGACTGCCCGGCCGTCGGTCGCATGCGCCATTCCATCGTCCCGTTCGACTTCACGTTCGCCTCGATCGCCGAGGGCCAGACGCCGGGGCGGGTCGAACCGGCACGAGCACTCTTTGCCGAGTATGGCTTCGTCACCGGCGCATGCTTTCCCGTCAGCGATGCCAAAGGCGTGCGCGGCGCGCTGATCCTGGCGGGCGATCGACCTGCGCTCGATCCGCGGGAACTGGCCGAACTGACGCTGCTTTCCGTCAGGATTTATCAGCGCCTCGTCGAGGTGACCGCGACGGAACGTCGGCAGGAACAGCCTTTGACCGAACGGGAGCTCGACTGCCTGACATGGACGGCCGCGGGCAAGACCAGTGCCGACATCGCGGCGATCCTCTCGCTGTCGGAGCACACCGTGAACCACTATCTCAACCGCGCCGCACGAAAACTCGATACGGTCAATCGCACCCAGGCTGTCGCCAAGGCCTTGCGTCAGGGGCTGATCACCTGAGGCGCGTCTCCGCGGTTCCCGCGGCGGGCTGAGACGGCCTAATCGGCCGAGCCGGCGGAAGCCGTGCGGGCGGTGGCGCGGATCGATTGCATGAAGATGGCGAGCGGAAGGGGTTGCTCGCTGCCGGCGCGGGTGGTCAGTCCGACCGAGCCAACGGTCTCGGACGTGTCGATCGGCAGGATGTTCACGCGCCCGTCGCGAATGTCGTTGGCCACCGCGCCTTCGGAAATGATCCAGATGCCGTCATGGGCCCGGATATAGGCGCGGCCGAAAGCGTCCGAGACCGTCTCGATCTGGATTGGAAGCTCGGCGATGCCATTGGAGACCAGGAAGCGGTCGACGAAGGGGCGGATGACGGCGGATGGCGTCGGCATCAAGATCGTGTAGTCGCGCAACTCGTCGAGCGAGAAATGCGGCTTCTTCAGCAGCGGATGCCCGGACCTGACCGCGAAGACGACATTCTCGGAATAAAGCGGCTCGAAGGACAGGCCCATCATCGCTTCTGGCGGTGCCAGACGACCGACGACGAGATCGAGTTCTCCGAGCCGCAACTGTTCGAGAAGCACGCTGTTGTCGCCGGTCACCACTTTGATCGGGCTACCGGTGCCCTCCTTGAGAAACTGGGCGACCGCTTCGGGCATGATCCGCGCGGAGACGGTTGGCAGCGCGCCGATGCGTATTGGCGGCCCCTCCGATCGCAAGGCCTGCTGGATTGAGTCGACCCCCTGGCGCAGGGACGTGACCGATGCGCCCGCATGGCGCAGAAAGACTTCGCCGAACCGCGAGATGCGAATCCCGCGACCGTCCTTTTCGAACAGGCGCACGCCGAGCGCCGTTTCCAGTTCACGAATGGTCCGCGTGACCGCCGGCTGAGAGAGCGACAGCACCTCCGCCGCCTTGCTGACGCTGCGCTGGCGGGCTACCTCAAGAAAGGTCTGAAGATGCCGAAACTTGATCGCTTGATCCATCGCATACCAAAACAGTTATGAGTTCGCGCGAGAATATCATTTTACCATAGCCGCACAATTTGCTTTTTGGCGCCCAGGGAGTTGGTGAGCATGCAATTCGAGAAAATCAACGGCGTAACGCTGCACTATCAGCTGATCGGTGCGCCGGAGGGCAAGCCGGTCGTCGTCTTTGCCAATTCGCTGGGGACGGACTTCCGGATCTGGCGCGATGTCATCGTGCGCCTGGTCGGAGAGTTTGCCGTCATTCTCTACGACAAGCGGGGCCACGGGCTTTCCGATACCGGCGCGACGCCCTATTCGATCGACGACCATGTCGATGACCTTGCAGGCCTGCTCGATCATCTGCGCGTGCGCAACGCGGTCGTCTGCGGCCTGTCCATCGGCGGCCTCATCGCTCAGGGGCTCTACCACAAGCGTCCTGAGCTGGTGCGCGCGCTCGTCCTTTGCGACACCGCCCACAAGATCGGCACGGCAGAGATGTGGGACGCCCGCATTCGCGCGATCTATGAGGAAGGCATCGAGTCGATCGCCGACATGATCCTCGAACGCTGGTTCACCGTGGACTATCGCAAGCCGGACAATCCCGAGTTCGTTGGCTACCGCAACATGCTGATCCGCTCGCCGCGCGACGGCTATACCGCGACCTGCGCTGCGATTCGTGACGCCGACTTCACCGAATCGGCGAAATTGATCGACGTACCGACGATGTGCGTCGTGGGAACGGAGGATGGATCGACCCCGCCGGAACTGGTGGGAGAGCTGTCGCGCCTCATACCGGGCGCGCTCTATCAGGAAATTCCAGGCTCCGGCCATTTGCCGTGCATCGAGCAGCCTGTCGTCCTGACGGATGCGATCAAGCTGTTCATCGAGAAGCTGAAGTCGGAAGGCAAGTGATGACCGGTTCAACGCGCCACGAACAGGGTAGCCAGCAGCAGGGCTGTCACGGGCAGGGCCGTCATGAGCAGGGAATGACCACGCGGCGCGCGGTTCTGGGCGATGCCCATGTCGATCGTGCTGAAGCGGCCAAGACTGATTTCGACGTTCCGTTTCAGGAGATGATCACCGAGGCGGCGTGGGGCCATGTCTGGTCGCGGCCGGATTGGACGAAGCGCGAGCGCTCGATCGTCACGATCGCGCTGCTGGCGGCGCTCGGCCATGACGACGAGGTTGCCATGCACGTGCGGGCCACGGCAAACACCGGCGCCACGCCCGACGATATCCGGGAGGCGCTGATGCATGTGGCGATCTATGCCGGGGTTCCCGCCGCCAATCACGCGATCAAGATCGCCAAGAAGACCCTCGAGGAGATGGCCGCCGAAAGGTCGGCCTGAGGAGCCAAGACATGTCGAACCGCAAACCCGAGACCGGCGCATTCTTCCAGCGCGACCGCGCCTGGCAGCCGGATGCCTATACGCCATGGTACAAGACGAGCGTCCTGCGCTCGCCGGAAAAGGCGCTGCTTTCGCTCGGCAATACACTTTCGGAAATGACTGGTCCCGTGTTCGGCCATGATCTTCTAGGGGAGCTCGACGACGATCTCATCCACAATTTCGCAAAGCCTGGCGAAAGCGCCATCGGGCCGCGCATCATCGTCCATGGCCGCATTCTGGACGAGCGCGGCAAGGGGGTTGCGGGCGCATTGCTGGAATTCTGGCAGGCCAATGCGGGTGGCCGGTATCGCCACAAGAAGGAAGGTTACGTCGCCGCGCTCGACCCCAATTTCGGCGGCTGCGGACGCACCATCACCGATGAGGACGGCTATTATTCCTTCCGCACCATCAGGCCGGGGCCGTATCCCTGGCCGAATGGCGTCAATGACTGGCGCCCGGCCCATATCCACTTCTCGGTCTTCGGGCATGGCTTCGCCCAGCGCCTGATCACGCAGATGTATTTCGAGGGCGATCCGCTCATCCCGCTCTGTCCGATCATCAAGACGATCAGCGATCCGGCGGCGATCGATCAGCTGATCGCGCCGCTCGACATGGCGAACACCATTCCGATGGATGCCAGCGCCTACAAGTTCGACATCGTCCTGCGCGGCCGTCGCTCCACGATGTTCGAGAACCGGATGGAGGGAAACTGATGCCGCAGCAGCTGATCCAATTCAAGGAATCCGCCTCGCAGACCGCCGGCCCTTACGTCCACATCGGTTGCACGCCGAATTTCGCCGAGATCTCCGGGGTCTACGAGGAGGACCTGGGAACGCGCATGCTGATCGGCGACGCCAAGGGTGAGCGTCTGACCATCAAGGGCCGTATCCTTGATGGCACGGGGACGCCGCTCAAGGATGCGCTGGTCGAGATCTGGCAGGCCGACAGCAAAGGGCTCTATAATTCGCCATCGGAGATGCGCGGTTCGTCCGACCCGCATTTCACGGGCTTCGGGCGCTGTGCCACCGACATGGCAAGCGGTGAATTCAGCTTCGAGACCGTCAAGCCGGGAAGGGTGCCTTTTCCCGATGGCCGCCTCATGGCGCCGCACGTGACCTTCTGGATTGTCGCGCGCGGCATCAATATCGGGCTGCACACCCGGATGTATTTCTCCGACGAGGCAGGCGCGAACGGTGAGGACCCGGTTCTCGCCCGCATCGAGCACCGCCACCGCGTCGACACCCTGATCGGCAAGCGCGAGGGCGATGTCGTGACATTCGACATCCACCTTCAGGGCGACAACGAAACCGTCTTTTTCGATATCTGACAGACGAAAGCAGGAAGAACGATCCATGGCGAAGTTCCAGGATTTGAAAACCGCCGTCGCCGAAAATCTGCATGACGGCGATACGGTTGCATTCGAGGGGTTCACCCATCTGATCCCCCACGCCGCGGCGCATGAGGCGATCCGCCAGGGCCGCCGTGACCTGACGCTGATCCGCATGACGCCTGACGTCGTCTATGATCAGATGATCGGCATGGGCATGGCGAAGAAACTGGTCTTCTCCTACGCCGGCAATCCGGGTGTTGGTCTTCTGCGCCGTCTGCGCGACGCCGTTGAGAACGGATGGCCGAACCGGCCGGAGGTCGAGGAGCACAGCCATGCCGCAATGGCCAATGCCTATGGAGCCGGCGCGGCGGGACTGCCCTGCGCCATCTTCCGCGGCTATCTTGGCGCCGGTCTTGAGGCGGTGAACGCGAATATCAAGCGCGTGGCCTGTCCCTTCACCGGCGAGATGCTCGCCGCGGTTCCGTCCGTGCGTCCCGATGTCAGCTTCGTTCACGCACAAAAGGCCGATCGCAAGGGCAACGTGCTTGTCGAGGGGATCATCGGGATCCAGAAGGAAGCCGTACTGGCCGCCAAACGGGCCGTCGTGACGGTCGAGGAAATCGTCGACGATTTCGACGACGTTCACGCCAACGCCTGCATTCTGCCGCGCTGGACCATCACGGCGGTGTGCGAGGTGCCGGGCGGCGCCCATCCGTCCTATGCCCATGGCTACTACGAACGCGACAACAAGAGTTACCTCGAGTGGGACAAGGTCGCTGCCGATCGCGAGACGTTCAAGGCCTGGATGAAGGAGCACGTGCTTGATGCGAAGCCGGAAGATTTCGCCGATCGCGTTGCACATCTGAGGAGCGTGGCATGAGTGAGCTTGGCTTCACCCCCAACGAGATGATGACGATCGCTGCCGCCCGCGCGCTGAAGAACGACGACGTCTGCTTCGTCGGCATCGGCGCGCCGTCGGCGGCCTGCAATGTGGCACGGCTCACGCATGCGCCCGACATCACCCTCATCTACGAATCCGGCACGATCGGCACGGCGCCTGACGTGTTGCCGTTGTCGATCGGTGACGGCGAATTGTGCGACACGGCGGTCACCACCGTTTCGGTTCCCGAGATGTTTCGCTACTGGCTGCAGGGCGGTCGCGTGACCATCGGCTTTCTCGGCGCGGCCCAGCTTGACCGTTTTGGCAACATCAACACCACCGTGATCGGCGACTATGATGCGCCGAAGACACGCTTGCCGGGCGGCGGCGGCGCCCCGGAGATCGCGTCGTCATCCGGTGAAGTCTATATCACCATGAAGCAGTCCAAGCGCGGCATGGTCGACAAGATCGACTTCTTCACCTCGTTCGGACACGGAAACGGCGGCAGTGACCGGCAGGATCTCGGGATCACGACAAAGGGTCCGACCCTTCTGATCACCGACCTGGCCATCTGGCGGCCGGATCAGGAGACGAAGGAATTCACCGTCGTCTCGATGCATCCGGGCGTCACGCGCGATGACGTTCAGGAGACCTGTGGCTGGCCGGTGAAGTTCGCCGAGATGGTCGAGCAAACGCCGGCGCCGAGCGACGAGGAACTGACCACGCTGCGCGATCTGCAGGCCCGCACCAAGGCGGCCCACGAAGGCAGTGGTCGCGGCAAGAACCAATTCGGGAGTCAGCGTGATGGCTGAAGCTTATATCTGCGACTACATTCGAACACCAATCGGACGCTTCGCCGGCGCTCTGTCGTCCGTCAGGGCCGATGATCTGGGCGCGATTCCCCTGAAGGCGCTGATGGAGCGCAACGCCTCCGTCGACTGGGCGGCCGTCGAAGAAGTCATTTTCGGCTGTGCCAATCAGGCCGGCGAAGACAACCGCAACGTGGCGCGCATGTCGTCGCTGCTCGCCGGGTTGCCTGTTTCCGTTCCCGGCACCACGATGAACCGCCTTTGCGGCTCCGGCATGGACGCCGTCATCACCGCGGCGCGCGCCATCAGGGCGGGCGAAGCCGACCTGGCGATAGCCGGTGGCGTTGAATCCATGTCGCGCGCGCCGTTCGTCATGCCCAAGGCAGAAACGGCGTTCTCTCGCAACAATGCGGTCTACGACACCACCATCGGCTGGCGCTTCGTCAATCCGCTGATGAAGAAGCAGTATGGCGTCGATTCCATGCCGGAGACCGGCGAGAATGTGGCCGAAGACTGGAAGGTCTCGCGCGAAGACCAGGACCTCTTCGCCGTCCGCTCCCAGCAGAAGGCCGGCCGCGCCATGGACAGCGGGCGTCTCGCCAAGGAGATCACGCCGGTCACGATCCCCCAGCGCAAGAAGGACCCGCTGGTTGTCGATCGGGACGAGCATCCGCGTCCGCAAACGACGCTTGAGGCACTCGCCAAGCTGCCGACGCCGTTCCGTGAGGGTGGCACGGTGACCGCCGGAAATGCGTCAGGCGTCAACGACGGCGCCGCCGCGCTGATCGTCGCTTCCGAAGCGGCGGCCAAGAAGCATGGTCTGACGCCGATCGCCCGCATCCTGGGCGGCGCTACGGCCGGCGTCGAGCCACGCGTCATGGGTTTCGGCCCGGCGCCTGCCGCCAAGCGGCTTTTTTCCCGCCTCGGGCTTTCCGCTGCGGATTTCGACGTGATCGAACTCAATGAAGCCTTTGCCTCCCAAGGGCTGGCCACGATGCGCGACCTCGGCATTGCCGATGACGATGACCGGGTGAACGTGAATGGCGGTGCCATTGCGCTCGGCCATCCGCTCGGCATGTCCGGGGCGCGCATCACCGGCACGGCCGCACTGGAGCTTGCCGAGCGGCAGGCAAGGCGTGCACTATCGATGATGTGCATCGGCGTCGGTCAGGGAATCGCGATCGCCCTGGAGCGCGTCTGATCGGGGAAGAAGGGTAGGGCATGTCGGTATCGCTGTTCGAGCATCCAGTCCTTGCCGCCCATTTCGGCGATGAGGCGATCGCGGCTCATTTCCGGATCGAGGCCGAGATATCGACGATGCTCACCTTCGAGATGGCGCTGGCCGAGGCCGAGGCGCATGAAGGGCTGATCGCGCCGGAAGCGGCCGTCGCGATCGTCAAGGCGTGCGAAACCTTCGAACCGGATTTTTCGGCACTGCGAGAGGGCGCCGCGCGCGACGGTCTCATCGTGCCCGAATTGATCCGCGAGCTGCGCAAGACCGTTCCCGCTCCACATGCCGACCACCTGCATTTCGGCGCCACCAGTCAGGACGTCATCGATACCAGCCTGGTGCTTCGCCTCAAGATGGTGATTCCGATGCTGACGGCACGGCTGGAAAACCTGATCGCCTCGCTGCAGGATCTCGATGAGCGGTTCTCCGACAACGAACTTGTCGGCCGCACACGTATGCAGGCGGCCATGCCCATCCCGGTAGGCGCACGCCTGCGCGCCTGGCTCCTGCCGATCTCCCGCGCGCTCGACGAACTGGAAGACGTCGGGCCGGAACTGCTGCAGCTCCAGTTCGGCGGCGGCGCCGGCACGCTCGACAAACTCGGAGAGAACGCCACCGGCGTCGCAATGCGGCTTGGCTTCTTGCTCGATCTGGAGGTCCCCCGGTCCAACTGGCACAGCCAGCGCGATGGCGTTGCCAGGTTCGCCAACTGGCTTTCGCTCGTCACCGGTGCTCTCGGCAAGATCGGCCAGGACATCGCGCTGATGGCGCAGAACGAGATCGGCGAGATCGCCATGACCGGCGGCGGTGGCTCATCGGCCATGCCGCACAAGCAGAACCCCGTTCGAGCCGAAACGCTGGTCGCGCTCGCCCGCTTCAACGCCACGCAGCTGTCCGGTATGCACCAGGCGTTGATCCACGAGCAGGAGCGTTCCGGTGCGGCATGGGCGCTGGAGTGGATGATCCTTCCCCAGATGGTTGTCGCCACCGGCGCAGCGACCCGCCTGGCGATCGAGCTTCTGGACAGTGTCGAGAGCATCGGCGTGACGCAATGACGGTCCTGCCGCTTCTCTAGTCGAGGATAGCGATCATGAGTGGGCAAGCGTCCAGCGATACGGACATCCGCGAGGGCGAGGTCGCCGCGCAGTTGCCGCCTGCATTCGATGCGTCCGTCTATTTCATCGGCCGCATTCGCACACCGTTCGCGACCCGCGCCGATTGTCCCAGGCGCGGCGACCCTGAGGGCGGGCCGGAATGCCGGATCGAGGTCGATCCGCGCTTTGCCGATGCGTTGACCGGTCTTGATCGCTACGACGATATCGCGGTGCTTTACTGGATGAACGAGGCGCGGCGTGACCTTCTGCTTCAAAATCCGAAGCATGACGGTCGGCTGGCCGGCACCTTCGCACTGCGCTCACCCGTTCGACCCAACCCGATCGCCCTGTCCATCGTGCGCATGCTCGGCATTGACGGCCCGGTTCTGCGCGTGCGCGGCCTCGATTGCGTCGACGGCACGCCACTGATCGACATCAAGCCGGAATTCACCGGCGGCCGCAAGCCGTGCGACCAATAGCTACGGGCCTTGCGGCATCAAAGACCGTTTGACCGCTCGAAGCATCGGCACTATCGCTCGGCCACCAACTGACCGAGGGAACCGATGAGCACGAACGGGTTCGATGAAGACGCTCTGGCAGAAGCCTATAACCGCGGGCTGGAGCTGGAGAAGGCCGGCAGAAACGAGGAGGCCGCTGTCTGCTATCGTCAGGCGCTGAAACTCGATCCGGCCGACCATGGCGGCGCTGCCGTCCGATTGGCCGCGATGGGGCTCGGCGAGGTGCCGGACAAGGCGCCCGATGCCTACGTCATGACGCTGTTCGATCAGCATGCGGAGGTCTTCGACAGCGTGCTCGTCGACCAGCTCGGCTATTCGGTCCCGGCGATGCTGGCTGAACTGTTGCCTGCGCTGCTGCCGGAGGGGGTTCAGCGCCTGCTTGATCTCGGCTGCGGCACGGGCCTTGTGGGCGAAGCACTCTATGAGATGGTCGATCATGCAACCGGCGTCGACCTGGCGGAGAAAATGATCGAGCTCGCCGACGAGCGCGAGGCTTACGACGAGCTCTATGTTGCGGAGGTCGTGCATTTCCTTGAGGAAAACGAGGAGCTTGCGTTTGATCTCATCGTGGCTGCGGACGTTCTGCCCTACATGGGCCGGCTCGAGTCGTTTTTTGCCGGCGTCGCGAAGAATGCCTCCGCCGGTGCGCTGACCGCGTTTTCAAGCGAGACGCTGCCGGGCGCTGTTCTCGGCGGCCGCGACTTCATGGTCGGCCCGAACCAACGATTTGCCCATGCGCTCGACTACATCGACCGGCTGCTGGTCGAGAACGGCTTCGAGCGGCTGATTGCCGAGCCGATAACGGTGCGCCGCGAGCAGGACCAGCCGGTGCCCGGCCACCTTGTGGTTGCGCGCAAGCTGTAAAGACCGGCGCTATTCGGCGAGCGCCGCCGCTTCGTCTTCGGCAGAGAGCGGCTGGCCGGCCCCGATCGAAGTGAGATAGCTGTCCAGCGTCTCGAGCGATGAGGCGGGCGCATAGCCCCCCTCGGCTATCGGTGCGTCGACGGCGAAGGCAAGCGACCAGTCCCCGGCCTCGCGGCAAGCGACGGCCACATAGCCGGATCCATCGCCGGCAAGTTCGAATTCCCGGCAAAACCGATCGGTCTCATCGCGAAACGAGGATATGGCGCGAAAGGCGCCGCCGGCGGTCAGTTCCATCTCGCCGCCCGAAGCTACGTTGGAGAGCGCTTCGTCGACCCCCGGCGCATCGATCAGAGCGATCCGGGAGGGGGAAGCCGATTGTGTGCCGCCGCCAGCGATATAGCCGACAACACCTGACGCGATCATCGCGACGCAGGCAGCCGCGAGGGCCAATCGTGAAAACGCCGGACGGTTCTCGTTGGCCGCGGGCGGCACGGCAGGCTTTCGCTGCCTGAAGGCGATGATGTCTGCCTCGCGTGCGGCCGTGTCCTCGCTCTTCGCCCGGGCGATCGCCGCTTCGACTGCTGCGAGAAGAGACGCGGGTACGGGCGCGTCCAGTCTCGGCTCGAGGGCATCGCGGGCCAGAGCCCGGCTTTCGGCGAAGAGAGCCACACGCTCGGCCACGGTCTCGTCGGCGTTGATCGCCTCCTCGACCTTTTTAGCGGTCGCCTCGTCGAGTTCGCCATCGGCGAATGCCATCAATGTCTCGTCGTCTATCGGATGCCGGTTCATTGCCCTTGCCCATCATTTCTGCCGACAGAACGTCCAGCTCGCGGCTTTATTCCGGCGACCTCGGCAAGTTTTTTGCGTGCGCGGGCCAGCCGGCTCATCACGGTGCCGATCGGGATGTCGAGGAGGCTCGCGACGTCCTTGTACGCCATGTCCTCACCGCATACGAGCACGAGGATTTCCCGCTGCTCCTGCGGCAGGTCCACGATCGCCCTGGCAACCTCCGCCAGTTCCATGCGTGCATGCACCTCGCGTTCACCCTCGGCGCCGACGAGATCGGCTTGTGCGTCGATGTCGTCCTGAGGTCCGGCGGTGCGGTTTCGCCTGATCTGATCGATCCACAGGTTGCGCATGATCCGGAAGATCCATGCGTCGAACCTTGTGCCGGGCTCGAAGCCGTCGGCGCGTGACAACGCCCGCTCACACGCTGCCTGCACCAGGTCGTCCGCCTTGTCCTGCGACCGTGTCAGCGAAAAGCCGAAGCGGCGCATGTTCGGCAGAAAGGCGATGAGCTGCTTGCCGATCTCTACTTTGGTATCGGTCACGGGCCGGCGCGCGCCTCCTCGACGTCATTCGGGCCGCGACGGGAATAAGCCGCGGGCGAGACCGTTATGCAGCATATAGACCGGCGGGCGGCAACCGATTTGTTGTGGCGGTCCGTGGGGAAGGTTACGTTGAATGCCGCCGCAAAACATGGAGCGCCATCTTCATGCGGGGCAGGGGAGACAGAACGATGCAACGCGTCACCAGGACCGCATCCGTTTGGGCATTGGGCGTTGCGCTGGCCGTCCAGCCGGCATGGCCGGACTTTGATTCATTTCTGGAAGGTCCGGCCGGTCTGGCGCATGCCCAGGAGGGCGACAGCGAGGGCGATGGTGACAGCGACAGCGACGGTGATGGCGACGATGGCGATGACGGCGGCGGTTTTGGCGGCTTTGGTGGCAGCGGTGGTGGGGAACGCAGCGGCGCCGTTCAGCGCGGCAGCGGCCCGGCCCCGGAAATCCTTCGCCGCCCGCTCAGAACATTGCGCTCCCTTTTCGATCGCGGCGAACGCCCCGATCCGCCGCGTCGGACAGTCCGTCGCCCGGCACCGCAGCCCGAGCCTTTGCCGGAGCGGGCAGAACGCGAACTCACAGCACTTGGTCTCGACGATGCGGAAATCGCCACTTTGGAAGGTCAGGGCTACGCCGTCGACGCGCGCACGCTGATCGAGATGCTGGACAGCGAACTGGTCCGCCTCATCGTGCCGGATGGGGTCTCGCTCGACGAGGCACGAGCTGCGGTTGTGGCACTTGATGCCGGTTCCGCCGTGGATTTCAATCATTACTACAGGCCTGAAGAGCGGCCGGCGGCCCCGTGCGAAGGCATGCATTGCGAGGCGATGGAGCTTATCGACTGGCATTTCTCCGACGAAGCGGAAACCTGCGTCGCGCCTTCGCTGATCGGACTGATCGACACCGGCATCAATCCCGACCATGAGACATTCACCAATGGGTCGTTGCGGATCGTCGAGCGGTTCGGTGAAGGGGACCAGCTGTCGGACCTGAAGCATGGCACGGCTGTCGCGGCGCTGCTCGTTGGCTCCGGCGAAGGCCGCACCTCGGGCCTGCTGCCAGGCGCCGAACTGCTCGCTGTCGATGCCTTCCTCGATGCCGGGACCGACACGCGCGCCACTGCCTACGATCTTGTCCGGGCGATCGACATGCTGGCGAGCGAGGAGGTTGCGGTGCTCAACCTCAGTCTCGCCGGTCCCGCCAACGAACTTTTGGAGCGGGCGGTGGCTCAGGCCGCGCAGGAGGGCGTCATCCTCGTGGCGGCTGCCGGGAACAATGGGCCGAACGCCGATCCTGCCTATCCGGCAGCCTATGACGGGGTCATCGCCGTAACCGCCGTTGATCGGAATATGCGACCCTACCGGCGAGCCGGCCAGGGCGCTCATGTCGATGTCGCCGCGCCCGGCGTCGATGTCTGGACGGCGGCATCGATCTCCGGCGCCCGCCCGAAGACCGGAACATCCTTTGCCGCGCCCTTCGTGACGGCCGCGGCGGCGCTCGCCACCGCGATGGATTCATCGCTGAACGGTGATCAGATGCAACGCTTCCTCGCCGAAACGGCGCGCGATCTGGGTGAGCCGGGCAAGGACTCCGTTTTCGGCTGGGGCTTGCTGGACGCAGCGAAACTCTGCGCGACGGTTGAGGCTGCACTTGCGCGGGAACCTGAGAGCTCCGTCGCCGATACAGATACCGAAGCGGAAACGGAGACCGCCGGCACCGAGGCGGAGGGCGATGTGCTGATTGAGCCGGCCGAGGCCGGCACCTTGTCGCTCACGCCGGGCGAGTGATCCATCGCATGGCCGTCACGCGGATGGAAACCAGTGGCGGGTCCGGTTGGCGAAGGCAACGAGTGAGAGCATGACAGGGACCTCGACCAGCACGCCGACGACCGTCGCCAGCGCCGCGCCCGAACCCAGCCCGAAGAGGCTGATGGCAACGGCGACGGCGAGTTCGAAGAAATTCGATGTCCCGATCAGTGCGCAGGGCGCTGCGACATTGAACGGAATGCGCCAGGCCTTCGCCGCGAAATAGGCGGCGAAGAAGATGCCATAGGACTGGATCAGCAGCGGCACCGCGATGAGAACGATCACAAGCGGCCTGTTCACGATGACTTCCGCCTGAAAGCCGAAAAGCAGGACGACCGTCGTCAGGAGCCCGACGATCGAAGCGGGCTTTACCCGTGCATTGAAGCGATCGAGGGCGATCTGCGATCGATGCGGGTTCTCGGCCTTTCTCGTCAGCACGGATCGGGTCGCGATCCCGGCGGCGAGCGGTATCACGACATAAAGACCGACCGACAGCAGCAGCGTCGTCCACGGCACGGTGATGTCCGTGACGCCGAGGAGGACCGCGACGATCGGCGCGAAGGCGAATATCATGATCACGTCGTTCACCGATACCTGCACCAGCGTGTAGGTCGGATCGCCGCGTGTGAGGTGGCTCCAGACGAACACCATGGCGGTGCACGGCGCGGCGCCGAGCAGGATCAGACCCGCGAGATATTGCTCCGCATCGGCTGGCGAGATCAGGCCCGCAAAGACATACTCGAAGAACATGATCCCGAGCAGTGCCATGGTGAACGGCTTGATCAGCCAGTTGATGACGATCGTCAGCACCAGGCCCTTGGGCTTGTCGCCGATGTGGCGCAGGCTGGCGAAATCGACGCCGACCATCATCGGATAGACCATGGCCCAGATCAGCACGGCCACGACCAGATTGACCGAGGCGAATTCGAGATCGGCCAGAAACGAGAAGACGGCCGGCGCGACATTGCCGAGGATCAGCCCCACCAGGATGGCGCCGCCGACCCAGACTGAAAGCCATTTCTCAAACGTGCCGATTCCAACGGCTGGCGCGTCTTGGTCGGCCAGATATTGATCTGTCATGTCTTGCGTCTCTTTCAGGCGGATTTGCTGTGATGGCGGCCGATCGACTCGATCTGCGATTGCAGCGCGAGCCGATCGAGCGAAGCGATGGGCAGTGCGGTGAAGACGGAAATGCGGTTGGACAGCATCCGGAATGCTTCCGCGAAGGCGTAGCGCTTTTCCGCTTCCGTTCCGCTCGCGCGCGCCGGATCAGGCACGCCCCAGTGCGCCGTCATGGGATGGCCGGGCCAGACGGGGCAGGATTCCTCTGCCGCGTCGTCGCAGACCGTGAAGACAAAATCCATGACGGGCGCGTCGGGACCGGCGAATTCGTCCCAGCTTTTGGAGCGGGCAAAGGCGGTGTCGAAGCCAGAGTGTTCCAGAAGTTCGAGCGCATGAGGATGAACGCTGCCGCGCGGAGCGGATCCCGCCGAGAACGCTTGAAATCGACCCTGGCCGACGCGGTTCAGTATCGCTTCGGCGAGAATGGAGCGCGCGGAGTTGGCCGTGCAGAGAAAGAGAACGGTGTAGGGTCTGCTCATCTCATCCCTTCCTTTCAGCATTTGCAGGTAATGGCGTCGATAACGGGCTGGCACAATTCCGGCGCACCGTTGCAGCAATCCTCCATAAGGAAGGCGAGCAGGTCGCGAACGCCGGTGTAGTCCGCGAAATAGCGGATGCTGCGCCCGTGTCGTTCGGCGCGTACGAGCCCGGCGTGATCAAGGATCTTCAGGTGAGCGGACATTGTGTTCTGCACCGTGCCCAGATGCAGCGCGATGTCGCCTGCGGCCATCCCGTCCGATCCGGCCTTGACGAGCAGCCGAAACGTTTCAAGGCGCGTTTCTTGGCCAAGAGCGGAAAGAGCATCGAGAGCAGCAAGTTTATCCATATATCCAGCTTTCTAGATTTATTATGATCGATCTACCACGGTCGCCATGCCGCGGCAAGTTGCCTACGCTTGCCATCGCCGCGTATTCGACCATGTGCAACTGTCGACGCGGGAGCGGCGAAAAAGAGCCGGTCAGCGCAAAATGCCAAAGGTTCCGATGCTGAAGATTGATCGCGTTACCAAGACCTATCCGACAGCCCAGGGGCCGCTGACGGTGCTGCGCGACGTCTCGTTCGAACTTGCGCGCGGACAAACCTTGGCGCTGACCGGGGAATCCGGAAGCGGCAAGAGCACCCTCATGCATCTTGCCGCGGCGCTCGACAGCCCAGATGAGGGTGAGGTCGTTTTCGATGGTCAGCCGCTGTCCGGTGCATCCGATCGCGAGCGGGCACGGCTGCGGCGTGGTCGCCTCGGCCTCGTTTTTCAGCAGTTCAATCTGGTGCCAAGCCTCAAGGTCGGCGACAATCTGGCGTTCCAGGCCCGTCTGGCCGGGCGGCTCGAACCGCAATGGCAGGACGAACTGATCGAAAGGCTGGGACTGTCCGGCCTGCTCGATCGCTATCCCGAGCAACTCTCCGGCGGCCAGCAGCAACGCGTGGCGATAGGGCGCACGCTTGCTGCACGGCCAGACCTCATCCTGGCCGACGAACCGACGGGCAACCTTGATGAAGCGACGGGTGACGATGTGCTGACCCTTTGCCTCGATCTGGTGGCGCGCACCGGCAGCGCGTTCCTGATGGTGACGCACAGCCCCCGGCTGGCCGCCCGTCTCGAACGCAAACTGACCCTCAAGGCAGGAAGACTGGTGTGATGCGCGTGGTCTGGGTGTTCCTCACCTTGGTCAGCCACTGGCGACGCCGGCCGTTTCAACTGTTGACGCTGGTTCTGGGTCTCGCGATCGCGACGGCGCTTTGGAGCGGCGTCCAGGCACTCAACGCGGAGGCAAGGGCCAGCTACGACGAAGCGGCTGCCGTCATCGGTGGCGAGACGCGCCCCTATCTTGTCGCCGAGGACAATTCGGAGATCGGCACTAAGGCCTATGTCGCGCTGCGGCGCGCCGGCTGGCACGTATCGCCGATCCTGGAATCCGACATCGTCATCGAGGGCCGGTCCTATCGCGTGGTCGGGGTGGACCCGGTGACCCTGCCCATCGACGTCGGCATTCTGCCTCGAGAGGGCAACGACGACGAGGCCGGCGATCTTGCCGCCATGCTGGTCGATCCCTCGCGCGCCTTTGCGTCGCGCGAAACCTTGACGATGCTTGATGCAGAAGAAGGCGAACCCGTGGAGGCCGGCGATACGAGCCTGCCTCCGATTACCGTGGCCGACACAGTGCCGCCGATGACGCTCATCACAGATATCGCCGTTGCGAGCGTGCTGACCGAGCGCACGGCGCTGTCGCGCCTCGTCGTGACCGAAGATCCTCCAGGCACGATCGACGATGCGCGCGCTCTCACGGGGCTGCCGCTCGATCGCATCGATCCTGAAACGAGCGGCGATCTGGATCGTCTTACGGAAAGCTTTCACCTCAATCTCACCGCCTTCGGCTTCCTCGCCTTTCTCGTCGGCCTGTTCATCGTTAACGCTGCCACCGGACTGGCCTTTGAGCAGCGCCGACCGATGCTGCGCACCATGCGCGCCTGCGGGGTCTCCGCTCGCGCGCTGGCAGCGGTCATGCTGATCGAGATGGTCGCGCTGGCCCTCGTCGCAGGATTGCTGGGAGTGGCGGCCGGCTATGGCGTGGCCTCCGCCCTGCTGCCCGACGTCGCGGCAAGCCTTCGCGGCCTCTACGGCGCGAATGTCGCTGGCGAACTGTCTCTTTCGCCGTTGTGGTGGGTCGCGGGCATCGCCATCAGCGTCGTCGGCGCGCTCGCGGCGACGGGCAGCAGTCTCTTCAAGGCCTATCGGCTGCCCCTGTTCGCGACAGCCGCCCCGCATGCCTGGGCGCTTGCCCAAAGGCGCGTCTTGAGGGTTCAAACCGCGACTGCGATCATCCTCGCACTCGCCGGAGCGGTGCTTTACTTCGTCGGACATGGCCTCGTTGCCGGCTTCGCCCTCATGGGCTGCGTTCTTCTTGCTGCCGCGCTCAGCCTGCCGCCCGCCCTGGCTGCCATTCTGGCGGGCGCCGAACGATTGGCGAGGGGGCCTCTCGTCGGCTGGTTTCTGGCCGATGCACGTCAGCAGCTGTCCGGCCTGTCGCTGGCCCTCATGGCCTTGTTGCTCGCACTGGGCGTCAACATCGGCGTCGGCACCATGGTCGACAGCTTTCGCCTGACCTTCACCGGCTGGCTCGACCAGCGCCTGGCCGCGGAGCTTTACGTCGGCGGCGAGACCGCCGACGAAGCCGATCGCATCGCCGCATTCCTCGATGCCCGCGATGACGTCGATGCCGTCCTGCCTGTCTGGAATGCGACGACGCGCTATCGCGATTGGCCGGTCGAGGTTTACGGCTTCCGCGATCACCCGACCTATACGCAGAACTGGCCGCTGCTGGCGTCGGCCGAAAATGCCTGGGCGGACGTGGCGGCAGGCGGCGACATAATGGTCAGCGAACAGCTCGCCCGGCGGTTCGACCTTGGAATCGGAGACGAGATTACCATTCCCGCCGGTCGCGGCGACTGGACCGTCAATGTCGCCGGCATCTATTCCGACTACGGCAATCCGCGTGGTCAGATCATGATTGCCCTCGACCAGTTGCTGGCGCGCTTTTCCGATATCGAGCGCGATCGCTTCGCTGTGCGGGTGGAGCCGGGCCGGGTCGATGCCGTCATGGCTGCGCTGCGCGATGCGTTCGCTCTCACCAGCGGGCAACTCGTCAATCAGCAGGCGTTGAAAGCGTTTTCGCAATCGGTGTTCGAGCGGACTTTCGCGGTCACGCTGGCGCTCAATGCCCTGACGCTGATCGTCGCAGGAATTGCCCTGCTCGCCAGCCAGTTGACGCTTGCCGGCATGCGCCTTCCACAGCTTGCGCCACTTTGGGCGATGGGGCTGACGCGGCGCCGGCTGGCATTGATGGAGCTGGCGAAGGCCCTGGCACTGGCGGCGCTGACAGCGCTGCTTGCCGTGCCGCTCGGCCTCGCAGTGGCCTGGATATTGATGAGCGTCGTCAATGTCGAAGCCTTCGGCTGGCGGCTACCAGTGCACCTTTTCCCGATGCAATGGGTGCAACTCGTTGCGATGGCGCTTCTCACCGCGATCGTCGCCACCGCATGGCCGGCGATGCGCTTGCGGGTGATGGCGCCGAGCGCGCTTCTCAAGGTGTTCGCCGATGAGCGTTGAACGTTTTCTCCTATGGGCGGCACTGGCGGCAGTGTCGTTCGCTGCTCCTGCCATGGCGCAAGGCTTTGCCGGCCTTGGCACCGATGCCGAGGGCTACAGCCGGGTCGAACCCGGCCATCCTTTCGCCTTTCCCCTCGACCATGGAGCCCACCCCGGATACCGCATCGAATGGTGGTACCTGACGGCCAATCTTGAAGACCGCTCCGGGCAATCGCTCGGCATCCAATGGACGTTGTTCAGAAACGCCCTGGCGCCTTTGCCGGAGCGTGAGGGCTGGCAGAACAGACAGTTGTGGATGGCGCACGCCGCCGTCACGACGGAGGATGTGCATTTGAGCGCGGAAGCCTTCGCCCGCGGCGGCATAGGCCAGGCAGGCGTTCGCGCCGCGCCGTTCTCGGCCTGGCTCGACGATTGGATGTTGGCCGAGACGCAAGAAACCACCATGGGTCTGGGCCGATTGCAGGCGACGGCTTCTGGCGATCGGTTCTCCTACGACTTGCAGATGACCACCACGGCCGCGCCCGTGCTTCACGGCGATCAGGGCTATTCCGTCAAGTCCGAAGAAGGCCAGGCGTCCTTCTATTACAGCCAGCCCTTCTTTCGTATCGAAGGGGAGGTGACGATCGACGGAGAAAGCCGGTCCGTTGCGGGCGAAGCCTGGCTCGACCGCGAATGGAGCAGCCAGCCGCTGGCTGCCGATCAGGAAGGCTGGGACTGGTTCTCCCTGCATCTCGCCTCGGGAGAAAAGGTTATGCTGTTCGGCCTGCGAGGCAGAAACGACAAGGTCTTCAACGCCGGCACATGGATCGAGGCGGACGGCACCGCGACGGCGTTGGCATCGTCCGATATTGCGCTCCAACCGCTGGCAACCAGTGCCGTGGCCGGCCGGGACGTGCCGACGAGGTGGCGCGTGCAGATCAGGTCCAGGGGCCTCGATCTCGTCGCGACGGCCCTCAACGCGCAAAGCTGGATGGATACGGCCTTTTCCTACTGGGAAGGACCGATCCATCTTGACGGCAGTCATGACGGTGTCGGCTATCTCGAAATGACGGGCTATCGCTAAGCGCCGGCAAATCGAGCCGCTCTCACCTGTTCAGGTTATGGCAGACAGTCCTCGGCCATGCTTCGATGCGGAAGGTGAGGGGTACTGCAAGCCGGGTTTGTAATGCGTCGGCGGCAGAAGGAGTGGGCGATGAAGATGCCGCGGGGGACATTCCGCACATTGTTCGTGTGGCTGTTGCTGGTGCTCTTCATCGCCACGCCGCTCGCACTCGCCTTGCCCAAGTCTTGATCCTATTATTCGACTGGAACCGGCGACGTCGGTCAGTAGAAAATCGCCAAGACTTGCCGGAAAAACGGTTGAGGCCGTCGTCGGCTTGTTCTACTCTCGACATACAGTGGCATTTTAGGGGGCGGCCCTGAACGGGGCCGGGATCGGGTGACGCTTATTCAGCGTTTTTCCCTGGGGCTGGCCTTGATTGCGTTGGCGGTCGTCGTGACGACGATTGTCGCCATACATGCGCCTTCGCTTGGGCTGTCGCTCGTGCCCGATCGCGGCGGCGATCGCGTTCTGGTGGCCGGCGCACCGGCCGGAGGCCCGGCCAAGGGATCGGCAATTTTGTCCATAGCGCCGGCAGATGCGCCCCTGTCGGCCGTCGAGCTCGGGGCGGTCGATCTGATCGATGAACCCGACACGCTCGGCTATGAGGCATACGACGCTTTCATTGCGCGTCAGGGCGAACTTCATGCCCTTCTGCAATCAAACGCGGTCGAGGTCACATATGAATCGGGCGGCGAGCGTGCTTCCACCATTCTCCAAACGCGCGCCTATCGCTGGGTGCAGGATCTGCCCTTCGCCTATTGGTATCTGATCGCCTGCGGCACCGTTATCTCCGTGATAGGAATCTGGGTGCAAAGTGTCCGGCCGCGCGACACGAAGGTGAGGCTCTTCGCCGTCGCCGGATATTGCGTCGCGCTTTCGGGCTTTCCCGCTGCCATTTACTCGACACGCGAACTGGCACTCGAAGAGACGCTCTTTCGGACTCTGACCATCGTGAACAACATCGGCGCGATCGGCTTCGGTGTCGCGATGATCGCCCTTTTCGCGCGGTACCCGAAGGATCTGGGCATCCAGCGCCCGGTCGCTCTTGCGTCCATTGGCTTCGCCTGCTGGCTGGCAGCCACCCATCTCCGCTTCTTCCCCGAGGTCGGTCTGGGCGTGATGAGCTATGCCGGCATTCTGGCGGCGATGGTCGCGATTCTTTGCCTTATCGCAGCCCAGTACGTTGCAACGAAGCGCGATCCGGCGGCACGCCGCGCTCTCTCCTGGCTCGGCATGAGCGTGATGGTTGGGGCGGGCAGCTTCGTCCTGCTTGTCGCTGTTCCCTCGCTGATCGGCATCGATGTCGCGTTGCCGCAGGGCTACGCCTTCGGCTTTTTCGTCGTCATCTACCTCGGTGTCGCGCTCGGGCTCACGCGCTTCCGGCTGTTCGAACTCGACCGCTGGGCCTTAAGCGTACTCAGCTACGTTCTGGCTGCGCTGGTTTTCGCGGCGGTCGATTTCACGCTCGTCGCCATGCTGGCGCTGACGCCGTCCCTGTCGCTCGGAATCACCGCGGCACTGGTCGGCCTGGTCTATCTGCCGCTGCGCAACGTCGTCGTTCGACGCCGCGAGGCGACACGCGATCTCGATCCTTATGCGCTCTTCCGCGCCTCGACCGAGATCGCGCTTCAGACGAGCACGGACATGCGCGCGCAGCGCTGGCGGCAGGCCCTGGAGGCGCATTTCCAGCCGCTTCATGTCGACAGGCCGGAGGTCGCGCCGCAGGCTGGCGAGATTGAAGGCGACGGCACCGCCCTGATCCTCCCGGCATATGATTGGTCGCCCGCCCTGCGGCTCACGCACTACCGGGGCGGGCGCGCGCTGTTCGGGCCGCCGCATCTCCAGGTCGTCGAAAATTTCGCCGCCCTCGTCATGGAAGCCGAGGAAGCGCGGCGCGCCTATGACCGCGGCGTCAAGGAGGAGCGCAGCCGCATCGGCCGGGATCTGCACGACAGCGTCGGGGCGCGCCTGATATCGAGCCTGCGTGCCCACGATGACCACGATGTACGCCAGATGGTGCGCCATGCGCTCGGCGACATTCGGGAGATTGTCGGCGGCCTGTCGGATCGGCGCGAGACGCTCGCCAATATCGTGGCCGAGCTTCGTGCCGAGACGATGGAGCGTGTCGGCGGCGACCGGGTCGACTGGCCACTGACCGAATGCGACGACAGCACGATCGTCCTGCCCTATCTCATATTCCGGAATTTTGCCTCCGCGCACCGCGAGATCGTCACCAACGCGATAAAGCACGCGCCGGGCAGCGCGCTTCGCGTGGACACGCGCGTGCGCGGCGGCGTGCTGCATCACCGGGTCTCCAATCCGCTGAGCGTCCATCCTTCCACAAGGCCGGGGGCTTTCTCCGGCAACGGTCTCGGCAACATCGCCGAGCGTGCGCGCCAGTGCGGTGGCCGTTTCGCGCATGCAAAGTCGGATGGCTTCTTCATCGTGACGATCGAACTGCCGCTTGAGCCGGCCGAGGCGGCGGCTTGAAGATACAACGTGTTCTTGTCGTCGAGGATAACGAGCGTACGCGCATGTGGCTCTGCGATTGCGTCGCCGCGGCGTTTCCGGCTTGCGACGTGACTGCGGTTTCCACCCTTTCGCAGGCGCGGCGCGCGTTGAGATCGGCGCGCGTCTTCGCCGGCGCACACCAACGCGCCGGTGTCGACGTGGCGCTCATCGATATCGGTCTGCCCGATGGCTCGGGTATCGATCTCATCGGAGAGATCGTCGATGCCGGCAGCGATTGCGTGCCCATCGTCACAACGATCTACGACGATCCCGACCAGATCTTTGCGGCGATCTCTGCCGGTGCCGAGGGTTATCTCCTGAAGTACCACGAGAGCGATCAACTCGTTCGTTTGCTCCAGCGGATTCTCGACGATGAGCCGCCACTGTCGCCGGCTGTTGCGCGCCAGGTCATGGAGGCGCTGCGCGGGCGCAGCCCGCGCCATTCAGAGGAAACAGCGCTGACGGCGCGGGAGGCGGAAGTTCTTTCGCTGCTCGGTCGAGGCTTTCAGCTGAGTGTCGTTGCCAAGACGCTGGCGATCTCCCACAACACCGCTTCGACCCACGTCAAGTCGATCTATCGCAAGCTGAATATCCGCAGCCGCGCCGAGGCCGCCCTGGCCGCCCGCGACCGCGGTCTGTTGTCGCCCGGAAACTGACGAGCGCTGCGGCGCTTTTTCCTCGCCGCCGGCTTGACGGCGGGCAGGTGGCTGCAACTATGGGTGCGTCTGGAGGATCGCCATGCGCATACCCCTTGTGATCGTTTTCTTCGCCGTCAGCGTCGCGCTGCCGGCCCATGCCGATTTTCGCGGTCATGGCGGTCCGGTGCGTGCGCTTGCCATCGCTTCCGATGGCGAGACGATGCTTTCCGGCTCCTTCGATACCACCGCCATCGTCTGGGACAAGGCGGCGGGCGTTGCCGACGATGTGCTGCGTTTCCACGAGGATAGCGTCAACGCGGTGGCGATCCTCGATGACGGCCGCAAGCTGACGGCAGGGCAGGATGGCAGGATCGCCCTATGGGACGGCGACTCACCACCCGTCGAACTCGGGCGCCATGATGCCCCGGTGGTGGCCATGGCGCTCGCCCCTGACGAAAAGGCGGTTGCCACGGCGTCCTGGGACGGGACGGTGCGCGTCACGCCGCTTGAGGGAGACGAGCCGTCGAGAACTCTCGACGGACACGAAGGCAATGTGAACGCGGTTGCCTTCCTGCCCGACGGAACGCTCGTCTCGGCCGGTTACGATCTCACGGTCCGCTTCTGGCCGCCCGACGGGGGCTCAGGCCCGGTCGTCACTCTGCCGGCCCCGCAAAACGCGCTGGTCGCAACGCGCGACGGCGAGGCGATCGCCGCCGGCGCGGACGGCGTCATCCGCATCCTTGCTGCGCGCGGTGACATCGTCGCCGAGATCGAGACCGTGCCCGTCCCGGTGACCGCGCTGGCGATTTCCGAGGATCAGGCGACCGTTGCCTCGGCTGCCGTCGACGGCTCGGTCTGGCTGATCGACCGGATGAGCCAAGGCGTGCGGCTCACCCTTCAGGATGCCGACAGCCCCGTATGGTCGCTGGCCTTCGATCCGGGCGACGGGACGCTCTATGCCGGCGGCGGCGATCGCGTGATCCGGCAGTGGAACCCGCGCACCGGCGAAAGGCTGAATGAGGCCACCGGGAGTGAAGCCGGAACCGGCGAGGACCTGGGCGACAGCCGCGGCGCCGAAGTCTTTGCCGCCTGTTCGGCCTGCCACACGCTGGGCGAGGATGGCGGCAACCGCGCCGGCCCCTCCTTGCACGGTATATTCGGTCGTCCGATCGCCTCGGCGCCCGGCTATGACTATTCGCCGGCCTTCGAGAAGCTCGACATCGTCTGGACGCCGAAAACGGTGTCGGAGTTGTTCGAGGTCGGCCCCAACCACTATACCCCCGGCACCAAGATGCCGGAGCAGCGCATCACCAACCCGGAGGATCGGGCGGCGCTGATCGAATTTCTCAAGCAGCGCACGACGCAATAGTCCTGATCAGTGCTTGCGGGCCTCACGCTCGCGCAGATAGTCGTCGGTCGTGCGAACGCGCCGCGTATCGGCTTCGTGTGGATCGAAGCTTTCCTTGACCACGACGGAGACGCGGCAATCCTCGCACATTTGCAGCACGCGGCGTCGATGCTCGCCCTCCGGCCCTGAAAACATCCAGTGATCGGAAAGCTTCGCCATCACGCGGTCGATGGACGCGCGGGTTCCGAACGCTGCGCCGCATTCGATGCAGTGATGCGGCTCTTCTTCCTTGATGGTCTTTTTCGGCGAGGCCCAGGCATCGAAATCGAGCTGCGGAACAAGGGCGATCGCATCTTCCGGGCAGGTCGCCTCGCATAGTCCGCACTGGACGCACAGGCTCTCTGTGAAGCGCAGCGTCGGTCGCTCGGGATTGTCGCTCAAGGCGTCGGCGGGGCAGGCGGAGACGCATGCGAGGCATAGCGTGCAGGCATCGGTGTCGACGGCAAGGCCGCCAAACGGCGCGCCGCGATCAAGCGCGATCCGCGCGACCGGTGTCGGTGCCACGCGATGCAGCTCGCGAAAGGCGAGCTCCATCAGGCCGCGCTTTCCGGCTGTCGGCAGGAAACCGGAGACATTGCGGCTGGCAACGGGCTTGCCTGTTTCGACGAGGGCCTCGGCAAGGTGATCGGGATCGTCGGCTTCGATCAGTTCGGCGCATCCGGCACCGTATCCCAGCCCGTTAAACACACGATCCATCATCGAAAGCGTCGCCTGAAGGCCGGACAGGTCGTGTCGCGGGCGGGCTCGGGAAAGCAGCCGCACCGAGCGGGCGCCATAGGCGAGGGCGGCAGCAAGCAATTCCGGTCCGACCTGGGTGATTTCGTTGACAGCCAGAGGCAGCACGTCGGCCGGCAGGCCGTCGCCGAAACGCGCAGCGGCGTCGATGAGCGCGGCGCCATGATCGTTGTCATGCAGCAGAAGAACGGGCTGGGTTCCCCCCGCCTCGGCATATGTCCGCAAGAGGACGCGCACGCGCGCGGTCAGGGCATCGGCGGGCGGCAGCGCGTAGGCAGCGGCGCCCGTTGGACAGGCGCCTGCACACTGGCCGCAGCCGGCGCAGATCGCCGCATCGATGCTCACATGGTCTCCGTCCGGTGTGATCGCCCCCGTCGGGCATAGATCGAGACACCGCGTGCAGCCGGTGATGGTCGAGCGCGAATGCGCGCAGATCGCGGGGTCGTAGTCGACATAGCGTGGCTTGTCGAAGGTGCCGACCAGTTGCGCCGCCTCGAAGATCATCTGCGCGACAGCGGCAGGATCACGCGGATCGGCACGAAGATAACCCGCGCGCAAATCCGATGCCGGAAAGAGCGGCCGTCCCCCGGTCAGGTCGATGACGAGGTCGCAGGTCGACGTCGCCCCGTCGCGGGCTGGGCCGAACCGCAGCCGTTCGCGCGAGGATGGGTCGGGCAGGGCGTAGGCGTCGATCGTCAGCTCGAATTGGCCGAGATGCCCAACCGCGTTGCGCACGCTGCCTTGCAGAACCGGAAAGACTGTCTGGCGCGGGGCAAGGACCTCCGCACCCCGTTCGACGAGCACGGTGATGTCGAGGTGATCGGCGAGCCGGCGCCCTGCTTCGATGGCCGCCTCGTCCCGCCCGAGGATCAGTGCCACCCCTTGCGATTCCATCGCAACGGTGGTGATCGGCGGCATGTCGATCGCAGCCGCGGCAAGAAGCGCGGCCGTCTTCGGTCCGGCCTTGCGAGCGTCGCGCGACCAGCCGGCCGTCTCACGCACATTGGCGAACGCGATCTCGCCGGAAAAGCCGGCATCCTCCGCAATTTCCTCGAAAAGCGGCTGCTCCTGCGTGCAGCCCACCGTAATGGGGGCGTTGCCGGTCAGCGCATCACGAAAGAGAGCGATCTGCGCACGGCAGAGTTGGTCGGCCTTGGCGACGGACGCTCCGCTCGCGGCCGCAACCGTGTCGCCATGGTTGGGCATCGTCTTCTCGCAGGAGCAGACGAAAATGCGGCGTGGTGACGGCTTGCGCGCCATTTCGTTCATCGCGTGAATTTCCTTCCGCGCCTGCGATCGAAGACTTGCATTCCGACAGGGGCGCATTCTACTTTTGATTGGTTCTAACCTAGTCGGTCCCGAAAGGTTTGTCACGAATGCTCGCCGACGCCGAAACGTCTGGTCTGCTGCTTCCCCCGCTTTTTGAAGCCGTTGCCGCTCAGCGGCCGGAAACGGTCTTCGATGAAGCCTGTCGTGTCGCATCGCAGGATGGTGCCGGTGCGCTGGTTCATGCAAAGAGCGAATCGCAGCTGGCCCTCGCCGTGACGTTCGAGCCGGACCGGCCTTTGCGTCAGGCGCGATTCATCTTTTTCGCCGGCATGGCCGCGCTCGGCGATGCGCTGGCCGCCCATTGCCCGCCCGAGCGCGGTATTCGCTTTCGATGGCCGGACAGCATCGTTTACGACGGCGCCTTGCTCGGGGGAGGCTGGCTTGCCGCAAGCCCCGTTTCGGTGCCGGAGGAAACGCCGGACTGGATGGTTTTCGGCGCCCAGTTGATCGCCGCCCGTCCCGGCCTCGTGGATACCGGCCAGTATCCGGGGTCGATCTCCCTTCAGGAAGAGGAGATCACCGAGACAAAGGGCGTGCTTGAAAGCTTCGCGCGCCATCTGATGCGCTACGTCGACGCCTGGCAGAACGAAGGTGCGGGAGCGATCACGAAGCCCTATCTCGAGCGGCTGGTCGCGGCGACGGACCACGAGCAGACGATCGACGGGCATGGCGATCTGCTGGAGCGCGATGCGCCATCTGCCGCGCCCACCCGCCAGTCTCTCCTCGGCGGGCTTGATGCCCGCATATGGTTCGACCCGCTGCGCGAGGGGCCGAAATGGTGAAACTGCCGCGCACCATCCGTATGGACCCGTCCGATACCTTCGTGTTCGACAATGCGGCCGAACCGGGAGAATGGGCGGTCGCAGGCACGTTCCTGTTCCATGGCCGCCGCGTCGATGATCTGCCACGAAAGCAGCGCAACGCCTTCCGGTCCGGGTTCGCCGGGATCGAAAGTTTCGGCTTTTCGACTTTGGCCGTGGTCGCTGAGGCGACGGCGGAGGAAGAGGACGCGGCGATAGAGCAATTGGCGGCACGGCTGGTGGACCGGCTGGGCGCACCCGATCGGGAAACCGCCCGCCCGGCGGCCCGAGAAGAAATCGCATTTGCCGCTGAGCTTTGCCGCGATCATGCGGTCGGGACCTTGCTTGCGCTTCATCGCACCGAGGAGGATGGCCAGGTCCGCGAGCGCTTCCGCACGCTCCGGCAGCGCGCCGACACACCCTTTGCCGATCCCTCGATGCGCGGACACGGCAAGGCGTTCTTCATCGTCGAGACCGACGAGGAGGATGAACCGGAAGAGCATCTGGACCTTGCGAGCCTCGGGAGCCGGCGGTGAGAGAATTCTGGGTCGCCAGCGGCCATCACATGACACGCCGACGGGCCGATGGCTGGCTGGCGGTGACCGATGAGCTGCTGCTCACCTATCTCGCTCGGCCGGAAATCGTGCCGCCGCCGGAAGCCTGCGTCGTCGAGCGTGCGCTGCACCAGCGCCTGCTGGCCGACCCGCGCGCGTTTGTCGAAGAGGATACCCTGGCGGCGCTGGCCGATCCCGATGCGCGCGAGAACTGGGAATTCATGCTCGCCTTTCGCGATCTGCTCGTGGTGAACGAGACCATCGAGGGCGCCTATCTTGCCATCGTGCGTCAGCGCATGGCCGTGCCGCCTTTGTTTCTCAATCAGCTCGTTCACCTTGTGATGCGCAATGCATTGGAAGGGTGTGAGGATCCTTTTGTTCTGCGGGCGGCCGAGCTCTTCTATCGCCCTCAGCGGGCATCCGTGCGTGACGGCGCGCTTTTGATGGCGGATGCCGAGCTCGTCGAAACCGTGGAGGCCGAACAGGCCGCATCGCCGCTGACTGCGATGTTCGCCGAATCCGGCGTCGGCGAATTGGACGTGATGGACGAGACGAACGCATGGACCTATTGGAGCCGATCGGACGCCCACACCATGGCGCTCAATTTCGGCGGCAACGCCCACGCGCGCACCGCGCTGGCGACGGCCATCGCCGTCTTTGTGCATCATCTGTTGCAGGTCCAGGTTGCCGTTGAGCCGCTGATCGACGTCAGTGAACCCCAGTTCCGCTGGTTCGTCGGTCTCGACGCCGAGGCAACGGCGATCGGCAACGCGCTGTGGCGGAACGAAGGCGTGGATCCGTCGGCGATGCAGCGGCTGATCGGTCTGTTTCGCCTTCGCTTCATCGACGAGCAGCGGGCCGAGGAGGCGGCGAGGGGCCACCCGACCTATCTTCTCATGGCCATGACCCGCGACAAGGAGATAAGATTGAAGCCGCAGAACCTGGTGACCGGGCTGCCGATCGCCCCGGTCCTCAACTGAGGTCGGAATATGCCGAAAGTTTCAAGACGCGTCGGCGTGATCACGGTATCGCGCAAGCCGGTGACCCGTTGGGCAAAGCGCGGCTTCGCGCCGTCGGCCGCTCTGCCTGATGTCCCCGAGACCGAGCCCGGTACCCGCCTCGGTCCGGCGGGCGACGTCGAGAGCTACTATGCCGGTGCCCACGCCATCACCCTCTATTCGGGGGAAACGGCCCACTACCGCGACAACCTCGTCGCAGGGCCATCGCTCTGGATATCGATGCGTCCCGATAGCGCCACCGGCGTCATGATCGTGACGGCCGATCCCTACGAGGGCGAGGCGCTGGCAGGGGATCCCGGCTTTGTCGTCGAGGCGGTTTCGATGCCGGCAGCGATCAGGGACTGGGTCGCCGACTTTGTCGCCGTTCATCACGTCGAACACGTCTTCGAGAAGCGCAAGCGGCGGCGCGCCGATCCCGATGCGTTGACCCGCGGCGGCAAGCGCGTGCTGGACAAGGACGAGTATCTGCCATGAGCGACGAGCCGCAGGGCGACGACGAAAAGGGGTTCCTCGCGCGCTGGTCGCGCAGGAAGCGCGATGCGCTGCGGCCAGACGAGGTGATCGAGGCGCCGGCCGAAGCGTCAGCGCCGGATCAGGTGTTTGACGAGCAGGCGGGCGATGATGACGACGACGCGATCAGCCAGGAAGAAATCGACGCACTGCCGCCGATCGACAGCGTGACCGATCGCGCCGGGCTCGATCCCTTCTTCCGCAAGGGCGTGCCGGCCGGGCTGCGCAACGCGGCCCGTCGGCGCATGTGGCTGCTCAATCCCAAGATCAACGGCTATCTCGATGTCGCGCGCGACTACGCCTATGACTGGAACACGCCGGGCGGCGTTCCCGGCTCGGGAGGACGCGTCGCCTCGGCTGCCGCCGCCAAGCTCGTCGATGCCATGTTTTCGAGCGGCGACTGGCGGCAGAGCGCCCAAAAGCCCGAGGTTCGGCCACTGCAAGAAGACCAACTGGACGAAGCCGAACTCGTCGCGCGTGACGAGTCCGAGTCGGAAGGCGATGGAGACGCAGCCTTGCCCGATCTTGAGGACACCGCTCCGGATGTGGTTGCCGCCAGGAGCGCATTGTCCACATCTACGACTTTCGTCGTAGATGATGATGGAGAAGAGCCGGAACCGGTTTCGACGGCGAGTGAAGCCAGGTCGGCGAAACGACACGGCGGTGCCAAGCCACGCTGAGGGTGAACTATGCAAAAATATGCATAATACACCTTTTCTCCCGTATGGATCGGATATGGAAAGTCATGCAATCTTCTGCGTATTTGCGATGAGGGCTTCGTCGCCATATCCCCGATCATGGCCAGCCGATCGCTGTGCAATCTCCATGGTTTCTCATAAATATTACTTTTATACTCATGTTTTTCCGTGCGGTAATACTGAATAAATTCAATTGCCACGCGCGCAACTATCGGTAATCATTTGCAACAATAGGAGAGTTGTCGGCGTCCAAGCGGCGTAATCCGATGACCTGGGGAAGGCGACGAGGGAAAGGGGCGTTGTGGACGTGGCTGTTGCCAGCGACAAGTTGACGGTTTCCTCTCGTGACGGGTCGGTCGATGACGTCGACCTTCTGCGTGCTCATGAGTACGGCCTGCTCGGCGAGTTGCTTGCGCGCTGTCCCGGTCCCGACCTGCTTCACAAACTCTCCGGCCTGCGCGGCGACGACACGCCACTTGGCCGTGCGCATACGGCGCTTGCCGATGCCGCACGATCGGCTGATCCGGGCGCGGTTGAGGACGAATTCTTCTCGCTCTTCGTCGGTGTCGGCCGCGGGGAGTTGCTGCCCTACGCATCCTTCTATCTGACCGGCTTCCTCAACGAGCGCCCGCTCGCCGCTGTGCGCCAGGACTTGGTGGTGCTCGGGCTCGAGCGTGAAGCCGGCCTTCACGATCCGGAAGATCACATCGCCATTCTCTGCGACGTCATGGCCGGTCTTGCCGCCGGGCGGTTCGAAGAGGAGGGCGTGACGCAACAGGCGTTCTTTGCTCGCCATATCGAACCGTGGGCGGGACTTTTCTTCAAGGATTTGGCAACTGCGCCGTCCGCAAGGTTCTACCGGGCGGTGGCGGCGGTTGGCGCTGCCTTTGTCGATGTCGAATCCGTCGCGTTTGACATGGCAGCCTGAAATGCCGGCCGGCTGGCCGGAAAACATGAACTGATGCGCATTGGCGCCGAATGGAGGCTCGGATGACGAACAGGGAAGAGCAAAAGGGACTGCGGCGTCGCGGTTTTCTCGGCATGTTCGCCGGCGCGACGGCCGCGACCGCGACAGCCGCGGTCGTCGGAGCGGGAGCTGTCAATGAGGCGCAGGCCCAGGAAACCGAGGATGAGATGCGCAAGGCGCGGTACCAGGAGACCGACCACGTCAAGGCCTTCTACCGCACCAATCGTTACTGAGGGAGGGCGCAATGCTCGTTAAGCGCAAGTCCGGCCAGGCAGGCCGCTCAAGGCTCCAGTCCGCAGTGGCGGGGCTCGCATCCGCAACGCTCGATAGACGTTCCTTCCTCAAGCGCTCGGGTCTGGCCGTCGGTGGTCTCGCCGCGGCCGGCACACTCGGCGCGGGCACCGTCAGGAAAGCCGCCGCCGGCCCGATGATGGAGGGTGTCGAGGTCGACATCCGCAAGAACATCTGCACGCACTGCTCGGTCGGCTGCACGGTGACCGCGGAAGTACAGAACGGCGTGTGGACAGGGCAGGAGCCGTCCTGGAACAGCCCGATCAATCGCGGCACGCATTGCGCCAAGGGCGCATCGGTGCGCGAACTGGTTCATGGCGACCGTCGCCTGAAATATCCGATGAAGCGGCAGAACGGCGAGTGGGTGCGGATCTCTTGGGACGATGCGTTCTCCGAGATTGGCCAGAAGCTGGTCGAGCTTCGCGAGAATTCCGGCGCAGACTCCGTCTATTGGCTCGGATCGGCCAAATTCTCCAACGAGGGCTCCTATCTCTGCCGCAAGCTGGCTGCCTTCTGGGGCACCAATTCGGTCGACCACCAGGCTCGCATCTGCCATTCGACCACGGTCGCAGGTGTCGCGAACACCTGGGGCTACGGCGCGATGACGAACTCCTACAACGACATCCGCAATTCCAAGACGGTCATCTTCATGGGATCGAACGCTGCCGAGGCCCATCCGGTCTCGCTGCAGCATATCCTGTCGGGCAAGGAGCAGCAGCAGGCAAACGTCTTCGTCTTCGATCCGCGCTTCACCCGCACGGCGGCCCACGCGACCGAATATGTCCGGATGCGCTCCGGGACGGACATCGCCGTCATCTGGGGCATCATGCACCACATCTTCGCCAATGGCTGGGAAGATCAGGACTTCATCGACGCGCGCGTTTTCGGCATGGACGAGGTTCGCGCCGAGTGTGAGAAATGGACGCCTGAGCGCGTCGAGAATGTGACCGGAATACCCGGTGAGCAGCTGCGCCGCGTCGCTGAGACCTTCGCGACGCAAAAGCCCGCAACCTTCATCTGGTGCATGGGCGGCACGCAGCACACCGTCGGCACGGCCAATGTGCGCGCCTACTGCAATTTGTTGCTGGCCACCGGCAATGTCGGCAAGGCCGGGACAGGCGCCAACATCTTCCGCGGCCACTGCAACGTCCAGGGCGCGACGGATCTGGGGCTCGATATCTCCAACCTGCCGCTTTATTACGGGCTGACCGAGGGCGGCTGGCGCCACTGGTCCCGCGTCTGGGAGGTCGACTACGACTATTTCGTCTCCCGCTTCGACGAGGTGCCGGCAAAGGCAGGGCGCGAGGCGCGCACCCGCGAGCAGAACATGCAGACGCCGGGCATTCCTTCGACCCGGTGGTTCGATGCAACGCTGCTCGATGCGGAAGAGGTCGACCAGCGCGACAATCTGAAGGCGATGATCGTGCTCGGCCATGGCGGCAACACCGTGCCGCGCCAGCCCGAAGTTAAAGCTGGCCTGGAGGCGCTGGAATTGCTGGTCGTGGTCGACCCGCATCCCACGTCCTTCGCATCGCTCCATGCCCGTCCGGACGGCACCTATCTTCTGCCGGCCGCCACGCAGTTCGAGTGCAACGGTTCGCGGACGTGCTCCAACCGGTCGATCCAGTGGTACGAGAAGATCGTCGACCCGATCTTCGAATCCGCGACCGATTACTGGATCATGTATCGCCTGGCTCAGGAGCTCGGATTCGCCGAGGAGATGTTCAAGAACATCGAGATGGTCGAGGGCAAGTTCGGCCCAGAGCCGTCGGCTGAATCGCTGCTCAGGGAGATCAACCGTGGTGGCTGGTCGACAGGGTATTGCGGCCAATCGCCAGAGCGTCTCAAGGCGCATATGGCGAACCAGGACAAGTTCGACCTGGTGACACTGCGCGCGCCGGCCGATGCGCCGGATGTCGGCGGGGATTTCTACGGGCTGCCTTGGCCGTGCTGGGGAACGCCGGAGGTCCGCCATCCCGGCACCCACATTCTCTACAACAGCGAAGTCCATGTGATGGACGGTGGCGGCAATTTCCGCCCCCGCTTCGGGCTGGAGCGTGACGGCGTTACCCTCTTGGCAGAGGGCACGTCCTCCGTCGGCGCGGAACTCGATGACGGCTATCCCGAATTCACCATGGCAGTGCTGCGCGAACTCGGTTGGGATGGCGATCTGACCGCCGAGGAACTCAGCCAGATCGAGCGCCAGGGCGGAGATGACGTCGATGCCGTATCCTGGTCGACCGACCTGTCGGGTGGCATTCAGCGCGTTGTGATGGAGCACGGCTGCGTGCCGTTCGGCAACGGCAAGGCGCGGGCCGTGGCCTGGAACCTACCCGACCCGGTCCCGCAGCATCGCGAGCCGATATACACGCCGCGGCCCGATCTCGTCGCCGAATTCCCGACGCGGGACGACGCGCGCGAGTTCCGCGTGCCGAACATCGGCCATACGGTGCAGCAGGCTGCCATCGACAAGGGCATTCCCGAATCGTTCCCGATCGTTCTCACCTCAGGCCGTCTCGTCGAATACGAAGGCGGCGGCGAGGAGACCCGTTCCAACCGGTGGCTCGCCGAGCTTCAGCAGGACATGTTCGTGGAGATCAATCCCGCTGACGCTGCCGAGCGTGGCATCACCGACGGCGGTTGGGTTTGGGTGACCGGGCCGGAGAACGACTCCCGTGCCCGCGTCAAGGCACTGGTGACGGAGCGCGTCGGCAAGGGGGCGGCGTTCATGCCGTTCCACTTCGCCGGCTGGTACCAGGGCGAAAGCCAGCGCGGAAACTATCCCGAAGGCACCGATCCGATCGTGCTCGGCGAAATGGTCAACCAGATCACCACCTATGGCTACGATCCGGTGACGGGCATGCATGAAGGCAAGGCGACGCTTTGCCAGATCGAGGCCGCGTAAGGGGAGATGGACTGATGGCACGTATGAAATTCCTGTGCGACGCGGACCGCTGCATCGAATGCAATGCCTGCGTCACGGCCTGCAAGAACGAGCATGAGGTGCCGTGGGGCATCAATCGGCGCCGCGTCGTCACGATCAATGACGGCCTGCCGGGCGAGCGTTCCGTGTCGATGGCCTGCATGCACTGCACCGATGCGCCCTGCGCCTCCGTCTGCCCGGTCGATTGCTTCTATACGACAGCCGACGCCGTGGTCCTGCATTCCAAGGATCTTTGCATCGGCTGCGGCTATTGCTTCTACGCCTGCCCGTTCGGCGCGCCGCAATATCCGAAGGTCGGCAACTTCGGCTCGCGCGGCAAGATGGACAAATGCACCTACTGCGCCGGTGGCCCGGAAGCGGACATGACGATGGCGGAGTACGAGAAATACGGCGCCAACCGTCTCGCCGAGGGCAAGCTGCCGCTGTGCGCCGAGATGTGCTCGACCAAGGCGCTTCTGGCCGGCGACGGCGAGATCATCGCCGAGATCTACCGCGAGCGCGTCACGACACGCGGTTATGGTTCGGGTGCCTGGGGCTGGCAGACGGCCTATCAGGAAACCATCAACGTCTGAGGACGAATGGCGCTCGCGGCTTGCTGCGGGCCCGCTCAAAGGCAAGGCAGGAAAGGACATTTTTATGGTCGCCCAACTGAACTTCGCCCGGCTCGCCTTCGCCCTCGCGATGCTGACGCTGGTGGCCTTCGTCACCGCGCCTGCCATGGCGCAGGAGCCGGTGAACCCTACCGCGCGATCGGTGCAGGAGCAGCAACTTCTTGAAGCGTTGCAGGAAGGCCAGGCCGTATCGGGCCGCGTGTCCATTCCGAACAAGGATGCCGGCCTTTTGATCAAGCCCGAGGGGCGGGACTGGAGCGGAACGCACAACAACACCGTTTATTGGGTCTCCGCGGCGGTCATCCTCGGCACGCTGGCACTGCTGGCCATCTTCTACTTCGTGCGCGGGCGCATCCGCCTTGAGCACGGCTTTGCCGGCCGCACCATCAAGCGCTTCAATTCGTTTGAACGCTTCGCGCACTGGATGACGGCCGTCTGCTTCATTCTCCTTGCGCTGACAGGCCTCAATCTGGTCTTCGGCCGCTACATCCTGCTTCCGCTCTTCGGCGCGGACACGTTCGCCTCGGCCACACAGCTCGGCAAGTTCGTGCATAACTACGTGGCCTGGCCCTTCATGCTCGGCATCGCCATCATGTTCCTGGTCTGGATCAAGGACAACATTCCCGGTCGCATCGATATCGATTGGATCAAGGCGGGCGGCGGCATGCTGCGCAATGGCAAGCATCCGCCGGCCAAGCGCTTCAACGCGGGCCAGAAGATCATTTTCTGGGCGGTCGTTCTCGGCGGCGCCGCGCTCTCGGTCACCGGCGTGCTTCTGATGTTCCCGGAGCTGACCGGCGATCCGACGAACTGGCAGCTCTCGCAGATCATCCATGCCGTTCTTGCCGCCATCATGGTCGCCGTGATCTTCGGCCACATCTATATCGGCACGCTCGGCATGGAAGGCGCGTTCGACGCGATGGGCAAGGGCGAGGTCGACGTCAATTGGGCGCGCGAGCATCACCCGCTGTGGGTTGCCGGCAAGGATGCCACCGTGGAAACGACGTCGCCGCCGCGTGGCACCGTCGCGCCCGCTGAATAACAAGGTAGCCGGCTGTCGGCATGCGCCGGATAGCCCGTCGACAAGAACATTCGGCGTTGCAGCGGTTCGCGCTGGTGGCGGGTTGCAACGGCAGGACGGTTGGGGAGAAGGCGTAAAATGAAAGTGTTCCTCGTGGCTTTGGTGGCGGCTGGCGTATTGGCTTATGGCGCCTCGCTGATCCTCAACCAGACATGGCAGGCGACGTCTTATGCGGCCTATACGACCTCCGGCGCCCGCGTCGACGATCCGGGCGACAACCTGGTCGGTGCCGATTGGCCGGAAGCGGCTGCGGCGGCTGCTGCCGACGAATCCTGATCTTTGCCCGCCGGCTGCTCGCTGAGGTCGCCGAGCGTGGCTGATCGTGGGTTGGCCCTGCCAGCGGCCCAGCGGCAGCTTTTTGATGCGCTGCAGCATTGCGCCATCCTGCAACGACGCTCTACGACGAAAGTCTGATATATACCGACGAGTTTCTGCCGCTCGACCTCTGGTCCGCGACGCGGAATAATGGTGTTGTCCGCCGGTGTGCAAAGAGAATGCATTATTCAGTTTGGTGATGATGGCGTCGCAGGTACGAGGCGCGTCCGCTCATGGCATTGTGCGACCAGAAGACACGGACCTGGACTTTGTGCGACGCAGCAAATTCGAACCAATTCTGAATGGTTTTCGATATAGAATCCCACCAAGCAAGAAATGGCTGTAAAAGGAGTTGATTGAGGAGGGCCGATCGATATGATCGGCGAAAACAACAACGGAATAGCAAGTTCGTTTTAAATGGGAGAGAGATTGATGACATCCAAAGACAACAAGACCGTCTCACGCCGGTCGTTCCTGCGCGGCAGCGCCGTCCTCGGGGGCGCGGCGGCCGGTTCCACGCTCGCAGCACCTGCCGTTCTCGCGCAGTCGCCGCTCGTCGTCCGCATGCAGACATCATGGCCATCCTCGGACGTTTGGCAGGAAATGGCGCAGGATTACGCCGATCGCGTCGAAGCGATGTCCGGCGGCCGCATGACGATCGACCTCCTTCCGGCCGGCGCCGTGGTTGGCGCCTTTCAGGTCATGGACGGTGTGTCGGACGGCGTTATCGATATCGCGCACTCGGTCTGCGCCTATTGGTACGGCAAGCACAAGGGCGCTTCCATGTTCGGCACCGGCCCGGTTCTGGGCGGGAATCCGACAACGCTGCTTTCATGGTTCTATGCCGGCGGCGGCGACGAGCTCTATCGTGAGCTCACGCAGGACATTCTCGGCCTCGACGTCATCGGCTATCTCGGCATGCCGATGCCGGCACAGCCGTTCGGCTGGTTCAAGAACGAGGTCAACACGGTCGCCGACATCGAGGGCTTCAAGTACCGCACGGTCGGCCTCGCCGCCGATCTGCTGCAGGGCATGGGCATGAGTGTCGCCCAGCTGCCTGGCGGTGAAATCGTTCCCGCCATGGAGCGCGGCGTCATCGACGCCTTCGAGTTCAACAACCCGACCTCCGACCGTCGCTTCGGCGCGCAGGACGTGGCCGAGAACTACTACCTCGCGTCCTATCACCAGGCGGCCGAGCAGTTCGAGTTCATCTTCAACCGGCCTTTCCTCGAAGATCTGGACGAAGACCTCAGATCGATCCTGGTCTATGCTGTGGAAGCCTCCGCTACGGCCAACACGGCCAAGGCGCTCGACAATTACTCGCGCGACCTTGCTGAGCTGGAAGCCGGCGGCACGAAGGTTCACAGGACCTCCGACGAGATCCTGCAGGCGCAGCTTGAGGGCTGGGACCGGCTGATCGAAGAACTCGATCAGGATGAGTACATCTCCCGCGTTCTTCAGAGCCAGCGCGACTGGGTCGAGCGCGTGACCTATTACGAACTGATGAACACGCCCGACTATCAGCTGGCCTACGAGCACTATTTCCCGGGTAAGCTGAAACTCTGAGCTTGCTCGAATGTGAGTGAAATGGTGAGCCCGGCAAGAAAACAGCTCTTGCCGGGCTTCTTCAAGCTACCTACCGGGGAATCCCATGGTTCGGTTCATCAACTTTGCTGACGCCCTTTCGGCATGGTTCGGCAAGGCGTTCGCCTGGCTCATCATCATGATGACCTTCGGCATGTCCTACGAAGTTCTCGTGCGTTACCTTTTCAACAACCCGACGCCCTGGGCCTTCGACGTTTCGTTCATTCTTTATGGCTCCCTGTTCATGATGGGTGGAGCCTATACGCTCTCGCGCGGAGGCCATGTCCGCGGCGACTTCATCTATCGGACCTGGAAGCCGCAGACGCAGGCCAAGGTGGAACTGGTTCTCTATTTCCTGTTCTTCTTCCCCGGCGTGCTGGCGCTCATCGTGTCCGGTGCAAAATACGCCTCTCGCTCGTGGAGCTACGGCGAGGTCAGCATCAACAGCCCGGCCGGTATCCCGATCTACCAGTTCAAGACGGTGATCGTCGCGGCGGGGCTTTTGCTCTTCGTACAGGGGATTGCGCAGGTCTGCCGGTGCATCCTGTGCATCAGGGAAGGCTATTGGCGCGATCCGGAGCCGGACGTCATGGAAACGGAAGACCTTCTCTTGCAGGAAGGCAGCAAGATGGAGGGCGGTGTGCCGATTGTCGGCGGTGAACATCCCGCTGGCGAGGGAGACCGCAAATGACCGATCCGCAAATCGCAATCGCAATGCTGGGGATTTTCATATTCCTGGTGTTCCTCGGCTTCCCCATTGCATTCACGCTCATGGCGATGGGCATCGGCTTTGGCTACTACGCCTATTTCGATCCGAGCCGCATGTGGCGCGAATATTTCCGATTGGAAGAAGGCGCGGGCGGGTTCGAATCGGTCCAGTTATGGATCGAAGGGTTCTTCAACAACCGCATCTTCGACCTTTTCGTGAACCAGACTTACACGGTCATGTCGAACGAGGTTCTGACGGCCGTCCCGCTGTTCCTGTTCATGGGCTACATCGTCGAGCGGGCCAACATCGTCGAACGGCTGTTCACCACACTCAACATCGCATCTAAAAACATTCCCGGTTCGCTCGGCGTCGCCGCGCTCATCACCTGCATGTTCTTCGCGACGGCGACCGGCATCGTCGGCGCCGTGGTGACGCTGATGGGGCTTCTGGCCCTCCCGGCCATGCTCCGGGCGCGCTACGATCACAGCTTCGCGTCCGGCATCATCTGCGCCGGCGGGACGCTCGGGATCCTGATCCCGCCATCGATCATGCTGATCGTCTATGCCGCGGCGTCGGGCGTGTCGATCGTCAGGCTTTATGCCGGCGCGCTGCTGCCGGGCCTGCTCCTGACCGGCCTCTATCTGCTCTACGTGGTCGGCCGGGCCATCATGCAACCGAGTGTGGCGCCGAAACCCGCGCCGGGCGACGTCCCGGACGTGCCGGTCGGCAAGCTGATCTTCATGATCGCGACGTCGTTCCTGCCGCTTGCGGTTCTCATTCTCTCGGTGCTCGGCTCGATCCTCTTCGGCTTGGCCACACCGACGGAAGCGGCATCGATCGGCGCGCTCGGTGGTCTGGTGCTGGCGGTGGTCTATCGGGCGCTCACCTGGCAACGCCTGCGTGAGTCGGTCTATCTGACGGTGCGCACCACCGCGATGGTCTGCTGGCTCTTCGTCGGTTCCTACACCTTCTCGTCCGTGTTCTCCTATCTCGGCGGCGAGAACCTGATCGCTCACTTCGTCGAAGGGCTGGATCTCAACACGGTCACCTTCCTCATCCTCGCGCAGATCATCATCTTCCTGCTCGGCTGGCCGCTGGAATGGTCGGAGATCATCATCATCTTCGTACCCATCTTCCTGCCGCTGCTCGATCAGTTCGGTGTCGATCCGCTGTTCTTCGGGATCCTGGTGGCACTCAACCTGCAGACGTCGTTCCTGACCCCGCCAATGGCGATGTCGGCCTACTATCTGAAGGGCATCGCGCCATCGGAGGTCAGGCTGACCTCCATCTTCAAGGGATGTATGCCGTATCTGGCGATGGTGATCATTGCCATGGTGACGGTCTACGTCTTCCCGCAAATCGTCTATTGGCTGCCGAATCTGGTCTATGGTTAAGCGCAAGGAGGCACCCGAGGCGTTGATCGCCCTGGGTGCCGCAACTCTCAAGAAACGCCTTGAAAGCGGAGCACTGCGCGCTGTCGATCTGACAGCCGCGTGCCTGGAGGTCATCGCTCGCCGGGAGCCAGAGGTGAAGGCCTGGGCCTGGCTCGATTCCGACTTCGCCCTGAAACAGGCCGAAGCGCTCGATCTTCGTCGCAAGCATGGCAAGCCCATCGGCCCGCTTCACGGCCTGCCGGTCGGCATCAAGGACATCATCGACACGGCCCGCATTCCAACGGAGAACGGCTCGGCGATGGACAAGGGCCGCGTGCCAAAGACCGATGCGTTCGTCGTCGAGCGCCTCAAGCAGGCCGGCGCCATCGTCATGGGGAAAACCGTGACGACGGAACTCGCCTTTCTCGATTCCGGCAAGACGACCAACCCGCACAACGCAGCGCACACGCCGGGCGGGTCCTCGTCCGGCTCCGCTGCTGCCGTGGCCGCGCACATGGTTCCGCTGGCGATCGGCACGCAGACCGGCGGGTCGATCATCCGCCCGGCCTCCTATTGCGGCGTAACCGGCTTCAAGCCGACTTACGGCGTCATCCCGCGCACTGGCATTCTTCGCTCCGCGCCGACGCTGGATACGGTCGGTGTCTATGGCGCGCGGGCAGAAGATGCCGCACTTCTCGCCGATGTGCTTGCCGGCTACTGCCCGTCCGATCCGGCGACTTCAATGGCACCGGGTCCGAGGCTGATCGAAACCGCGGCCTCCAAGCCGCCGCTCACGCCCGTCCTGGCCTTTATTCGTCCGTTCGGCTGGGAAGAGGCCGAGCCGGCGATGAAGGAAGCGGTTGAGGAACTGGTCACCGTTCTCGGCGATCAGTGCTTCGAGGTCAATTTGCCCCGCGCCTTCGAGGAAGCGCTGGCGCAGCATCGCACGATCTATGCGGCCGAGATGGCCAAATGCTACTATGCCTATGAGAAGAAGGCCGGCGATCAGCTGCCGCCATCCGTCGCTGCCATGATGGGCGAGGGCAAAGCCATACCCGCGCGCGACTATATTGCCGCGCTCGACTGGCGCGGTCTTCTCAACGCGGCGCTTGACGAGGTGTTCGAGCGCTGCGACGCGATCATCATGCCCGCTGCCACGGGGCCGGCGCCCGCCGGGTTCGCGTCGACGGGCAATCCGGTCTTCAACGGGGTGTGGACCTTGTGTGGAACGCCGGCCGTCAGCCTGCCGCTCTTCACCGATGAAGCCGGCATGCCGATGGGTCTTCAGATGATCGGCCCCAGCCATGGCGACGGCCGGTTGCTGCGCACGGCACGATGGCTCGAGGGCTATCTGGCCGAAGAGCAAACGCAATAGACGAGACAAAGGAACGGGACCCATGAACAAGACGATTGCCGTCATCGCCCTTGCCGTTCTGGCAGCATTTCTCGGCATCCTGATCTACGAAGTGCCGCGCCTCGATCTGTCGGTGGTGGTCGGCATCACCATTCTGTTGGCGGCCTACGACTTCCTGAAGCCGAACAACCGGTCCTCTTGAAGCATAGGTTGAGATATGGCTCGTCCCCGTCTTCTGATAACCCGTCGCCTGACGGATGGCGTGCAGACGCGCGCGGCGCGCGACTACGACGTCGAATTCAACGAGGATGACCACGTCTTCTCGCGTGATGAACTGCTTGAGCGTTGCTCCGCCGTCGACGCGGTTCTGCCATGCCACTCCGAGCACTTCTCCGCCGAGGTGATCGGTGCGCTTCCCGCCGGCCTGAAGATCATTGCCAACCATTCGGTCGGGACCGATCATGTCGATCTCGACGCCGCGCGCGCAAAGGGCATTGTCGTCACCAACACGCCCGACGTCCTTTCCGATGCCACGGCCGAGATCGCCATGCTTTGCATGCTCGGTGCGGCAAGGCGCGGTGCGGAGGGGGACCGTCTCGTGCGCGAGGGCAAATGGTCCTTCTGGTCGCCTGCCTTCATGGTCGGACGCCAGGTCACCGGCAAGCGATTCGGCGTGCTCGGCATGGGGCGTGTCGGCCAGGTCGCTGCCGAGCGCGCGCGGGGCTTCGGCATGGAGATCCACTATCACAATCGCCGCCGCCTCGATCCGGCCGAGGAGAAGGGCGCCATCTTCCATGACACGCTCGAGGGGCTCTTGGCGGTCTCCGACGTGCTTTCCCTGCATTGTCCGACGACGCCCGACACGCGTGACCTCATCAACGCCGACCGTCTGGCGCAGCTGCCCGACGGCGCCATCCTGGTGAACACCGCGCGCGGCGCCCTTGTCGATGAAGACGCGCTGATCGGCGCTCTGACGTCGGGGAAGGTTTTTGCCGCCGGTCTCGATGTCTTCAAGGACGAGCCGGGAGGCAACGCCCGTCTCGCCGCGCTCGACAATGTCTTCCTCCTCCCGCACATCGGCTCGGCGACGTTCGAGACCCGCGATGCCATGGGCTTTCGCGCGCTCGACAATCTCGATGCCTATTTTCGTGGTGAGGCGCCAGGCGACCGGGTGGCGTAACGCCTTCGGTCGCTTTTCTGCCGGATTGCGGTGCAAAACGCACGATGTGCAGCCTCAGCTGCGCTCCAGCGGTTGCCCCTTGACGCGCCGATGACCACAATGCGCCCTGTTCAGGGACGCCAGATTTCCAACACGCGGAGAGGATTTCGGACGGGATGAAGGTCGTCATCGATGGCTGGCCTTTGCATCCGCCGCGCAGCGGCGTGGGGGTCTACACGCTCGAACTCATTTCGCGCCTTTCGCGCGACACGCGGATCGAACGCTTCGACGTTCTGATGGACGATCGGCTGATGACGTTCGAGGAAGCGCTGGCGGCCGTCGATGCGCCAAGGCCGCCCCCCTCGCTCATCAAGCGGGCCAAGGATGGTCTCGTCGCCTTGCCGGGCCTCGGCAAACTCGTCCAGTCTGGCATAAACGCCGTGCGCGCGCGCCAGTCTGCAACGCGCCGCGCGGCACTGATGGAGGATATGGGGAGCGGCGGGCCGGTGGTCTGCCATGCGACGAACTTCGTCGCCCCACAGCAGGCCGGCCGGCTGGTGACCACCATTCACGACCTGTCTTTCCTGCGCTATCCGGACATTCATCCCAGGGAGCGCATGGACTGGCTGACGCGCGGGCTGGACGACACCATCGCCCGTGCCGAACGGATCATCGCCGTATCGGAATTCACCCGCCAGGAAATTGTCGAACTTTGCGGGGTCGAACGCGAACGGATCGACGTCATCCATCTTGGGCCTGCGGCCGGATTTCGCCCCATCGGCAGAGAGGAGGCGGCCAGCGAGTTGACCCGATACGGACTTGGCTACGGCGCCTATGCCCTGTTCGTCGGCAATCTGGAGCCGCGCAAGAATCTGGAACGCCTGCTCGATGCCTGGGAAAAGCTGCCGCCCGGTGTGGCGCGAGCCCTGCCGCTCGTCGTCGCTGGTGGTGGCGGCTGGCACAACGAACAACTGATCGCCCGGCTGGATGCGGCAGTCGCTGCCGGCACGGTGAAGCGACTTGGCTACATTCCGTCCGCCGAACTGCCGATCCTTGTCGGTGGTGCGCGGTTCTTCGCCTTTCCCTCGCTCTATGAAGGCTTTGGCTTGCCGATCCTGGAGGCGATGGCCTCGGGTGTGCCGGTGCTGACATCCGATCGAGCCTCGATGCCGGAGGTTTCGGGTGGGGCTGCACTCCTTACCGACCCGGAAGACGCTGAACAGATCGCCTCTGGACTGGAGCGGTTGGCGCACGATGACGCGCTTTGCGCGGATCTTTCCGCGCGTGGCCTAGAAAGGGCCGGTATGTTCAGTTGGCAGCGCTGCGCCGACCAGACGTTTGAAACCTACGAAAGGGCGATGAAGACCCCTTGAGCCATCGGGACAGCCCATCATGAAGAAGGTCCAACTCGAGCACGCGGCCATTGCCGTGTGTTGCGTCGGCTTTGTACTCATCGGCCTGCCAAGCCTCACCATGGGCCTTGGCCTGACGCCGGTGGCGCAAGGAACGCGCGTGTTGTTTGACGCGGCGAGCGAAGCGAACATCTGGACCTGGTACAGCGTCACCGTCCTCACCGGCGCCGGCTATACCCATCTCATTGCAGCCTATACGCGCTGGCACCGACGCAGGAGAGATGTCGGGATATGGCTGACGATGTCCGTCATCATCTTTGCCATGTCTCTCGACGACTTCGCCGGCATTCACGAACGGCTAGAGCCGGTTGGCGAGCAACTTGGAGGGGGTGAGGGCGCGCTGCACTTTGCATGGGTGGTGCCCGGCCTCCTCATCGCTGCCGTCATCACGCTGGCTTTCTTCTTCGCCTGGCGGCGCTTGCCCGCTCTTCCGCGCACCTACCTGGCCCTTGGCATAGGCCTCTTCTTCGCCGGCGCCATCGGCCTCGAACTGATCGGCGGCTATGTTCTCGACACGAGCGGCTACGGCGTTTCTTATGTCCTGCTTTATCACCTCGAAGAGGGGCTGGAGGCGCTGGGGTCCACGCTGCTCTTGGCGGCAGGCATAGCCGATCTGCCGGAAGGCAGGCGGGATATGGCCTGGCTCCTGGAGCGTTCAGCCAAGCGTGGTCCCACCATTGGCGCCGATCCGGCTGCGGATCATGTCATGGATGATGCGCGAGGCAGGTGAGAGATCCCGGTCGCTGCGCATCAGGATTGAATAGGGTGAAACGACCAGGTCCGCTGCCGCTGGCAGAATATCGATGCGGCCGCCAAGCCCCTCGTTGCCGCCGAAGAATTCGGCCACCGACCGTGCGATGGGCGCAATGGCATTCGATTGCGATATCAGCGCCAGCGTCATCAGCGTCGATGACGTACTGATGACACGGGCGGGCAGTGGAAGGCCCCGTTCCAGCAGATAGGTTTCGACGGTGTGCCGCAGCAATCCCCCCGGCGCCTGGAGCACCCAGTCATAGAGAACGCATTGTGCCAGCGTCGGCGCTCCGCCCCGCGTCAGAGGGTGCTGGCGCCGCACGATCAGGCTCACTGGTTCGTGACCGATGAGGTCGGCCCTGAATGCGCTGTGGTCATGATCCTGGGGGATCCGGCCGACATAAAAGTCGAGGCGGTCGCTCATCAGCAATTCGGAGAGCTTGTCGCTGGTGTCGACGACGATGTTGGCCGAGATCCCCGGATGGGTCACACGGCATTGCCGCAGCACCGGCAACACCAGTTCCAGCGCCGGTCCGGTCACCGCGCCGATGCCCACCAGGCCGCGCTGCCCGGCCGCCAGCTCGTCGATCTCGCGGTCGGCGGCGTCGAGATCGCGCAGCACGCGGTGGGCCCACTCCGCCAGCCGGCTGCCCGGTTCGCTAAGGACAATGCCGCGTGGGTGGCGCGTGTGGAGCCTGGTGCCGACGATGCGATCGAGTTCGCCGAGCAGGCGCGAGGCGGCTGGCTGCGAGATGGCGAGCTGGCCCGCCGCCGCGCTGATCTGCCCCGTGTCGGCCAGCGCGGCGATTAAACGAAGATGAATCAGCTTGAGACCGCGACGCATCAACCGGTCCCGGCTGTATTCGCTCCCATTTGCCAAGATGCGTCTCCTCCATCGATATATCAAAAAGATCATATCAAGCAGAAAAAAGCGAATTTGACGGTAATATCGCTGCCCATCTAACACTTGTCGGACCGATGGAGGAGATCGGCCAGGCAGCTTTGCGATGCACGCCATCGGCTGGCGATCCTGTTCAATTCTGGGAGGAAAATCATGAAACGCATCAAAGGCGCGCTTGCCGCGACCGCGCTTACGGCTGTCATGCTGACGGCACCAGCTCACGCACAGGACAAGGGCTATGTCGGCATCGCCATGCCGACCCAGTCGTCTGCCCGTTGGATTTCCGACGGCAATTCGATGGTCGAGCAGTTCCAGGAAGCGGGCTACGAGACTGATCTGCAATATGCCGAGGACGACATCCCCAATCAGCTCTCGCAGATCGAGAACATGATCACCAAGGGCGTCGATGTTCTCGTCATCGCCTCGATCGATGGGACGACGCTGTCCAACGCGCTCGCCAACGCGGATGCGGCCGGCATCGAGGTCATCGCCTATGACCGCCTGATCCGCGACAGCGAGCATGTCGACTATTACGCCACCTTCGACAACTTCCAGGTGGGCGTGCAGCAGGCCGAATCCCTCGTCGCAGGTCTTGAGGAGCGCTTCCCCGACGCCAGCCCATGGAACGTCGAACTGTTCGGTGGCTCGCCGGACGACAACAACGCCTATTTCTTCTACGATGGCGCGATGTCGGTGCTGCAACCGATGATCGATTCCGGCGACATCGTCATCAAGTCCGGCCAGATGGGCATGGACACGGTCGGCACCCTGCGTTGGGACGGCTCGGTGGCCCAGGCCCGCATGGATAACCTTCTTTCCGCCAACTACACCGACGACCAGGTCCACGGCGTTCTCTCGCCCTATGACGGCCTTTCCATCGGCATCCTCTCGTCTCTCAAGGGAGTCGGCTACGGGTCGGGCGACATGGAAATGCCAATCGTCACTGGCCAGGATGCGGAGGTCCAGTCGGTCAAGTCGATCCTGGCGGGCGAGCAATATTCGACGATCTTCAAGGATACGCGCGAACTGGCACGCGTCACGGTCGGCATGGTCGAGGCGGTCCTCAACGATGGTGAGCCGGAGATCAACGACACCGAGACCTATGACAACGGCGTCAAGGTCGTGCCTTCCTATCTTCTTGAGCCGGTCCCGGTGACGGAGGAGAACTGGGAAGAGGTGCTGATCGACAGCGGCTACTACGAAGCCGGCGAGTTCGAATAAGCAACGTCGGCTCCGGGCCTGCCGGTCCGGAGCCTTCCCGGCGGGTCTTGGCGGCGCGATAGCGGGCCGAGCGGCAGGAAGACGGTTCGATGGACACCATTCTGGAAATGCGCGGCATCACCAAGGAGTTTCCCGGGGTGAGGGCGCTGGACAATGTCAGCTTCAAGGTGCGCCGGGGCGAGATTCACGCATTGGTCGGCGAGAACGGCGCCGGAAAATCGACGCTGATGAAGGTGCTGTCCGGCGTCTATCCGCACGGCCAGTACGAGGGCGACATCGTCTATGACGGCGATGTGAAGAGTTTTTCAGGCATTTCCGACAGCGAGCGCGACGGCATCGTCATCATCCATCAGGAACTCGCCCTGGTGCCGCTGCTCTCGATTGCCGAGAACATCTTTCTCGGCAATGAGCGCGCAACGCGCGGTGTCATCGACTGGCACGAGACGAACCGCCGCACGGCGCAGCTTCTCGCCCGGGTCGGCCTGTCGGAACGCCCGGAGACGAAGGTCGCCCATCTCGGCCTCGGCAAGCAGCAACTCGTCGAGATCGCCAAGGCGCTCTCCAAGGAAGTTCGCCTGCTCATCCTCGACGAGCCGACCTCCTCGCTCAACGAAAGGGACAGTGACGCGCTGCTTCAGCTGCTGTCGGAGTTCCGCGATCGTGGCATCTCGTCCATCCTCATTTCCCACAAGCTCAACGAAGTGTCCAAGGTCGCCGACACGATCACCGTGCTGCGCGATGGCGCGGCGGTCTCGACGCTCGATTGTGCGGCAGGCGCCGTCAGTGAGGACCGGGTCATCCGCGACATGGTCGGACGTTCCCTGTCGGACCGCTATCCCTCGCGCACCCCGAACATCGGCGAAGTCGTCATGGAAGTGCGCAACTGGACCGTCCATCATCCAATCGACAGCCAGCGCAAGGTCGTCGACGATGTCAGCTTCAATCTGCGCCGCGGCGAAGTGCTGGGCATCGCCGGCCTGATGGGGGCAGGGCGCACCGAGCTTGCCATGAGCCTGTTCGGTCGCTCCTACGGCACCGGGATCAAGGGCGAGGCCGTCATCAACGGTGAGAAGTCCGATATTTCCAGCGTGCCGAAGGCGATCAAGGCGGGTCTTGCCTATGCCACGGAAGACCGAAAGACCTATGGGCTCGTCCTCGACCAGACGATCCGGCGCAACGTCCCGCTGGCCAATCTGGAAGCGGTGGCGAGAGGCGCCGTCGTCGACAAGCATCTGGAAGGCGAGGTCGCGGAAGAGTATCGCCGCAAGATCAACATCAAGACCCCTTCGATCGAGCAGGCCACCATCAATCTGTCCGGCGGCAACCAGCAGAAGGTGGTGCTGTCGAAGTGGCTGTTCGCCGATCCGGACATCCTCATCCTCGACGAGCCGACGCGCGGCATCGACGTCGGCGCCAAGTTCGAGATCTATACGATCATTCGCGACCTTGCCGCAGCCGGCAAATCGCTCATCGTCATATCCTCCGAAATGCCGGAACTGCTCGGCATCACCGACCGCCTCTACGTCATGGACAAGGGGCGCTTCGTCGGGGAAATGGCGTCCGCCGATGCGACGCAGGAGAAGATCATGTCGACGATCATCAAGGCAGGGGGCTAGCCCATGGATCAGTCCATCGCTCAATCCGAAGTGAAAGCTGCAGAACCCGGCGCGCAGGCCAGCTTCCTGCGCAAGAACATGCGCGAATATGGCATTCTCATCGCGCTCGTCGTCATCATGGCGTTCTTTCAGTTCGCGACGGACGGCATCCTCATGCGTCCGGTCAACCTGACCAACCTCGTCCTGCAGAACAGCTATATCGTCATCATGGCGGTCGGCATGCTCCTGGTCATCGTGTCGGGCCATATCGACCTATCGGTCGGCTCCGTCCTCGGTTTCGTCGGCGCCCTGGCCGCCGTGATGATCGTGCAATGGGACGTGAACTTCGTGTTGGCTGCGATCGTCTGCCTGGCCGTTGGTGCGGCCATCGGCGCTGCCCAGGGCTTTTGGGTCGCCTATTACCGGATTCCGTCCTTCATCGTCACGCTCGCAGGCATGCTGGTCTTCAAGGGGCTGACCTTGTGGCTGCTTGCCGGCCAGTCGGTCGGTCCGTTCCCGCCCACCTTCCAGCTGATCTCCTCCGGCTTCGTGCCGGACCTTTTCGGCGGCGAGAATTTCAATGTCTTCTCGCTGGTCGCCGGCGTTTGCCTCGCCACCTTGCTGCTCTATCTCGCCGCACGGGCCCGTCGCCAGGAGCACCAGCGCGGCCTGGTCGAGGAACCCTTCGCATTCTTCCTCGTCAAGAACGTCATGATCTTCGCGGCGATCGTCTATGTGAGCTTTCTCATGGCGACCTTCCGTGGATTGCCGAACGTGTTCATCGTCATGGCGCTGCTCATCGCGATCTACTCCTTCGTCGCCAACAGAACGACGATCGGCCGGCGCATCTATGCCATCGGCGGCAATGAGAAGGCGGCGAAGCTGTCGGGCATCCGCACCGAGCGGCTGGTGTTCCTGACCTTCGCCAACATGGGCATGCTCGCCGCCCTGGCCGGCCTGGTCTTTGCGGCCCGGCTCAACACGGCAACGCCGAAAGCCGGCCTTGCATTCGAGCTCGACGTCATCGCGGCGGTCTTCATCGGCGGCGCCTCCATGTCCGGCGGTGTCGGCACCATCGTTGGCGCGGTGATCGGCGCGTTCATCATGGGCGTGATGAACAATGGCATGTCGATCCTCGGCATCGGCATCGATTACCAGCAGGTGATCAAGGGTCTGGTGCTGCTCGCAGCCGTGATCTTCGACGTCTACAACAAGAACAAGGGATAGCGCGGATATGGCCATGCTGTTGTCGCAGATCCGAAGGGCCGACGGATCGCTCGCCGTCGTCGCGCGTGAAGGAACCGAGGCCTACGAGGTGCGCGGCGCCGAGAGCGTCCATGCGCTGGCGATGGCGTGCATCGGGGCCGGCGCCAGCCTCTCGGCCTTCGTCGGGCAGCAGGGCTTCGGCGCGGCAGTCGACCTCGAAGAGGCCTATGAGGAGGGCCGCCTGCTTTCACCCGTCCATCATCCCGATCCCGCGCATCTGCATCTCACCGGCACCGGCCTCACCCATCTCGGATCGGCAGCAACACGCGACAGCATGCACCAGAAGGCGGCCGGCGACCCGGACACGCTGACCGATTCCATGAAGATGTTCCGCATGGGGCTGGAGAGCGGCAAGCCGCAGAACGGAGCGGCCGGCGTGCAGCCGGAATGGTTCTACAAGGGAAACGGCAGCGCGGTCGTTGCGCCGGGCGCAGCGCTGGTCTCCCCCGCCTTTGCAGACGATGCGGGCGAGGAACCGGAGATCGCGGGCATCTACGTCATCGCACCCGACGGGACGCCTTTTCGGATCGGCTTTGCATTGTCGAACGAATTCTCCGACCACGTGATGGAGCGGGTCAACTATCTCTATCTCGCCCATTCCAAGCTGCGCCCCGCCGCCTTCGGCCCGGAAATACTGGTCGGCAGGTTGCCCGACGACATTCGTGGGACATCGCGCATTCGTCGCGGCGAAGAGATCGTCTTTGAAAAGCCGTTCCTTTCGGGAGAGGCGAACATGTCCCATTCGATCGCCAATCTGGAGCATCACCACTTCAAGTATGACCTCTTCCGTCAGCCCTGCGATGTCCATGTCCACATGTTCGGCACCGCCACGCTGTCATTTGCCGATGGTGTGCGCACCGCGCCGGGCGACCTCTTCGAAATCGAGGCGCCGGGGTTCGGGCTGCCGCTGCGAAACGTGTTGAGGACGACGCCTGCCTTGCGCGGCGAGGGCATGCAGACCGTCCGCGCCTTGTAGCAAGGCTGGCCCGAAGACGCCGCCGCGCCGGCCAGTATTGGCGCCAGGCCAGGCCAGGCAAGTATCAGTTCGCCGGAATGGTTGCAGGTTGTCCGCCGCGATCCTGGCGTCGTTCGAGAAGGTATCGACCCACATGACGTTCAAGAAGGCATCCTGGCCGCGCAAGCTGCGATCGACCGAATGGTATGGCGGCACGTCCCGTGATCACATCTATCATCGCTCCTGGATGAAGAACCAGGGCTTGCCGGCCGACCTTTTCGACGGCAGGCCGGTGATCGGGATCTGCAACACCTGGTCGGAGCTGACACCGTGCAACGCGCATCTGCGCGATCTGGCACAACGGGTCAAGCACGGCATCTACGAGGCCGGCGGTCTGCCGGTGGAGTTCCCCGTTTTCTCCACGGGTGAAAGCTCACTGCGGCCATCGGCCATGATGTACCGCAATCTTGCCTCCATGGATGTCGAGGAGGCCCTTCGCGCCAACCCGCTTGACGGCGTCGTGCTCATGGTCGGGTGTGACAAGACCACGCCTGCGCTCCTCATGGGGGCGGCAAGCGTCGATATCCCGGCGATCGCCGTCTCCGGCGGACCGATGCTCAACGGCTGGTTCCGGGGCGAGCGGGTCGGCTCTGGCACGGCGCTCTGGCAAATGTCGGAAGACGTCAAGGCCGGCAATATGTCGAGCGACGATTTCCTGGAGGCCGAGCAGGCGATGTCGCGCAGCCCCGGATCGTGCAACACCATGGGCACCGCCTCGACGATGGCCTCGATGGCCGAAGCGCTCGGCATGGCATTGTCCGGCAATGCCGCGATTCCCGCCGTCGACAGCCGTCGCCGCGTCATGGCCCATCTGACGGGCCGGCGGATCGTCGATATGGTCAAGGACGACCTCAAGCCCTCAGATGTCCTGACGCGCGAGGCCTTTGAGAACGCCATTCGCGTCAACGGTGCGATCGGCGGCTCTACCAACGCGGTCATTCACCTTCTGGCGCTTGCCGGGCGCGTCGGCGTCGACCTGACGCTTGATGATTGGGACCGGCTCGGCCGCGACATCCCGACGATCGTCAATCTCATGCCGTCCGGGCGCTATCTGATGGAGGAATTCTTCTATGCAGGCGGGCTGCCGGTGGTGATCCGTCGGCTCGGTGAGGCCGGACTGCTCCACCGCGACGCTCTCACGGTCTCCGGCCGGGGGGTCTGGAACGAAGTCCGCGAGGTAAAAAACTGGAACGAGGATGTCATCCTGCCGGTCGAGCGGGCCTTGACGGGGCAGGGCGGCATCGCCGTCCTGAAGGGCAATCTCGCTCCGCAGGGCGCCGTACTCAAACCCTCGGCCGCCAGCCCGCATCTCCTGACGCATCGCGGCCGCGCCGTCGTCTTCGAGGACATCGACGATTACAAGGCAAGGATCAACGACGATGCGCTCGATGTCGACGAGACCTGCGTCATGGTCATGAAGAATTGCGGGCCGCGCGGCTATCCGGGCATGGCCGAGGTCGGCAATATGGGACTGCCGCCCAAGGTCCTGAAAAAGGGAATCAAGGACATGGTGCGCATCTCCGATGCGCGCATGTCCGGCACGGCCTACGGCACGGTCATCCTCCACACCTCCCCCGAGGCGGCCGTCGGCGGACCGCTGGCGATCGTCAGATCCGGCGACATGATCGAGATCGATGTGCCCGGCCGGCGCCTCCATCTCGACGTTCCCGACGAGGAGATCGCCAGCCGCCTCGCCAGATGGCAGTCACCGGTCAAGGCGCCGGAAAGCGGTTATGCGCGGCTCTTTCACACCCACGTCCAGGGGGCCGATACCGGCGCCGATTTCGATTTTCTGAAGGGCCAGCGGGGGAAGGCGGTGCCGCGTGACAGCCACTGAGACCGAAATCCCCGTTGCCATTGTCGGCGTCGGGAAGATCGCACGCGATCAGCACATGCCGTCGATCGAAAGATCGCCGACGTTCCGGCTCGCGGCCGTCGTCAGCCGCAATGCGCATGTCGATGGCGTGGAGAATTTCTCCACCGTCGGTGCGCTTCTCGAGGCGCGGCCCGACATTCCTGCCCTGGCGCTCTGCATGCCGCCTCAGGTCAGGTTCGAGGCCGCGCATGCGGCGCTTCTGGCTGGCCGGCACGTCATGCTGGAAAAGCCGCCCGGCGCGACGATCGCCGAGGTCAGGGCCTTGCAGTGGCTGGCCACCGACAAGGGATGCACGCTCTTCGCCAGCTGGCATTCGCGCTATGCGCACGCGGTGGACGATGCCCGGCAATGGCTGAAGGAGCGCGCGGTCCGGCACGTCAGCATCGTGTGGAAGGAAGACGTCCGGCGCTGGCATCCGGGTCAGGACTGGGTATGGCAGGCCGGTGGCCTGGGCGTCTTCGATCCCGGCATCAACGCCCTTTCCATCCTGACGGCGATCCTGCCGCATCCCGTCCACGTGACGACGTCGGAATTGTCGTTTCCGCAAGGGCGCGATGCGCCGATCGCCGCACGGGTCGATTTTGCTAACGGGCGCGGCGCAGTTGTCGAGGCGGTGTTCGACTGGCGCCAGGAGGGTCCCCAGACGTGGGACATCGATGTGGTCACCGATGACGGCACCTTGAAGCTTTCCGATGGCGGTGCTCGGCTGGCCATCGACGGGGCAAAGCGGCATGCAGGCGATGATCGTGAATATGATGGTCTCTATGCCCGTTTCGCCAATCTGATCGCTACCGGCACCAGCGATGTTGACCTGTCGCCGCTGGTTCATGTCGCCGATGCCTTCATGCTCGCCCGGCGGGTCAACGTCGCCCCATTTGACGACGACAGCGTTTCCAGCGCCTAGAACCGGCCGCGCCGCAAAGTCCACGCGGCCTTGTCGGGACGGCGCCACATCCCTAAATTGCGTGAGCCGGCTGAAGGGCGCCGGCGTTGTTCCATGCCGCCAGGCATCGCGCCGCCGCCGTCCATCCCAGCACCGGACTTCCGAATTGACCGATCTTGCCGACGACGCTCAACTCGCCGACCTTGCCGCTGCCACCGGCCCGATGCTTCACCTGCGCGGGCAGGTCTCGGAAGGGATCGCGCTTGTCGTCGTGCTCGTTCGTCCGGCGGAGGTCGCCCCACCCCCGCTCAATGTCGCCACCGGTCCCGTCGGCTCGACGCCGCTTCTCATGCGCCACGGCGTCGCCATCCACCAATATGCCCTCGTTCTGCCGATGGAGGCGGCCGCCTGGTACGAGATAGAGGGACGGCGCTATACGATCGACACGCGCCTCGGCGAGGATCTGCGCATTGCGTTCGTTTCCTGCAACGGGCAGGAGCATGGCGATCGCGATCGCTCGCCCGAAGAGCGCAACGTCCTTTGGAGCCGCCTTGCCGAGCGTCACGCCAAGGCCCCGGTCAACCTGATCCTGCATGGCGGCGATCAGATTTATGCCGACGAGATCCTCGACGTCCATCCGGTAACGCGCGAGTGGGGCGAGGAGAACGGCGATCCCGGCAACGATGCTGGTGCTGAGATCACCGCCATCCGCGAGGCGCTGTCGCGCGCGCTTCTTCAGCGCTATCTCGAACTCTACGGACAGCCGCAACTGGCGCACATGCTGGCTCAGGTGCCCTCGCTCGCGATGTGGGATGATCACGACATCTGCGACGGCTGGGGTTCACTGCCCGATCGCAAGCTCGATTCGCCGGTCGGCCGCGCTGTTTTCGAGATCGCGCGCGATTATTTCCTGTTGTTCCAGCTCGGCGGCTCGCCGCATGCGCTGCCCAGCCATCTGATGGACCCGACCGGCGCGGCGCTCGGCTGGCATGTCGCCTTGCCGGATCTGCATATCGTTGCGCCGGACCTGCGCTCGGAGCGCCGTCGCCGGCAGATCATGGGCGAAAATGGTTGGCAAAGTCTCGAGCAGGCCTTGAAGGGCGTAAAGGGCCGCACGCTTCTCGTCAGCAGCGTGCCCGCACTCGGTCCGCGCCTCTCGCTCATCGAAACACTGATGCGCATGACGCCGACCATGGAGAAATACGAGGACGACCTGCGCGACCAGTGGCAAAGTCGCACGCATCGCAGCGAGTGGCGCCGGCTCCTACGTCTGCTGCTCGAAACGCACAGCCGGCCGGGCAACCGCGTCACGGTGGTCTCTGGCGAAATCCATCTGGCGACCCGCGCGACGCTGGACGATCCGAGCGGGCCGCTTCACCAGCTCGTCGCCTCCGGCATCACCCATCCCCCGCCGCCCGAACTTTATGCACGGGCGCTCGGCACGCTTGCCCGACTGGGCGAGACGCCGCTGAAAGGACATCCCATCCGCATTCACCCTCTGCCTGGCAGGGATACGATCTACACGGCACGCCGCAACTTCCTGATGCTGGCGCGTGAGAACGGCAGGTGGCGGAGCTGGTGGGAGCTGGAGGACCCGCAAGGTGTGACGCCCCCGCTGGATCTCGATTGATCTCGCACGCTTCCTTTCAACCGGCTCGCGAAGGACCCCGTCAGTCGGTTTCGGGCTTCTGGCCGTGGTTGGCGTCGAATGTGACGACCCGGTAGATGTAGTAGCCGACCGCGAGGATGACGATCGCATTGGAAACCGGCCCAACATAGGCTTCCACCGTCTCATAGGCCTGACCGAGCAGGAAGCCGGCGAAGGCCAGCGCCGAGGTCCACGCCACCGTGCCGATCGCCGAATAGGCGAGGAACTGGCCGAAAGGCATGCGCGCCAGCCCCGCCGGCACGGAGATCAGCGTTCGCACGGTCGGCACCAGCCGGCCGAAGAGAACGGCGGGCGGGCCGCGATGCTTGAACCAGAGGTTGGCGCGGTGCACGTCGTCGGGCGTCATCGTCAGCCAGCGCCCATGGTCGCGCGCCAGCCGCTTCAATCGGCGCTCCCCCAGTTTCCGGCCAGCCACGTACCAGGGCAAAATGCCCAGCAGCGAACCCACGCTGCCTGCGGCGATGACGAGGAAGATCGAGATGTCGCCCTGCGCCGATCGATAGCCGGCTAGCGGCATGATCAGTTCGGAAGGAATGGGCGGGAAGATGTTTTCCAGAAACATCAGCAGCGCAATGCCGAAGACACCGAACTGCTCGATAAGACCCTGAACGAATGATTCCACGCAAATCCCCTTGCTGATGTCTCCATAACGCAGGGAAGGGCGCGAGGTTCAAGGTGTTTCGGGTGATCCGGCTGGATGGCTGCGGATTACGGATCGATAACACCACGTTGCGCAAGCAGGGCAATGACCCGCTCGGCCAGGCTCTCCACGTCGCTCCGATCCGTCTGCAGCCGCAGCTCCGGATCGGTCGGCGCCTCGTAGGGGCTGCCGATGCCCGTGAAATTGGGGATGCTGCCCGACCGTGCCTTTCGGTAGAGCCCCTTGGGATCTCTTTCTTCGCAGACACGGAGCGGCGCATCCACGAAGATTTCCAGGAAGGTGCCGTCGCCTGCCAGCGAGCGGGCGAGTTCGCGTTCGCTGCGGAAGGGTGAAATGAAGCTGACGAGCGTGATAAGCCCGGCATCGAGCATCAATCGCGCCACTTCGGCGACGCGACGTATATTCTCGACGCGATCCTCGACGGTAAAGCCAAGGTCACGGTTGAGTCCCTGGCGAACATTGTCGCCATCGAGCGACATCGTCCGGCATCCCATGGAAAACAGTCGTTGTTCCACGGCATCGGCGACGGTCGACTTGCCGGCGCCGGACAAGCCGGTGAACCACAGGATGCAGGGACGGTGCCGGTTCTGGGCCGAGCGCGCGGCGCGATCGATGCGCATTGCTTGCCGATGGACATTGCTCGACCGGCGCAGCGAGTGATCGATCATGCCGCATCCCAGCGTCGCGTTGGTCTCCGGATCGATGAAGATGAACCCGCCCGTATCGCGGTTGACGCGATAAGGATCGAACGGAACGGCTTGATCGAGCGACAGATTGCACACGGCGATATCGTTCGATGAAAGCGTCCGGGCGGCGAGCTTTCGCTGGCTCTCCACATCGATGCGGTACTTGATGTCGGTGACCTGGACGTTGACCGTCCTTGCGCCGATGCGCAGCAGATAGCGCCGGCCGGGCAGCATGGGTTGCTCGTCCATCCAGACCATATGGGCGGTGAACTGGTCCGCAACCTCTGGACGCGCCTCGACCGGCGCGAGCACGTCGCCGCGAACGATGTCGATCTCGTCGTCGAGAACCAGCGTCACGGCCCGGCCCGCCGCCGCCACCTCAAGATCACCATCCATCGTTGTGACCCGCGCAATTGATGCCTGGCGTCCCGATGGCAGCGCAATGAGCCGTTGCCCCACGGAAAGGCTGCCGCCTCTCACCGTCCCCTGGAAGCCGCGAAACGAGCTGTCGGGCCGGCAGACCATTTGAACCGGAAACCGCGCCGGCCCTGCCGCGTCGAGGCGGGAGCGTTCAGGCGCTTCCAGAGCGTCCAGAAGCGTCGGGCCATCGAACCAGGGCATCGAGGAGGAGCGGACGACCACGTTGTCGCCCGAAAGGGCGGACACCGGGACGCTTACGAAATCATCGATCCCGCGTTCCTCTGCAAAGGCGGCGAATTGTTGATCGACCGCGCGATAGGCGGCTTCGCTGAAAGCGGCAAGGTCCATCTTGTTGATCGCGAGCACGAGTCTTCTTACGCCGAGAAGCTGGACGATGTGCATGTGCCGCCGTGTCTGCGCGACCAGCCCCTTGCGCACGTCAACCAGAAGCACTGCAAGCTCGGCGGTCGAGGCGGCCGTTGCCATGTTGCGGGTGTACTGCTCATGGCCCGGCGTGTCGGCCACGATGAAGGCGCGCCGCCGCGTCGCGAAATAGCGATAGGCGACGTCGATGGTGATGCCTTGCTGCCTTTCGTCCGCGAGCCCGTCAAGAAGAAGCGCGGGATCGATCCGGTCTTTCCCGGTGGTGCCGTATCGCCGCGATTCGTCGCTGAGACGATGCAGCTGGTCATCGAAAACTGCTCCGCAGTCCAGCAGCATCCGGCCGAGAAGCGTTGACTTGCCGTCGTCGACCGAACCGCACATCATCATGCGAACATGGGACTGCTCGCTGGGCTTGGGAGACGCGGCCATCAGAAATAGCCCGCGCGCTTCTTGGCTTCCATCGATGTGCCGTCCGGACGGTCGATCAGCCGGCCCTGCCTCTCGCTCGTGCGCGAAGCCGCCATCTCCTCGATGATCGCGTCGACGCTCGCCGCCTCGCTTTCGATCGCACCGGTCAGCGGGTAGCAGCCAAGCGTTCGAAAGCGCACCGTACGGTGCTGCACGCGCTCCTCCGGTCTCAGCGGCATGCGTTCGTCATCGACCATGATCAGGGAGCCCTGGCGTTCGACGACGGGCCGCTTGCTGGCGAAATAAAGGGGAACGACGGGGATGTTCTCACGCCTGACATAGCGCCACACGTCCAGTTCGGTCCAGTTCGACAGCGGGAAGACGCGGACGCTCTCGCCCGGATTGACCCGGCCGTTGTAAAGGCTCCACATCTCCGGCCGCTGCTTCTTGACGTCCCATTGGTGCGCGCGCGAGCGGAACGACAGGATCCGTTCCTTGGAGCGGCTGGCCTCTTCATCGCGCCGCGCGCCCCCGAAGGCGGCATCGAACCCGCCCTTGTCCAGAGCCTGAATCAGTGCCTCGGTCTTCATCACCTCGGTGTGCCGGTCGGCGCCGTGAGAAAACGGACCGACGCCGTCGCGCACGCCCTGCTCGTTGACCTGAACGATGAGATCGAGACCCAACTGACGCACGCGCGCATCACGAAAGCGGATCATCTCGGCGAATTTCCAGGTGGTGTCGACATGCAGCAGGGGAAAGCGCGGTCGGTCCGGGTGGAAGGCCTTGAGGGCCAGGTGCAGCATCACGCTGCTGTCCTTGCCGATGGAATAAAGCATCACCGGCCTGGCGGCCTGGGCCGCCACTTCGCGGAAGATGTGGATGCTTTCCGCTTCGAGATGGTCAAGATGATCCATGCGCAGCCCTCGCCAGCATCCGCATTCGCTCGTAGAGCCGCTGCGCACGGTCCTCAAGCACGGGGTCGATCTCATCGGCAGGGTGTGGCGCGGCAATCTGAAATGCCGGCAAGGCGTCGCACTTCAAATCCAGCCGGTGTGTCAGACCGGCCCACACGCCGGGATCGGCGCACAGGTCCTCATAGCAGACGAGCGTCAGCGATGGCCGGTCCGCGTGGTGGCTCAGAAGGTGGTCGTGATAGGCGATCCAGTGTCTCAGCCAGTAGTTCAGTTCCGCCGGATCACCGGTGGTCTGGCCCGCATGGCCGAAGCGGAACGGTCGATGGTCGAGGCCGAACTCGTGGTGGGCAAGCCATGTCATGTAATCGCGGACGAACGGATCGGCCGACTGTATCGCGCAGTGGTGATGGTGTTGTTTGCGAAGCGACAAGGCATGCTGGACCGGCTCGCGGAACGGGACCAGGAAATCTGAACCGGTGAAACGATCCAGCAGCGCGCCCAGTCTGAGGATGTTGTTGTTGTTTTTCGTCAGATAGCGCGAGCGTTGCTCGGCATGAAGGACCAACCCGACATAGGCCGCGAACCTATCCATGGTCTCGTCGTCGACCGCATGCGGGACGAGCGCGTCCCCGCCAATGTAGTCGGTGCCGGCATTGACGCGCCAGAAGACCTCGTCCAGCGCCTCGGGGCTGTCGGTGTCGATCATGATCCTGTCGCCGTGCGCGCGAAGGGTCGGCGCGCTCGAACTGACGAAGCGACGCGAGACGCTCCCCCAGAGCTTGGGCGCAAGCACGAAGGGCATGTGGCGATAGGTGAGGGATGCGAATGCGCCTGTCGTATGAAGCGCACGCATCAGGATCGTCGTTCCTGCTCGCGCCAGGCCCGTCACGAACACATGGCCATTCGGCGATGCGGGCGGAACGTTCCTGCCAACGGCAAGGCGCTCCATGTCGAATGCCGCTTCGGCGATGGCCGGGTTGGCCAGGGCAAGTCGATGCGCCAAACGGGATGTTGACCCGTAGGCCGTCACTGCCAGATCCTTTTCCGGGCAACCAGATAGGCGATCGATCCGAGGCACAGCGCCAGCGCCATTCCCGGATCACGGATCAAGATGCCGACATCGGGCAGTGCCAAGGCGGCGAGAACCCAGGGCGAGGCGTAGAGCGCGAGAAGTGAAAGAATGAAGAGATTGAGCAGGAACAGCATGCGCGAATAGGTCAGCATGCGCCGCTCCTTGTACTCGTCGTTGAGCTGGCGGTCACCGAGCGCGGCAATGATGAGACCCACCAGCTTGCGTGTGCTGCGCAGCCGCTCCAAGAGCGGGGTCGCCAGAATGAGCTCGCAGGTCAGGATAAGCAGCAGCGCTATGACGGTCTGGCTCACTGCTTCTTCTCCGAGTCCCGTTCGGGCTTCGCAGCCCGCCGCTTACGCAACGCGCGCTTGATCGGGTAATAGACGACGGCGAAAACGCCGAGCAGGACCGAACCGACGACCCCAAGCACCGCGGCAACGGCGCCGGCGCCAAGGCCTGGGCCGATATAGGCCTGAGCCGGCAGTGCGCTTGCCAGAAAGATCAGCGCGGCGAGGGCTGGAATGGGTGTCATTGATCGCATGTCGTCTCGTCCATCCATGTCAGGTCAATCTCGTCACGATAGAGGTAGCGCGACCATTGCATGGCGCCGATGCCATCCGCGGTGCGGTTGACATAGTGCCAGCGCGGTCCCTCGGGCGACAACCGCCACAGGATCCCGGATGTGCTTCTCTCCACGAAGACGTCTCCGTTGCGCAGGACGCGATGCGTGCTGGAGGACGCATCGCGAATGTCGAGCGCCTCAAAGACGGCGTCATAGGGCGTTTCGACCACATCACGGGCCATGTCGTAGATATAGACCGTGGAGTGGTCGTGGGGCCATGTCAGGCCGGCCACCGACAGGCTGTTGTCGTTCCCGTAGAGGCTGAAGCGCCCGTCGCCGAGATAGTCCATGTCGTGCTGCGCAAGCCACGGTCCTGCCTTGTACCACACGATCTCGTTGCTTGAGGGACGGTAGAGCAGGACCGCTGAGAGATGCCGCGAACTCAGCATGATGTCGCCGGCACTGACGAACGCATCGCTCGTCTTGATGATTTCCGCGTCGTTGAGATGTATCGGGTCGTCACCGACATTGCGTCCGAGCACGGTATGGAAGCGGCCGTTGGCGTAGAGGATGTCGAGGATCGAGGTTTCGGAGATGATCTTGCCGTCGCGGTCGACGATGGCATAGCCGTCGTCACGAAGGCCGGCCTTGAAGGGGGCAGGCTCCGGGTCGTCAACGATGATGGGGACGATCACACCATCGTTGGCGGTTTCGATGCTGTGATGAAAATGGCGATCATTGGCCCATATTAGGTCGCCGCAGGCCGACCAGCGTGACAGCGACCCTTCGCCGCTCGTCACCACGACACTGCCATCCGCCATAAGCAGAGGCGACTGCGAGCGAAAGAGCTCGCGTGTCTCGATCGGATCCAGCGTTCCCCGTTCCTGCTCCGCCCGAAGCATGGGAGAACTGTCGACCACGGCCTGCGGATCGGGCTTCCATTGCCAAACCACCGAAGAGGCCGAAATGTCGAACAGCTGGACGACATTGATGCGGTCCTCATGGCTGTAGGCCGATATCAGCAGATAGCCCTCATCGGAAAAGTCGGCATCGTTTATGTTGAGGTTGCGCTCGTAGTCGCCCGAAAGGATTTGCGGGTTTCGCTCCACCAGCGTGCCATCCTCACCGATGTCGATCCCGCTTTCGATCAGATGCGCCAGATTGTCGGGCACGGAGGCGAGCGACAGCGCGGCCGCTCCGATCCCCTCGGGCTCCTGCTGCGATTCCAGCTCGTTCTTGAGTGTCCACGAGAAGAAGACCCAGCCGACGAAGACCAGGATGAGAACGAGCAGACCGACCCATAGTTCGATCTTTCGGAACAGCAGTGCTTCCATGAGCGGCGTGGTCTGTTCTTCCGTTTGGCTCCGCCAGAAAGCGGGATTTGGGTCCGTGTCCAGCCACAGCGTGTGCCCGGCGGATATGGATGGAGAGCACTCGGGTAACGGGAGCCTTTGACCACCATCGGACACACAGCGTCAAGACCAGACGGGCTGTGTATAGCGACTATCTCACAAGATTCGTTAGGCGCGGAGATCCTGTATTAGGCAAGTCTAACGAATCGATGATCGCGGCCCGTTCGCGGTGGTTCTTCGCGTTCACCCGTGAGTGGGCGACAAACGGCATGAACGACCGTCGATCAGGAAGATTTTATTCATTAACCAGAGCTTCAACTCTCGGTTGCCGACGGCGCGCACATGCTTAAGAATGCGTTAACAGCCTTTCACGAGTGTGCCATGTTGACCGATCTGGAATGGATTCGCACCTATATTGCCGCTCAGCAACGCCCCGAACCCGCCGCCGGCGTCGCCGTGCGCAGGGTCGCGGTTGATCAGCTGAATGCGCCGGACGCCGGCGCGGTGGCGGAAGTGTTCCTGGAGCGTTACGACCTTTTCGAACGCTCGTTTTTCGAGCACACGGTCGAGCATGATCGTGAGAAGGCGCGCCGCCAGGCATTGGTGGCATTTGACCGTTTCGCCAAGGCCATTCAGCGCTCGCGCAGGCGGGCAGGGTAGTGTGACATCCTGACGTTCAGCCGGTGCGTCGAGGCGTTGGGGTGCGACGGAGCAAGGCGGGAACATGCCTTGGCGCGCAACGTTTCGGTCTCGGATGACGGAGGGTTCCGGCGATGGACCGGGTGCGCGGCGGCTGCCTTTGCGGCAACATAAGGATCACGGCGGAAGGCTCGCCCTTGAGGGTGGGTCTGTGCCACTGCATGGATTGCAGAAAACATCACGGCGCGCTCTTCCATGCGTCCGCCATCTTTCCCGAAGGCGCGGTGAGGGTCACCGGAACAGCGCGCGCCTATGGCGACCGCTACTTCTGCCCCGACTGCGGCTCGTCGGTCTTCTCGCGCAGTCCGGGCGAGATCGAAATTCATCTCGGTTCGCTGGACGCCCCCGATCAGATGGTCCCGACCTACGAGTTATGGACCATCCGCCGCGAATCCTGGCTGCCCCCGTTCACCTTGAAAGATCGCCATACCCGCGACCGCGAAGAGCCTGACACACCTGATCGCAAGGACCGCGTCGACGATCCGCGATCACAGGGCTGAGGGCCAAGCGATGGCGCGTGGACGAAACCAATAGAAGTCATTTGAAGGGCGCGCTAAGCGTTCTAACGCTTGCTGTGCGGTCCTGACGGGTCTGCTACCATCCAGGGCGTCACGGCAGGCTCAAAGGACGGTTTTCTAGACGAGGTTCCGCGGCCTTGCGTGACGACGGGCACGCTTTTGGGTCGAGTGACCGGCCGCAAAATAGCGGATAGAATGACCACATGCTGCGGAACTCTAAAACGTCGTTCGGTTGGATCGCGATCGGCATGCACTGGGGGATTGCGATCCTATTGGTGTGCCAATTCGCGCTTGGCGTGACGATGGTTGACGTTGAAGACCAGCGCCGCGCGTTCGACTTGATCCAGTTGCATAAATCGCTCGGATTTCTGCTGCTATGTCTGATCGTTCTTCGGCTCGGCTGGCGGCTCACAAACAGATTCCCGGTGGAACCGGCCGATCTCGCGGTGGCGTTTTGCCATGCATCAAGGATGTCGCATGGTGCACTCTACGCGATCATGCTTGCGCTGCCGCTAACGGGTTGGGCATTGGTTTCTGCCTCAACGCTTGCCATTCCGACGTTGGTCTTTGGCACACTGATCGTTCCAGATCTTCCGCTGACCAGACTGGAATCGGCCGAAGGTGCTTGGAGGGCAACGCATGAAGCACTCGGTTGGCTTGGTGTCGGTCTGGTTGGGCTTCATGTTGGAGCGTCAATATGGCACGAGTTGACACTTGGTCAGCCATTCCTTCGTCGCATTTGGCGGCCAGGGCATCGCCATTGATTGCGCTGACGGGATTGTGATCACCTGTAGCTGGCCAATTCGTGCTGACAGGCGGACAATTCCGAGCCTTGGCAGGAGCAACGGCGATGCGCAGGCTTGCACTTGTTCTAGCGGTGTTCGTTTTCGCGACTGGCACGACGCATGCGGGGGACCTATCGTCTGCAAGCGGGCACTATGCGATCATCCCCGGTGGATCCACCATCGACTTTGCCCTATCGAATCTGGTCGGCGGTGCCATTCGCGGCCGATTTACGAGGTTTGCGGGCGAGATTGACATTGATGCGACGGATCTGGCGCGGTCCGCCGTATCGATCGTCATCGATCCGGCCAGCGTCGAAGCTGGCGAACCGCGAACCACCGCGTTCTTGAAGTCAAATGCCGTGTTCGACACGACGCGGGAGCGCGCAATCACCTTCCGATCAACGCATGTTTCCCAGACCGGCCCTGTGGCCGCCACCGTCGAAGGTGAGTTGACCGCCCGCGGTGCAAAGGGTCACCAATCGTTCGATGTCACAATGCAGTCCTTCGACGGCAACGGCATCGTCTTTGGAGTGAGCGGTGTGGTTCGGCGCGAGCACTACGGCATTGATGTGGGATTGCCGATCTATTCGAACGACGTGCGGTTCGATATGGTGCTTATGGCGCAGCGGCATTGAAGAAGCGATCTTACGCAGAACATCGTCAGCGTCCCTGCACGTCGAGCCAACTGGTCTGCTTCTTCAAGGACCGAAGCGCCAGATAGACGATGCCGCCGCCGATGAATGCCGCTATCCAGACAGGATCATAGAGGATGTGGCCCTGGAAAAGGACATCGCCGAACGCTTCGATGGCGAAGAACGCGGCAATGATTGCGAAGAAGCCGGAATATTCCCGGCGCAACACGTTTCTGACCGAGAACGGTAATGTCGGCGCCTGCCAGCCGGAGAGCCGTGGAAAGAATGCTGGCACGCGGTCGGCCCACTCTTGGTATGTGGTTCCAAACTTGTCGGAGAGGAAAGCCTCTTCCGTTGCAATGATGCGCTCCAGATAGATGATCAGGAAGAGCGCCATGATGATGACGAAATAGACACCCTGAGTGAAGAGCGCGATCGCCATGTAGATGATTGCGTTGCCGAAATAGAGTGGATTCCTCGTCAGCGAGTACATACCTGTCGTGTTGAGTGTCTCGGCAACTTGGCTCCGTGTGTTCCGCCCTGACGTTCCCTTGGGGGCATGAGCGACCGTCACGGCGCGCAACGCCAGACCGGTAAAGGCCAGGGCGACACAGACGCCTTCATAGATGAAATCCGCCCGATCGCCGAAATAGAGCTCGATCGGCTCTCCTCGACGCAGCGTCATGAAAGCGATGGGGATCGTCGCCAAAAGCACATAGCTGCGCCAGCGGAAGAACCACTGGCCCTGACGGACGATGCTATCACGGATCATGTCGACGCTCCCCTGGCCATAGATTTCAATTGCAGAGCGCCTGAGTTGCGGCGAATTTAAGACAGGTTGTAGAGCGCGGAGGCGCCAATGAAGCCGGGCCAGGAAACCTGCGGCGTGTGCGGCCGGCACGGCAGTGCGGTTCGCCTCTATTCGACAGCCTGGCTTCGACCGACGGTCGCCCAATGGCTCGACCGGGAGTATCCCGGTTGGCGTGATACCGGGTGGTTGTGCATCGAGGATCTTCAGCGCGCGCGGCGTCACGTTCTGGAAGAAACGATCATCAAGGAGCGCGGAGAACTGACGGCGCTCGACAGCACGGTGGTTACCAGTCTGATCCAGGACGAAACTCTATCTGTTGATATCGAACGGGATTATGAGGAGAAGGTCAGTCTGGCCGAACGGTCCGCGGATGCCGTTGCCGCCTATGTTGGCTCATGGCAATTCATCTTCACCTTCATCGCTGTCCTCATCGTCTGGATGTCGGCGAATGCATGGTTGCTGCGGACCGACGCCTTCGATCCCTATCCTTTCATCCTGCTCAACCTCTTTCTCTCGCTGGTCGCAGCGATTCAGGCGCCGCTCATCATGATGAGCCAGAGACGGCAGGAGACGAAAGACCGTCTCCGGTCGCAAAACGACTACCAGGTCAATCTCAAGGCCGAGCTTGAAATCCGCCATCTGCATGAAAAGCTCGACCATCATCTCCTGCGGCAATGGGAGCGCCTGACCGAAATCCAGGAGATGCAGATGGAACTGATCGACGACACTGTTGCAGTCGGCCCGTCCGATCCCGCTACAGCGAAGCGACGATCCAGACTGAAACGACAATCAGCAGCAAGACGAGCAGACTGAGGAGCAAAGCAGTTCCAGGATCAAGCATGATCGGTTTCATGACAGCCTCCAGAGATGGCCATCTTCGGCGCAGCAAAGCGATTTCACCTTAATCCATATCAATTGCAGGCTCCCCTTCTGCTTGAGTGAAGGGCTCCGCGAATTCGGCAAGATTCGAGGGGTGCGGTGGATCGTTGATACGCATCAAGGCCTGCCGGCCTGGCCTCGCCGATAATCGAACGCGTTGAATGGAGGTCAGCATCATGTATGCGAAACATCACTGGCAGAACTGGCTCACCGCGATAGTGGGCATCTGGCTCATGATCTCACCCTGGATCCTGAATTTGGGCATGACGATAAGCGTTGGAAACATCGAGCATTCGCTCGTCACAGGGAATTTGCTCCTTTGTGGAGCCTTCGCGCTGTTCATTGCGCTCGCGAGCGTGCTGGCACATCGACCGTGGGAAGACTGGGTCGAAGCTGCCCTCGGATTGTGGCTCATCTTGTCGCCCCTGGTTCTACGATACTCTGACAACCGCCCGGCGGTGTGGAGCGCGGTACTCAGCGGCGCGTTGATCATGATTGCTGCAGGATCGCATCTTTTTGAAGACCGACCTGCGCACCCTGCGCGGTGACTTTAAGCGATACAAAGCCGCGCCACGCGTACATCCGTCCCTCTGGACGGCGAACAAATCGGTCGGGCATTTCGCGCCCAGCAGTTTGGCGAGCAGAGTGAAGTTCTCCGGATTCTGGCCTGACATCGACATCGATCGGTTATTGTCGAGGTCCCGGAGTAAAAAGCCATCCGTCTGGCGATATCGGCGCGATCTTCCTCTCCCGGCATGCCCTTGGCACGGATGTAGAGGATGGCGGCCTGGGTCTCCTCGTCCGCCAGCGGAATCGCAATATGCTGATCACGGCATCCGGGACGCAGCAGAGCCGGATCAATGGCGAAGCACAGTTGTTCACGACTTCGGTGCAACATTGCGCGCTATGACCGGAGAAACGGGCACGATCGCCAATGGAATCAAACGCATCGATGAAGAGGATGCTGGGCGCGTGATCGCGCGTTTCCGCGAAAGCCTTTCTCGTGGCCTTCAAGAAATCGCCGAGTTGGCCGCTCGACTGGCAACGCGTCACCGAGGCTACAACAAGATGGGCCGAGCAGGTCGTGGCAAGTGCGGCTGCAAAGTGTCGGGCGGCCCGGAGAGAAGCACGCCCAGGTCGATTTCGGACCAGTCGATCCGTCCAGCCTTCCGGTCGGCAAGATCGGCGGAGAGATCGAGCGACCAGTCTGCCGCGTCGCCATTCCATAGCTGGGGAGGCCAGTCGAGAGTCATCGCGGGGGGGATGCTGCCGCATTTCCGTTCCTTGCTCATCGACAAGCTTCGCCTCGACCTTTGCGATGACCGCTGAAATGCTCCCACTGTGCCCTCTTTCCGGGCCGCTAGGATGAGCGAGCCCTGCTGCGGTGTGGGCATCACCATTGGGCGTCAGTTTCGGGCATCAGCTCGCCTGTGACGCCGAAACGGGATCCCGAATTTCCGGAATATTCAATGATTTCAGGGTCTGAAGAAAAGTTGGCTGGGGAACCTGGATTCGAACCAGGACTAACGGAGTCAGAGTCCGTGGGTCTACCGTTAACCTATTCCCCACCGTGCCGTGAGCGTCGCCGCGGCGGTTGCGGGCCTCTATAGCCAAAAAGTCCGGCGGATGCAAACCGGCAATTTCCAAATTTTGTCCTGGCTTTGCGAGTGGAGCGCTGCGCCCGCCCGGCGCGCCGGCAAAAAGGGTTTGGTGATTGAAAAACAGGCTGATAGTCTTGCCGGCAACGACAAACAAGGAGCGTCAGTCGCGCCGAGGTGGCCTTTCGACACGGCAGCCGGGCTTGCGACGCGCCGTAAGGTTGATTGAGTGGAAGACCGCGAAACGGGCGCCAGGGCGCCATCCGCGGGGACGCCGCAGCAGGAGCCGGAAGCCGGGAATGGACCCACTGCCGAAAAAACCCGCCAGGACACCGCATCGCCGCGGGCCCCGGCGCGCGGCGACGTGGGCCATCGGGCAGCGGGCGGCAGTGATGCCGTCGCCGTTGGAACGGCTCTAGATCGTTCGCCACCCGGCGGCGATCGGCGTTCCCATACACCTTCATCGGACCCGTCCGGCGGCGATCTGTCGCCCGGCAAGAACGGCAAGCGACGCCGTCGGCGCCGCCGTGGTGCCAGATCAGCCAGGAATGGGGCGGCTGCGCTGTCCGATGCGTCCCCCCCGGGCCCGGCGCCGCTTGCAGATGCGGCCACGGGCGAGGGCGGCGCACCGGATGCGCCAAGTGACGCCCGTGCGCCCAAACGATCGAAATCGCGCAAGCGGCGACAGCGCGCCAAGCGTGCCCGTGCGCTGCGCAATCCTGCGGTCGACGGTGCCGGCGAGGCCGGCGGCGCCAACGGATGCGCGAGCGACCGGCCGGGGCGATCATCCGGCGGTGCTGCCGCCAGCGCACCACCTCAAGGCACCAACGGGGCGGCTGGAAACCCCGCGTCGCGGCAGGCGCGGGGCGATAGCCCGTTTTACGCCGCGCTCGACCTCGGCACGAACAATTGCCGCCTGCTCGTTGCCGCCCCGACCCGTCCTGGCCAGTTCCGGGTCGTCGACGCGTTTTCGCGCATCGTCCGGCTCGGCGAGGGGCTGGCGGCGACGGGCCGCCTGTCCGAAGCCGCCATGGACAGGGCTGTCGACGCCCTGCGCATCTGCGCCTCGAAGCTTGCCGACAAGCCGATCCGCAAGGCCCGGCTGATCGCCACCGAGGCCTGCCGCGCGGCCGAGAATGGCGGCGCGTTTCTTGAGCGCGTGCGCCGCGAGACCGGACTGGATCTGGAGATCGTCGATCGCGAGACCGAGGCCCGGCTGGCCGTGTCCGGCTGCTCCTCGCTGGTCGAACGCGAGACCGATTCGGTCGTCCTTTTCGATATTGGCGGCGGATCGTCGGAAATCGCCGTCATCGAGCTTCCGCAGAACCGTTCCGGCCGGCTTGCCAACCACATCCGCGCATGGACGTCGCTGCCGGTCGGCGTGGTGACGCTGTCGGAACGCTTCGGCGGCCGCGATGTCACGCGCGACATCTTTGCCGCGATGGTGGCCGATGTCGAAACGATGCTCGAAAGCTTTCTGTGTCCCCAACTGCGCGGTATGGCGGGGGAGGCGGAGACCGGGCGCTTTCATCTCATCGGCACGTCCGGCACCGTGACGACCCTTGCCGGTGTCCATCTCGACCTGCCGCGCTACGACCGCCGGCGCGTCGACGGTCTATGGCTCACCAGCGACGAGGTCGACCGCATGCTCGAGAAGATCCTGTCCTGGGATTTCGACCAACGATCGGCCAATCCGTGCATCGGCGCCGACAGGGCGGATCTGGTACTGGCCGGCTGCGCCATCCTGGAAGGGATCCGCCGCCGCTGGCCCGCCGAGCGCATGCGCGTGGCCGACCGTGGCCTGCGCGAGGGTCTCCTGACGGACATGATGGCGGCAGATGGCGTCTGGCGCCGTCGCCGATCGCGCTTTCCCGCCTCCGACCGTGGCCGCTATCGCCACGAGACGGTGTCGCACTCCAAGGACCGAGGATAACGCGCATGCAGCCACCAACAGGGCGCACCGGCCGCAAGCTCGGCCAGAAGGTCAAGAAGAAGGGCAAGGTCAAGGGCTCGTCCCGGCGCTGGATCGAACGCCACATCAACGACCCCTACGTCCAGCGCGCGCAGTTGGAGGGCTACCGCTCGCGCGCCGTCTTCAAGCTTCTGGAGATCGACGAGAAGCACAAGATTCTGAATGGCGCCAGGCGGATCATCGATCTCGGCGCTGCGCCGGGCGGCTGGTCGCAGATCGCCGCCAAGGTCACAGGATCGACCGACGCTTCGCCGCGCGTGGCTGCGATCGATTTCCTCGAGATGGATCCCATTCCTGGCGTCGCGATCCTTCAGATGGACTTCCTCGACGACGATGCGCCGCAAAGGCTTCTCGAAGCAGCCGGCGGTGCACCCGACGTGGTGGTCTCCGACATGGCGGCGCCGACCACCGGCCACAAGCGCACCGACCATCTGCGCACCATGCACCTTGCCGAGGTCGCCGCGCATTTCGCGGTCGAGGTTCTTCGTCCGGGAGGCCATTTCCTCTCCAAGACGTTCCAGGGCGGCACCGAGCAGGACCTTCTCACCATGCTCAAGCAGAATTTCCGCTCCGTCATCCACATCAAGCCGCCGTCATCGCGGTCCGAATCGGTCGAGATGTTCCTGCTGGCCAAGGATTTCAAAGGCCGTGCGGCTGATGAGGCCGCTCCTGTCGAGGAAGCCGGTTCCGACCGCGAGGCCAGGTCCGACCAGGAAAAATGAAGGGCCAGAGGCTCACGTTCGCGTGATGATGCTGCGGCGGGACATACCCGTGATTGTCATCGCGTCGCACCGCTCCAGATAGCCAGTACAATGCGAAACGGGCTTGCCAGCCTGTCGCAGAACCTGTTCTGGAGGACGATATGACGTTGACCTTTTCCCGTTCGCGCCGCGACGCGTTCAAATTCGCCGCCGTCGGCGCAGCCGGCCTGGCAACGCCGGCCTTGATGGTAAGAGCCGCGCACGCTCAGGAGGAAGGCCAGATGACGCCAGCCGACCACGGACTGTTCAATCGTTTCCAGCTGGGCGATTTTCACGTTGCCACGCTCTCCGATGGGGGCCGCGTGATGGACGAGCCGCACACCACATTCGGCACCGACCAGGCACCGGACGATGTCGCCGCCCTGCTGGAGGAGAATTTCCTTCCGGCCGACCGCATGCGCAACATGTTCACGCCGACGCTGATCGACACCGGCTCCGAGCTTGTCCTTTTCGATACAGGCAACGGCGAGGCCGGGCGCGAGGCCGGCACCGGGATGCTCCTCCAGGCTTTGCAGGCGGCCGGCCATACGGCCGAGGACGTTTCGATCGTTGTGCTGACCCACCTTCATGGGGATCATATCAACGGGCTGATGGAAGGTGGCGCGCCGGCCTTCCCCAATGCGCGCTATGTGACGGGTGAGGCCGAGTACGATTTCTGGACCGACGAGGCCCGCGTCGGCACCGGCGCGGAAGGCAATCACATGGCCGTCATGGAAAAGGTGGCGCCGCTTGCCGAGAAGATGACGTTTCTTGCCGACGGCGATGATGTCGTCACCGGCATCACGGCGATGGAGGCTCTCGGCCACACGCCGGGACACATGATCTACGCGATCGAATCGGGCGAGGGGCGGCTGATCCTGACAGCCGATACCGCCAACCATTTCGTGCTGTCGTTGCAGCGGCCGGACTGGGAAGTCCGCTTCGACATGGACAAGGCGATGGCTGCCGAGACCCGCAAGCGCGTCTTCGACATGATCGCCACCGATCGGCTGCCGTTCATCGGCTATCACATGCCCTATCCGGCCCAGGGCTTCGTTGAAAAGCGCGATCAGGGCTATCGCTATATCCCCGAGAGCTACCAGTTCGACGTGTGAATCTTCGCGGCCGCGCCGGGTCCTTCATCGGCGCGGTACGGCGCAGCGAAGATGCCGGCTTCCCTTCCGTGCCTCGGCATGGTAGCAGCCCTTGCCAATCACATTCTTGCCGTCCGTTCATCGCCTCGCCGGGGCGTTCGGGCGGCTTATTTACACTGAAGGATTGGCTATGGCGAAAATCATCGAGACCTCGACCGGCGCTCAGGCGCTGACCTTCGACGACGTTCTGCTGCAGCCTGGCCATTCCGAAGTGATGCCGGGCCAGACTGACGTTTCGACGACGATCGCCAGCGGCATCGACCTCAATCTGCCGATCCTCTCCTCCGCCATGGACACGGTGACGGAATGGCGCCTCGCCATCGCGATGGCCCAGGCCGGCGGCATCGGCGTCATCCACCGCAATCTTTCTCCCATCGAGCAGGCAGAGCAGGTTCGCCAGGTCAAGAAGTTCGAAAGCGGCATGGTGGTCAATCCCGTCACGATCGGCCCTGAAGCAACGCTCGGCGATGCGCAGGCGCTGATGAAGGCGCACGGAATCTCCGGCATTCCGGTCGTGGAAAACGGTGGCAACGGCGGCCAGCACACCGGCCGTCTCGTCGGTATCCTCACGAACCGCGACGTGCGCTTCGCCTCCGATCCGGCGCAGAAGATCCATGAACTGATGACGCGCGACAATCTCGTGACGGTCAAGGAAAGCGTCAGCCAGGATGAGGCCAAGCGCCTGCTTCACCAGCATCGCATCGAGAAGCTGCTGGTCGTCGACGGCGATGGCCGTTGCGTCGGTCTCATCACGGTGAAGGACATCGAGAAGTCGCAGCTCAATCCCCATGCCTCCAAGGACGGCCAGGGCCGCCTGCGCGTCGCCGCCGCCACGTCGGTCGGCGAAGATGGCTTCGAGCGGGCCGAACGGCTGATCGATGCGGGCGTCGACATGATCGTGGTCGACACCGCGCACGGCCATTCCCAGCGTGTTCTCGACGCCGTCGACCGGGTCAAGCGCCTGTCCAATTCGGTAAGGGTCATGGCGGGCAACATCGCAACGTCCGATGGAACGAAAGCTCTGATCGATGCGGGCGCCGACGCGGTGAAGGTCGGGATCGGGCCGGGCTCCATCTGCACGACGCGCATCGTTGCCGGCGTCGGCGTGCCGCAGCTCTCCGCGATCATGAACGCCGTCGGCGTCGCCCATGATGCCGGCGTGCCCGTCATTGCCGATGGCGGCATCAAATATTCCGGTGATCTTGCAAAAGCCATGGCGGCCGGCGCGGATGCGGTGATGATCGGCTCGCTTCTGGCCGGAACCGACGAAAGCCCGGGTGAGGTCTATTTGCACCACGGCCGTTCCTTCAAGGCCTATCGCGGCATGGGGTCGGTCGGCGCGATGGCGCGCGGCTCAGCCGATCGGTACTTCCAGGCCGAAGTGCGCGACACGCTCAAGCTCGTACCCGAAGGCATCGAGGGCCAGGTGCCCTACAAGGGTCCGGTCTCCGGCGTTCTCCACCAGCTCGCCGGCGGTCTGCGTGCGGCGATGGGCTATGTCGGGGCCAAGGACCTGACGCAGTTCCACGAGCGCTCCACCTTCGTGCGGATTTCCAATGCCGGCCTGCGCGAGAGCCATGCCCATGACGTGACGATCACCCGCGAAAGCCCGAATTATCCTGGCGCGAACTGAGGGGGCGAAATGGGCTCGACAGCAATCTTCTGGCCGGTGATCGTTCAGGTCGCTCTAATCTATGGTGTCTATTTCCTGGCGTCGAAACGGCGTGTCGGCGCGGTCAAACGCGGCGAGGTCGAGGCGCGGGCCTTCCTCGTGCCGAATGTCGAGCCCGAACAGAGCGCGACAGTCATCCGCAATCTGATCAATCAGTTCGAATTGCCGATGCTGTTCATCTTCGCCTGCTTCGGGCTCTACATGATCGCAGCGGCGAATGTCGTGGTCGTCATCCTCGCCTGGCTGTTCGTGGCCTCGCGGGTCGTGCACGCTTATGTCCACGTCACATCGAACGATCTGCGCCGGCGTCGTCCCGCCTTTATCGCCGGCTTCGTGCTCAACGGGCTGTTGTGGCTCTATTTCGCATTCCGCCTGGCGGTCGCCTGATCGGTGCCCGGAAGCAGCAAGGCCTCGCCGCAGGTGCGGGCAGCCTCTGCGAAGGCTTCGAAATCGGCTGACCGGCCGCTGGAATCGCGTGTCAGCAGCCCGATCTGCCGCGATGGCTGCGGCTCGGCGAAAGGCACGATCCGCATGCGGTGACGTCCGCCTTCCGAACGGACGGCGATTTCCGGAATGAGCGTCAATCCAAGGCCGTGGCTGACCATCTGCAAGAGGGTGGCCATCGATGTCGCGCCGTAGTTGACGATCCGTCGGCCCGGCGCGGCCTCGCAGACCGCAAGGGCCTGGTCGCGCATGCAATGCCCTTCTTCCAGAAGCAGAAGACGGCTGACATCGACCTGGTCCTGCGCCATCGGCGACATCAGGATCGTGGTCTCGTCGTCGGCGCAGGCCATCAGGAAGCGGTCTTCGAAGAGGAAACGGCTGGCGACGCCGTCTTCCTCCACCGGCAGCGCTGCGATCACCGCATCGACCTGTCCGTGAAGCAGATCGCTGACCAGCGTCGCCGTCACCGCCTCCTTCAGTTCGATTTCCAGCTTCGGATAGTGTTTGCGCACATGTGGCACGAGCGCCGGGACGAGATAGGGCGCGACCGTTGGGATGATTCCGACGCGCAGGCGCCCGGTCAAAGGGTCCGCGTGGCGCCGCAGTCCGACCTCCAGCGCATCGACATCTGCAAGAATCGCCCTGATCTTCGGCAAAAGCCTGTCGCCGTCAGGTGTCAGCATCGTGGCGCGGCGGCCGCGCTCGACCAGCTTCGTGCCGAGGTGCCGCTCCAGTTCGGCGATCTGGGCCGAAAGCGCCGGTTGGCTGACATGGACGAGTTCAGCGGCCCGGCCGAAGTGTCTCGTCGTCGCCAACGCATCGAAATAGCGCATCTGCTTCAGAGTCGTCATGTCCGTGCCATGATAGGAAAATCCTATTTAGAACCAATAAAAATCCAATTGGAAATTATCAGCCCTGCATGCGATATCAAGGTCACAATCAACAGCTACAAGAACCAAGCTCGAACCAAGGAGGAAGGTCATGTCCAAAGGACCGACATTGACGACATCTGCCGGCGCTCCCGTGCCGGACAACCAGAATTCCCTGACCGCCGGGGAACGCGGTCCGCTCCTGATGCAGGACTACCAGCTGATCGAGAAGCTGGCGCACCAGAACCGCGAGCGCATTCCCGAGCGCACCGTTCACGCCAAGGGGTGGGGTGCGCACGGCACGCTGAAGATCACCGGCGACATCTCCAAATACACCAAGGCGAAATGCCTTCAGCCGGGCGCCGAAACCCCGATGCTGGCGCGCTTTTCCACCGTTGCCGGCGAACTCGGCGCGGCCGATGCCGAGCGCGACGTGCGCGGCTTCGCGCTGAAGTTCTACACGGAGGAAGGCAACTGGGACCTCGTCGGCAACAACACGCCGGTCTTCTTCGTGCGCGATCCCTACAAGTTCGCCGACTTCATCCACACGCAGAAGCGTCACCCGAAGACCAACATGCGCTCGCCGACCGCCATGTGGGATTTCTGGTCGCTGTCACCTGAGTCGCTCCATCAGGTCACCATCCTGATGTCCGACCGTGGCCTGCCGCAGACCCCGATGAACATGAACGGCTACGGCTCGCACACCTTCTCGTTCTGGAATGATGCCGGCGAGCGTTTCTGGGTCAAGTTCCACTTCAAGACCGAGCAGGGCCACAAGCATTACACCAATGCCGAAGCCGAACAGATCATCGGCAAGACCCGCGAGAGCTATCAGGAGCACCTGTTCAACACGATCGAGGACGGCGACTATCCGCGCTGGAAGGTCCAGGTGCAGATCATGCCGGAAATGGATGCGGAGAAGACCTCCTACAATCCGTTCGACCTCACCAAGGTCTGGCCGCACGACGAGTATCCGCCGATCGACATTGGCTACTTCGAGCTGAACCGTAACGCCGACAACTACTTCGCGGAAATCGAGAACGCCGCGTTCTCGCCGTCAAACGTCGTTCCGGGCATTTCGTACTCGCCGGACAAGATGCTGCAGGCGCGTGTCTTCTCCTATGCCGACGCACACCGCTACCGCCTCGGCACGCATTACGAGCAGATCCCGGTCAACCGGCCGAAATGCCCCGTTCATCATTACCACAAGGATGGTGAGATGAATGTCTATGGTGGCATCGCAACGGGCACGCCGAACGCATACTACGAGCCGAATTCCTTCGGTGGGCCGGTCGAGCAGCCGGCAGCCAAGGAGCCGCCGCTCCGCATCTCGGGCGACGCCGACCGCTACAACCACCGTGTCGGCAACGACGACTACAGCCAGGTCCGGGTGCTCTTCGAAAGAGTTCTCGAGGCTGATGAGAAGGAACGTCTGTTCAACAACATCGCTGGCACCTGGGGCGACGTTCCCGAAGTGATCTGCGAGCGGCAGCTTGCCGAGTTCAAGAAGGTCCATCCGGACTATGAGGCAGGCGTGCGCAAGGCTTGGGAAAAGATCAAGGCGGAAGGCGGCTACAAGCCCAATGCCGCGCCCGTCACCGAGCACACGCCGCAGGAAGCGGCCGAGTAGTTTCCTCGTTCCCAAGAGGGAAGGGACTGTCTGAGATGAAGGCCGGGGCCGGCGCGCCCCGGCTTTTCTTTGTCCGTCGGGCAGGCTATTGAGCAGCCGACCCGACACCGTTCCCGATCCAAAGGAAAGCTCCATGCGCCTCGGCGGCAGGCTGGCGGCAGCCATCGACATTCTGTCTGACATCGAGACCCGCCATCGGCCGGTGGCGGATGCGCTCAAGGACTGGGGCCTGAGCCATCGTTTCGCCGGTTCGGGCGATCGCGCCGCCATCGGCAACATTGTCTATGACGCGTTGAGGCTGAAACTCAGCCATCAATGGCTGATGGACAGCGATGCGCCGGCTGCGATGGCATATGCGGTGATTTATCGCCAATGGAAGATCGCGCCGGATGAGGTCGCGCATGCGCTTGAGGGCGATCGTTTCGCGCCGCCTCCACCCGCGCCCGAATGGCTGGCGTCTTGGCAGGAAAAGGACCTCACCAGCGCGCCGCATCACGTTCAGGCCGACATGCCGGAATGGCTGATTTCTTCTCTCATGTCGGCGTTCGGCGAGGATTGGCTGGCCGAAGCCCGCGCGCTCAATGAGCGTCCACCGCTTGATCTGCGCGTCAACACGCTGAAAGCCGACCGCGCGAAGGTGGCAAAGGCCATGGCGCGCACCGGCGCTCACCCGGCACCCACCGCGCCGCATGGCCTGCGCATCGATCCGGTCGCCGGTCCCCAGCGGCATCCCAATGTCACCGCCGAACTGGCCTATCAGAAAGGCTGGTTCGAGGTTCAGGATGAAGGCAGCCAGATCGTCGCCGCACTCTTCGGCGCGGCGGCGGGCGAGAATGTGCTCGATTTCTGTGCCGGCGGCGGTGGCAAGACGCTGGCGATGGCGGCCGCGATGGAGAACAAGGGCCAGGTCCACGCCTACGACGCCGATCGTGGACGCCTCGCGCCGATCATCGAGCGGCTGAAGCGCGCCGGCACCCGCAATGTCCAGGTGCACGATGCCGCCGACGATCTGGCCATGCTGGCCGGGCGCATGGACCGCGTACTCGTCGATGCGCCATGCACCGGCAGCGGAACCTGGCGCCGTCGACCCGACACCAAATGGCGGCTGACGGCGCGAAACGTCGAGGAGCGCTTGGCGCAGCAGGCCGCCGTGCTCTCGTCGGCGAGCCGCTATGTCCGCCCCGGTGGCACCCTGGCCTATGTCACCTGCTCGGTCCTCCCGGAGGAAAACGAGGTACAGGCCCGGCGCTTCCTCGCCGAAAACGTCGATTTTTCTGCTGAGGCCGCCGCCGATCTTTGGCAGACGCATATCGGTGAAACGGGCGCCAGGCCACGCATGACCACGCAGGGCGGGCTTGCCCTGACGCCGGCCCTGAGCGGAACGGACGGGTTCTTTTTCGCCGTCTTCAAGCGCACCGCCTGAAGACGTCTCCCGCCGCCTCGTCCTTCGCGGGGGCTCGCCATCGCCATGCCCGCGCTCCAGATAAGCAGGAAGGCTATTCAGCGGAACAACAGACCATGTCCAATCTGCGATTGTTGCTTCTTTTCCTCATCCTGACCCTTGGCGGAGGCATGGTGATCGGGCTGACCAACACGCCCGGCGAATGGTATCAGGCGCTGGCAAAGCCGCCCTTCAATCCGCCGGACTGGGTCTTCGGCCCGGCCTGGACGATCCTCTACATTCTGGTCGCCATCGCCGGCGCCCGCACATTCGCGCGCGGCGGCGCCGCCAGCGCGCCGATGGTGGCATGGTGGATCCAGCTTGCCCTCAATTTTGCCTGGACGCCGGTTTTCTTCACATTGCAACGGCCCGATCTGGCGCTTCCGGTCATCGCCCCGTTCTTCCTCGCGATCCTGGTGTTCATCGCCCTTTCATGGCGCCGCGACAGGCTGAGCGCGATCCTCTTCGTCCCCTATCTGGCGTGGGTGGGCTTGGCCAGCGTACTCAATTTCGAGATATGGCGCCTTAACTGAGCGCTGGGCGTGATGATCGCGCGACCAACGTCGTGCTTGCGCTTTCTCGGCCCGCCATGTTTATCTCGCAATTGCGAACTGAGATGCGCCGATGAACGCTGAAGACATCAATCCCGAGTTCAAGACACGCGTGCGCGCCAGCTTCGACCGCCAGCAGGCGATGCAGACGATCGGTGCCGAGCTGACCAGGGTGGAACACGGCACCGTCGAGATAGAGCTGCCCTATGACGGGAAACTGACGCAGCAGCATGGTTTTCTCCATGCCGGCATCATCTCCACGGCGCTCGATTCGGCCTGCGGCTACGCGGCCTATTCGATCATGCCGGCCGATTCCGCCGTGCTCACCATCGAGTTCAAGATCAACCTCATGTCGCCCGGCCGCGGCGAGCGTTTCGTCTTTCGCGGCGAGGTGACCAAGCCGGGCTCCACCATCATAGTGTCCGATGGCCGCGCCTATGCGCTGAGCGACACCCAGCCGCCCCGTCTCATCGCTTCGATGACCGGGACGATGATGGTGGTGCGCGGCCGCGAGGGCCTTGCCGGATGATCGTGCGTCCCACGCGCTTTGCCGGCCGTCGGGTGCTGTTCGTGATGGCCGCCACCGCCGAATATGGCCGCAGCCTGCAGGTCCGTTTCGAACCGCTCTTCACTGGCGTCGGTCCCGTCGAAGCGGCGGTGGTCCTGACAGCGGCGCTTTGCCGGCTTTGCTCGGGAAAGGATTGTCCGGACCTGGTCGTGTCGCTGGGATCGGCCGGCTCGCGGCGATTGGGGCAGACGGCCATCTATCAGGCGACGAGCGTCGCCTATCGCGACATGGATGCCTCGCCCCTTGGCTTCGAGAAGGGAAGGACCCCCTTCCTCGATTTGCCGGCGGTGGTTGCGCTGCCGCTGCGCGTGCCGGGCATCGACGAAGCGACGCTTTCCACCGGGGCGAACATCGTTTCGGGCAGCGCTTATGAAGCGATCGATGCCGACATGGTCGATATGGAAACCTTCGCGGTGCTGCGCGCCTGTCAGCATTTTTCCGTTCCGCTGGTGGCGCTGCGCGGGATATCGGATGGCGCGAGCGATCTGCATCACATCGATCATTGGACCGAATATCTCGATGTGATCGATGAAAAGCTCGCCGCCGCGGTCGACCGTCTCGGTGACGCGCTGGAAGACGGCCTCATCGATCTGCCCGCCGCGTCATGAGCGTGTTGCAACGCACGCGCCTTTTCTCTAAAGGCTCGCCATGAGCATCGCCGAACATCCCGACACCGTCCTCATCATCGATTTCGGAAGCCAGGTGACCCAGCTGATCGCGCGCCGCGTGCGCGAGGCGGGCGTCTACTCCGAGATCGTTCCGTTTCAACTGGCCGAAGACGCCTTTCACCGCATCGGCCCAAAGGCGGTGATCCTGTCGGGCGGGCCGGCCTCGTCCATCGAAACCGGCAGCCCCCGCGCACCGCAGATCGTTTTCGAGAGCGGCCTTCCGGTGCTTGGCATCTGCTATGGCGAGCAGATCATGTGTGCCCAGCTTGGCGGCCGGGTCGAGGGCGGCCACCACCGCGAGTTCGGTCGCGCCTTCCTCGATATCCGCAAGGACAGCGCGCTGTTCGAAGGCGTCTGGGAGGAGGGCTCCCGCCACCAGGTCTGGATGAGCCACGGCGACCGCGTCACGGCATTGCCCGATGGCTTTGCGGTGATCGGCACATCGACCGGCGCCCCCTTCGCGGCCATCGCCGACGAAGCCCGCAGGTTCTATGCCGTGCAATTCCACCCCGAAGTGGTTCATACGCCAGACGGTGCGCGCCTTTTGTCGAATTTCGTCCACAAGATCGCCGGCCTTGCCGGCGACTGGACGATGGCTGCCTATCGCGAACAGGCCGTTCAGGCGATCCGCGACCAGGTCGGCGATCGCAAGGTCATCTGCGCGCTGTCCGGCGGTGTCGACAGCTCCGTCGCCGCGCTCTTGATCCACGAGGCCGTCGGTGAACAGCTGACCTGCATCCTGGTCGACCACGGCCTGATGCGGAAGAACGAGGCGGCCGAGGTCGTCGCCATGTTCCGCGAGCACTACAATCTGCCGCTTATCCTCGTGGAGGCGGAGGATCGCTTCATCGGCGCGCTGGAAGGCGAGAGCGACCCGGAGAAAAAGCGCAAGACGATCGGCCGTTTGTTCATTGAGGTGTTTGAGGAAGAGGCGAAGAAGCTCGGCGGCGCCGATTTCCTTGCCCAGGGCACGCTCTATCCCGATGTCATCGAAAGCGTCTCCTTCACCGGCGGCCCGTCGGTCACCATCAAGTCGCATCACAATGTCGGCGGCCTGCCCGAGCGCATGAACATGCAGCTCGTCGAGCCGCTGCGCGAACTCTTCAAGGACGAGGTGCGCATTCTCGGCAAGGAGCTCGGTCTGCCGGACCATTTCATCGGCCGCCACCCGTTTCCCGGCCCCGGCCTCGCCATCCGCTGCCCCGGCGGAATCACCCGCGAGAAGCTGGAAATCCTGAAAGAGGCTGACGCGATCTATCTCGACGAAATCCGCAAGGCCGGCCTCTACGACGCCATCTGGCAGGCCTTCGCTGTCCTGCTCCCCGTCCAGACCGTCGGCGTCATGGGCGACGGCCGCACCTACGAATTCGTCTGCGCCCTCAGAGCGGTGACCTCCGTCGATGGCATGACAGCCGATTTCTACCCCTACGACATGGACTTCCTCGGCCGCACGGCAACCCGCCTCATCAACGAGGTCAAGGGCATCAACCGCGTCGTCTACGACGTGACATCCAAGCCCCCGGGGACGATCGAGTGGGAATGATTCAGTCCTTCCACGAAAAACACCTTCTGCAAAAGAGCCTTGCGCATCCGGCGGCTTGTCTGAAGCGCTGACTGATTGCCGCTTCTCGCAAACCGGCTAGCCGGCCGCGACGATCGCATCAGTCGGCTCGCCGGACCGGTCACCCGCCATGGAGGCTGCCGAATGGACCGGCCGAGAGGGCGGGGGCCCGTTCATGTCAGCAACTGCACCGGCACACCGAGCGCCGGCCCCGCCTCGGCGAGCCGTAGGTCGAGCGTGTGCACCGTGGCACCATGCTCTGAGGCAATGGCGAGGTGCAGCGCGTCTCCAGCGCGAAGCCCCAAGCTATGCTGATCGGCAAACCTCGCCGCCGCCCTGAACTGCCCACCCATCACGGGCAGCGCGGTGAAGCTCTCGGCGACCAGCTTGTTGAACATGGCCAGCGCCGCCGCGCGGTGCTCCAGAGTGATCTGCCCAGTCCGCAGCTTGATTGCCATCGCGGACGACATTTCAGTGACGGTCCAGTCGCTGATCAGAAGCTGCGCCGGGTCCTGTTCCGCCAGCCAGGCCTGAACGCGCGACGTCAGAGCTTCATTGGAGAGCCCCGCGACGATCAGCGACGTATCGAGATAGAGCATCAGTAGCGGTCGCTGTCCCGCATCGACCGCACGAGATCGGCGGCGCTCTGGGATTGGGAGGGAATTGCCGCTGTCAGCGACTGGAGCAGCGCGGCATCGATCGGTTTGCGGGGTCTAGCGACGGCGGTGAGCCGCGCGACGCGCTTGCCGCGGCGGGTGATGTCGATCGAGTCGCCAGCCTCGACCCGGTCGACCAGCTCGCTCAGATGGGCTTTGGCATCCGCCAGCTTGACCGCATCCATGTGACACTCCTGACCATGTAGATAGTCATATAGCGTGTCGTGCTTGAAAATTCCAGCATTGTGCTCTCGGCATCGCCCTTCGACCGAGGACGGCCACAAGCCATTCATATTGCATGTTTGGAAAGGTGCCGTCCCAATCGCCCGCCAGCGTGGTGCTCGCGCCGTCTGATCGACAATTGCTGGAGGTCGCTCGCAACGACGAAACGTCCAGCGCTTTCAGACGCAGTCGCCGCCTATTTGAAATTGCAGGCGCCGGACACGCGAGCCGGTCGGAACGTTGATTTCAATCGAGCCGTGCTCAGAACACGCTCATCAGCATGCGGATGCTGGTGATCGCAAGGAAGGCCGCGAAACAGTAGCGCAGCGCCGCCGGCGAGATCGCGTGCGCGATCTTCGCGCCCAGCGGTGCTGTCAGCATCGAGGCGGGGATGATGGCGAGCACGCCGGCAAGGTTGACATAGCCGAGCGAGAAGGGCGGCAGGTCCTCCACGCCGAGGCCGAACCAGATATAGCCGAGCGTGCCGGGGATCGCGATGATCAGTCCGATCGCGGCAGCCGTACCGACCGCCTTGCGGATCGGATAGGCGAAGAACGACAGGATCGGCACCGAAAGCGTGCCGCCGCCAATGCCCATCATAACGGAGAAGAGGCCGATCACCGTTCCGAGGGCCTCCTTCAGCGGCGTTTTTGGCATGGACCGCTTGGCCGATTTTTCCGATGGTTTCAGCGCCATGTTGATGGCGACGATTCCGGCGACGACGGCGAAGACGAGCGTGAGAACCTCGCCCGAGACGTTACCGCCGAGGATCGTGCCGATGACGACGCCGAAGGCGATTGCCGGTCCCCATCGCTTCAGAAGGTCGGTGTCGACGCTGCCCTTCTTCCAGTGCGAACGCGCGGACATGAAGCCGGTGAATATGATCGTGGCGAGCGATGTGCCGACGGCGACGTGCATGCGCACCTCTTCGTCGATGTCGAGGGCCAGGAACACGAAGAACAGCACCGGCACGATGACGATGCCGCCGCCGACGCCGAGCAGTCCCGAGATGATGCCGCCGATCGCGCCGGTGACGGCGAGGATGGCGATCAGGGTGAGCGCTTCGGCAAGGCCGACGTCAAGCATGGTGATTGTCCGGAACGGTGTGAATCGAGGGTGGCTTGAAACGGCGCCAACCTAAGGAGATGCGCCGGGAAGTCAAAGGCCGAAAGAGGAAAGGGCGACGCTGCGAAAGCGTCGCCCGTGCGCCATCAGGCGCGTTTTCGTGTCGGAAGGGTCAAACCACCTTGACGGTGATCTCGCCGACGCCGGCCACCTTGCCCACCATGGTGTCGCCCTTGCTGATGGCGTTCACGCCCGAGGGGGTGCCGGTCATGATCAGGTCGCCGGGCTGAAGTTCGAAATATTCCGACAGGATGGCGATCATCTCCGGGATTTTCCAGATCAGCTGGTTGAGGTCGCCCGTCTGGCGGCGCTCGCCGTTGACGTCGAGCGTCACCTCGCCCTCCGTCGGATGTCCGATCTTCGCCGCCGGCACGAGGGGTCCGCAGGGTGCGGATTTCTCGAACGACTTTCCGACTTCCCAGGGACGGCCCATCTTCTTGGCTTCGCCCTGAAGGTCGCGCCGCGTCATGTCGAGGCCCACGGCATAGCCATAGACATGGTCCAGCGCCTTATCGACGCTGATGTTTGTGCCTCCCTTTTCGAGCGCGACGACGAGTTCGATCTCATGATGCACGTCCGAGGTCTTGGAAGGATAGGGAAAATCCTCTCCGACCGCGATGTTGGACGGGCTCTTGAAAAAGAAGAAGGGTGGCTCCTTGTCCGGGTCGTGCCCCATTTCCACGGCATGGGCGGCATAGTTGCGGCCGATGCAGAATACGCGGTTGACCGGGAAAAGGTCGTCCGATCCCTCGACCGGCAGCGCGACGATGGCCGGCGGTGCGATGACGTAGCTTTCCTGATTGGTTTTCTTCAATGCACTCTCTGACATCGTCAGCTCCTGACTCCTGCATAATATTCGATGCGTTTTTCGAACCGCGCCACGATTTCCGCAAGCGTCAGCGCGAGGGTGAAGAGCAGCAGAACCAGGGCCCAGAAATGAGCCATGAGGAAGTTCTGCTGGTAAAGCGAGAACAGCGCTCCGACGCCGATGATCGAGACCAGCAACTGGCCGATCACGACGCCCTTGACGCCGCGTATCATGCCGAGCCGGACGCCGGCCAGAATTTCCGGCAGCGCGGCAAGGAAAATGATCTTGAAGCGCTCGCTGCGCCGGGCGCCGAAGGAGTGCGACATCTCAAGCAGCGAAGGCGATATGTGCTGCACGCCGGCGCGGGTGTCGAGCACGATGATCCAGACGGCGAACATGAAGACGGTGACGATCACCGTCGGTGTGCCGAGACCGAAAAGGATCATGAAGATCGGAACCAATGCCGAAAGCGGTGCCGACAGGAAGGTGTTGACCCACATGTTCAGCATCTTGTCGGCCGCCGGCACGAGGCCCATCAGGAACCCCAGCGGTATCCCGACGACAAGCGCCAGTCCCAGTCCGCCGAGATAGGAGAGCGCGGTGATCCGCATCGCCTCTGCGAAGGAGCGCGACGTCACCACGTCGCCGAGCGCCATCACGACCTCGGAGAATGGCGGGAAGAGCATCAGAAGCTCGAACCGTCCGATGATTTCCCAGATGACGACCCACACGAGGAGCGATGCCATCTTGGGCACTTTCACGCCGAAGAACGTCATGGCCTACTCCACATATTTCCGGATCGACTGCCAGATTTCCTCGACCGTATCGAGATAGACGTCGTTGCGCCTGAGGTCGTCCGGGCTGATGCCCTTCGGAATGGCGGGGTCGATGATCTTGGAAAGCCGGCCGGGGCGCGGTGACAGCATGACGATCCGGTCGGAGACATAGACTGCCTCCTCAATCGAGTGCGTGACGAAGAGGAAGGTCTTGTTCTCCACCTCTCGCAGCCGAATCAGGTCTTCCTGGAACTTGCGCCGCGTCTGCTCGTCGACCGCCGAGAAGGGCTCGTCCATCAGCAGCACGTCGGCGTCGACGGCGAGCGCGCGCGCCAGGCCAACGCGCTGGCGCATGCCGCCCGAGAGTTCGTGCGGATATTTGTTCTCGAAGCCGGCAAGGCCGACTTCCTTGACATAATGGCGGGCCTTGTCTTCGCGCTCGGACTTGGCGACGCCCTGCATCTTCAGTCCGAATGCCGCGTTCTGCAGCACCGAGGCCCATGGCATCAGCGCAAAGTCCTGGAAGACGAACGCGCGCTCCGGGCCGGGCCCGCTTATCGGCTTGCCCTTGACCAGGATCTCGCCGGCCGTCGGCTTCAAGAGACCGGCCACGATCTTGAGAAGCGTCGTCTTTCCGCAGCCCGATGGGCCGAGCAGGCTGGTCAGATGACCGCGCTCGAAAGTCAGGTTGATGTCGTCGAGCGCATGAACGTCCGATCCGTAGATCTTGGACACGCCCGTCACTTCGATGATCGGGTCGGCGGTTTGCATGACGGGGGACGGGTCCTCGTAGGGCTTGATGGCGGCGAGGGTCATTTGCTGCTCCGCGTTTCGGGTCTGAAGAGCTTGGTCTCGACCAAGGAAACCGACCGTGACGATCGCGAACAGCACGATGGACACGATGACCGCATACATGTGCGCGAAGTTGGCGACGGAGCGGTGAAAGGTGATGAGGTCGCCGATCCCGGTCGGCGTGATCAGGAGTTCGGCGAGGACGACGCCGGAAAAGCCTTCGGCAACGCCGAGGCGAAGCCCCGCGAACATCATCGGGGCGGAGGCCGGGATGATGATCTGGAAGATCTGCTGGCGGCGCGACCCCATGAAGGAATGGCACATGGAAACGAGGGATGGCGGCACGTTGCGAACAGCCTTGTAGCTGTTCATCGCGATCACCGGCAGCGACAGCATCACGACGGCCAGGACCTTGGCGGTCAGCCCGATCCCGTAGACGAATGTCACGAGCGGGATGAGCGCGGCCATCGGGGCGGCCTGCATGACGATGAAGACCGGCAGCGAGAACCACTCCACATCATGGCGCAGTCCCATCGCGACGCCGGACGAGATGCCGACGATGAGCGAGAAGGCAAGGCCGATGACCAGCGGTTCGAGGGTTCTGAGATAGGCCATGCCCATCGAGCCGTCGGCGACCATTTCGAAAAAGGCGGCAGCCGTTGCGGTGAACGACGGGAAGGAAAAGTTGAAGCCCGTCCTGGCGGTGATCTCCCAGGCGAGGGCGAAAAGGACGACGGAAAGCACCTTCCAGAACAGCGTGATTTCGCTGAGCCGGCTGGCAAGGCTGGGGGCGTCCGCCCGCCGGCCTGCGAAAGGTTTGTCCGCGGTGTGCGTGAGTGACATCGATTTGCCGATCAGTAGATTGCGGGTCTCCCGACGCCGCGGCGTTGCGCTGCCGCGGCGTCGGGGAACTGCGTTTGCCGGGCCGGGATCAGTTCCCCGCCGCTTCGAGCGGGCCGAAGTCCCAGTATTGGCTGACGTCGAAATCGTCCGTCGGCGCGTCGACCTGTCCGGCTGCCGCTAGGAAGTTCAGATCGTCGCGCACATCCTGCTCGGTTGCCGGCTCGGCAGGGAAGACGCCCCCTTCGACCGCTTCCTCGTAGAAGGCCGTGATGTCGGCCACCGCCGCTTCCGGCAGGTCCGGCAGGAGATCGTACTGCTCGCGCAGTTCGGCGACCACGGCCGGGTTCTCGTTGATCTCGGCCCAGGTGTTGTTCAGTTCCTCGACGAACACCGCCACGTCCTCGGCGCGCTCTTCCAGCAAGGTCGTGTTGCCGTAAAGCGCTTCGTCGGTCGCGTTGACGCCGTCGATCGGCAGCCTGTCGAACTTGCCGCCGCCCTCTTCCTGAAGCAGGCGGAAGGACGCCGAATCGACGATCGAGGCGTTGATCGTCCCCTGAAGCATCGCGCCCGCGCGCACTTCCGCACCCGGAACGTAGGAGATGTTGGAAAACTCGATGCCGTGGACCTGTTCCATCAGGCGCATCAGAGCTTCGGTCCCCGAGCCGCGCGAATGGACGGTCACTTCCTCGCCATCGAGATCTTCCCAGGACGAATAGACCTCGGTGTTGATCACAGGAAAGAACAGAAGCGTGCTCATGCGGTAGAACATGCGGATCGGCGCCTGCGAGTTCTGGATGAACGCGTAGGGCGCGCCGACGCCGACGTCGGCCTGTCCGCCGACTACGGCCTGCGTCGCGACGTCCTCGGAATTGAAGAAGGTGAGTTCCATGGGAACGCCGCGTTCCTTGGTGCGCTCCATGGCGATCAGAAGATTGAGGCTTTCGACGCTGGCGATATCGCCCATGGCGACACGGATCGGGTCGCCGTCCTGTGCCGATGCGGCGGTGCTCATCGCCAGGCTCGACGCCCCGAGCGCCAGCGCCATCGAGAAGGCGGTAAAGGTCCTGCGGGTCATGCTCATGATGGTGTTCTCCTCCCAAATCGCCGGCTGCGGCCGGCTTCCATTCGCCGCGGCGCCTCCAAACGCCTTGGCCAATTCACGTATTGGTTAGATCAAATCATAGCATTGGTTTTCGGTCAATAAGCCCGCGCTCGAATTCGGCAATGTGCGAGAGCGATAGACAAGCAATTGATATCGCGCCATTTATTTGGTGAGATTGGCACGTCCTCCCCAGCATCCCAGAAGCAAATAGACCCGTGAAACGTCCCAAACCATCATAATTGACAAGGTGCCCGCGACTTTCTAAGCTTCATTCACAACCAATTCACATTGGTAACGACTGAGGAACCGCGCCGTGCATGGAAAATTCGAGATGGGGGACGAAGAGGGGGCCGTCGCGTCCGATGCCAATGACGCGACATTGGTCCAGCTTCGCGCCTGGTTGACGCGGCACGATTTCCCGCCCGACACGCGCCTGCCTGCGGAGCGCGAGCTTTCGGATATTCTCGGCGTTTCGCGCGGCGACCTGCGAAAGGCGCTGGCGGCGCTGGAGGCCGAAGGCCAGCTGTGGCGCCATGTGGGGAAGGGGACGTTCACCGGCGCGCGCCGGATCGAGGTCATGAGCCTTGCCGACATCGACCGGGAAACCAACCCGGCCGAAGTCATGCGCACGCGCCTTCTGATCGAGCCGATCATCGCGCGCGAGGCCGCGCTCAACGCCACATCGAAACATCTCGAAGCACTGCGTCGGTGCATTCGGCGCACCCATAAGGCCACGACATGGCGGCAGTATGAGACGGCCGACAACGAGTTGCACCGCTGCATCGCGGAGGCTGCGGACAACCGCCTGCTGCTGGCGCTGTTCGATGCCTTGAACGCGGTGCGCCGTGCCGTCGTGTGGGGCCTCTTGCGCAACAGCACGGATCGGCCGTCTGCCGATCATCACTCTTTCGCCGAGCACGACCGTATCGTCGAGGCGATCGAGCGCCGCGACCTCGAAGGTGCGGGCAAGGCGATGTATGTCCATTTGCGCGGCGTCGAGCGAAGCCTGATCGAACCGGACGGCATCGCGGATTGACGAAGTGATGGGGCGCCGGCCATGCGCCCGGCGCCCGTCAGCTCTTTGGTGCCTATCCGCGCTGGAAGGCGATGAGATCTTCGGTCAGCCGGTCCTTGTGCGTCATGAACAGCCCGTGCGGCGCGCCGTCATATTCCTTCAGCGTGGCTGAGGGTATGCGCTTTGCGGCGGCTCGTCCTGCAGTGTCGATCGGCACCGTCTTGTCGTTGGTGCCATGGACGATCAGCGTCGGCAGGTCGAACGCCTTGACGTCGTCCCTGAAATCGGTCCGGCCGAACGCGTCGACACAATCGATCGTCGCCTTGGCGCTCGCCATCATGGCAACCTGGCCGGTCCAGTCCAGCACGGCGTCGCTGACGGCGCCCGGCTTGTCGGAAACGCCGTAGAAATCCCGGTTGAAATCCTTGAGGAATGCCGCGCGGTCCTTGCGAAGCCCGGTCTTGATCGCGTCGAAGACGTCTTGCGGCACGCCGGCTTCGTTGTCCGGCGTTTTCAGCATGTAGGGCACGACCGACGAGATCAGCGCCGCCTTGGCCACGCGCTCCCTGCCGTAGCGGCCGATGTAGCGCGCGACCTCGCCGCCGCCCATGGAAAAGCCGACGAGCGTCGCGTCGTTGACGTCGAACGCGGCCAGCACATCCTGAAGGTCGGACGCGAAGGTGTCGTAGTCATAGCCCGTCCACGGTTGGTTGGACCGGCCGAAACCGCGGCGGTCATAGCTGATCACACGGAAGCCCGCCTCGGCCAGCGGCAAGGCCTGGTAGTCCCACATATCGGCGTTGAGCGGCCAGCCGTGAATCAGCACCATGGCGGGGCCGCTGCCCCAGTCCTTGGCATAAAGATGTGTCCCGTCCTTCGTCGCGACATAAGCCATGATGCGTGCCCTTTCCGATGCGTTCTCGATGCGCGGCCAACGTCGGGTGCCGCTTCATGTTCCTGCCTCGGGTGTTCAACTCTGGTCCAAGGCAAGCCGTTTGCACGATGATGAGGGTTGTGTCCGGCAAGGCGCTGCGGGATCGTCCACGCCATGAGTCGCGCTCCCAATTCGCCCTTCCTCATCGCTTTTGCCGGACTGTTCGCCATGGCGGCGGCGATGGGCATCGGGCGTTTCGCCTATACGCCGATCCTGCCGACGATGATGGACGATCTCGGTCTGGATGCATCGGGCGCCGGGCTCATCGCGTCGGCCAATTACCTTGGCTATCTGCTGGGTGCCGTCCTTGCGGCCTATGGCTGGGCTGCCGGCCTGGAACGGCGGATCGTCATCGTCGGACTGGCGGCGACGACGCTGCTTCTCGCCGCGATGGGCCTCGTCGAGAATGTCTGGACGATGGCGCTCATCCGTCTGGCGGCAGGTTTTGCCAGCGCGTTCGTCATGATCTTCTCTGCCGCGATCGTGCTCAGTCACGGCGCTGCCGCACGCCGTCCTGCGGTCCAGTCCATTCATTTCGGCGGCGTCGGGACGGGCATGGCCCTGTCGTCCCTGCTCGTCGGCGTCATCACCCTGTCGGGGCATTCCTGGCGCGGTGCATGGTTTGCCATGGCCGTCGTGTCGGCGGCGGCCTTGCTGGTGGTGCTCCTGCTCATGCCGCGCCATCCGATCTCGGCCGGCGGGAATGCGCAAGAGCCAGCGCTTCGCTGGACGCCGCAGCTGGTCTGCATCACGCTGGCCTACGGCATCTTCGGCTTCGGCTACATCATCACGGCAACGTTCCTCGTCGCCATCGTCCGGGAGGGCGGCGGCAGCGCATCGTTCGAAATGGTTGTCTGGCTTGTCACCGGCCTGGCCGCCGCCGTCTCGGTCGCTTGCGTGCAGCCCTTGGTCCAGCGCTTCGGCTTGAGACCGGTCTTCGCCATGGGCTGTCTGGTCGAGGCTGCCGGCGTTGCGGCAAGCGTCCTCGTTCCCTCGCCGATCGGCCCGCTTGTCGGCGGGCTGCTGCTCGGTGCCACCTTCGTCATGGTCACCGCCTATGGCCTTCAGCTCGGCCGCGCCATGGCGCCGCTCAATCAGCGGCGCATATTCGCCCTCATGACCGCCGCTTTCGGTATCGGGCAGATCGTTGGCCCGCTTGTCGCCGGCGCCATCACCGACCTGACCGGGACCTATACGCTCGCCAGTCTGGCTGGCGCGGCGGCGCTGCTTTTGTCCGCGGCACTATCACAGCGGATCACGCCCGCTTGAAACGTGGCAACATTGCGTTATTTTCCCGGCGGACTTGGGGAGTGCGAAGGGCCAGGTCACACCGCCCATGTGATGCACAGCATAAGGGACCCTGTGCATCTCTCGCGACAACAGGACGGCTCGATGCGCCGGGACAGCGCAATGCGGAAAGCCCGGATCGGGTGGATGCCCGGCAAGCGCGTCAGCCGCCGACAAAACGAGAAAGCCAATGACAGACACATCAAACAGCGAGGCTACGGTCGAGGATATCGACTATGAAGTCGGCCAGGACAATATCCGCGTCTTCGGGCTCGATATCCACAATCCGGTCTTCATCGTCTCGGCAGGCGTCATCGTCGCCTTCGTCGTTCTGGCGCTGCTGTTTCCGGAACGCTCCGCCAACTTCTTTGAATGGCTGCGGCCGTGGCTCACCGACAATTTCGACTGGCAGTTGATGCTGGCCGGGAACCTCTTCGTCATCTTCAGCCTGATGCTCATCGTTACGCCGCTCGGCAACATTCGTCTTGGCGGAGCCGATGCCAAACCGGATTTCGGCTATCTCGGCTGGTTCGCGATGCTGTTCGCCGCTGGCATGGGCATCGGTCTCATGTTCTTCGGCGTTTCCGAGCCACTATCGCACTATGATGCTTCCTTCGGCGGTGTCGCGATGGAAGGCGGCGAGCGCACCGATTGGGCGCCGCTCGGCGGTGCGGAAGGCGATGTGGCCCAGGCGCGTGCCAATGCCATGGCCGCGACCATCTTCCACTGGGGCCTCCATCCTTGGGCGATCTACGCCGTCGTGGGCCTGTCGCTCGCCTTCTTCGCCTACAATCGGGGCATGCCGCTCACGCTGCGTTCGGTCTTCTACCCGCTGCTTGGAGAGCGCGTTTGGGGCTGGCCCGGTCACGTCATCGACACCCTGGCCGTGTTCGCCACCCTTTTCGGTCTGGCAACGTCCCTCGGCTTCGGCGCCGAGCAGGCCATGGGCGGCATCGAGTTTCTTTTCGGCATCGAAGCGACCGACACGGCAAAGCTCGTGCTGATTGCGCTGATCACCGGCGTCGCGCTCGCCTCCGTGCTGGCCGGGCTCGATGCCGGCGTCAAGCGACTGTCGGAGATCAACATGATCCTGGCACTCGTGCTTCTGGTGTTCATTTTCCTCGTCGGACCGACCGCTCTCATCGCGACCGGCTTCGTCGACAACACCGTGGCCTACGCGACGCAATTCTTCTCGCTTTCCAACCCGTTCGGGCGTGAGGATCTCAACTTCATGCATGGCTGGACGACCTTCTACTGGGCGTGGTGGATTTCCTGGTCGCCCTTCGTCGGCATGTTCATCGCCCGCGTCTCGCGTGGTCGGACCGTGCGCGAGTTCATCATCTGCGTGCTCATCGTGCCCACGGCACTGTCGATCGTGTGGATGTCGACCTTCGGCGGCGCTGCCATCGATCAGGTCGTCACGGCCGGTAACACGGCCGTCAGCGAAGCTGCCGATGAACTCAAGCTGTTCATCATGGCGGAAGCCTATCCGTTGACGCAGATCATATCCTTCATCGGTATCGTGCTGGTGATCGTGTTCTTCGTCACGTCGTCCGACTCCGGTTCGCTGGTCATCGACACCATCACCGCCGGCGGCAAGCTCGATGCGCCGGTGGCCCAGCGGGTCTTCTGGGCGACGTTCGAGGGACTGGTGGCGATCGCGCTGCTGATGGGTGGCGGTCTCGCCGCGCTGCAGGCCGCTGCGGTGGCGACCGGGATACCATTCGCGATCCTGATGATCGTGATGATGTATTCGACCTTCAAGGGCCTCAATGCCGAGCGAAAGCTGCTTGAGGCTTAAGGACCACTGAAGCGACGCGGGCCCGTTTGTGAAGCCGGGCCCGCGCCGTCCTCCAGAGGTCATATTCGCGTGAATGCCACATTGTGGCCGGGAAACTTCTGCCATAGCTTGCCGGCGTAATTCTCACGAGCCTCAAATGCAGGCCGTATGAACCCTTCGAGGCAACTTGTTTCAGTCATTTTTTCCGCAGCCCAAGCTGTTCTTCCTGTCCGCCTTGCTCTGGACGATGGTCGTCGCTGCATTCTGGTACACCGTTGGCGATGATGTTGCCGGAGCGCTTGGCTTTGAGTTCTCGCCTGCCGGCGCCGAGCCGGTCATCGGCCTTGGCTATTTTGTCACCGGCGAGTTCCTCTGGTTCTACGTTGTCTTCGCTGCGGCTGTCGCACTGTTTGCCGGCTTCTGGTATTGGTATGCGCCGCATCCCTGGCAGAACTGGTCGATCCTCGGATCGGCCTTCATCATCTTCACCACCTATTTCTCGGTGCAGATCAGCGTCGCGCTGAACAACTGGCGCCGGCCGTTCTTCGACCTTTTCCAGACGGCGCTTTCCGGCGACGCGCCTGTCGAGGAGGCCGACTTCTACGTCCTGCTGGTTCAGTTCGCGCAGATCGCCTTTCTGTCCATGGCCATCTTCGTCGGCGTACGCTTCTTCGTCAGCCACTACATCTTCCGCTGGCGCACCGCGATGAACGACTTCTACATGTCCTACTGGAAGCGCGTGCGTCATATCGAAGGCGCGTCCCAGCGTGTTCAGGAAGACACCATGCGCTTCGCCGCGATCATGGAAGGCCTCGGCGTCGCTTTCATCGATGCGATCATGACGCTCTTTGCGTTCTTGCCAGTCCTTTGGGTGCTGTCGGATTATGTGACGGAAGTGCCGATAATCGGACAGATCCCCAAGCCGCTCTTCACCGCGCTGTTGATCTGGTCGATCTTCGGCACCGCGCTTCTCGCCCTCGTCGGCATCAAGCTTCCGGGTCTGGAATTCAAGAACCAGCGCGTGGAGGCCGCTTACCGCAAGGAACTCGTCTATGGCGAGGACAACCACGAACGCGCTCAGCCACCCACGGTCCGCCAGTTGTTCTCCAACGTCCGGCGCAATTATTTTCGCCTCTATTTCCACTATATGTATTTCAACATCGCGCGCGGGTTCTACATCCAGGCCGATGCGATCTATCTCAATGTCATCCTGGTTCCGACCGTCGTTGCCGGTGCGATCACGCTCGGCATCTGGCAGCAGATCCTGACCGCCTTCAGCCAGGTTTCCTCCTCGTTCCAGTTCCTGATCAATTCATGGACAACGATCGTGGAACTGCTATCCATCCACAAACGTCTGAAGGCATTCGAATCGGCGATCTTCGGTGGGCCACTGCCGTCGATCGACGAGAAGTATCTGGCCGAACAGGAAGCGCCTGGCACCGACGACACGCCGCCCGCGCTGACCCCGTCGGCATGACAACGATGACGCAAGGGACACCGGCATGCTCATTCTGATCCTCGGGATCGTCCTGTTTCTCGGTGTGCATTCCGTGCGCATCGCAGCGCCGGACTATCGTGCGCGTTTCATTGCCGAGCGCGGCGAAGGCGCGTGGAAGGGGCTCTACACGGTTGTCTCGGTGATCGGGCTGGCACTGATCGTCTGGGGCTTCGGCATGGCGCGCCAGACGGCGCCGATCCTCTATGCCCCGCCGGCCTTCATGGCGCATCTCGCGCTGCTCCTGATGATCCCGGCCATGGTGTTCCTCGCCGCCTCGCAGGTCCCTGCCGGGCGCATCAAGGCCGCGGTCAAGCATCCCATGCTGCTTGCGGTGAAGATCTGGGCGCTTGCCCACCTTCTCGCCAACGGCGACCTTGCCTCCCTGATCCTGTTTCTCAGCTTCCTCGCCTGGGCGGTGGCGGACCGGATTTCCGAAAAGCGCAGGCTGCGTGCCGGCGAGACGCGGGCCGTGGTTGCCGGCCCCGCCCGCAATGACATCATCGCCGTTGGCGTCGGCCTCGTTCTGTACCTGCTGTTCGTCTGGAAACTGCATGCCTGGCTCATCGGCGTGGCGCCGATTGCGTGATCGCGCTGGCCGTCAGCCGCGAAAAGGTGACGCTCCCCCTTACATGAGCCCCAAAATGCTCTAGAAGGCCCGCTTGTGCGAATGATCGCCATCCATTTGAAGGCAGAGGGCCGGCCGCCGGTTGTGTGAATGTCAGACGAAAGCTTCTTTCGTGAGGTGAACGAGGATCTGCGCTCGCAGCGTGCGCGTGATTTCTGGGCGCGTTTCGGCTGGATGATCATCACCGCCGTCGTCGTCATCATCGCCGCCACGGCCGGTTGGCGTGGCTACGAATACTGGCAGGCGCGTCAGGCCTCGCAGTCCGGCGATGCCTTTCTTCAGGCATTGACGCTTGCTGAGGAGGGCCGGTCGGACGAAGCGCTCACCGCGTTGTCCGAGCTGGAGGAAACCGGTGTCGGCGCCTATCCTTTGCTCTCGCGCATGCGGGCCGCCACGCTGAAAGCCGAAAGCGGTGACTTCGAAGCGGCGATCGCCGATTTCACGGAGATCGGATCGACCTCGGGCGGGCCTGAAGCCTTGCGCCAGATCGCCAATCTGCGCGCCGCCTATCTGCTCGTCGACCACGGCACCTACGAAGAGGTTCTGGCGGTCGCCGAACCGATGACGGGCGACGACCATCCCATGCGCCACTCCGCGCGCGAGGCTGCCGGCCTTGCCGCCTGGAAAGCCGGCGACATGGAAGCGGCAACCGACTGGTTCGAGCGCATCGCCGCCGACGAGGCGGCCGTTCGCGGCCCGGCCGAGCGCGCCGAGCTCATGCTCGAACTCATCGCCTCAGCTGGACCGGACGGAACCCTGCCACCAAGCGCTCCGGCCGCGGACGCCCAGCCCGAAGCCGACGCGCCGACGCCCGACGCGCCGATCTCGCTGGAATCGATCGCTCCGGCACTCGCCCCGACAGCGCCCGATACCGGGGATGCAGCCGCGCCAGCGGCCGACCCGGCCGAGGCACCGGCCGAAGACGCCGAACCGGTCGAGGCACCTGCCGAAGATGCCGCGCCGGCGCCAGCCGACGAAGGTGCACCGGCGGGCGGGGGCGCCCCGCAAACAGACACGAACGAGGCGGACCCGTCCTGACGGACCGGACGGACCGACACCCGCTGCGGCGGTAGACAGGACCAGTCAATGAGCTTCACCGTCGCCATCGTCGGACGCCCGAACGTCGGTAAATCGACGCTCTTCAACCGGCTCGTCGGCCGCAAGCTGGCGCTCGTCGACGATACGCCGGGCGTCACGCGCGACCGCCGCCCCGGCGAGGCCAGGCTCGTCGATCTGAAGTTCACCATCGTCGACACCGCCGGCCTTGAGGAAAGCGGTGCCGATACGCTCGAAGGCCGCATGCGTGCGATGACCGAAGCGGCGATCGACGAAGCCGATCTGACGCTGTTCCTCGTTGACGCCAAATCCGGCGTTACGCCGCTCGACGCGACATTCGGCGAAATCCTCAGGCGCAAGGCCAAGCCGGTCGTCGTTGTCGCCAACAAGGCGGAGGCGCGCGGCTCCGATGCGGGCTTCTACGACGCCTATAATCTCGGACTTGGCGAACCCTGCCCGATATCCGCAGAACACGGCGAGGGCATGCTGGACCTGCGCGACGCGATCGTGGCGGCCATTGGCGAGGAACGTGCCTTCGCGCATGAGGATGATGAGGCGGAAACGAATGTCGACATCGTCATCGACCCTGCCGGCGAGGCAGATGAGGTCGAGCCGGAATATGACGACACCAAGCCGCTGCGGGTGGCCATCGTCGGCCGCCCCAACGCCGGCAAGTCGACACTGATCAACCGTTTTGTCGGTTATGAGCGGCTTTTGACGGGGCCGGAAGCTGGGATCACCCGCGATTCCATCTCGGTGGAATGGGAGTGGCGCGAGCGGCGCATCAAGATGTTCGACACGGCCGGGCTGCGCCGCAAGTCGCGCGTCCAGGAAAAGCTGGAAAAGCTGTCCGTGGCCGATGCGCTGCGCGCCATCCGCTTCGCCGAAGTGGTGGTCGTGGTCCTTGATTCCAGCATCCCCTTCGAAAAGCAGGATCTGCAGATCGCCGATCTTGTGGTGCGCGAGGGCAGGGCGCTCGTCATCGCCTTCAACAAATGGGACATGATCGAGGATCGTCAGGCAACGCTCGCCGAACTCAGGGAAAAGACCGAACGGCTGCTGCCGCAGGCGCGCGGCGTGCGCGCCGTTCCCATTTCCGGCCGCACCGGTGACGGGCTCGACAAGCTGATGCAGTCGATCGTCGACACCCACAAGGTCTGGAACCGCCGAATCTCGACCGCCAAGCTCAACAGGTGGCTGGAGATGGTCACGACCCAGCACCCGCCGCCCGCGGTCTCGGGGCGTCGCCTCAAGCTCAAATATATGACGCAGATCAAGGCCCGTCCGCCGGGGTTCATCATCTCCTGCACGCGGCCAGATGCGCTGCCCGATTCCTACACGCGCTATCTCGTCAACGGATTGCGCAACGACTTCGACATGCCGGGCGTTCCGATCCGCATCTCCTACCGCAAGGGCGAAAATCCCTTCGCGCCGCGCAAGAAGCGCCGCATCTACTGACAGGCAAGGTTGTCCCGAATCGGCTCGCCTTGCGCTGCCTCACCCTCGTCACGATCACCTGCCAGGTGCGCGGTTAACCATCCATCAAGGTTAATCGATCATCTTCGCCCTAAGGGACATTGGTTCGCGGGCGTTGGAGTGTGTTTGTGTTGGGGCGTTTTATCAGAGCCAGAAGACGACGCCGCCGTCAGGCGGGATTGAGACAGGCGGCATGGGCCGCGCCCTTTGTCATCGGGCTCGTTGGCTTGTTCGCAACGCCGACGCCGACTGCGCTGTCCGACACCACCAGCATGCTCGCCGGTCTCGACACAGGTTCCGCGCGCTGGCGCGCGCACATGATTGCCGCCCCGGCAGGCTCTCTTCATGGTGCGGAGATGCCCTTCACCGATTCGCTGACGACCGGAACGGTCGGCGCAGGTGTGGAACTCGCCAACGGAACAAAGGTTGCATTCCGCGGTGCGAACGACAAGAACAGCGCCTCGCCGGACGAGTGGCGCGTCAATCGGCCGGCCAAGAAGGGGCGGGTCCTCGCCATCACCCCGAAGGCGCCGCCCAAGGCGTTTTCGGCAGGTTCGATTCTTGAGCGCACCTCCCGCCTCATGGGCCCGGCACTTTCGGACGACACCCATCGCATGGCGTTCGCCGCACCGGAGCTTGACGGGCGGGAAATCGAGATCGCCACCGCATTCTACAAGAAGCACGAGGAGCCCGTCGTCACCGGCGTCTCGCCGATGCTCGCCAGCCTGGTGACGAGCAACACCGCCGACATCCTTGCGACCGCCTATGCGCCGCCGGCGCCCGATTATGCGCGCGAGTCGCCTTTCGCCTCGATCCTGCGCGAGGAAGAAGCGCGCGGCCGTTTCATCCCGCCTGTGGAGGAAGACGACCACAACTGGGCGTCGACACCCCTGCCGCCGCGCGTCTTCACCGCCGCGGAACAGAAATGCCTCGCTGAAAGCATCTACTTCGAAGCGCGTGGCGAATCGGTCAAGGGCCAGGCCGCCGTTGCTCAGGTGGTTCTGAACCGCGTGCGCAACCCGAACTACCCGAGCACGATCTGCGGCGTCGTCTATCAGAACAAGAGCTGGCGCAATCGCTGCCAGTTTTCCTTCGCCTGCGATGGCATCCGCGATGCTGTGCGCTCGCCCAAGAATTGGGACATCGCCGAGGAACTTGCGATGGCGGTGACCGCCGGCAAGATCTGGCTGCCGGAAGTAGGCTCGTCGAGCCATTATCACGCGACCTATGTCCGCCCGCGCTGGGCGCGCAGCATGAAGCGCATGAGCAAAATCGGGTTGCACGTGTTCTATCGCACCTATGGCGGCGGCTGGAGCTGAGGCTCCACCTGGCACGCGCCATCACACTGCGCCCGTCTGTCGCAGCGCACACCCGATTCATGCGACTTAAGACGGCCGTCACTGCGCTGACGATATAAGCCGCTGAATTTGATAGTGAAAATGCCTTCGGTTCCGACCGATTGCGTGCCTTGACTATAAATCCGCACAAAACTATGTTGCGCGCGACTTCGAGGGGCCCATGCGGCTGCTCGGTCGTGTTTTCCTGTCGGGCAGATTTTTTCAAGTGAGCCTTCATGAGCAACGGGCCGCCGCGCGACGACAGCGAGAATACGGAGCCGGATCGCGACATCTTCGATGATCGTGAATTGCAGGCACGGCGCGACCGGCTGGCTTCCAATCTGGCCAAGCTGCGAAAGCGCTCGAAGTCCGAAGAGGAAGGCGGCAGCACTTCGGCCAGGTCGGGCTGGGGGCTTGCAGTCAAGGTCTCTAGCGAATTCATAGCCGGCATCACGGTCGGCGCGATCTTGGGGTTCGGCTTCGACAGCTATTTCGGAACCTCGCCCTGGGGCTTGATCGTGCTCTTGATGCTGGGTTTTGCGGCGGGCGTGCTCAATGTGCTACGTGCCGTCGGCAAGGTGGCTGAGCCACCGAAATTGTAAGTGTGCCGGTTTTCCGGCAAGGGAATTGAGGCGCGGTTCGTGCCGCGCATTAAGAGAGGCTAGACGGTGGCACAAGATCCGATTCACCAGTTCCATATCTCGCAACTGGTCCCGATCGAAATCGGCGGGCTCGACTTTTCCTTCACCAATTCCTCGCTGTTCATGGTCGCCACGGCTGCGGTCGCTGGTGGCTTTCTTTATATGACGACCGCCAATCGCGGTCTCGTTCCGGGCCGCATGCAGTCGGTTTCGGAAATGTCCTACGAGTTCGTCGCCAATATGCTGCGCGACGGAGCCGGCTCTCAGGGCATGCGCTTCTTTCCGCTCGTCTTCTCCCTCTTCATGTTCGTGCTGGTCGCAAACCTCATCGGCATGTTCCCGTACTTCTTCACGGTCACCAGCCACATCATCGTCACCTTCATGCTTGCCATGCTGGTGATCGGTACGGTCGTCGTCTACGGCTTCATGAAGCACGGTCTTGGCTTTCTGAAGCTCTTTGTGCCGCAAGGCGTGCCGGGTGTGTTGATGCCGCTGGTCATCGCGATTGAGGTCATCTCGTTCCTCTCGCGACCGATCAGCCTGTCCGTCCGTCTGTTCGCCAACATGCTGGCCGGCCACATCACGCTCAAGGTTTTCGCGGGCTTCGTCACTTCTCTCGGTGCGCTCGGCGCGCTCGGCGTCGGCGGCGCGATCCTGCCGCTCATCATGACGGTGGCGCTGACCGGCCTGGAGTTCCTGGTCGCCTTCCTGCAGGCCTACGTCTTCGCCGTGCTCACCTGCATGTATCTGAACGACGCCCTGCATCCGGGCCACTGAATCCCCATCGGCGGCTCCGGCCGCTACCCGCAAAGCCGCATCCACATCCATTCCAAAGGAGTTCAATCATGGAAGCAGACGCAGCAAAGTTCATCGGCGCCGGTATCGCATGCCTCGGCATGGGTGGCGCAGGCATCGGCCTCGGCACGATTTTCGGCAACTACCTGTCGGGCGCCCTGCGCAACCCGTCGGCAGCTGACGGCCAGTTCGGCCGCCTCATCTTCGGCTTCGCCGTGACGGAAGCTCTGGGCATCTTCTCGCTGCTCGTTGCCCTGCTGCTCCTCTTCGCCGTCTGATTGATCAGCCGTCGCATTGACAACGGCCATGCCGCCCCGCGCAATGGCGGCGGCGTGGCCGCATGCAATTGGAGAGGATAATGTTCGTTACCCCGTCATTCGCCCAGGAGGCGACAGAGGACGCGGCGACGTCGGAACCGGAAGCGCTCCACACCGAAACGGGTGTCGACGATCACGGTGCTACGGCCGAAGGCTCGTTTCCGCCGTTCGACTCGTCCACCTTCGCCTCGCAGATTTTGTGGCTCGCGATCACCTTCGGGCTGTTCTACCTCTTCATGCAGAAGGTGGTCGTTCCGCGTATCGGCAGCATCCTGGAAAATCGACGCGATCGCATCGCATCGGATTTCGACGAGGCTGACAGGCTGAAAACGGAGGCCGACGAGGCCATCGCCGCCTACGAGCAGGAATTGGCCGAAGCCAAGACCAAGGCCAATCAGATCGCCCAGAAGGCGCGGGATGATGCCAAGGCCGAGGCCGACATCGAGCGCACCCAGGTCGAGTCCGATCTGGCGGCCAAGCTGTCCCAGGCCGAAGCCCGGATCGCCGAGATCAAGGCGCAGGCACTCGGCGAGGTCGACACCATCGCCGAAGACACCACGGCGGCGATCGTCGAGCAGCTCATCGGCGAACCCGTTTCGAAATCCACCGCTTCGTCGGCCGTCAAGGCTGCCGCCGCCGGCGAGAAGTAAAGGAGGCCCGCCATGGATGCGACATTCTGGGCGCTGGTCGCCCTCATCATCTTCATCGCCATCATCGTCTACCTCAAGGTTCCGGGCATGGTCGCCGGCTCGCTCGACAAGCGCGCCGACACGATCCGCAACGAGCTGGACGAAGCCCGGCGTATGCGCGAAGAGGCCCAGCAGCTGCTGGCCGAGTATCAGCGCAAGCGCAAGGACGCCGAGAAGGAAGCCTCCGACATCGTTGCGTCGGCAGAGCGCGAAGCACAGACCATCGTCAAGGAAGCCAAGGAAAAGACCGAGGAGTACGTCGTGCGCCGCACGGCGATGGCCGAGGAGAAGATCGCCAAGGCCGAATCCGACGCGGTGGGTGAGGTTCGCGCTTCCGCCGTCAACCTGGCGGTCGCCGCCGCCGAGCGCATCATCGCCGAGAAGGCCGATGCCGCGACGCAGAAGACGCTGTTCGACAAGTCTCTCACCGAAGTGAAGCAGCGCCTCAACTGAGGATCTGAACATGTTCGGTACGAATGGGCCGGGAGCGATCCCGGCCTTTTTTATGTCCGGCGCTTCATGGCTGGACGCCGTCGGGCCTGATCGGCCGGAAAGTCATGCGATGCAGCGGGCAGGGGCCAAGAACCGCGATGGCTTCGCGATGAACTTCCGTTGCATAGCCGGCGTGCATGGCAAACCCATAGGCCGGATAGCTGGTGTGCAGTCGCCGCATCATCCGGTCGCGCATCACCTTCGCGACGATCGAGGCTGCGGCGATCGAGGACGATCGCGCATCGCCCTTGATGACGGCATCGCCCGGACAGCGTATTCCCGGCGGCACGTCGCGGCCGTCGAAAAGCGCATGACAGGCTGCTTTCGGGAGCCCGCACAATGCCCGCCGCATGGCATCGAGGCTTGCCTTGCGAATATCGGTGCGGTCGATCGAGCGCGGACTGGAGGAGGCGACCGACACATCGGCCGATTCCAGAATTGCGTTGAAAAGCTGCTCGCGCCTTGCCGCCGTCAGCTTCTTTGAATCGTTGAGGCCGTCGGGTATCCGATCCGGCCTGAAAGCAACGGCCGCGGCGACCACCGGCCCGGCAAGCGGACCCCGTCCGGCTTCGTCGAGACCGGCGATGATGCGCAGCCCGCGCTTCAGGGCGGCAAGCTCCATCGAAAAATCCGGCCTGGCCGGCAGGTCGAAGAGAAGCGGTGAATCGGACGGTCTGCGAGACATGCGGCATCATTCGCATCCCGTCCGATTCCCGGCAAGGTCTTCCGCGGCGCCAGGGGCAATGCGCGGCGAAAGAAAGGGCATGACGAAGCCTTGCCTCCGTGACGATGCGAAGGCTGCGTCATGCCGGTCTCGGGATCGGCGGCCTTGGGGCGGGGCCGTGGCCGAGTGCCGAGAGCGTCACCGCCCTGCCATGCGGCAAGCAGGACGATCTCTTGAGGCGCCGCTGATGGGGCGCCCGCATTCAATCAGAGCTCACAGAAGCGCAAGCTGCGCGCCGGTGCCGGCCGGCGGAACGAAGAGATCCGTGCGCAAGGGACGGCGCGCGGTGTTCAGGCCAAGCCGCTTGGCTGCCAGCGAAAAGCGTCGGCCGAGCTGCCAGGCATAGGGACCGGCGCCGCGCATGCGCTTGCCGAACTCCGCATCGTAATCCTTGCCGCCGCGCATCGAGCGCACCAGCGACATGACGTGCCGATAGCGATCCGGGTAGTTGCGCAGGAGCCAGTCGCGAAACAGCGGGCTCACCTCGTGCGGCAGGCGAAGGAGCACATAACCCGCTTCGCGCGCACCGGCGGCCGCCGCCGAATCGAGGATGCGCTCGATCTCGTGATCGTTGAGTCCCGGAATGATCGGCGCTGCCATGACGGAGGCCGGGATGCCCGCCTCCGAAAGCGCGCGGATCGCCTCAAGCCGCTTGGTCGGCGTCGAGGCGCGCGGCTCCATGGAGCGGGCCAGTTTGCGATCGAGCGTCGTGACCGACAGCGCCACCTTCGCCAGCCCGCGTTCTGCCATCGGCGCCAGGATGTCGATATCGCGCATCACCAGCGCCGACTTCGTCACGATGCCGACGGGATGATTGGCCGCCGACAGCACTTCGAGGATCTGCCGCATGATGCGCCATTCGCGCTCCACCGGCTGGTAGGGATCCGTGTTGGTGCCGATCGCGATCGAGCGTACGGCATAGCCGGGCTTGGCGAGTTCACGTTCCAGAAGCCGCGCGGCATCGGGCTTGGCAAAGAGCTTCGATTCGAAATCGAGGCCGGCGGAAAGCCCCATATAGCTGTGCGACGGCCGGGCGAAGCAGTAGATGCATCCATGCTCGCAGCCCCGGTAGGGGTTGACCGACCGGTCGAACGAGATGTCGGGCGAGCTGTTTCGCGTGATGATGGTTCGCGGCTTTTCCACCTGGACGTCTGTGCGGAACGCAGGCAGGTCCTCCAGCGTCTCCCAGCCGTCGTCGAAGCCGTGCCGGGATGTTGTCTCGAACCGACCGGACGGATTGAGGCCCGCGCCGCGGCCGCGCCGGCGTTCTTCGCCGATGCGCATGCGCGACTGGTTGACCAGATGGTCGGCGATATCGGCCGTGTGGGCGGGTGAGAACGCGGCCTGTTTCAAGTCTTGCAACACATCCATCTGCGTCTCCGCCGGTCCGTATCGAATGACTTTATTCCTAAATCATAGAACCGAACAAAGCAAGAACAAATTTGGCGTTCGGCGCGCGCTTGGCCCTTCGGGGCATATGCGCTATGGGCTAAATCCATGATTTCTGTGCTGATCGAGGCGAGGGGCCCTGCCGAACCATTGGCCCTGACGCTGGCAGGGTTGGTGTCCGGCGCGGTCGAAGGTCTGGTCGGCGACGTCGTGATTCTGTCCGGCGGCGAGGATGGCGCGATAGCCGAGCTCGCCGATGCCGCCGGTTGTCGCCTCGCGCCGCTGGCCGATCTGAGGGCGGCGATCGAGAGCGCGCGCTGCGATTGGCTGTTGATGCTGGAGCCGGGCGCCCGGCTTCTTCCTGGCTGGATCGAGGGGGCGGGGGAGCATATCGCGCACGCGGGCGGCCCGGCGCGCTTCCGCCATGCCCGCAGCGAACGCGGGTCGATCCTGTCACGCTTTCAGGAGCGCCGGTCTCCGCTTGCCTTCGGGCTGCTTGCACCAAAGCGCGACGTGCTCGCCCTCGATCCGCGGCCGGGTGGTCTGCGCGATATCGCACGTGCGCTGAAAGGCACACGGCTCGACTGTGCCATCATGCCGGCCGGCCGGCCCCGCGCTTGAGGTGCTCGTCGAGCCGCGGCATGATTTCCACGAAGTTGCAGGGCATGTGGCGGTAGTCGAGCTGTGCCGCCAGAATGCCGTCCCAGGCATCCTTGCATGCGCCCGGCGAACCCGGCAGCACGAAGACGAAGGTGGCATCGATGACCCCGCCGGTCGCCCGCGACTGGATGGTCGAGGTGCCGATCTTGTCGTAGGAAATCCGGTGGAACACCTCCGAAAACCCGTCCATGCGCTTGTCGAAGATCGGCTCCAGCGCCTCGGGTGTCACGTCCCGGCCGGTAAAGCCGGTACCGCCCGTGGTGATGATCACGTCGATCTCTTCCGTGGCGCTCCACGCCCGCACCTGATCGCGTATCTGCTCCACGTCATCGGTGACGATCGCGCGCGCGGCGAGCCTGTGGCCGGCCTTTTCGACGCGCTCGGCAAGGATATCGCCAGAGCGGTCGTCGGCCATCGTGCGAGTGTCCGAAACGGTCAACACCGCAATGCCGATGGGGATGAAGGAGCGTGTTTCGTCAAGCCGTTGCATGCGCTGCCTCGCTGGCGCGGGTTGTGGTTGCCTCGATATACCAGTGCGCATGGCGCGCTTGAAGCTGCGCCGCCGCATCCTTCGCCGCCGTCTGTGTCGCGAAGATGCCGAAGCAGGTCGCGCCCGAGCCCGACATGCGCGCAAAGAGGGCGCCGCTTTGGGATAGTGCGTCCAGCACCGTTGCAATCGGCGGACATTGCAGCGTCGCCGCCGCCTGCAGATCATTGCGCGCGCTCTGCAGATAGTCGACCAGCCCGGCGGTGTCGACAAAACCGGTGGCGGGTGCGAGCGGCGGATTGTCGGTTCGCGCCAGCGCCTTGAAGACCGAAGGGGTCGAGACCGCCACGCCGGGGTTCACGACAACGAGGTGCAGCACTGGCAGATCGACGGCGGCAAGCGTCTCGCCGATCCCCTCGGCCCTGAGCGGCCGGTTTGCGAGGCACATCGGAACGTCGGCCCCGAGTTCCTGCGCAACCGCCTCCAGCCCCTCCGGTCCGATGCGCCACAGCCGGCAAAGACCGCGCAGCGTCGCCGCCGCGTCGGCCGAGCCGCCGCCTATGCCGGAGGCGACAGGCAGGTGCTTGTCCAGATGGATCGCTACCGGTTTGCCCTCAGCCATCCGTCCCGAATGCACACGAAGGCGATCGCGCGCTTCCAGCACGATGTTGGCGGTATTGCTCAGGTCCGTTGCAAACGGGCCGGCAAGGGTGAAGGCATCCTCGGCGCCATCGCGGAACGTCAGGTAGTCTCCGAGGTCACAGAAGACGACAAGGCTTTCCAGGAGGTGGTAGCCGTCGGCCCGCCGTCCGACGACATGCAGGGCCAGGTTGACCTTGGCAAAGGCGCGTTCTTCGACGATCAAGGCTGCGTCTGGTTGAGCGCGAGACCGCCGAACCGGTCATCAGGCGTCTTCAAATCGCTGCGCTCGTCGGGACTTGCCGCCGGCGGGCGATCGTTCTGGCGTTCCTCGGCGGTGGCCGGCTGCCCTTCCGCGTCCAGCCCATCCTCGATCTTCGCCCTGATCAGCGGGATCTGGTCGTCCTCCGGCTCCAGCGTCAGCGCCCGGTTCCACTGGAAGGTGGCCTCCAGCTTCCGGCCGACGCGCCAGTAGGCATCGCCCAGATGATCGTTGATCGTTGCATCGGCAGGCCGCAATTCGACCGCCCGTTCCAGTTCGCTGACAGCCTGCTCGTAGTCGCCGAGCCGATAATGCGCCCAGCCAAGCGAATCGACGATGTATCCATCGTTCGGCCGCAGTTCGACGGCCTGCTCGATCATGTCCATGCCTTCGTCGAGGTTCATGTTCATGTCGACCCAGGAGTAGCCGAGATAGTTCAGCACCTGCGGCTGGTCGGGAAAAAGATCGAGTGCCTTGAGGAAGTTCGGCTCGGCGGTCTCCCACTCCTTCAGCCGCTCATAGGCGATGCCCCGCTGGAAGAAGATGTTCCAGTGGCTGCGGTTCGGGGTTGGCCCGATCTTCTCCACCGCCGTATCGTAATTGGCCGCCATCTCTTCGTATTGCTTGGCGTTGGAAAGCACGCTGCCATAGGCGAGATAGGAGCGCATGTCGTCGGGGTCGGCTTCGATCAGCGCCTTCAGATGCGCCTTGGCTTCCTCCGTGCGGTCCAGGTCGGCCAGGTTCAGTCCGAGCTGCAATTGGGCGACTCGCCGCATCGGTGACGCTTCGGGAACGCTTTCGTAGATATCGATCGCCTGTTCCGGCTTGTCGAGATTCTCGGCAAGACCGGCGAGCAGGATAAGCGTCGCTGCGTTTTCAGGGTCGAGCACCAGCGAAAGGTGCAGATAGAGCGATACGACCTCCTCGGCGCCCTCGCGGTTCAGGGCGGCCGCGATCGTGTGCAGCACGGCGGCAACGCCGCCGCTGGCTGAACTGATGTCGATTTCCGGCTTCTCGCCGTTCTCGATGCTTTGCCTCAATGCCATCAGCGGCGCGTAGCCGCTGGAGAAGGCGTCGCCCGTGGATATCGCGTCGAGCGCTGCCTGCTGGTTACCGGCGCGCGCTTCAAGCGCGGCCAGCGCCATCACGGCGCGCATGTAGGTGTCGGGTGCCGCGCCGCCGCCCGCCTGATCGGTGATCACGGCTGTATAGCGCTGGCGCGCCTGTTCCCTGTCGCCGGCGGCAGCAGCGATCGCCCCGCCGTGGAAATTGAGGAAGATCGAATACCAGTCGGGCCCCTGCAATTCGTCGATCATCGCCAGCGCTTCGTCGGCGTCGCCGCTGCCGAAGCGCGCCCAGGCCTGCACCAGACCGGTCATCAGGCTGTCGAGTTCGTTCGGTCCGTCATAGTCGAGCAACTGCTCGACCGCGCGGTATTCGCGCTTGCGGATCGCTTCCACGGCCCGCGTCAGGTCCGTCACCCGTTCGATCGAGGAATCGTCCTTCAGCTCTTCCGCGAGCGCCAGGCCTTCCTTGAACCGCCCCTCGGTGATGTAGGCGAGCATCAGCCGCTGCTTGATCTCGTTGTTGTCGGGCTCGAAGGCGAGGCCGCGTTTGTAAAAGGCGATCGCCGCGTCGGTATCCCGATCGAAATCCGCCGTGCGCGCTGCGAGAAACGCGCCCGCGAAACTGCCGATGTGCTGGGGGTCGAACGGCGAGGATGCGGCATCCTCCCCACCATCCTGCGCCGCGGCCGCGGTCGAAAGAGCGGTGGTCGGCAGCGCCAGAACGAGCGTCAAAGCCGCCGCGCTCATCAACCGCACAAATCGACGTTCAAGCATAAGCATCAGCCTTCCGATGGTGTCCCGTCCAGGGGGCAAGTTGCGATTGTTCAGCCATCGCACCCCAGAATGGCTTTTTTTGGCAGATTCGCAACACGGCGCGAAGTCACGCCTTTGTGTGGATCGGGCGCCTGCCCGCCGCCATGACGGCGGGAATCGCGTTGGCTCGTCTCACACCACGCGGCTGATGCAGAAGTCGATCACTTCCATCAGCGCCGCCTTGTGGGCGCCTTCAGGTAGCGGAGCGAGCGCGTCGCGGGCGATGTCGCCATAATGATTCGCCCGCGCGATCGTGTCGTTCAGCGCACCGTATTTGGTGATCAGACCGAGCGCGTGGGACAGCGCCGCATCGTCGTTCCCGCCTTCTTCGATGGCCTCGCGCCAGAAGGCGCGCTCGTCCTCGGTGCCGCGCCGGTAGGCCAGTACGACGGGCAGGGTGATCTTGCCTTCACGGAAATCGTCACCGACGTTCTTGCCGAGTTCGGCGGCCTTGCCGCCATAGTCGAGCACGTCGTCCACCAACTGGAAGGCAAGCCCCAGATTGGTGCCGTAGGAGCGCATCGCGTTGCGCTCCGACTTGCCGGCGCCGGCCACGATCGGGCCGACCTCGGCCGCCGCCGAAAAGAGAGCCGCCGTCTTGGCGCGGATCACCGCGAGGTAGTCGTCCTCTGTCGTCTCCATGTTCTTGGCGACCGACAATTGCAGCACTTCGCCCTCTGCGATGACGGCGGCAGCGCTCGAGAGCACATCGAGCGCGTCGAGTGAACCGACATCGACCATCATCTTGAAGGCTTGGCCAAGCAGAAAGTCTCCGACGAGCACGCTTGCCTGGTTGCCCCATATGATCCGCGCCGTCGACGATCCGCGCCTGAGATCGCTTTCGTCCACCACGTCGTCATGCAGCAAGGTCGCCGTGTGCATGAACTCCACCGACGTCGCCAGCTTGATGTGCTTGTCGCCCTCGTAGCCGAACATGGCGCTCGCCGCGAGCGTCAGCATCGGCCTCAGTCGCTTGCCGCCCGAGGCGATCAGGTGGTTGGCGATCTCCGGGATCATGTCCACATGCGATCCGGCCTTGGCCAGGATCAACTGGTTCACCCGCTCCATGTCGTCTTTGGTCAGCGCCTGAAGCGGCTTTACCGACGCGGATTTGTTCTTGCCCTCATCGAGGGGTATGACGACGCCCACAGGCATGCACTCCTGTTCAAATTGCTGGTCGAAGCATAGAAAGGGTGCCAGTGCGCGGCAAGGGGCGAATTGGCGCGATGGGTGCCGCCAGACGATGCCAGAGAGGTGATATGCAGGAACTGATTCGGACCAACGACCCGGTGGTCATCTCCTTCGCCGAAAGCCTCCTGAAGGAAGCGGAGATCGGCTATTTCATCGCCGATCAGAACATGAGCATCGCAGAGGGCTCGATCGGCGTTCTGGCCAAGCGTATCCTTGTGGAAAGCGACCGGATCGATCAGGCCCGGCGCCTGATGATCGATGCCGGGATCGGCCAGGAACTTCGACGCGAGGATTGAGCCGTCAATGGTCCTGCCAGCGCCTCCCGCCCCATCCGAGCCGTGCGAAACGGTCGATGCCTTTCATTATGGCCGGTTCCATCTCGTCCAGCCGAAGGGGCGGGGGCATCGCGCCGGCATGGACGCCATGCTGCTCGCCGCGCTGGTACCGGACGATGCAACCGGCCGCCTGGCCGATCTTGGGGCAGGCGCCGGCGCGGCAGGTTTTGCCGTCGCCGTTCGCGCGCCGCGCCTCCATGTCGATCTCGTCGAGCGCTCGGCCTTCATGGCGCACTATGCGCGCAGATCCATAGCCCTGCCGCAAAACGGCGCGCTGGCCGGCCGTCTGTCCGTCATCGAGGCCGATGTGACGCTTGCTGGCAGGGCGCGCCTTGCGGCCGGTCTCGCCGACGAGGTCTATGATCACGTCGTCATGAACCCGCCGTTCAACGCCGCTGCCGATCGCCGCACGCCCGATGCGGAAAAGGCCGACGCCCATGCCATGCAGCCCGATATGTTCGAGACATGGATAAGGACCGCCGGCGCCATCGCGCGGCCGGGCGCGCAGCTCTCGCTGATCGCTCGTCCGGGCTCCCTTGCCGCCGTCATCGCCGGGTGTGGTCGCCGCTTCGGCGGTCTGGAGATCACGCCGGTGCATCCGCGAGCCGAGGAAGCCGCGATCCGCATCCTCGTCACCGCCATCAAGGGCAGTCGGGCAGGGCTTTCGTTGCGCTCCGCGCTTGTCATGCACGATGGCAACGGGCACGCCTTCTCCCCCCGCGTCAACGCGCTGAACAACGGTGAGGCCTTTCACCCCCGGCTATCTTCCCGGTGAATGCTGAAAAAATCGGCTTGATTAATCGCTATGCATGCGTTGCAATCGTCGCGCAACTTGCCGCAGCCCGCCCGCTGCAGGGTGGATCCATGATTGGAGCATTGCCATGGCGCACGACGATCTTTCCATCAAGTCGATCGATCCCACCCTTTACAACGAGGACCTCGCACCGTTGCCGCACGACAAGCGGCGCTGGGGTTGGTTCGAGATCTTCAATGTCTGGTCGAACGACATCCAGAGCCTTTTTGGCTACACGCTGGCCGCAACGCTCTTCATCTCCTACGGCCTGAACGGTTGGGCTGTCTTTGCCGCCATCGTTCTCGCCGGCCTCATCGTCATGTTCCTCGTCAATCTCACCGGCAAGCCGAGCGTCAAATACGGCATTCCCTATCCGGTCATGGCGCGTGCCGCCGTCGGCGTGCGCGGCGCCAATTTCCCGGCCATGGTCCGCGGCATCGTCGCCATCTTCTGGTACGGCGTGCAGACCTATTTCGCCTCGACCGCGCTCGCCCTGATGCTCTACGCGTTTTTCGGCGGCGAGGAGGGCGCCACCTTCCTCGGGCTGACGGCCGTCGACTGGATCGCCTATCTCCTCGTCTGTGTCTTCCAGGTCGCGCTCTTCATCCGCGGCATCGACTGGATAACCAAATTCCTCAACTGGGCCGGGCCGCTTGTCTACGTCGTGATGATCGTGCTGCTCGCCGTCATCTGGTACCAGGCAGGCAGCGGCATGCTCAGCGAAGTCGGCAACATCTTCGCCGGCTCCGGCGACTATGAAGGCGGACCCGTCATGGCCTTCGTCGCCATCGTCGGCACCATGGTCGCCTATTTCGCGGCGGTCATCATCAATTACGGGGACTTCTCCCGTTTCGTGCGTACCGAACGCGACATGAAGCTGGGCAACTTCCTCGGCCTGCCCGTCAGTCTCGCCTTCTTCTCGCTTCTGGCGCTGATGATCACCGCCGGCACGGTCGTCGTCTTCGGCGAGGCACTCACCAACCCGTCCGACATCGTCGGCCGCGTCGACAACATCGTCCTCACCATCGTCGCCGCCATCACCTTTTTCGCCGCCACCGTCGGCATCAACCTCGTCGCCAACTTCATCCCGCCGGCCTATGACCTTGCCAACCTTTCGCCGACCAACATCAGCGCCCGCACCGGCGGCTTCATCACAGCCTTCATCGCCTTCTTCATCGGCGCGCTGTGGATTTCCTTCATCTCCGCCATCGGCATCGCCGGCTTCGTCGATACGCTCGGCGCCGTGCTCGCCCCGCTCTACGGCATCCTCGTCGCCGATTATTATCTCATCCGCCGCCAGAGCCTGAACGTCCAGGATCTGTTCTCCGCCAATCCGGCCGGCGCCTATTTCTACGAGGGCGGCTGGAACAAGAAGGCGATGATCGCCTTCGCCGTCGCGGCCATCTTCTCCGTCGGCTCGGTCTGGATCCCGGCGCTTGCGGCCCTGTCCGGCTTCGCCTGGCTCATCGGCGCGGCGATCGGCGGTGCGCTGCACTTCATGCTGATGCGCCAGGAAGCATCGCGGCTCGCCGTCCCGACGGCGTAGCCAGGCCTTCGCCCTTGCAACCCGAGTGCCTGCCATTGCGTTTGTATGGCAGGCACTTACATCTGCCTGGAACAAACACCTCAAAGAACAGGCGGACCTCATGGCATTTTACGACGCACTGCTCCCCCGGCGCATGAAGAAGGATGTGACGGTGGTGCCTGTGGTGCGGCTTCAAGGGTCCATCATGTCGGGCGGCAGCCAGTTTCGTCCCCATCTCAATCTCGCTTCCGCCGCGCCGCTGCTCGAAAAGGCCTTCGCCAACAAGCGCGCCCCTGCCGTCGCCATCTCCATCAATTCGCCGGGCGGCTCGCCGGTCCAGTCGCGGCTCATCTACAAGCGCATCCGCGATCTGGCCGAGGAGAAGAACAAGCACGTCCACGTCTTCGTCGAGGACGTCGCCGCATCCGGCGGATACATGATCGCGCTCGCCGGCGACGAGATCATCGCCGATCCCTCGTCCATCGTCGGCTCGATCGGCGTCGTCTCCGCCAGCTTCGGCTTTCCCGAACTCTTGAAGAAGATCGGCGTCGAACGCCGCGTCTATACGGCCGGCGAAAACAAGGTCTCGCTCGATCCCTTCCAGCCGGAAAAGGAACGCGACATCGAGCACCTGAAGGCCCTGCAACTCGATGTCCACGGCACCTTCATCGACATGGTCAAGGCGCGCCGCGGCAGCAAGCTGGCCGACGACAAGGACCTTTTCACCGGCCTCTTCTGGTCAGGCGTCAAGGGGCTGGAGCTTGGCCTTGTCGATCAACTCGGCGACCTGCGCTCCTATCTCAAGACGAAATACGGCGCCAAGACCCGCCTCCAGCTCATCGCCCCGCCGCGCGGGCTCCTCGGGCGCCGCGTGCCCGGATTCGGCACCGCGGGCGGCCTTGCTCAAAATATTGCCGCATCTGCGGCCGATGGTCTTGTCGATTCGATCGAGGACAGGGCAATCTGGGCACGCTACGGTTTGTGAGCAAGATCTTTCCGGAGACACGCATGCCGCAACTCCTGCTTCTGGCAGCTGTCGGCGCCATCGCCTGGTATGGCTACCGCCGGCTTTTGAAGGAAGCCGAGCGGGTCAGCGCGCAGGTCCGCCGCGCCGAAAAGGAAGCGGAAAACCGAACCGCCGGCACCCTGGTTCGCGACCCGACGACCGGCGAATACCGCCTCGAAAACCGAGACTGAGCGCGCGAAGCCGTAGCGCAGCGCCAGGACGCGCAATCAGGACCTCAAGCTTCCACACCAAGCGCGCCAAGCCGCTCGGCTAACGCCTCGGGGGGGCTTGCCAGCAGCCCTCCGCTAAGGCTCCGGGCGCCCCCCTTTTCCCCGCCCCTCGCGCCCGTGCCATACTCTACTTTCCTTCGCCGCGACGGGATGGGACAGGTCGACGGTCCGGCCCAGGGCGAAGGACGGCGCTTCCGCCGGCGGTGAATCGTGGCCGCCGGCCGGAGAGATCCCGAAACGGCTCCCCCTGGCACTATGACCAGGTTCGGCTGCGTGCCCGTGCAAGCGGGCCGGCCGCGCGTCCCCGAAAGGCCGAGCGCCCGAAGGGATGGCCGGTCCGCGCAGAGAGCTTGAACCGGGATCTGACGGAGGATGCTCCCGAGAACGCCGCCGGGGCGCGAAGACCGCGCCATGACAACACACATCTCCAGGCGGCTCGATCCTTGCGCCCCGGACCCGTCATCACTGCCAGCCCCTCCGGCGCTCCCGCGTCGAGAGGCCGTTGGCGCGTCGGCTTGACGCTCCAGGGTCCGCATGGCACCTGTCCCGCCACAAGATCATCCGTGCAGGACCCTTTCGCCCCATGACCGCATCGCCCGCGCTTGCCGACCACATGCATCCGACGCGCTCCTTCCAGGGGCTCATCCTTGCGCTCCACAATTACTGGGCGAACTACGGCTGCGTCGTGCTTCAGCCTTACGACATGGAAGTCGGCGCCGGCACCTTTCATCCGGCAACGACGCTGCGCGCGCTTGGGCCGAAAAGCTGGAATGCGGCCTATGTGCAGCCCTCGCGCCGTCCGACGGATGGGCGCTATGGCGAGAACCCCAATCGGCTCCAGCACTATTACCAGTATCAGGTGATCCTCAAGCCATCGCCGCCCGACCTGCAGGAGCTTTATCTCGGCTCGCTGCGTGCCATCGGCATCGATCCGCTGGTCCACGACATCCGCTTCGTCGAGGATGACTGGGAAAGCCCGACGCTGGGAGCCTGGGGTCTGGGCTGGGAGTGCTGGTGCGACGGCATGGAGGTCTCACAGTTCACCTATTTCCAGCAGGTCTGCGGCATAGAATGCGCGCCCGTCGCCGGCGAGCTGACCTACGGGCTGGAACGCCTCGCCATGTATGTGCAGGGCGTCGACAGCGTCTACGATCTCAATTTCAACGGCCGCGAGGGCGATGAGAAGGTCACCTATGGCGACGTCTTCCTCCAGGCCGAGCAGGAATATTCGCGCCACAATTTCGAGTTCGCCGACACGAAGATGCTGCTGAAGCATTTCGAGGATGCCGAACGGGAATGCCAGGCCCTGCTTGCCGCCGGCGCTGCAAACCAAGAGGCGAGGAGTGCCGAAGGCACGACCGGGAACATCCATAAATGCGTCTTTCCCGCCTATGACCAGTGCATCAAGGCATCGCATGTCTTCAACCTGCTCGACGCGCGCGGCGTCATCTCGGTGACGGAGCGCCAGAGCTATATCCTGCGTGTGCGCAATCTCTCCAAGGCTTGCGGCGAAGCGTTCCTGCAGACCGATGCCGGCGGCGTGCATCTGAAGGCGGAGGCGGCTTGATGGCGAAGACCTTGATGGAAATGGCCGGCGCTGACCTGACACCGCCCGCGCTGAAGGACACGACGCTCCTCATCATAGACGCACAGAACGAATACGTGACGGGCAAGCTGCCCTTGCCCGGCGTAGATGCTGCGCTCTCGAATATCGGGATGCTCATTGCCAAGGCCCGCGCAGGTGGCTCGCCGGTCGTGCACGTTCGCCACAAGGGCCGGCCCGGCGGTTTGTTTGATCCGGAGCAGGACAACTTCGCCATTCATTCGAGCGTTTCACCGGCCGCCGGAGAAACGGTTGTCGACAAGGCCCTGCCCAATGCGTTTGCGGGAACGACGCTCGACGCGACATTGAAGAACATCGGCGCCAAGCGGCTCGTGATCGTCGGCTTCATGTCTCATATGTGCATCTCGTCCACGGCGCGCGCCGCGCTCGATCTCGGCTATCAGACGGTGGTGCCGCACGACGCGTCGGCGACACGGGATTTGCCGTCCCCCGATGGTGACGGGGTGATCGCGGCCGCAGATATTCATCGCGCGGAACTGGCAGCCTTGGCGGATCGCTTCGCATTGGTTTGCGCCGCGGCGGATCTTGGCTGAACGATCATCGAACTGTACCCGGCCGGTCGGTTTCATGGTTCAATAGCCGTCGTCGGGAGAGCCGGCTTGAACGGAGGATCGGTGATGGCGGCACATGGGCATTTTCACTGGATGGAATTGAACACGCGCGAGCGCGAAAAGGCCAAGGCCTTTTATGGTGCAGCGCTCGGCTGGACGTTCGAGGATGTTCCGATGGGCGGCGGCGCCCCTTATGTCGTCTGCAAGGCTGGCGGCGACATGGTGGCCGGCTTCTTCACCATGGAGGGAGAGGGCTTTGACGGCGTGCCGGAGCACTGGTTCGTCCACATCGCCGTCGACGACGTGGACCGCCGGGTCGACATGGCGAAAGCGGCCGGCGGCACGGTGGTTCGCGAGCCGTGGGACATAGAGGGTGTCGGACGGGTGGCGATCGTCAAGGATTCCTCCGGCGCCGTCAGCGGCTGGATAACGCCCTCGGCTTGAAGCCGGAGTGGGGCCAGCCGCTTCGCATTGCGATGCATGACAAGACGCCGCGATGTTGCTACACGCGGCACAACCTGAATCCGTCCGTATGAGCCTCCAGGAAAATGCCTGATCTACTTCTCGAACTTCGCTCCGAAGAGAGTCCCGCGCCGCCCGCGCGCCCGCAGCGCCTTTGGCGCGAGGACGTGCAGAGACAAACCAGCATGCGCGGAGCTTTGAGCGATGCCTGATCTTCTACTGGAACTTCGCTCCGAGGAAATTCCCGCGCCGCCCGCGCGCCCGCAGCGCCTTTGGCGCGAGGACGTGCAGAGACAAACCAGCATGCGCGGAGCTTTGAGCGATGCCTGATCTTCTACTGGAACTTCGCTCCGAGGAAATTCCCGCGCCGCCCGCGCGCCCGCAGCGCCTTTGGCGCGAGGACGTGCAGAGACAAACCAGCATGCGCGGAGCTTTGAGCGATGCCTGATCTTCTACTGGAACTTCGCTCCGAGGAAATTCCCGCGCGCATGCAGCGCAAAGCGGCGGGTGACTTGAAGAAACTTGTCACTGATGCGCTGGTGGATGCGGGGCTGACCTATGAGGGGGCGCAGGAGCATTGGACGGCGCGCCGGCTGGTGCTCGATATTCGCGGCCTGACGGCAAAGTCGGCCGATGTACGCGAGGAGCGCAAGGGGCCGCGCACGGATGCGCCGCAAAAGGCGATCGATGGGTTTCTGCGCGGCGCCGGACTTGAATCGATCGATCAGGCGACGGTCGCAAGCGATTCAAAGAAAGGCGATTTTTACGTCGCGGTGATCGAAAAGCCCGGCCGGCCGGCCGAGGCGATCATTGCCGGGATCATGCCGACGATCATCCGTGATTTCCCCTGGCCGAAATCGATGCGCTGGGGCAAGGCGTCCGCCCGCCCCGGTGCGCTGCGCTGGGTGCGTCCGCTTCAGTCGATTCTGTGCACGTTCGGACCTGAAACCGAAGAGCCCGTCGTGATCGATTTCGAGATCGGCGGGATCCGCTCCGGCAATGTCACCTACGGCCATCGCTTCCACGCGCCGCAGGCCATCACCGTTCGGCGCTTTGACGACTATGTCGAGAAGCTTTTGAAGGCCAAGGTCGTGCTCGACGCCGAGCGGCGCAAGGAAATGATCGCCACCGACGCGAAGAACCTCGCCTTTGCATCCGGCATGGAGTTGGTCGAGGACCCGGCGCTGTTGGAGGAAGTCTCCGGCCTCGTCGAATGGCCGGTCGTGCTGATGGGCGCCTTCGAGGAAAGTTTCCTGGCGATCCCGCCCGAGGTCATCCGCCTGACCATCAAGGAAAACCAGAAATGCTTCGTTCTGCGCGATCAGGCAGGCGAGGGGCTGGCCAACCGCTTCGTCCTGGTCTCCAACATCGAGGCCAGGGATGGCGGCGCGAAAATTGCGCGCGGCAACGGCAAGGTGGTGCGCGCGCGGCTTTCCGATGCGCTTTATTTCTGGCAGTCCGACCAGGGCGATCTGCCCGATCTTGGCGAATTGAAGCCGTCTGCGGAAAAGTTCGGGCTTGATCTAGCAAAGCCGCTCGACCAGCGCATGGCCAAGCTCGACCATCTCGGCGTGACGTTCCACGCCAGGCTCGGCACCCAGGGCGAGCGCGTCGAGCGCATCCGCCGGCTGGCGAGAGAACTGGCGCCCTTGGTCGGCGCCAATGCGGATCATGCCGACCGTGCCGCCGTTCTCGCCAAGGCGGATTTGACCACGGAAGCGGTCGGCGAGTTTCCCGAACTGCAAGGCCATATGGGGCGGCGCTATGCCGAACTGCAGGGCGAACCGGCGGAGGTCGCGGCGGCGATCGAGGATCACTACAAGCCGCTCGGCCCGACCGACACGGTGCCCTCCAATTCCGTCGCCGTCGCTGTCGCGCTCGCCGACAAGCTCGATATGCTCACCGGTTTCTGGGCGATCGACGAAAAGCCGACGGGCTCGAAGGACCCTTACGCCTTGCGCCGCGCAGCGCTTGGCGTCATCCGGCTGGTGCTGGAGAATGGCGTGAAGCTTTCGCTCAAGGCGCATGACGTGACGGAAGACCTTCTTTCTTTCTTCCACGATCGTCTGAAGGTCTATCTGCGTGACCAGGGCGCACGGCATGATCTGATCGACGCCGTCATCTCGCCGGAGGCCGACGACCTTCTGGCGGTGACGCAGCGGGTCCAGGCGCTCGGCCAGCTTCTCGATACGGACGACGGCAAGAACCTGCTTGCCGGCACAAAGCGCGCCGCCAATATCCTTGCCGCCGAAGAGAAGAAGGGAACGACGGTCGCCGGTCGTGTCGATCAGAGCCTCTTTGCGATGGACGAGGAACGGCGCCTTTCGGCCTCCGTCGACGAGGTCGAGACCGAAGCCGGCAGTGCCATCGCCGGGGAGGACTATGCCGGTGCCATGCGTGCGCTTTCGAAGCTGCGCGAGCCAATTGATTCCTTCTTCGAAGCCGTCCTCGTAAACGACGGGAATGATTCGATAAGAGCCAATCGCCTGGCGCTTCTGGCGCGTATCCGGACCGCGACCGCGCGGGTCGCAGATTTCTCGCGGATTTCGGGCTGAGGACCTTTTCGCAAACCGCCGCGTTGCACGACGAAGACGGGACCTGGCGTGAAAGGATTGAAAGCATGGGACTGTTCAGCGGGCTGCTCGGCCACGCATCTGACGTCGATCTCGCCAAGGTGCACGAGGAGCTTCAGCCGATCCTCGCCGATGGCGAGGAACTGGAGCTCGGGTTCCAGGTCGTGCGCGACCAGATGATCTTTTCCGACCGGCGCATCATTCTCATCGACAAGCAGGGCATGACCGGCCGCAAGCGCGAATACCTGTCCATCCCCTACAAGTCGATCACCATGTTCTCGGTCGAGAACAGCGGCTCTTTCGATATGGAATCGGAGATGAAGGTATGGGTGTCCGGACAGGCGGCGCCGATAGCCAAGACGCTCGACCGCAAGTCGAACATCGCTGGTATTCAGAGCGCTCTGGCCAAGGGCGTCTGCCGATAGACCGGTTCAGTTGAGCCGCAGTTGCATTGCGTCCGGAGAAAATGCCGTGTCCGTTTCGGCAACCGCCGCCGTTGTCGCATCGCGGTCGATGGCCGCGGGCTGCGCGTCGGGTTCGATTTTTTCGTCCGCCTTTGCGTTCGCGGTCGTTTCCGGTGTGCCGAAGACGAGGGCGGGACTGGCGACTGTCGCGACCGGGCTGCCGCCCAGCATGTTGTCGATGCGGAAGACCTTCTCTTCTCCACCGACGATCCGCGTCTCGCTGATCATGCCGCCCGTGAACGTCTTCAAGGCCGGGTCGACCGGCGCTTGGCGGGTGACGCAGGTGGTGCAGCGGATGATGTCGATACTGGACGACCCGGCGCCGTCGGCATGCCATTCGCCCACCGCCTGCGCCGAGGCGCCTGCACAAAGGCCGAGAAGTATGCCAGCAGCTGAGATGATACGCATCGAATACGCTCCGCAAGAACCCTGGTCGGCAGCCAGCGAGATGGCCACCGCAACTTGCGCAGCTTATCGAAACGATCTTTCCAAGCCGTTGTCGTGTTTGCTCAATTTTGAGTTAATGCAGTCGGCGCTATAGCGCCCGCCAACCGATGTCCGTGCGGCAGAACCCATCCGGCCAGTCGATCTTGGCGACCGCCTCGTAAGCCCGTTGGCGCGCCGCCGCGATGTCGGGTCCGAGCGCCGTGACGTTGAGCACCCGGCCGCCGGCCGCAACCAGCGCGCCGTCCTTGAGCGCCGTGCCCGCGTGAAAGATCTTGACCCCATCCACGCGCGCCGCCTCTTCGAGACCGGCGATGCGTGAACCCTTGTCATAGGAGCCCGGATAACCCTTCGCCGCCATCACCACCGTCATCGCCGCCTCATCGTGCCAGCGCGCGCTCATGGAGCCGAGCGTGCCGTCCGCACACGCCTTCAGGAGAAGCAGTATGTCGTCCTTCAGCCGCATCATCAGCACCTGGCATTCCGGATCGCCGAAGCGGACATTGTATTCGATCAGCTCCGGGCCGCGCTGTGTGATCATCAGGCCGGCATAGAGAACGCCCTTGAACGGCGTGCCCCGCGCCTTCATTCCGGCAAGCGTCGGCGCGATGATCTCGCGCATGGTCCGCGCGACGAGTTCCTCGGTCATGACCGGAGCGGGGGAATAGGCACCCATGCCGCCGGTATTGGGCCCGGTGTCGCCGTCGCCCACCCGCTTGTGATCCTGCGCGGTGGTCAATGCCAATGCATGCTCGCCATCGCAAAGGCAGAAGAAGCTGGCCTCCTCGCCATCGAGATAGGCTTCGATGACGACTTCCGCGCCCGCCGCGCCGAACGAGCCTTCGAAGCAGTCGTCGATGGCCGCCATGGCCTCCGCAAGGCTCATCGCGACGGTAACACCCTTGCCGGCCGCAAGCCCGTCGGCCTTGACGACGATCGGGGCGCCCATCCGGCGCACATAGGCTTTCGCCTTGGGCGCATTGTTGAAACGCTCATAGGCGCCGGTCGGGATCGCGAATTCGGCGCACAGATCCTTGGTGAAGCCCTTGGAGCCTTCCAGCTGCGCCGCAGCGGCCGATGGCCCGAAAGCGGAAATTCCCGCCGCCTGCAGGTCGTCCGCAAGTCCTGCGACGAGTGGCGCCTCGGGACCGATGACGACGAGATCGATGGCCTTTTCCCTGGCAAAGGCGATCACGGCGGCATGGTCGGCCGGATCGAGCGCCACAAGCGTTGCGTCCTCGGCAATCCCCGGATTGCCCGGCGCGGCGTAGAGCGTGCCCAGAAGCGGGGAGGCGGCGATCTTCCAGGCAAGGGCATGCTCGCGCCCGCCGGCGCCGATCAGCAATACGTTCATTGTCCGCTAGTTCCCGTTTTCGTCAGCCTGTCGTCGCAGGCGGGTTAAGCGGCGCGCGCCCTCCGGTCAAGTCGGTGACACGCGGCTTTGACTTGACCGGCATGGCCGCGCCTGCCACCAATTTGAGATGAGCCAAACCGATCTGAGCGATGCGCGCGTCGCCGATGCGCCCTCCCGCAATTTCGTCTACCGCACCCTGCCGCGCTGGCTATGGCCCTACGCGCAACTTGCGCGATGGGATCGTCCGATCGGCTGGCAATTGCTGTTATGGCCGTGCCTCTGGTCGGCCGCGCTTGCCGCCAACGTTCCGGGCGTTGCCGAAACCGGTTACGGCATCGGTGCGTTCGTCTGGCATTCGATACTCTTCACGATCGGCGCGATCGCGATGCGCGGCGCCGGCTGCACCTACAACGATCTCGTCGACCAGCGCATCGACGATCAGGTCGCCCGAACGCGGTCCCGCCCGCTGCCATCCGGCCGTGTCAGCCGGAACCAGGCGAAGATCTTCATCGCGGCCCAGGCGCTGGTCGGGCTGCTCGTCCTGTTGCAGTTCAACCTCTTCGCAATCCTTCTCGGCTTCGCTTCACTTGCCTTTGTCGCGATCTATCCGTTTGCCAAGCGCTTTACCGACTGGCCGCAATTCTTTCTCGGACTTGCATTTTCCTGGGGCGCGCTGATGGGTTGGGCAGCAGCCTTCGGTGGTCTCGCGCTGGCGCCGGTGGTCCTTTATGCCGGGGCGATCCTCTGGACGATCGGCTATGACACAATCTACGCCCATCAGGACAAGGAAGACGACGTGCTCGTCGGAGTACGCTCGACGGCGCTGCTGTTCGGCACCAACACCCGTCAATGGCTGATCGGCATGTTCACGGGCGCGGTCGTCCTGATCGCCCTCGCTCTGGCGCTCGCAGGCGCCTCGCTATGGGCCTATCTCGGCCTGGCCGCCGCCGCCGCGCATTTCGCTTATCAGGTGCACAGGCTGAACATCGATGATGCTGACCAGTGCCTAGCGCTCTTCAAGTCGAACAGCCAGGCAGGTCTCATCCTGTTCATCGGTTTGACGCTCGGCGCGCTGGCCAACGCCATCACGGCGTTGCCGCCCGTCTATTGAGAGAAGCTGTCGGCAACCAGCTGTTGCGATCGTTCGTGCCGCCGCCCACGCTGCGCCACACGGCGGCGTGCTCCGGCGCCTGGGTCTTGAGGATCTGATAGCCTGTATCATTCCAGCGCCGGATATCGTCGCGCTGGCTGTCCAAGACGACGTCGCCGCCGGTTGTGCGCAGCGTCACGACGATATGAGCCACGCCGCTACGCAGCCGGACCATTGTCAAAAGGACGTTGGAGGGCGCGAACCCGGCATCGATCAGGCGGCGTCGCTTGTGGAGCGCGTAATCCTCGCAATCGCCATAGGTCGACGCGTAGGACCAGACCTCGATCGCTCCATGCACCGCGGCGTCGGATTTGGGCTTGATCGAACGGTTCACCGATCGGTTGATGCCGTCCACCAGGCGCCAGGCAGCCTCGTCGAGTGCAGCCGGCTCTGCCGTCGCCATCGGCTGGCACTCCGCTTCATGGGCTTTGCAGAATATATGATGACCGTAGGGAACGGTTGTCTTCTCTCTGATCTCCATCCACGGCTGCGCTTTCGCAGGAAAAGTACAGCAAAGGCCCACTCCGACGGTGGCGCAGAACAGGCTGAGAGGCGGCAATCGCATGCAGGCACTCCGGTACCCAACGATCCGGCTACCCTAGCGACGGCCAAAATTTAATTCAATGCACCGGCCGACCCGAAGGACGTCGGCCCGATAACAAAAAATGGCCGGATGAAATTTCATCCGGCCATTGTTCACGCGTGCTGGCGATCGTCGTGCGATCGATCCAACTGGCTCAGTAATGCGGACCGTGGTCGCCAAAGCCATTCTGCGGCGAATACTCATCGTATACGTTTCCGTCATCGATGGCAGCGGTCGGGGTATAATCGATCCCGGTGCCGTTCTGCTCGATCGCCGGCGCTTCGTCGCCGAAATTGTTAGAGGCGGAGTACTCGTCGTTGACGTAGCTGTCGCCGCCGGACAGACCGACATTCGGTACGATTTCCTGGTTGATGGTGCGCTCAGGCTGCAGGGGAAGGTCGAGGGCCGATGTCTGGGCGAAAGCGCTCGAGCCGGCAGCAAGGAGGAGACCCGTCGTCAGTGCGATAGCGGTCTTTTTCATTGTTATGTCCTTTCTTCTTATCAGCAGGACGACGTCAGTTGGATATCCGCGTCGTCCGATGATCCTGAGATAAGGGCTGCCGAACGGCTTTTAAGGTGCGCAATGGTGAACGCTGCGTCGCACAAATTCTGCCTTGAAAGCTGAAACTATTTTGCAAGTGCTCAAATTCCATAATATCTCGGAAATACAACATCTTAAGTGGTGCTATTGCCACATCTGGTCACGCCGGCGCCCTGCCGGCAGCGATGGACGATCGTCACGACGTCGGTGTGTTCCGCGAATACAAAAAAGGCGGCCAACTTTCGCTGGCCGCCACCCATCTCACAATGAGATCGTCAATCAGTCGGTTTCAGGGGACTCGTCACCGAAGCGATCGTCGGCGTCGTTTTCTTCTTCGATCACTTCCGCGCCGTCCGGACCGCTTGTCGAAGCGCCGTCGCCTTCCATTTCGGGAACGGAGTCGCCGAATTGCTCGTCAGCTGCATTTTCTTCGGCAATGTCCGCATCACCATCGGCTGAACCAGACTGCATTTCGCCGGCGTTCTCGCTGTCCTCACCTTCCTCGAGAACCTGCGAATCCGGTGACTGGTCGTCGTCCGCCGGGTCGGTTTCGTCATCGATCGACTGAGCGAGGATCAAGATGTCGGTGCTGCGGTCCGCATCGAATGCGTCGGCGATGCTCGGAGCGGCAAGCGCGCTGCCAGAAGCCATCATTGCAGCGGTGATAAGTGCCAAAGTCTTGGTCATGTCGTTCTCCTTAGTTCGACGCGAAACAATCAAGACGATCCGCGTCATGGACGGTCGACGATCAATGAATGAACTTGAATAGAGGGAATCAAGTCTTAGAGCGCGTCGCCAATAAGCAACCGGCGTGCCGGAGTGATCAAACAACGAGGCAGCTTCTATTCGGTTCCAAATTTCTAAAGTAGCAATTTTTGAAAAATGTGCGTGATATCGACTTGAAATGCGAAGACCGGCCACTAGGGGCCGGTCGATGTCGAATGGGTCTGCGGATGGGTGAAACCCGCTTACTGCCGAGCGATGATCTCGTGTCCGCGGATCACCAGTCGCGCGATCCCAAGCGATCCCGTCTTGCGGCGAACGAGAAAGCGCGGACGCCGGTCGGCGAAGAAGGAGTAGCGGCGGCGTGGCCGCGAAGGGCCGAGCGCGACCCGACCCGACGGTGCGCCGAGCGGACGCGCAATGCCGTCGGCTTCCACCATCATCATCGGCAGCGCATAGGCCGCAGACCAGGCACGCCAATCGGCGGCGATGTCATCGAGATCGTGCGAGACGAGAAGCGGCACGCACAATTCGGGATCCGTGTGATGCAATTCGAGCGTTACCGTCACGTCTCCGTCGCCATGATCAATCGCCCTTGCGGCAACGCCCGAAAATGCGCGGGCGGGCAGGGCGATCGAAAGGGGCAGTCCACTGACCGGCAGCGTGCGGCGGAGCACCGCGCCGCGGCGGTCGAGCGTGATGGCGATCTCGCCGGACTGATTGCGCGTGCAATAGCTGACCTGCTGGGGCAGGTGGTCGGGATCCAGCCGCAACTCATGGCCGGCCCAGACGGGTTTGGAGAGCGGTTTGAGAACCGTGTTGGACATGTCGGACGCCTTCTGTTTGCACTCTCGAGAGCCGGTTTTCCGGTCTTCCCTTGGGGACGCTTCGTGGCGTCCTCTTGTGTGACAGAAGATAGCTGCCCGAGGTTCCGGGCCGCTTAAGAGACGCGGTTAAAAAACCTTGACGTTTCCGATGGTTACCAAAGTCGGAATGATCAGATGCTGAGAACCTTTCCGGGATTCATGATGCCGGCAGGGTCAAAGGCCGTCTTGATCCTGCGCATCAGGTCCATCTCGATTGCCGGGCGGATCGCCGCCAGTTCGTCGCGCTTCAACTGGCCGATGCCGTGCTCGGCCGATATCGACCCGCTGAGTTCGCGAACGATGCCATGCACGCATTCGTTCATTTCTCCCCAACGCGCCAGGAAGGCCTGCTTGTCCGCCTCGATCGGCTGGGAGATGTTGTAGTGGATGTTGCCATCACCGAGATGGCCGAATGCGACAATCCGGGCGCCGGGGATGGCCTTCAGGACGGCTGCATCGGCGCGCGCGAGGAATTCGGGGATCGACGCGACAGGTACGGAGACATCGTGCTTGATCGAACCGCCTTCCGGTTTCTGCGCCCAGGAAAGGGATTCGCGCATGTGCCAGAGCTGATCGCGGTGCGTTTCGTTTTGGGCCAGCACCGCATCCTCGATCAGCCCATCGTTAAAGCCCTTCTCGAACAGCGCTTCGGCGAGCGATCGTGCGGCTTCTTCCGACCGGCCGGACGATATCTCCGCAAGGACATACCAGTGATGTGGTTCCTCGAGCGGATCGCGCACGCCTTCGATGTGCCGGGCGGTGAATTCCACGCCGATGCGCGGCATCAGTTCAAACCCGGTGAGTGCCGGTCCACACAGGTCGTCCGCGCGGCGGAAGAGACGTAGCGCATCCTCCGGGCCGGCAAGGCCGGCGACCATGACCTCGCGGCCACGAGGACGCGGGAAAAGCTTCAGGACAGCGCCGGTGATGATGCCCAGCGTTCCTTCCGCCCCGATGAAGAGATCGCGCAGATCATAGCCCGTGTTGTCCTTCTTCAGTCGTCTCAGCCCGTCGAAGACCTCTCCCGTCGGGAGCACCACTTCCAGACCTAGGCAGAGCTGACGCATGTTGCCGTAGGCAAGGACAGCGGTGCCGCCGGCATTGGTGGAAAGGTTGCCGCCGATCTGGCAGGAGCCCTCTGCGCCAAGCGAAAGCGGAAACAGGCGATCGGCCTCCCGCGCCGCGTCCTGAGCGCTCTGCAATATGACCCCGGCATCCACCGTCATCGTATTGCCGACCGGATCGATCGAGCGAATGCGGTTGAGCCGGGACATCGAAATGATGATGCCGGCCGGTCCGTCAGTAAGCGGCACCTGTGCGCCGGTCAGCCCCGTGTTGCCGCCTTGCGGGATGACGGCTGTACCGGTTTCGCTGGCCAGCGTGAGAAGAGCGCAGACCTCCTCGACGCAGCCGGGGCGCACGACGAGCGGCGTTGCGCCATGGTAGAGACCGCGGTGCTCCTGCGTATAGGCGGCCTTGTCGTTGTCATCGCGCAAGGCGTTGCCATCGCCGACGATCGCGGCGAAGCGATCGAGCAGGGCCGGATCAAGAATGGTGTCTGGAGAGGCGAGCGGGGAGGGGGAAGACTTGTTCATGGCTCGGATGTATTCCCGCTCTGCCGCCGAGTCGAGCCTTTGCAGCCATGTCAGCTGCGCGGGGCGGCGGCCCTGCGGATGCGGTCATTGATCGCCTCGCCAAGGCCGTGGACGGGGATCGGGGCGAAGGCAATGCTGCCCGCGCCCATCGCATCGGCCCGCTTCATCGCGTCGAATAGGCCGGCGGCAGCCTCGCCAAGACGGCCCGACGGACTGAGGTCGATGACGGCCACGGCCCTTTCCTTGCCTCGGACCGGCTGGTCGGCGAAATCGATCAGAACCTCATCCTGAGCGACGGCATCGACGTTGAGCCGGACGGCCGCGAGCGGTGCGTAGTGCGACGCCATCATGCCCGGTGCCTCGATCGCGGCCGGACCTTCAGTGCGCGCAAGCTGCGTGGAAAGCACCGCTTCGATGTCCTCGGCCGCCACCCCGCCGGGGCGCAGCAGCACGGCTCTCTGACCCTCCACCTTGACGATGGTCGATTCCAGGCCGACGCGGGCTGGCCCGGCGTCAAGGATCAGGGGGACCTTGCTGCCGATATCTGCCTCGACATGAGCGGCGCTCGTCGGGCTGATCCGGCCCGACGTGTTGGCGCTGGGCGCGGCGAGGGGCCGGTCGAAAGCACCGATGAGTTCACGAGAAAAGCCGCTGGGAACCCTGACGGCGAGCGTGTCGAGCCCTGCCGTCGTCAGCGATGCGATGCCCGAATCCGCGATGAGCGGCAGGACGAGCGTTAGCGGCCCCGGCCAGAACGCGGCGGCGAGCCTTTCGGACATGGCGTCGAAGCGCACATACCGGCGGGCCATGTCGATGGACGCCATGTGGCAGATCAGCGGATTGAAACGCGGCCGGCCCTTTGCCTCGAAGATCGCGGCGACGGCGACGCCATTGGTCGCATCGCCGGCAAGGCCGTAGACCGTCTCTGTCGGCAGACCGATCACGTCGCCTGCCGACAGCGTCTCGCATGCGCGGCGAAGGGCCCGGTCCTTGTCCGTTGCGATCGAAATGATGTCTGCCATGAAAGTCCTCGTGGGAATGCGCGCCGCTCATACACCATCAGGGAGGCGGCTGCATCACCACAATTTATTGACGTTTACGTAAAAATAAAATACTCGACCGGGCTTGCCGATCGACCGATGGCACATGATCATTGGTCAAGGCATCGCGCAGGAAGATGCTGACCAAACGGTGGAGGAGGACGCCATGTATCGTGCGCCGGTGGCGGATATCGCATTCACGCTCAGAAAGATTGCCGGACTGGAGGATGCCATCGAGAGCGGCGTGCTCGGCGATCTCAGCGACGATCTGGTTGATGCGATCCTTCAGGAGGCCGGCCGCTTCGCGTCCGATGAGATGGCGCCTCTGGCCGAAGCCGGAGACCGCCATGGCACACCGCTCGCCGATGGCGTCGTCACCATGCCGCCCGGCTGGAAGCAGCTCTATGCCGACTGGATTGCCGGTGGCTGGAATGCCCTTGGCGGCCCGGAAGCGTTCGGCGGACAGGACCTGCCGACGATGCTGTCGGTCGCGACCGCCGAGATGTGGAACGCGAGCAACATGGCCTTTGGCCTCGGTCCGCTGCTGACGATGGGCGCCATCGAAGCGATCGACAAGCACGGCGACGATGCATTGAAGGCCCGCTACCTGGAAAAGCTTGTCTCAGGCGAGTGGATGGGGACGATGAACCTGACCGAGCCGCAGGCGGGCTCCGACCTCAACGCGCTGAAGACGCGTGCCGAACCGCGCGGCGATGGCGCCTACCGGATTTTCGGCCAGAAGATCTACATCACCTACGGCGAACACGACCTGACCGACAATATCGTGCATCTCGTGCTGGCCCGCCTGCCGGACGCGCCGGCCGGCACGCGCGGCATCTCGCTTTTTGCCGTGCCGAAGTTTCTGGTCGGCGACGATGGCGCGCTCGGCGCGCGCAACGACGTCTTTTGCAGCGGCGTTGAGCACAAGCTCGGCATTCACGGTTCCCCGACCTGCACGATGATCTATGGCGACGGCAAGTTCGGCGATGAGGCGGGGGCGATAGGCTGGCTGGTGGGTGAGGAAAACCGCGGGCTGGCCTGCATGTTCACGATGATGAACAACGCCCGCCTCAATGTCGGGATCCAGGGCGTCGCGGTCGCCGATGCGGCCTACCAGAAGGCGCTGGCCTATGCTGGCGAACGCGCGCAGGGCAAGGCCGCCGGCCATGACGGGAAAGGCATGAGCCCGATCATCGAGCATCCGGACGTCCAGCGCAATCTTCTGACAATGCGTGCGCTGACCGAGGCGGCGCGCGCGATCTGCTATGCCTGTGCGCACGCCATCGACATGGCCCGCGCGGCCGGCGACGCGGACACCGCGCGCGACTGGCAGGAGCGGGCCAATCTGCTAACGCCGGTCGCCAAGGCCTTTTCGACCGACATCGGCTGCGAGGTGGCGTCGATCGGGGTGCAGGTCCATGGCGGCATGGGTTATGTCGAGGAGACGGGCGCTGCCCGTTTCATGCGCGATGCGCGGATCGCACCGATCTACGAAGGCACCAACGGCATCCAGGCCATCGATCTGGTCCAGCGCAAATTGCCCCTTTCCGGCGGACGTCAGGTGGCGGGCTACATTGCGGAACTGCGCGCGATCGCAGAAGACGTCAGCCGCTCCAATCGCGAGGGCTTTGGCCGAACCGGCGCCCGGCTCGATCAAGCGGTCGACGATCTCGACGAGGCGACGCGGTGGCTGAGCGCGGCGATGGCGGACGGACGTCAGCAGGAGGCACTGGCGGGCGCGCAGCCCTATCTGCGCCTGTTCGGTCTGGTCGCCGGGACGGTCTACCTCGCCAAGGGTGCGCTTTTGGCTGAGGACGACGCGCCGGCCCGCACGGCGATGGCCCGTTTCGCCGCCGAGAACCTTCTCGGCGAGGCTTCCGCCTTGCGCGAGCGCGTGACCGAGGGCGCCGACAGTCTGCTTGCCGCCCGCGCCGCCCTGACCGCATGATCCCGGAGAAGTGAAGTGACGACCGACGATGTCCTGATCGAACGCCCCGATGCCGCCCCCGGCGTCCAGGTGATCCGCCTCAACCGCCCATCCAAGAAGAACGCGATCACGCGCGCGATGTACGGCGCGATGACGAAAGCCCTTAAGGAAGGTGATGACAGCGACGCCGTACGCGCCCACGTCTTTCTCGGTGTCCCGGGCGCATTCTCGGCAGGCAACGACATGCAGGATTTCCTGACCTATGCCAGCGGCGGTGCGCTCGGCGGCGAGGTGATCGATTTTCTCAAGGCGCTGGCGACGGCGCAAAAGCCGCTTCTGTCGGGGGTCGACGGGTTGGCGATCGGCATCGGAACGACACTCAACCTGCACTGCGACATGACGTTCGCGACGCCGGCGGCGCAGTTCCGGACGCCGTTCGTCGATCTCGCCATTGTACCCGAAGCCGCCTCGACGCTTCTTTTGCCGCGCATCGCCGGCCATCAGCGCGCCTTCGCCATGCTCGCTGCGGGTCTGCCGTTTTCGGCCGAGGACGCGTGTGCGGCCGGCATCATCTTCAAGGTGGTCGCGGCGGAGGAACTGGAACCCGCCGTTCTCGGTGCCGCCACCGCGCTGGCTGCCAAGCCACCCCAGGCGCTCAAGATCGCGCGCGATCTCGTTCGCGGCGATCGGAGCGACGTCGTTGCCAGGATCGACGAGGAAGCCGAGCACTTCAAGACGCAGCTTCGATCCAGCGAGGCGCGCGCCGCATTCGAGGCTTTCATGGCCCGCAAGGCGTGACGGCTCGATGAAACGGTCCTAGGGCGCGGCCTTCTCCTCGCGTTCGCGGGGCAGCCATCGGCCATCCTCCTGCTGGCGGATGAACGCGAAGATTTTTTCCAGAATGACGCAGCGCAGTTCCCATGCGGCAGAGGGGTCCTTGGCCGAGGCGTAGAGCCGCACGGTCATGGCCCGGTCATTCTGGTCTATGACCGAGACTTTCGGCTCTTGCGCACCGTCCCAGTCGTCCTGTTCGCGAAGCAGTTCTTCGAAGTGGGCGCGGATCGCCGCGACGTCGGCCGTCGGATCGAGCTTTATCTCGACCGGCACCATCAGGGCGGCATCGCGCATCGACCAGTTTTCGAATGGTTCGCTGACGAACTCGCGTACAGGGGCGATGAGCCGGCGATTGTCCCAGGTGCGGATGAGCACGAAGGTGAAATTGATTTCCTCGACATAGCCCCAGTCGCCGCGGAAGGAGACCGCATCGCCGATCCGGATCGGCTTGGCGAAAGCGATCTGGATGCTGGAAAGAATATTGCCGAGCACGGACTGGGCGGCAAAACCGAAAATCAGCGAAAGCACGCCGGCCGATGCCAGCAGCGATGTGCCCACCGTCTGTGACAGATTGAGCTGCGATACGATGACGATGCCGCCGAATATGATCGCGACCAGAATGACGAGACGCCGGGCGACCGAAATGTTCGTATAGAGGGCTCGCGAGGCGGAATTTTCCTCATTGGCGATTTCGGCGACGAAGTTCGACGTGACAATGTCGAGCAGCGCATTGATGACGCTGAGGAAGACCATGGCAACCGTCACCACGAGCGCAACGGTGATGACGGCCGACATGAGGACGTTGGTCGGTCCCGAAAAGCTCAGATACTCGGCATGAAAGGCGGCGACCACAACGCTGGCGATCAGCAGCGCCACGGAGAGCGCGGTATGCTCCATGATATTGGGAATCCAGCGCCAGCCCGGCAATTCGACGAGATCGTCATTCGTCTCCGAGCGCCGTCTGCCGAATCTTCCAAGTCGTGAGCGCAGCGTTCGAGCCAGCAGTCGGACCAATCGATAGGCAGCCATGCCGGCAATCGTCGCCATGATGATGAAAAGCGGAACGGCGATCATCTGCCAGATCGGAACGCCGCCAATCGCTTCTCGCTTGATCGAATTGGGCAGAGCCTGCTCGACCCGTCCCGGGCCATGTTCTTCGAAAAGCGCGGGGATGTAGCCGACGGTTCGGTTGGAGATGAGCCACAGAGCATCGTCACCGGATGCCTGGTAACGGTCGAGCCTGATCTCGGTCGGTCGGCCGTCGACGTCGATGAGACCGAGGCGAAGGGATCGCCGTGGCTGGCCGGCCAAGGCATCGTCGGCGGAGGCGAAATCATCGACCCCGTCGGCGCGATCGGGCAGATCACCCCAATCGATAAGGATGGTCCGCTCAAGTATCTCGTGCAATTGATAGGCGAGTTCCGGTCCGCGCTCCGCCTGCTGCGCCGCTTCGATGTCGTTGAGATTGAGAAAGTGCGCCGCTTGTCGGTAGTTCTCCGCATCGACGCTGTCGATGAAGCCTTCCATCGCCGCGCGTGGCGTTGATCGATCGAGATCGGGCGGCTGAGCCAGACCTTCGTTGATGGCCTCGACTTCGAAGACAGCGTCGCCCTCCTGTGCGAGTGCGGGCAGGGCGCACGCGATAACGGCCAGGCACATCAACAGCCGCATCAGCATCCTGGATGGCCTTCGGCAGGACATGTCAGCCATGAGCGGTCTCCGTGAAGCCTCGACATCACCGTTCCAGAAGCGCGACCACCTCGACATGAGACGTCCACAGGAACTGATCGATCGGTCGAACGAATGTGAGCCGGTAGCCGCCTGCGACGAGAGTGGCAAGGTCGCGCGCCAGTGTGACCGGATTGCAGGAGACGGCCGCGACTCGCTTGACCGCAGAGCGCGCGATTTCGGCGGCTTGTGCCTGCGCGCCGGCACGGGGCGGGTCGAAGACGAGGCCGTCGAAATGCTTGAGGTCCATCGGCATCAGCGGACTGCGGAACAGATCGCGCCGCTCGGTGGTGACCGTCTTGAGTCCCGGTGTCCGGCGAAAGCCACCGTCGAGCGCATCGAGCGCCGCCCGTTCGCTCTCCACTGCATGAACCATCGCCCGCTCGGCAAGGCGCAGCGTGAACGTGCCGCTGCCGCAAAAGAGATCGGCAATGCGCTTGCAGCGCTTGAGATGCTTCATCACGTCGTTCGCCATGACCGCCTCGGCAGCTTCGCTGGCCTGAAGAAAGCTTCCCGGTGGTGGGTGGATGGTTGCCTTACCGAATTGCACCAGCGGCTTTTCCGGCTCGACGATGATCTCGCCGCCGATCGCCACACGGGCGATGCCGGTCATGGTAAGCGCGGTCTCGATCAGCATGCGGCGCTGGCGATCGCCGAGCTTGACCGGACCCTCGATCGCAATGTCGAGCCCGACGGGCGTCGCGAGCACCGTCAGCCGCATCGAACTCGTTCCGGTGGCGGCAGCGGATGCGATCCTGGCGATATGGCCAAGCCGCTGCGCGATCGCGGGCGCGGCGACCAGACAGCCGTCGATCGCGACAATGGTATGCGAGCCAGCTTCCGACAGGCCGAGCACCATGCCCTTCTCGGTGCGCCGCGCAGTCAGCGTCATGCGTCTCCTTGCGCCCGGAAGGCAGGATGTCAGCGGTGCGACCTCAGCCGCAAGACCGGCTTCCGCGAGCGCCGCGACGACCAGATTCCGTTTCCAGTTCTCATAGGCGCCACGCTCCATATGCTGCAGCGAGCAGCCCCCGCAGGCGCCATTGATGCTATCCGGACCGAAATGCGGGCAGGGCGGTGCAACCCGCTCCGGCGCTGCCGCCTTGATCGCGAGGAGATCGGCTCGGTCCTTGTGCTGCGCGATGGAGACGGTTTCGCCCGGCAAGGTGAACGGGACGAACACCGCACCACCGCCGATCCTGGCAACGCCGTCGCCTTGAGCGCCCAGCGCCGTGATGGTGACAGTGTCCGCACTCATGTTCTGGTTCCAGCCAAGAGAAACTCCTGATTGCCGTCACCGCCGGTGACAGGCGAAGGGATGTAGCCGAGCGACTGCCATCCAGGTTGCTGGCCGAGCCAGATCGAAAGTGCCTCGGCGATTGCCGGACCATCTTCGCGATTGCGCAGAAGGCCGCCCTTGCCGATGGCGGATCGCCCGGCTTCGAACTGCGGCTTGACGAGCAAAACGCAGAATGCGCCCGGCGCGGCAAGGCCAAGGGCCGGCGGCAGAGCAAGCTTGAGTGATATGAAACTGACGTCGCTGACCACGCATCCGATGGTTCGGCCGCCCAGATGCTGGCGCTCCAGTCCGCGCGCGTTGAGGCCCTCGATCGATGTGACCTGCGGGTCATTGGCCAATGATGGGTGAAGTTGACCGTGGCCGACATCGACGGCGACGACATGACAAGCGCCGCGCCTCAGGGCGACCTGGGTGAAGCCGCCGGTCGAGGCACCGATATCGAGGACGACGCGGCCGGCTGCATCGAGCCTGAAGTGGTCCAGCGCCGCAACGAGCTTGAGCGCCGCGCGCGAGACATAGTCGATGGCAGGATCGTCAACCGTGACGGCAGCGTCGGGTGCCGTCGGCAGGCCCGGCTTGCTGGCCGGCACGCCGTCGACCTTCACCGCGCCGCGCAAGATCGCATCGCGCGCGCGAGACCGACTGGTGAAGTGGCCGAGTTCGACCAGATACTGGTCCAATCGCTTGCGCGCCGACCGACCATCGGGGTCGTGGGTTGAAACGTCGCCGGGATGCGTCATCAGGTGGCTATGGGCGGTCGTGACGCCGCTGGCAAGCCCTGAGATGTGACGACGGTGGCAGGAAACACACAATGCGCAGCAATTGCGTGGATGCGTTGGAAGAAGCCATTGCAATTGCATGTGTCTATAGGCCAAGTCCAGCAAGTGACACACCACCGCGCCGCGGCGCCAACGAACAGTGAGTGCAGTGCAGGCCGGGTCCATCAGTTTCGTCCAAGCGGTGCTCGTTCGCACCGAGACCCTTCGCCAGCAACCGCTGTTGCGCTGGGGACTTGCGGTGGTCTCCATCCTCATCGCGTTCATCGTGCGCTATCTGCTGGAAGGGCGCCTGCCGCCCGGTTTCCCCTACCTGACCTTCTTTCCGGCCGTCATTCTGACGACGTTCTTCGCGGGGCTGGCGCCAGGTCTTTTGGCCGGAGCGCTGGGCGGGCTGGCGGCATGGTACTTCTTCATCTCGCCGATCAACAGCTTTGCGCTGAGTGGCCAGGCCCTGGTGGCGCTTGGCTTCTACGTCCTCATCATCACGGTCGACATACTGCTCATCCACTGGATGCATGTCGCGCTCGAGCGTCTCAACCGGGAGCAGATCGTTTCGCGGCGGCATGCCGAAGAGCGTGACGTACTGTTCAAGGAAATGCAGCACCGCGTTTCCAACAACCTGGCCGTCGTCAGTTCACTGCTGAATGCGCAAAAGCGCGCCCTGCCGGAGGGCGAAGCTTCCAGTGCGCTGGCCCAGGCCGCCACGCGGGTCAACCTCGTCGCGCGCATGCAGCGTGAACTCTACGACCCCTCCCGCCAGTCGCTCGAATTCGCGACCTACCTCAAGGGCCTCGGCCCCGACATCATCGAGGCGATGGATGCGGGGCATGTCACCTATACGACCGATGTCGAAGAGATCGCCGTGCCGTCGCACCTGGCGGTTCCGCTCGGCCTGATCGCGACCGAGCTCATATCGAATTCGGTGGAGCATGCCTTCGCCGATCGCCGGCCGGGCCGGATTCATGTCGTACTGAAGCGGACCGCCGAGAACCGCGAGACGGTGGTCCTGCGCGTCAGCGACGACGGGCCGGGTTGGCCCGACGGCTTCACGCCCGATACGTCGCGCAATCTCGGCATGCGCATCGTCCTTTCACTGACCCAGCAGATCGGCGGTGACTTTGCGTTCGGCAACGAAGATGGCGCCGTGTCGACCTTGCGGTTCACGGTAGCGGCTGACACGGCGTAAGGTCAGGCCTCGCGCGAGCGGCCAGCCCGTTCGGTGCCGAGCGCCGCGAACACCGTGTCGACGATGCCGCGCCGATCAAGCCCGGCCTTGGCGTACATCGCTTCCGGCTTGGCCTGATCCATGAAGATGTCGGGCATCGTCAGCGAGCGCATCTTGAGGCCGTTGTCGAGCAATCCTGCACCGGCCATGAAATGCAGCACATGGCCGCCGAAGCCGCCGACGGCGCCTTCCTCAACAGTGACGAGCACATCATGCTCGCTGGCCAACCGGCGAACGAGGTCCTCGTCGAGCGGCTTGGCGAAACGGGCATCGGCGACCGTGGTGGAAAGGCCTGCCGCGTCGAGGTCTTCGGCCGCGAGAACGCAATCGGCAAGACGTGTGCCGAACGACAAAAGCGCGATGCGGCTGCCCTGCTTGACGATGCGACCCTTGCCGATCGTCAGCAGTTCGCCACGCTCGGGCATTTCGATGCCGACGCCTTCGCCGCGCGGATAGCGGAACGAGATCGGTCCTTCGTCATAGGCTGCCGCCGTGCGGATCATGTGTTTGAGCTCTGCCTCGTCCGCCGCCGCCATCACAACGAAGCCGGGCAGCGTCGCGAGATAGGTCGTGTCGAACGAGCCGGCATGCGTCGAACCATCGGCGCCGACGAAGCCGGCGCGGTCGATGGCAAAGCGCACGGGCAGTTTCTGGATCGCCACATCATGGACGACCTGATCGTAGGCGCGTTGCAGGAAGGTGGAGTAGATCGCGGCGAAAGGCTTCATGCCTTCGGTCGCCATCCCGGCGGCAAAGGTAACGGCATGCTGCTCGGCAATGCCGACGTCGAAGGTGCGCGAGGGGAACTCCTTGGCGAATTTCGCCAGCCCCGTGCCGTCCGGCATGGCCGCCGTCACGGCGACGACCCGGTCGTCTTCCCTTGCCTCGCGGATCAGCGCCTCGGCAAAGACGTTGGTGTAGCTCGGGGCATTCGGCTTTGCCTTGGCCTGGGCGCCGGTGATCACATCGAACTTCGAAACGCCATGATACTTGTCGGCCGCCGCCTCGGCTGGCGCGTAGCCCTTGCCCTTCTGGGTTACGACGTGAATGAGAACCGGGCCCTGGCCGTTGTCGCGCACGTTGCGCAGCACCGGCAGCAGATGCTCGAAGGAATGCCCGTCGATCGGGCCGATGTGGTAAAAGCCCATTTCCTCGAACAAGGTGCCACCCGTCACGTAGCCGCGCGCGTGCTCGACGGCGCGGGTGATCGCCCGGTCGACATTCTTGCCCAGATAGGCCGTCAGTTTCTTGCCGAATTCGCGGATGCCCATATAGGTGCGGCCCGAGGCAAGGCGGGCGAGATAGGCGCTCATCGCGCCGGTCGGACGCGCGATCGACATGTCGTTGTCGTTGAGAATGACGATCAGCCGCGCATCGAGCGCGCCGGCATTGTTGAGCGCCTCATAGGCCATGCCGGCTGAAAGGGCGCCGTCACCGATCACCGATATGACATGACGCTTCTGTCCCTGAAGGCCGCTGGCCACCGCCATACCGAGCCCGGCCGAAATCGATGTGGAGGAGTGGGCAGCGCCGAAGGGGTCGTATTCGCTCTCGTCGCGCTTGGTGAAACCGGACAGGCCGTCTTCCTGACGCAGCGTGCGGATGCGCGCACGCCGGCCGGTGAGAATCTTGTGCGGGTAGCATTGGTGCCCGACGTCGAAGATCAGCCGGTCGCCAGGCGTGTCGAAGACCTTGTGGATCGCCAGCGTCAGTTCCACGACACCAAGGCCCGCACCGAGATGGCCGCCGGTGACAGACACGGCGTCGATCATCTCGGCCCGCAGTTCCTCGGCGAGTTGCGGCATCTGCCGGTCGTCGATCCTCTTGAGATCGGCGGGAAACTCGACCTGGTCGAGAAGCGGCGTCTCCGGTCTCTTGTCGGCGGAAGAATGCGTCACGCGTCGCGCCTCATATTCGCGCGGGCGGTGCTTTCCGTTATCCACGCCATTCCTGTCTTCAATCCCGCTCCAGCCACAGAGTCCGCGGATTTTTTGGACTGTTTATCCAGTTTGATCGCTCCGGCAAAGAGACGATTTCGGTTTCCTGACGGGGACCGTCTTGAAACACCGGCCACGTCATTCAAACGTCGGCGCCTCGCGTTGCGCTTTCGAAGACGAGACGACGTTCTCAAGGATATGGCGTTTCGCGCCGCAAGTTGCACCCCCCGAGGCGCGTGAAATCGGCTCTCTGGCAATCGCACGATGGCATATTTCGGCTGAAACAGGGGCGAAAGGCGCACGCTGTTCGCTTTTGGAAAGGCAAATTTATTCTTTGGATACCGGCCCTTAACGTCTGTCGCCTAGCAAGTTTCTGGCACGGAGCTGGGGCGTGATGACATGGGATTGACTGCTGCAATACAAAGACAGAGCCGACGATCGTACCGTCTGTCACAATTGTCGCTCTTCGGCGCGATTACTGCGAGCGGGGCCATCCTGCTGTCCGACCATACGGCCGCGCCGGTCACGATGTCGGCCTTGCTCTCGATGACAGCGATCGCCGGTTCGATGTTCACGTTGCATCATGCGCGCCGCGGCATCTATCAGCGCCTGCAGGAGGCCGGCAGTGCCGAGGCCGAACGCCAGCGCCTCCTGCAGAGCGATGCGGTAACGGGGGCAATGACCCGCCGGCACTTCCTCGAAACGCTGGAAATTGCCTTGAAGCGGGCAACCAAGACGCCAACGAGCCTCCTCCTGATCGATATCGATTACTTCAAGCAACTCAATGACAGCCTTGGCCACGCAGCTGGCGATGCCGCGCTCGTCCACACCGTCGCCTGCCTGCGCCAGGCTTTTCCCGATTGTGCGGTGGGCCGACTGGGCGGCGACGAATTCGCAGTCTTCGTCAATGACCGCAGCCTCGCGTGGTGCGAGGAGCAGGCGCGCAAGTTCCTGGCACTGATCTCACGCCCGTTCCGGTATTCAGGTTTCGATATTTCGCTGAGCGTTTCGGTGGGTGCGGCTTCCTCGGTCGATCGTCAACTCGACATGGCCGGTCTCTCGCAAAATGCCGACCTGGCGCTCTATGCCAGCAAGACGTCGGGGCGGGGACGGGTTACGCTGTTCGACGAGGTCATGCTGTCGGAGCGGCGGCACGTGCGCTATCTGGAGCGCGAATTGCGCGCGGCGCTCTATCTCGACCACCTCGAGCTGCACTATCAGCCGGTCGTCGATACGCATGGGGTGGCGCGTGCCATGGAAGGTCTGGTCAGGTGGCGCCATCCGGTGCGTGGCTTGATCCCGCCGGGCGAATTCATTCCGGTGGCCGAGACGTCGACGCTGATCGATCAACTCGGCGAGTGGGTCTTCCGGCGCGCGTGCCGCGATCTGCCCCGGTTCGACGGATGCCGCATCAGCATCAACATATCGGGAGAGCAGCTGAAGCGCGACAGCGTCGTTGCGATGATGGAGCGGGTGCTGCGCGAAACGGGCAGTGCAGCGGCTGATTTCGTCATCGAGATCACGGAGACTGTGGCGACGGAGGCGACCGACGATGTCGTCAACAGGCTGGATCGCCTGAGAGCGTTGGGCTTTCGCATCGCGCTCGACGATTTCGGGACCGGACATTGCGGGTTCAACTACCTGAAGACGCTTCCGATCGACGCGATCAAGATCGACAGAAGCTATATCTGCAATCTCGGTAGCGACCGCGTCGCACAGGTTCTCGTCTCGGCATTGGCGGAAGTCGGCCGATTGAGGGGCATAACGATCGTCGCCGAAGGCGTGGAAACGGCGCAGGACCTGCAGTTGGCGAAGGCCGCTGGCTGCGATCGCTTCCAGGGCTTTTTCATCAGCCGTCCCGTGCCGCTCGCCGCCGCCGCCGCGACATTGCCCGCAGCGAAGGGCGACCCGCAGGCGCTTTCCGCCTGATCTTCGTCGCTACGGGTGAGCCGCGCCGGCCGGGAAGCGGCTGGAGGCGCTGATGGCGAGTGCGACCAGTTCGGTTTGGCGCTGAACGCCAAGCTTTTCGGCCGCGGCCGACAGCTGCGCCCGCGCGGTGTGATAACTGACGCCAAGCGTTTCCGCGGCTTGCCTAAGGTCCCCACCCTGGCAGAGCTGGCTGACGACTCGCGCCTCCGCCATCGTGATGCCGAGCGTGCGGGCAATGTCGTCGCTCGGACTTTGGAGAAGCTCGGAGGCGTCGATGAGGACCAGCAGCGTATCGGCCTCGCCCGATCGGAAATAACTGAGGACCGGGTCGATCTGCGTGTCCCGGGGCAGGGTGATGCAATAGCCGCAGATCCGGTGCGGCTTGGGCGCGGGTACCGCGAACGGACCACTTGCGCTATGGGTCGACAAGCTCTGGCGCAGAGCCCCTTCGATCGCCGCGCGCTGATCGTGGGACGCGAAGGAAAATGTCGCCCGGCATGTCAAAGAAAGGCCGCAGCGCGTCTCCAGCAGTTTCGCCGCAGCCGCGTTCATCTTGGATATTTGTCCTTGCCGCGAGACGATGAAGGCCGCGCTGGGCAGGGTATCGATCCAGAACTGCGTTCCGGAACGGCGGCTCCGCTTCAAGTCGAGTTCCTTCATCAGCGCGAAGCTCTGGCGCAGATGCGGATGGATGGCAGCCAGCGAAGCGTCGAGCGCGGCGCGATCCCTGTCGCTGTAGCGGGCCGGAACATCCACCGTGAACAGCGCCGCGTGCTCGCTCGTACGGTAGGCGAAGAGCCCCATCGAGGAGGACAGATTGTCCCGGTGACGCAGGAAGAGATTGTAAATGTCGGTCCGCCTGTATTCGTCCGGCGTCAGGAACTCTTCCGAGCGGATGACGCGCTCTTGCGGAAAGCGGGCGCCAAGGGCGGGCATGATGTTGAGATGCGCGATCGGCAGATAGTCGGCCAGCGCCCGCTCGTCGTAGTTGAACGTGCGGAACGCGAAATATCGATTGTCTTCGAGCAGGCTCGCCTGCCAGCTGAACCTGATGTCGGGGAAGCGCCGCGTATAAGCGGCGAGGACCGGTTCAATGCCATTTCCTTCGGCAACCGACCGATAAACGTTGGAAATGAAGTCTATGTCGTGCTCTTGCAGCGATTTCGACATCTCCTTGGCCCCTCTTTGGCCAAAGAGTACGGTGTGTTCACGAAAAATTGAAGCGCGAAGGTTGTCTTTTCGACAATCAGTTTTCGTCCAGCGGCTCTGTGCCGACCGGTTGTCCATTGCGGTCCAGACGGATTTTCTCGATTCTGTCCTCTGCCGCTTTCAGCAGCTTTTCGCAATGCTTCTTCAGCGCTTCGCCCCGCTCATAGATTTCGATGGAACGGTCGAGCGGTACGTCTCCGCGTTCCAGATCGCTGACGATGCGCTCCAGTTCGGCAAGCGCCTGTTCAAAAGACAGCGTGGCAATGTCTGGCCGGGTCTCCGGGGTCGTGTTCATGGTCAGCCTTTCATCAGTCTCTGGATGTGGACGGCGGCCGATTCAGCCAGGCCGACAAGGTCGTATCCACCTTCCAGCAGGCTGACGATGCGGTGGCCGGCATGGCGCTCCGCGAGGTCCATGAGTTTGCCGGTCGCCCAATCGAAATCGTCCGCGACGAGGTTGATCTGTGCCAGCGGGTCGCGGTGATGAGCATCGAAGCCCGCCGATATGATGATCAGGTCCGGCATCGCATCTTCCAGCGCCGGCAGGATGCGGGAGCGGAAAGCTTCGCGGAAATGATCGCCGGCCGTGTCCGGGGCGAGCGGCGCATTGACGATGTTGCCGGCGCCCGTTTCGTCCTTGGCCCCGGTGCCGGGGTAAAGCGGCATCTGGTGCGTCGAGAGGTAGAGAACGGTAGGGTCGTCCCAGAAGATGTCCTGTGTGCCGTTGCCATGGTGGACATCCCAATCGATGATCGCGACGCGTTCCACGCCATAGGTGCGCTGCGCGTGACGCGCGGCGATCGCAGCGTTGTTGAACAGGCAAAATCCCATCGCCCGATTGTGCTCGGCGTGGTGGCCCGGCGGCCGCGAGGCGACGAAGACGTTGTCGGCGCGGCCGGAAAAGACATCGTCGATGCCGGCCATCGCCGCGCCGACGCCCGCCAGCGCTGCCTCGAGGCTTTTCGGGCTGACATGCGTGTCGGCATCGATCTCGCTGCGGCCTTCCGTGGGGATCGCGGCGCGCACGCGTTCGAGGTAAGCCTCGGGATGGGCCATCAGCACCGCTTCTTCCGGCGCGATCGGTGATTGCACCCGGTCGAGTGCCCTGAAGTTCTCGTGTTCGAGCGCCAGTTCGAGCGCGCGCAGCCTGTCAGCGCGCTCTGGATGTCCCGGCGGCGTCAGGTGCTCCAGATAGACCGTATGCGAATAGAGGCGGGTAGACATGATGTCCTCTCCTGCCCGCTCAAGGGCAGATTTCCGTTTCCGTGATGGCGATGCCGAACCCTTCCAGCCCGACATAGTGCCGCTCGCGCGAGGCCATGAGCCGGATCGACGTGATGCCGAGATCCTTCAGGATCTGGGCGCCGAGGCCGATTTCAAGCCACTCGCTCTCGCGTTGTTTTGCTTCCGCATGCGCCTCCTGGTCCTCGCTCAGATGCTCGCGTCCGCTGTCCTGATGGCCGACGCCGACGGAGCCTTCGCGAAGATAGACGACGACGCCGCGTCCGTGTTGCGCGATGCGTTCCATATAGAGATCGAGCGGACGCTGCCGTCCGAAGACATCGTCACCGACCGATTCCGCCTGAAGCCTGACCGGAATGTCCTGTCCATCGCGAATGTCGCCGAAGACGACAGCCAGATGATGCATCGGGTCCCATGGAAGCGAATAGGAATAGGCGGTGGCGCGCCCGTGCGGCGTATCCACCGGGAAGGTCGCGTTGAGCTTGACCAGCGTTTCCTTGCGCTGACGATAGGCGATGAGGTCGGCGACCGACACCTGCTTGAGGCTGTGCTGGTTGGCAAAGGCGGCCACATCGGGACCGCGCATGACCGTGCCGTCATCGTTGACGAGTTCGCAGATCACGCCGATCGGCGGCAGGTCGGCGAGACGGCAAAGGTCGACGGCTGCTTCGGTGTGGCCCGAGCGCATGAGGACGCCGCCCTCGCGTGCGACAAGCGGAAAGATGTGGCCGGGCCGCACGAAGTCGACCGCGCCGGCATTGGGGTTGGCGAGATTGCGCGCCGTCAAGGTGCGATCCTCCGCCGAGATGCCTGTCGTCGTTCCATGCTTGTAGTCGACCGAGACGGTGAAGGCCGTCGCGTGCGGGGCGTCGTTCTCGGCAACCATCGGTGCCAGATTGAGCCGGCGCGCTTCCTCGCGTGGCATCGGCGTGCAGACGATCCCCGACGTGTGGCGCACGATGAACGCCATCTTTTCGGGCGTGCAATGAACTGCGGCGACGATCAGGTCGCCTTCGTTCTCACGTCCGTCGTCATCGGTGACGACGACGATTTCGCCTGCTTCGAACGCCCGAATGGCGTCGACGACGGTTTTTTGGTTGTATGGCATGAATTCCTCAGCGCGTGGCGAATTGCGACATAGCGATCGAAGTGGCCGGCGTCGCTATTCGCCGCTGGCTATCCGTTCCTTCCCTGTCTGTCCTCGGTCGCGCAGATAGTGGTCCGCGATCGTGCAGGCGAGCATGGCTTCACCGATCGGCACGGCCCGGATACCGACGCAGGGATCGTGGCGACCCTTGGTGCGCACATCCACTTCGTTTCCGTCCGCATCGACGCTGCGGCGTTCCGTCAGGATCGACGAGGTGGGCTTGACGGCGAACCGGGCGACGACCGGTTGCCCGGTCGAGATGCCGCCGAGGACGCCGCCGGCATTGTTGGACAGAAACATGGGTGTGCCATCCGGCGCAATCCGCATCTCGTCGGCGTTCTCCTCGCCACTGATGCGCGCGGCCTCGAACCCGTTCCCGATTTCAACGCCCTTGACCGCGTTGATCGACATGAGATTGGCGCAGATGTCCTGATCGAGCTTGGCATAGATCGGTGCGCCGAGACCGGCGGGGACACCCTCGGCCACGACCTCCACGATCGCCCCGACGGACGAACCCGCCTTCCGAATTTCGTCCAGATAGGCCTCCCAGAACGGCACGATCTCCGGGTCGGGCGCGAAGAACGGGTTGTTGCCGACGCTCTCCCAATCCCAGTTCTGGCGGTTGATCGGCTTGTCGCCGATCTGCACCAGCGCGGCGCGCACGGTCATGGCGGGCACGACCTTGCGAGCGATGCCGCCCGCGGCGACGCGGGCGGCCGTCTCGCGGGCCGATGAGCGTCCGCCGCCGCGATAATCGCGAACGCCGTACTTCACGTCGTAGCTGTAGTCGGCATGGCCCGGCCGGTAACGCCGCGCGATCTCCGAATAGTCCTTCGAGCGCTGATCGGTGTTCTCGATCATCAGAGAAATCGGCGTGCCGGTCGTCGTGAAGGTGAACCCATCGTCTTCGGGCATCACACCCGACAGGATCTTGACGAGATCGTCTTCCCGGCGCTGCGTGACGAAGCGTGACTGTCCCGGCTTGCGTTTGTCCAGCCAATGCTGAAGTTCGGCCTGCGTAAAGCGGATACCGGGTGGGCAGCCGTCGATGATGCAGCCAAGCGCGGGACCGTGGCTTTCGCCCCAGGTCGTCACGCGGAAAAGATGGCCGAATGTGTTGTGTGACATGGTCTTGGTCGTAGCGCTCGCGTGGAGAGGACTGGATGCCTGCTCTAGACCAGGCAAGGCGCGCCGTAAATGTCAGGATTGGATCGGTTTGGCTAGAGCGCTCGATCCACAACAGCGAACGGCCGACGACGCAGCGATTGCGCGGACTGCCGGGCCGGATTGAAACATGCTGTTGCAACGCGTGATGGCGCGGCGCCAAAATGCCGTGGAAGAAGACCATTTCCGCCACAATGCGGGATGCATCTGGAGGATACCGAAAACCGCGATTCCCATGCGAGGAACGTTCAGATGCGTTTCGTTCTCACTGCGTTGCTGCTGACGAGCAGCCTGATCGCGCCGCTGGCCGCGTTCGCCGAAGCGCGAAATGCCGGCGTGGAGGCGCGAATCGCCTCGATCGACCCGCGCGGCGAGCATCTGGCGCTCGACGACGGCAACATCTACATGCTGCCGGGCGAGTTCGACCTGGAAGGTCTGAGCGAGGGCACGCTCGTCTATGTCTACTACGTGGAAGAGGACGGCAAGCGCCGGGTCTTCGACCTCGAGGTGATCAACTGACGTCGCCGCCGGGCGGTTTGTCTTCAACCCAGCCGATACGGCCTTCCGCAATGCGCACGATGCTGTCCTGATGCGCCGGCAAAAGGGCCGCGTCATTCGGCTCGTGGCCGCCGACGATTCGAAACAGCGCGCGCAGGACGCCGCCGTGACAGACGCAGACCGTGGGCGTTTGAACGGTCTCCAGCCATCCCGCGACGCGCTTGGAAAGCATCTCGTAGTTCTCAGCGGACGCGCCCGGAGGGCGGTAGAACCACTTATCGCGATCGCGCGCGGCGACAAGACCGGGTGTGTCGGCATCAATCTCGGCGAGCGTGCGTCCTTCCCAATCGCCGAAGCAGACCTCGATCAGCCGTTGGTCCGTGCGGTAGTCGTGAGGATCGAGACCGAGTTCGCCGCGGATGATCTCCATCGTATGGCGCGTGCGTCCGAGCGGGCTGGCGACGAAATCGAAATCGTCGATGGACGCGCCGGCAAGTCGAGCGAGCAGGCGCCCGTTGTCGCGCGCCTGCCGCTGCCCATGCGCGTTCAGCGGCACGTCCCTGGCGCCCTGCAGGCGGCCTTCCACGTTCCAGTCGGTCTGTCCGTGTCGAATGGCGTAGATCAGCACCGTTCCGTGTCCCGACGCCCTCAATCCTTGACGACGGAGATATCGGGCGCGTCGACCGCCTTCATGCCGACGACATGATAGCCCATGTCGACATGGTGCACCTCGCCGGTGACTGCGGTGGAGAAGTCCGAAAGCAGGTAGACAGCGGACTTGCCCACTTCGTCGATCGAAACGGTGCGCTTGAGCGGCGAATTGTACTCGTTCCACTTGAGGATGTATCGGAAGTCGCCGATGCCCGAGGCGGCGAGCGTCTTGATCGGCCCGGCCGAGACGGCATTGACGCGGATCCCGCGATTGCCGAGGTCAACGGCGAGGTAGCGCACGCTGGCCTCAAGCGCTGCCTTGGCGACGCCCATGACGTTGTAGTGCGGCATCACCTTTTCCGCGCCGTAATAGGTCAGCGTCAGCATCGAGCCGCCATCATTCATGATCCGCTCGGCGCGCTTGGCGAGCGCCGTGAATGAATAGACTGAGACGTCCATGGTCCGCGCAAAATTCGTGCGCGATGTTTCCAGGTAGCGGCCAGTCAACTCGTCCTTGTCGGAAAAGGCGATGGCATGAACGATGAAGTCGATCGTGCCCCACTGCTTTTCGACTTCGGCGATGACGTCATCGATCGTGGCCTCGTCGGTGACGTCGCAGTGGCCCGCAACGATGGCACCGAGCTCTTTGGCCAGCGGCTCGACCCGCTTTCGCAGGGCATCGCCCTGGTAGGTGAGAGCGATTTCGGCACCCTGGTCGGCGCAGGCTTTCGCAATGCCCCAGGCGATCGAACGGTTGTTGGCGAGTCCCATGATGATGCCGCGCTTGCCCTGCATCAGCCCCGTCGCCTGAACCATTGCCGTCTCCCTGGCCTGTGGATGGTGCCGAGGCTATTGCACACGGTCATGCGGCGTTCAAGTGACGGGCACGTCAACGGCGTGGCTAACCACACTTTCCAGCGCCGGAACGGCGCGAACCGCCGTCAGACGAACCACTCGCCTTTCTGCAGGCGCATGAAATCGACAAGCTTCTCGTCGCGGTTCTCGGGAAGGGCAACGACGAGGGAGACGACCAGATCGCCACGCGAACCATCGCCCCGCGGCAGCCCGCGCCCGCGCAGGCGCACCGTCTCGCCCGGCTTGGGCCATTCCGGAACATCGACGTGCTGCGGGCCGTCGAGCGTCGTGACAGTCGCCGATCCGCCATGGATGGCCTGTTCGAGATTGATGGTGAGGGAGGTGAGAAGGTCACTGCCTTCGGCGCGCAGCGAAGAGTGGGGCGCATGCCGAACAATCACGATGAGATCGCTCTTCTGGCCACGAATTTCCGGGCCCAGCGAGCTCATGCGCACGATATGACCGTCTCTTGCGCCGGGTATCACCGTGACCATGACGGTCGATCCGTCCGGCAAGGCAAGTGGTTCGACGCCGCCCCTGAGGATCGTTTTCAGATCGACGGTGAGTTCGGCGACGGCTGGCAGGCCTTCAACTGTCTCATCGCGTCCGCCGAGCATGCGCGCGAGAGGCCGGATCGCCAGATCGAGAAAGGACCAGCCATTTGCGCGCGGTGCCGGCTGAGGGTCTGCCGTGTCACCGATCGGCACGTCGTCGATGCCGGGCGCTTCTGCGATCGTCTCGCGCTCCGTCGGCTCCGGCTTGGGCGGATCACGCCGCTTTTCTCGCTGGAAGGCCTCACCGAAAATGCGCTCCGCCACGGCCTCGGCCGTCTCCGGTTCCTCTTTCTCAGACCGTTTCCGATTGATGTCGACGCCGGCAAAGGGATCCTTGGACCGGCGCGCCGCGCGAACCCGTCCTCGCGCATCGATCAACCCATCGTCAAAACGCCGGCGCTGATCGGGATCCTTGAGCAACTGATAGGCAGACTGAATTTCGGCGAAACGCTCGTGCGCGCCAAAATCGTCCTGATTGTGATCGGGATGAAAGGCCATGGCGAGGCGACGGAACGCACTCTTGATGTCGTCCATATCGGCGTCTGGCTGGACGCCCAGCACGAAATAGGGATTGCGCATCGCCTTCAAACCTTTCGACCTCGATCACAATCTAGAAAGAGAGTGCTAACCGGGGGTTTATGGACCAGGCGCAAACGCGGGAATTTGCAACGCCCTTCACGAAACGGGGCGAAAGGCCTTCAGGTTCCACTGTCCGCTGTCATCGCGGCAAGTTGCGCCATCGAAGAGGGCGATGCCGTCATAGCGGTGGACCGTCGTGGTGAAGGCGCGGCAGGGCACGCCGGTTTCCTCGGTCTCTTCAAGGGCGGATATGACGCCGGTGCTGCCCGTCGATCGATTGGCCCACGGAAAGGGTGCGTTGGGCGTTTGCTCCAGGTCGATCTCGGCCACTGCGCGGGCCACGGCCTCCTCGTCCGCCGCGGGCGCCGGGAGGGGAGGGTCTGCCCGCGCGGTGGGAATCGCCCCGGTCGTCATCGTATCGACCGCCAGCGTCTCGTCGATCCCCGACCCCATACAGCCCGAGAGTCCCATGACTGCCAATGCGACAGCGAGAAGCGGAGCCTGCCGACGACGGCGAAGCAAGATGGACTTGGCGGCAGGGAAGACCATATGGTTCGGCCCGGTCAGGAATCGAAAGGCGAGATGTGCCGACTATGAGCGAAACACCGTTAACGCGTGGTAACTTTGCCGAGATGAGCGATCCGATCGCGCTTTTTGCCCAATGGCTCGAGGATGCGACCAAGAGTGAGCCGAACGATCCGACGGCAACGGCGCTGGCCACCGTCGACGCCGACGGCCAGCCCAATGTGCGCATGGTCCTTCTCAAGGGCTTCGACGCGCGCGGTTTCGTCTTCTACACGAATTTCGAGAGCGCCAAGGGGCAGGAGGTGTTGGCGACGATGAAGGCGGCGATGTGCTTCCATTGGAAATCGCAGCGGCGCCAGGTGCGAGTGCGTGGACCGGTGGAGGAGGTGTCGGCTGCCGAGGCCGATGCCTATTTCGCATCGCGCCCGCGGGGCAGCCGAATTGGAGCGTGGGCCTCGCAGCAATCGCGTCCGCTGGAAAGCCGCGCGGTTTTGGAGAATGCCGTTGCCGAGGTCGATGCGCGATACGGGGAGGACGTGCCGCGGCCACCGCACTGGTCGGGCTTCCGCATCAAGCCGACGGCGATCGAATTCTGGCAGGATGGGGCTTTCCGACTCCACGACAGGATCGTTTTCACGCCAGCAGCTAGCGGCTGGGAAAAGGAGCGGCTCTATCCGTGATGTCCGGCTCCGGGCGCGTTCAGACGAATTTGAAAGCGAGACCGGATGCGAGCGCGCGCACATACCGCGCCTTTTGATAGTGCCCGTTGAGCGAAATGCGCTTGAGCGCCGTCGGTTCGCGTTCGAGCATCGTTCGGTCGATCGTGCCGGGCTGCGTCGTCACCGCGAGGCGAAAGCCGGCTTTCGCTGCCGCCGCATATTCGCGCGGCCCGGCGGCATGAGCGTCGCCGTAAGGGTAGGCGAAGCTTTCGGTCGCTTGACCGGTGATGGCGCTGACAAATTCTGCCGAGCAGGCCATTTCGTTTTCAAGCCGGTCGTCGGCGACATGCGCGAGGCTGGGATGTGTGAGCGTATGAGCGCCGAGCGACACCAGCGGATCGTCTGAAAAATTACGCAGTTCGCCGGCATCCATGACTTCGTGGTCAACGATCGTCAGCGGATCAATCCCGGCCGAAAGTGCCGCGTCGTCGAGTTCCGCGATGAAGCGATCCTGCTCCTGCGATCGTATCGTTGCGGCCAGCCGTTCGAAGGCTCGACATTTTTCGCCATGGGTGCCCGTCGGCACGATCTCGACGCCGCGTCCCTGGCCGAAATCGAAGGAAAGCTGCGGGACGTGTGCGATCAGGTCTGCCGCGGTTTCCCACCACAGGCTTTGCCTGCGCTCCACGAAACCGCGCGTGACGAAGACGGTAAAGGGCACGGCATGTTTCCTGAAGACAGGCAGGGCATGGTCGCGGTTGTTGCGGTAGCCGTCGTCAAGCGTGAAGGCAAAGAAGCGTGCGCCATCTGCCGCCCCCGCCATCCGTGCCGGAAGGTCGCAAAGCGCAACGGGCTCGAATCCATCGGCTTTCAACGCCGTGATCGCCGTGTCGAGGAAATGCGGCGTGATTTCGAGATGGGCGTTTGGTGCGAAGCTGCGCCGCGAGGCCGGTCGCACATGATGCAGCGTGAATATGACGGAACGGACATGCGGCGTGCCCGCAAGCCCGACACGTTCCGCGATATGTAATCCTTCGAGCCCGGCCCGAATCACCGCGCTCTTCAAGACCGTCTTCGCTGCGCCCGTCATGATCCCCCGCTCGCCGCCCATCGGTTTCCCGATGCGATATCAGGCCCGGCTTAAGCTTTCTTGAACGGCCGGTCCGACCCGGAAAGGATTTCGTCGACGAAAGCGGGCACGAGCGATGTAGCCGGACCGGCGCGTGTCTCATGGAAAAGCGCCGCGCCCGTCGGCTCCAGATTGATTTCGACGGTAAGGGCTCCGCAATGCCTGGCTTCATCCGCAAAGCCGGCCGCCGGATAGACCGTGCCGCTCGTGCCGATCGAAACGAATAGCGCACAATCGGCAAGCCGTTCGTAAATCTCTTCCATCCGATACGGCATCTCGCCGAACCAGACGACGTCCGGGCGCATGCCCCCTGCGGTGTTGCAATGCGGGCAGCAGCTCTCCACCGAGAGATCGTCGATCCAATCGGACCGCCTGTCGCAGAGTACGCACAGCGCCTTTTGCAGTTCGCCATGCATGTGAAGGACGGCCCTGGATCCGGCCGCCTCATGCAAGTGGTCGATATTCTGCGTCACGAGCAGGAAATCGCCGTCGAAATCCCTTTCGAGCCGCGCGAGTGCCTGATGTGCGGCATTCGGCTGGATCGCGCCCAGCCCCCGCCGGCGCGCGTTGTAGAACGCATGCACGCCGGCGGGGTCACGCAGAAACGCTTCGGGCGTCGCGACGTCCTCGATCCTCACCTTCGACCAAAGGCCGTCCTTGTCGCGAAAGGTGGCGACGCCGGACTCGGCGGAGATCCCGGCACCGGTCAGAATGACGATGGAAGGACATCCGGCAAGGTTCGTCATGCGACCATCATATCATCCTGCCCGAAGATGGTGATGTGATCGAATGTCATCGCATCGGCCTCGACGCTGAGCGCGACCCGCGCGGCAACCTCATCGCGCCCGACGCCGGCATCGAGCTGTCCGCACCAGTAGCCGCTGTCGGCGTCATCCGCGTTTCGGCCCAGCGCCTGCTGGTACAACGCTCCAACGAAGTCGTCGCTCGAAAGCGCATCGCTCCACCGCATGAATTCGGCCGTGTCGGTGATGGCGTTTGCAATGGTCGCAAGGTTGGTGCCGTGATCGAGGGTCTCGGTCCAATACACCATGCCGGCAAATTCGGCGCTGCGTCCCAGCAACTGGTCGTAGAGGCGGGCGAGATCGCCTTGCGCGTCGTTGTCGAGGACCATCATCACGGCGTCGCTTTCTTCCGAGAAAGCGAAATACTGCACGTTCTCCGCCGCGACCGTACCGGCGTCAAAGCCCACGCTCACGCCGCTTGAGGTTTGAGCGAACTGATAGTCCGCGCGGCTTCCGGCAAGGACGATCTGGTCGAATCCGGCGCCACCATCGACGGAGGCCGACGCAAAGACCTCGATGGTGTCGCTGCCGCGCCCGGCCATGACCGCCTGATCGGCCCTCGACAGGGCGATCAGATCGTTGCCGTCGCCCGAGAAGACGAGAGAGATGTTGGTCGCATCGGTCAGCGTCAGGGCCGTTCCGGCCACATCCGCCGCGCCGGCTGCCAGGTCGACCGAAACCGCCCCGCTCACAGCCGCGAAGTTCAGCGTGTTGAAACCGGACGCGTCGTCGAGGATCGTGCGCTGCTCCTCGATCGCGGCAAGCGCGCCGAAATCGTCCGTATAGATGTAGGTGTCGTTGTCGCCGGCCTCCGAGCCATAGGCGCTGAGGGTGAGCGCGTTGACGGTGCCGATGTCGCCTTGCTTGGCGTCTTCGATGCGGACGGTCCATTCGCCGCCGCTGGCTTCGCCCCGAAAGTGGGCACTCGTCAAGGTGTGGTTGATCGTGTTGCTGATCTCACCGTCATAGCCCTCGGCCGCTGCGACCGCGCCGACTAGCTCGCTCGCCCGCGCATCGGCGATGCGATAGAGCAGGAACGATTCGGTGCCGGAAGGCGAAGTCAGGATGACGATCAGATCGCCGAACTCCTCGTGGGTGATGTCGAACTCAAGCGCCAGCGTCTCGATGTCGATGCCGTCTTCCAACGTGAAGGTGAAGGTGGTTTCGCCGCCGTCCGGAATGGCACGGGCGCCGGACTGTGCGCTGGCGGTCGTCGAAATCTCGTTGGCAAGGGTCTTCTGCTCCGTCCAGGTCTCGGCGAGACGGACGGCAGCCGTCGCATCGACCAGCCCGAACCCGTAATTCTCGTTGGTCGCCATCCCACCGCCATTGGCGTCGGTCGCAGCGTTGACCTGCCAGCTTTCGTCCTCCAGATCGGTCAGTCGTGCCGAATGCGCCAGGATGTCCTGAACGTCGCGATAGCCGAGATTCGGATTGGCCTGCAGAATGAGCGCGATGACGCCCGAGACGACCGGCGCGGCGAACGACGTTCCGCTGCTCACTGCGACATCGCCTTCCAGGTTGTAACCCAAGTCACCCTGAATGTCGGTCGAGGCGACATTGGTTCCCGGCGCCGAAACGAGCAGAGACGCACCGGGCGTGGTGTAGCCCTGTCCGTCTTCGCCGTCCTGATAGGTCCCGTTGATGTCGAGTGCGCCAACGGAAATGACGAAGCGGGAATTCGCCAGCATGTCCATATTGGTGTCGGCATAGGGAAACTCGCCGGACCACTCGAAACCCAGATCGCCGAAGAAGTGTGGAAGTTGATAGTCGTTGCCGGCCGCGAACACGATGTTGAGCCCCAGGCCCTCGCGCCCCGTGCCGGCGGCGTATTCGATACTCTGAAAATAATCCGTGTTGTGACTGTTGCTGAACGGCAGGGTCGGCCCCCAGCTGTTGTTCATGACGTCGAATCCGTCATCGGCCGCCTTCGCGAACGCCGTGGCCGCCAGTGCGCCGTTGAAACCGGCATATCCGGTGAATGTCGATTCGAAGGCGACACCGACGATGCCGGAGCCTTCGCCCGTTCCTGCAATCAGCCCGGCGACGAAGGTGCCGTGCGGATCCGCCTCTTCCAACGTGAGGTACGATCCGTCCTCGACGCCGTCGACGAAGTTGAAGTCGAACGCCTCCAGATAGTTGGCGGCGAGGTCGGGATGGGTGGTGTCGATCCCGGAATCGAAAACTGCGACGCGAATGCCTTCGCCGCGATAATCCTGCCAGACCGGCAGGACGTTGATGTCGGTCAGCCCGTCGCCGAACTGGCCGAAATTGTTCAGATGCCAAAGTCCCTGATTGATCGGGAAAGATGCCCCATGCGCCATTCGATTGCCCCCAGTTGATATAACGGGGAGCAAGACAGCGTCCGACCTCCCCCCACCATTTGTTCGATTAGCGGGGTGAGTGAATGATTCGCTACAATAAAAGTTAAGTCCTAGCTGAATTCATCAATTGCCCCTAAGACTTGATGGGGTTTTTACTGTCCAGATCGGGGGCGGCAAAAAGAGGCGCGCCGCCGACGCGATTTCAACTCAAGCCTCGGTGCCGCCGACGGTCATGCGTTCCATCTTCAGATGCGGCTGACCGACGCCGACGGGCACCCACTGGCCCGCCTTGCCGCAATTGCCGACACCGGTGTCGAGCTTGGGATCGTTGCCGACCATGGAGACGCGTTGCATGGCTTCGGGCCCATTGCCGATCAGCATCGCGCCCTTGATCGGATGGCCGATCTTGCCGTTTTCGATCATGTAGGCTTCGGTGCAGCCGAAGACGAACTTGCCGGAGGTGATGTCGACCTGGCCGCCGCCAAAGGAGACGGCGTAAATCCCGCGCTTGACCGAAGCGATCATCTCGTCGGGTGTGTGCCCGCCCGCCAGCATGTAGGTGTTGGTCATGCGCGGCATGGGCACATGGGCGTAGGATTCGCGGCGGCCGTTGCCTGTCGCCTTCATGCCCATGAGCCGCGCATTCTGCCGGTCCTGCATGTAGCCGACGAGCTTGCCGTCCTCGATCAGCACGTTATGGCCGGAGGGCGTGCCTTCATCATCGATCGTGATCGAGCCGCGGCGCTCGTCGATTGTGCCATCGTCGACGACGGTGACGCCTTTCGCCGCCACCTGCTCACCCATGAGGCCGGCAAAAGCCGAAGTCTTCTTCCGGTTGAAATCGCCTTCCAGGCCGTGCCCCACCGCTTCATGCAGCATGACGCCGGGCCAGCCATTGGCGAGAACGACGTCCATCGTGCCGGCGGGCGCGGGCAGGGCGCGAAGATTGACGAGCGCCTGGCGCAGCGCCTCGTCGGCGCCGGCCTGCCAGTTCTCGGTCGCCAGATAGTCGCCGAAACTGCGCCGTCCGCCGATGCCGAACGTGCCGGTTTCCTGCCGGTCGCCATCGCCGACCACGACGGCGATGTTGATGCGCGTCAGCGGCCTCACGTCCTGCACCCGGTGCCCGTCGGCACGCAGGATCTCGACCATCTGCCAGTTGGCTGCGAGCGACGCGCTGACCTGGCGAACTTTCGGGTCCTTGCCACGCAGATAGGCGTCGATCTCCTGCAAAAGCTTGGCCTTCGCCTCGAAATCGGGCGAGCCGATCGGGTTCTCCTCGCCATAAAGGCGCCGGTTGGTGCCCTGGGGCGCGGCGGCATAAGTGCCGGAATGGCCGCGCGTGACGGCCGACACCGCGTCGGCGGCGCGCTTCAGCGCGCCTTCCGACAATTCTCCCGCATGGGCATAGCCGATCGCCTCGCCAGCGACAGCGCGCAGCCCGAAACCGCGGTCGGTATTGAAGTTGCCGGCCCGCAGTCGCCCGTTGTCGAACATCAAGGCTTCCTGCTGGCGGTATTCCAGGAACACCTCGCCATCATCGGCGTCCTTCAGCGTTTCGGCGACGATGCGCTCCACCTTGTCGGCGGAAATATCGAACTGATCGAGCAATGGGGTGGTCAAGGATTATCTCCCGGCGTTTCGGTGCTGCCCGTCATATAGTCCTGCACCCAACGCATTCACACCCCGCCGAGAGCGACGGTCGTGGCCGGTCACGGCAGAGCGTCGAAGCCTTCGCCGAAGCCGTCGAGGTCGACGGGGATGCCGATGCCTTCCTCGGGCGTCTGGAAGACGATGAACGTTGCCGTCGTTCCCTCGCGCATGGTCTGGAGCAATTCGTCTTCCAGAATGACCTCGGCATAGCAGCCATCGGTGAAGCAGCGGACGAAATAGGCGCGGCCGATGTCTTCGCCGTCCACATTCAGTCCGAGACCATTGGGCAGCAGCACGCCGAGCGGTGCCAGGACGCGCAGGATGCGGCCCTGATCATCGGCCGTTTTCAGGACGACGACAGACAGCCCGACCTCGGGACGGTCTTCTGCGATGACGTTCTGCATGAGGGCGCATTGCTCGTTCGGCGCGCCGGCTTCCTGATCGCAGACGATCGACCAGGCTCCGTGATTGGAGCGAACGGCCCCCGGCTGTTCTGCCTGAGGCTGGACTGGCGCGTCGGGGCTTGCCTCCGTTGGGGTCTGAGTGCCTGCTGGCGCCTCCGGTTGGGCGCCGCCATTGTCCTCAGCCTGCCCCTCTTCCTGGGGCGCGGCATCTTCCTGGGCGAGGGCGGGCAGTGGGGCGAAAACGACCGACGCGCCGAGAAGTGCAGCGGCAAGAAATGAATCACGCGTCGTTTTTGTCAGGCTCGGCAGCATGAGGGACCTCGGGCATCGGATCGAATCAGGGGCTCAGTTTGTAGGCGCGCTGCCCGAAATTGGAAGCCCGTGCGGATGGACACCTCGCGATAGTGCACAATAACGGCTAGAATGGAGCAGGAAAGTGCACTCGAACAAGCCTATAGAAGCAGGCGATGGCACAAGGTCGCGGCGTCCCGCAGCCTCCCGCCGAAAGCCGGGTGATGCAGACTGAGAAAGAACGTGATGAATGCAAAAATGCCGCATGGGCAGTGGCTTCATCAGGTTGCGATAGCATGTAAATTGTGGTTCTAAGCGGGCACAAAGTCCGGCATCCGGTGTCTCTTGCCGCCTGCCGCTGCCACTCTTCAGGGAGATCGGGTGTGAAAAACATCTCATTCGCAGTCTGGACCGCTCTGGTTTCGCTGCTTTCCGCAACCCATGCGCTGGCCGCTCAGCCTCTCGACTGGCAGTGGCGCTTCCAGCCGGCCGCTACGGCCATCATGGAAGAAATCACCTGGTTCGAGGCCTATACGCTGTGGTTCATCGTGCCCATCACGCTGTTCGTGCTGGCGCTTATCGTGATCTGCGCGGTGAAGTTCCGGCGCAGCGTCAATCCGGTTCCCTCCAAGACCAGCCACAACACTCTCATCGAAGTGGTGTGGACGGTGGCGCCGGTCGTGATCCTTCTCTTCCTGGCAGTGCCGTCCTTCCAGCTGCTTTCCGCCCAGTATGATCCGCCGGAAGACCCGGCGCTGACAATCAAGGCGACGGGCTACCAGTGGTACTGGGGCTATGAATATCAGGCGTCCGACGACGTCGCGGAAGGCGAGGAGCCGACGGAAGTCGTGTTCGATTCGCTGCTGCTCCAGGACGATGCGCGCGCCGATGCCGGCAAGGAAGACCTGTCGGCCTATCCGCGTCTGCTGGCGGTCAACAACGAGGTTGTCGTTCCGGTCAACCAGACGGTGCGCCTTCTGGTCACTGCCGGCGACGTTCTGCACTCCTTCGCCATGCCGGCCTTCGGCATCAAGATCGACGCCGTGCCGGGCCGTCTGAACGAGACCTGGTTCAAGGCCGAGCGTGAAGGTCTCTACTACGGACAGTGCTCCGAGCTTTGCGGCAAGGACCATGCCTTCATGCCGATCGCCATCCGCGTCGTCAGCGAAGAGCAGTATAATGAATGGGCAACGGCTGCCACCGAGGATGTCGGTGCCGCCAATCGCCAGCTCATGGCAGCCATCGAGGCCGAGACGGCCGTTGATGTCGCCAATAACAACGCACAGTAACTCCTAGGGAGTGAGATAAATGGCTGGCACGACGGCAGCTCACGACGACCACCACGATCATGTGCCGCAAGGCTTCGTGAAGCGGTGGATGTTCTCCACCAACCACAAGGACATCGGCACGCTCTACCTGATCTTTGCCATCATGGCGGGGATCATCGGCGGGCTGCTGTCTGTGTTCATGCGTATGGAACTCCAGGAGCCGGGCATCCAGATCTTCCACGGTCTGGCAGCCATGGTCTATGGCCTGGAGGGCGGCGCTGCCCTCGACGGCGGCAAGCACATGTACAATGTGTTCACCACCGCGCACGGCCTCATCATGATCTTCTTCATGGTCATGCCAGCGCTGATCGGCGGCTTTGCCAACTGGATGGTTCCGATCATGATCGGTGCGCCGGACATGGCGTTCCCGCGGATGAACAACATCTCCTTCTGGCTTCTGCCGCCGGCTTTCATCCTCCTGATGCTGTCGATGTTCGTCGAAGGCCCGGCCGGTGCCTATGGCGTCGGGGGCGGTTGGACGATCTATCCGCCATTCTCCACCTCGGGACAGCCAGGGCCCGCGATGGATCTCGCGATCCTGTCGCTCCATGTGGCCGGTGCGTCGTCGATCCTCGGTGCGATCAACTTCATCACCACGATCTTCAACATGCGCGCCCCGGGCATGACGCTGCACAAGATGCCGCTCTTCGCCTGGTCGGTGCTGATCACCGCCTTCCTTCTTCTTCTTTCGCTCCCGGTCCTCGCCGGCGCGATCACCATGCTTCTGACCGACCGCAATTTCGGCACCGCCTTCTTCGCTCCTGACGGTGGCGGCGATCCGATCCTGTTCCAGCACCTTTTCTGGTTCTTCGGTCACCCTGAAGTCTACATTCTGATCCTTCCGGCATTCGGCATCGTCAGCCACATCGTGTCGACCTTCTCGCGCAAGCCCGTCTTCGGCTATCTCGGCATGGCCTACGCCATGGTCGCGATCGGTGCGGTCGGCTTCATCGTGTGGGCGCACCACATGTATACGGTCGGTCTCTCGCTCGACACGCAGCGCTACTTCGTCTTCGCGACGATGGTCATCGCGGTGCCGACAGGCGTGAAGATCTTCTCCTGGATCGCGACGATGTGGGGCGGCTCGATCGCCTTCCGCACGCCGATGCTCTGGGCGATCGGCTTCATCTTCCTGTTCACCGTTGGTGGGGTCACCGGCGTTCAGCTCGCAAATGCCGGCCTCGACCGCTCGTTCCACGACACCTATTACGTCGTGGCACACTTCCACTACGTCCTGTCGCTCGGTGCCGTCTTCGCGATCTTCGCTGCCTGGTACTACTGGTTCCCGAAGATGACCGGCTACATGTACAATTCGATGGTCGCCAAGACCCACTTCTGGGTCACCTTCGTCGGCGTCAATCTCGTCTTCTTCCCGCAGCATTTCCTGGGTCTGGCCGGCATGCCGCGCCGCTATATCGACTATCCGGACGCCTTTGCTGGTTGGAACGCGATTTCGTCCTACGGTTCCTACATCTCGGGTATCGGCGTGATCATCTTCCTCTACGGTGTCTGGGAAGCCTTCGCCAAGAAGCGCATCGCCGGCGACAATCCGTGGGGCGAGGGTGCGACGACGCTGGAATGGCAGCTGTCATCCCCGCCGCCCTTCCACCAGTGGGAGCAGCTTCCGCGCATCAAGTAGCGCAGGCGAGCCGCAAGAACGCGAAGACGGAAGCCGCCAACGATTGGCGGCTTCCGCGATCATGAAAGAGAAGCAAGAAAGCCCGCGCAGCAAAGGGCCGCTTCGAAAGGTTTGAACGAGAATGGCCTATACAAGCGATCATAATGTCGCCGTGCCGGACCTCCTCGGTCCCTCGGAGGTTCGTCTTTCCGAGGCGGGCGCACGCGATTTTTTCGATCTCTTGAAGCCGCGGGTGATGTCGCTGGTGATCTTCACCGCGTTCGTCGGGCTCTATATGGCGCCCGGAACGATCCATCCATTCATCGCGGCGATTGCCATTCTCTGCATCGCGGTCGGAGCAGGGGCGTCGGGCGCTCTCAACATGTGGTATGACGCGGACATCGACGCGATCATGACGCGCACCGCCAAGCGGCCAATCCCTTCTGGCCGCGTATCGCCGGCCGAAGCGCTGGGTTTCGGGCTGACACTCTCGGCATTTTCGGTCATGACCCTGGGCCTCCTCGTCAACTGGCTGGCCGCCGCGCTTCTCGCCTTCACCATCTTCTTCTATGCCGTCGTCTATACGATGTGGCTGAAGCGGGCGACGCCGCAGAACATCGTCATCGGCGGCGCTGCCGGTGCCTTCCCGCCGATGATCGGCTGGGCGGCTGTCACCGGCTCGGTGACCGTGGAAAGCGTCGTGCTTTTCCTCATCATCTTCCTCTGGACGCCGCCGCATTTCTGGGCTCTTGCCCTCTTCAAGCTCGATGACTATGGCGATGCCGGCGTGCCCATGATGCCGAACGTTGCCGGAGAAGCGTCCACCAAGACGCAGATCTTCTGGTACGCCGTGGCGACCGCAGTTGCCGGCGTTCTGCCCTATGTGCTCGGTTTCGCCGGTCCGCTCTGTGGGGCCGCGTCGCTCCTTCTCGGACTGGGCTTCGTGCACCATGCATTCAAGGTCTGGCGCATGCCCGAGGCCGACCGCCGTATGGTTCCGGCCAAGAAGCTCTTCGGTTATTCGCTCGTGTATCTCTTCGCGATTTTCGCGCTGTTCCTCGTCGACGATCTGGCGATGAACGCCATCTCCTGGTTGGCGGCGTGATGGAGACGACAATGGACAAGGTCGAACTGACCGACAAACAGAAGCGCGCGCGCCGCAACCGATCGATCGCGATCGGCCTGGTGCTGGCCTTCCTCGTCGTTCTTTTCTATGCGGCGACGGTGATCAAGATCGGTCCCGAAATCATGAACAAGCCGCTTTACTGAGGACGCGAAAAGATGAGCGATCGGCAGTCGGAGAACGAGGGGCGCAAGAAGGGCCTGAGCAATGGCGCCGTGGTCATGGCGTGCATGCTCTTCGTCGTGACCATGGGCGGAATGGCCTATGCCGCGGTGCCGCTCTATCAACTCTTTTGCCAGGTTACGGGCTATGGCGGCACGACGCAGCGTGCCGAGCAACAATATTCCGATACCATTCTCGATCGCACGATCAAGGTGCGCTTCGATGCCAACGTCAACGGTTTGCCCTGGGACTTTCAGCCGAAGCAGCGCGAAGTCGAATTGAAGATCGGCGAGACGATCCAGATTGCCTATGAGGCGGTCAACAAGTCGTCGCGCCCGCGTGCCGGCCAGGCGACATTCAACGTGACGCCGCAGGCCGCCGGCGGCTATTTCAACAAGGTCGAGTGCTTCTGCTTCACCGAGGTCGAGCTTCAGCCGGGCGAGACGCTCGATATGCCGGTGGTGTTCTTCATCGATCCGGCCATCGTCGAGCAGGTCGAGACCAAGAACATCGAAACCATCACCCTGTCCTATACCTTCTTCCCGCACGAGCAGGATGCCCCGGTTGCGGCGGCGCCCTCTGATGGGGAAGGTGAAACGGACAGACTGTAACGGAGAATGGGCGCCGCGCCTCATCGCCGGCACTCGAGGATAGCGTCAATCGGGGATCAGCTTATGGCCGATGCACACACAAAAAATCATGATTACCACATCATAGACCCATCGCCCTGGCCGCTCTTCGGTTCGATCGGCGCGCTGGTCATGGCCTTTGGCGGCGTCGGCTACATGCGCTACCTGTCGGGCGGCTCCTTCAACCTGTTCGGTATCGACTGGGCTGCGCCGTGGCTCTTCTATATCGGTCTCGCCCTGGTACTCTACACGATGTTCGGCTGGTGGTCCGACACGATCAAGGAATCGCACGAGGGCCATCACACGCGCGTCGTCTCGCTTCACCTGCGCTACGGCATGATCATGTTCATCGCCTCGGAGGTGATGTTCTTCGTGGCATGGTTCTGGGCATTCTTCGATGCGAGCCTCTTTGCCGACGAACCGATCCAGGCCGCGCGTCTCGCCTATACGGGCGGACAATGGCCGCCGGAAGGCATTGAGGTCCTCGATCCGCTTCACCTGCCGCTCTACAACACCGTCATCCTCCTGCTTTCGGGCACGACGGTTACATGGGCGCACCACGCGCTGCTGCACAACGACCGCAAGGGCCTCGTCTACGGTCTGACGCTGACCGTGCTTCTCGGCATCCTATTCTCGTCGGTCCAGGCCTACGAATATTCCGTCGCTCCATTCGACTTCTCCAATTCGGTCTATGGCGCAACGTTCTTCATGGCGACGGGTTTCCACGGCTTCCACGTCCTGATCGGAACGATCTTCCTGGCGGTCTGCCTGTTGCGCGCAATGAAGGGCGATTTCACGCCGCAGAAGCATTTCGGTTTCGAGGCGGCCGCCTGGTACTGGCACTTCGTCGACGTGGTCTGGCTCTTCCTCTTTTTCTCGATCTACGTCTGGGCGTCCTGGGGCGCGCCGATCGCCGCGCATTGATGTCGCAGCGGCCTCTTATGGCCGCGGCGCCTTGATGCCCTTATATCAAAAGGGCGGTTGCCGGCTGGCGGCCGCCCTTTTTCTTGGTCGAAGGACGCTGCATGGCGCAGGACACCGCACATTACCCGCCGGTCGACGCGGTCAAGGCAGGCCTTCAGGGGCGCTGCCCGCGCTGTGGGCAAGGCGCCCTCTTCGACGGCTTGCTCACGATGCGGAACCGCTGCCGCAATTGCGGGCTCGACTACTCTTTCGCCGATGCCGGCGACGGGCCGGCCGTCTTCGTGATCATGATCATCGGGTTCGTGATCGTCGGGCTGGCGCTGTGGCTGGAACTCGCCTATCAGCCGCCACTATGGGTTCATCTGGTGATATGGACACCATTGCTGATCGTGTTGTGCCTCGGCCTGCTGCGGGCGCTGAAGGGCGTACTCATCACACTGCAGTACAAACATGATGCGCGGGAAGGCGCGATCGATGAGCAGCGCTAGCGAACGGCCAACTGTGACGCACTGGCGTCCCGGCCCGATATTCGTCGTCGCGGTGCTGACGGTGCTGGCGATGCTGATTGCCTTGGGCACATGGCAGGTGCAGCGGCTCGCCTGGAAGGAAGCGCTTCTTGAGCGCATCGCCGAGCGCATCGCCGCCCCGCCGCTGTCGCTTGCGCAAGCCGAAGCGCAGTGGGCGCAGCAAGGCGAGATCGAATATGTGCCCGTGGAGGTCAGCGGACGCTTCGACCACGATGGCGAGCAGCATTTCCTCGCGACCCATCAGGGTCAGTCCGGCTGGTATGTCTATACGCCACTCGAACTTCGCGATGGGCGCGCCTTGATCGTCAATCGGGGTTTCATCCCGTATGACCGCAAGGAGCCGGCGACCCGCGAGTGGGAAGAGCCGGAGGGGATCGTCAGCTTCACGGCGCTTGCACGCGACCCGCTGGCGGAAAAGCCGAGCTGGATCGTGCCGGACAATGCGCCGGCCGACAATCTCTGGTACTGGAAGGATTTCGCGGCGATGCGCGAGGCCATGGGGCTTGCCGCGGATGCGACCGTTCCCTTCTTCGTCGACATCCGGTCTTACGGGGCGGACAGCGGCATCCGCGTCCCTGTGCCTGGCGTCACTCAGGTCGATCTTCCCAACAATCACCTTCAATACGCCGTCACCTGGTATGGCCTCGCCGCAGCCCTTGCAGTGGTGGCGGGTTTCATGTTCTTTCGCAGCCCGAACAGGAAAGAGTGGTAAGCGGCGGTTGATGGCTCAAGCGACGATGACAGGAAAACCGGCTCTGACAATCCGGCTTTGCGGACCGCGCGGGTTCTGTGCGGGCGTGGACCGCGCTATCCAGATCGTGGTTCTGGCGCTGAAGAAGTACGGCGCGCCGGTCTATGTGCGCCACGAGATCGTGCACAATCGCTATGTCGTGGAAGGGCTGGAAGCGAAGGGGGCGATCTTCGTTGAAGAGCTCGACGAGATTCCGACCGAGCACCGCGATCAACCGGTGATCTTTTCTGCCCACGGTGTCCCGAAATCCGTCCCCGCCGATGCCGAGGCGCGCAACCTCTTCTACCTCGACGCGACCTGTCCGCTGGTCTCCAAGGTCCACAAGCAGGCCATGCGGCACAACCGCCAGGGCCGGCACGTGCTCCTGATCGGTCATGCCGGCCATCCCGAGGTGATCGGCACGATGGGTCAGTTGCCGGCCGGAACCGTATCGCTTATCGAGACCGTGGAAGATGCCGACCGCTATGAAGCGGACGATCCCGACAATCTCGGTTTCGTCACCCAGACAACGCTGTCGGTCGACGATACCGCAGGCGTGATCGCCGCGCTGACGGCGCGGTTTCCACAATTGAAGGCGCCGGCGGCCGAATCGATCTGCTATGCGACGACCAACCGCCAGGACGCCGTGAAGGCCGCGGCTCCGGGAACAGACCTCTTTCTCATCGTCGGTGCCCCGAATTCATCGAACTCCAAACGTCTGGTCGAAGTGGCCGAAAGGGCCGGCGCAACGGCCGCGCTGCTGGTTCAGCGCGCCGCAGAGATCGACTGGAACGCTGTGGGCGAAGTCGCGGTCCTGGGACTGTCGGCGGGGGCCTCCGCGCCGGAGACGATCGTCGCAGAGATCATCGAGGCGTTCCGCGAACGCTTCGATGTGACGGTCGAGCTTGCCGAAACGGTCGAGGAGAATGAGAACTTCCTGGTCAACCGTGAACTCCGCGATACGGCGCTCACAGGCGAGGACATGGCCTTCGTCAATGGTCCGATGCTGGTCGGGACGCACTGAGCATGGCCGTTTATACCGATATCACTGAAGACGAGCTGACCGCCTTCCTTGCCGATTACGACGTTGGACGTCTGACAAGCTACAAGGGCATTGCAGAGGGCGTCGAGAACTCGAATTTCCTGCTGCACACCAGTGACGACTCCTTCATCCTGACGCTTTACGAAAAGCGCGTCGATCGCTCCGACCTGCCGTTCTTCCTTGGCCTGATGGAGCATCTGGCGGAAAAGGGATTGAGTTGTCCGCTGCCGATCAAGCAGCGCAGCGGCGCGATGCTCGGCGAGCTTGCCGGGCGGCCCGCAGCGATGATCTCGTTTCTCGAGGGCATGTGGCTGCGCCGCCCGAAGGCGCAGCATTGCCGCGAGGTCGGCGCGGCGTTGGCGCAGATGCATCTGGCCGGTCGCGATTTCTCGATCAAGCGGGCGAATGCGCTGTCCGTTTCGGGTTGGCGCCCGCTCTGGCTGATGTCGCGCGGATCGGCCGATACAGTCGAGCCTGGCCTGATCGAGGAAATAGAGGCTGAACTCGATCATCTCGAGGCGCATTGGCCCGAAGGGTTGCCTTCCGGTGTCTGCCATGCCGATCTTTTTCCCGACAATGTCTTCTTTCTCGGCGATCGCGTCTCCGGCCTCATCGACTTTTATTTCGCCTGCAACGACCTTTTCGCCTACGACGTCTCGATCTGTCTCAACGCCTGGTGCTTCGAGAAGGACGGTTCGTACAACCTGACGAAGGGCATGGCGCTGCTAGATGGCTATGACGCCGTGCGTCCGCTGTCGCGCGCCGAACGCGAGGCCCTCCCGCTTCTCGCACGCGGCTCGGCGCTTCGGTTCTTCCTGACACGTCTCTACGACTGGCTGACCACGCCGGAAGGCGCACTCGTGGTCAAAAAGGACCCGATGGAATATCTGCGCCGCATGCGCTTGCACCGCACCATCGAGAATGCAGCCGAATACGGGCTGAGGGAGCACGCATGAAGCGCGTCGAGATTTTCACGGACGGCGCTTGCTCGGGCAATCCGGGACCGGGCGGCTGGGGCGCCATCCTGCGCTACAACGGCGTTGAAAAGGAGCTTTCCGGCGGCGAGCCCGAGACGACGAACAATCGCATGGAACTGATGGCGGCGATTGCTGCGCTTGAAGCGTTGAAGGGTACGTGCGTCGTCGATCTTTATACGGACTCCGTCTATGTCCGCGACGGGCTGACGAAGTGGATCCACGGGTGGAAGCGCAATGGCTGGCGCACCGCCGACAAGAAGCCGGTGAAGAATGCCGAACTGTGGCAGGCGCTCGATGCGGCCCGCCAGCGTCACAAGGTCGAGCTTCATTGGGTCAAGGGCCATGCCGGCCACCCGGAGAACGAACGGGCCGACGAACTGGCGCGCCTGGCGATGGCGCCGTTCAAAGGCCGTCGCATCGCCCGGCCTGCGTGAACGAGGTGCCGGCCAGGCCGGTCGGCACCAGGCAGCGACTTTGTTATCGCGCTGACAGACTCCGGAGCGATTGCGCCTTCAAGGGCGGAACGGTCTAAAGCTGTTCCATGATGGCTGCGGCGCCCGATTTGGTCGCTTGGCCGGGTGAATCCTCGACGTTGAGCGCCTTTACCACGCCATCGTCCACCACCATCGAGTAGCGGCGCGAACGAAGGCCAAGCGTTCCTGCCGACAGGTCGGCATCCATGCCGATTGCTTTGGTAAATCCGGCGTCCCAATCGGACAGGAAGCGGATCTTGCCATCGCCGCCCGACGACTTGGCCCAGGCTGCCATGACGAAGACGTCATTGACCGCAACGACGGCGATCTCATCCACCCCTCTCTCGACAATGGCGTCGCGATGCTCGATGTAGCCCGGCAGGTGGTTCATGTCGCAGGTGGGGGTGAATGCGCCAGGAACGGCGAAAAGAACAATCTTCTTGCCGGAGAAGATGCTGGCGGTATCCACCTCCTCCAGACCGCTCTCCGTCTTTTCCTTGAATGTAGCGCTGGGCAGTTTGTCGCCGACCGAAATGCTCACGTCCATAAGCTCCTGCTTGATTGATTGTTACGCATATAGGAATGCTGCGGGCGACCCTAGCGGATTGTCGCGCCGTGTCGAGGGGGCGAAACCAATGCTCAGGGCAGCGTGATCGTGTCCTGCATCGCGTGCGAAACCGTCCGCACGACCACGGCCGCGTTTTCGGGCTTGTCCGATCGTGCCTCCGGGCGCTGCTTGACCTTGATGGCAAACACGGTGCCATCGGGCAGGCTCTCGACGGCTTTCACGCCTCCGAAATGCCAGCCCGTCGGCGGTGCCGCGAAGAGGGTGGGTTCGGCAAAGCCGGCCGTGTCGGGGTGGCGTACCGTTACGAGCAGACGATCACCTTCCTCGTTCCATCGTGCACCGTCGACGAAGAACGCGCGGCTCGGAGATGCGGGCAGGGCGGCGAAGGACTGTGCCACCAGCGCGGCGTCGAGGGCCTGCGATGCCGTGCTCGTCAGTTCAAGGTCGAATTCCGTCTGCACGGGCACACAAATCCGCTCGCAGATGCCGAGAAAAACGGAAGCCCTGATCCGCTCGACCTTGTCGGACGGGTGGAGTTCGAACCGCACGGGCAAACGCACTGGCGCATCGTAACCTATGAATGCGCCATAGCCCTCGTCGATGCGCTCTGGCGCGGGGAACAGAATTTCGGCATCTGCGATGGAGTGGCTGGCCGTGATGTCGATGCTCGGGGGAATGCCGTTCGCACCGGGCTCGCGCCAATATGTCTTCCAGCCATCCTTGAGTTCGATGTCGATCATGGCATGGAGGACACCGTCGCGTGGCTGACCGTCCGCCACCAGTCGCAATCTGGCCCCCTCCGTCTCGATCCAGTCGGACGATGCCGCGTGCCCCTGCACGACGCACGCAAGAGCGCCGGACAGGCTGAGCATGAGAAAAACGATCAGCGATCGGATCATGAAGAAAATGCCCGGATGTTGAACCGCTTGTGGTTAGCGCCATTCAGGCAGGGCGTTCAACTCACGATCACACGACACCGGGTCATTTTCGAGTGAGCTGGCCGATTCTCGCGTTTCCACCGTCCTGCCCTTTCGTCCGACCCTGTCCGATTTTCCTTTTCATTCCCGCCGGACTTGTTACCTTTTGCCCATGGATATCACCGGGCTCACGCGACGCGAGAAGGAACGCAGCTACCTCGATGGTCAGTTGCTGATCGCCATGCCGCATGTGTTCGACAGCAATTTCGACAGGACCGTGATCTATATCTGCGCGCACTCCGGCGACGGTGCGATGGGGTTCATCCTGAACCGGCCGCAGCCGATGAGCTTTTGTGACCTACTGGTCCAGCTCAAGGTGATTTCGAGCGACGATGCCATATGCCTGCCGACCCGCGCGCGCGACATGGCCGTTCAAGCAGGCGGGCCGGTCGACACAGGGCGCGGTTTCGTACTGCACAGCGACGACTATCTGAGCGATTCCACGATGCCCGTCTCCGACGAGCTTTGCATGACGGCGACAGTCGATATTCTCCGGGCGATCTCGAAGGGAAAAGGCCCGCACCGGGCCACCATGATGCTCGGCTATGCCGGATGGGGGCCCGGCCAGCTCGAAGCCGAAATCGGCGAAAATGGCTGGCTGACTTGCCCCGCATCCGACGACATCGTGTATGACCGGGCGCTGCCGGACAAGTACGATCGCGTGCTTGCTTCCATGGGCATCAACCCTGCGATGCTATCGCGCGAGAGTGGCCACGCCTGATCCCATCACCTGGTGACAAGACCGGTTCAGAGTGTTCGTCGCCGCGCTCAGCTCGCCTTCGACAGCGGAAAATTCTCGCGCAGCAGACGCTTGATGGTCTCTGCATTCATCGGTGCGCCGAACAGGAAGCTCTGGCCGAAATCGCAACCCATCTCGAGCAGTTCCTCGGCATCCTCGTCGCTGACGATCCCCTCGGCCACAACCGCCATGTCGAGGTCGCGGGCCATTCCGACGATGGAACGCAGCAGGACGCTGCGTTTCTCGCCCTGATCGCGGACCAGCGTCTGATCGATCTTGAGGGTGTCGAACGGGAAGCGGGTGAGGTAGGAGAGCGAGGAATGACCGGTGCCGAAATCGTCGAGCGCCAGACCGATACCGATCTCCCGCAGGCGTGAGAGCACAAGCCCGGCCTGCTCCGGATTCTCCATCACGACGGATTCGGTCAGTTCCAGCTTCAAATGCTCCGGCCGGCAGCCGGTCCGGGTCAGTGCCCCGCGCACGTCGTTGCACAGATCGTTGCGGATGAGCTGGGCACTCGAGACATTGACGGAAAGCGAAATCGGAATGTCGCCAAGATCGCGCTGCCAGTCCTTGAGGTCGAGCGCTGCCCGCTCGATCGCAAAGAGACCGAGCGAGAAGATAAGGTCGGAGCTTTCGGCGATCGGGATGAACTCGGCCGGCGGAATGGGGCCGCGGCGCGGATGCTCCCAGCGCATCAGTGCCTCGAACCCGACGATTTCGCCGTCCGAAAGACGAATGATCGGCTGATAGACGAGCGCCATCTCGTCGCGTTCAAGGGCACGGCGCAGATCCGATTCGAGTTGCAGCTTGTCGGTTCCGACACCCTTGAACGCCGGGCGGAACGGCTCGATCCGATTCCCGCCGTGGCGCTTGGCCTGATACATGGCGAGCTCGGCATCCTTGAAGAGATCGTAGGCCGAAGCGGCGCTGTCGACATAGCCGACGAGGCCGATCGATGCAGTCAGGATGATTTCGCGCTTGGCAAATACGATCGGCACCATGATCGCCTTGTTGATCGCCTCGGCCATCGCGGCAACCTTTTCGGGCGCCTGTTCGGACAGAAGGATCAGGCCGAACTGATCGCCGGCGATCCGCGCCAGCGTGTCCTGAGGCTTCAAAAGCCGCTTCAAGCGCCGTGTGATCGTCAGAAGGATCGTGTCGCCGGCAGACATGCCGAGATTGTCGTTGACCTGCTTGAACCGGTCGATGTCGATCATGAAGACGGTCGGCCGGACATCGTGCTGATGGTCAGCAAGCGTCAGCAGCCCGTCGAGCCGGTCGAGGAAGAGTTCGCGGTTCGGCAGGCCCGTCAGGTTATCGTGCACGGCGTCGTGCAGCAGCCGCTCTTCCGAGCTCTTCTGTTCGGTCACGTCGACCAGCGTTCCCACGCAGCGGATCACCTCGCCGTTGGAGCCGACGACGGGGCGCGCTCTCAGCGACATCCAGTGATAATGCCCGTCTTCGGCGCGCAGACGGAACTGGTGGTTCAGCCGACCCTTGCGATGCTCGAGCATGACGTCGAGCGCGGTGCGGAAGCGATCCCGATCATCGGGATGGATCTGCGGCAACCAGTTGCGGGCGGCGCCGTTGAGCGCGCCGGTGGCCAAGCCCAGCTGTCCGGATATGTCGGGGATCGTGACGACTCTGTCGCGTGCCACATCCCAATCCCAAACGGTGTCGCCGGCTCCCGTCAAGGCCAGTGATTGGCGCTCCAGGTCGCTGAAGAGCCCCTGGCTATAAGCGCCGCCCGCAAAGGCGTGCTGCATCACCGTGAAGCCGATCAGGAGCACGATGAGCACAAGGCCGCCGCCAAGCGCGGGCTGGATGATGTCGTTGTCCAGCTGGCCGGTCACCGTCAGCCAGGCCCCGAACAGCCAGACGAGAATGAGCGCCCAGGTCGGGACGAGCATGATCGCGCGGTCGTATCGGCTAAAGCCGAGATAGCTGATCAGGAGAATGCCGGCGACGGCCGTCGTTGCGAACGACATGCGTGCCAGACCCGCGGCGATGGCCGGATCGTAGATCGCGATGCCGAAGACAAGGCCCAGCACCAGCACCCAGGCAAGGGTCGCATAGCTGAGATTGGTGTGCCAGCGGTTGAGGTTGAGATAGGTGAAAAGGAAGATCACCAGGCCGGTTGCGAGAAACACCTCGGTCCCGGCGCGCCAGATGCGCTCATCGCCGGGCGTAATCGAGATCAGCTTCGACAGGAACCCGAAATCGACGCAGATGTAGGCCAGTACGGCCCAGGACAATGCCGCCGTCGCCGGCAGCATGGACGTACCCTTGACGACGAAAAGGATCGTCAGGAAGACCGCGAGCAGCCCGGCAATGCCGAGTACGATGCCCTGATAAAGCGTGAATGCGTTGACCGTGTCCTTGTAGGCGTCCGGCTCCCAGAGATAGATTTGCGGAAGTTCGGGCGATGAAAGTTCGGCGACAAATGTGACGATGGATCCGGGGTTGAGCGTGATCTGAAAGACGTCGGCATCGGGGCTGGCCTGCCGGTCGAGCGCGAAACCTTCGCTTGGCGTGACGGAGGTGATGCGCCGCGAGCCGAGATCGGGCCAGACCATGCCGGACCCGACCAGACGGAAATGCGGCGCGACGATCAGCCTGTCGAGCTGTTGGTCGGAGACGTTGGCAAGAGCGAAGACCGCCCAGTCGCCGGAGTGCTCCTCGGAGGAGGCGCGCACCTCGATGCGGCGCACGATACCGTCCGTGCCCGGAGCCGTGGAGACCTGAAACGCCTCGCCGCGATGGGCATATATCTCCGTCGTGTCCGTCAGGTCGAGCGCCGTGTCGTCTCGCGAGATGGCGACCGGCTCGGCCGCCAGCGAAGGCGCGGCGCCGACCACGAGCGTTGCCAGTGAAACGGCGAGCGCCACCAGGATCGTCATGAACCGGGCAATGCACTGGCTGTTGAGTCGCTCGGCTGTCATCGTGCCCCGTTCAAATCTGGATCACCCGGCACCATGCCGACGACGGGCGCGCCGGCCCCATCCGGATGGTCGGCACTGTCATCTTTGAGACGCGCAAACAGCAGGTGGTCCCGCCACACCCCGTTGATCTTCAGATAGCCCCTCAAATAGCCCTCGCGGCGAAATCGGGCCTTTTCAAGGAGTCGGATGCTGCGCGTGTTCTCGGGGATACAGGCTGCCTCGATCCGGTGCAACTTCAACCGCTGAAAGATATGGGGAATGACCGCATCGAGCGCTGCCGTCATGTGGCCCTGGCCGGCGTGGCGCTCGCCCATCCAATAGCCGATCATGCAGCTCTGCGCCGCGCCGCGTCGGATGTAGCCGATCGTCAGTCCGCCAAGCAGTTCGTCGCTTTCCTTCATGAAGAGGAAGAGGGGGATGGCGTGACCTTCGACATATTCGCGCTCGTAGCGGCCGACGCGGCCGAGATAGGAAAGGCGCGAGAGCTCGTCCGTCGACCAGCTCGGTTCCCACGGCTGCAGAAACGCCCGGCTCGCCATGCGCAACGATCGCCAGGCGTTGAAATCACCGCGTTCGGGAAAACGCAGATACGCATTGGCTGTTTCGATCAGGAGCGGCTCGCTGCGTCGGGAGAGAAAGCCGAACATGAGCGCGATCGGTCAGGCGTTCGCGGCCTGCCGCGGCGGTGTGCCGCTGACGGTCAGGCTCGCGCGGATATCATCGAACTGCGCCAGCTTGTTCAACGGTCCGATCGCGGACATGGTGGGCATCGTGTCGAAGAACAGCCGGCCGGCGAGGTCGGTCAGCCTCTCCGGAGTCAGATTGGCGAGCCGGTCCATCAACTCGTCGTTGGGAATAGGACGACCGTAGAGAAGCATCTGACGGGCGATCTGGCTGGCGCGGGCGGCCGGGCTTTCCTGCGCCATAAGCAGCTGGGCACGCGTCTGGGCACGGGCACGGTCGATCTCCTGCACGTCGACCGACTCGGTAACCTTTCGCAGTTCCTCGATAAGGACGGGGACCAGCTTCGGCAGGTCGTCCCCGCCCGTCGCGGCGTGGATCCCGAATATGCCGCTGTCGGAAAAGCCCCAGTGGAAGGCGTAGACCGAGTAGCAGAGACCGTGCCGCTCGCGCACTTCCTGAAAGAGGCGCGATGACATGCCGCCGCCAAGGACGTTGGCGAGAAGCTGCGAGCAGTAGAAGTCGCGGGCATGATAGGCCCGGCCCTCGAAGCCGAGCAGAAGCTGCGCGTCCATCAGCTTGCGCGTCTCGCGGTAGTCGCCACCCGTGTAGATGGCCTGAGACAGCGGCCCGGTGTCGCCTGCCGGCGGTGAAACGCTGGCAAAGCGTTCTTCGACATGTTTGACGAAGCTGTCGTGCTCGACCGCTCCGGCCGCGACGATGATGATCCGGTCGGCCGTGTACTGACGCGAAAGATAGGTGCGCAGATGGTCTGGCGTGAAGGACTTCACCGTCTCCGGTGTGCCGAGGATCGGCCGGCCGAGCGACTGGTCTCGAAAGGCGATCTCGGCGAACTTGTCGAAAACCACATCGTCCGGCGTATCGTTGGCAGCGCCGATCTCCTGCAGGATCACATGCTGCTCGCGGGCGAGTTCCTGCTCATCGAAGCTGGAATCGAGCAGGATGTCGGACAGGATGTCGACCGCCAGCGGAACGTCGTCTTTCAGGATGCGCGCATAGTAGGCCGTCGTTTCCACGGAGGTGGACGCATTGACCTCGCCGCCGACATTCTCGATTTCCTCGGCGATCTGGCGGGCGCTGCGACGCCGCGTGCCCTTGAACGCCATATGTTCCAGCAGGTGGGCGATCCCATGTTCCTGCTCTCTTTCGTCACGCGATCCCGATTTGATCCAGACGCCAAGCGCCACGCTTTCGAGATTGGGCATGGCCTCCGTGACGACCGTGAGGCCGTTGGGAAGCCGGGAACACTCGACCGTCATAGAATCCGTCTTTCTGCGCTTCATCAAGCGGCTGCGCGCGCGTTGCGAAGAATGAATTCTTCGACGGCGTCAAGGTCGCCCGGCAATGTCTCGAAGCGCTCCTCCCTTTGCATCAGGTCAGAGAGCCATGGCGGCAGGGCGGGGTCAATACCGCTTGCCGATTTTACCGCATCGGGAAACTTCGCCGGATGCGCGGTCGAAAGCACGACCATGGGCGTCGTGGTCCGTTGGTGCGCGCGTGCCACGTGCACGCCCGTCGCCGTGTGCGGATCGATCACCATGCCGGTTGTCCTGTGAACCGCCTTAATGGCCGCCGCAGCCTCTTCGCGCCCCGCGCGCCCTGCGCTGAAATCACCTCGGATGGACGTCAGCGTATCGTCATCGATCGTGAAGGCCTTCGATTGCTTGAGGCTCGACATGGCGCGGCGCACCTTCCCGGCATCGCGTCCGCCAGCCTCGAACAGCAGGCGTTCGAAATTGGACGAGATCTGAATATCCATCGAGGGCGAGGTCGTGGCGACGACCTCGCGCATCTCATAGCGTCCGGACGAAAGCGCGCGCTGGAGAATGTCGTTCTCGTTCGTGGCGACGACCAGTTCCTCGATCGGCAGGCCCATGCGCTTGGCCGCATAGCCAGCGAAGATGTCGCCGAAATTGCCGGTCGGCACGGTGAAAGAGACCGGACGGTCCGGTGCGCCGAGCGTCACCGCGCTGGTGAAATAGTAGACGATCTGAGCCATGATCCGGGCCCAGTTGATGGAGTTGATGCCGGAGAGGCCGACGCGCTCGCGAAACGCGACGTCGTTGAACATGCCCTTCACGATGTCCTGGCAATCGTCAAACGTTCCCTCGATCGCCAGCGTGCGTACGTTGCCGGCGGCAGTCGTGGTCATCTGGCGCTGCTGGACGGGAGAGACGCGCCCCTTGGGGAAGAGAATGACGATGTCGGTGCGCTCGCGCCCGGCGAATGCATCGACAGCAGCCGCGCCGGTATCGCCCGACGTTGCCCCGACGATGGTCGCGCGCTGACCACGCTCGGCCAAGACGTGGTCCATCATTCGCGCGATGAGCTGCATCGCGACGTCCTTGAAGGCAAGCGTCGGCCCATGAAAAAGCTCCATCAGGAAATCGTTCGCGCCGGTCTGCACAAGCGGCACCACGGCATCATGCCGGAACGTCGCATAGGTTTCCTCGATCATCGATCTCAGGACGTCGTCGGAAAAGGCGTCGGCCGTGAACGGCTTCAGGACGGAAAACGCGACATCCTGGTATCGCTTGCCGCGCAGCGCACGGATCTCGGCAGGCGAAATCTGCGGCCATTCGCGTGGCACATAAAGCCCACCATCGCGGGCAAGCCCTGCCAGAAGGGCATCGCTGAAACCGAGGGATGGGGCTTCGCCGCGCGTCGAAATATAGTCCAATTCAGCCGGTCCTTGCCTGCGGCCCTTCAAAGGGCGCGTTGAACGCGCGCTGGTATAGACCAGACGCAAAGGTCATGAAAGTGCCGTCTTCGCCCGTCACCGGCGATGCTGAACGTCTTTTGGACGACCCGCACGCCCCGTTTGAACGCGGGCAAGGCTGGTGTATAGGTGCACGCGTCCGTGTCAGAATGAGAAGGTGTCGATCACGTGGCTGACTTGAATTTTCGTGGCATTGCCGCCGTTTCGCTGCTGGCGCTCGTGGCCGGATGCTCATCGACGGGCGAGGGCGGCGGCCTGTCGGCCGCTCTTCGCGGCGGGCCGGGCCAACAGTCCACCTCCGACGCACCGCAGGTGGTGCAGGGCAATTGTCCCAATGTCGGGTTGCGGGAGGGCACAGCCTATTACCGCAGCTATGCAAGCGGCGGCGACGGTGATCCCTCCAAGGTGGTGCATCAGGCATCGATCGCGGACACGACGCGTCAATGCACGCTGAGCGGAAACGAGATCGTCATGAATGTCACCGCTGCCGGCCGTCTCGTTGCCGGCCCGTCGGGCGGTCCCGGCACGGTCGAAATGCCGATTCGTGTCGCTGCCGTTCGTGGCAATGAAGTGATCTATTCCGAACTGACCGATTTCAGCGCGCAGCTCGACAGCGCGTCGGGCCAATTCCTGTTCTCGAATCCAAATGTGCGCATTCCCGCGGAAGGCGCGGAAAACGTTCGCGTCTATGTCGGGTTCGATGAGGGTCCTTACGACACGCCATAAGGAAAGGCGATCGTCAGATCGCCTCCTGCCACGTCGCAAGCGCGGCAACCGTCGCCGGCAGTTCGCTCATCCGCGCGATCACGGTTTGCGCGCCGGCTTCCATGAGCTTGCTGGCGTGGGCTGGATAGCTGTGCGAAGCACCGGTGAAGCCGATCACGCGCATGCCCGCGCTGGAAGCCCCGTGAATACCGTGGACGGAATCCTCGATGACGATGGTGCGCGCGGGATCCGCCTTCATCGCCTCGGCAGCATGCAGGAAGATGTCCGGCTTTGGCTTGGTGCGACCTTCGCCCAGCGACTTGGCCGAGAAGATGTTCGGCTCGAAATAGGAGATCAGGCGCGTGCGTTTCAGCATCGCGTCCAGCCGGTGCGAGGAGGAATTCGAGCAGATGCAGCGCGGCAGATCGATCCGGGCCAGAGCGGCGGCGACTCCTTCGATGGACTTGACGCTCTTGGCGAGCTTGTCGTCCAGAAGTTTCTCCGACCGGTCGAGAAGCGATGCCTGGAGAGGGATGGAGGCCTCGCGTTCGACCGCAAGAAGAATGTCCTTCCAGGTCAGCCCGGCAAAACGCTCGGCGAGTTCGCCGGCCTGGATGGGATAGCCGGCCTCGGTCAGGAGCTTCGCCTCGACTTCCGCCGCAATGATCTCTGAATCGACCAGGACGCCGTCGCAATCGAAAATGATGAGGTCGAGTCCGTCCATGGCAGCCGGCTGCTCCTGAGATGATGGAAGGGGCGGGATTGGCTGGCCTTTAGCATGGCCCGGCAGCGAGCGGCAACCGGCGCCGGGCGATGGCAGCACTGCGGCGCGTGCATATTTCGCGCGGCCTTCAACCTTTCGTAACCATATTCGTCAACCATGCCTCAGATCGAGTTTCGAGTATGCGTTTTCGGGTATCCCATGTCGTCATTGTCTGCCTTCGCCGCAGCGGTCCAACAAGATCGTGATGAGTCTTCAAAGACTTCCGCCTTTCCGTTGAATCACATCATCAAGGGTGATTGCGTCGCCGCTCTGGAGGCGCTGCCTGCCAAGTCGGTCGATCTGGTCTTCGCGGATCCTCCCTACAACCTGCAGCTCGGCGGCGATCTTCATCGCCCTGACCAGTCCAAGGTCGATGCCGTCGACGATGCGTGGGACCAGTTCGCATCCTTCGAGGCGTATGACGCGTTCACCCGCGCCTGGCTGCTGGCCTGCCGCCGTGTCCTGAAGCCAACCGGCACGCTCTGGGTCATCGGCTCCTATCACAACATCTTCAGGGTCGGGGCGACGCTTCAGGATCTGAACTTCTGGATCCTCAACGATGTTGTCTGGCGCAAGACGAACCCGATGCCGAACTTTCGCGGCCGGCGGTTCCAGAATGCCCACGAGACGCTGATCTGGGCGAGCCCCAACGCAAACGCCAAGGGCTACACCTTCAATTACGAGGCGATGAAGGCAGCCAACGACGATGTGCAGATGCGCTCCGACTGGCTGTTTCCGATATGCTCGGGCGGCGAAAGGCTGAAGGACGAGGCGGGCCGCAAGGCCCACCCGACCCAAAAGCCCGAGGCGCTGCTCGCCCGCATCCTCATGGCCTCCAGCAAGCCTGGCGACGTTGTGCTGGATCCCTTCTTCGGGTCGGGAACCACCGGCGCCGTCGCCAAGAGGCTTGGCCGAAACTACGTCGGCGTCGAGCGTGAGCAGGCCTATATCGACGCCGCCGAAAAGCGCATCGCCGCGGTCGATCCGCTCGGTAAGGCGGAACTGACCATCATTTCCGGCAAGCGCGCCGAGCCGCGCGTCGCGTTCAGTTCGCTGGTTGAGTCGGGGCTGATCCGCCCCGGCACGGTGCTGACCGACGCCAAACGCCGCCATAATGCCATAGTCCGCGCCGATGGAACGGTTGCAGGCAACGGCCAGGCCGGCTCGATCCACAAGATCGGCGCGCAGGTCCAGGGTTTCGACGCCTGCAACGGGTGGACGTTCTGGCATGTCGAACGGGACGGCGTGCTGGAGCCGATCGACGCGCTGCGCCAGATCGTTCGCGCGGACATGGCGCGCGCGGGCTGACGCACCGCCTCAAAGAATGCAGTTGCCTCTGTCCGGCACTCGTACCTCCAGTCACGTGCAGAGGTTGAAACGCTCAAGGTCCGCCTTGAGCGTTTCTGCGTTCTGGAAGTGGAGCGCGTGCCAGCCGGCCCGTTTTGCACCCTCGACATTGATCGCCGTGTCGTCGATGAAGAGCGTCGCATCCGGTTCGAGATCGAAGTCGGCCGCGTGCTTCTCGTAGATCGCGAGATCGGGCTTGATGAGTGCGATGTCGCCAGAAACGGTTACACCGCGCGCACGGTTGAGAAACGCAAAGCGTCGGCGTGCCTCGGCGAACGTGTCGGAAGCGAAATTCGTCAGCATGGTGACGTCATGACCCTCCTCGATGAAACGCTCGAAGATGGCGACGCTTCCCTCAATCGGATGGGGCACCATTTCGTGCCAGTGGCGCCTGAAGTCGCGGATCCGGTCTTCGTGGCCAGGATGTGCCGCAATCAGCAGGTCTTCCGCCTCGCGCCATGAGCGTCCGCGATCCTGCTCCAGGTTCCATTCATGCGTGCAGACATTGGACAAGAACCATGCCCGCTCCTGCTCATCGGGAATAAGTCGCCGATAGGGCAGTTCCGGGTCGTAATGGATCAGCACCTTGCCGATGTCGAAGACGATGTGGCGGATGAAAATGGCAGACGACATGGGGCTGGTTCTCAAAAAGTGTCGGGAAGGGCCGCGGAAATTACTTTCCTGAAGACCGTTGGTAGCGCTTCCGACCGGATGTCTGTCGACGGCGACCACCAATGCCCGTCCGGAGCGCTCATCGTGCCGACGTCGGCGCGATAAACCGTCAATGCCAGTTCGAAATGGGTGAAGACATGACGGATCTGCCCGGCCGGCTGCCATTCAGCGCGGAATGGGGCGGCCCCGCATCCGGTTTCGCCGTCGCTGCGCGCGGTGAAGGGGCTGGTCGGCACTTCGCTCATGCTGGCAAGAAGGCCGCTCGGTGGGCGGCGGCGCAGAAGGATGCGGGATCGCGCATCGACGGCGACGAAAGCCGCCGCACTGCGCAACGGTTTTTCCTTTTTCGCGGCCTTGACCGGAAAGCGTTCCGGGTCGTGATCGGTCAGGGCGGCGCAATGGGTGCGCAACGGGCAAAGGATGCAGGACGGGCGTCGCGGCGTACACAGCGTGGCGCCGAGGTCCATCATCGCCTGGGCGAAGTCGCCGGGCCGTGTCGCGGGCGTGACGGCCTCGGTCCTCGCCCGGATTTCACGCTTGGCGGCTGGCAGCGGCGTATCGATGGCGTAAAGCCGCGAGACGACGCGTTCGACATTGCCGTCGACCACCGCCGCCTGCCTGTCGAAGGCGATCGCGGCAATCGCCGCAGCCGTATAGTCGCCGATTCCGGGCAAGGCGCGGAGACCTTCGACGGTTCCGGGAAACCGGCCGTGGTGATCGCGAACGATGATGTCGGCGCAGCGCTTGAGATTGCGCGCCCGCGAATAGTAGCCGAGCCCCGCCCAGGCCTTGAGCACATCTTCCTCGGAGGCGGCGGCAAGGTCGCAAACGGTCGGCCAACGATCGGTGAAAGCTGCGAAATAGGTCTTCACGGCCTGGACCGTCGTTTGCTGCAGCATGATTTCAGACAACCAGACCCGATAGGGGTCGGGCCGCACGCCATCGCGTTGTTCGGCAGGTGTCATGCGCCAGGGAAGGGCGCGGTGATGCTGGTCGTACCAGGCGAGCATCGCGTCAGCCATCTGGAGGGCCGGTTGCGGACGCGCCGCCGCCCTATCCTCGGCCATATCCGCTCTGCACGCACACTTGCATGTCCGGCCCGCTTGTGGAGGAAATGAGGTTCATGGCCGCAGTGGGTAGCATGCTCCTGCCAAACCGGCTACCGCCGACAAGGCTTCGATCGGAAGAGGGACGACCGTGAAACAGCGCCGCCAGCGTCTCTTCCAGATCAGCGAGATCACCAACGGCCTCATCGACCCCATTCTCGCCCGGCGGGCCGGGATCAATACGACGCTCCTCGGCAGCTGGGACGAAATCGCCGGCCCGGATTTCGCCGATTGCACGCGCCCGGAAAAGATCGCCTGGTCCCGCCGCGTGAGCGAGATGGACGACGACGAAGGCTTCGTGCCGGGAACGCTGACGATTGCATGCGAGGGAGCCCGCGCGCTCTTCCTTGCTCACGCACAGGATCAGTTGATCCAGCGCGTCAACGGCTTCTTCGGATATCCGGCCATCGCGCGAATCCGCATTGTGCAAAAGCCGGTATCCGACCAGCAGGTGCGCCGACGCAAGGCGCCGCGGCTGGCCGAGAACCAGGCTCGCCGGCTCGATACCATGTTGACGGAGATCGAGGATCCCAAGCTGAAGGCCGCGCTGGAGCGTCTTGGGGCGGGCGTCATTGCCGGCCGGGCGCGCAAATGACGCGGCCAAAGGCTCTCACGCCTTCTTGATGCCGGTGCGCGAACATGCACTTGTTCCGCCACAATTGCCGCTATATCCGTCGTTCGACGGACTGTTTCCAAGGATGGCGCGCGACGCGATCGTCCTTTGACTTGATGAAAGGTGCTTCGATGTCGATTTCCCTTACCAGACTGCGTGACGGCAGTGCGCTGATGCGGCTTGCCGCTGTGAGCATCGTGGCGCTTGGCGTTGCTGCTTGCGGCGACGAAGCGAATTCGCAGACCGCCAAGAGTGCCGATGCAGTTGTCGTCGCGCAGGCAGACACGAGCGAAGGCGCCGCGGCGGTCGAAGCACCCGAGCCGCAGGGCGAAGTCGACATGGAGGCCGTTCTGGAGGAGGGGCCGTTGCCTGAGATGGTGCTCGGCGAGGCCGATGCGCCGGTGACGATCGTCGAATACATGTCGCTGACCTGTCCGCATTGCGCGGCCTTTCACACCGGCACGTTCGAGCAGCTGAAGGAAAAGTACATCGATACCGGCGATGTCCGGTTCATCGTTCGCGACTTTCCTTTCGACCCGCGTGCTGCTGCCGGCGCGATGTTGGCCCGCTGTGCACCGGAGGGACAGTATTTCCCGATGGTCGACATGCTTTTCGAACAGCAACAGAGCTGGGCCGCTGCGGAAAATGCGCAGGCCGCCCTGCTGCAGATTTCCCGGATGGCCGGTTTTACACAGGAGTCCTTCGAGGCTTGCTTGACGAACCAGGAACTTCTGGATGATGTGAATGCGGTGAGACAGAAGGGCGCGGAAGAATTCCAGGTTCAGTCGACGCCGACCTTCCTCATCAATGGCGAGCGCTACGCGGGAAACATGTCGATTGAGCAGATGTCGGCGATCATCGACGGCAAGCTTTAGAGCCATCTCGAACATTAGCGGTGAGGGCGGGCACGTTCGCGTGGCCGCCCTTGGCGTTTCGGGGCGCCCGTCGCGCTTTCCGGCGACGCGGGGTGCGGCGCCATGAGATTCACCAAGCTGCGCCTGCTCGGTTTCAAATCCTTCGTCGAACCATCCGAATTCGTGATCGAGGCGGGCCTGACCGGCGTCGTCGGGCCGAATGGCTGCGGCAAATCCAATCTCGTCGAGGCCATCCGCTGGGTGATGGGCGAGAACTCCTACAAGAACATGCGCGCGTCCGGCATGGACGACGTGATCTTTTCCGGTTCCGGCCACCGGCCGGCGCGCAACACCGCCGAAGTCGGCCTTTATCTCGACAACACCGATCGCACGGCACCAGCCGGGTTCAACGACCATGACGAAATCCAGGTCACCCGCCGTATCGAGCGGGAGTCCGGTTCGGTCTACCGCATCAACGGCAAGGAAGCGCGGGCCAAGGATGTGCAACTGCTGTTTGCCGACGCTTCGACGGGCGCGCGCTCGCCCTCGATGGTCGGCCAGGGCCGCATCGGTGAACTGATTCAGGCCAAGCCCCAGGCGCGGCGCCAATTGCTGGAAGAGGCAGCCGGCATCTCTGGCCTGCACTCGCGCCGCCACGAGGCCGAATTGCGTTTGCGGGCGGCCGAGACCAATCTTGAGCGTCTCGATGATGTCACGTCCGAGCTCCAGTCGCAGATTGACAGCCTGAAGCGTCAGGCGCGGCAGGCGAACCGCTTTCGCGCTCTGTCAGCCGACATCCGTCAAGGCGAAGCGGTGCTGCTGCATTTGCGATGGGTGTTGGACAAGGCGGCGGAGTCGGAAGCGTCGTCCGCGCTTGCCGAAGCGACGAGTGGCGTTGCCGAGAAGGCGCAGGCCCAGATGGAAGCGGCCAAGGCGCAGGCAGTCGGCGCGCACAAATTGCCCGAGCTGCGCGATGGGTCGGCCAGGGCCGGCGCCGCGGTGCAGCGCCTGGAGATCGCGCGCGATCAGCTCGACGAGGAAGCCGATCGCATGGCGCGTCGCCGCACCGAACTCGAACGGCGGCTGGAGCAGCTGTCACGCGATCTCGTCCGCGAGGAACAACTGGTTGCCGACAACGCCGAGAGCCTTGAAAGACTGGGAGCAGAGGAGGCGGACCTTCGCGATCTGGTGGCTGAGGGTGATGGGCTGGCGGAGACGTTGCAGGCCTCGCTCGTTGCCGCGACGACCAAGCTGGCCGCAAGCGAGGAGGCTTTTCAGGCGCTGACCGCGGAGCGCGCGGAAGCGGCCGCCGATCGCGGCCAGTGGGAGCGCACGCTGCGCGATGCGAGAGAGCAGGAGACGCGCCTCTCCGCGAGGGTCGAGCGCGCGGTCAGCGAGCGCGCCGACATCGACGCGCGCATTGCCGGCTTGCCCGATCCGGCCGAGAAGCGGCTGATGATGGAGGCGGCCGCGCTGGAGGTGGAAAAGGTCGTCGAGCGCGTAGCGGCCTGCGAGCAGGCGCTCGATGCGGCGCGCGAGGACGAAGCGGCATCCCGGCAGCCGGTGGAGGCAGCCAAAGCCGCGCTGAACGCGATCGAAACGGAGACCCGTACGATCAACCGCATGCTGAACGCTGGCGCAGGCAATTCGCCGTACCCGCCGGTGGTCGAAAAGATCAGGGTCGATCGTGGTTTCGAAACGGCGCTTGGCGCTGCGCTTGGCGATGATCTCGAGCAGCCCAGCGACCCCGCCGCGCCGGCTTATTGGCGCGCGATCGACACGTCGGTCGACGATCCGCCGCTTCCTGCCGGGGTGTCCGCCATGGCTGACCATGTGGCCGCACCCGCGGAACTGAGCCGCCGTCTGGCGCAGATAGGCGTTGTCGAGGCACAACAGGCCGAGGCGCTCCAGCCGGCGCTGAGGCCGGGCCAGCGCCTCGTAACGCGCGAAGGCGCGCTGTGGCGCTGGGACGGCTTCGTCGCCGGCGCCGATGCGCCTTCGGCAGCTGCTCTGCGTCTGGAGCAGAAGAACCGCCTCGCCGAACTCGATGGCGAGGCCGTCGAGCAGACGAAGGCGGTGCGGACTGCCGAAGCCGATCTGGAAACCGCACGCGGCGTCATCATGCGCACCACCGAGGCCTTGAAACAGGCGCGTGAGACGCATCGCCTGGCAGTGCAGGCCCTTGAGACAGCTCGACGGGAGCTCGATGCCGCCGAACGGGCTCAAGGTGACCTTTCCAGCCGGCGTGCCGTGGCACTCGAGGCGGAAACCCAGTCGGCCCAGAGCCGCGACGAGATGCGTCAAAAGGCGGCAGAAGCCGAGGCAGCCCTTACGGCAGCCAAGGACGTGACCGCGCTGGACGAGCGGCTGGCGCGGCTTTCCGGCGAGGTCGCGGCCGATCGGACCGCCCTTGGTGAGGTGCGCGCGCGCCATGAGGGCTTGAAGCGAGAGAGCGAAGCGCGCGAACGGCGGCTGGAAGCGATCGGCCGGGAACGGGAGAACTGGCTCACCCGTGCCAAGAATGCGGACGGGCACATCGCAGAACTGCGTGCGCGCCACGCGGAGACGGGGCGGGAAGTGGCCGGTCTTGCCGAAGCGCCGGATGAGATCCTGGCGCGTCGCCGCGCGCTGATGAGCGAGTTGAGCGCAGCCGAGAAGGCGGCCCGCGATGCCGGCGACCGCTTGGCTGAGGCCGAAGAACGCCAGCGGCGGCTCGACACGCTTGCCGTCGACGCCCTCGCGGCGCTGTCCCAGTCACGTGAGGCGCGGGGGCGTATCGAAGAGCGCCTCCACGCAGCGCGCGAGCGGCGCAGCGAGATCGAGGAGCGCATTCGCGAGACACTGCATTGCGCCCCGCACGAGGCGATCCGCCAGACCGGCCTTGCGCACGATCAGCCGCTGCCCGACGCCGGTGCGGTCGACCGTCAGCTGGAGCGCCTCAAGATCGAGCGGGAAAGGCTGGGAGCCGTCAATCTGAGGGCCGAGGAGGAAAGCCGCGACCTTTCCACCCGCCTGAACGAGATCGTGACCGAGCGCGAGGACGTCGTCGAAGCGATCCGCAAGCTTCGCGGGGCAATCCAAAGCCTCAACCGGGAAGGCCGCGAGAGGCTCATCGCTGCCTTCGATGTCGTGAACTCCGAGTTCCAGCGTCTGTTCACCCATCTTTTCGGGGGTGGAACCGCGGAACTGCAGTTCATCGAGTCGGACGACCCCCTCGAAGCGGGTCTGGAAATCCTCGCCCGTCCACCCGGAAAGAAACCGCAAACGATGACGCTGCTGTCGGGCGGCGAGCAGGCGCTGACGGCAATGGCGCTGATCTTTGCGGTGTTTCTCACGAATCCTGCCCCGATCTGCGTGCTCGACGAGGTCGACGCACCGCTCGACGATCACAATGTCGAGCGTTTCTGCAATTTGATGGACGAAATGGCCGCATCGACAAAGACGCGGTTCATCCTGATCACCCACAACCCGATCACCATGGCGCGCATGAACCGCCTGTTCGGAGTGACCATGGCTGAGCAGGGCGTTTCGCAGCTCGTCTCGGTCGATCTGCAGACCGCCGAGCAGATCCGCGAAGCCGGCTGAATCTGGGCAGCGGTTATTTCAATAGCTTTTCCCGTCGACGGGAACGCGCTTGACCTTATCGAGCTCGATTGTCTCCAGGCATCGGATGTTGACTGCCGCTGTGGCTGTGCCGTCGGGTGCAGTGCCGAAGCCGAACGGTGCACAGCCGCAATCCCTGCAGAAATGGTGATCGATCACATGCTTGTTGAAATGGTAGGTCGCCATTCGATCCGGCGCGGCCTCCAACTGCAGCTTTTCGCGCGGAACGAACCACAGAAGGTAGCCCTTGCGGCTGCAATGGGAGCAGTTGCACTCCATCGCCTGTTCAACGGCTCCCTCGACCTTGAAGCGAATATTGCCGCAATGACAGCTGCCGGAATGGATGGTCATGACCCTTGTCCTTCTACCGATACATCTCACGCCGCCATCGGCCGCAGTTCCAGATGGTCGCGTATCGCCACCGCAATGTTCGTGGAATGTTCTTAGCGAGGATGGCGTGACGTGGCAAGCCATCCCACCCATAAGCCATATTGCATCGCACAAGCCATTTATGAGATGAGGACGGTGATCACGAGGCCGCACATTCGTCGGGTTTATCGACAGGCGTTTTCGGCGTAGAGCCGCGGCATGTATCCGCGACCGGCCATCGTGGCCCGGACGCAGGTGAGGGGGGACGGTCATGACGAAATGGGTCTACCGCTTTGGGGACGGCAGCGCCGAGGGCAGCGCCGGCGATCGCAACCTTCTTGGCGGCAAGGGAGCCAATCTTGCGGAAATGAGCGGTCTCGGCCTTCCCGTGCCCCCTGGGCTGACCATCACCACCGATGTGTGCAAGTGGTTCTACGATCATGAAAAGACGTATCCCGATGCGCTGAAGCGCCAAGTCGACGACGCGCTCGAATGGATCGGAGGGTTGGTCTCGCGCGGTTTCGGCAGCGCCGACAAGCCGCTGCTCCTGTCCGTTCGTTCGGGGGCGCGCGCCTCGATGCCGGGCATGATGGACACGGTACTCAATCTCGGCCTCAACGACGAAACCGTCAATGCACTTGCCGCCGATGCGGGCGACGAACGGTTTGCATATGACAGCTATCGCAGGTTCATCCAGATGTACGGGAGTGTCGTGCTCGGTCTGGATCACGAGCATTTCGAAGAGGTTCTTGACGACGAGAAGGCCCGCCTCGGCCACGAGTTCGACACCGATCTCACCGCATCCGAATGGCAAGGCCTCATCACGCGCTACAAGGCGTTGGTGAAGGACGAACTTGGCGAGGATTTTCCGCAGGATCCGCACGAGCAGCTCTGGGGCGCCATCGGAGCGGTTTTCTCCAGCTGGATGAATGCCCGCGCGATCACATATCGTCAGTTGCACAACATTCCTGCAGCCTGGGGCACGGCCGTCAACGTTCAGGCGATGGTCTTCGGCAATCTCGGCGAAACGTCGGCAACGGGCGTTGCCTTCACGCGCAACCCGTCAACTGGCGAAAAGCGGCTTTACGGCGAGTTTCTGGTCAACGCCCAGGGCGAGGACGTCGTGGCCGGCATTCGCACGCCACAGGATCTGACCGAAGCTGCCCGGATCGAATCGGGCTCCGACAAGCCCTCGCTGGAAAAGCTGATGCCGGAAACGTTCCGGGAATTCGTCTCGATCTGCGACCGGCTGGAAGCGCATTACAGCGACATGCAGGATGTCGAGTTCACCGTCGAGCGCGGCAAGCTTTGGATGCTGCAGACACGATCGGGCAAGCGGACAGCCAAGGCCGCGCTTAAGATCGCGGTCGAGATGGCCGACGAGGGCGTGATCTCTTCCGACGAGGCGGTCTGCCGGGTCGAGCCGGGATCGCTCGACCAGTTGTTGCACCCGACGATCGACCCCACCGCCAGGCGCGATGTCATCGCGTCCGGCCTGCCGGCTTCACCCGGCGCTGCAACTGGAGAGATCGTCTTCACCTCCGAGGAAGCGGTCGCCCGCGTCAAGGAAGGACGCAAGGTCATCCTCGTGCGCGTCGAGACGAGCCCGGAGGACATTCACGGAATGCATGCGGCCGAAGGCATCCTGACGACGCGCGGCGGGATGACGAGCCACGCCGCCGTGGTGGCGCGCGGCATGGGCACACCTTGCGTTTCGGGCGCCGGCGGACTGCGTGTGGATTTGAAGAACGAACAGTTGATCACGGTGTCCGGCACCTTGAAGAAGGGTGACGTGATCACGCTCGACGGCTCGGCCGGCCAGGTCATCCGCGGCACCGTCACCATGCTTCAGCCGGAATTGTCGGGCGATTTCGGCCGCCTGATGGAATGGGCCGACGTGGCGCGCCGCATGAAGGTGCGAACCAACGCGGAAACCCCGGCCGACGCCAAGGCTGCCCGGTCCTTCGGCGCGGAGGGAATCGGCCTTTGCCGAACCGAGCACATGTTCTTCGAGGGCAAGCGCATCGTTGCCATGCGCGAGATGATCCTGGCCGACACCGAGAAGGGACGCCGCGCGGCCCTCGCCAAGCTGCTGCCCATGCAACGCTCCGACTTCGTCGAACTGTTCGACATCATGGCGGGCCTGCCGGTGACCATTCGCCTGCTCGATCCACCGCTCCACGAATTCCTGCCGAAGACGGACGAGGAGATCGACGAGGTTTCGGCAGCGATGGAGGTCAGCGCCGATCTGCTGCGCGAACGGGTCGACGCGCTTCACGAATTCAACCCCATGCTCGGTCACCGCGGTTGCCGGCTCGCGATCTCCTATCCCGAAATTGCCGAGATGCAGGCCCGGGCCATTTTCGAAGCCGCGATCCAGGCGGGCGGCAAGGCCGGTGCGCTTGTCGTGCCCGAGATCATGGTGCCGCTGGTCGGGCTCAAGGAGGAGCTTGATTTCGTCAAGCAGCGGATCGACGCCGTGGCACGCGAAGTCATGAGCGAGAATGGCAGCGATTTCGCCTATCTCGTCGGGACGATGATCGAACTCCCGCGCGCCGCGATCCGTGCCGGCGCAATCGCTGAGAGCGCCGAATTCTTCTCTTTCGGCACGAACGACCTGACGCAGACCACGTTCGGCATATCGCGCGACGACGCCGCCTCGTTCCTGCAGGTCTACCAGCAGAAGGGGATCATCGAACGCGACCCCTTCGTGTCGCTCGATATCGACGGTGTCGGAGAACTTGTGAAACTGGCGACGACCAACGGCCGGGGAACACGAGCCGACATCAAGCTCGGCATCTGCGGCGAACATGGCGGCGACCCCGCATCGATTCACTTCTGCGAGGCGACGGGGCTGGATTACGTGTCCTGCTCGCCATTCCGCGTCCCGATCGCGCGTCTTGCCGCCGCGCAGGCATCGATCAGGAAAACCTGAGATTAAGGTCCAGGGGCAGCATCAGGGCCCGAGCCGCTGCATGCTGCAACAGCTCGTGCAGCGCCGATCAGAGGCGCTGATGGAGGGCGACGAAGGCTTCGGCGAAACGGGCGAGATCGGCCGTTGCCTCGGCCGGCATTTCGACCTTGACCGTTGTGCCGTCCTCGCTGAGCAGCACGAATACGATGGCGCCGCTCGCGCCGATCGGCATGTGAACTGCCGCGATCTTTTGCGATCCCTCGACAAGTCCCGAAGCAGGCAGATCGAACAGGAAGGCGCCGTTGACGGATTCGACCGCCTGGCGGACGCTTTCGGCAAAGCCGTTGGTGGCAGGCTGGACACTGTCGAGCGCCATCTCGAACTCGATCAGGTCGAGCGCATAGGAATTGACTGGTTTCGGCAATATAACCGGCTCCGCCGGACGTGCGACGTTGTCCATCGATCGTTCCCCTGACTGCAGACTACGGAAGACCCAAGCCCCGGAATTAACGCCCTTCAAGCTCAATAGTTTCGGCCAAGAATGGCTTATCTGTGGCATCTGACAGGGGAATCTCCTGTAGCCGTGCTTACCCCGGCGGGCGAATTCCGATAGACGGTGAGCCATCAGCAAGCGCGGACCGGTCCATGGCAGTCAGGTATGAACGCCCTTATTCTCACAGCGCGGCATGGGCGAGCCGCATCGGGCTTCTGGCGGTCCTCCTGTTTCTCTTCGCCGCGATCGGACAACGCCTCGGGACGATCGAGACGCCGAACTTCGTTGCCATCGCGTTGACGGCGGTCGCGTTTGCGTTCGTCGCGCTCGTCCTTGGCGTGGCCGGGCTTTCGAGCCTCTGGATTTCCGGCGCGAAGGGCGGACGCTCCGCCTTCTGGGGCTTGATGCTGGGGCTGTGTCTCGTCGTCCCGTTCGGTCTTGCGGTGATGCTCTATGTGCAAAAGCCGCGCCTCCACGATATCTCGACCGACGTCATCTCGCCGCCGGCGTTGCTCGTCGAACCGGCCGTCGACCGCGGTTGGCTCGGCCAGCCGCAGGCGCTTGGCGCGCAAGCGCGCGAGAGGCAGCGCGAGGCCTATCCCGAATTGACGGGCCGGCGTTACGAAGGCGCGATCGATCGGGTGCTTGCCGCCGTGCAAACCGTGACCGAGGCGCGGGGTATCGCGATTGTCGAGACTGAGGGCGTGGCGCCCGCGCCGCCGCCCATCGAGCCCTTGCCCGATACGCCGGAGATCGCCGAAGGAACGGTGCCGCCGCCGGCCGATCCGTTCGATTTCGACCCACCGGTCCCAGTCGCCGCCCCGCGCGGACCCGTTGCGCCGGATCAGGGAGATGGCCCGACGCGTGCCGTCCTGCAAGGCGAGGCATCAAGCCCGTTATTGGGGCTGAAATCGGATGTGGTGATCCGCCTGATCGAAGAGGAGGAAACGACGTTCGTCGACATGCGGTCGGTCTCGCGATACGGCGATCACGATCTTGGGCTCAATGCCTGGCTGATCCAGCGCTTTCTCAGAGAATTGGACGCGCAGCTTCTCGGCGTCGCGTCGCAATGACGGTCGCCGATCCGGCTGGTCGTCAGGCCGGCGCGAAACGCCCGTCGATGGCTGGCGCTCCGTCCGTGACGATCTGACCGCGCCCGACCAGGTCTTCCAGATGGGCGAGCACGGAGAGCCCGGCAGCGCCATGCAAGCGAGGATCGGTGTCGCGGTAGATCGCGGCCACCATGTCCGCAATGGTGCGATCACCCTTCTCGATCCGGTCGACGATCGCCCGTTCGCGCATCCGCCGGTGCGTCTTCAATCCGCGCAGGAAGCGTGCCGGCTCGCGCACCGGTCCGCCATGGCCCGGCAAGAACATGTGATCGTCACGCTCCATCAGCCGATCGAGCGATGTCATGTAGTCCGACATCGCTCCGTCCGGCGGCGCGACGATCGATGTCGCCCACGCCATGACGTGGTCGGCGGAAAAGACGATGCCAGTGCCCGTAAGTGCAAAGGCGCAGTGATTGGCGGTGTGGCCTGGCGTGTGGATCGCAACGAGTTCCCATCCGTCGCCCGGCACCACGGCGCCGTCGGCGAGCGCAAGGTCGGGCACGAATTCGACATCCGAGGCTTCTTTCAGCGGATTGACCTCTCCCACATGCAGCGGTCTGGCCGCGCGGTGGGGTCCCTCGGCGACGACGACGGCCCCGGTCTCGGCCGCAAGCCGGCGAGCCAGCGGCGAGTGATCGCGATGCGTATGGCTGACGGCGATATGGCTCACGGGCCGGCCGGCGATGGCCTTGAGCAATGCCTGATAATGCTCTTCGATTTCCGGCCCCGGATCGATCACCGCGACATGGTCCGTACCGACGATGTAGCTGTTGGTGCCATGGAAGGTCAGCGGCCCGCTATTCGGTGCGGTGACCCGCACGACGTTAGGGGCAACGGGCACGGCCTCACCGTGAGCGGGCTCGAACGTCGTATCAAATCTGATCGCCACCGCCGCCTTGTCCTCTTGTCGTCCACGGTCCAGGGTCGGGACCCTAGCAGCCGTCGACCAGCGGTAACAGGCAAAGCCGCACTCCAGAATAACTTTTCGAGCCCATCGGCAACTACGCAATAAATTCTCTCGGCCGGACCGGGCAGTCGCTATAGCTTCGCGCCAAATTCGAGGAGGGACCGCAGGGCAATCAAAGGCCTCGCGGCCCTCTTTGGTGGTTCAATGCCTTCAAGCATATGGATACGTCAGCATGACCCTGCCCCTATCGCATCTGCAGCGCCTCGAGGCGGAAGCCATCCACATCTTCCGGGAAGTGGCGGCGACGTTCTCGCGGCCGGTAATGCTGTATTCGGTGGGCAAGGACTCCTCCGTCATGCTGCATCTGGCGATGAAGGCGTTTTATCCGGCCAAGCCGCCATTCCCCTTTCTGCATGTGGATACGACCTGGAAGTTCAGGCAGATGATCGCCTTTCGCGACCAGATGGCCGACGAACTCGGCTTCGATCTCCACGTCCACATTAACAAGGATGGCGTTGAACAGGGGATCAATCCGTTCGTTCACGGCTCGAACACGCACACCCACGTGATGAAGACGCTTTCCCTGCGCCAGGCGCTGGATGCCGGGCGCTACGATGCCGCTTTCGGCGGCGCGCGCCGGGACGAGGAAAAGAGCCGGGCCAAGGAGCGGATCTTCTCGTTCCGCAATGCCAGCCACGCCTGGGACCCAAAGGGCCAGCGCCCGGAGATGTGGAAGATCTACAACACGCGCGTCGGACAGGGCGAGTCGATCCGCGTCTTCCCGCTGTCCAACTGGACCGAACTCGACATCTGGCAGTACATCCTGGCCGAAAGCATCCCGATCGTTCCGCTCTATTTCGCGGCAAAGCGGCCCGTGGTCGAGCGGGACGGCATGCTGATCATGGTCGATGACGAGCGCATGCAACTGAAGCCCGGCGAAAGGATCGAGGAGAAGATGGTCCGATTCCGCACGCTTGGCTGCTACCCGCTGACGGGTGCGATCGAAAGCGAGGCGGACGATCTGCCCGGCATCATCCGCGAGATGCTGATTGCCCGCACTTCCGAACGCCAGGGCCGTCTGATCGACCGCGACGAGGCGGGATCAATGGAAAAAAAGAAGCGTGAGGGCTATTTCTGATGCGCGCCGCCACCAGCACTGCTCTTCAGGTCGAAGACGACACCATCGAGGACGTCGCCGATTATTTGACGGCGCAGGAGCGCAAGTCCTTCCTTCGGTTCCTGACCTGCGGCTCCGTCGATGACGGCAAGTCCACCCTGATCGGCCGGTTGCTCTACGACACCAAGCTGATTTTCGAGGACCAGTTGGCGGCCCTCGAGCGCGATTCCCGCAAGCACGGCACGACCGGCGAGGACATCGATTTCGCGTTGCTCGTCGACGGACTTGAAGCCGAACGCGAACAGGGCATAACCATCGACGTCGCCTATCGCTTCTTCGCTACCGACAAGCGCAAGTTCATCGTCGCCGACACGCCGGGCCACGAACAGTATACCCGCAACATGGCCACCGGCGCCTCGACTGCCGATCTTGCCATCGTGCTGGTCGACGCGCGCCAGGGGATTTTGACCCAGACGCGCCGTCATACCTATATCGCTTCGCTGCTGGGCATCCGCCACATCGTCGTGGCGATCAACAAGATCGACCTCGTCGATTTCTCCGAAAGCACCTTTGCCGAGATTTCTGACGCCTATCTCGATTTTGCCCGCGACCTCGGCTTCCACTCCATCGTCGCGATACCGCTTTCGGCCCGATACGGCGACAACGTGACGGCGCCCTCCGAGCGCACCCCCTGGTATCGCGGTCCGGCTCTGCTGGAGCATCTGGAGACCGTCGAGGCAGGCGATGACGACGTCGACAGAGCATTCCGCTTTCCTGTCCAGTATGTCAGTCGTCCGAACCTCGATTTCCGCGGTTTCGCCGGCCAGGTGGCGAGCGGTGCGATCCGTGTGGGCGATGAAGTCGTGGTTGCCAAGTCGGGCGTGCGCTCGCGGGTCCGGCGCATCGTCACGCGCGACGGCGATCTTGAGACCGTGCGCGAGGGGCAGAGCGTGACCATCGTTCTGGAAGACGAGGTCGACTGCTCGCGTGGCGACATGCTGGTTCCCGTCGATTCTCTTCCGGCTGTCGCAGACCGGTTCGACGCACGCATCGTGTGGTTCGCGGAAAAGCCGCTGGAGGCCGGACGGCAGTACATCCTGCGCACCGAGACCGACCAGACGCCGGTGACTGTTACGGCGTTGCGCCATCGTATCGGCATCAACGATTTCGAGGCGCGGCCGGCAGATGAACTCGAGATCAACGCGGTCGGCGTCGTCGATCTCGCCGCGCAGCAGCCGATCGCCTTCGATCCTTACGAGACCAATCGCCAGACCGGCGCCTTTATTCTGATCGACCGGATTTCCAACCAGACTGTCGGTGCCGGCATGATCGGCGCGGCAAGCGCTCCATCGCGCGACACCGGCGCCGGGGAGGTTTCTCAGAAGGAACGTGCGACGATCAAGCACCAGAAGCCGGCCATTCTCTGGCTGACCGGTCTTTCCGGCTCGGGTAAATCGACGCTCGCCAAGATTTTGGAGCGCCGGCTGCACACGCTCGGCCTGCACACTTACGTGCTCGATGGCGCCAACACCCGTCACGGCATCAATAAGGGCCTCGGCTTCACGCCTGAGGATCGGCTGGAAGAAGCCCATCGCGTTGCCAATGTGGCGCGCCTCATGGCCGATGCGGGTCTCGTCGTCATTGTTTCGTTCATCTCGCCATTCCGCGCCGAACGGCAACTGGCCCGGGACATTGCCGGCGACAATGCCTTTCTGGAGGTGCATGTGGACGCCACCTTCGAGGATTGCGCCCGGCGCGATCCGAAGGGCTTCTACCGCATGGCGCTGGAAGGGCAGTTGAAGAACTTCACAGGTGTCGACGAACCTTATGAGGCACCAGACGCGCCCGACATCCATCTCGACGTGGCCGGCAAGACACCGGAGGCGCTGGCTCTTGAGGTCGAGGCTGTATTGAAGGCCAAGTCGCTCCTTTGAATCGGTGGCCGGCGTGCGCAGCGCCGGACGCCGACTTGTCATGAGGCGGGAATTTTCACCGGACGGCATTGATTTTCGTGTCGATCCGGGTAAACCGACGCCAAGCAAGCGGGCATCGCGCCCGCATGGCCTATGGGGCGTAGCCAAGCGGTAAGGCAGCGGTTTTTGGTACCGCCATGCGCTGGTTCGAATCCAGCCGCCCCAGCCAGTTCTTCTTCCTCATTCAGCCTGATTTCAGCGGTGTGGCGCGCCCGTCGTCGTCGCCCGACTCGCCCACTTCGCCGACTTCCTTTTCGACCAGCGAACTGAGGCGCTGATAGATGCCGAGGCCGACGATCAGCGTGACGCCGGTGAACAGCAGGATCGTCGGATAGATCATGGTGCGCACATCTTCCTTGTTGGCTTCGAAGACGGCGACAATGGCCTCCAGGAAAACGGCGATGGCGATCGTCGACAGAAACTTCGTCAGACTGTGACGCGCCTCGCGCGCATGACGAAGCTCGCGCGCCTTGATCACCTCTTCCTCGAACAGGTACTTGCCGACATCGAAGACGGCGATCGCGATCACCGTATAGCCGACTGCGTCGAGCAGCGCTGGCCCGATGGTCTCGTCGGGATTGAGCGACACGCGATAGATTTCCGTGCCGCCGTAGAAGATGAGGGAAGCGGCCAGCAGGATCAGCATGATGCTGGCGACGAAGAAAGCCGCGCGGGTGAAGATGTCGAAAAGACGCATTGCCATGACGAACCGAAAATCCCCTGATGCTCTCGTCTAGCGCGGATCGCCATCACCGTCATCAGCCAATCATCGCTCGAGGCGGTTTTCCGAATGCGCGGCGCGAAGCGCGTTCCCCACAAATTTCCGCTTGAATCGTTCCGGACGAACCGCTAGGGAAACCGGGCCTTCGGGCCAGGTCGGAGTGTAGCGCAGCTTGGTAGCGCACCTCGTTCGGGACGAGGGGGTCGCAGGTTCAAATCCTGCCACTCCGACCATTTCTCAAAAATATCCGCTCTTTTTCATCTGTTGGTGATTCGGTCGAATCACCTGCTTTGCTCCTGTGACCGGGCCGCGCTGCACAGCTTTCTCGCCTCGTCGGCGAAAACGCTGTCGGGATGGCGGGCGAGAAAAAGCTCGCAGCGTTCGGCGCTCGGGCTCGCGCGTAAGGCCTCGAACTCCTCGCGCACCGCTTCAACGGGAGGACGAGCGGGCTGCGCTGTAGCGGGGGCGGATTTGTGATCTTTTTTCATCATCTTGTCCGCTCCTGATCGTGTGACGCATGCATCGGCGATGCCGATCGAAAGGCACGCCATGAGTGCAAGCGTGAGCAACCTGAACAAGAAACGCTCCTCCTATAGCAACTCTGAGATTCTCGTCTTGGAAACCTTGTGTACACCTTATTGCTGCGACAATACGACTGTTTAGCAACTTCCACCTTGCCTCTCGGGTTTCCTCGCTTATGGTGGCCCTGCTTCGAGGCGTTGGGGGCGATGAGGGGCATTTCATGTGCGATAGCTGTGCAGCTTTTGTCGGTCCTGAGCAGAGCCAGTTTCATGCCGGTGCGGCCAATCTGGCGCCGGTCGAATATTCGGGCAGTGCCAATATCGACGGACTGCTTTCCACCTACAAGTGGGGACAGCTCGATCTCACCTACAGTTTTCCCACCAGCCGGAAACTCTATCCGGAGGGCTACTCGGACCTTTACGAGCACACCAGCCAGTTCGCCGTCCCGACGGATGCGATGCAGGATGCGTTCCGCGTCGCCCTCAACGAACAGTTCGCTGCCGTCACGCCGCTGACTTTCACGGAACTGGCCGGATCCACCGCCGTCAGCGACGTGAATATCGCGATTGCGCATTCCGGCGCGCCGCAGACGGCCTGGGCCTATTATCCGGGATACGGCAGCGGCGATCTTTATCTCGAACGCCCGGTCGACGGCGACATCTGGCTCGGACACGAGGCCGATTTCTCCGCGCCGAAGCGCGGCGACTATGCCTGGTTCGTGGCAACCCACGAAATGGGCCACGCCCTCGGCCTCAAGCATGGGCACCAGATCGAATATACCAATGCGGAGGTCCTCGACCCTGCCCGTGATTCCCATGAATTCTCGCTGATGACCTACCGCTCGTATATCGGGCATGACGCGGGCGCGGCGACGAACGAGGAATTCGGTTTCGCACAGTCGCTGATGATGTACGACATCGCCGCGCTGCAAGCGATCTACGGGGCGAATTTTCAGACCCGGTCCGGCGACACCACCTACACCTTTTCACCTCAGACGGGCGAAATGTTCATCGACGGGGTCGGGCAGGGCGCGCCGGGTGGTGGCGCCGGCGGCAGCGCGAACCGCCTGTTCCTCACGATCTGGGACGGCGGCGGTGGGGATACCTACGATTTTTCCGCCTACACCGGCGATCAGGACATCGACCTGTCGCCAGGCGGCTGGTCGCTGGTCTCGGCCGTCCAACAGGCCAATCTCGGCGACGGCAATTTTGCGCGCGGCAATGTCTTCAACGCGCTGCAGTTCGCGGGCGACGCACGCTCCCTGATCGAAAACGCGATTGCCGGCTCCGGTGATGACTGGCTGGTCGGCAACGCAGCCGACAACCACCTTCAGGGCATGGCGGGCGACGACAGCCTTTATGGCGGTCTCGGCGACGACGTTCTCGATGGCGGAGCCGGAACCGATGTCGCGATCTTCGAAGGACGATTGTCCGGCCATCGTCTTGAGGAAACGGACGAGGGTCTGTTCCTCGTCGACGTCAATACGGTCGATGGCGACTATGGCCGCAATCAGCTCGTCAATATCGAGCAGTTGCACTTCATCGGCGACGGCCGCGTCTACGACGTCGACAGCCTCGAGGTGCTCGATTCGGTCGGCGAAACGTTCGACGGAACGGCGGGCGACGATATCTTCGTCTCCATGCCGGGCGACATGATCGTCAACGGCGGCGCCGGCAACGACGTCATCTACTATTCGAGCGTGCGCGATGATTTCGACGCGCGGCTCTTTCCCGACGGGACACTGGAGATCGCCAAGCCGGACGGCAGCCTCGATCGGCTGTTTTCGGTGGAGAAGGTCGCCTTCAGCGACGGGGCGCTGGTCCTCGACGTGGAGGGCCAGTACGGCGATGCGGCCTATCGCCTTTATGGCGGTGCATTCGATCGCACGCCCGACGAAGACGGCTTGCGCTATTGGGCCGAGGAGATCGATGGCGCCATCGCCCTGGAGCAGGCCGCGGAAAGCTTCCTCGTCTCGGACGAGTTCAATGCGCTCTACGGAACCTCGATCTCCGACAGCGAGTTCATCGAGCAGCTCTACACCAATGTATTGTCGCGGCCGGGAGAGGCTGCGGGCCTCGTCTACTGGAACCAGCAGCTTGCTTCCGGCACGCATGACCGAGCCAGCGTGCTTTTGAACTTCACGCAGCTTGCCGAGTATGTCGGCAACTCGATGCCAGACATCGAGAACGGCTATTGGGTCGTTTGAGGCGAAAACTCTCCTGACTGCCGACAAAGCCCGCCCGGAGAGGCGGGCTTTGTTGTATTCGTCCCTTGGCTGGGCGCCGGCAAACCACTACGTGTCTTTCAGTCGCGGACAATGCAGAGAGACGGGAATGGCGGACGTAACCAAGAGCGAGGTTCTGACACGGCTGAAGCAGGTGAAGGGGCCTGACGGCACCGGCGACATCGTGGCACTCGGCCTCGTCTCCGACGTTTTTATCGCTGGAGAGAAAGTGTTCTTCTCGATCAGTGTGCCGGCCGACCGCGCACGCGAGCTCGAACCGCTGCGCGAGGCCGCGGAACAGGCCGTCAAGGCGATCGATGGCGTTTCCGCGGCGATGGTCGCGCTGACGGCGGAGAAGAAGGCCGGTGCGCCCGCGCCCAAGCCCGCGCCATCAGCTGCGCCCGAAAAGCCCGCGGCGCGAGGCAAGTCCGACGTGCCGGGGATCGGCGCGATCATCGCGGTCGCATCGGGCAAGGGCGGCGTCGGCAAATCCACAACCTCGGTCAATCTGGCACTTGCCCTTCAGTCGCTCGGACTGAAGGTCGGCATTCTCGACGCCGACATCTATGGCCCTTCCATGCCGCGGCTCCTCCACATTCACGGCCGGCCGAAAACGGTGAATGGACGGACCATGCTGCCGATGGAGGCCTATGGCTTGAAGGTGATGTCGATCGGTTTCCTGGTCGAGGAGGAGACGCCGATGATCTGGCGCGGCCCGATGGTCATCTCGGCGCTGACGCAGATGCTGCGCGAGGTGCAATGGGGAGAGCTCGACGTTCTGATCGTCGACATGCCGCCCGGCACCGGCGACGCGCAGCTGACGATGGCGCAGCAGGTGCCGCTGGCTGGCGCGGTGATCGTCTCCACGCCGCAGGACCTCGCCCTGATCGATGCGCGCAAGGGCCTCAACATGTTCCGCAAGGTCGACGTGCCGCTGCTCGGCCTCGTGGAAAACATGAGCTACTTCGTCTGCCCGGACTGCGGCGGGACGCATGACATCTTTGGACGCGGCGGCGCGGAAAAAGAAGCCGGCCGGATTGGCATCCCCTTCCTCGGCGCCGTGCCGCTGCACATGGATATCCGCGCGACATCGGATGCGGGAACACCCGTGACCGTCAGTGAACCGGATGGACCGCACGCCAAGATCTATCGCGAGATCGCGCAAAAGGTCTGGAGCGAGCACGAGGCCAATGCCGCCGCGCGGAAAGGCCCGGCTATCGTCTTCGAATAGCGCGCACGACGCTTAAGCATCGGCCTTTTCCATGCATACTGCGCGCGGTTGATGATTGCGTGATCGGTAGAGGGAGGGTGCGACATGGGACGAGGCAACTGCTGCGTTGAAGAAAAGTGCACGGCGCGATGCTGAGCGCGGAGCATGTAGTGGTCGCAGGTGGTGCGTCCGGCATTGGATATGCCACTGTCGAGGCGCTGCTGGATGGCGGCGCCAGCGTGACGGTGCTCGATGCCAGCGGCGAAGCGGTGGCCGAGGCTGAGGACCGGCTGGACGGCGAGGACGTTCTTTGCCTTCAGGTCGACGTGACCGACGAGGATGAAGTCGCGGATGCATTCTCTGCCGCCAGCGAACGGTCCGGACCGGTGACGGCGCTCGTCAACGCTGCCGACATGCGCTACGTGGCGCCATTCGAGGACACCAGTGCTGAACGGTTCCGACAGATCGTCGACGTCAATCTCGTCGGCGCCTTCATCACCTGCCAGGCTGCGCTCGACCACATGGGCGACCGCCTGACCATCGTCAACGTTTCGTCCATTTCCGGCCTGCGCGGCAATGCGCGCCATGCCGCCTATGGGGCCGCCAAGGCCGGCCTTGTTTCGCTCAGCCAGGCGCTCGCCGTGGAACTGGGAAGCAGCGGAATTCGCGTCAACGTGGTGGCCGCCGGCGCAATGAACGCCGAGCCGGGTGCGCCGGGCCCCGGCAGCGAGCGCGAATTGTGGGCCGAGCGGATTCCACAGCACCGGTTCGGCCAGCCCGACGAGGTTGCCGCGGCAATCCTGTTTTTGCTGTCGCCGCAGGCCGCCTACATCAACGGGCAGGTCCTGGCCGTCGATGGCGGCTTCGCACAGGCGGGCCTGATGCGGTGAGGGCGATCAGTCCGGCAGCAGATTGAACTGGCCGAAGGCCGGTATCTTGATGCCGACGCGACGGATGTCGATGCCGGCCACGAGACCCATGAAATGGACCTCGATGCCGCTGCGCCAGCCTGCCGAAAACCCGAGCATGCCATAGAGCGTGGCGTGGATATCGCGCCAGTCGTCCGACACGGCCAGAAACCGGCCGCCGGAAAGGTAGTCGCGCCCCACCGCATTGGGTGGCAAAGAAAGGTCGAGTTCCGGCACCTCCCGCAGCACATGCGCGACGAAGGTATTGGAGTTCGGGCCGGGATAGAGGCGATAGCCGTTCACGTCACGGCCATCATGCGGATAGGTATCGATCGCATCTTCAATCGCGGGGATCAGTGTCTCTGCGGCCTTTCCATGGGTGCTGCCGACGACGACCGGGCGGTTGGAATACCAGAAGGCGTCGGCAGGATAGGCATTGGTGCGGATCGGGCTGCCCCAGCCGACCTTGTCGTAACGCTGATAGCTGCGCTCACCCTCGCGTTTCGTGACGATCCAGGAATGGGTGGCAAAGGCACCCTTCATCCCGCCGGTGCGGGCCGCCATGATGTAGACGGCTGCTTCGGGGACCGTTTCGGGCGGCGGCAGCACTTCGCTCGTCGTCCAGACGGCCTGCCGCCAGGATGCCGGCCGGTCGACGCTTGCCCACCACCCGGCGCAGGCGAGCGCCGGCGCGATGAAGACAATCAGCATGGTGACGGCAAGACGTTGAAGATGGCGCGCCAGCCGACCCCTTTCCAGGGCCGGTGGTTCGGCCGCCGTTTCGTAATGTTGCATCAGACGTGTCAAAACCCTATCAGACGGACCGAACCCATCATCAGCATAAGGCGAATTCATGTCCAATCCGGTTCTGGTCGAGGTCACGCGCGGCACCAAGGTCGAAAGCCGGCACCGCGGCGCGGTCGTTGCTGTGGACGGGGCAGGCAAGGTCGTCTTCTCGGCAGGCGATGTCGAGGCACCGGTATTTCCGCGATCCGCCGTGAAGGCGATGCAGGCCCTTCCGCTGATGGAAAGCGGCGCGGCCGACGCCTACGGCTTCGGCAACCGCGAACTGGCGCTGGCATGCGCCTCCCACTCGGGCGAGGAGGCGCATGTCGATCTGGCCGGTCGGATGCTGGCGGCAGCGGGCCAAGGCGCCGGGGTGCTGGAATGCGGCTGCCACTGGCCGTTCGACCAGCATGTGCTGATCGAGCAGGTGCGCTCGGGAATCGAGCCGACACCATTGCACAACAACTGCTCGGGCAAGCATGCCGGCTTTGTCTGCACGGCGGTTCATGCCGGCATCGATCCGAAAGGCTATGTCGGCCACGACCACGCGATCCAGAAGGAAATCCGCGGCGTCATGGAAGCACTGACCGGCAGGCCGCTCGATCACGAGATCTGCGGGACGGATGGCTGCGCGATCCCGACCTATGCGGTGCCGCTGCGCAATATCGCCCACGGATTTGCCCGCATGACGACGGGAGAGGGTCTTGATGGGTCTCGCGCCAAGGCCTCGCGCCGGCTGATGGAGGCCTGCATGGCCGAACCTTTCTACGTTTCGGGCAGCCGTCGCGCCTGCCTGAAGCTGATGGAGGCCGCGCCGGGCAAGGTGTTCGCCAAGACCGGCGCAGAGGGCGTCTTCTGCGCGGCGCTGCCCGAGAAGGGGATTGCGATCGCCCTGAAATGCGACGATGGCGCGACGCGAGGCGCTGAAGCCATGGTGGCCGCTATCCTCGCCAAACTGGGCGGCGAGAGCGTGCGCGAGCCCCTGTCAAAGCTCGCCGGAAAGACGCTGAAGAACTGGAACGGAACGCCGGTGGGTGAAATCCGCGTCGCCGATGTGCTGGCAGCTTGAACCGACGTTTCAGGCGGTGCGGTTGCCCTTGACGGTGAGATGCGCATGGCGATTATCGCCCGATGTCAGGTCGGCGGTCGCCGGCTCCCCCCAGCGGAAACCGACGACCGCGCCCCCTGAGGCCCCTTGAATGACGTTGTCGGCGATCAGCGCTTGCTGCGCATCCTCGACAACGCTGACGGCAACGCCGACCGGAACATCACGCACTATGTTGCCGGTCACGGAGACGTTGCGCAGATAGGGCCCCCAGCCCACCATGATTCCCCAATCCGACACCGCTTCGATGACATTGCCGGTGATGACCGTATCGGCCTCGGCGGCGATGCCGAGCTTCGGCTCGTCGGGGGAATAGGGAAGCGGCGCGGCAATGTTGCGAATGACGTTGTTCGCAACGGTGGCGAGCCGCCCCCCTTCATTGAAGTTGGCGATCGAAATGCCCTTGGCCGCCCCGTCGATGAGATTGGACGCGACGATCGCGCCTTCGAACGAAAATTCCGAGTAGAGCGCCGTTTCGCCGGAGTTGAGGCACTGATTGCCGACGATCTGAACGTTGGAGCCGGAATTTGAGCGGATGGCGGAGAAGGCGCAGTCTGTGATGTGGTTGTTGGCGACCATGACATTGGCGGCGCGAAAGACGTTTATACCGTTGCCGTTCTGGCCGGTGCCGCCGTCGGACGCGCCGATCCGCTCGATCCGGTTGCCGGTGACGATGGAGTTGTCGGGGCCGGTTTGCCAGCGATGGATCAAAATGCCGCCATTGGCGCAGTCGAGGACATGATTGTCGGTCACGGAAAGACCGGTGGATTCGACCGCGTAGAGCCCGACCCCTGCCGCACCGGACAGGCGGGAGCGGGTGATCCGTCCGCCGCAGCGCTCAAGCGCGACCGCATTGCCGAAGCTCCCGATCAACTCGCAATCGTCGATGTCGAGCCGCTCGACGCCCCGCAGATCCACCATGCCGCCGGTCTCCTCCGCCAGCCACCGGTTGGCCCCGTCAACGACGAGGCCGCTGAGGCTCGCTGTGCCTGCGCTGTTTGAGAACAGCATGCGGCCATGGCCGGAATAGACGAGACGCGATGCGCCGGGGACTCCCATGAGCCGCGCACCGTCCGCCAGTTCGAGATCGGAAACGAAATAGGTGCCGGGCGGCAGGAAGAGCGGCTTTCCTGCAGCGGCGGCACGCGCCAGCAGGCGTGTGATCATGGCGCCCTGATCGTCGGCCGCGCCAGCTCGAACGCCATCGCTCGTGGCATCGATCGCGCCGCGAAGGTCGACGATGGTAAACGGCTCGCGGGCGCGGGCCGGCAGCGACGCGAAAGCCGCGCTGCTCCCGATCGCTGCCAGGAATGATCGCCGTGCCAACATGGTAACGCCTTTCTTGCTGTCGTTCATGCAGCAAGCGGCGTGCCAGTTGAAACCGTATCGTTATGGGACAGGGTGTATGCGGATCAGGTGTCCATAGCGACGACGTGATCCTGAAAGAAACGCCTCGCTCCGTCTTCGTCGATGTCGCCCGCGGCAACGGCGAGGACGAATTGGTAGAGCCGCGCGTCATCTGTCTCCAGCACGAACCCATTGCTCATGAGAAACACGCCGGCGCTGACGATGGCGATACGCTTGTTGCCATCTATGAAGGCGTGGTTCTTGGCCAATCCGAACAGGTAAGCCGCCGCAAGTTCGCACACATCGTTGCAGCCGTAAGATGCTTTATTCTCCGCGCGAGCCAGCGCGGACTCCAGCGCCCCCTCATCACGAAGGCCCTGCGCCCCGCCATGGCGTCGCAACTGTTCGCGGTGCATCTCCTCAACGAGTTGGCGCGAAAGAAAGCGCCAAGTCATTCTGCCAGCTTCTTAAGCGCGACCTTGTATCGATCCATGAACTGGCGAGCGAGTTCCATTTTTTCGGCGAAATCATCTTCGGACGTTCGGAGATAAATCTGACCATTCTCCTCCGTCAGTTCCAGCGTGTCACCGGACTTCAGACCGTGGCGGTCGAGGACCTCCTTGGGCAGGATGATGCCTTCCGAATTGCCGATCTTGCGCACCTGGACGTTCATGGCTGCATCTCCTAGATTATAACGTGAGTTATAACATAGGACGTCATGGCGTCAATCGCAACTCACGCAGCGATATCCGGTCGCTTGCGTATGGCGTCGATCAGTTCGACGGCGGCCTCGGCGATGACCGTTCCGGGCGGGAATATCGCATCCGCCCCGGCCTTGTGCAAAGCCTCAAAATCTTGCGGAGGGATCACACCGCCTACCGCGATCAGGATGCCGTCGCCGCCTTTTTTGGCAAGGGCTTCCTTCAGTTCGGGAACAAGGGTGAGATGGCCCGCCGCCAGCGACGAGGCGCCGACGATGTGAACGCCCTCGGAAACTGCCAGCGCGGCCACCTCGTCCGGCGTCTGGAACATCGCACCGACAACTACCTCGAAACCGAGATCGCCGAATGCGGTGGCGATGACCTTCTGTCCGCGATCATGGCCGTCCTGTCCCATCTTGGCGACGAGAATGCGTGGCGCCGTTCCGACCGTCTGGCGAAAATCCTCGACGGCCATCACGGCTTTTTCGAATGCCGTGTTCTCCTTCCCCATCTCCTTGCGATAGACGCCGGAGATGGTGCGAATATCGGCGACGTGGCGGCCGAACGCCTTTTCGAGCGCCATGGAGATTTCGCCCACCGTCGCCCGCGCGCGCGCGGCCTCGACGGCGAAAGCGAGGAGATTTCCTTCGCCGGACTGGGCTGCATTCTGCAGGGCGGCGAGCGCGGTCTCGGCTGAGGAAACGTTTCGTGTTCCTTTCAACTGCTGAAGCTTGGCAAGTTGACGGGCGCGCACCTCCGCATTGTCGACCTTGAGCACGTCGACCTCGACTTCCTCATGCGGGCGGTAGCTGTTGACGCCGACGACGGCCTGTTCGCCGCTGTCGATTCGCGCCTGCGTGCGGGCAGCGGCCTCTTCGATTCTCAACTTCGGGATGCCGGCTTCGATGGCGCGGGCCATGCCGCCCAATTCCTCGACCTCTTCGATATGCGCAAGCGCACGGGCGGCGAGGTCGTGCGTCAGCCGTTCCACGTAGTGCGAGCCGCCCCACGGATCGATGAGACGCGTGGTCCCGGATTCGGCTTGCAGGATGAGTTGGGTATTGCGGGCAATGCGGGCCGAGTGGTCGGTCGGCAGCGCCAGCGCCTCGTCGAAAGCATTTGTGTGCAGGGACTGGGTATGGCCTTGGGTCGCCGCCATCGCCTCGACCATGGTGCGCATGATGTTGTTCATTGGATCCTGCGCGGTCAGCGACCACCCCGACGTCTGGCAGTGCGTCCTCAGCGACAGCGAGCGGGGATCATTCGGCGCAAAATTTTTCTGCATGAGCGCCGCCCAGATGAGCCGCGCGGCACGCATCTTGGCGACCTCCATGAAGAAGTTCATCCCAATCGCCCAGAAGAAGGAAAGCCGGGGGGCGAACGCGTCGATATCCTGACCAGCCGCAACGCCTGCCCGGGCATATTCGATGCCATCTGCGATCGTGTATGCCAACTCCAGATCCGCCGTCGCTCCTGCCTCCTGCATGTGATAGCCGGAAATCGAGATCGAATTGAACTTCGGCATCTTCTCGGCCGTGTAGGCGAAGATGTCGGAAACGATGCGCATAGAAGGTTTGGGCGGATAGATGTAGGTGTTGCGGACCATGAACTCCTTGAGGATGTCGTTCTGTATGGTTCCGGCCAGCTTTTCGGCCGGCACGCCCTGTTCCTCGCCGGCCACGATGTAGAGCGCCATGATCGGCAGCACCGCACCGTTCATGGTCATGGAAACCGTCATCTCGTCGAGCGGAATGCCGTCGAAGAGCTGTTGCATGTCGAGAATGGAATCGATCGCCACGCCAGCCATGCCGACATCGCCGGCGACGCGGGGATGATCGCTGTCATAACCCCGATGGGTGGCGAGGTCGAAGGCGATGGATAGCCCCTTCTGCCCCGCCGAAAGATTGCGCCGATAGAAGGCGTTGGATTCTTCGGCCGTTGAGAAGCCGGCATACTGGCGGATCGTCCAGGGTTTCTGGACGTACATCGTGGGGTAGGGGCCGCGGATGAACGGTGCGATGCCGGGCCAGGTGTCGAGGTGGCCGAGCCCCTCGGTATCGTCCGACGAATAGCGCCGCGCAACGTCGATGCCTTCCGGCGTTTGCCAACTGGATGCCTGGTTTGGCACCGGCACCGGGTCGGCGTGCTGCCAGGCGATGCGGGTGAAATCGGGAATGCGGCTCATGCGGCGTTCTCCTTGGCGAAGGCCTCATCAAGCTGGATGGGGGCAAGCCCCGTTTGCGACGCGCTAACTGCCGCGGCGTTCCGCTCCTGCAGCAGGGACACGGCGCGTTCGTTGGCGGCCCGATAGAGGGTGGTGCCGATCATGGTGCGCTGGCCGGATGCGATGGCCTCGTCGCGCTCGCGCCGCATCTGTGCGATCCGCGCCGTCATCGCGCCATCGGCGATGCTCCGCAGGAGGCCGCCCTCGCTCTCGACCTGACGGAACATGTCCCAGGCCCGCTCCGCGAGCGCCTCGCTCAGCTGTTCGATCCCACCGGCACCGGCTGCCGGGTCCAGAACATGCGCAAGATGGCTTTCGTCGATCAATACGGTTTGCGTGTTGCGGGCGATGCGCCGGGCGAAGCGATCGGGCAGGCCGAGGCCCATCGTGTGCGGCAGAACGGAGATGGAGTCGGCGCCGGCCACACCTGCCGCGAAGACCGCGATCGTGTTGCGCAGAATATTCGTTTCGGGATCGCGCCGGGTGAGCATGCGAAACGACGTTTCGGCGTGCAGGTGTGCCGCGAATGGTTCGCCGATGCCGACAGCATCCAGCATGTGCGCGTGCAGCCGGCGCATGGCCCGGAACTTGGCGATGGTGAGGAATTGATCCTGATCCGCCGCGAGAGCGAACTCTGTCGCTGCCAGTGCCGATTCCGGGTCGATCCCGCATTTTTCCGCCAGGCGCAGGCCTTCGGCGGCGGCGGCCAGAGCGAAGGCCAGTTCCTGGGCTTCGCTGGCGCCTGCGTTGTGGGCAACCCGGCCGTCCGCCCGCAATACGGTGCAAGCAATGTCGAGATCGAAGGCTCGCGTGACATCGGACGAAGCGTCGGCGTGGCCGTTCTCATGCAGCGGGAAGCCGAAATCGATATGGGCGTCGAATGCGTCGCCTGCCGACTCCATCGCGGCAACGACGTCGGCGAATGTCGACATTGCCGTCTCGAACCTGACCTCGCGTACGCTCGCGGCGCTTTGCAGATGTGCGTCGATGTCGCCGACGGGTGTGCCGAATCCATAGGCCGAGGATGCACCCGAAAGGCAGATATCCACACCGGAAGCGCCGCCCTCGATGTCGGCGGACAGCTGGGCGGCAGCGCGCTCGCGCTGCGGGTCGTCGACTCGCTGAGAGACCGTCCATGGGGATTCCGGCTGCGAGCGGGCATGAACCACGCCGTCGGCTCGCCGCGCCGCGATCGGTCCGTAGCGGATTCCGTCGTCGCTGGTCGAGACGAGCGTCTGGTCGAACGACGCTCCCTTGAGCGCCTTGTCCACCAGAGCCCGCCAATCGGCTTCGCTGGCAGGAGCAAAAGTGGTGTTGTCGAGCAAGTCGGCTTTCATTTGTCGTCCTTCGGCCGGTCCGCGCGGACTTTATGTGGGCCGCTGCCCGGGTGCAACGCCGGATGGCCCCGGACACGGCACCGGGTGCAGGAATCGGGTGGCGGTATTTGGGATGGCAGGTCAGAGAGTTGGGCTTGTCTGCCTGCTTGAGGAAGTCTTCAGAATGACTGGTGTTCGTGTCCCACCTGGCATCTCAAGGACGATGGGTCCGCTGGAATGGGGCATGATCGGCCTCTTGTCCGTGCTTTGGGGCGGATCGTTCTTCTTCGTCGGGGTGGCGGTGAAAGAGCTCTCCACCTTGACGATCGTGCTGTGCCGCGTCGGACTGGCGGCAGCGGCGCTTTGGATTTGGGTAGCCCTCAGCCGTCGACCTTTGCCGAAACGCGTCTCCGTGTGGATGGCCTTCGTCGGGATGGGGGTGCTGAACAATGTCGTGCCCTTCACCTTGATGGTCTGGGGCCAGCAGACGATCGCATCGGGTCTGGCCTCGATCCTCAATGCGACCACGCCGCTCTTTACCGTGGTCGTGGCAGGCCTGTTTCTGGCTGACGAGACGTGGAGCTGGCGGAAGATGGCGGGGGTTCTGGTGGGCCTTGCAGGTGTCGCCGTGATGATCGGCCTTGAGGTCCTCAGCGGACTGTCCCATGCGGTGGCGGCGCAATGCGCGGTTCTTGCCGGCGCGTTGTCCTATGCTCTGGCGGGTGTCTTCGGTCGCCGCTTTGCGCGGTGGGGCGTCGATCCCGTCATCACCGCCGCCGGTCAGGTCACGGCGTCGACGCTGATCCTTGCGCCGGTCGCGCTCATGTCGCTGGCCGGCGCCAAGCTGGCTTTGCCGTCGGGCGCGGTCGTGGCCGCGCTGCTCGGCCTGTCGCTGTTGTCGACCGCCGCCGCCTACGTTCTCTATTTCACGGTGCTTGCCCGGGCCGGAGCGACCAATCTTCTGCTCGTCACGTTTCTCATTCCCGTCTCGGCCATTCTTCTTGGCGTCATCTTTCTCGAAGAGCGCCTGGAATGGGCACATGCCGGCGGCATGATGCTGATCGGACTCGGGCTGATCCTGATCGACGGAAGGCTGATCGCACGCTTTCGGCAAAAGCGTGCGATCCGGGTTTGACTGAAAAACGGGGTCAGACGAACTGGCTGAGGCCGGGAATCGATGCGACGACCTCGTCGACGGGGCCGTCCCCGACCTTTTCCTTGGCGAAGGCGACGATCTCACGCGCCACGCCTGAAATCTCGCCCATGCCGAGACCCGCCGACATCAACTGCTGGCCGAGGCCCATGATGCCGCCGCCGGTCGCTTCGCCGCCATGGGCCGCGACCGCCTCGGGACCACCGGGGATGCCTTTGATCATCTCCGCGGCCGGACCGTCCGCGCCCTCGCGCTGGAGGAACCCCAAGATCATACCGACCGACTTTTCCGCCGTTGCGGCGTCGATGCCGACATTGCTCGTGATACGGGAAATGAGTTCGTCCATGCTCTATGCGCTCCTGTCGATGATTGAGTGACGTTAACGTCAACGTAATATCAGAAATGCCCGCTGACAACCGTTTCCGCCGGCCGAGGGAAAGGCGCCGGCAGGCCGGTTGATCGGCTTTTGCAAAACAATGCCCATGGCGTACTAATGAAGCACAAGACATCAGGCGAGGGGACGGTATCGCGACATGCAGCAACAGGGCAAACTCTACATCGGCACGAGCCGAACCCCCGACGATGCCGCCAAGAAGGGTGAGTATCTCACGCTGAAATACGCAAACCGGCATGGCCTGGTGACCGGTGCGACCGGTACCGGCAAGACCGTGACGCTCCAAATTCTGGCGCAGGGCTTTTCCGATGCCGGGGTGCCTGTCTTTTGCGCCGATGTGAAAGGGGATCTGGCCGGCATCGCGGCAGTTGGCGAGCCAAAGGACTTTCTTGAGGAGCGCGCCAGCTTCATCGGGCTGTCGCCCTATGCTTTCAAGGCCGCTCCCACCGTCTTCTGGGATCTATTCGGCGAGAAGGGTCATCGCATCCGAACCACCATGACGGAGATGGGGCCCTTGCTTCTCTCCCGGCTCATGGACGCCTCCGATGCGCAGGAAGGCGTTCTCAACATTGCCTTCAAGCTGGCCGACGAACACGGCCTGCCCATTCTCGACCTCAAGGACCTGCGTTCACTGCTCACCTACATGGCCGAGCATGCGGACGAACTTTCCAGCCTGTACGGCAATATCTCCCCGCAATCGGTGGGCGCGTTGCAACGTGGGCTGCTTGTTCTGGAACAGCAGGGGGCGGAGCACTTCTTCGGCGAACCGGCGCTGCGGATCACGGATCTGATGCGCACCACCCATGACGGGCGGGGTCTTGTGAACGTGCTGGCCGCCGACCGGCTGATGATGAACCCGCGCCTTTACGCAACGTTCCTGCTCTGGCTGCTGTCGGAACTTTTCGAGGAACTGCCGGAGGTCGGCGACCCGGACAAGCCGAGGCTCGTCTTCTTCTTCGACGAGGCGCATCTGCTCTTCGACGAAGCGCCGCAGATCCTCCTTGAGCGAGTAGAGCAGGTGGTCCGGCTGATCCGCTCCAAGGGCGTCGGGGTCTATTTCGTCACGCAGAACCCGCTCGACGTACCGGACAGCGTCCTTGCCCAGCTTGGCAACCGCATCCAGCATGCGCTGCGCGCCTACACGCCGCGAGAGCAGAAGGCGGTGAAAGTGGCGGCGGAGACCTTCCGTCCAAACCCCGAGTTCGACTGCTACGAGGCCATCACGCAGCTTGGCGTTGGCGAGGCGCTGGTCTCCACGCTGGAGGACAAGGGCGTGCCCTCGATGGTGGAGCGGACGTTGATACGGCCGCCGGCCTCGCGCATGGGGCCGATCAGTGATGCCGAGCGCACCGCGTTGATGGCGGCATCGCCCGTGGCCGGGCAATACGACCGCGACGTCGACCCCGAATCGGCTCATGAAATTCTGAGCAAACGTGCCGCCGACGCCGCCGCGGCCGAGGAGGAACGGCGACGCAAGGAGGCCGAGGCTGAGGAAGAGGTGGCAGAAAGTCGCCGATGGACGCTGCCCGGCTTCGGCGACGACGAGCCCGACGATTATGACGGGCGTGGACGCAAGACATCGAGCCGCCGCGCCGCGCCGCGCCGTTCCGGCTATCAGCGCCAGACGGTGACCGAGACTGTCGTCAAGACCGTCGCCCGCACCGCCGCCAACCAGATCGGCAGAGCACTGGTGCGCGGCATACTGGGAAGCCTCAAGAAGGGGCTTTAGAAACGTTGAGCTTCACAGCGCCGCCCGATTGAGGCGGCGCCGGGGGCGTGTGTCAGACGATGCCGCTGGCGGGCATGGTCGGGAAGCGGTCGGTGACGAGGATCGGGCTGCCGTTCGGCACGCGGTTGTATAGGTCGATGACGTCTTGGTTCATCATCCGCACGCAGCCGGACGAAACCGATTTGCCGATCGTCCACCATTCCGGCGAGCCGTGGATGCGGTAGAGCGTGTCCTTGCCGTCCTGAAAGATATAGAGCGCGCGTGCGCCGAGCGGGTTGTCGAGGCCAGGGTCCATGCCGCCATTGGCGATGGAATAGGGTTCGAGCTCGGGCTGGCGGGCGACCATTTCGTCCGGCGGGGTCCAGCGCGGCCATTCGCGCTTGTACTGGATCTGCGCGCGGCCCTGCCAGGCAAAGCCCTCACGGCCAAGCCCGACGCCATAGCGCATGGCTTCGCCGTTGCCGCGGGAGAGATAAAGGAAATGGTTGTTGGTATCGACGACGACCGTGCCGGCCGGCTCACCGGTCGGGTCATCGACCAGCTGGCGGAAATAGATCGGGTCGATCTGCTCGACGGGGATGGCAGGCAGCGGGAATTGCTCCTGCGGCATCGGTCCATACATCGAGGCGTACTGTGCCAGCGCGGGGTTGATGCCGGCGCCGCGGTCGAGCGGTGAGCGGAACTGCGGCGCGGTCTCCGCACGGAACTGGCTGGTGGACGTTGCGGTCGTGCAGCCGGCGAGGCCCAGAAGCGCGGTCGCGGCGCCGGTGCCGAGGAACGCGCGCCGCCCCATGCGAACGCCGCTGCCAGCGCCCCTGTCATTGCTATCAGTCATAATGTTTCCCGAGGTCAAAAAACGTGAACTGCCAATTCAATGGCGTGCTTGCGACTTAGTTCCGCGATTGTGTCGGAGTTGGGCTGATTTGTTGCCAACAAGCCACAGTCCGATCAACTGATCCGAACTATGGCCGCGATCGGCGGCCAAGTGGCGTCACATGCGCGTGATCGTCGGATCAGAGACCGTCCAGCGACGGCAGGATGACGTCCGGCCCGAGATCGGGATATTCGTCGGGCATCGACGTGCGGTTGATCCAGACAGAGCGGAAGCCATAAGCCGTCGCGCCGGCGACATCCCACCGGTTTGAAGACTGGAAAGAAACGGCGTCAGGGTAGACGCGATAGGCTGTCGTGACGAGTTCGTAGACCGTTGGCGCCGTCTTGAACGTTCTGAGATCATCGACGGAAAAGACGTCGTCTAGCAGATCCCCGAGGGCGGCGTTGTTGACCGCCGATGCCAGCATGGACGGCGAGCCGTTGGACAGGATGGCAAGCCGCGCGCCGCGCGCCTTGAGTGCCTTGAGGACGCCAGGCACCTCGGGATAGCAGTCGAGCCGCCAATAGGCTTCCAGCAGCGGCTCGCGCAGCGCCGCGTCGACCGACGGCATCCGCTTCATCGCGTAGTCGAGCGCCTGTTCCGTCAGTGTCCAGAAGTCGAGGTAGCGGCCCATGAGGCTGCGCACCCACGAATATTCCAGCTGCTTTGCGCGCCATAGCTCCGAAAGGGCCGGACCATCCGGGCCGATTTCGCCGGCATGACGCCTGACGGCCGCATGGACGTCGAAAAGCGTGCCGTAGGCATCGAAGACATAAGCGGCGTGGGTCATGGCGTCGTGCACTCCTTGCCGGCTGCGATAGCACGGGGCGCGAGCCTTTGGAAATGCGGCACGCAGCAGCACCTTGCGCAGCAATGGTCTTAAATCAACGCCTTGGCCGCGGCGGTTCGCACCGGCGTGCGCATGGTTGCCGCCGCCCAAATCGCCGGCTATGGACGGTTAGCAACGTCAGGGAGCATCGGCGATGAAAGTTGACACGGCAGCGCAATCCACAACCTGGACCTATGTCGACGGCGACTGGCACGAGGGCAATCCAGCGCTGATCGGCCCGCGGTCTCACGCCATGTGGCTGGGGTCCACCGTCTTCGATGGCGCGCGCTGGTTCGATGATGTCGCGCCTGATCTCGATCGCCATTGCGCCCGCGTCAACGCCTCGGCGACGGCACTCGGTCTCACGCCGACCATGGAGGCCGAAGCCATCGAGGGCCTGACGCGCGACGGCCTCAAGAAATTCGACGGCAAGACGGCCGTCTATATACGGCCGATGTACTGGGCCGAGCACGGCGGCTATATGGGCGTGCCGGCCGATCCGGCTTCCACGCGCTTTGCGCTGTGTCTCTACGAATCGCCAATGATCCCATCGACCGGCTTTTCGCTGGGTCTCTCGCCGTTTCGCCGCCCCACGATCGAGACCATGCCGACCGATGCGAAAGCGGGATGCCTCTACCCCAACAATGCGCGATCGGTGCTGCACGCGCAAAAACGCGGGTTCGACAACGCTCTGGTGCTCGACATGCTCGGCAACGTCGCCGAAACGGGTACCTCGAACATCTTCATGGCAAAGGGCGGCATCGTTTTCACGCCCGTGCCGAACGGCACGTTCCTCTCGGGTATCACGCGCACACGCGGCATCGCTCTCTTGCGCGAAAGCGGTGTGGAGGTCGTTGAAAAGGCGCTGCGCATGAGCGATTTCATGGATGCCGATGAAATCTTCTCGACCGGCAACCATTCCAAGGTGGTGCCGGTGATAAAGATCGAGGATCGCGAGCTCCAGGCCGGCCCGATCGCCCGCAAGCTGCGCGAGAGCTACATGGAATGGGCGCATGCCCGCCCGCTCGGCTGAGTTCAGCGAGCTCGGTTTTCGGCGGGTCTTTCAATCGGAACAAATAGTTGTCTGACCCGTTGCCGGCTTGGACTGCTGCGCCTATCTAGCGTGGGCGCCATTTTAGAATTTTCTTTATTCGAAAGGAGTGAGCGATATGGCTTTCGAACTGCCGGATCTCCCTTACGCTTATGATGCACTTCAGCCCTACATGTCCAAGGAAACGCTGGAGTACCATCACGACAAGCACCACAACACCTATGTGACGACCGGCAACAAGCTGCTTGAAGGCTCCGGCCTCGAAGGCAAGAGCCTTGAGGAAATCGTTAAGGAGAGCCACGGCAAGAACCAGGCGCTCTTCAACAACGCAGGCCAGCACTACAACCACAAGCACTTCTGGAACTGGATGAAGCCGAACGGCGGCGGCAAGAGCCTGCCCGGCGACCTGCAGAAGGCCATCGATTCCGATCTTGGCGGATACGACAAGTTTCGTGAGGATTTCATCGCCGCCGGCACCGGCCAGTTCGGCTCGGGCTGGGCCTGGGTTGCCGTCAAGAACGGCAAGCTTGAGATCATGAAGACGCCGAATGGCGAGAATCCGCTCGTTAACGGCGCAACGCCGATCCTCGGTGTCGATGTGTGGGAGCATTCCTACTACATCGACTATCGCAATGCGCGCCCGAAATATCTTGAAGCGTTCGTCGACAACCTCATCAACTGGGACTATGTCGACGAGCTCTACAGCAAGGCGCGCGGCTAGGTCCGCCGCGACTGTGTGTTGCTTTCAAAGGCCCCGGCGTCCGCGCCGGGGCCTTTTCGCATGTGATCACAGTCTCGTGCGGTCGGACCGATCGGGCGGTTTTCGTCTTGCCTTTCACACGTCGAACGACAAATGCTTGCTTCAAGCGAACATGTTTGGAGAGGAACAGGTCCATGAAAGCAGTCCGCATCGCCGCTGGCGTTCTCGCCCTATCGCTCGTCTGGCCATTGGCCGGCAACGCTCAGGATGGCGAGCCGCAGGAAGTCCGTCAGCAATTGATGGAAGAGGTCGGCGACGCCACCGGTGTCATGGGCAACATGCTTCGCGGACGGACCGAATACGATCCGCAAGCTGTCATCGAGGCGCTTGGCGTGATCGAAGCCAATGCCGCCGTGTTCCCTGATTATTTTCCCGAAGGATCTGAAACAGGCTTCGAGACCGAGGCATTGCCGGCGATTTGGGAGAACAAGGCAGAGTTCGAAGAGCGCTCGGACGAACTGTCTTCGGCGGCCGCCGAACTTGCCGGTGCGGTCCCGGAGGACATGGACGCATTCGCCCCGATGTTTCAGGAATTTTCTCGCAATTGTAGCGGTTGCCACGACGATTTCCGCATGTCGGATGATTGACCGGAGCTGACGCGGATCGATGCTGAAGCGGATCCTGATCCTCCTCATCGTCGTGCTGTCGGCTGGCGCCGCGACTCTGTGGGCGATCGCTGCGCCGAGCGAATTGCCGTACACTGCGTTCGAGGGACTTTCAGACCCCGACGTCGCCAACGGGCAGCGGATTTTCGCCGCGGGAGGATGCGCCTCCTGCCACAGCCTCGAAGCGGCGGGCGAGGAGGGGGACGATGACGCGCCCCCGACGCTCGGTGGCGGGCACGTCATCAGTTCGCAGTTCGGAGATTTTCGCGTCCCGAACATCTCGCCCTCGGACGCAGGGATCGGCGACTGGACGTTTCGGCATTTTGCCGACGCGATGCTGAGCGGCGTCGCGCCCGACGGGACGCATTACTATCCGGCTTTTCCCTACAGCTCCTATGCCCTTATGGACATCGAGGACGTCAACGATCTGTGGGGATATCTGAGAACCCTCCCGGCGAGCGACAACATGGTCGCAGCGCACGACGTGCCGTTTCCCTTCAACGTCAATCGGGCGATTGGGCTCTGGAAATACCTCTACATGCCGGAGCCCAACCGGGTCACACTCGAAAGCGCCGATCCTATGCTGGCGCGCGGACAATATCTGGTCGAGGCGGTCGGCCATTGCGGAGAGTGCCATACGCCGAGAGACGTGCTGGGCGGTCTTGAAACCGATCGCTGGCTGGCGGGCGCACCCAATCCCAGCGGTGAGGGGAGAATCCCCAATATCACACCGGGCGGCGATATCGGTGAGTGGAGCGTCGAAGACCTTGCCTATTATTTCGAGTCCGGCTTTACGCCCGACTTCGACTCCGTCGGTGGATCGATGGCCGACGTTCAGCGCGGACTTGCGCAACTGCCGGAAGAGGACCGGGCGGCGATCGCTGCCTATCTGAAGGCGATTCCCGCCCGCTGAGGCTGATGGGCTCTAATAGGCGCGGCACCAGGTGCGATGAGTTGCCACATAGGTGCTTTGCAGGTCGTAGAGCCACGCATCGCATTCGGCTTCGGAGCGGAAGCACCGATAGTGACGAACTTCGTAAAGTCCATCGTCCTGAGTGAACGGGCTCTCCTCTCGGCCGCGATAGAACCCTTGCCAGAACGGACCTCCAGCTTCCTGAAAGGCGCGGCAGCCATCTCCGGCGAGGCCACCGAAGAGGCCTTGTGCGCTCACCGCAGGGGCCGGCAGGAACAGCGCGAGCCCAATGCCGGTCAGAGCGGCGAGACGTGCCAATCCCGATCGCTGTCGCATGACGAAATCTCCTCTCGCAAAACGGTGCTGACCAAGTAACGGTCCGGCGCGGCAAGTGGGCTCGCCTGCCCAATCACGATTGCGTGTCGGCCCGGCCGGTCACCTTCAGCGCGAATGCATATTCATAGGCGATTTCTTCCAGCCGCTGAAAGCGGCCCGAAGCGCCGGCGTGGCCTGCATCCATGTTGGTCTTGAACAGGACTGGCCCGCCGCCGGTCATTTTTTCGCGGAGCCTCGAAACCCACTTGGCCGGCTCCCAATAGGTCACGCGCGGATCGGTGAGACCCGCCAGCGCGAAGATGGCCGGATAGGCTTGGGCGGCGACGTTGTCGTAGGGCGAATAGGACGCGATCATCTGATAATCGGCTTTCGAAGCGATGGGGTTTCCCCATTCAGGCCATTCGGGCGGAGTGAGCGGCAGAGTGTCGTCGAGCATGGTGTTGAGAACATCGACGAAAGGCACGGCGGCGATGATGGCGCCGAACTTTTCCGGCGCCATGTTGGCGATGCCGCCCATCAGCATGCCGCCGGCCGAGCCCCCCTGCGCAACGATCCGCTCATGCGCGGTGAAGCCCTGCTCGACCAGCGTGTCGGCCGCTGCGATGAAGTCCGTGAAGGTATTCAGCTTGTGTTCACGGCGCCCGGCCTCATACCAGGCGAACCCGTTGTCCTTGCCGCCCCGGATATGCGCGATGGCATAGACGAAGCCCCGGTCGACCAGCGACAGGCAATTGGTGTTGAAGCTTGCCGGGATGGTGATGCCGTAGGATCCGTAACCGTAGAGCAGGCAGGGGGCGGTGCCATCAAGTGGCGTCGACCGGTGGTAGAGCAGGGTGACCGGGATGCTCTCGCCATCGGCCGCCCGCGCCGCGATGCGCCGCGTGACATAGTCTGCCGGATCGTGGCCGGAAGGGACCTCCTGCGTCTTCAACAAGGTGCGCTCTCGCGTCAGCATGTTGTAATCGAACTGCTGCGACGGGGTGGTCATCGACGAATAGGAGAAGCGGATCACCTCGGTATCATATTCGAGCGATCCCTGGAGACCGAGCGAATAGGCTTCCTCATCGAAGGCGATCGCATGTTCAGCGCCCGATTTGCGATCGCGTACGACAATGCGCGGCAGCGAGTTCTCACGCTCGAGCCAGACGATGAAGTCCTTGAAGGCCATGTGGCTGAGAATCAATCGACCGGGCCGGTGCGCAACCACCTCGCGCCAGTTCTCCTTTTGCGGCGCATCCACCGTCGCCTGCATGATCTTGAAATCCTTCGCTCCGTCGGCATTGGTCAACACGTAGAAGACGTCGCCGCCTTCGGTAAAGTCGTACTCGATGCCGGTTTCGCGCCGGGCGACGACGAACGGCTCGGCTTTCGGATCCGTCGCCGGGAGTAGCCGCAGTTCCGATGTTTCGTGGTCGTGGATGTCGATGAAGATGAAATCGTCGAGACGTGATCCACCGACACCCATGAAAAAGCCGGTGTCGGCCTCTTCATAGACAAGCCGATCCGCAGAGGCCGGCGTGCCGATCTCGTGGAAGCAGACCTTGGATGGCCGGTGATTGTCGTCGAGCCGCGTGTAGAAGAAGCCCGAGCCGTCGGCCGCCCAGGTACCTCCGCCGCCGGTGTTCTCGACGCGGTCGTCAAGATCGTCTCCGGAAGCGAGATCACGCACGCGCAGGGTGAAGAACTCCGATCCCTTGTCGTCGAAACCCCAGATCATGCGGTCATGATCGGGCGAACGATCGGTGCCGGAAATCCGAAAGTAGGATTTGCCTGTCGCTTCGGCGTCGCCGTCCAGGAGCACGGTCCGGTCTCCGCCTTCGCGCGGCTGGCGGAAGAAGCGTGGCTGTTCACCGCCCAGAATGAAGGACGTACCATAGGCATAGGGGCCGTCAGGCGCCGGCACGGAGGCGTCGTCTTCCTTGATGCGCCCCTTCATCTCCGCGAAAAGCACGTCGCGCAGTTCCGCCGTGTCCGCCATCGCGGCGGCCTGATAGGCGTTTTCCGCTTCCAGATGCGAACGGATTTCCGGCTCCAGCGTGGAGGGCGACTTGAACATCTCCTGCCAGTTGGCGGTGCGCAGCCAGGCATAGTCGTCGCTGCGGTCGATCCCGTGGCGCGTGTCGCTGACAGTCTTCTTCATCGCTTTCGGCGCGGCGGGCAGGGAAGGGAATGCAGGCAAGGACGGCTCCTCATAAGATTGGTTGGGCAGCGCGGGCGGGGATGAATTCCGTGCCGTGCCGCGGACATGAATGCCAGATTAACGACGCTCTCACACGTCGTTCAGCTCGATTGATGCAGCCTTTCGAAAGACGGGCATGAAGGAGTCTCGCACATGCGTGCCGCAGCAACCGCTATCATCTGGATCGGCATGATGGTCATGATCGTTCTGACCATCGCTATTATTCCCGGTCGCTCGCCGGCGGTCCAATGGCTGCAAAGCAACCAACATGTGGGGATGCCGGCAAGCGATTCGGCAACATGGAGCGCTTACACAAGATGAGCTAGCGCTCGTCCGGGTCGAACGTCATCGCTGTTCCGTTCATACAGTAGCGCAGACCGGTCGGTTGCGGGCCGTCGGGAAACACATGCCCGAGATGCGCGTCGCAATCGGTGCAGCGCACCTCAGTGCGCGTCATGAACAAGGAACGGTCCTTGTGTTCGGACACCGCGTCCGCCGCGACCGGCTCGTAGAAGCTTGGCCAGCCTGTTCCCGATTCGTATTTCGTCTCCGAACGGAACAGCGGCTTCCCGCAGCACACGCAGCGGTAAAGACCATCCGCCTTGTTGTCCCAGTTCGGGCCGGTGAAGGCTCGTTCGGTGCCATGCTTGCGCGTGACCTTGTACTGCTCGGGCGTCAGTTCCTCGCGCCATTCCTGATCGCTCTTCTGGACTTTCGGCGTCGTGATGTCGCTCATTGCGCTCTCCGTGATTGGTTGACCCAAAGATAGGCGTTGCAGGGCGCCATACAACGATTTTGCAAGGCAGCGTGCGATCGTCTCACATGGGCCAATCCGTCGCATTCGGCGGAAAAGGGCGTCGCGCGGGCTTGCTTCACATTTGCAGCCTATTTAATTACGACCTCACATTCGACGTGAAGGCCAAGCGTTTTCACGGATGTGGGCTCTAGCGAGCAGCGGGAGAGGTTATGGGCGCCGACGCGGCGGGGACGACGTTCATCATATTGATGCTGCCCTTTATCGCAGCGATTTGCGCACCGTTTTTGACGCGCCATCTCAAGCATAATGCGGCCTGGGTCCTGTCACTCGCGCCGCTGGCGATCTTCGTCCACATGCTCGGGTTCTCGCCTGTCGTCAGCGCCGGGGAAGCCGTGTCCGGCGGATTTTCCTGGATACCGACGTTCGGCGTCAATTTCTCCTGGTACATCGATGGCCTTTCGCAGACCTTCGCGCTGCTGATCTCCGGCATCGGCGCGCTGATCGTCCTTTATGCCGGCGGGTATCTGAAGGGGCATGAGCATCTCGGCCGCTTCTTTTCCTTCATCCTGCTCTTCATGGGTGCGATGCTGGGCCTCGTCGTCGCCGACGGCTTCATGACATTGTTCGTCTACTGGGAACTGACCTCGATCACCTCGTTCCTGCTGATCGGGTTTGATCACAAGCGCGAGGCGTCGCGCCGCGCTGCGCTGCAGGCGCTGGTCGTCACCGGCGGTGGCGGTCTGGCGCTCCTGGCGGGCCTCCTGCTGTTGTGGTCGATGACCGGCGTGACCGAGCTGTCAGCCCTCTTGCCACTGGGCGCCGAGGTGCGGGCGCATCCGCTCTACATGGTCGCGCTGATCCTCGTCCTTGGCGGTGCATTCTCCAAATCAGCGCAGTTTCCGCTGCATTTCTGGTTGCCCAACGCGATGGAGGCGCCGACGCCCGTCTCGGCCTACCTGCATTCGGCGACCATGGTGAAGGCCGGCGTTTATCTCCTGATGCGGCTCAATCCCGTGCTCGGCGACACGCTCGCCTGGGAGACGATCCTGCCGCTCTTCGGCGGCACGACGCTGATCGTCGGCACGCTTCTTGCGATCCGTCAGACCGACCTGAAGCTGATGCTGGCCTATACGACCGTGTCCTCGCTGGGCCTGCTTGTCATGCTGACGGGTTTCGGCTCGGAGCACGCGATCGAGGCGGCCGTGCTCTATCTCGTGGCCCACTCGATGTTCAAGGGCTGCCTCTTCATGGTCGCCGGCGCGATCGATCACGAGGCGGGAACGCGCGATGTGACGAAACTGGGCGGGTTGAAGGCCGCAATGCCGATCACCTTCGCCGCAGCCCTGGCCGCCGCCATCTCGATGGGCGGGCTGCCGCCATTCTTCGGCTTTCTGGCGAAGGAAGAAATCTATTACGCCCTGTGGGCCGCATCGCCATGGGCAATCGCCTTCACCGTCGTGGCCATCGTCGGCAACGGCCTCATGCTGGTGATCGGCTTCGCCCTGGCGCTGAAGCCCTTCCTCGGCCCGAAGGTGGAAACGCCCAAACATGCGCATGAGGGTCCGGTCCTGCTCTGGCTCGGACCGGTCGTGCTGGCGCTTGCCGGTTTCCTGACGGCGATCCTTTCGCCGCTGGCGCACCGTTTCATTTCGTCTCCGATGGCGTCGGCCGTCGCCGGCGAAGAGACCGCGATCACCATCAGCCTCATTCCTTCGATCGGCATGCCGCTGGCCCTATCCATCGTCACCGTCGTTTTCGGCGTGCTTGTCTATCGTGGGCTGGATCGCGCCCGCGCCGGCGTTGCCAGCCTCCTGCATGCGATCGGATGGGGGCCGGACCGTGGCTTCGATCAATTCATGGATGCCCTGGTGCGGCTGTCGTTTTCGGTAACGCGCCGCGTTCAGCCCGGCCGGCTCGACGTCTATATGAAAATGACCTTCGCCATGGTCGCCCTGGCGCTTCTGGTGCCGATGCTGCGTTATGGCGAACTGCCATCCTGGCCGTCCTGGCCCGAGGACACCCGGTTCCACGAGTTCGCCGTGCTTCTGATCGGTCTTGCGGGGCTGGTCGCGGTGCTGATCGCGAAAGACAGGCTGACAGCCATCGTCTCGCTCGGCATCCAGGGGTTCGCGGTCGCCCTCGTGTTCATGCTCTATGCGGCTCCGGACCTTTCGTTCACGCAGTTCATGGTGGAGACGCTTTCGGTTGTGATCCTCGCCCTGGTGATGACGCGGCTGAGGCTCTATCCCAGCGACCATCGACCATGGAGCGAACGGATCGTCAGCGGGCTCATCGCGATCGGTTGCGGGCTCGGCTTCATGCTCTACCTCATTCGCGTGACGCAAGATGCGCTCGACCTGCGCCTGTCGGAATTCTTCACCCAGTTCTCCAAGCCGATCGCGCATGGCGCGAACATCGTCAACGTGATCCTCGTCGACTTCCGCGGCACTGATACGCTTGGCGAGATTGCCGTCGTGACGATCGCCGGCATCGCCATCCTGGCCCTGCTGCGGGTACGCACCCGCCGCCGTCCGCGCGCAGAGGCGACAGGTGCCGGCGCCATCGCCGTTCGGGAAGAGGCCTGATCCATGCAGACACTGATCTTCCGCACGGTCGCGCCGTTCCTGTCCGCCCTCATGGTGGTCTTCTCGATCTTCGTGCTCCTGCGTGGCCATAACGAGCCCGGCGGCGGCTTCATCGGCGGCCTTATCGCTGCCTCTGCGCTGGCCATCTACGGCATCGCCTGCGGTGTGACGCCGGTTCGTCGCGCCATCTATTTCCATCCCATGAACATCGCTTCGTTCGGCGTGATGCTGGGCGGCGCAGCCGGCATGATCTCGATCTTCTTCGGCGTGCCTTTCATGACGGGACTGTGGGTCTATCCCAACATTCTGGGTGTCGAAGTCGCCTTGTCGACCGTCCTCTTCTTCGACATCGGAGTCTATTTCGCAGTTGTCGGCACGATCACGTCGGTGGCGCTGGCACTGGAAGAAAGGGACGAAATCTGATGGAGCCGATCCTCGCCGTCTTCGTCGGCGCTCTTTTTACCGTGGCGATTTATCTGATGATGTCGCGCCATACGATCCGCATCCTGATGGGCGTGATGATCTTCGGCAATGCCGTCAACCTTCTGATATTCACGGCCGGCCGGCTGACGCGCGACGTGCCGCCGATCATTCCGGCCGCGCTCGATGTGCCGGAGATCGCGACGGCGAACCCGTTGCCCCAGGCCCTGATCCTGACGGCGATCGTGATCTCGTTCTCCTTCTTCGCGTTTCTCCTAGTGCTCGGCTTTCGTGCCTACCAAGAACTCGACACTGACGATTCGCGCGAAATGCGGCTTGCCGAGCCGAAGGATGACCCTCTTCCGCCGCTCGGCTACTAGGAGCAATCGATGGCCGCACCTTCCGGAGCAGCAGTGGATATTTCGCAGGCCATGGTGGTTGCCGAGGCGCCGCTGGCCGACTGGCTCGTGATCGCGCCGGTCGCCTACTGCCTCATGGCCGGCGCGGGGCTGATGATGCTGCGCAAATACGTCAAGCTTCAGCCGCGCCTGGCCGTTTTCGGTCTGCTAGCGCTCGTCGCGATGACGGCCGGCCTTCTGGTTCACGTCCTTTCCGGCGGCACCGTCACCGTGACCATGGGGCGATGGCTGCCGCCGTTCGGCATCTCGTTCTCCGTCGACATTCTCGGCGCCATCCTCGCCTTCACCGCCTCGCTGGTCGCGCTGGCCTGCGGCCTTTACGCGGCACAGGATGTCGACAAGACCGGGCGGCGCTATGGCTTCTATCCGCTGCTTTTCCTGATGATGGCGGGTGTCATCGGCGCGTTTGTCACCGGCGACATCTTCAATCTCTACGTCTGGTTCGAGGTGCTGCTGATCGCCTCCTTCGGACTGCAGATACTCGGCTCGGAACGCCAGCAACTGGACGGCGCGACGAAATACGCGTTGCTGAACCTCGTTGCGACGACGATCTTCCTGATTGCCACGGGATTCCTCTACGGCATCTTCGGCACGCTCAACATGGCCGACATCGCGCTGCAGGCTCGGGAGATGGGGGCGACGGCACCGCTCTATACGCTGGCAGCGCTCTATCTGCTGGCCTTCGGGATGAAGGCGGCTGCCTTCCCGGTCGCCTTCTGGCTGCCGGCTTCCTACCACACGCCGAAGGTCGTGGTCTCGGCGCTCTTCGCCGGTCTTCTGACAAAGGTCGGCATCTACGCCCTCCTGAGAACGATGATCATGCTTTTCCCGGAGCAGCGCGACGAACTGGCGACGCTCATCGCCATCGTGGCGGTGGTCACCATGATCCTCGGCACGCTCGGGGCTCTGGCTCAGACGGACTATCGCAGGCTGCTCGGCTATCTCGTCGTCTCAGGCATCGGCGTGATGCTGGCAGGCATAGCGCTTGCAACGCCGCTCGGCCTTTCCGGGTCGATCTTCTATGCGTTGCACTCGATCATCGTCATGACGGCGCTCTACATGGCTGCCGGCATGGCGGCGCGGATCGGGCGCTCGTTCTCGATCGCGCAACTGGGCGGTATATACCGCAGCCACGTCCTGTTCGCGGCCATCTCGCTCGTGTTGTTTCTGTCGGTGTCGGGACTTCCACCATTCTCCGGCTTCTGGCCGAAGGCCGTTCTGGTGAAGGCCTCGCTCGATGCGGGAATCTGGTGGCTGGCGGCATCCATCCTGGTGACGGGCTTCCTGACGACGATCGCCGTGGGTCGTGTCTGGGCCCACGCATACTGGAAGCCTGCCGACACGACGCCGCCGGAGTCGCCAATGATGATCCCTACGGCGACCTTGCGGCCGAGCGCGACTTATCTGCCGCTGATCGGCCTTGTCGCGCTGACGGCCGTCTTCGGGCTCTATCCCGAACCGCTGCTGGTGTTGACGGAACGGTCTGCCGAGCAATTGCTTGATCCCGGCTCATACATCCAGTCGGTGTTTCCGGAGGCGGCCCAATGATGCTCGTGCTGGTCAATATCCTGCTGGCTTTCGCCTGGGGAGCGGTATCGGGCTCGTTCTCGCTGCTCAATCTGATATTCGGCTTCCTGCTCGGTCTTTTCGCGCTGTCGCTGATCCGTGAGCAGGTCGGGACTCCCGGCTATTACAACCGGACCCGGCGCATCCTGTCCCTGGTGCTTTTGTTCCTGAAGGAGCTTGCACTTTCAGCCTGGCGAGTCGCCGTGCTGGTGGCCTCGCCGAAGATGACCGCCAAGCCGGGCATTTTCGCGCTGCCTCTCGATGTCGAGAGCGATATCGAGATCACCATGCTCGCCAACATGATCACGCTGACGCCCGGAACGCTGTCGATCGACGTCTCCGATGATCGCAAGACGCTCTATGTTCATGCGATCGACGCGTCGGATGCCGATGGCGCACGCCGCGACATCAAGGACGGGTTCGAACGCAAGATCAGAGAGGCATTTCACTGATGGATGCTTTCGCCCTGCTCGACGCGGCCATATTCATCGCGCTCTTTCTCCTGAGCATCGCCTTCTTCCTGTGCGTTTATCGGGTGGTGGCGGGCCCGACGCTCCCTGACCGGGTCCTGGCCCTCGACATGCTCGTCGCCGTCGCGATCGGCTATATCGCCGTGATCGGCATCTTCACCGGATTTGCCCTTTACGTCGACATCGCGATCGCGCTCGGGCTCGTCGGTTTCCTGGCGACCGTCGCTTTCGCCCGTTTCATCCTCGTCAGCGCCAAGCGCGACAAGGCGGCGCTGACGGAGCGCACGCCGGGCCAAGTGCGCGATACGAGCCAGCCGCTCCATGAGAGCGGCGAACAGAAAGGGGACGCCTGATGGAAGCCGTCGTTGCCATCTTCACGGCTGTCATCGTCGTCGTAGGATCGGTTTTCTCTCTGCTCGCCGCAGTGGGCGTGGTTCGCCTGCCCGACATTTACACGCGCATGCACGCGGCCTCGAAAGCCGGGACGGTGGGTTCGGGCCTTCTCCTCATCGCGCTCGGCGTTCATTCGCTCGATGGCGGCACGTTCAGCCGTTCGATCGCCGGCGTGATCTTCCTTCTGCTCACTGCCCCAATATCGGCACATCTTCTTGCCAAAGCAGCCTATGCTTCCGGCTACAAACTGTCGGACAAGACCATATTGAACGAGATGCCGAATGATGAGGACAAGCTTTGATGCATTCGGACTGTGATATTTGACAGTTCCAAAGCGGGCCGGAACGCCTTAGGCCTTATGCCTTGCCTTTTCGAGCGACAGCGCGGGGCAGCTCATTCGAAAACTGCCATTTAAAGAAAGCAGATCACGCATTTATTCCAAAGTGTTACACGAAAATACTTAGGGTATGAAAAGAAATGCAACTGCTGGTCGGTGGTTTTCCCGATTTTCGCCGTTAAAAGGCAACCGCAAATACGCGTCTCTTCTCCAGCAAAATGTGGGTCGAGCGTACAGCGATGATGAACGTTCTTGGTCGATATGGACCAAGAGACTAATCTGATGCATAATCGAGCGAATTAGTGATGGAAAGTCTGGGGCACTCAATGAACGAAGCGGAAGAAAACCAAAATAAGGACCTGATCGTCGAGTTGACGGCCGACGTTGTTGCGGCATACGTCAGCAACAATGTGGTTCCAACGAGCGAACTGTCGTCGCTGATCGCGGATGTACATAACGCTCTCGGAAGCATGACGGTCCGCCAGGAACCCGTCGTCATCGAGAAACCGAAGCCTGCCGTTCCGGTAAAGCGTTCCGTCCAGGATGATCAGATCACTTGCCTGGAGTGCGGCTTGAAGTTCAAGTCGCTCAAGCGCCACCTCATGACGCATCATAACCTCAGCCCGGAAGACTATCGGGACAAATGGGATCTTCAGAGCGACTATCCGATGGTCGCTCCGGCCTACGCGGAAGCACGCTCTCGTCTCGCCAAGGAAATGGGCCTCGGGCAGAAGCGCAAGCGCCGCTCGAAGTAGCGCGAGGCCGCAAGGCCGGACCGCGCGATACCATTCAGCAATCCGGAGAAGACCCGGTCGCCATCGTCGACCGGGTCTTTTTGCGTTTTGGCGGGGATGATGCGGCATGAAAATCATCCTATCGCCGGCGCGCGATAGTGCTTGACGCCCCGCAATCCCGGCATAGCGGCAATCTCTCCCAAACCATTTGTCCCCGCTTCGCATGTTGGCTATAAGAATATAATCCTATTTTGCAGGAGAGCTGACATGCCGAGGGTTTTCATGCCGCAGGTGTCCGGGAAACGGCCGGACATCTCGACCTTGCCGACGGGCGCTGAGACATCGCCGCCCGCCAGCCCGGAGAGGCCGGTTGCATCTGGCGATCGTGACAGCGGTTCGGCAAGGTTGGCGTGCGCGCTGGTACAGACGGTCGTCGATGAATTGGCGGGCTTTGTCCTCACCCATGTGACGGCCGATCGCGATCGCGGATCGGGGCGCGTCCTTCGTCGCCGTGACGCAGTCCATCGACGGCAGATCGCGATGTATGTTGCGCACGTGACGCTGTGCCTTTCGCTGACGCAGATCGGACGTGCCTTCGGTAGGGACCGCACCACGGTGGGCCACGCCTGCAATGTAGTGGAGGACCGGCGTGACGATGCCGGCTACGACCGCTTTCTCGTCGCCGTCGAGCGCGTCGTGGCGGCGCTGGTCAGCGAGGAGCAGGCCCATGGCCGGTGAGGGGGGGACTGGCGCGCGGGCGCGCAAGGACATGGCGCGGCTCTTGCAGTTTTGTGCCAGCGGCGCATGCAGGGCATCTGCGCCGCGAGAAGGGAAAGTCGAAATCGTTCGAGATGATGCCAGCGCGTACGCTGCGGCCGAGACGGTTGTGACAGTCGCCAGGCGGGTGGGTCTCGTGGCGGCAGGAAAGAAAAACGCCGTTGCGATCACCCCGGCAGGCAAGGCCTGGCTGAAGCGTCATGTCGCGGCGCAGAACAGCATGACGGCCGAGGCATGCTTTGCCGCCCAGCACCGCGACACCGTCACGGAAACACGAGAGGTGGCGGGGGCGAAAGCGACGGTGAGCGTCAATCTCAACGAATCGCCGCTCGCCTCGCTCGCCCGCCTGAAGTCACGCGACGGCGACCCTTATCTCGACGAGGACGCCTTCATGGCAGGCGAACGGCTGAGGCGCGACTTCAGCTTCGCCGCCCTCCAGCCGCGGATCTCTTCCAACTGGGAGGCAGGGGTCTCCGCGACGAAGGGAAAAAGCCCTGCCATTGGAGATTTGACGGATCATGCGATCGCGGCACGTGACCGCGTATCAGCGGCCCTTGGCGCGGTCGGCCCGGAATTGTCGGGCGTCCTCCTCGACATCTGCTGTTTTCTGAAGGGGCTGGAGACGGTGGAGCGCGAGCGCCAATGGCCCGTTCGTTCGGGCAAGCTGATGCTGCGCACCGCGCTCAATGCGCTGAGCCGCCACTATGGCTACCGCAATTGATGGGATGAGTCAGGCGCGGCGCTGTGCAGCTTCCCCGTCCGCACTTTCGAGAGCGGTGCCGGCATCCTGCTTGATCCTGCCCACCATCGCGCGCAGGCCGTTGGCACGCTGCGGCGACAGGTGTTCGACGAGTCCGAGCTCATTGAACAGTCCCACGGCGTCAAAGGCTTGGATTTCAGAAGCGCGCCGACCGGAAAAGGCACTGAGCGCAATCGCCACCAGACCACGCACGATATGCGCATCGGAATCGCCGCGAAACGTCAATACCGGATCAGAGCCACTGCCCACGGCGTCGTGCACGAGCCAGACCTGGCTGGTGCAACCCTGAACCTTGTTCCTGTCGTTCTGCTCGCCATCGCTGAGCGGCTCCAACTCTCGTCCGAGCTCGATGACATAGCGATAGCGATCCTCCCAATCGTCCAGGAAGGCGAAATCGTCCTTGATCTGTTGCAGCGGGGTCATAATGCAGTTGCGCTCCGTCTTTCGCCCGATATAGGGGATCGAGGGGCAGAACGCACGAAAAAAGCCCGGTCTACTGCGCATTCTCCGCGACCGACGCGTTGGCGGACGCTGCGGCGGCGACAGTCTGCTCATGCGCCGCAACCAGTGTCTCGCCGAGCACGATAGCTTCCTCGACGCTAAGGCCCGCAACGGTTCCCGTCGCCACCGGATCGGTCGGTTCCGTGCCCTCGGCTGCGGTCTCGACCGGCTCGCCGTCGGCGAGGCTGGCATCGAGATATTCATAGGCGATGCGCGCGCCGTCCCTTGCACGGTGGCCGAGTGCCGTCAGGGTCTCGCCGCCGGTCTCGCAAACGTCCGGATGGCGTTCGCAGATTGCCTTGATATCGGCGACGGCAACGGCGAGCGCGGAGAGGGTTTGCGTCATCTCGATTTTCGGAGCGGTATCGGCGCCTGTCTCCTCGGAGGAGGTGTCGATGATCGGCAGAGTCAGAAGCACGGCCGAAAACCAGAAAGCGCCCTTCACCAAGATACCCATTGCCGCGTCCTTTGTTCCCTTCGCCGGACGTTGACCGTCCTTGTTCGGCGCATCGCCGTCGGTGTCGTTCGATAGACGCGACACTATGCCGACAGTTCCCAATTTCGATTTGATCCGGCCGGGAGTTTTTGAGCCGAATTCGATTCAAATTTTACCGATCGGCTCTCCCGCTTGCTCAAAGCGTTGGTGCCCGCGCCAAAACTTGAGACGAATTTGGCTCAATTTCGAACGGGCAGACCTGATTTTCAGGCTTTTTGGCCCTGACGGTGGCGCGCGGACGCTTTGGTGAAAATGGAGCGTTAACCATGATGAGCATTCGGTGCGCCGGTTTCCGGTTCGCCCGCCGATTCAGGGTGGTTCCGGCGCCGAGAATCAGGCGGCTTATTCATTCCTTAAGCGTGGAATGCGAACCTCCGGCAAACACGAAATGCCATTGTAACGAGTACGGACGCGTCAGTGTTTTCATCAATGAACCTGCCTGGCAGGCTTGTCGCGCGGCTATCACAAAGCGCGGCGGGTTGGGTCGAAAGCGATCTAGGCGCAGCCGAAAGGCTGGCGCAGACGGCGCTGATGCGTGCGCTGTTGATCGGCGTTCTCGCAGTGCCCGTGGCGATGGGCCTTCTGGTGCTCGTGGGCCGGGACGGCAGCGCGATGGCGGCTGTCCTTTCCGGCGCGGCGCTGTGTCTTGGCGCGGCAGCGGCATTGAGCATGTCGGGATCACGGGCTGCAGCTGTGGCGCTCGCATCGGCGGGGCTGCTCGGCCTGCTCGCCTGGCAACCTGGGGAATGGTTGGCTGTGCTGTTCGCCCCCATAACGGCGATGGCGGCTGTATCGGTTCGGCCGGTTGTCGGTGAAGCGCCGAGCTTCGAGGAAAAAGACGGGGAAGAACGGGTGCCCATGAACGATGCCTATATTCCGCCCTCGCAGACATTTCTGGACAGCCTTCCAGGTCTTGCCGCGCTGCACGACGCGCGCGGCCAGGTCACACGGTTCGGCGGTCTCGACGCACCGCAGTTCCTGACGCGCGTCGCGGGGCCGGCCGGTCGCGGCTTCCTCGATCATATTCACGTCTCCGACCGGCTGTCTTTCCTTGCTGCGATAGACCGGCTGCGCCAAGGCGCGCGCCGCGAGACGGTTGAACTGCGCTTTGCCCGCAAGGATGGCGGCGCGGACGGGGGACAATTCGCGCATGTCGTTGCCGATCTCGTGGCGATGCGGGATGAAACTGGAGCGCTGCGCGAGATCCTGTCGCAGTGCCGCTTCAGCGATGACGTCGCGCAGCTGCGTACGGAAAACCGCCAGCTTGCCGAGCGCTCGGAAGGCGCGGACGCGGAGAAGACCCGCTTCCTGGCAGCCGTGAGCCACGAAATGCGCACGCCGCTCAATGCGATCATCGGCTTTTCAGACATCCTGCGCCGCGAATATTTTGGCGCGCTGACCGACGATCGCCAACGCGACTATGTCGAGCTGATCAATCAGTCGGGCGAGCACCTGCTTGCGGTCGTCAATACCATGCTCGACATGAGCAAGATCGAGACCGGACGCTACCAGATGATCGGCGAGCCCTTCCGGCTTGGCGAACTGATTGACGATTGCCGGCGCATGATGACGCTGAGCGCCGAAGAAAAGGGCCTCAGGCTGACCGCTCGCGTTTCGCGCTCGATCGACGAACTGACGGCGGACCGCCGGGCGATCAAACAGATCCTGATCAACCTCGTCGGCAACGCCATCAAGTTCACCGATGACGGTGGCCTGGTGACCATCGATGCCGAAAGGCGTGGATCGAAGGTCCGGCTGACCGTTGGCGATACGGGTGCGGGCATGGCGCCTGATCTCATCGCGCGGATCGGAGAACCCTTCGTCCAGGGCGAGGCGGACTATGACCGGCGCCACATGGGCACAGGCCTCGGCCTTTGCCTCGTCAAGGGTCTCGTCGGGCTGCACGGTGGTGAAATGACGGTTCAAAGCGAGCCCGGCCGCGGCACGGCCGTAACGATCGAGCTGCCTCTTGACGGCAGCGGCATAGTGAATATCGAGGACGAGGGGACCGGGCAGACGGTGGATTTTCCACCCCGATTGAAACGTATGGAGTATGAGCCTCGCACAGAGGACGCAATTGATGACGCGCAAGCAAAAACAGCCTGAAAAGCGGCGCCGAAGCGCCAAGACAAAACCCGGCATCGTCAGCATAGCGGCCCGCGCGGCCGGACGGACAGTCTCGCGCCATCCCTCGCTGGCCGCTGGCGGTGCGGCTTTTGCCGTGGTGTTCACATTCGTTGCGGCGAACGCAATCTGGTATCAGCCGGGCGGCCACCCGTCGCCGCTGCTCATGACGCGCACCGATTTCACGCCGCGCCCGTCGGTGATTCCCGACGTGAAGATTGCGGCGCCGACACAGGCTGAGCCCGTCACACCGCGTGCATCGCTCCAAGACCAACCCGCAAGAGACTTCGCCGACGCCACTCCGGAAGGCACAGGCGATGAGCCCCAGACGATCGAGGACATCCTGACCCCCGTACCGGCGCGGCGCGTCCAGAGTGTCAGCATCCGGCAGGATGACGACACGCAGACCGCGAGCATTCCCGACCGCCACGATACCGATCAGGCGCGGAGCCGGGCGCCCGTTCCCAACGACAATGCGCTGCTGAGCGCCATGCAACGCGAACTAAAGCGCCTTGGATTCTATGACGGCGAGATCGACGGGCTCTCGGGCCCGAAGACCGCGGCCGCGCTGGCTGATTATGCCGAGAGGACGGGACTGGACCAGGCGCCGCAACCCAGCGAGACGCTGCTGGCAAGGATGAAGCTTGCCCGCATCGACGAGGTTGCCACGCCTTTGCGGCGCCCGTCCGCACCGGTCACCGAAACGCAGCCGCGCCCGCGAGCGCCTGAATCGGCCGCCTCCAGCCTGCAGGTCAATTATATTCCGCCCGCGTCCATTCCGAATGGCCAGGCGCCAGACGACATGGTGACCAGAATCCAGCAGGGATTGGTCAACATTGCCTATTCCGACGTTGCGGTCGACGGCATGATGGGCTCGCAGACCCGCGAGGCGATCCGTCATTTCCAAAGTCACTACCGCTTGCCGGAAACCGGAGAGCCGAGCGCCGCGGTACTGGAAAAGCTCCAGGAGATCGGCGCCTTCTAGGTCGAGAGATAGCTATGCGGCTGACCAGTGACATCTGGGTCTCGGCCCTCGTGCGCCGCGTTTTCGGCGCCGGCGGATTTGCCGCCGTGGAGCGGCGCGGGGCGCCGGAGGCGGGCGCGATCTTCGTGCGCGTGCGCCACCGCGATGGTACGCAGATATTGTACGGGCCGGCGCCGCAGAGCGTCTTCGACAGTGAAAAGCCTCAAGACCGGGTTTTCGAGATGCGCTGCATCACCGATGCATCGGATGAGATCGCCGCCGCTCTCGACCGCGAGCTCCGCTTCGACCGCGACCTCTGGGTCGTGGAGATCGAAGTCGAGCGGATCGACGATTATCTGACGATCATGCCCGCTTGATATGGTCGCGCGTCGCGCGTGCGGCGGGTTGAGGGTGCTTTGGCTGCTCTCGGGATGGCCGGGGAGCCTCGGTTTCGATCGTGAACGGTAAATGGGTGGGGCGGTTCCGCGTGGCGCGGTCGGCGCGCTGCCATGCCTTGACGCGATCGACGCAGTCGGTGAAGGCGCAGCCGCGCAACAACGACAATGAACGGCGCTCTCCTGCTGCAAGCTCGGCGAGATGGGGAAAGAACTGCTCCAGCGCCACAATGATGACGGTATAGCGCAGCCCGAGCGCAACCAGTGTTTCGGCGAGCTGGCGCCCCGAAACGTCGAGCATGATGCGTTCGGCAAGACCGAAACCCGATTGCAGCGCGTCGGCGAGGGCCGTCGTGAAATACAACGGCTCGGCGGAGGTGGCATAGCGGATCAGTCGTTGCTCGATCGCCGGGTCGACCCTGGGCAGAACGGCATCGTTCCTGGGCGACGTTTTCGGATCATTGCGCATGACGAGAGCCCGCAATTCGGTTCTGATCTGCTCTTCGCGTCCGGCGCCGGTGCTCACCTCCGCTGCCGGCACCGGACGGAGGTTCCTGAGTGCCAGGCTGCGATTGACGGAGCTGTCGTTAAGGGCGGCCAGCGCGTCGATTACGGGTTGGGTCAAGCCCTCGCGCCGCGCCACCGCCCGCGCATGGCCGCTCGACTGCGTCCGCAGGACCATCATCAAGAGTTCCTCGTCCAGATGGATGGCATGGACGAGGAACGGGGCGGCGACGTCGAGCGTCTGCCTCGCGATGGTTTCGGCGACCGCGCGCGGAACGTTGGGGCAGCGCGAAAGGGCGGCCGAGGCCATGCGGCGGGCCTCATCGCCGGCGACGGCGAACAGCGGCAGAAACAGGTCGGAAAATTGCTGAAGATCGTTGCGGGTGGGGTGCGCCATGTCTTCGAAACTCGACACGGTCGCAAGCAGGACGGCATCCTTGCGTCCCGGCTTGCCAGGCACTTCAAGATCGCGAAATCGGTCTGGCACGCGAATACACCTACGCAAAACTAAGAAACTAAACGCAAATTAAAGGAAAACCGTTAGCAAGCCGTTAACCATCTGGTGGCTCAATGAAATTCGGCTCAACAAGCCGGGTGACATCGTCTCGCGTGCATCCGTTTAGGCAAGGACGGAGACTGACATGGCAGCGATAATTTCATTGGCACAGACACCGAAGCGCACAGGGGCGCCAGGCACGAAGCCGCCGCCGGGGGCGACGGCGAAGATACTGCTTTTCACGGGTGTGCAAAGACCGATGCCGCGCTGACACGCACCGGCGATCGGTTCGTGCGTTCGTTCAGGCCGCCGGATCGACGGGCGCGCAGGTTGCGCTGTCCAGAAAGGCCGCGGCCGAGCTTTCCCACGAGGCATCCGGTACCACCGCGCGCAGCAGAATATAGCCGGTGGCGGCGGAGGTTTCGACCAGCACCGAATTGGCCAGGGCTGGCGGTATGCTTTCACGCAGGCCGATCATCTGGATCGGCGTGGCCAGCGTGACGTCGAGCGCTGTCCCGGCGGCAGTGCGATCATTCATGCTGAACACTTCGTTGGACTGACGATCGAAAACGGCGAGGGACCAGAACGGTACATATCCTTCGGCACGCAGGTGGATCGGCTGGCTGGTGATCTCGAACCGGCAAATTGCGGTGGTGGTGAAGGGGTGTTCCAGGCCCGCGGTTTCTGTGTCGCCGAGCCTTTCCGCCTCCACAAATCGGCCTTCCAGCGGCAAGCCCGCCACGCGTGACCACGCATCGCCCGTTGCAAAGAAGGGCAGCGCGAAGATCATCGCGATATGAAGCACCAGCGCACCGACCAGTCCCGCTGCCACGGCGATCAAAAGATTACGCATCATCGCAGTCCAGTCGCTCGACGGACGGCATCGCCAGATCGATGAGGCCGAAATTGCCCGCCGCAGGCGTGTCGTAGAGCGTGATCTCGATTTCGAACGGCCCGTCATGGGCAAGCCGAATCCAGTTGCCCGAACGAGCCTGCCCGTCGAGGCGGACGGCGAACGTGCCGTCTGGCGCGCGCAGCAGATCGTTGGAGTGGACCGTCTGCGGAAAGATATCGGGACTGTCCAGCGTGGCGCCGGCGGTCGTGGTGAGCCGCATTACCCAGAGGCGGCTGGGCGGCGTCTGCCCGGCGATGCGGTAGCTGCAGGTTCCCCTGAGCCGCGCTCCAGTGCTATCCGCTGCGGTACGAAACAGCAGGCCCTCCGCCTGGCCGAGCGCGAAGCTGCCGGTGCGGGCGCGGCGGGCCTTGGCATAAGGATTGGCCGCGTCCGTCTGAGCCAGCGGCGTCGCTTCCCACGGGCCGATGGCCAAAACGTCGAACGCGTCGTCCGCTTCGATCGCCGCGATGGTGGAGTAGATTCCACCGGCAAAGGCGATCGCCAGGGCAAGGGCAACGAGGAGTGGCGTACGCAGCAAGGGAATTCCGTCTCTTGTCAGTGTCGTAAGGGCAGGGCGCCGATGACCGCTCAGCGGCTGTCCTGTTGGACGAGGCCAGCGGCCTGCGCCACCTCGTCGCTCGGCTTCAGCGGCGCGTCATCGGCGAAGCGTTCGACCATTGCGCGAAGGACGCGCGTGCCCTGCCGCGACAGCGCGCGATGACGCCGCGCCGGTCCGACCTCCATGTCGCCTTCGGCAACCTCGAGCGCATTTGCGTCGGCAGGACGTTCCTCCGGGGCGACACCCGGGATCGGCCGCAGATCGATGCCCTGGTGGGCAAAGTCCATCAGCCGCTTGAACGTCATGGCCGGCAGCGAGCCGCCGGTCATGTTGTTCGTCGCGGTGAAATCGTCGTTTCCGTACCAGACGGCAGCGGTGAAATTGCCGGTGAAGCCGATGAACCATGCATCGCGGTAGGACTGCGACGTGCCGGTCTTGCCGGCTGTCCGGATGCCGTCGAGCTTGGCGCGCCGGCCGGTTCCCCATTCGGGGATCTGCGCCAGGATGGAGTTCATCGCGATCGTCGCCTGTTCCGTCAGCGCGCGCTGCGGGGGCGGTGTGTCGCGGGTGTGGTCGTAGAGGATTTCGCCGCGGTAGTTGAGGATCTGCGTGATGCCGTGCCGCTGCGATTCGAACCCGCCGGCTGGAAAGACGGCGTAGGCGGTCGCCATGTCGAGGGGCGTGAGTTCGGATGTGCCGAGTGGCATCGTCTTGTCGGTCCGCACGGGCGTCTCGACCCCCATGCGCCGCGCGGTTTCGGCGATCACGTCGGTGCCGAGATGATCGCGCGCGAGGCGGACCGGCACGGTGTTGAGCGACTTGGCGAGCGCCGTCGTCAGATTGACCGAGCCGGAATAGCCGCGCGTATAGTTGCGCGGCGACCAGCCGCGCCAGGTTATCGGCGCGTCCGAGATCACCGAGTCGGGTGTGAAGCCGTTCTCCATGGCAGCGGCGTAGACAAAGCCCTTGAACGACGAGCCGGGCTGACGGAGTGCCCGCGATGCCCGGTTGAACTGGCTTTCACCATAGTCGCGCCCGCCGACCATGGCGCGCACAGCGCCGCCGTGCTCCAGAAGGACGATGGCTCCCTGGTCGACCTCGTAGGCCGCTCCGTTCTGACGCAGATTGAATTCCAGCGAGTCCTCGGCCGCCTTCTGCAGGTCGAGATCGATGGTGGTGCGTACGATGAGCGAATGGCTGGGGTAGCCGGCGGCGCGTTCCTTGACCTGTTCAAAGGCCCAGTCGAGGAAATAGTCCGGCGCCTCCGTCTTGCCGCGATCGATGATGGTCGCTGGATTGCGCCGTGCACCGATGACCTGCCCCTCGGTCATGATGCCACCCTGCACGAGGTTGGTGAGCACCTGATTGGCGCGGGCACGGGCGGCCGGCAGGTTGTTGTGCGGGGCATAGCGCGCCGGTGCCTTGAACAGGCCGGCAAGCAGCGCCGCTTCGGCCAGCGTCACATCGGTGACCGGTTTGCCGAAATAGAACTGCGCGGCGGCGGCCGCGCCGAAGGTGCCGCCGCCCATATAGGCGCGATCGAGATAGAGGCCGAGAATCTCCTGCTTGGAAAGGTTGGCTTCCAGCCACAGCGCGAGAAAGGCTTCCTTGATCTTGCGCTCGATCGTGCGTTCGTTGGTCAGGAAGATGTTCTTGGCGAGCTGCTGGGTGAGCGTCGAGCCGCCCTGGACGACCTCACCGGCGCGCGCGTTTTCGCCCATGGCGCGGACGAGGCCGAGCACGTCGATCCCGTAATGCTCGAAGAAGCGGCGATCCTCGGTCGCAAGGACCGCCTTGATCAGATGATCGGGCAGCGCATCGACCGGGACCGAATCCTCGTGGATGATGCCGCGATGGCCGATCTCGTTGCCATACCGATCGAGAAATGTGACCGCGAAATCGTCCTGTGCGCGCCAGTCGCCGTAGGTCTCGTCGAACGCCGGCAGGGCGAGCGCCAGCATGAGCACCGAACCGGCAACGCCCAGCGTCATGCCTTCGCCCAGCAGTTCGACGACGACCCGCTTGGTGCCGCGCGCGCGAAAGCGGCGGAAGAAGATGGTGATCTCCTCCCACGTCTCGCCCATGCCGAAACCTGCCGACCAGAGCGTCGAGTCGAGCCAGGAGTCTAGCCGCAGCAGGATGTTGCTGCGCTTGCGCGGTCGATCTTCCTGGCTGAAGGGATCCTGCACGATCGAATAAGCCCCGCTAACCCTAGACATGCCGGCGCCGTTTAACCCGGCACGTTCGCGTTTTCACGATCCGGCCACAACGACGGGCTGCGGCAAAACCGCCGCCTGGTATGATCGCCCCTTGAGGATTAAATTTTGGCGTAGTTTGCCAACAAGAACAAGCAAATCGGCATGATGCCCGTGCTCAATTCGCGGTGAAGCGACATGAATGACACACCCTTCTGGCAAACCAAGACGCTCGAGGAAATGACGTCGGCGGAATGGGAGAGCCTGTGCGACGGCTGCGGGCGCTGCTGTCTCAACAAGCTGGAGGACTGGGACACCGGAGAGATCGCCTGGACCAACATCCGATGCCGCTTGCTGGACGGCACATCGTGCCAGTGCACCGACTACGAGAAACGTCAGGAATTCGTGCCGGACTGCATCGGCCTGACGCCCAAGGCCGTGCGCGAACTGACCTGGCTGCCGCCGACATGCGGCTACCGCCTCGTCAAGGAAGGCCGCGATCTCTACTGGTGGCACCACCTCGTCTCGATGAGCCGTGAAACGGTGCACGAGGCAGGCGTTTCCGTCAGGGCGCGCACCGTGGCGGAGGAGGGCATCGAGGTCGAGGACTTCGAGGACTACCTCGTGGACTGGCCGTTCGAAGACGTGCCCGACAAACGTTGAAGAACGACTCAGTCGCCATTAAGCTCAATCAAGGTTGAGGAATGGCGGAGAGGCGACCCATGCCATCGAATGAGCGGCGGATGAAACCGGATCTGTCGGTCGGCGAAGTCGCGGCGCGCGCTGGCGTGCCCGTCTCGACCGTGCATTTCTACGAGGGAAAGGGCCTTATCCGGGGCTGGCGAAATGCCGGCAATCATCGACGCTACGGGCGCGACGTCCTGCGCCGCGTCGCGGTGATCAAGGTGGCCCAACGGGCCGGCATCCCGCTGCAGCAGATCGCCGATGCCTTGGCGAGCCTGCCGCAGAACAGAACGCCCGACGCCCGCGACTGGGCGCGCCTTTCGGCAGGCTGGAAAGCCGATCTCGACCAGCGCATCGACCGCCTCACCCGTTTGCGCGACCAACTGGCCGGCTGCATCGGCTGCGGCTGCCTGTCCGTGCGCGACTGCCCGCTGCGCAACCCTCACGATGTGCTGGGCGAGGAGGGCGCGGGCGCGAGGTTGCTGGAGGTGCATGAGAAATAGGAAAATAATCCTTGACACCGTGACGGTCGTTTGGTAGGGTTTGGATATGGTCGAGAAAGTGTAGCTGCCGCTGTGGGCGGTGGAGACGGTTGATGAAGAAGCGCTGCGTTGAGCGGCGCTTTTTTTGTGCCCGGATCACTGAGGCGGAGGATCGCGATGGATGATTTGGAGCCGGCGCCGCCGGGCGCGTTCGAGCGGACGCTCTGTCGGATGGCCGAACTTCTGGCTGAGGAGTTCAATCGCTTCGATCAACTGAGGAAGACGGATCCGGCAGGCAAGGCAGACGGCAAGACCGCGGTCGATCTGATCGCCTTGCTCGCGCGCACCATGGAAAAGGTCGACCAGTTGCGTCGCGACCTCAGCACCGAACGTAACGAGGCAGCGAAAATCAAGGCGGACGCAGCGAACGAGCATGAGCGAGAAAATCTGGCCGAACGGGTTGCCGCCCGCATCGATGAACTCGCCGAGGAGCGAGCACGGGAAATCGTCGCGACCCGATTGCCCGGACTGGTCGCCGCCAGACTTGATGTCACGGGTGATGGATCAGATGACGCCGGAGGAGCAGCGCTACGCGGCTAGCGCCTGGTCGATCATCGGCCGCAAGGCGCAGCAGCCGCCGCCCGGCGACTGGCGGACCTGGCTGCTCATGGGTGGGCGCGGGTCCGGCAAGACGCGGGCAGGATCGGAGTGGATCCAGGCGCTGGCGAGCGGGATGCGGCGCAAGGCGCTCGGCATGGCGACCGGCGCCCAGATGCGGATCGCCCTCGTCGCCGAAACGCTTGGCGATGCGCGCGAGGTGATGATCGACGGCGTTTCAGGCATTTGCCGGATCGCTCGGGACGACCGGCCGCGTTTCGAAACATCACGCCGGCGCCTTGTCTGGGACAGCGGCGCGGTGGCGCAGATCTTCTCGTCGGAAGATCCGGAAAGCCTGCGCGGGCCGCAATTCGACATCGCCTGGTGCGATGAACTGGCCAAGTGGCGTCACGTGCAGGAGACGTTCGACATGCTGCAATTCGCGTTGCGCCTCGGCGCCCGGCCGCGGCAACTGGTGACGACGACGCCGAGACCGCTGCCGATCCTGAAGAAATTGATGGCCGATCCGGCGACCGTCACGGTGCGGATCGCGACCAACGACAATGTGCGCCATCTGGCGCCCGGCTTCATGGCGGCGATGGCCGCGCGCTACGGCGGCACCCGGCTGGGACGCCAGGAACTGGATGGCGAACTGATCGAGGATCGGGACGATGCCCTCTGGCCTCGCGCGCTGATCGAGAAGGTGCGCGTGCGGCAGACGGGCCCGCTGAGGCGGATCGTGGTTGCCGTCGATCCGCCCGCCTCCGCGGGGGCGAAGGACTCGTGCTGCGGCATCATCGTCGCCGGGCTTGATCGCGACGGCCGCGCCGTCGTCGTGGAGGACGGTTCGATCGCCGGCGCGTCCCCGGCGGGCTGGGCGCGAGTGGTGGTCGGACTCTATCGCCGTTTCGACGCCGACCGTGTCGTGGCGGAGATCAACCAGGGCGGCGACATGGTCGCGGCGACGCTGCGTTCCGTCGAGGCCGGACTGCCTGTCACAACGGTTCGTGCCACGCGGGGCAAATGGCTGCGCGCCGAGCCGGTGGCCGCGCTTTACGAGCAGGGACGGGTCGCCCACGCCGGAAGCTTTCCGGCGCTCGAGGACCAGATGTGCGACTTCGGGCCGGACGGGTTGTCGTCGGCGCGCTCGCCGGACCGGCTGGATGCGCTGGTCTGGGCCGTGACGGCCCTGTTGCTGGGCGCCGATGGCCAGCCGCGCGTGCGCGGGATTTGACGAGAGCCTCTTCGGCTTCATCAGGAAGGATCACTCCATGCGATTGACAAGAGGGCTGCCCTGGCGCAAGCGCCGGCCGAGCGCGCAAGCGCCTGCCGAAACCAAGATGGCGACGAGCGGATTCGTGGCCCTGCACGCGGCCGGCGGCGCCAACTGGACGCTGAAGACCTATCCGACGCTGGCGCGGGCGGGCTACATGCGCAATCCTGTCGCACACCGATGCGTGCGCCTGATCTGCGAGGCTGCGGCTGCGGTTCCCTGGCTCGTTTATGAAGGCCGGCGCGAGCATGACGCCCATCCGATCCTGACGTTGCTCGCAGCTCCCAGTCCGCGTCACTGCGGGCCGGAGTTCCTGGAAACGCTCTACGGGCACCTGCTGCTGTCCGGTAACGCATTCGCCGAAGCCGTCTGGGTCGACGGAGCGCTGCGCGAACTGCACCCGCTGCGCCCGGATACGGTGCGTCCGGTGGAGGGGGAGGAGGGTTGGCCCCTCGGCCATGACCACACCAGCCGGGGACGCACGCGCCGCATCGTGGCCGGCCACGCGGGCGAGGGCGGGTTGATGCATCTCAGGCTCTTCCATCCGCTCGACGATCATATGGGGTTTCCGCCGCTGGAGGCGGCCTCGATGGCGCTCGACCTCCACAACCAGGCTGCACAATGGAACAAGGCACTGCTCGACAATTCGGCCCGCCCCTCCGGTGCGCTGGTCTATCAGCCGAAAGAGGGCGGCAATCTCAGCGACGAGCAATATGAGCGGCTGAAGGAGGAACTGGAGGACGGCTATTCCGGGGCGAGACGGGCCGGGCGGCCGCTCCTGCTGGAGGGTGGCCTTGACTGGAAGGCGATGGGCCTGACGCCGCGCGAAATGGACTTTGTCGAGGCGAAGAACGGAGCGGCGCGCGATATCGCGCTCGCCTTCGGCGTGCCGCCGATGATGCTCGGCATTCCTGGCGACAACACCTACGCCAACTATCAGGAAGCCAATCGCGCCTTCTACCGCCTGACCGTCATGCCGCTGTTGTCGCGGACCTGTGCAGCATTCACGCAATGGCTCGGCCCTGCATTCGGTTCCGATCTGAGGCTTGACTTCGACACGGACGCCATCGCGGGCCTTGCCATGGAGCGCGACGCCCAGTGGCGCAGGCTGAACGAAGCGACGTTCCTGAGCGAGGACGAGAAGCGGGAAGCGGTTGGATATCAACCGGTTGGCGCCTGAAACGGAATCCGTGCGTCAATCGGATGGCTCATCACCTCACCATCAAGCACGGGAGGCGGCGATGACGGACGTCGCGCAGGAATTCGGCATCTGGCTGGCCAAGGGCCTCGGCGCAATGGCGGGCGCCTTGATCTCGCTGGTCTATCTTCTGCCCAAGGGGCGCCGCGAAGCCGCGGGACGGTTTTTCATCGGCATGGCAAGCGGCGTGATCTTCGGTGGGGCGACCGGCGTCGCGCTCTCCGACTGGCTGGCCATAGGCGAGCGCCTGACCACGCTGGAAATCACGCTGATGGGCTCGGCGGCAGCCAGTCTTTGCGCATGGTGGGCGCTCGGTGTCCTGGCGCGCATGGCCGAGCGCTGGAGCGAGGCCCGCCGCTAGGGTCAGTGCCCGGAGGACCGGCCAGCCGGTTCATCAAGTGACAACGAAAGGATGGGTCCGATGAGTGCAGACGCGATGCTCGCCTGCAGACAGAAGAAATACGCGCAGCTGGCATTGGAACGGGTGACCGGAACGGGACGGTTCTCCGGCTATGCCAGCCTGTTCGAGACGGTCGACCTGTCCCGCGACACGATCGCGCCCGGCGCGTTTGCCGCATCGCTGAAGGCGCGCGGCGCGCAAGGGGTGCGGATGCTGTTTCAGCATGACCCGAACGAGCCAATCGGCCGGTGGATCGCCATCGAAGAGGATGAGCGGGGTCTGCGGGTGGAGGGTCAACTGGCAACCGGCGTCGCGCGGGCCCGCGAGATCGGCGAGCTGATGGCCGCCGGCGCGATCGACGGACTGTCGATCGGCTTTGAGGCGGTGAAGGCGCGAAGCGACGCACGCTCCGGGGTGCGGCGGATCCTCCAGGCCGACCTCTGGGAAATTTCGGTGGTGACGTTTCCGATGTTGCCCGGCGCGCGCGTGAATGCCCTCAAGGGCGCCAGCGCCATGCCGACGAAACGTGAATTCGAGCGATGGTTGACGCGGGATGCGGGACTGTCGCGCGGGCAGGCCCGGGCCGTGATGGCCAAGGGCTTTGCCGGGCTGGCCGGTGTGCGGGATGCCGCCGGGGCCGATGACCCCTCCGGGCTGGCGGCGGCAATCCGCAAAGCGGCCCGGGCGATGCAAATCGAACAAAGGATGTGACGATGCCAATAGCGCAGAACAAACGGGCGCCGGAAATCAAGAGCGCACCCGACGACATTGAAACCGCCTTCGGTGACTTCATGCGCACCTTTCAGGCCTTTCGCGAGGACAATGACCGCAGGATCGACGAACTGACTGAAAAGGGGGCGGCCGACGTCGTCACGGGCGAGAAGGTGGAGCGGATCTCCAAATCGCTCGATGCACAGCAGCGCGCGATCGATGGCCTGTTGCTGACGAAGGCAAGGCCGCGCATCGGTGGAGCCACCGGCACGCCCGAGCGCCTTGAGCACACAAACGCATTCGGCGCCTATATCCGCAAGGGTCAGGAGACCGGGCTTCGCCAGATCGAGGCAAAGGCGATGTCCTATGGCTCCGATCCCGATGGCGGATTCCTGGTGCCGGAGGAGATCGACACCGAAATCGGCCGCAGGCTCGGCGAACTGTCGCCTATCCGCTCGATCGCGACGGTCCGGCAGGTCACGGGCGCGGTGCTGAAGAAGCCCTTCGCCGTGTCCGGCATGGCCGTCGGTTGGGTCGGCGAGACGGACCAACGCCCCGAAACCGCGACCGGCCAGCTCGCCGAACTCAGTTTCCCCACGATGGAGCTATACGCCATGCCGGCGGCGACGGCCTCGCTGCTGGAAGACAGCGCCGTCGACATCGACGCCTGGATCACCGCGGAGGTGGAGATCGCATTCGCCGAGCAGGAGGGGGCCGCCTTCGTCGCCGGCGACGGCGTCAACAAGCCGCGTGGCTTCCTCGATTACCCAAGCGTGATGGAGAACGACTGGACCTGGGGCAGCCTTGGCCATATCGCCACCGGCACGGACGGCAACTTCGATCCGGCCGAGCCGAGCGACGTGCTGGTCGAGACGGTCTATGCGTTGAAGGCCGGCTACCGGCAGAACGCGAGCTTCGTGATGAACCGGAAGACCCAGGCCGCCATCCGCAAGATCAAGGATGCCGACGGCAACTACGTCTGGCAGCCGCCGGCCTCCGCCGGCCAGCGTGCCGCACTGATGGGCTTTCCTGTCGTCGAGGCCGAGGACATGCCGGACATCGGCGCCGACGCGACGCCGATTGCCTTCGGCGACTTCCGGCGCGGCTATCTCGTCGTCGATCGCACCGGCGTACGCGTGCTGCGCGATCCCTATTCGGCCAAGCCGTATGTGCTGTTCTACACGACCAAGCGCGTTGGCGGCGGCGTTCAGGATTTCGACGCCATCAAGCTGGTGAAGTTCGCCGCGACCTGAGCGGTCCGGCTCGATCTTTCCGGCGGCCCTTCCCGGGCCGCCCATTCTCACGTTTCAAGGACATTTGACGATGACGATAGTCGTGACGGATCCAGCCGTCGGCGAAGCGTTGACGCTTGCCGAGGCGAAGGCACATCTGCGGGTAGAGCACCAGGACGAAGACGAACTGATCGAAGCTCTCATCCGCACGGCGAGAGAGTATCTGGAGGCTGCTGCGGGTTTGTCGCTGCTCCATCAGAGCTTTCGGCTCTTTCTTGACGATTGGCCAAAGGCGCAGGCGATCCTGATCCGCAAACATCCCGTGCGCTCGCTCGACGCGGTGGTCGTCTACGACGGGGAAGGTATGCCGCAGGAGATGGACCTTGCGACGGTGCGGCTCGATACCGCCCGGCGACCCGCGCGACTGGTGGTCGCTGCCATGCCCGCGCCGGCGCAACTGACCAACGGCATAGAGATCGAGTTTACCGCCGGCTACGGCGAAAGCGGGGCGGATGTGCCCGACGTGCTAAAGCGCGCCATGCTCCTGCACATTGCCGCGATGTACGCGCTGCGTGGCGCAGTCGGGCGCGACCACCAGCCGGCAACCGTGCCGCCGGGATACGAGCGCCTGATCGCACCCTACTGCCGGAAATCGCTGTGATGGCGGCTCTGGATGCGGGATCGCTGCGCAGCCGACTGACGCTCGAAAAGGCCGTGGAGGCACCGGATGGCCAGGGCGGCGTCGTAAGCACCTTCGAGCCGATCGGCACAGTGTGGGCCCGCGTCGATTCCGACGGCGCGCGTTCCGCCGAGATCGCCGGCGAGCGTCGAGAAGCGCTCGCCCATCGCATCACAATTCGCCATCGCAGCGGGGTCGAGGCCGGGATGCGCTTCATCCTCGCCGGGCGCCGCCTTGTCATCCGCACGGCATACGATCCGAACGCCGACGGTCTTTATCTCGTCTGCGCCTGCGAGGAGACACTGTCATGACCCCGAGCCTCACCATAACCGTTCTTGATCTGAACGCGCTGCTTCATCGACTGGCGCGGCAACAGGCGTGCGAAGGTGCACGGCCATGATTGGCGCAGCGAGCCTGCAGCAGGCAATTTTCAAAGCGCTGGACGGCGACCCGGCATTGACGGCGCTGATCGGCACCGGACGCATCGTCGACAGGCTGATCGAAAATGGACCGTCGCCGCGCATAGCGTTCGCCGAGATGGAAACGCGGGACTGGAGCACGTCGACCGAACGCGGCGAAGAACACGACATCGCGATCGCCATCTACTCCGAAGTAGACGGAAAGCGTGAGACGCAGGAAATCGCGTCGGCCGTTGTCGCCGTTCTGCATGACCGGGATCTCGCACTCGATGGTGCGTATCTGGTCAACCTGCGTCTGCGCGCGATCCGGGTCGAACGCGAGGCGAAGGCCCGACGTCACCGGGCAATGCTGCGTTTCCGCGCGGTTATCGAAACGTCCTGATTCACATTGCGAAGACCGGGCCGGCACGCCGGCTCCGACACGATCATCATGGAAAGGGAAGGCCGATGGCGGCACAGAAAGGCAAGGACCTGCTTTTGAAGGTCGATGACGGCACGGGCTATGTGACGGTGGCGGGGCTGCGGGCCAAGCGTCTCGCTTTCAACGCCCAGACGGTAGACGCGACGGATTCCGAATCGGCCGGCCGCTGGCGCGAACTCATAGCCGGAGCGGGCATTCAGCGCGCTTCGCTCAGCGGTTCGGGCATCTTCAAGGACGCCGCGGCCGATGGCCTTGCGCGCGAGCTCTTCTTTGCCGGAACGATCGCGGGATGGCAGGTCATCATTCCGTCCTTCGGCACGGTCTCAGGGCCCTTCCAGATCACCGCGCTCGAATATGCCGGACGCCACGATGGCGAGATCACCTTCGAGATCGCGCTTGAATCAGCAGGTCAGCTTTCCTTCGGAGGCGCCTGATGGGACTCGTAAAATTCAACGCCAACCGCCGGCGCGGCGAGATTGCCGCACGGCTGGACGGCGAGCAGCGCGTTTTGTGCCTGACGCTCGGGGCGCTGTGCGAACTTGAGGATGCCTTCAGCGCAGAGAACCTCAGCGATCTGGTCGCACGCTTTTCCAACGGCCGCCTGTCTGCCACGGATATCATCAGGATCGTCGGCGCGGGACTGCGCGGTGGCGGCCATGTGCTTTCCGACGACGACGTGGCGCAAATGACGATCGACGGCGGGGTGAGGGGGTTCGCCGAACTCGCCTCCGACCTTCTGGCACTGACATTCGCACAAGACGAGGATCGGGTGGCCGCAAACCCGTAGAGGCCGCAGGCGTGCGTGTGGGGCGACCAGCGGCGGTGCCCTTCCCATGGCGACATGTGATGCATTTCGGCCTCGCTCGCCTGCGGCTTCCCCCCGAACAGTTCTGGCGCCTGACCCCGCGCGAACTCGCCGCGATGGCCGGCGGTTCGGCGTCGCATGATGCGCGGCCCGACGTGTCCGCGCTCGCCGCCTTGATGGCGCGCTACCCTGACGAGGAAAAACGATGAACGACGACGTAGACCTGACCTATCGCGTCGGGCTGAATGCCGAACCTTTTCAGACCGTCATGGATGATCTGGAGGCGCGGTCCGGGCGGTTTGCCGGCGCGCTCAGCAGGGCGTTTCGCTCGGCGGTGATCGACGGACGGGATCTGGAGGGCGTGCTTCGTGGCCTGGCAGGTCGCTTGAGCGACATCGCACTCGATGCGGGAACGCGGCCGCTCGAGACCCTGGTGTCGGGCGCCATTGCCAACCTCACCGGACGTATCATGCCCTTTGCCGATGGCGGGGTCGTGTCGGCGCCGAGCTATTTTCCGATGGGCGGCGATCTCGGCTTGATGGGTGAGGCAGGCCCAGAGGCCATCCTGCCGCTGTCGCGCGGCAGCGACGGGCGACTCGGGATCGCGTCAGGCAATGGCGCAGGGGGCGCACCGATCGTCTTCAACGTCACGACGCAGGATGCGGAAAGCTTCCGCCGATCGGAAGGTCAGATCACCGCGATGCTGGCGCGCGCCGTCGGTCGCGGCGGCCGCAGTCTTTGAAAGACGTCAGGACAATCTTGAGCAGCGACGAAAGGGTGAGGCGATGGCCGACTTTCACGAAGTGCGGCTGCCGCTGCGGCTGGCTCTCGCCAGCAGCGGCGGCCCGACGCGAAGGACCGATATCGTGCGCCTATCGAACGGGCGGGAAAGCCGCAATGCGCGGTGGATGAATGCGCGGCGGCGCTACGAGGTGGGTTCGAGCGTCAAGACCCTGGATGATCTCTATGAGATCATTTCCTTTTTCGAGGCGCGTCGCGGACAACTTCATGGCTTTCGTTTTCGCGACCCACTCGACCACAAGAGCTGCGCACCCGGTCTGGTGCCAAGCTCCGGCGATCAGCCGCTCGGTACCGGCGACGGTGAAACGCGGATCTTCGACATCACCAAGGTCTACGGCGATGCGGGCGGCAGCAGCGTCCGGCGGATCGCCAAGCCCGTCGCCGGGACCATAATGGTTGCTCGCGACGGCGTGCCTCTGTCGGCCTTCGAATATGCGACCGATACGACCGCCGGCACGATTACCTTCGCCGATCACGCCGTGCCGCCGCCCGGCGCCACGCTGACGGCCGGCTTCGAATTCGACGTGCCGGTGCGGTTCAACATCGACAATCTTGACATCAACCTGACCGCGTTCCGGGCGGGACAGGTCCCGACACTGCCACTGGTGGAGATCGTGCCATGAGACAATTGCCGACGGCGTTCGCCAACCATCTGAAGGGGCAGGCAACGACGCTGTGCAGCGCGTGGCGCCTGACCCGACGCGACGGCATCGTCCTCGGCTTCACCGATCATGATCGCGACCTCGCGTTCGACGGCACGGTCTTTTCCGCAGTCAGCGGCTTCAGCGCCAGCGACGTGCAGACAGAATTGGGCTTGTCGGTTGACGGCGGCGAGGTTGCCGGGGCTTTCCGCGCCGAGGCGATATCGAGAAAGAAACTGATCGAAGGGCGTTTCGACGGTGCGCGGGTGGAACTTTTCACCGTGAACTGGGCCGATACGGAGCAGCGCTTGCGCATGCGTGTGTTCGAGATCGGCGAAGTGGTGCATGCCGACGGCGAGTTTCGCGCTGAATTGAGGGGATTGGCCCATCGGCTGAATGAGGTGAACGGTCGCATCTACTCTCGCCGTTGCGACGCCGACCTCGGAGATCGGCGCTGTCGCATCGATCTGGAAGACCCTGCGTTTCGCCGGACCGGAACGGTGGAAACTGCGGACGGGATGGAGCTCCGCGTATCCGGCCTGGAAACGGCCGAGGACGGGTTTTTTCGCCAAGGCTATCTGCGCTGGGAGGATGGCGCCAATGCCGGGCTTGGCGGGGAAATCCTCGATCATGGCAAGGACGGCGAGGGCGACACGCTCACTTTCTGGGCGCCGCCGGTCAATCCGCCGCAACCGGGCGATTCCTTCGTGGTGACGGCCGGCTGCGACAAGCGGTTCGAGACATGTCGAACGAAATTTTCCAACCATCTGAACTACCAAGGGTTTCCCCATCTGCCCGGTTCGGATTTCGCCTATGGCTACGCCGATGGCGACACCGTACACGACGGTCGCCCGCTGGTGACGACATGAAGACAGGCGCGGTGCGCCGCGTCGCGATCGTCGAGGCGGCACGCGATTGGATCGGCACGCCCTACCGCCACCAGGGGTCGACCCGGAATGTCGGCTGCGACTGCCTCGGTCTCGTGCGTGGTGTATGGCGGCACATCTACGGCGAGGAAGCCGAGCAGCCCGGACCGTACCAACCGGACTGGGCAGAAATGACTTCTGCCGAACGTCTGATCGCGGCGGGGCGGCGCCATTGCGGCCCCCCGCTGCCCGCCGCTGAAATGCAACCCGGCGACATCATCGCATTTCGCTGGCGCGCCCATCTGCCGGCCAAGCACGTCGGCATCGTCAGCGCAGCCGATCGCTTCATCCATGCATACGAGCAGGCCTGCGTGATCGAATCACCCCTCATTCCCGCCTGGCGGCGTCGCATCGCCGCTGTTTTCCGATTTCCAGGAGTAGTCGACTGATGGCGACCATCTTGCTGCAGGCAGCCGGTGCTGCGCTGGGAAGTATCTTCGGACCGCTCGGTGCGGTCGCCGGACGCGCAGCCGGCGCACTTGCCGGTTCGGCGATCGACCGCTCCCTGGTCGGTGGCGGAACAGTTCGCGGCCCGAGGCTTGAGGGCGGGCGCATTCCGACATCCGACGAAGGCGCCGGTATCTTGCGGCTCTACGGCACGGCGCGCATCGCCGGTAACCTGATCTGGGCGACCCGCTTCGAGGAGGAAGTGACGAGCGAGCGTCAGGGCGGGAAGGTCAGTGGCGGCGCGAGGGTCGAAACACACAACTACTATGCGAACTTCGCGATTGGCCTTTGCGAGGGACCGGTGGCGGCGATCCGACGCGTCTGGGCGGACGGGCGTGAGATAGACCTGACGGAGATCGAATTCCGGCTGCATCGCGGCAGCGAGGATCAAAGTCCCGATCCGCTGATCGAGGCAAAGCAGGGGGAGGGACATGCGCCGGCCTATCGCGGGCTGGCCTACGTCGTTTTCGAACGGCTGCCGCTCGATCGCTTCGGCAATCGCATTCCCGTGCTGCATTTCGAAGTGACTCGCCCCGTCGGCCTCCTGGAACGTGAATTGCGCGCGATCACCATCATCCCCGGTGCGAGCGAACACGGCTATGCGCCGCATCCGGTCAGTGAAACGGTGGCCGCCGGAGAGAGCCGAATCCTAAACCGCCACGTCACGCTCGCCGAAACGGACTGGACGGCATCCATCGACGAATTGCAGGCTTTGTGCCCCAATCTTCAGTCGGTCGCATTGATCTGCGCCTGGTTCGGGGACGATCTGCGAGCGGGGCAATGCCGCCTGCGGCCGGGCGTCGAAGTGCGCGAGCGACTGGACGAAAGCGTGCCGTGGACCGTCTCCGGCCTGACGCGGCAGGACGCGCATCTGATGTCGAGGCGCAATGATGCACCCGCATTTGGCGGGACGCCGAACGATGCCGCGGTGCTGGCAGCGATCGCCGATCTCAAGGCGCGGGGCCTCAAGGTCTTCCTCTATCCTTTCATCATGATGGATATTCCGGCCGGCAACGCCAAGCCCGACCCCGAAGGCGCGCAGGAGCAGCCGGTCTACCCCTGGCGTGGCCGCATCACTTCCCATCCGGCGATCGGCCGGCCGGCAAGCGCCGACCAGACGGCCGACGCGATGGCGCAGGTGGAAGCCTTCTGCGGAGCGGCAGAGGCGGCGGACTTCGCAGTCGGCGACGGGGCGATTGCCTATCACGGCGGCGATACGGGGTTTCGCCGCTTTGTCCTGCATTACGCGCATCTGGCGACATTGGCCGGTGGCGTGGACGGCTTCGTGCTCGCCTCGGAAATGCGTGGCTTGACGCGCGTTCGCGACGATGCGGGCGGCTTCCCATTCGTCGATCAGATGGCACGGCTGGCGGCCGATTTGCGAACTGTCCTAGGCGATACGACGGGCATAACCTACGCTGCCGACTGGAGCGAGTATTTCGGCTACCGGCCGGACGATGGGAGCGACGACCTCTTCTTCAATCTCGATCCGCTGTGGGCGCATCCTGCGATCACCGCCGTCGGCATCGACAACTACATGCCGCTTGCAGACTGGCGCGACGATGATCTCGTCAATGGCAACCCCGACGGCTTTGCGACGCCAACCGATCGCACTGCCATGGCCAACCAGATCGCCGCCGGTGAGGGTTTCGATTGGTACTACGCCTCGGACGACGACCGGCGCCTTCGTCAGCGCACGCCGATCACCGACGGCGCAGCCGGCAAGCCGTGGGTCTTCCGGTTCAAGGATATGGAGAGCTGGTGGTCGAATGCGCACCATGAGCGCTCGGGCGGAGTGGAGCATGATACGCCGACGGCCTGGGTGCCGGGCGCAAAGCCGATCTGGTTCACCGAGCTTGGCTGCCCGGCCGTCGACAAGGGAGCCAACCAGCCCAACGTCTTTCCCGACCCCAAATCGTCCGAAAGCGGCTATCCGCACTTTTCCAATGGGACACGCTCTGACCTGGTCCAGCGCCGCTTCCTCGAGGCCCATCTGCAGTACTGGACGAAAGGACAGGCCCCTGCCGGAATGGTCGATCCGCAGTGCATTTTCGCTTGGACCTGGGACGCGCGGCCCTATCCGGCCTTTCCCGAAAAGCGTCATGTCTGGAGCGACGGCGACAACTGGGCGACGGGCCATTGGCTGACCGGGCGTCTCGGTAGCGCGAGCGCAGCCGACATGATCGCCGCAATTCTGCAGGACCATGGCTTCGCGCTGTTTCAGGTCGACGATCTCGGCGCCGACATCATGGGATATGTGCAGACCGAACCGATGGCGGCGCGCGCACTGCTCGAGCCGCTTCTCGGCCTCTTGCAGGCCGATGCCACGGAGGTGGATGGCCAGATCGTGTTTCGCTCGCGCAGTCGTCACGTCCGCGCCCGCGTCATTGTTCCCGCCGTGGTCGATGTGCGGGATGAGCCTCTGGTCGAGACGACGCGCGGCCAGGTCTCCGAACTGGCGAATGAGGCTGTGCTGGATCATTTCGATCCAGCTGCCGATTTCGAGCCGGCAACGGCCCGGTCGCGGCGACTTGAGGCGGCGAGCCGGCGCCAGCATCGCATCGCGTTGCCGGCAACGATGGATACCGGGTCGGCTGGTCGGGAAATCGATCTCTGGCTGCGTGACCACTGGTCGGGTCGTGATCGCGTCAGCTTTGGAATTCCGCCGACGGCGCTGGCGATCGAGCCCGGCGACGTCGTGACATTCGATGCGGAATCGGGCGAGTGGCTGCTTGTCGGTGCGATCGCCGATGGCATCGACCGCCGTGTCGAAGCCCGCGGGCTGGCCTATGGCGTTCCCTCACGCGTAGCGCCGGCCGATCCAAGCCGCCAGGACGGCCTGCCGATCGACGCGCTATGGAAGCCGACCGTCGCATTGCTTGATCTTCCCGTGATGGAAGGCGGCGATGAGCGCGCCTGGGCTCGCATCGCAGCCTTTGCCCGGCCGTGGCGGCCGGCAAGCCTTCACATAGCGGCGGGAGAGGACGGCTACGAAGACGTCGCACAGGTCAGTGCCCCCTCGCGCATGGGCACCCTGACCGCACCGATCAACGCCGGCGTTTCAGGCCGTTTCGACAACTCGGCAGAGATCCATTGCCGGTTCGATTTCGGTGCGCCGGCTTCGTCCAGCGACCTGGCGGTGATGAATGGTGCCAATGGTCTTGCGATACGCTCGCGATCGGGCGGCTGGGAAGTCGTGCAGTTTGCGAAGGCCGAGGAGGTCGCAATCGGTCAATGGCGGCTGAGCCGGCTTCTGCGCGGTCAGGCGGGGACGGAGGATGCGATGGCGGCGGGGGCCGAGGCAGGTGCGACGGTGGTTCTGATCGATCGTGCCGTCACCACGATCACGCTGCCCGCGTCAGCCGTCGCCGTGCCCTTGAACTGGCGCCTGCAAAGCCGCGGCCACATTCTGAGCATCGCGGATGGCCTACCCATGGGCCTGAGGGCCTTGATGCCGCTGTCGCCCGTTCACCTGCGGGCGCGCCGACAGGTCAATGGCGACATCGTTTTGTCCTGGATTCGCCGGAGCCGTTTTTACGCCGACAGCTGGATGCCATCCGAAATCCCGCTCGACGCCGCGCAGGAGCGCTATCTGATCGACATCGCGATCGATGGCGAAACCGTTCGCAGCGGTGAGGTCCCATCCGGCAGCCTCGTCTACCCGCTCTCCGAGCAGATTGCGGACGCCGGCGCGCCGGTCGATTTCTTCCGGTTCACCGTCCGCCAGTTCGGCGATCGCGTCGCGCTCGGCCTGCCGGCCAGCCGGACCATTCAACTCTGACGATCCCAAGCAGCAGAAAGGACCCTGCACATGGACGATATCAAACCCTGGTACCTCTCAAAGACGATATGGGGCGGGCTCGTCGCGATCGCTGCCTCGGTCGGATCGCTTCTCGGCGTTCCGGTCGAACCCGGCGATCAGGCCGCCCTCAGCGACGCCATCATCACGACCGTCGGCGCGGCGGGAGCGGTTCTGACGGTGGTGGGCCGCATTGCAGCCACCTCGCGGATATTCTAGGCCTTCAACGAGCAAGCCGTCCTTTCGGATATCAGAGAGGACGGCTTGCTAGATTTTGCGGCCGTTATTCATTTGCGGTTCAGTCAGGCTCCGATAGAAATGGGGCATGAAAACACGTCCAACGATCGGTCTCGCCATGCTTGCGGCCCTACTTCTTTCCTCTTTGACCGCGACAGCCGCGATGGCGCAACCCGCGGCCCAGGCTCCAGAGCCGATCATTGAGCTGGCACAGGCCAACTGCAGTGCCGCAGCTCAGCAGGTCGTGGCACAGACCGGCGGTCAGCTGCTTTCCGTATCGCCGAGCGGCGACGGCAACTGCAATGTCACCGTGCTGGTGCCGGGGCAGGGCAACGAGCGGCCGCGCAAAGTCACGGTGACAGTGCCGGCCGGTTGATCGCCTGCCGTCCGTTGCCAAATCGACGAACCGAGCCTAGTGGGGACATATGCGCATACTGGTGGTCGAAGATGATCGCGATCTGAACAGGCAACTGACGGCATCGCTCGTTGAGGCGGGCTATGTGGTCGACCAGGCCTATGATGGCGAGGAAGGGCACTTCCTCGGCGACACGGAACCCTACGATGCCGTAGTCCTCGATATCGGTCTTCCCGAGATGGACGGCATATCGGTGCTGGAGCGCTGGCGGTCGGACGGGCGTGGCATGCCCGTTCTGATCCTGACCGCGCGCGACCGCTGGAGCGACAAGGTGGCCGGCATCGACGCGGGCGCCGATGATTACGTCGCCAAACCCTACCACGTGGAAGAAGTGCTGGCGCGTGTGCGCGCCCTGATTCGCCGCGCCGCCGGCCATGCCTCGTCGGAATTCCAATGCGGGCCGATCCGCCTGGACAGCAAGGCTTCCAAGGTCAGCGTCGACGGCCAGCCGCTGAAACTGACCTCGCATGAGTATCGCCTGCTCTCCTATCTCATGCACCATCTGGGCGAGGTTGTCTCGCGCACCGAACTGGTCGAGCACATGTACGATCAGGATTTCGATCGCGATTCCAATACGATCGAAGTGTTTGTCGGTCGCCTGAGAAAGAAGATCGGCGGGGATTTCATCGAGACGGTCCGCGGTCTCGGCTATCGGATGCAGGAGCCCGGCAGTGGCAGATCGCCGGCGGCGAAAGGTTAGCTCGCTCACAGCGCGCGTCCTCACGATTTCGAGCGTCTGGGCTGTCATCGCGCTGGTGGCGATCGGGATCATCATCACGACGCTCTACCGACAGGGGACCGAGCGCGGTTTCCGCGAGGTGCTGCGCGCCCAGCTCTACAATGTCGTCAATTCGGTCTGGATCAACCGCGAGGGGCGGCTGCGCGGTGAACCGCAGTTCGGCGATCTGCGATATTCTCAGCCGCAGACCGGCTGGTACTGGATCGTCGATCCGCTCGACGGCGAGGAACAGCGCCGTCTCGCTTCCGTGTCGATCGGCGGCCGCGAGCTTGAAGTGCCAAGCGTTTCAGAGGTTCCGTTCAATGCGCTTTACGAACGCTTCTACGAGATGGAGGATCCCTTCGGCAACGAGATCCTCGTTGTCGAGACCGAAGTCGAACTGAACGACGAGGGGCGGGCGGCGCGCTTTCGCGTCACCGGGAATCACAGCGCCGTCGACGATGACGTCGCTGCCTTCACACAGCGCCTCGTCGTGGCGCTCATCATCTTCGGATTGGGTTCGCTGGCGGCAAATGTTGGCGGCATTCTCATCGGGCTGAAGCCACTCGACAGCGTGCGCCGCTCGCTGGAAAACATCCGCAACGGAAAAAGCACGTCGCTCGAGGGGGAGTTCCCGCGCGAAATCGCGCCCCTGGCCGGTGAGGTCAATGCGCTGATCGAGACGAACCGTCGCGTGGTGGACCGGGCCAGGATGCAGGTCGGCAATCTGGCGCACTCGCTGAAAACACCGCTGGCGGTCCTTCTGAACGAGTCGCGGGAGATGAAGAAGGAGCATCAGGTGCTCGTCAGCGGCCAAGTCAAGACGATGCAAAATCAGGTTCAGACCTATCTCGACCGGGCCAGGATCGTCGCGCAGAAGGGCTCGATTCTCGCCCGGGTGAAGGCACGTCCGGCACTCGATAGACTGATCCGGGTCATGCAACGCCTGAATCCGGACCTGGATTTTCGTCTCGTGATCACGCCGGACGGGTCGTGGCTCGCCATGGAGCAGCAGGACCTGGAGGAGATCGTCGGCAATCTGCTGGACAACGCCGCGAAATTTGCCCGTCGCACGGTCCGCGTGACGCTGACCCAGGCCGAGGTGCCGCCTGAGGCAAAGGTGAACCCGACGAGCGAGGGGCTCTGGATGCTGTTGTCGGTCGAAGATGACGGACCGGGGCTCGACGATGGCGAGATCGTGGAGGCGATGAAGCGGGGTCGACGCCTCGATGAATCGAAGCCCGGCACGGGTCTTGGTCTGTCGATCGTGCTCGAGGTCGCGCGGGAATATCACGGCGCCGTCGCGCTCGACAGAAGCCAGCTTGGCGGACTGCGGGCCGCCGTAACACTTCCGGCGCTGCGCAAGGATATCGTCGCCTGACCCGCAACGGGCGTTGCTCCGCCGGCCCGACATGTCACAATGCGGCCATAAGCTTGAGGCACGGCGGTGACGGGTTCGCAACGCCGCCTTAGCGGTGATCTGTCGGGACGATCAGGACCATGTATCCAGAAAGACTGCGCATACCGGCCGCCATGGCCATGTTGGCAATCTCGCTCGCAGGTTGTGCCGCGTCGAGCGGAAAAACGACGGCGCTTGCGCTGCTGCCCGCATCTGCCGGTGCAAGCAGCGCCTCCGACGATGAGGAAACGCTATTCGAAGCGTTGAATGGTGGCATTATTGGCCCCATTGCCGGTGAGCAGTTGAGCGACCGGGACCGACGCCGTGCCATTGAGGCGGAGTATCGCGCCCTCGAAACGGCTCCGGTCGGGCGAACGATCTCGTGGACGAACGAGCGCAGCGGACTGAGTGGAGAGGTTTCGGCTGCCCAGGCCTATCAGGTGGGTTCGCAGAACTGCCGGCAGTACACGCATACTGTCACCGGCAAGGGCCAGCCGCTCATTGCGCGCGGAACGGCCTGCCGCTCTGACGATGGAGCCTGGACGCCGCTGACCTGAGCGGACCGTTCGGCCTGCCGGCATTGCGACCAAACGACCCGTGACATTGGACGGGCGCTGCTGCCTATTGGAATGTGGGACCCCGTCGGATATTCAATTTTCATGATGTTTTGGGTTCTAGCCGCGATTTTGACTGCTGTGGTGACCATCGCGCTCCTGCTGCCCCTGGCGCGGCGCGTGCCGGTCGTGGCTGGCGGCGATCACGACGTCGAGGTCTACAGCGATCAGTTGAGCGAAGTGGATCGCGACAGCAATGCCGGCCTGATCGATGAGGCGGAGGCCGAATACGCGCGGGCCGAGATCGCGCGGCGGTTGCTGCGTGCCGACCGGCGAAGCGATGCCGGGATCGAGGAACGCTCGGGGCGAATGCGGCGTGTGGCGCAGGTCGGCGTCATCGTTGCGGTGCCGGCGATCGCCATGGGCGCCTATCTCACCGCTGGCAGCCCCGGCCTGCCGGACCAGCCACTCGCTTCGCGCGCGGCGCCCCCATCCGAACGGTCCGGACCCGAGATGCTGATTGCCCAGGCCGAAGCGCATCTGGCGGACAATCCTGACGATGGGCGCGGCTGGGACGTGCTTGCTCCGATCTATCTGCGCATGGGCCGGTTCGACGATGCCGAAATGGCTTATGCCAACGCGATGCGCATCCTTGGCCCTTCCGCCGAGCGGCACAGCGGCTATGGCGAGACGCTCGTTGCTGCAGCCGGTGGCGTGATCTCGGAGGAAGCGCGCATTGCCTTCCAGTCCGCCCGTGAACTGGAACCGGACGAACCAAAGGCCGCGTTCTACCTCGCCATGGCACTCGTCCAGGAAGGCCGCAACGAGCGAGCCCTGCAGGCCTTCGAGGATCTTGCCGAAACCTCCCCGCCCGATGCGCCTTGGATGGAAGTGGTGGACGCGCAAATCGCCACGCTCGACAGAGAGCGCAGCGCGACCGGCTCGCTGACACTCGCTCCGCTCGAGCTTCCGAACCTTGCTGGCTCGCAAGAGCCTTCCGCGCCATCGGGTTCGAGTGCCCCATCGGATGAGGCCGCCGCGATCCAGTCGATGCCCGAAAGTGAAAGACGGGAAATGATCGTCGGTATGGTCGAAAGTCTTGATGCGCGTTTGAGGGAAAATCCGGACAATGCGGATGGATGGATGCGCCTCATGCGTTCATATTCCGTCCTTGGACGGGACGATGCGGCCAATGATGCCCTGACACGCGCGCTCGAGGCGTTCCCGCGCGACAGCGAGCAGGGCGCTGCGTTGCTGGCGCTGGCCAGTGAACTCGGTATCGATGCGCCTGCCGAGGAGGCTCAATGACTCGCAAACAGAAGCGCTTGGCCGTCATCGCCGGAGGCATGGGCGTGATCGCGCTTGCCGCTGTGCTCGTCCTCGTCGCCCTGCGCGACGAGATCGTGTTCTTTCATTCGCCGAGCGATATCGCCGCAGAACCTGTCACGCCTGGCACGCGAATTCGCCTTGGAGGCCTCGTCGTGGCTGGTTCGATCGAACGCGGCGGCGGGACCGAGGTGCGCTTCGCAGTCGAGGATGGCGCCAGCACCGTGGCCGTTGCCTATGACGGAATCCTGCCGGACCTTTTCAGAGAAGGGCAGGGGGTCATCACGGAAGGCAGCTTCCAGCCCGGATCCGACACTTTCGTTGCCGACTCGGTGCTGGCCAAGCACGATGAGAACTACATGCCGAAAGAAGTCGCCGACACGCTGAAGAGCCAGGGTGTGTGGCAAGGCGAGGGGGAAGCGAATTGACTCTCGCCAGCGCCGGCGCAAGCAGCATGCCTTCGCACGGGAAGGTGATCGGATGATCGTCGAACTTGGGCATTACGCCCTGATCGTCGCGCTGGCGACGGCGCTTGTTCAATCGGTGGTGCCGGTGATTGGCGCGCGCCGCGGCGATCTTGCGATGATGAACGTCGCCCATCCGGCCGCGATTGCGTCCTTTCTCCTCGTTCTGCTCTCCTTCGGCGCGTTGACCTACGCCTATGTGACGTCGGATTTCTCCGTCCAGAACGTCTATGAAAACTCGCATTCGCTGAAACCCCTGATCTTCAAGATATCCGGTGTATGGGGAAACCACGAAGGCTCGATGGTCCTTTGGATCCTCATCCTCGTCTTCTTCAGCGCACTTGTGGCAACCTTCGGCGGCAATCTGCCGGCGACGCTGCGGGCAAACGTGCTTGCCGTGCAGGCCTGGATCACATCGGCCTTTCTGTTCTTCGTGCTCTTGACGTCGAATCCCTTCGCCCGCATCGCGCCCGCGCCGATGGAGGGCCGCGACCTCAATCCGATCCTTCAGGATATCGGGCTGGCGATCCACCCGCCGCTGCTTTATCTCGGCTATGTCGGGTTTTCGATCTGCTTTTCCTTCGCCATTGCCGCGCTGATGGACGGCCGCATCGATGCGGCCTGGGCGCGCTGGGTGCGGCCCTGGACGCTCGCAGCCTGGACGTTCCTGACCGCCGGCATTTCCATGGGATCCTATTGGGCCTATTACGAACTCGGCTGGGGTGGCTGGTGGTTCTGGGATCCCGTCGAAAACGCGTCCTTCATGCCGTGGCTGGCCGGCACCGCGCTATTGCATTCCGCGCTGGTGATGGAAAAGCGCGAGGCGCTGCGGATATGGACCGTTCTTCTGGCGATCCTGACATTTTCTCTGTCGCTGCTCGGGACCTTCCTCGTGCGATCGGGCGTCTTGACCTCCGTCCATACCTTCGCCTCCGACCCGACACGCGGCGTCTTCATCCTCGGCATCCTCGTCCTATTCATCGGCGGGGCCTTGTCGCTCTTCGCGCTCAGGGCTGCATCGCTCAAATCCGGTGGATTGTTCCAGCCGATATCCCGCGAGGGCGCGCTGGTTTTCAACAACCTCTTCCTGACAACGGCGACGGCCACTGTGCTGATCGGCACGCTTTACCCGCTGCTGCTGGAATCGCTCACCGGTGAGAAGATTTCGGTCGGCCCGCCCTTCTTCAACCTGACATTCGGACCGGTCATGCTGCCGCTGCTGCTGGCCGTACCTTTCGGGCCACTGCTCGCCTGGAAGCGAGGTGACCTCATCGGCGCGGCGCAGCGGCTGTATATGGCGGCCGGACTGTCGCTGCTCGCCGGGCTCGCCGCCCTTTATTTTGCCACGGGCGCGCCGGTGCTTGCCGCGTTGGGCATCGCGCTCGGCTTCTTCCTGGTGTTCGGTGCGCTGACGGATCTCGCGCTTCGCTCCGGTCTCGGCAAGACCAGCCTTGCCGTGAGCTGGAAACGATTTGCCGGCCTGCCGCGCTCTACCCTCGGCGGCGCTCTGGCGCATCTCGGTCTCGGCGTGAGCGTTCTGGGCATCGTCGGCGTCACGGCATTCGAGACGGAGCAGGTCCGCGAGATGAGTCCGGGCGAGGTGACCGAGGCTGGCGGCTATACGCTGCGCTTTGACGGAATGGAACCCGCGGTAGGGCCGAACTACACCGAGGACGTCGGCCACTTCACGGTGCTGGTCGATGGCGAGCCACTGGCCCGGATGGATTCGGCCAAACGCCTCTACACGGCACGGCGCATGCCGACGACGGAAGCGGGCATCCTTACGCGCGGCGTCAATCAACTCTACGTCTCGCTCGGCGATCCGGTCGAAACCGGCGAGGCGGCCGGCAGTGGCACGATCGTCGTTCGCGTCTGGTGGAAGCCGATGGTCACCTTGATCTGGTACGGCACCATCATCATGGCGGCTGGCGGCATCATCTCGCTCTCCGACCGAAGGCTGCGGGTCGGCGCGCCGTCGAGGAGCCGCCGCGCCCGTGCGGCCATGGAGCCTGCCGAATGAAGCGGTTGACCGTGTATCTCCGCGCCTTTGTCCTGATGGTGGCGCTCGCTGCCTCGCCGTCCCTCGCCGTGGAACCGGACGAGGTTCTGGACGATCCGGTGCTGGAGCAGCGCGCCCGCGCCATCTCGGCCGAGTTGCGCTGCATGGTCTGCCAGAACCAGTCGATCGACGATTCCAATGCGGAACTGGCACGAGACCTCCGCGTCATCGTGCGCGAACGGCTGGTCGCCGGAGACAGCGACGCCGACGTCTACGACTACGTCGTCTCGCGCTATGGCGAATTCGTGCTGTTGCGCCCGCGTGTGACGCTCAAGACACTGATGCTGTGGGCGGCGCCGGTTCTCGTGATGGGAGCTGGAATCGCAGCTGTCGCGGTGTTCCTGCGCAATCGGGATGAGGCTGTCGCGGGCCGTCCGCTGAGCGCCGAGGAGCAGGCCGAACTCGATCGGATCCTGCGCCAGCGCCGCGGCTGAGCCAACATTACGAAAATTTCACGCGACGGACAGACAGTCGTAAGGTGACGATCACTATCTCTTGGTCATGCCGCAACCGCGGCTCAGTGATTCATGAGGTATACGTCCATGTCCGAAAACAAGCCTTTCCGCCCGAGATTGAAGAGCGTTCTCGCAACCTCGACCATCGCGGGGATGGCTGGCGCGATGCTCGCAACGGGCCTGCCATCGGTTGTCTCCAGTTCGATGGCAGAGCCGGTCAGCGTCGAAGCGCCCAAGACACCCGGTTTCGCCGATGTCGTGGAAGCCGTATCGCCGGCCGTCGTCTCGGTTCGCGTTCAAAACGAGGTCAGCCCGGTCTCCGACCGCGGCGGCTTCAGCTTCGACTTCGGTTCGCCAGGCCTCGACAATCTGCCTGAAGATCATCCCATGCGCCGCTTCTTCGACCAGTTCCAGGACCGGCAGTTCGGTCAGCGCCCAGAAGCGCCGCGCCGGGGGCCGCGCCCGGTATCGCAAGGCTCCGGTTTCTTCATCTCCGATGACGGCTATCTCGTCACCAACAACCACGTGGTCGAAGGCGGCGAAAGCTACAGCATCATCCTGGATGACGGGACGGAACTCGAAGCCGAACTGATCGGCACAGACAGCCGGACCGATCTCGCGGTGCTCAAGGTGGATGGTGACCGCACCTTCCCCTATGTCGAGTTTGGCGACGACAGCAAGACCCGGATCGGTGACTGGGTCGTGGCGGTTGGCAATCCCTTCGGCCTCGGCGGCTCCGTCACGGCGGGCATCGTTTCGGCTCGTGGCCGTGAAATCGGTGCCGGACCCTACGACGATTTCCTGCAGATCGACGCTGCCGTCAATCGCGGCAATTCCGGGGGGCCGACCTTCAACCTCAACGGCAAGGTCATCGGCGTGAACACGGCGATCTTCTCCCCCTCGGGCGGCAACGTCGGCATCGCCTTTGCCATTCCGGCGACGATTGCCCGCGATGTCATCAACGATTTGATCGATGATGGCTCTGTCGAGCGCGGATGGCTGGGCGTCCAGATCCAGCCTGTCACGGATGACATTGCCGAGTCGCTTGGGCTTGAAAAGGCTGCCGGCGCGCTGGTCACGATGCCGCAGGAAGACACCCCGGCCGCGGCCGCGGGCATCGAGCCTGGTGATGTCGTGACCGCCGTCAACGGCGAATCGATCGAAGATTCCGGTGCGCTGGCCCGGAAGATCGCGGGGCTCGAGCCGGGCGCGACGGTCGAACTCACCGTGTGGCGCAACGGCGCGGAGGAGACCGTTCCGGTCGAACTCGGCACCTTCCCGTCCGATCAGCAGTCTGCGTCCATGGAGCCGGCTGAAACCCCGGCAGGCGACTACGAGCTTTCGCAATTCGGTCTGACGGTCGTGCCGTCCGAAGATGGCGAGGGCGTCGTGGTGACAGAAGTGGATCCGGACGGGCCGGCCGCCGAGCGCGGCTTCGAGGTCGGCGATGTCATCCTGCGGGTTCAGGATCGCACCATCACGAACGCCGAGGATATCTCCGAAGCGATCGCGGATGCCGCCGACAATGGCCGGGGCGCAGCGCTCTTCCAGCTGCGCACCGAGACGCAGAACCGTTTCGTGGCGCTGCCGATCGAAAAGGGCTGACCCGGCACAGAACCCATCCTGCCGGGAGGTTCTCCTCCATTCCCGACACATCGGCAGGAACCGGCAGCGGGCCCGCACAGCGGCCCGCTGTCTTGCCATAAAGGACCCACTCAATGACGAGCGAGCGGACCGACAGTGGCCAGGGCGACTGTCCAACGGTCGAGAATCCTCCTATGACGGATGGCATGAAAATCCTGATCATCGAGGACGATCGAGAGGCCTCGGACTATCTCATCAAGGCGTTCCGGGAAGCCGGCATCGTCGCCGACCATGCCCGTGACGGCGAGACGGGCCACCATCTGGCGATGGAGAACGACTACGACGTTCTCGTCATCGACCGCATGCTTCCCAAGCGTGACGGCCTGTCGATCGTCTCCGACATGCGGGCGCGCGGCAACGACACGCCAGTCCTCATTCTCTCCGCGCTGGGGCAGGTGGATGACCGGGTCACGGGCCTGCGGGCGGGCGGCGACGACTACCTTCCCAAACCCTACGCGTTCTCCGAACTGCACGCGCGCGTCGAGGTGCTGGCGCGCCGAAAGTCCGGCCAGCGCGAAAGCGAGACGCTCTACCGCGTCGGCGATCTGGAACTCGACCGCCTGTCGCACGAAGTCAGGCGGGCCGGCAGGGAGATCACGCTTCAGCCACGCGAATTCCGCCTGCTGGAATATCTCATGCGCAATGCCGGCCAGGTCGTGACCCGCACGATGCTGCTGGAGCACGTTTGGGATTATCATTTCGATCCACAGACCAACGTCATCGACGTCCACATTTCACGCCTGAGAGGCAAGATCGAGAAGGACTTCGATCGTCCGCTGCTGCGCACCGTGCGTGGCGCGGGCTACATGATAAAGGCCGAGGGCTGAGCCGATGCGCCGCCTTCGCGCGCTCTTCCGCACAACGGCCGTCCGCCTGTCCGCGCTTTATCTCGGTCTTTTTGCCGTCTGTGCAATCGCGCTTGTCTTCTATGTGACGGCAATGTCGGGCAATCTTCTGCGTGCCCAGACCCAGGAAGCCGTCGTCAATGAATTGCGGTTTCTTTCCCGTGGCTACCAGTCCGGCGGCATCACGCGGCTCGTGCGCATGGTCGACCGCCGGTCCAGGCAGCCGGGTGCCGGTCTCTACACGATCGCCGCGCAAAACGGCGAAATTCTTGCCGGCAACGTGGCGTCCCTCCAGCCTGGCACGCTGGACCGCGAGGGGTGGACATCGATTCCCTTCAGCTACGACCGTTACACCGACGAGACCGACAGCGCGCGCCGCCAGCACGAGGCGCTGGCGCAGATCGTCTTTCTGCCGAATGGAATGCGGCTTCTCGTCGGCCGCGACCTCGGCGAGCCGGAGCTGTTCCGCAATCTGGTGCGGCGTGCCCTGGTGATCGCATTGGCGGTCATGTGCTTCGGTGCGCTCGCCATCTGGTATTTCATCGGCCGCCGCGCCCTGCAGCGGATCGATGGCATGAGTCAGGCCAGCCAGAAGATCATGGGCGGAGACCTTGCCCAGCGTCTGCCGGTCGGCGGCTCGGGCGATGAGTTCGACAGGCTGTCGGAATCGCTGAACGCAATGATCGCCCGCATCGAACGCCTCAACGAGGGTCTGCGCCAGGTCTCCGACAACATCGCCCATGATCTCAAGACGCCGCTGACGCGTCTTCGCAATCGCGCCGAAGCCGCGCTGGCCGGGGCGGAAACGACCGAGGCCTATCGCCGGGCGATGGAAGAAGTGATCGACGAGTCCGATCAACTCATCCGCACCTTCAACGCACTGTTGATGATCGCGCGTGTCGAAGCGGGATCCCAGGTCGCCGAACTGCAGACCGTCAGTCTGAGCGACATCGCGGCTGATGCAGCCGAACTCTACGAACCGGTGGCCGAGGATGCCGGAGTTCGTTTTTCCGTCGACGTGAAGGCGGGTGTCTCGGTCAAGGGCAACCGGGAACTGGTCGGGCAGGCGCTCTCCAATCTCATCGACAACGCCATCAAATACGCAGGCGGGGGTGAGGCGGCCGAGATACGCCTGTCGGTCGAGGACGATGGCGAACGCGCCGTTCTGACCGTCGCCGACAACGGCCCCGGCATCCCGGCGGAAAAGCGTGACGAGGTGATCGAGCGTTTCGTGCGCCTGGACGAAAGCCGAACCAAGCCGGGCACCGGTCTCGGCCTCAGCCTGGTCGACGCCGTCATGGCGCTGCATGGGGGACGGCTTGAACTCGCCGATGGGATTGGCAACGATGCGTCCCGCGTGACAGACACTCCCGGATTGACGGCAAGGATGATATTCACGCGCAACTGACATGCTATTCGGGAGGTCAATCGGTGGGCAAGACAAGGGTTGAGACAGTCAAGCTGTCGGCTATCACCGCCAATCCCCTCAAGCCTCTCACCAAGGCGGAGGAAAAGACTGCCCGGTCGTCCTTGAAGGAGATGGCGGCGGCCAGCGACACGCTGGCGGCACGCCTCGATGCCAACGAGACGCTTGGCGCATTCCTGGTCTGCGCATTCACCCTGTCACCCTATCTGCGCGACACTGCAGCGTCCGATCCCGATGCGCTCGCCGCGATCCTGGATATGGATGTGGCAGCCGGCTTCGACACATTGGCCGCAAAGGCGCGGCAATCCTGGCGCCCGGACGAGGACGAACCGGTCAGCGAAGCCGAACTGATGACACGGCTGCGGCGGATCAAACGGCAGGCTTCGCTGGGCCTTGCCCTGTGCGACCTTGCCGGGATCGCCGGACCGGAATTGACAACCCGCAGTTTGAGCACGGTCGCGGGCGCGACGCTTGCAGCGGCGATCGATCACCTTCTCCTGTCGCTCGACGATGCCGGGAAGGTGACGCTGAAGGATCGCGCCGATCCGTCCAGCGCCTCCGGCCTCATCGTGCTCGGCATGGGCAAGCTGGGCGCCGAAGAACTGAACTACTCTTCCGATATCGACATCGTGCTGTTCTTCGATCCCGATGCCGGCATTCTCAAGGATGAGGGTGAAGGGGCCGATGTCTTTTCCAAGATGGCCCGCCGACTGGTGCGAATCATGCAGGAGCGCACCGGTGACGGCTATGTCTTCCGCACCGATCTGAGGCTGCGTCCCGATCCGGGCTCCACGCCGCTGGCGATCCCGGTCGAGGCGGCACTGAACTACTACGAGGCGCGCGGCCAGAACTGGGAGCGCGCAGCCTTCATCAAGGTACGCCCCGTGGCCGGCGACATCGCCGCCGGCGAGGCGTTCTGCCGCGAACTCATCCCGTTTGTTTTCCGCAAGTATCTCGATTACGCGGCGATCTCCGACATTCACTCCATCAAGCGCCAGATCCACGCCCACAAGGGCTTCGGCGACATCGCGGTCAAGGGCCATAACGTCAAGCTTGGCCGTGGCGGTATTCGCGAGATCGAATTCTTCGTCCAGACCCAGCAATTGATCGCCGGCGGCCGCATGCCGGCGCTGCGCGGTCGGCGCACCGATGCGATGCTGGACGAACTCGCCAAGGCGAGGTGGATCGACAAGAAGACCGCTGAAACGCTGACCGAGGCCTATTGGTACCTGCGCGATGTCGAGCATCGCATCCAGATGGTCCATGACGAGCAGAGCCACACGCTGCCCGAGACCGAGGCGGAGCTGAAGCGCATCGCGCTGATGGTCGGCGAGAGCGATACGAAGTCGTTCGCGGCTGCCTTCGTCAAGCGGCTGAAGACGGTCGAGCGCCACTACGCCGAGCTCTTCGAGCACGAATCCCATTTGTCCGACGAGGGCAATCTTGTCTTCACCGGCGAGGGTGACGATCCCGACACGCTGAAGACGCTGGCGCGGCTCGGATTCGAGCGCCCGGCGGATATAGCCAAGATCATCCGAACCTGGCACTACGGACGATATCGGGCAACGCAATCGGCCGAAGCGCGCGAACGGTTGACCGAGCTGACGCCGCAGCTGCTGAAGACCTTCGGCCAGACCAAGCGCGCCGACGAAGCGCTGCTGCGTTTCGACAGCTTCCTTTCCGGTCTGCCGTCCGGCATCCAGCTCTTTTCGCTGATCGGCACAAATCCCAATCTCTTGTCGCTCATCGTCACCATCATGGCGTCTGCTCCCAGGCTCGCGGACACCATTGCGCACAAGCCGCATGTTTTCGACGGGATGCTCGACCCGGCGCTGCTCGCCGAGCTTCCGACGCGCGATTACCTGGCCGACCGTCTGGGCGCGTTTCTGGCCGGCGATTTCGCTTATGAGGAAATCCTCGATCGCCTGCGCATCGTTGCTGCCGAGCAGCGCTTCCTGATCGGCATCCGTTTTCTGACAGGTGCGATAACTGGGGTGAGGGCGGGGCGTGCCCTGACAGATCTTGCCGACCTGATCCTCGAGACCACGTTGAAGGCGGTGACTGACGAGGTGGAGGCTGCGCATGGGCGGGTGCCGGGCGGCCGCGTTGCCCTTGTTGGCATGGGCAAGCTCGGCAGCCACGAGATGACGGCCGGTTCCGACATCGACATGATCCTTATCTACGACCACGACAAGGACGCCGACGAATCCGACGGGGCCAAGCCGCTCGACCCGCCGCGATATTTTACCCGCTTCACGCAGCGCCTGATCGCCGCGCTCTCAGCGCCGACCGCCGAGGGCGTCCTTTACGAGGTGGATTTGCGCCTGCGCCCGTCCGGCAACAAGGGACCCGTCGCCACCAGCATCACGTCTTTTGAGAAGTATCAGCGCGAGGAAGCCTGGACCTGGGAGCACATGGCGCTGTCGCGCGCGCGCTGCGTGGCCGGCGAGGAAAGCCTGGTCGCCGACGTCGAGCGTGTCATCACGAAGGTGCTGGCAACCGACCGCGATACGAAGAAGACGGCGGCCGATATCCTCGACATGCGCAAGTTGATGGACGAGGAAAAGCCCCCGCGCGACGACTGGGATCTGAAGCTCGTGCCGGGCGGCCTCGTCGACATCGAGTTCGTCGCGCAGTATCTCGCATTGACGGTGGCGAGCAACGACAGCGACCGTCCGGTTCACACGCTCGATGTGCTTCAGGCGCTCGGGCCAAAGGTGCTGCCCGCCGACCAGTGCGACACGTTGACAAGGGCGCTCGTGCTTCAGACGGAGCTCTCGCAGATGATCCGTCTCTGCCTCGACAGCGATTTCGACCCGGAGGATGCACCGGCGGGCCTGATCGATCAGCTCTGCCGGGTGGCCGAGGCACCCGACATGAAGACGCTGACGTCGGACCTTGGCGATCTTCAGGAAACTGTCCGCCGCATTCTCCTGATGGCGGTCGCTGCCGAGGGTTCCAAGTCGCACAAGGCGCGCAAGCGCGCCGAGGGCTGAGGAAGGCGGGCCGAACCTTACGCAGATGTAATGCGCCAGTCATCCCGCGTTCATTCAGCGGCATGCACCATCGCGTGCATGAACTTCGCCTGCTCAAGGCATGGGTTCTGATCTGCCGGGCGACCGGTGCAACCGATGTCCTGCGCATGCGCGGACATCCGCTGCCTTGGCCTTTGCCGAGGCTTCAAGGAGCTAAAGACCGATGACGATTGCAAAGAAATCCGCCCTTGTCCTGTTGATCACCGTGCTGGCCGGCACGTCGAGCTTCGCCATCGCACAGGCGCAGAGCAACGACGATGCCGAGGCGCCCTCGGTCGCCGAACCTGCTGGCGAAGGCGACGCCGCCGCTGGGATGCGCGGTCCCGGTCGACGGGCCGATCGTATGGTCCGGCGCCTCGACACGGACGGGTCGGGCGATATCAGTGTCGAGGAATTCGGCGAGCGCCGTCTTGGATGGATCATCGATGCAGACGAGGATGGCGACGGGGTTCTCTCCATGGAAGAAATCACCGGCGCGATCGAACAGCGTCGTCAGGAGCGCCGCGAGGCTCGTCTTCTGCGCCGTTTCGACATCGACGGCGATGGCGAAGTGACCGTAGCGGAACTGGAGCGCCAGCAGGAAAAGCGCTTCGCTCTCATGGATCGCGACGACGATGGTGTGCTGTCCGGCGAGGAAATGCAGCGCCGCGGCATGGGCCCGCGAGCCGGTCACGGCCGGATGGGTGGTCACCACAAGGGTGGCATGGGCTGGCATCACAGCCGCTGAGCCCGATCCAAGCGAATGTGAAGGCGCCCGGCCAGTAGTCTGGCCGGGCCTTTAGGCGACCCAGGCTTCCAATGCGCCGGTTTCATTGGCGAAGGAGATGAGGGCAGGGCGCTTAGGCTGATCGGTGACGGGAATGCGGATCGAGACGATCGTTCCGACATTCTCGCGCGACTTGATGCGCATCGTCCCGCCATGCAGTTCGGTCAACGACCGTGAGATCGCGAGCCCGAGACCCGACCCGCCATTGGTCCGCGAGAACTGGTTCTGGACCTGCTCGAAGGGTTGCCCGATCTTCTTCAAGGCCGACTTCGGGATGCCGATGCCGGAATCGGCGATCGACAGAACGACCGTGCCCGAGACCTTGCGGGCACTCACGGCGATCTCGCCGCCCTCGCCAGTGAATTTCACGGCATTCGACAGGAGATTGAGCAGGATCTGCTTCATGGCGCGCCGGTCTGCCGGCAGCGCAAGGCCGGGTTGAACCTTCTGATGCACGATGATCCGCTTCTTCTCCGCCGGAATCGCCGTCAGCCGCATCGTTTCCTCGATCAGCGGCGCGAGATCGATCGCGTCCCGGTCGAGCTTCATCTGGCCCGCCTCGATCTTCGACATGTCCAGGATGTCGTTGATCACGCCGAGCAGATGCGATCCGGAATTGTGGATGTCGCGCGCATATTCGACGTATTTCTCCGATCCGAGCGGTCCGAACATCCCGTTCTGAAGGATTTCGGAGAAGCCGATCACCGCGTTGAGCGGCGTGCGCAATTCGTGCGACATGTTGGCCAGGAACGCTGATTTCGCCTGGCTGGCGGCTTCCGCCTTTTCCTTCTCCGCCGCATAGCTTGCATTGAGCTCGCTGAGCTTGACGGTCTGGCGCTGCAGCTTGACGCGCGAGTTCGATAGATCGCCGATCGTCGCCATCAGACGCTTTTCCGATTCAGCAAGGCGTTCCTGCTGACGCTTCAACTGGGTGATATCGGTGCCGACCGAGACAAGGCCGCCATCGCGCGTGCGCCGCTCGTTGATCTGCAGCCAGCGCCCGTCGGCCAGTTGCACTTCGCTGGTCTGCGACTGCTGCTCGGTCGCGCCATCGGCCATGCGCCGCTCGATCACCGGGCGGGTGGATGCGGCATAGACATTGGCACGCGGCGTGCCGGGCTGCAGAACCTCGTCCGGCAGGCCATAGATCTTGCGGTAGTTGGAGTTGCAAAGGACGAGTTCATCGTTCTTGTCCCACACGACGAAGGCTTCCGACGTGCTCTCAATCGCCTCGAACAGGCGCTGGTCGGCCTCCGCGGTTTTCTGGACCAGCCGGTGCTGCTCGGTAACGTCCATGGCGATGCCGATCAGGTGGGTTTGCGTCGACGAGCGGTCGATGACCTGCGCGCGCGCCCGCATCCAGACATAGTGCCCGTCGGCGTGGCGCATGCGGAAGACCTGGTCGACCTGCTTCGTCTCGCCCCGCGCGATCGACCGGGCGATGGAATAAAGGTCGCTGTCGTCCGGGTGCATCAGCCGGATCGCATCGCCGAAGGAGAGCACGCAATCGCGTGGGGGCAGCCCCAGCATCTCGTACATCGACCGCGACCAGTACATGCGCCCGCGCGCCATGTCCCAGTCCCAAAGGCCGCACCGCCCGCGTGACAGCGCGGTATCGACCCGCATGTGCGATTCCATGTAGATGTCGTCGGCGTCCCGCGCCCGCGTCGCCTGGCTGAAATAGGCGTAGAGAAGCACCAGGAGGACGGCGGAAGTCGCGGCGAACAGCGTCACGTTCAAAGAAACGGAGCGGCGCCAGTCTTCCATGATCGGCTGCGTGGGCGACATGACGATGACCGAGCCGGCCGCATCCGGCAGGTGGGTGAGCGCCATCAGATAGGTCTGACCGCCATGCTCTGTCTGGGTCACGCCGGCGCGGCGTCCGAAGCGCCACAGCGGAGAATTTTCAGGCGCCAGCGTATGAACCGAGCCGCCGACGAAATTGGAACCGGCCGCCGTCGCGCCGCGGATGCGCCCACCGGCATCGCCGACGAGAACCAGCCGGCCGTCTTCCAGATGATCGGTCGGCAAGAGCCGGTTCAGTCGTGCTTCGGTGGAAAACCGGCCTTCTTCGCCGATCGCGGTCTTTTCGGCAAAGATTGCCGCCGTTGCAGTGGCCGTCAGCAGGGTAGCCTGCTCGGCCGTCTCCAGCGCCGCTTCGCGCCCATGCATCAGATCGACGAACCGCGCCGCCGCGACAAGCGCCAGGAACGCGACGATGAGAATGGGTATCGACCGCTTCAGGAACGGCTCGGCCTGCACCAGGTGCCGATAGGTCGGTTTGGCGAACAGCTTGGCGTGTCCAGCCAGCCCGGCCTCCCACGACCCCGTTCCCCGAAACTTGGGCAAACGCAGCCCTTCGGCCGCGCGTGTCGGTTGCGCCTCCGCCATGAATCCCGCTTTCCCCTGGACCGATTCGGCTACCGCATCTCCGAATCTGACTCAATGAATCAAAGCTGATTCCGCTTGTCCAGAGGAAAGTTGGGCGAAGTGGATGGCGCGCAAAATTTCAACCCAGGGTTCGTTTGACGATGTCGCGAACATCGGTGGAAAGCGGCTCCTTTTGCGCGATCGACCGGAGCGCATCGCTTGCATGCGCCTGTCGCACGGGCTCCAGCGATCGCCATGACCGCATGGCTGTCAAAAGCCGTGCCGCGACCTGCGGGTTCTTGCCGTCGAGCGCCGTCACCTGTTCGGCGAGGAACACATAGCCGGCGCCGTCGGCGCGGTTGAAGCCGGTCGGATTGCCCGCCGCGAAAGCGCCGATCAGCGCGCGAACCCGGTTGGGATTCGACAGCGAGAAGTGCCGCGTTTCCATGAGCGCCTTGACCCTCGAAAGGGTTGCCGGGCCGGGGGAGGTGGCCTGCACGGTCAGCCATTTGTCGATAACCAGCGGGTCGGCCGCAAACCGTTTCTCGAAGGCCTCCAGCGCCTCGCGCGCCGCCGGCGTCTCGGGAAAGTGATGCACGAGGAGCGACAGGGCACCACTAAGGTCGGTCATGTTGTCGGCCTTGCCGAACGCCTGGAATGCGCGCGCCGGATCGCCCTCGGCCAGCGACAGGTGATGCAGGGCAACGCTGCGCAATGCGCGCCGGCCGGCGCTATCGGCATCCGGTGAAAAGGTGCGTCCGTCATACATCGCCTCGAAAATGGTGCGGAAAACGTCCGCACCTTTTTTGGCGATGTCGGCCGCAATCATGTCGCGCGCCCGGTGGATGGCGTCGGGATCGATGTTGTTGCCGATTTCGCGTGCCACGTCCGCCTCGCTCGGCAGCGTCAGCGCCTGCGCCCTGAAGGCAGGCTCCAGGCGATCGTCGGCGGCCGTCTCGACAAGCGCCGTGACGAGCAGCGGATCGCAAGCGATCGGCTTGTTGCCGTCCGCTTGGCGGGTCGCCTCGATCAGGACGCGCAGCGCAAAATCGTTGAGGCCCTGCCAGCGTGCGAATGCATCGCTCTCATGGCGTGCGATATGCGCGAGATCCTCGCTCGTCTGCTGGAAATTGAGCGTGATCGGCGCGGAGAAGCCACGATTGAGCGAGAGGACCGGACGCCGCGCAACCCCTTCGAAGACAACGCTCTGGCGACGTTCGGTGAGGTGCAGCACGTCGCCCTCGATCCGCGCGCCCTTGACGGCATCTGTCGCCGCTTCGCTGCCATCCTCGTCCAGAAGCGCAAACCGCAGTGGTATGTGCATGAGTTTCTTGGTTGGTTCGCCCGGCGTCTGGGGCACCGATTGTTCGAATTCAGCCGTTAGTCGTGCGGCATTCGCATCATGATGCAGCGAGACGCTGACCGCGGGCGTGCCGGCCTGCCGATACCAGATTGCGAATTGCGAAAGATCGGCGTCATTGGCATCTTCGAACGCCTTGATGAAGTCCTCGATCGTCGCCGCCTCACCGTCGTGGCGCTCGAAATAAAGGTCCATGCCCTTGCGGAAACCGTCGGCGCCGAGGATGGTCCGGATCATCCGGACCACTTCCGAGCCCTTCTCGTAGACCGTCGCCGTATAGAAATTGTTGATCTCGCTGTAGGTCACCGGCCGCGGTGGATGGGCCAGCGGGCCGGCGTCCTCGGGAAACTGATGCGCTTTCAAAAGACGCACCTCGGCAATACGCTTGACCGGCCGCGAGCGCTGATCGGCCGAGAATTCGTGGTCGCGGTAAACCGTCAGCCCTTCCTTGAGGCAAAGCTGGAACCAGTCCCGGCAAGTGATTCTGTTTCCTGTCCAATTGTGAAAATATTCATGGGCGATGATCGCCTCGATGTTGGCGTAGTCCTGGTCGGTTGCGGTGTCAGGGTCGGCAAGCACGTATTTGTCGTTGAAGACGTTGAGCCCCTTGTTCTCCATCGCCCCCATGTTGAAATCCGAGACCGCGACGATCTGGAAGATATCGAGATCGTATTCCCGTCCGAACACCTCCTCGTCCCAGCGCATCGAGCGCTTGAGCGCATCCATCGCGTAGGCGGCACGCGCTTCCTTTCCGTGTTCGACGAAGATCTTCAGCACCACCGGCTTTCCGGTCATGGTGGTGAATTCGTCCTCGACGACCCCGAGGTCGCCGGCGACGAGCGCGAACAGATAGGACGGCTTGGGATGCGGGTCGTGCCAGACGGCGAAATGCCGGCCGTTACCGAGATCGCCGCTTTCCACCGGGTTGCCGTTGGACAGAAGCAGCGGCGCGTCCTTCGTCTCGGCTTCCATGCGCACGGTGTAGACCGATAGAACGTCGGGGCGGTCGAGGAAATAGGTGATACGGCGAAAACCCTCCGCCTCGCACTGGGTACAATAAACGCCCGACGAGCGATAAAGGCCCATGAGCTGGCTGTTGGCGGAAGGATCGATCTCGGTCTCGACGGTCAGCGTGAACGTCTCGCTTTCGGGCAGGTCGTGCACCGTCAGCATTTCGGGCGTGGCCGTGTAGCGCTGCTTCTCGGCCGGCGCATCGCCGATGGCAAGCGACACGAGATTGAGCCCATCGCCATCAAGAACCAGCGGCGCGTCCGAGGCCGCCCCGGGCCGTCGCCGCAGCGTCAGCTGGCTGATGACACGGGTCGCCTGCGGCGCGAGCCGAAACGTCAGCGACACGGCATCGATGATGAAATCCGTTGGGCGATAGTCTTCCAGATGGAACACCTGGCCGGTGTCAGTACGCATCGCTCGACCTTTTCCTTCTTCTCGTCATGCTGGGCTTTTAGGGGTTCTGGCCCAAGGCCTTTCCTATAGAAACGCCCGATTGGAGGGAAGGCCGCGACGCTTGTACCCGCATTCTGCGGCGAGAATTTTGCCGGGGGCACTCGACATTTCGCTGCTCCATTTTAACTTAAGACAGGAGAGCCCGTCGCTCGCCGCTCCGGCGGGCACCACGTCACGCCGCGACCGCGGCCTCATCGCTTGACCAAGACAACAGGACAGCTTCATGAATATCGCTACACCGAAGTTCGGAGTGGGTGCGTCTGCGCTGCGCAAGGAAGATCTGACGCTCCTGAAAGGCGAGGGCCGCTTTACCGACGACCTGAAGCGTGACGGCGCGCTGCACGCCTATGTCCTGCGTTCCCCGCAGGCTGCAGGCGCGTTTTCGATCGGCTCGCTTGATGCTGCGCGCAATGCGCCGGGCGTGCGCCTCGTGCTGACTGCAGCCGACGTTGCACATCTCGGACCCGTGAAGTGCCAGGCCAAGGTCAAGCAGCCCGACGGCAAGGAGCATCCGATCCGCGACATTCCGCTTCTCGCCGATGGCTATGTGCGCCATGTCGGTGACGCGGTCGCATTTATCGTCGCCGACGAACTGGCGCAGGCCCAGGATGCCGCCGAGCTGATCGAGGTCGATTACGAATTCGATGATGCGCAGGTCGACCTCGCGACCGCGCTGGATGAAAATGCGCCACTCGTCTGGCCCGAACTCGGTTCCAACCAGGTCTACCTGTTCGAAAACGGTGACAAGGAATCAACGAAGCGGGCGTTCGACGCCGCCGACCACGTCACTTCGATTGCCTTCATCAACAACCGTCTCGTCTGCAACTACATGGAAGGGCGCGCCTGCCTCGCGGAGTGGGATGGCGCTGACGAACGCTTCACATTGACCGTGGGCTCGCAGGGCGTTCATGGCATTCGCAACACTTTGGCCAACCACGTCTTCGACATGCCGGCTGACAAGATCCGTGTCGTCACGCACGACGTCGGCGGCGGTTTCGGCACCAAGGGCTTCAACTATCGCGAATATCCGCTCGCCATGGAGGCGGCGCGCAAACTGGGCCATCCGGTCAAATGGACCAGCGACAGAACCGAGCATTTCCTCGCCGACGCCCATGGCCGCGACAATCTCGTGCGGGCCTCCATGGCGATGGACAAGGATCGCCGCTTCATCGGCCTCAGGATCGAGATCGACGCCAATATGGGCGCCTATCTGCACACCTACGGTCCAATGATCCCGATCCTCGGCGCGTCGATGGCGACCGGTGTCTACGACATCCAGAATCTCGATCTTTCGATCCGTGGCATCTTCACCCACACGACGCCGGTCGATGCCTATCGCGGTGCCGGCCGGCCGGAGGCGGCGTTCCTCATCGAGCGTCTGGTGGATGCTTGTGCCCGTGATCTTGCCATGGAGCCGGACGAGTTGCGGCGTCGCAACTTCATTCGTCCAGACCAGTTTCCGTACAGGACACCCGGCGGCCGATCCTACGATGTCGGCGAGTTCGAAGGCCACATGAGCGAGGCCATGAAAAATGCCGGTTGGGCCGATTTCGAGGCACGCCGCACCGAGGCAAAGACAAAGGGCAAGCTGCGCGGCATCGGCATGGCGACCTATATCGAGGCTTGCGCCTTTGCCGGATCCGAACCGGCGCATGTAAGGCTGAATGGCGATGGCACGGTCACGCTGTTCATCGGGACCCAGGCGAACGGCCAGGGACACCAGACCGCCTACAGCCAGTTCGTCGCCGACAAGATCGGCATCGATTTCGACAAGATCATCGTGCGCCAGGGCGACACCGATGAACTTGCCTCGGGCGGTGGCACCGGCGGATCCCGTTCGATTCCGCTCGGCGGCGTTTCGGTCTCCCAGGCCAGCGAGGTTCTGGCCGAAAAGATCCGCAAGCTCGCCGCCGATGAACTGGAGGCCGGACCGGACGACATCGAACTCGTCGATGGCGAGGCGAGGATCGTCGGAACGGACCGGGTCATCAGCTTTGCCGATGTGGCGAAGGCTGCGAGCGACCCCGAAGATCTCAAGGCCGTCTCCGATATCAAGCAGGACGAGGCGACCTATCCGAACGGAACGCACATCGTCGAACTCGAGATCGACGAGGAGACCGGCCAGCTCGACATCCTCAAATACACGATCGTCGACGATTTCGGGCTGACCGTGAACCCGGTGCTCCTGATGGGCCAGGTCCATGGCGGCGTGGTGCAGGGCATTGGCCAGTGCATCGGCGAACAGGCCGTCTACAGCGAGGATGGCCAGCTCATCACGGCATCCTTCATGGACTACATGATGCCGCGGGCCGACACGGTGCCATTCATCGACTTCAGCACCCGAAATGTGCCCTCCACCACCAACGCAATGGGCATCAAGGGCGCGGGCGAGGCCGGCACGATCGGAGCATGTCCCGCCGTCATGAACGCCATCATCGACGCACTCGAAAAGCCGCTCGGCATCCGTCACGTCGAAATGCCGGCGACACCTGACCGCCTATGGGCTCTGATCGACGGCGCCGGCGGTTCTGTTTCGCCGACGCTGGGATAATGCTAGCATCACATCGCTTATGAAAGCGGAGTTGATCATATGACCCGAGCCATGGTTGAGACGATTGAAGTCGACGCCGATCTTGCAAGCCGGCTCCGCGAGGAGGCCGACAAGGCGGGCATGTCCGTATCGGCGCTTGCGGGCGAGTTGCTGCGCCTGGCGCTCGAAAGCCATGAGCCGCAGGAAGAACCGGAACCCGGCTACGATGCATTCCTCCGCCGCAAGGTGGAGCGCGCGCGCGAATCGCTGCGGCACGGTCGATTCCGCTCGCATGAAGACGTGATGACCGACATCGATCGGCTCCTTCACAAACAGCGGGAAGCCACGCCCCAGTGGAGGTAATATGGGCACCCGAGGCCGAGGATGACCGTCGTCAAAGGCACGCGCGAAATCATTCCTCATCGAAGCTATCGCGTGGTCTACGAAGTGCGCGACGACAGGGTACAGGTGACGGCAGTCGTCCACACGGCGCGGCAGTGGCCGCCAGAGGACGGCCTCTTCTGAATATCCCTGCCATTACCACGGATGAAGACATTCGCCAGCCAGCCTTACGATTTCATTCGTCACGCGCGGGGCGAATCCGCTATCACGAAACGCGGGCGATGGCCGCCCCGAGACAAGCCCGTGACCGCCGCACCCAGGCCAGACAAAGAGTCCGCGCCAGAAAAGCCCGCGCCGCCAGCCGCAAAGGTTGAAGCAGCCTCGGCTCCCGCCGCTATGCTGCCCGACCGGGAGGCAACCACAGGCATCGTGCTCAAGGTCGCATCGGTGGCCGTCTTCGTCGGAATGTCGACCTGCATCAAGGCCGCGGGCGAGGGCATCCCGGCCGGTCAGATTGTCTTCTACCGCTCACTTTTCGCGATGGTGCCGATTCTCGCGTATCTCGCCATGCGCGGCCAGCTGCGCACGGCATTCCAGACATCCGATCCGCTGTCACACATCCTGCGCGGCATCGTCGGGGTCGCTTCAATGGCGTGCGGCTTTTATGGCCTGACGAAGCTGCCCCTGCCGGATGCGATCGCGCTCGGCTACGCCATGCCGCTGCTCGCGGTGGTGTTTGCCGCCGTCTTCCTGGGCGAAGTGGTGCGGGTCTACCGCTGGACGGCGGTGCTCGTTGGCCTTGTCGGTGTCGTCATCATTTCTTGGCCCCGCCTGACGCTTTTCGACAGCGGGGCGGGCGGTACGGAGCAGGCGCTTGGCGTCGTGGCGGTGCTCGTCTCGGCCTCGCTCGGCGCCGTGGCGATGATCCTGGTGCGCCGACTGATCAAGTCGGAGCGCACGCCGACGATCGTGCTGTATTTCTCGCTTTCGGCGACGGTCCTGGCGCTCCTGTCCATGCCCTTCGGGTGGGCCGCTCTTGACGCGGGTCGCGCCGCGCTGCTCATCGGTGCCGGCTTCTTCGGCGGCCTTGGGCAGATCCTTTTGACCCAGTGCTATCGCTACGCCGATGTCTCTACGATCGCGCCCTTCGAATACACGTCCATCATTCTCGGAATCGCCATCGGCTATGTCCTTTTCGACGACGTGCCGACGCTCTGGATGCTGGTGGGAACGATGATCGTCGTCGGGGCCGGCATCTACATCATCTGGCGTGAACACAGGCTGGGGCTGGAGCGCCGCGGCGCCCGCAAGCTGGTGACGCCGCAAGGCTGATCCGAGCAGACTTGGCCCGAAGCCTCGGCCCCAACGCCGCCGCCTATCTGTCGGCGACGGCTCCTTCCTGCTCCGCCGCCATATCCACGCGTGGATCCAGCTCGTAGGTCTGCGGGGTCTCGCCCGTGCCGAACGGGATCGCCCGGAAATCGGATCGATCGTCCGCACTCGGCATCGGCCGACGCGTGGTGCGATAGAACGCGTAGAGCGCATAGAGCGCGAACGCGCCCGCAATCGTCATGAACAGGGCCGATGGCCCAATCAGATCCATGACGCCACCGGTCACGATCGGTCCGGCCATCGTGCCGAAGCCGTAGATGATGAGGAGGCCGCTCGAGACCTCGACGAAGGCGTCGGGGTCGGCATGGTCGTTGGCATGCGCGACATTGAGCGAATAGATCGGAAAGAGAACCGAGCCGAGAAGGAACATGGCCGTGAAGAAGACGAGGCGGTTGTCTGCGCCGAGAAGGGCGGCGGCGAGCGACAGTGTCAGCCCAACGAGGCCGGCGAAGATCATCACATACCGCCGGTCCATGCGGTCGGAGGCGCGCCCGAGCGGGATCTGGAAAACGGCGCCGCCGATCATCGCCGCCGCGAGCATGGCCGCGCCCTCCGTCGTCGTCAGTCCGTTCTGCTGGGAATAGACCGGGCCGAGATTGCTCCAGGAACTGGCGATGGCGCCCGCCAGGATCGCGCCGACGACCGAGGCGGGAGAATTTCGGAAGAGCTTGCGGATGTCGAGTTTCACCTGGCTCAGCGGCTGCGGCGACTGCGCGCTCGAAAGGCCGGTCGGGATGACCGCGAAACTGTAGACGATCGCGCTGACGATGAAGAGCGATGCGGTCATCATGTCGCCGAGCGGAACGGTGAATTGCCCGATCATCAGGCCGAGCATCGATATCGTCATATAGACCGAGAAAACCCCGCCGCGCGTTTCGTTCGTCACGCGTTCGTTGAGCCAGCTTTCGATGACCATGTAGCCACCGGCGATCGAGAAGCCGGCCACCGCGCGAAACGCGATCCAGGCGACGGGATGGATGACCAGCGCGTGGAGCAGAAGCGAGATCGACATGAGCGTCGCCAGAACCGAGAAGACGCGAACATGCCCCACCCGCAGCACCAGGCGTGGTGTCAGCAGGCAGCCTGCCGTAAACGCAACGGCATAGCCGGTCGCCATCATCGAGATCGTCAATGTCGACCAGCCTTCCGCCACTGCGCGAAGAGGCAGCAGGTAGCCTGAGAGCCCGCCGGCCATCAGCATGAGAAAGGCCGAAAAAAGCAGGCTGGCGATCGGCAGGATGTTGGTGACCATGAGCGTGCCGTTGTGTGTTGTTGTTTTCGTTGCGGGTCAGCGAAGCGGCCACCCGTTCGGAAGGGGATGGCCGATGTCGCGCCCTGCCTGCGAAATCGCACGAAAACAAGGCGGGCGCGTAACCGTTTCGCGACAAACCCAGGCGTTTTTGCGAGATGGTCTAATTTAGCTTGATGGAATGTCTGGCCGCGGCCGAATTTCCATTTCGTCCATCCGCGCCCTGAGCGAAAGAAAGTCCTTCCAGGCCAGTTTCTTGTGCGCCGGGTTTCGCAGAAGGTAGGCCGGGTGCAGGGTCGGAAGCGCCGGATAGACGCGCTCGCCCACGGCATAGTCGCTCCAGGTGCCGCGCAGCGAGAGAATGCCGCGCGTCGTCTCCAGCATTCCCTTGCTCGAAACATTGCCGAGGAAAACGACGATCTTCGGGTCGATCAGTTCGATGTGTCGCTCGGTGAAAGGGCGGCACAGCGCCAGTTCGTGCGCCGTCGGTGTCCGGTTGCCGGGCGGGCGCCAGAAGATCATGTTGGTGATGTAGGCGCTTGTCCGGTCGAGGCCGATCGCGTTCAGCATCCTGTCGAGCATCTGCCCGGCCTTGCCGATGAAGGGCAGGCCCTGGATATCCTCCTCGCGCCCCGGCGCTTCGCCGACGAACATGATCGCCGCATCCGGGTTTCCGTCGGCAAAAACGGTGTTGCGGGCACTGTGGCGCAGATTGCACCCGGTGAAGGCGTCGAGAGCGGCGCGCAGCTCCTCAAGCGAAGTCGCTTGCCGCGCCGCCGCACGCGCATCCGTGATTGCCGCCTCGTCGGGCACGGCGATCGCCGGCGTGGGAGACGACTGGATCACCCGGCCACTTCCCGGTCCCGCAGCGGGCAGGGCCCCGCTGGCACTTGCCGTCTTGGCGCGAGCGCCTGGTTCGGCCGATGGCTGCGCTTCCGCCGACGTGACGATCGGCCCCGGACGGCTGGCGCGCGCGGCCTCGCTGTCGACGAACCGGTCGTGCGGCATCTCGTCGATCAAACAGTCCACACCGGCATCGGCATAGAAGCGCAGGAGCGCCGCAAGCTGGCCCGGCTGAAATTCTGCGGGATCGTGTGTCGCCATGGCGCGTTGATACGGCATCGCAGGATGCCAGGCAAAGGGAAAGCGATGTCGACGCGTTACTAACTTTTACGTTAAGGTAAGTTATTCGTCGCAGGCGATCGGGTCGACAAGGCCACCACCTTTTGCGATGGAGAATGGATGAGGATTGCCGATCGAGCGATCGGCTTTTGACCGGTGAGGGCTGATAATGAGCGAGACGACTTCGCAGAACGAGGAAAGCGTAGAGCGCGAGAGCATGGAGTTCGACGTCGTGATCGTCGGAGCCGGTCCAGCCGGTCTGTCGGCCGCCATCCGGCTCAAGCAGCGCAATCCCGATCTCACCGTGGTCGTGCTCGAAAAGGGCGGGGAAGTCGGCGCGCACATCCTGTCGGGCGCCGTGGTCGATCCGATCGGCGTCGACCAGTTGCTGCCCGATTGGCGCAGCGACCCCGACCATCCCTTCAAGACCCCCGTCACCGACGACCAGTTCCTGTTGCTTGGCCCAGCAGGGTCGATGCGGCTGCCCAATGCCCTCATGCCGCCGCTCATGAACAACCATGGCAATTATATCGTGTCTCTTGGCAATGTCTGCCGCTGGCTCGCTGCCAAGGCGGAGGAACTGGGTGTCGAGATCTATCCCGGTTTTGCAGCCGCCGAGGTCCTTTATGATGCCGAAGGGGCCGTCGTTGGTGTTGCGACGGGAGATATGGGCGTCGAGCGCGATGGTTCGAAAGGACCCAACTACCAGCCGGGCATGGAACTCCACGGAAAATATGTGCTGATCGGCGAGGGCGTGCGTGGTTCGCTCGCCAAGCAACTGATCGGCAGGTTTTCGCTTGCCGACGAGCGCGAACCGCAGAAATACGGCATCGGTCTCAAGGAACTGTGGGAAGTCGATCCCTCCAGGCACAAACCCGGCCTCGTCCAGCACTCCTTCGGCTGGCCGCTCGACCGCAAGACCGGCGGCGGCTCGTTCCTCTATCATTTGGAGGACAATCTCGTCGCCGTCGGTTTTGTCGTCCACCTCAACTACAAGAACCCATACCTTTCGCCTTTCGAGGAATTTCAGCGTTTCAAGACGCATCCGCGGATCAAGGACGTCTTTGAAGGCGCCAAGCGCGTTTCCTATGGTGCACGAGCGATCTCCGAGGGTGGCTACCAGTCGGTGCCGAAGCTGGTCTTCCCTGGCGGTGCGCTCATCGGCTGCTCGGCCGGCTTCGTCAATGTGCCGCGCATCAAGGGCTCTCATAACGCCATGCTGTCCGGCATGCTTGCAGCCGAGCACGTCGCGGACGCGCTCGCCACCGGCCGCAGCAACGACACGCTCGATGGCTACGAGAACGCCTGGCGGGACTCCGACGTTGGCAAGGACCTCAGGAAGGTGCGCAACGTCAAGCCGCTCTGGTCGCGGCTCGGCACCCTCGGCGGCGTCGCTCTTGGCGGTCTCGACATGTGGCTGACGACGATTTTCGGCGGCTGGTCTCCCTTCGGCACCCAATCGCACGGCAAGCCCGATCACGCCTGCCTGGAACCCGCCAGGGCCCACAGCAAGATCGACTATCCCAAGCCGGATGGCGTGCTGACATTCGACCGCCTCTCCTCGGTCTATCTATCCAATACCAACCATGCGGAGGACCAGCCGGTCCATCTGCAGGTCAAGGACATGGAACTGCAGAAGGACTCCGAGTGGCGCGTCTACGCCGGCCCGTCTGCGCGCTACTGCCCGGCAGCTGTCTATGAGTGGGACGCCGAAGGCGAGGAGCCGCGCTTCGTCATCAACGCGCAGAATTGCGTGCACTGCAAGACTTGCGACATCAAGGATCCCAACCAGAACATCAACTGGGTTCCGCCCCAGGGCGGAGAAGGTCCCGTCTACCAGAACATGTAAGCGTTCAGGCGGGCAGTTAAGAACCTGCGCATTTTCAAACACGCTGAGGGAACCGCATTTCCGTTCACGCATTGTGAATGGGAGTGTGGGGACGTTCAACGCAGACTTTCAATCGACAACATCCCCATGGCCTTTTCCAAAGCAGGGGACTTCGCCAGATGACACGACAGGTAGAGACCGGACCGCTCGGACCCTTTCCACATGTGAGCAGGCCGGTCTTCGCTGTGTCGGCGCTCCTGATCGTCGGCTTCATCATCTTCGGGGGTATCTTCACCGAAACCGCCAGCACGCTGTTCCTCGGTGCGCAATCGGCCATCGCCGATTATTTCGGCTGGTTCCTCATCATCACCGTCAACATTGCCCTGCTGCTCAGCCTTTACGTGGCTTTCGGCCGGTTCGGCGACATTCGCCTCGGTGGCCAGACGGAGACACCGGAATATGGCCTGCTTTCCTGGACGGCTATGCTGTTCAGTGCTGGCATCGGCATCGGTCTTCTTTACTGGGCGGTCGCTGAGCCGCTGTTCCATTTTTCCTCGCCGCCGATCGCCGAGGCCGAAAGCGTCGAGGCGGCCGAGCAGGCGATGACGCTTTCCTTCCTGCACTGGGGTCTGCACGGTTGGGGCATCTATTGCATGGTGGGGCTGGCGCTGGCCTATTTCCACTATCGCCAGGGCCTGCCGCTCTCCATCCGTTCAGCGCTCTATCCCCTGATCGGAGAGCGCATCTACGGCGGCTGGGGTCATGCCGTCGATACGCTGGCAGTCTTTGGCACCATGTTCGGCATCGTGACCTCGCTCGGTCTCGGCGTGATCCAGATCAACGACGGTCTCGGAAGTCTGTTTGGCGTCGGCGACAACATCGGCCTGCAACTCCTGCTCATCGCCATCATCACCGGGATTGCCACCTTCTCGGTCATGATGGGGCTGGACGCCGGCATCAAACGGATCAGCGAGATCAACATTTATCTGAGTTTCGCTCTGCTCGCCTTCATCGTCGCGACCGGCCCGACGCTCTTCATCTTTGACAGCTTCATCGAAAACGTTGGCAACTATCTCAACGATATCGTCTATTTCAGTTTCTGGGGCGAGGCCTATTCGGGCACCGACTGGCAGGTCGACTGGACGATCTTCTATTGGGCGTGGTGGATTTCCTGGTCGCCTTTCGTCGGGATTTTCATCGCTCGCATCTCGCGCGGGCGCACGGTGCGCGAATTCATCCTCGGTGTGCTCTTCGTCCCGACCGCAATCTTGTTCTTCTGGTTCACAGCCTTCGGCGGAACGGCGCTCAACATGGAAATGGCTGGCGATCCGGGGCTGATCGCTGCGACCAACGACAGCTACGGTGCTGCCATCTTTCAGCTTCTGCAGTTCTTCCCGCTGACCAACGTCATCACAGTGGTGGTGATCCTGATGATCATGCTGTGGTTCGTCACCTCGTCGGACAGCGGGAGCTTCGTCATCGACATGCTGACGGCGGGCGGCCATTCCAACCCGCCGAAGATCCAGCGCCTTTTCTGGGCGATCACGGAAGGCTGCATCGCGGCGGTCCTGCTCGTCGCTGGCGGTCTGGAAGCCTTGCAGGCCGCTGCCGTCGTCGCCGGCTTCCCCTTCGCCTTCGTCATTCTTGTTCTGATGTATGGCCTGATGCGCGGGCTCGGCCGCGACAAACTCGTGCTCTACCGCTACGACCAGTGGTATCGCACCGAGAAGGAGGCCGAAGCCAATGCGCCGGACGCCTATGCCGGCGAAAGCGCTCTCGAAGGCCCGCCCGAGCTTGCAAAGGAAACGTGATCGGATGGCAATCGGCGCGGTGGTGCTGCCTCCCGCGTGACGGCGTCAGCGTTGACGGCAACCAAATGGGGCCGCGTGCGTTTTTGCCAAACGCGGTGTTCACGGGGCCGTGCGGGATCGACCAGGAAACCATCTCATGAAAATTCATGCCGTCTTGAACCGCGATGGCGGGACGTTCCGCACGATGGATCTCGATGCCTTCTGCAAGCAGGCGACAGAGATATTCGGCCGGCAGGGTCACGATCTGACTTGCGAGCCGGTGAGCGGCAGTCAGATCAAGCGCCGGCTGGAAGCCGTTGCGGGCCGCGACGATGTCGACGTCATGTTGGCGGGCGGCGGCGACGGAACGATCTCGACCGCCGCTGGCATCGCGTGGAAGGCCGGTATCCCGCTCGGCGTCGTGCCGGCCGGCACGATGAACCTCTTCGCTCGCTCCCTCAAGGTCCCGCTCGACCTGGAAGAGGCACTCGAGGCGCTGGCGGGAGGCGAGGTCATGAACGCCGACATCGGCTCGGCGAACGGGCGCGCCTTCGTGCACCAGTATTCGCTCGGCATGCAGGCGCGCATGGTGCGTCTGCGCAATTCCTTCAGCTTCAAGTCGCGCTTGGGCAAGATCATGGCGACGACCCGGGCCGCTGCCGGTGTCATTCTCAATCCGCCCGTGTTCAAGGTCATCATCGATATCGACGGCGACCTGCAGGAGCGCAAGGTCTCGGCGATCGCGGTTTCCAACAACCGCTACGGCAACGATTCCCTGCTTTATGCCGATACGCTCACCGAGGGCAGGCTCGGCGTCTATATCGCAAAGGCCTTGTCACCGGCCGCCATGGCCAAGCTTTCCGCCGATATTCTGGCCCGACGATTCCGGATGAACGAAAACATAGACGAGATCGGTGCCAAGCGGGTCCATCTCTATTTTCCCAAGCTCTATTCGAAGGCGAGGGCAGTCATCGATGGCGAGCTTATACCGTTGGAGCGCGACGTCGTGTTGAAGCTCCACGCTGGCGAACTCAAGGTGCTCGCCCCGCGCCCCGCCATCGAGGCCGAGCGCGAGGTCACTGAAACGCCGTCTCGTAAAAGCTCCTGAGCTTGCGCGAATGCAACCGTTCGGGCGGCATTGCCGCGAGCTTTTCCATCGCCCGGATCCCGATCTCCAGATGCTGGCTGACCTGTGTGCGATAAAAGGCCGTCGCCATGCCCGGCAGCTTCAGTTCCCCGTGCAGCGGCTTGTCCGAGACACAGAGAAGCGTGCCATAGGGCACGCGAAAGCGAAAACCGTTGGCCGCGATCGTCGCCGACTCCATGTCAAGCGCGATGGCGCGTGATTGGGAAAGCCGCTTGACCGGACCGCGCTGGTCGCGCAGTTCCCAGTTGCGGTTGTCGATGGTCGCGACGGTTCCGGTCCGCATGATCCGCTTGAGATCGTAGCCGTCGAGCCCGGTCACCTCAGCGACGGAATCCTGCAGCGCGACCTGGACTTCCGCCAGCGCGGGGATCGGCACCCAGACCGGCAGATCGTCGTCGAGGACGTGATCCTCGCGCACATAGGCATGCGCCAGCACGTAATCGCCGAGCGCCTGGCTGTTCCGCAGCCCAGCGCAGTGGCCGAGCATCAGCCATGCATGCGGGCGCAGAACCGCGATATGGTCGGTGATCGTCTTGGCGTTGGACGGCCCGACCCCGATATTGACCATGGTGATGCCGCCATGGCCCTTCTTCTTCAGGTGATAGGCTGGCATCTGCGGCATGCGGGAGAGCGAGACGCCTTCGCTCGGCTCCTCCGCGCCTGCCCGCGTTATCAGGTTGCCCGGCTCGACAAAGGCTTCGTAATCGCCCCCGCCATCGGCCATCAGACGCCGTGCGAACGCGCAGAATTCATCAACATAGAACTGATAGTTCGTGAAAAGAACGAAGTTCTGGAAATGCGCTGCGCTGGTTGCCGTATAATGGGAGAGGCGGGCGAGGGAATAGTCGATGCGCTGGGCGGTGAACGGGGCCAGCGGCGAAGGCGCACCAGGACCTGGCTCATAGGAGCCATTGGCGATCTCATCGTCCGTCGTCGTCAGGTCCGGCGTGTCGAACAGATCGCGCAGCGGCTGATTGATGTTCTCGGCGAAGGAGGCCTCCACATAGGCATCCTCCCCGAACGCAAAGTGCAGCGGGATCGGCGTATCCGATTCCGAGACGATGACGGGGACGCCATGGCTTTTCGTCAAAAGGCCGATCTGATCGACCAGATATGTGTCGAAGAGCTCCGGCCGCGTGATCGTCGTCGTGTAGTGGCCAGGCATCGTCACGTGGCCGTAGGAAAGCCGCGAATCCACATGGCTGAAGCTTGCCGTGTAGATCGATATCTGCGGATAGTAGGCGCGATATCGCCCACGCGGCGGACCGCCTTCGCCAAGCGATTTGAACGCGTCGGTCAGGAATTGCGTGTTGCGCGCATAAAGCGCCTTCAGCGCATCGACCGCCGCTTCGGCATTCGAGAAGGATTGCGGCTCGAAAGCCTCGGGTGAAAGGATTTGGGCGTCGGATTGTTCAAAAGTCTTCTTGTCCATACGCCACTATAAACACTGCCTCGTGACAGGGAAATCATCGTACGGCCGAAAACTCTTTCAACGCCGCCCGCGACTGTGGAATTTGGGGTTGTGCCTTAAGATTTTCTACACTTGCGGCGGCGAGAGTTCCGAAGACCCAGGAAACCGGCCTTCAAGCGGCACGGCCCGCATGATGCACCGGGTCGAGGCCGCCTGCGCGGCATGAGGGACACTTCAGAAAATCCGTTCGTACGGTCAGCGGCGATGCCAGGGCGCATCGGCGATAAGCGACGCATGTCGCACGCCACGCCTTCTGCCGACGATTTGGGGGGCTTCAATCATGTCAAAAATCAAGATCAAGGTGCTGTTGCCAGCGCTGTTTGCGCTGTTGGCCGTTATCGGCCTCGCCCAGGGGGCAATTGGCCTGTCGGCGATCGGAACGCTGCAGGCGCAAGTCATGGAATTCGGCGAACGTCGCCTTTCCATCGTCAATCTGATCAACCAGTTGAACACGGCCGCCGGGGACGTCCGCCTGGCTCATTCGAACCACCTTATGGCAACGTTCCCGCAGGATCGCGCGGCCATGGATGATCGCATCGCGCGGCGCACCGCTGTGGTCGAGCAACTCGCGACGGAATATGAGTCCTATCTCACCATGGAGCGTTCGCAGCAGGCTTTCGCAGAGTTCCGTGGCAAATGGAGCAACTATCTCGCCCTTGCCGACGAGATGCTGGTCTTCTCGAACGACGGCAAGAAGCCGATCGCCGAAGCCCAGTTCATGGGCCCGATGAAGGAAGCCTATGACGAGATCGACGTCGTCATCGACGGGCTGCTCGAATTCAACAACGGCGTCACCGACCGGCAGATGGCGGCCAGCCAGGCCGAATATCTCCAGGCGCGCAATCTCACGATCGGATCGATCGGCGTCTCGCTTCTCCTGGCGGTCATCGCCGGCTTCCTTGCGCTTCGCCGGGTTTCGCAGCCGATCACGCGCATCACGCACTCGATGAACAATCTGGCGGCCGGTGATCTGGAGCAGCCGATTCCCTACACCGAGCGTCGCGACGAGATCGGTCAGATGGCTGCCGCCGTGGGCGTCTTCCGTGACGCCGCCCTCGACAAGGTGCGCCTCGAGCGTGAAGCCGAGGAAGGCCGTTCGCTCTCGGAAAAGGAACGTCAAGAGCGCGAGGCTCAGAAGGCCCGCGAAGCGCGCGAACTCGATCACGCCGTCAAGGCGCTCGGCGAGGGTCTCGGCCGGCTGTCCGACGGTGACGTTGCCTATCGCATCGAAACACCGTTCGCAGGTGCACTCGATGATCTGCGCACCGATTTCAACGGATCGGTGGCAAAGCTTGAAGCGGCGCTCGGCTCGGTCGGTCAGAACGCACGGGCCATCCATGCCGGTTCGGAGGAAATCCGGGCGGCGGCAGACGATCTGTCCAAGCGCACCGAGCAGCAGGCCGCCTCGGTCGAGGAGACCGCGGCTGCGCTGGAACAACTGACGACGACCGTGAAGGATGCGACCCGTCGGGCCGAGGAAGCCGGTTCGCTCGTCGCAAGAACCAAGGACGGCGCCGAGCGCTCCGGCCAGGTAGTCTCGCGCGCCGTCGCCGCCATGGGCGAGATCGAAACCTCATCCGGTCAGATCGGCAACATCATCGGCGTGATCGACGATATCGCGTTCCAGACCAACCTTCTGGCGCTCAACGCCGGGGTCGAGGCCGCGCGTGCGGGTGATGCCGGGAAGGGCTTCGCTGTCGTCGCCCAGGAAGTGCGTGAACTGGCCCAGCGCTCGGCCAACGCCGCCAAGGAGATCAAGGCTCTGATCACCAGTTCGGGCGAGCAGGTCAAGAACGGGGCCGATCTCGTCGGACAGACGGGCACGGCCCTTCAGGCGATCGTCGCGGAGGTTCAGGAAATCAACCGCCACGTTACGGCGATCGTTGAATCATCCCGCGAGCAGTCGATCGGCCTCGGCGAGATCAACACCGCCGTGACCAGCATCGACCAGAACACCCAGCAGAACGCGGCGATGGTGGAACAGTCGACGGCAGCGAGCCATAGCCTGGCCCGCGAGGCATCCGCGCTCAACGAGCTTCTGGCACAGTTCAAGCTGGGCGAGGGCGAGATGAAACCGGCAACGCGCCTCGACGATGGCGCACCGGCCGGCGAACCGGCGGGGACGCGGGAATCGCCTGCACGCGCGCTAGGCCGAAAGCTCGCCGGCGCCTTCCCGATGCGCACCAGCGGCAACACCGCGCTCGCTGTCGATGAAGGCTGGGAAGAGTTCTGAGCTTTCCGGCACATTGGAGAAAAACGAAAGGGGCGGCGTAAGTCGCCCCTTTCTGCATCATGGTCTGGCACGGAACCAAACGCGCCCCGTCCCGTTCCAATGACGTCTGACCGGCGCTCGCGGTGAGGCGTTGGGTCAGGTGCGAGCGGGGCGAGTGGGAATGCCGGCTTCCGAAAAGAAGAGATCGAAAGGCGTGGCCGTTGCTCAGCGCCAGCCTGCGCATGTGGCTTCCGCCGCGCCTGCCGCCCGTCCGCATGGAATATTCGGGCCGCAGACCCTTCTGGCGGGGGTCGCGCTCGTTACGGCGCTCTATTTCGGTCGGGAGGTGTTCGTCCCGATCGCGCTTGCGGTCCTTCTGACGTTCCTGCTCTCGCCGATCGTCTCGCTGCTGCGCCGCTGGCGCATCCCACGGACCATCGCGGTCATCACTGTGGTCGCGATGGCGATGTTCGCGATCTTCGTTTTCGGCGTCGTCGTCGCGAACCAGGTCAGCAATCTCGCCTCCAACCTGTCCTCTTACCAGTACAACATCCAGAACAAGATCCGCGACTTCAAGAATATGGAGATGGCGCAAGGCTCGTTTGATCGGGCCGCGCGGATGCTCGAGGCGCTGGAAAAGGAAATTCAGGAATCGCGGGAAGAGGCCGGCACGGCGGAAGAGGAGGAGCCGGACCCGCTACCGGTGCGCATCGAGGAAGCCGAACTCGCACCGCTGGAAATGCTGCAATCGATCATCACGCCGCTTGTCGAACCTCTGGCGACCGGCGGCATCGTGATCGTTTTCGTGATTTTCATGCTGCTCAGACGGGAGGACCTGCGCGATCGCTTCATCCGTCTCGTCGGTGCGGCGGATCTGCACCGAACGACCAATGCGTTGCAGGATGCCGGCCGGCGCGTGGCGCAGTATCTGATGATGCAGCTTATCGTCAACGTGACCTATGCGGTGCCGATCTCCTTCGGTCTGTGGGTGATCGGCGTTCCCAACGCGCTTCTGTGGGGCCTTCTGTGTCTCGTCCTGCGCTTCGTTCCCTATGTCGGGCCTGTCATTGCCGCCTTCTTTCCTCTGGCGCTCTCCGTCGCGGTCGATCCCGGCTGGACGATGCTTTTGTGGACGGCGGCGCTCATCATCACCCTCGAGCTGATCTCCAACAATCTCATCGAGCCATGGCTCTACGGCTCGCGCACCGGCCTTTCACCGGTGGCCATCATTCTCGCAGCGATCTTCTGGACATGGCTGTGGGGGCCCATCGGGCTCCTTCTTTCCACCCCGCTCACCGTTTGCTTCGTCGTCCTTGGCCGGCACGTGCCGCAATTTGAGTTCCTCGATATCCTGCTTGGCAACGAGCCGGTGCTGGCGCCCCATGAACGGCTCTACCAGCGTCTTCTCGCGGGCGATCCGGATGAGGCGACCGAACAGGCCGAACTGTTCCTCAAGGACCGGCCGATCCGCGAATTCTACGATGAAGTGGCCTTGCCGGCCCTCGTTCTCGTCGAGTTCGATCGGGTGCGCGGCGTCCTTGATGAACATCAGCGCGAGATGGTGGCGAGCGGCGCTGAGGAACTCGTCGAAAATCTGGAGGAGCATGAAGACGTCGAGCCGGAAGAAGCGGACGCCGATGCCGCCGAGGACGTGGGGGAGGAGCGGCGCGAGCGGAAAGCCGGACGGCTTGCGGCTCCGACGATCCGGCCGGGCAAGGTCGTCTGCGCCGGTGCGCGCGGCAATCTCGACGACGCGGCCGCCGTGATGCTGTGCGATGCCCTTCAGCATGCCCACGTGCCCGCATTGGCGCTGCCGCATGAGATGATGCAGGCGACGCAATTGCGCAGCTTCGACTTCACGGACGTTCAGACGGTCATCGTCGGCTACCTGAACACCGAATCGATCGCGCATGCCCGCTATCTGGTGCGAAGGCTGCGACGTACCAAGGAGGAGATGACGGTCATCATCGCCTTCTGGGGCATGGAAGGAAAGCGCGAGGAGCTTGAAAAGCTGATCGAGGCGATCGGCAGCGATAGCGTGGTGACGACGATCAACGAACTGGTCGATGTCCTGGAGCCGATCGCAGCGACGGACCCTGAGGCGGCGCGGAAAGAGCAGGCAGCGCACACAGAATCGCATGGGCCCATGGCCGCACCGCAGCCAGCCGGGTAAGGGCTGGTGTCAGCCGGCGCGTTGCAGGCTGACGAAGATGACGAGCCCAGCGCCCGTGACGCCGCCTTGCGTGTTGGCATTGGCCATGGCGAACGCGCCGACCGGTCCGACGAAGACGGCCGTCAGAAGGGCGATGCGAAGCCCGGTGGCGATGCCTTGTTTCGTCCTCCTGATCATGTCGCTTGTCCTCCGGTCTGGTGTTGCCCGCCCGATGCGGCTTTGATGACACCGTTTATAAGTCCTTGCTTCTGAACCGCTCCTGATGGCCGCATTCATGCCGCATTCACATCCGGCCTTGCGCCGGCATCGACGGGACCTACCTTGAGGCGGACACAATCCAACGCGAAAGGGCCGTTGACCGATGACCACACAGACCAAGCCGATCGAACTGCACTACTGGCCGACACCGAATGGCTGGAAAGTCACGATTTTCCTGGAAGAGGCCGGCATTCCCTATGACGTCAAATACGTCAACATCGGCAAGGGCGAGCAATTTGAACCCGGCTTCCTCAAGATCGCACCCAACAATCGCATGCCGGCGATCGTCGATCCCGAAGGTCCTGGCGGCGAGCCGATCTCCGTTTTCGAATCCGGCGCGATTTTGCAGTATCTCGGCCGCAAGTTCGGCAAGTTCTATCCCGAGGACGAACGCGCCCGCGTCGAGGTCGATCAGTGGCTGTTCTGGCAGATGGGGGGCCTCGGTCCGATGGCCGGCCAGGCGCACCACTTCCGTCAGTACGCTCCGGAAAAGATCAAGTACGGCATCGACCGCTATACCAACGAGGTTCATCGCCTCTACGGCGTCATGAACAAGCGGCTGGCCGATCGCGAGTTTCTGGCCGGCGACTACTCGATCGCCGACATGGCGTCGGTTGGTTGGGTCAAGCCCTATGAGAACCAGGGTCAGGACATCAACGAGTTCCCCAACCTCAAGCGCTGGTTCGAGACGATGCTGGCCCGCCCGGCGGTGGCGAAAGGGCTGAAGGTCGGCGAGGAGCACCGGCGCAACATCGCCGAGGACCAGGATGCCCAGAAGGTCCTGTTCGGCCAGCGCGCACGCTGATCAAGATGCCGATCAGCCGATGGGGCCCTTGAAGATGAAGAAGGCCCCGCCGGCGATCAGCGAGAACCCGACGAAGTGGTTGATGGTGATCTTCTCACCGAGATAGTAGACGGAAAAGACCGCGAAGACCGCGAGTGTGATCACTTCCTGCATGGTTTTCAGTTCGGCCGCCGAATAGACCCGGTGGCCGATCCGATTGGCCGGAACCGCGAGGCAGTATTCGAAGAAGGCGATGCCCCAACTGGCCAGGATGACCAGCCACAGCGCCTTGTTCTCGAATTTGAGATGGCCATACCAGGCGAACGTCATGAAGACGTTCGACACGGCGAGGAGCAGGATGGGCGCGATCGCCGTCAAAGTCATGTCGTTATCGGTCCGGATCGATGGGATCGATCACAGATGACACAACTGCCAATTCTTGCAAGACGCCTATTGCCGCTGCCAGGTTTCGCCGCGGCACAGCACGGCGAGCACGCAGCCCTCCAGTTTCATGGCGTTGCCCTCGATATTGGCGCGCCCCTTGTAGGTCTTGTCCTCGGCAAGATCGGTGATTGATCCGCTGTAGGACGCACCAGAGCCGGCAAGCGCGCCGATCTGCTGTCCCTGGAATTCCCCGTTCTGCACTGTCCCGCAATATCCATTGGCGCAGGGCGCGAACGTGACGAGCGTGCCGGTCGAAGGGCGAAGCCATGTGCCCTCGATGGGCTCGGCGGCAAGCGCCGCTGTCGATGTCACAAGGGCAATGGCAAGAACTGTATGACGCAGCATAAGGCGATCCTCCCCAATAGCGCTGGCGTCCCGCCAATCCTCCAGGCGGAACAGCGACACTATAGATAACGTTCACGTAAACGTAAACCGCATTTCACGCACCTCGGAGCGACCTCTTTCGGGAGCGTGCAAATTGCCCGCTGCTTCCATGGTTAGCGTTCGGTTGATTTCGCCGGGTAAATTTTGTGCAAATTTTCGACGCCAACGCCTGTGCGGCAGGGACGGCGATGTTTAACGAAAACCCAAATTTACGAAGCATTTGAACTTTGTTTGTGTCCAGTTAAGCACGTGTTTTAACGGCGATTTCAGCCGTGCCCGTCATATTGGGTCCAACAACGAAGCGCCGGGCGAACCGGCCGGATACCGGAACAAGAGCGGCTCAAGCCGCCGGTCCGGGAGGCGAAGAAGAAACGCGAAATGCGCCTCGAGAGTGCGACAGGGATAACGAAGAAACGACATTTGCGAACGGGGACTTCAATCATGGCACGCTTTGACATTCTTGATTACGAACTCGCCCATTCGGGCGGCACCGCCAGCGCCGACATCTTTTGCGAGATGGGCCTCAAATACGCCACGGGGCGCGAGCGTCCGCTTGATCTCGTGGCGGCCCACAAATGGCTGAACATCGCCGCGATCAAGGGCTCTGACAGAGCCGCCGAGTTGCGCGCCGACGTAGCTGCTTCGATGACCAAGGCGGACCTTGCCGCCGCGCTTCGCGCCGCGCGGGAATGGATGACCATGCACTGAGACTGCTGCAGGCAGGGCTTTCAGCGGCCGGCGGCGGCCAGCGCGTCCGGCAATCGTTCCTGCAGAATATCGAGCTCGGCGTCCGGGCCCGTCGACACGCGAATGCAGCGATCGAGCGGTGCAACGCCGGGCATGCGCACGAAGACGCCGTTCTTCACCAGCGCTGAAAGAACGGCCCGCGCGAAATCACCGTCGCGCCCGCAGTCGATCGCGACGAAGTTCGTCGCCGAGGGCAGGGGTGTCAGCCCGTTGTCCCGGGCCATCGCGCCGATCCGCTCGCGCGCCGCCGCGACGCTTTTGACCACATGGACCAGATGGGCCTGGTCCTTCAGCGCCGCTTCGGCAGCGATTTGTCCCTGGCGGTTGATTCCGAAATGATTGCGGATCTTGTCGAACGCCTTGATGGTCGAGGGCTCGCCGAACGCGTAACCCATTCGCAGGCCCGCAAGGCCATAGGCCTTGGAGAAAGTCCGCATGCGCACGACGTTCGGCCGATCGAGGAAAGCATCGGCTTTCGGCAGGGCATCGGCCGGCGCCGTCTCGCCATAGGCCTCGTCGAGAATCAGCATCGTGGTGTCGGGCAGCGCCTCGACGAAGCGCGTGATCTCGTCAGCGGCCCACCAGCTTCCCATCGGATTGTCCGGATTCGCCAGATAGACGAGCGGAGCATTCTCGCGCCGGACGGCATCCGCGAGGCCGGCGAGATCTTCTCGGTCGTCGCGATAGGGAACGGTGACGAGCCGCCCGCCGAAGCCCGCGACGTGATAGTTGAATGTCGGATAGGCGCCGAGCGAAGTGACGACCGGCGCTCCCGCCTCGATGATCATGCGGGCAATCAGTCCGAGAAGACCGTCGATGCCTTCGCCGATCACGATCGCGTCGTAAGGCACGCCGAGATGGCGGCTCAGCGCGGTGCGCAGGCGATAGTTTTCCGCGTCACAATACTTCCAGGCGTCCGCCGCGCTGTCCGCCATCGCCTTGATCACCGAGGGGGCGGGCCCGAAGCCGCTCTCATTGGCGCCGAGCCGCGCGTCGAACGTGGCGCCGCGTTGACGTTCCTGCGTCTCCGGTCCGACAAAGGGAACGGTGGCCGGCAGGCTCTCAAGAAGCGGCGTGAATCGCTGAAAGCCGGTCATCAGATATCCTCTCTCCATCTGGCGCGGGTGGTAGCGCCTGCACGCGGCTGACGCAAGGCAGCCTCCCGCTGGAGGCGGTTGGCGCACTGCCGCGCGAACTGTAAGGGAATGGAAGCGCCGGCGTCTCATTCCCGCCGGCACCAGGAACCACCATGCCGCCTTTCGTTGAAACGATCCTGTTCGTCTTCCTGCTGATCGTCGTCGGCTATGGCGCTGCGGCCGCGAAGATCCTGAAGCCGGGAACTGACGAAGGCTTGAGCGACTTCGTCTTCACCATCGCCATCCCGCTTCTGCTCTTTCGGACCCTGATCAATGCCGATTTCACCGGCGGGCCGCCCTGGGGGTTGTGGATTGCCTATTTTACCTCCGTCGCGGTCACCTGGACCGCTGGTCATCTGATCATCCGAAAGGGGTACGGCCGCGATGCGCGCGCCGGCGTCGTCGCCGGTGTCACCTCCGCCTTCTCGAATCTGGTACTCGTTGGCTTGCCGCTCGTCTCCGGCATGTTCGGCGACGAGGGCCTGCTGACGCTCAGCCTCATCATTTCGGTGCACCTCGCCATCATGCTTGCCACGTCGATGGTGCTGTTCGAATGGGCGCTGCACCGCGACGGCGTCACTGCATCCGGCGAGCGCCGCGGACCACGCGCCATGCTGGGCAATTTCGTCCGACAGTTCCTGACCAACCCGCTGGTGATCGGCATCCTGTGCGGCCTGGCGGGTCGTCTCATCGGCAAGCCGCTGCCGCCACTGGCCACCCGTCTGGTCGACACGGTGGCGAGCGTGGCCGGTCCGCTCGCTCTCGTCGCCATGGGCATGAGCCTGCGCAAATTCGGCCTTCACGGGCATCTCGTGCCGGCGCTGACGCTTTCGGCCGTCAAGCTCGTGCTGATGCCGGCCGTCGCGCTCGTCATGGCGCTCATCATCGGCCTGCCGCCGGTCCCCGCTCAGGTCGCCGTCATCGCCGCATCGCTGCCCGCCGGCGTCAATGCATGGCTGATCGCCTCGCGCTTCAACACCGGCCAGCGCCTGGCCTCCACCGCCATGACGCTCGCAACCGGCATGGCGGTCGTGACGACGCTCGCCTGGGCGCTGATCGCCGCGGCCGTCTTCGCCTGAAACGCTCTCCACGCGGAATTTCGCCGAACCCGTGTTGATTAGTGCTTCGCTTTTCTTTATCCACGCTCGAAGCGACGCGGAGAGGTGGCCGAGTGGTCGAAGGCGCTCCCCTGCTAAGGGAGTATACCGGAGACGGTATCGAGGGTTCGAATCCCTTCCTCTCCGCCATTTCAGACCGCCTTTGGGCACGCCAATTGCCGCCGATTGCCGCCCTTGACCGGCAATAAGCGTCTTCAGCAGCTCCGTTTTCGATCCCATGATGCGAATTGCGTCGTCCGCGACCTCGACGCGCTGCGCCAGCGCGCGCAGGTGATCCCGCCGATAGCCGCCCTCATGGCCGCGAATGCGCTCCCGCGCGCGGCGTGCAAACCCTTCGATCATTTCGGGGCTAAGGGCGCCGTGGCCGGGGCTTTCGAGCAGCGCCTGCGCCCGGTCGGCGTCAGCCCGCGCCTGATCGCGGATGACCTTGAGACCGGCGATACGCTCCTTGAGCGCCGGGTCGTCCAGATCAGCGACGCCGACCTCGATGGCATCATAGAGGCGCTTGAGGCGCGATTCCGATTCGGTTGCCTGCCGCTGCAAAGAGGCGATGTGCTCCCTGCGGCGCGCGGCCTGATCCTCGCGGCGGCCGAGGATGCTGCCGAGTAGCTTCTCCAGACGGGCGGGATCGAGCAAGCGGTCTTCGATATGGCTGACCACCATGCCGTCGAGCTTGTCCATGGGGATCGCTCGGCCCTTGCAGCCGGTCTCGCCCTGCCGTGCCTTGATCGAGCAGGCATAGTAACGGTAGCGGCCGCTCTTGCCGGTGCGGATGGTCATGGCACCACCGCAATCGCCGCAATAGCAGATACCAGTCAGTAGGGTCGGCCCGATCACCACACGGGCGGGCAGTTCGGTCTTGGGGTTGCGAGCCTGCAGAAGCGACTGAACGGCGTCGAAAGTCTCCCGCTCGATGATGGCGGGCACCGGGACGATGACGATCTCGCCTGGAGCGCGTGGGTCGTTGTGCTTGCTGCGCTTTCCCCATTCATGTTCGCCGATATAGGTGCGGCGGGTCAGGACACGATGGACTTGGCCGATGCCCCAGCGACCGCCGTCGCGGGTGAAGATGCCCTTGGCGTTCAGATGCTTGACGATCGCCTTGACGCCCATCTGGCCGCTGTCGCCTTGCCCTTCCAACGCGAGCCGATAGATCAGGCGGATCGTGTCGGCGTGCAGCGGGTCGATTTCCAACTTTTTCTTGGTCTTGGCACCACGTTGTTCGGCGGCGGCGATCCGGTAGCCGATCGGCGGCAACGCTCCGTTCCAGAAGCCTTGCCGGGCATTCTCCTTCAGGGCGCGCGTGACGTGCTTGCCGTTTTCCTTCGACTGGTATTCGTCGAACAGGGACATGATCCGACGCATCATGTCGTGGATCGGGTCGTCCCCCAACTCTTGCGTGATGGAAATCAGGCGCACGTCGTTCTTGGCGAGCTTGCGATAGTAATATTCCATGTCGAAAGCGTCGCGGAAGAAGCGCGAGAAGCTGTGAACCAGCACCACGTCGAAGGGCGCAGGTTTCGACGTGCCCGCCTCGATCATCCGCTGGAATTCCGGGCGGCGGTCGTTGGTGGCCGTGTTACCCGGTTCCACGAAGATTTCGACAAGCTGATAGCCTCGCGCGGCGCAATAAGCCTCGCCCTGCTTGCGCTGGTCGGGGATCGACACGTCATGCTCGGCCTGCCGGGCGGTCGAGACGCGCAGGTAGAGGGCCGCCCGTAAGGCGACGTTGGGAGATTGTGCGTTCATTTGCGGGTTCCTTTCGACTTGCGCCGTTCGATCAGGGGCAGGACCAGCTCCACGCGGTCATGAATGACCTTCGGCACCAGCTTGAGGCCTTTGCCCTTCTCCATGCGGACGAGGCCGTAGCCAGCCATGGCCTTGAGGGTCCGGGACAGGTTGGATTTCGCGCGGCCGGTGATTTGGGCCAGTTCCTCCAGCGAGTCCGGCTCACGCTCATGGATGATGCGGAGCAGTTCGCAATTGCTGGGCGACAGGAACTTGGCAAAGGACATGGTGGACGCGAACCAAACGGTCGGATCGCCGGGCGCGGGCTTCTCCTCGCCCTTGGCGATTCGCATGGTCCGGGCCTTCATTTCATCGGGTTCGGCGATCCCGACCTTGAGTGTCGTCATGGCGCATCTCGATCATCCATTACGGCTTTTCATTATCATACAGAGATAACTTTCTCAAGTCTTCCGGCAGATCGACTGAGCCGAACATCTCGTCAAAAACATCGGCGAACCAGCGCTCGAATACGTGAATCTCGGCCTCGGTGATCGGCACGTCTTCGGGCCAGTCGTCGATGACGGGCAGCTTCTCCACGTCGAAGACATGAGGCGGACTGCCGCGCGGCGGGCTGATGCGCGGCGCGGGATCGTCGTCATAGTCGAAAAGATCGTCGGGTAGCGTTCCAGGAGCTGGCTGCTTTGGGCGGCCTCGTTGGGCGTGGCGGCGCTCTGCGCACATGGTATCCTCCGTGTCTCGCTGGTGGAGTCAGGAGCGCTAAAGCCCCGGAACTAAGCGAAGCATGGAGGGGGATCGGCGGTGTGTAGCGTGCCGCATTCGCGCCTGTACGCTGGCGGCACCCCCGCCGTGATGGATCAGGAGGGTCGCCGCCGCGCCTTGGCGAAACCGCGATCTGTGGCGATGAACCGCTCCAGCATCGGCACGATAAGTCTGGCAGGCTCGATCGGCGCACCGCCATCGGCCAACAGAGCGCCATAGTCGATCAGGTCACGGTGGAGTGGTGCCGGCAGTTCCAGCGTGACCTTCACCGGCCTGTCGTCGGCCAGAGGACCGAGTTTCAGCTTCGCCATAATCAATTCCTGTAGGGTTCGAGGACTAAATCTCGCGTCACAATGACCCTGACCGGGAAGCCCGGCCGGATGGTCAGCGTCGGTGCGACCTGCAACTGGCGCTGGACGATCTGCTGCCCAGCCTGATTGATGGTGTCCTGCGCCCCGTCGCGAATAGCGCGGATCAGCCGGTCCTCGTCGTCTGTCGCCAGTTCCGTGCCGATACCGAGCAGCGTCGAGAGGCCGGCGGCCTTCATCAGATCCCACCAGTGATAATCGACGCCATCCTCAAGGCCGGCATAGCCGGAAGCGTCCGCGCCGGGCTGACGCTCCAGCACGATGGAGCGGCCGTTCGGCAGGATCAGGCGGTTCCAGACGAGCAGGACGCGGCGCTGGCCGAAGGTCACGCCGGCATCGTACTGGCCGATGATGCGCGTCCCCTGCGGGATCAGGAGAAGCGAGCCGGTCGGGCTGTCATAGACGTTCTCCGTGACCTGCGCGGTGATCTGGCCGGGAAGGTCCGAACGGATGCCGGTAATCATCGCCGCCGGGATCACGGCCCCGGCCTGAAGGATGTAGGGCGAGGCTGGCGCCGCGATGCGGTCAAGGGCGACCGTCTGCCGATCCACCGGGCCGTTGAGGAAAGCCGTATGCCGGTCCTGCGTGCCGGTCGCGCCGGGCTGCGCGGCAAGGCCAAGGCCGGCAAGGCTCGGGTTGGCGGTCCCTGTGCCGGGCGTTGTCTGGAAAAAGACGCGGCTGACGCGCGCGGCCTCTTCCTCGGCGAGACGACGCTGTTCCGCAGGATCGACGGCGGGCGTCGCCATGACGGGGGCGGCAACGGGTTGACCCCGGTTCTGCGCGTCGAGGATCGGGCCGCCCAGATCGCCCGGCAATGCCGGTCCCAGGACCGGGCCGGTATAGTCGCGCGGCAGGCCGGACAGTCCGTCCGCCGTGGGGCGGTTCTCGGTCGAGTAGAGTTCGTCACCGCTGCCACTCATGTCACGGGTCTGGAGCGCATAGATCAGCGCCCCGCCGATCCCGAACAGCGCGACGGCTCCGACGCCGGCCAGCATCTTGCGGGACAGACGGGTGACGCGGGGCGGTTCGGCACGCAGGCGCATGGGTGCGGTGGTGTCCGCTGCGGCTTCTACAGGGATCGTGTCTTCGGTCATGACGGGGATTCTCCGGTCGCTTTTGCCGGCTGTGCAGCCTGCCGTTGCTCGATGCGGACGATCCTGACCGTCTGCTGGCGATCACCGCTGCCAAGGCGCAATTCGGCCGCGCCGAACAGGCGGTCCACGATGAGGATGTTCTGCTGGATGCGGCTGTTGACGATCTGGGTTTCGCCATCCGAGCCGATGACGAAGATCGGCGGCATCTCGCCCTGCACGATGCCGCGCGGGAAGATGACATAGATGCGGCGGCCATCGTCGAAGACGGAGATAGGCTTCCAGGGTGGGTTATCGCCGGTCAGGCCGTAGCGATAGTTGCGCGCCGCCTCGACCGGGATGATCGGTGCGGCCGGAACGGTCTGACGCTGGCCTGCCGGTTGTGCCGGATAGGCCCAGGCGACGGACGGCATATAGAGGGCTTCGCGGGCGCGCAGCTCGATCATGTAGGTACGCCGGTCGGTGGTCACGACGAGGTTCGTGGCGATGTCCGGCCGACTCGGTTTGACGAGGATATGGACGCGGCGCGTTGTGCCCGAGCCGCTTTCGGTGTCGCCGATGATCCAGCGGGCGGTGTCTCCTGCTGCAATCGGTCCCGCGCCGGTCAGGCTCTCGCCCGGTTCCAGCGCAATATTGGTGATCTGCCCCGGCGCGGCATATACTTGATAGAGCGCACCTTCCGACCAGGGATAAATCTGGATGGCGTTATAGTAGCCCTCGCGGCGCGGCTCGACGCGCGCGGCGGCATTGGCGTTCTCGACACGGCCGGCCGGTGTCCCGGCGGCGGTCCCGCCGCGCGCCACGGTCCAGGCCGGCGGCGTGTGCAATCGCCGGGGGAGGTCATCGGTGACGGCGGCCGGCACAACGGGCAGCGATGGCACGTCGGGGTCGTAGCTGAACTGCGGGGGTTTGTTGGTAGCGCAACCGGCCAGCATGGTGGCGGACAGCAGCAAAGCCGGAAGGCCGTGTTTACGGAAAGCCGGAACTGCGGGTTTGCGGGTCAACGTGCTCATTGGCTCATCTCCCGCGACCACGAGATGGCGTTGACGTAGATGCCGAGCGGGTTGGCGCGCAGGCGCTCGGCGTCGCGCGGGGTCTGGATCACGATGGTCAGGATCGCGGTCCATCGTTCGGTCGTGGAAAGCTGGCCGTTCTCGTAATGGCGTTCTGTCCAAGCCACGCGGAAGCTGTCGTTCGACGCCCGGATGACGCTGGACACCTCCACGGCGACCTGTTGCCGTCCGACCTTCGTGAAGGGGTCGTTGCTGCGGGCGTAGTCGTTGAGCGCCACCGCGCCGCGATCCGTGGTCCATTCATAGGCGCGGAGCCAATTCTGCCGGACAATGATGGCGTCTGCCGGGATCGCCCGGACCTGTTCGATGAAGCGGCCGAGATGGAAAGCAATCTGCGGATCGTTTGGCCGATAGTCGGCCGTGGCGGGTGCGACAGTCTGCGCCTGGCCGAGATTATCGACCTGCACCACCCACGGCACGACGGTCCCGCGCGCCGATTGCCAGACCAACGCCGAAGCAAAACCGGCCGAGAGGATCAGCGAGCCGAAGGCCATATAGCGCCAGTTCTTCGCCTGCACGCGGGCTGAGCCTATGCGCTCGTCCCAGACCTGCGCGGCTTTCTGGTATTGCGTCTCGGGTTCCGGCGATTTGCCGTAATGGGTCGATGGTCGTTTGAAGATGCTCATGAGCGGTCACTTTCGGAAAGATTGACGGAGGAGCCGCCGCCGTGGCTGTCGCCCGAGCGAACCGCATGGGCGGCCATGGTGGTGCCGTGGTTGACGGACTGTGAGCGCCGCATCCGCTGCGCCCAGGCCGGGGGGCTGGCAGTTGCTGAAGGCGATGCGGCTGCGGTTTCGGGGCCGGCGCTCGCGCCGCTGACGGTGCCTGCGGTGGATGATCCGCCCGTCACGCCGAAGGCAGCACGCGCGCCATTGGAAATACTGGATTTGACGCCTTCCGACGCTTTGGAGGCGGCACGCTTCAAGGGGGATGCAGCGGCAGAGCCTGCGGCGCGAGCGACGCCACCCAGGCCGGAAGCGACCCCCGCCGCGCCAGACTGGCCGAGCGAACCCATGCTGTAGGCTGCGGAGGCCCCGCCTGCGGCGGTTGCACCGCCGCGAACCGCCGCGGCTCCACCGGACAGAGCGGCGGCACCTCCCTTGACGGCGAGACCGGCCGCACCGCCTGCGGCAGCACCGCCGGCGAGCACCATGCCGCCGGCGGCCAGGCCGGTGCCGACCGCCGCGCCCGCGCCAAGCTGCGGCCCGCCCGAAACCAGACCGGAGGCGATGCCGGGTCCGAAGATGCCGAGGCCGAGCAGGGACAAGGCGGCGAGCACGACAGCCATGGCGTCGTCGATGCTCGGGGTCTGGCCGCCGAAGCCTTGCGTGAATTGCGAGAACAGCGTCGAGCCGATGCCGATGATGACGGCCAGCACCAGAACCTTGATGCCGGACGAAATGACATTGCCAAGCACGCGCTCGGCCATGAAGGCAGTTTTGCCGAAGAGGCCGAACGGGATCAGCACGAAGCCCGCCAGCGTGGACAGCTTGAACTCGATCAGCGTCACGAAAAGCTGGATCGCTAGGATGAAGAAGGCGAGGATTACGAGCGCCCAGGCGAACAGCAGGCAGGCGATCTGGATGAAGTTCTCGAAGAACGCCACCCAGCCCATCAGGTCGGAAATGGAGTCGAGCAGCGGCCGCGCGGCGTCGAGGCCGGTCTGCGCCACTTTGCCGGGCCGCATCAGATCCTGCGCGGTGAACCCCGTGCCGGATGCTTTCAGCCCTAGGCCGGCGAAGCTGTCGAAGACGATCTTTGCGAGGTTGTTCCAGTTGCCGATGAGATAAGCGAACACGCCGACGAACAGCGTCTTCTTCACAAGCCGAGCGATGATGTCGTCATCGGCGTTCCAGCTCCAGAACAGTGCGGCGAGCGTCACGTCGATGACGATGAGCGTTGTGGCGATGAACGCCACCTCGCCGCCGAGCAGGCCGAAGCCGGAGTCGATATATCGGGTGAAGACCCCGAGGAAATTGTCGATGACGCCCGCACCGCCCATGCATCACTGCCCTTCGCTGGAGGCCGGCGCGGCGGGCGCAGGCGAGCGGCCAAGAAAACGGTCGCGGGTTTCGGCCCAAACGCGCAGGCATTCGGCGTCGCTGGCTGCCGTTGTCCCAAGCTGCTGGCACCGGCGCTGCCCTTCTCGCAGCGGGTCCCGTTCGGGCTGGGCAAGACGCGGCGGCAATGCCGGCGTGTCTTCCTTGCGGGTCCTCTCGATGGCCGTCGCGGTGATGGCCATCGCCACGAATATGACTGCGCCCAGCCGGGCCAGCATCTTGCCGTCCATGGCCGCGCCCTCAGTTGCCGTTGTTGAACATCTGCGCGTTGCCGGGCGTGTAGCCCGAACCCGGCGTGAGGAAGCGTCGGCGCTGCTCGCGTCCCTGTTCGGCTGCTGCCGCACGCTCGGCTTCGGTCAACGCACCCGCCCGGCCATTGGCGGCGAGAAGCGCAACGAGATCGGAAAGCTGCTGCGACTGGAGAGCGAGAAGCTGGTTGCCGGCCTGCGTCGCCTGAAGCGCGCCAGTCGCCGACTGGCTCTGGCCGACAAGCTCGGACATCTGTGTGCGGTTGGTGTCGATGTTGCCGACGACGCCCGCCTGAACCCGCATGGCGTCCTGCAAGCCGCCGACCGTGTTCTGCCAGCGCGAGCGGGCGTCGGTGACGAGTTGGGCTTCGGTCGCCGACAGCGAGACATTGCCATATTGGGTCTGGAAGATCTGATCGACCTTCTGCACGTCGAAGGCGATGTTTTGGGCTTGGCTCAAAAGCTGCTGCGTGCGCTGCACGTTTTGTTGGAGCTGCTGAAGCGATGAATATGGCAGGCTCGCCAGATTCTTCGCCTGATTAATGAGCATGGTCGCTTCGTTCTGAAGTGACGTGATCTGGTTGTTGATCTGCTGGAGCGTGCGCGCGGCCGTCAGCACGTTCTGCGCATAGTTCGCCGGATCATAGACGATACGACCGAATTGCGCGTGAGCCGGGCTGGTCAGCATCGGTGACAGCGCGACGGGCATGGCAAGCGCCAGCGCGAGCATGGAAGCGCCGGCGAAGCGGGCAACGGGAACACGGATCATGGAAGGGTCTCCTCTGCTTGGGGGGCATCCGGCACGACCGGCGCGGCGGTTTCCGTCCGGTCGGCAAGATTGGTGAGATCGGGGATAAGGTCGGCTGCCCAATCGACGCCGCGCAGGCGCAGCCACGCCGCAAGGAAGCCGTCGCGACCATGCTCGGCGATAAGTCCGGCGATGCGCTTGTGGTCGGATTTCGCGGATACGGTGCAGAGCGCGAGGCCGACTTCGGACAGGCCCAGCTCGAAGAGGCGGTTTCCCCTGCGGCTCTGGCAGTAGTAATCCCGCTTGGGCGTGGCCCTTGCGAGGATTTCGATCTGCCGGTCATTCAACCCGAAGCGGCGATAGATGGCCGTGATCTGGGGTTCGATGGCCCGCTCGTTCGGCAGGAGCAATCGCGTCGGGCAGCTTTCGATGATGGCGGGCGCGATGTTGCTGCCGTCGATGTCCGATAGCGACTGCGTGGCGAAGATGACGCTGGCGTTCTTCTTCCTGAGCGTCTTCAGCCATTCGCGAAGCTGGTTGGCGAATCCTTCGTCGTCCAGCGCAAGCCAGCCCTCGTCGATGATAAGCAGCGTGGGCCGCCCGTCGAGCCGGTCGCCGATCCGGTGGAACAGATAGGCGAGCACGGCCGGGGCCGCGCCGGTTCCGACGAGCCCCTCGATCTCGAACGCCTGCACATCCGCATGCCCAAGATGTTCGGTCTCGGCGTCGAGCAGCCGACCATAAGCGCCGCCGATGCAATAGGGCCGCAATGCCTGTTTCAGATCGTTGGATTGGAGCAGGACCGTGAGGCCGGTGATGGTGCGTTCCCCGACCGGGGCGGACGCCAGCGAGGTCAGCGCCGTCCAGATATATTCCTTGGTCTCGGGCGTTACGGCCAAGCCCTCACGACCGAGAATGGCGGCGATCCAGTCGGCTGTCCAAGCACGTTCATAGGTGTCGTCGATGCGGGCGAGCGGCTGAAGCGAGACGGACGCCTCGTCTCCGTCCGTCAGTCCGCCGCCCAGATCGTGCCAGTCGCCGCCCATAGCGAGCGCGGCGGCGCGGATCGAGCCGCCGAAATCGAAGGCGAAGACCTGGCTGGCCTCATAACGGCGGAACTGCAAAGCCATGAGCGCGAGCAGCACGGACTTGCCCGCGCCGGTCGGACCGACAACGAGGGTGTGGCCCACGTCGCCGACATGGAGGGATAACCGGAATGGGGTGCTTCCCTCGGTCTTGCCATAGAGCAAGGGGGGCGACCCGAAGTGCTCATCCCGTTCCGGCCCCGCCCACACCGCCGAAAGCGGGATCATGTGGGCGAGATTCAAGGTGCTGATGGGTGGCTGGCGGACATTGGCATAGGCATGTCCGGGGATCGAGCCGAGCCAGGCGTCGACGGCGTTGACGGTTTCAGGCATCGCGGTGAAATCGCGGCCCTGTATGATCTTTTCGGCGAGGCGCAATTTCTCGTCGGCTATGCGCGGGTCCGCGTCCCAGACGGTGATAGTGGCCGTGACATAGGCCATGCCCGCCATATCCGCGCCGAGCTCCTGCAAGGCCATGTCGGCGTCAGCGGCCTTGTTCGCTGCGTCGGTGTCCACGAGGGCGGACGCCTCGTTGGTCATGACTTCCTTAAGGATCGCGGCGATGCTTTTGCGCTTGGCGAACCATTGCCGCCTGATCTTCGTCAGCAGCTTCGTCGCATCGGTCTTGTCCATGAGGATCGCGCGCGTGCTCCACCGATACGGGAACGGCAGCCGGTTCATCTCGTCGAGGAGGCCCGGCGTCGTCGCGGTCGGGAAGCCGATGATGGTCAGGACGCGCAGATGCTGGTTGCCAAGACGCGGCTCCAGCCCGCCGGTCAGTGACTGGTCGGCGAGCAGCGCATCGAGGTGCATCGGCACCTCCGGCACGCGCACGCGATGCCGGTTCGTGGAGATGGTCGAATGGAGATAGGTCAGCGTGCCGGCGTCATCGAGCCAACGGCATTCCGGCATGAAGCCATCGAGCAGAGCCAGAACCCGGTCGGTGCGATCCACGAAGCCGCGCAGCAATTCCCACGGATCGACGCCGGACTGCTCGCGGCCCTCGTAGAGCCAGGTTTCCGCGCGGGCGGCGTCCTCGGCGGGCGGGAGCCAGAGGAAAGTCAGGAAATAGCCGGACACGAAATGCGTGCCGGCTTCCTCGAAACCGGCCTTGCGCTCGGCGTCGAGCAGCGCCGACGCGGGATCGGGAAAGGTGCTGTCGGGATAGGTCGCAGCCTCGGAGCGCTGCGCCTCGACGAAGATCGACCAGCCGGACCCGAGACGGCGGACGGCATTGTTGATGCGGCCGGCGACCGCCACGAGTTCGGCCGCGACGGCGGAATCCAGATCGGGACCGCGGAACTTCGCAGTTCTCTGGAAACTGCCGTCCTTGTTCAAGACGACGCCGGGGCCGACAAGTGCTGCCCAGGGTAGGAAATCCGCGAGGCGACTGGCGGTGCGGCGGTATTCGGCAAGGTTCATCATGGTCACACCCTCACACCGAGAGATGGCCGGGGATGCGCAGATGCCTGCGGCCCACTTCGACAAAGAGGGGATCGCGCTTGGCCATCCACACGGCGGCGAAGTGGCCGATGACCCAGATGGCGAGGCCGACAAACCAGAGGCGCAGGCCGAGGCCCACGGCCCCGGCCAGCGTTCCGTTCATGATGGCGATGGAGCGCGGAGCGCCGCCGAGCAGGATATGCTCGGTCAGCGCCCGGTGGACCGGAACAATGAAGCCCGGCACCGCGTCGAGTTGTTCGAGGCCGCCCGTCATCAAACAAGCGCCCCGCCGCCGAACGAGAAGAACGACAGGAAGAAGCTCGACGCGGCGAAGGCGATCGACAGGCCGAACACGATCTGGATCAGCCGCCTGAACCCGCCGCTCGTGTCGCCGAAGGCCAGCGCGAGGCCGGTGGCGATAATCACGATCACGGCGATGATCTTGGCGACCGGCCCCTCGATCGATTGAAGGATGCTCTGAAGCGGAGCCTCCCAGGGCATCGACGAACCGGAGGCATGGGCGGCCGGGGCAAGCATGAGGCTGATGGCAAGGGTGGATGCGGCGGTCGCGGCGAAGCGATAGCCGCGCGAAAGCGTGCGGATCATGAAATTTCTCCTGTGTTGGTGGGGGTTGCGGGGGTGATGCGGTAGTCGCCGTCTGGCCCCAGCCCCTCGACGCGGGCGAGTTCGGCCAGCCGGCGCGCGGAACCGCGCCCGGCGAGGATGGCAACGAGGTCGATGGTCTCGGCGATCAGCGCGCGCGGGACCGTGACGACAGCCTCTTGAATGAGCTGTTCGAGGCGGCGGAGCGCGCCGATGCCGGTGCCGGCATGGATGGTGCCGATGCCGCCGGGGTGCCCCGTTCCCCAGGCTTTCAGAAGGTCGAGGGCTTCGGAGCCGCGCACCTCGCCGATGGGGATGCGGTCGGGGCGCAGGCGCAGCGACGAGCGCACAAGATCGGAAAGCGTCGCCACACCATCCTTGGTCCGCATGGCGACGAGGTTGGGCGCGGCGCATTGCAGCTCGCGCGTGTCCTCGATGATGACGACGCGATCCTGCGTCTTCGCCACTTCGGCCAGGAGCGCATTGGTCAGCGTGGTCTTGCCGGTGCTGGTGCCGCCTGCCACCAAAATGTTGGCGCGCTCGGCGACGGCTTCGCGCAGGGTCACGGCCTGATCGGCGGACATGATGCCTGCCGTCACATAGTCGTCGAGCGTGAAGACCGCGACGGCGGGCTTGCGGATGGCAAAGGCCGGTGCGGCGACGACGGGCGGCAGCAGCCCCTCGAACCGTTCTCCCGTCTCGGGCAGTTCCGCCGACACGCGCGGGGATTGGGCGTGAACCTCCGCGCCGACATGGTGTGCGACCAGCCGCACGATGCGTTCGCCATCGGCGGCGGAGAGAATCTCGCCGGTATCGGTCAGACCTTCGGACAGCCGGTCGATCCAGATGCGGCCGTCCGGGTTCAGCATCACCTCGATGACGGTTGGGTCTTCCAGAAACCGGGCGATGGACACGCCGAGGGCCGTGCGCAGCATCCGCGCGCCGCGCGCAATCGCCTCCGGTTTCTGGTGATGTGCAGTCATGTCGGCCCCATTTCTGGCGGGGCGTGACAGACGGACCCCGCAACGGGGTCGATTAAAAGAGCCTGAATTCAGACCGTTTCAACAAGTATCTAGCAGGATGCGGTGATCGGCGGCCATCGGCGGCAAATAGGATGGGTTGAAAATCTAAGAAGCGTGGCCATCGACCTCGGCCTGATCTTGCGACGAACTGTCGTGAAGCGAATCCATGTCGCGCGATAACTCTTTCAGAAACCTGTCTCCGGTCGCCAGCCTGCGGCCGAGATTCTGCATGAAGCCCTCGAACCGCTCGTTCCCCTTGATCCGTGCGGACTGCTTGGCGCTGTCGGGCAACGGCGGTGTCATCGTCAGCCAGAAGTGGACGAACAAGGAAAGGGTCTCGCCGAGCACGGCGAGATCTTCGTCCAGCGTGCCGATCTGCCTGCCGATCTTGTCCAGGCGGCGCGACATGGCCGCTTCCAGCCGGTCAGACGTGTCGCCCGACAGGAAGGATGCGACCGCCGCCTCGATGATGGCGGATTTCGAGACCTGTCGGCGCAGCGATAGCGCCTCGACCTGTTTGAGCAGTTCCGGGTCGAAATAGACATTCATGCGGGTGCGCGTCGTCATGGGCGACCTCTCAAAGCTCTATACCGTCATCGGAGTTCATCGAGGCCTGCCGGGCGATCATTCGCATCCGCGAGCGCAGCGCGCGGGCCTTGGCCGCGTCCACGTCCGGCTCGTCGTCCAGAATGTCGAACTCCTGGGCGGGCGTTGGTGGCGGCGGGATGATCTCCTCATGCTCGGGCAATTCCGGCTCGCGACGGATGCCGGCATTGTCGGGATCGCCCTCGGCCCCGCTGGCAGCGCCGGTCGCTGGCTTGTTCGCCGAGACGATGACGCGGCTCGTCCAGTCGTCGGTTGCTGGCTTCGCCACTGGTGCGGATGGCAACTCGGGCGGCGGCAGGATGCGCTCCTGCAATCGCGCATCCTCGAAATACCGGGCCTTCTTCGCCCGGATAGGTGGGGTTCCCGCGACCATCACGATTTCGTCTGCGGGCGGAAACTGCATGATCTCGCCCGGCGTGAGCAGCGGCCGCGCCGTCTCCTGCCGCGACACCATCAGATGCCCGAGCCAGGGCGCGAGGCGATGGCCGGCATAGTTGGTGGAATCACGCATCTCTGTTGCTGTGCCAAGCGAGTCCGAAACGCGCTTGGCGGTGCGCTCGTCGTTGGTGGCAAAGGCAACGCGCACATGGCAGTTGTCGAGAATGCTGTTGTTTGGCCCATAGGCGCGCTCGATCTGGTTGAGCGATTGGGCGATCAGGAAGGACTTGAGGCCATAGCCCGCCATGAAGGCGAGCGCCGATTCAAAGAAGTCGAGACGGCCGAGCGCGGGAAACTCGTCCAACATCATGAGCAGGCGATGCCGCTTGCCGGATAGCATCAGTTCCTCGGTAAGCCTGCGGCCGATCTGGTTGAGGATGAGCCGGATCAGCGGTTTCGTCCGGTTGATGTCGGACGGTGGCACGACGAGGTAGAGCGTCACCGGCTCTCGCCTGCCGACCAGATCGGCGATGCGCCAGTCGCAACGGTCCGTGACGCGCGCCACGACCGGATCGCGATACAAGCCCAGGAACGACATGGCGGTGGACAGCACGCCCGACCGTTCGTTCTCGCTCTTGTTCAGCAGCTCGCGCGCCGATGAGGCGATGACGGGGTGAACGCCAGCTTCGCCCAGATGCGGCGTGTCCATCATCGCGCGCAAGGTCGCTTCGACCGAGCGGCGGGGATCGGACAGGAAATTGGCGACGCCCGACAGGGTTTTGTCCGGCTCGGCATAGAGGACGTGCAGAATCGCGCCGACAAGGAGGCTGTGGCTGGTCTTTTCCCAATGGTTGCGCTTGTCGAGGCTGCCTTCGGGATCGACCAGAATATCAGCAATATTCTGCACGTCGCGGACTTCCCATTCGCCCTGCCGCACCTCCAGCAACGGATTGTAGGCGGACGATCTGGCGTTGGTGGGATCGAACAGCAGGACGCGGCCGTGCTGTGCCCGGAAGCCGGCCGTCAGCGTCCAGTTCTCGCCCTTGATGTCATGGACGATGCAGCTTCCCGGCCAGGTCAGCAGCGTGGGCACCACAAGGCCGACACCTTTGCCCGACCGCGTGGGTGCGAAGCACAACACATGCTCCGGCCCGTCATGGCGCAGATAGTCCCTGTCGTAGCGGCCGAGCACGACGCCATCGGGGCCGAGCAATCCGGCCGTGCGGATTTCCTTGTCCTCCGCCCATCGCGCGGAGCCGTAAGTGGCGACGTTGCGGGCTTCGCGCGCCCGGATGATTGACAAGAGGATGGCGGCACCGATCGCGAGGATGCCGCCCGATGTGGCGATAGCCGCGCCCTCCACGAAGATCGTGGGCGCATAGGCGTCGAAGGAGAACCACCACCAGAAAAAGGCGGGCGGATAGTAGAACGGCCAACCGGCCAGATCGAACCAGGGATTGCCAAGCTGGGGCTGGAAGCCGAGCCGAAACGCCACCCATTGCGTTGCGGCCCAGGTCATCACCATGACAATGGTGAAGACGACGGCAATCTGCCCCCAGAGTATTCGGCCTCCGCGCATACAGACTCCAATCGGCAAAATTGATGGAGCCGATCAGAGAATGGGCAATCATGCGGTAATCAACAATAAAGGTGGAGCGATAGGGCGACCGGATACTATCGGCGGTAAATAGGATGGGTCACGGCGGGACCATAACGGCACTGCTCGCCGCAAACTAACGCGAATCAGGTTTCGGATGTGGACGGCCCATTTTCGTCGCTAAGGTGAGCAGGCTCAAAAGCGCCGGGTCGCGGTTTCTCGGCGACCAGACGGCCGAAAATGGGATGGTTTCAGGCTCGTCACTGATTGGCAGGAAAATAACATTCGCTGTGTTGCCGACTGTGCTGTCCTCGACAAAAAGCGAGATGCCATGTCCGGCCGCGATCATCGCCAGCAGCGCCTCGCGCCCGACCTTACGACGCAGAATTGTCGGCACAGGCCATTTTCCGGCCGAACGCAGCACGATCAGATCGTGCACCTGTGGGCCGGTACCATGGTGGCGGATAAGGAAGGTTTCGTCGGCAAGCTGCCGCCATTCGACGTTCGATAGCTCCGCCAGCGGATGCTTCAATGGCAGCGCAACCATCAGCCGGTCCCGCCAGATGACGCGGGAGTTTAGGTCGGAGATTTCGTGAGCGCCGGCCATGAAGGCGACATCGAGCCGACCTTCACGCACCATGAATTGCGCATCCCGCGCCGTGCCTTCGGTGATGTGTAGACGAATGCCCGGATGCTTATCGTGAAAGCGTTCCAGTAGAAGATCCAGGAAGCACCCTGCCGTGAGGGCATGAACGCCGATCCGAATATCACCTTGCTCGCTGCGCGCATGCATCCCGGCCGTCTTGATCGCCCGGTCGAGAATACCCATGGCGTCATTGACCTGATCGACGAAACGGCGTCCGGCTTCGGTCATCCGAACGCCGCGCGTGTTGCGGTCAAAGAGGACGATTCCAAGGTCAGTTTCCAGCGCCTTGATCCGGGCGCTCACGCTCGACTGGCTAGTGCCCAGCGCCAGAGCGGCACGGTGGAAACTGAGATATTCCGCGACAGCGAGAGTCTGGATCAGGGCAACCATCGGGACATGGCTTCGAAGGATTGAAAGGCGAGAAGCTATTTCCGGTTCTTTTCTCTGCCTCCTTCGCATGTTGTTTACCGCCGAGCTGAAACGTCACACTTCAGCGGCGGAAGCGGAGTTCTTGAACAAGGAAAGGCTGTTGCAGCTACGAGTCCAACGACATGCGGTCACTTTGGATTCGCGCATCACGGCTGCCCCTCAGCAGTTACTTCATCGCGGCGTTCGCGGCGGTTTCTCGCGGGAATTTCGCTGTTGACCAGCCATAATGCGATGCCGATCAGAATGCCTCCGCAGGCCTGGAGCCAGGAGAGCGTGGCGCCAAGTATGAAATACGACAGGATCACCGTGAACAACGGGGCCAGGAACAGAAAGCCGCTCGTCTTCGTTGCGCCCCCCTTGTTCAACGCCACGAACCACAAACCGAAGGAGCCTGTTGAGGCGGGGATTGCGAGCCAGAAGAACCATCCCCACTGCTCCCTCGTGACGGATGCCGGCCAGTGCTCGCCTGTACCGTATGCAAGCCCCAAGACAGCGAGGGAGCCGATCAGCATCTGCCAGAAGCTCAGCCCCCATGGACCAAACGGCAGATTGGCGCGTTTGTTGATGATCGTAGCTGTCGCCCAGCAGAGGGCGGATGCAATACCGATGATTTCACCGAGCAAAGTGTCGCCACCGGAAAGCATGTCTGGTCCAAGACCAATGGCGAGTCCGACGCCGATGACGCCGAGGACAAGCCCGGTCAATCTTCCACGATGAAGTGTTTCGCCAAGAAAGAAACGGCCCAGCACGGCAACCCAGATAGGATTGGTGAAAAGTAAAATGGCGGCGGTCGATGCGGACACGAACTGCATTGCCCAGAAGAGCAGGCCCATGACCGCTGCCGTCTGGACCAGCCCAATAAGGATCACCAGAGCAATATCACGCAGGCTAGCTCGGCGCGGAAAAAGTACCTGTCTGAGGTTACCCTTGTCGAGGAGGACCAAAGGGAGGGTGGCGAGTGCTGCAACAAGGAAGCGCCATCCCACCAGAATCATGGGGTCGAAACCCTGCTGGATCAGGATTTTCCCTGCGACGAAGCTGGACCCCATCAGAAAGGTGGATGCAATCAGTATTATAAAGAATGGCACTTGAGATACCGGCGCAGGTCGCGTCCGCGTGGGCATGATTACGCTCCCTGGCTGGACGTGGTAAATTTCGTGATGAGTTCTGCAAGGAATTCGGGCGCGTCTTCCGGTAGGAAGTGTCCAGCGTCGGCGACGATCTCAAGGCGAGCGTTGGGCATAGCTTCCACAAGTCGCTGACCATAGGTAACGGACTGAAAAACATCGCGCTCGCCCCATATAACCATGGTGGGAACTGGCAGAGTCTCGATCGCACCCATCCGGGATGTAAGGTCTTCTGTACGGAGCGCTCGCGCTGCGCGGAGATAGGCCCCGCGTCCTTCAACCCCTCTAAAAGGACGCTCATAGGCATCAATCAGCGCTGTCGTCACTCGGTCGGCACGAACCATCCCGCGCGTCAGTCCTTTCGCGAACCCTTTCTTCAGGTCGAAGTCTGGCGCAGTGAGGATATCATCCCAGGCCGGCTCTTTGAGACGCGCAATGCCGGGTTCCGGGAAGGAATCGTAGGCGATTGTGTCAATAAGAACGAGACCAGCGATGACGTTCGGATTTGCAAGGGCTATCAGCTGGGCGACCCCGCCGCCGATGTCATGGCCGACGATGTATCCGCCTCGCCAACCGACCTCTTCAAGGGCATCAACGATGTAGCGCGCTTGGGCGGCAATGCCGAGATCGGCGTCAACCGGCTTATCGGAGTCGCCGTAGCCGAGAAGGTCAAAGACAGTAACCTCGAAGCCGGCTTCCACGAGACGAGGCGCAACCTCGCGCCAGAGAAAACCATGTGTAGGTATTCCATGCAGAAGTACTATCGATGGTCCCTGACCTGCCCGAGCCATCGACAGTCGATAGGGACCGACGGCTACAAAATTGCTCTTAAGTGGCGGGATGTTCATGGCCGTCCTTTCTTCGCCTCTGCCGAAACGTTTCGCCTTTAGCGCGACTGCCGCACCGATCCATCGAGCACCAGCGCCGCCGGGAACTGCGGGATGAGTCGAGGAAGAGCATTCGGCAGTCAGGCTGCTCACACGCCTTGATGCGTGTTCGTAGCGGGCTGCCGAGAAGATCGATTGCATCCCTCGCAATTGTTGCGAGCGCTGTCTGAAATGGATCGTCGGCAAACAGCTTCACGGTTGCCGACCTCGCATCGAGCTTCGGCACCGCCAATGGCAGTGCCGCCATTTCATTCAATGTTGCGACCGCCTCTGCGGGCAAATCGCGCTCGGCGGCAGCCGCATCGGCAACCGCCCATATCGCTTCCCGGAGCGTCTCAAGGTCAGATGTCTGCTCAGGGGAAAGCGCCAGCAACTCTTGGCTCAGACCAGCGTCGCGCAGCCAGCGAGCCGGTGCGCCTGATGGCGCCAGCACGTCTTGCGGCTCGGAAGCCCTACGACGGACGGTTGCCGGAAGATCCAGAGCAAGACGGCCGGAATTGAATCGGAATTCATCTACGTTGATCATACAAACCGTATAAACCGGTTTGTTAGGTTTATCAAGTTTTCTTTATCCGAGCGTCACCTGCCGACTAATCCCTGCACGCGGACATCCTGACTACGACGTGCGGAGCCACTTCCACGCTACGCCGCCTATGGGAGCACTGTCGCCGCGAACTCGTTCACGTCGCCTGCGGCGCACGCGACAGGGCGCGCCAGCAGCTTGCGCACAGCTTCGTCGTTCACTTGCCGCCGGTGACGTCCAGGAATGTACCGGTGATGAAAGACGCTTCGTCACTCGCCAGCCACACAATCGCGCGGGCGACTTCTTCGGGCTGACCACCCCTTCCCATGGGAATCGTGTCCCTGACCCGATCCACCCGTCCGGGTTCTCCGCCGCTGGCGTGCATCTCGGTATAGATGTGGCCGGGGCGAATGCAGCAGACGCGTATTCCCTCCCGCGCAACTTCCTTGGAGAAGCCGGTTGTGAATGTCTCGAGAGCACCCTTCGAGGCGGCGTAGTCGACATATTCGTTCGGGCTACCGAGCCGGGCCGATGCCGACGAAATGTTGATCACGACACCACCCCGCCCGCTGTGGCGGGTGGACATCCGTCTGACCGCCTGCTGGGCGCAGAGCATCGGACCGATCGCGTTGACCGCGAATATCCGCTGCATACGCTCGAAGCCGAGATTTTCCAGCCGGGATTGCTGTGCAATGATCCCGGCGTTGTTCACCAGCACATCGATCCGGCCAAACTCCCGGTCGATCGTGGAGAAAAGCTGGGTGATTTGCTCGGGGTCGGCACTGTCTGCCCGCACGGCCAAAGCCCTGCGCCCGGCGGCTTCCACATCGGCTGTGACCGCATGAGCCGCAGCCTCATTGGAAACAAAAGTGATGACGACATTATAGCCTTTGGCCGCGGCCAGCCGCGCAGTCGCAGCACCCACGCCACGGCTTCCTCCGGTTATCAACATCAGGGGTGCCTGCAAAACGGTATTCATTTTCTGGCCTTTCTCAGGGCGTTGAATGAGGCCGGTCAGGAGCCGGTCGGTTATTTGGGGTCAGTCAATTATGCGACAGTTGTGGCGTCGGCTGCCGGGCTTCGCAGATGGGAGCCTAGCGCCAGGACAAGCGGAATGATCGAAACCGCGGTGGCGGCCGCCGCAAGAACCCCGACCGTTCGGCTGCTGTGATCCGCGATTGCCCCATAAAGGATCGGGGCGAGACCCCCGGAGCCGATAACGCTCGTATAGAAGATTGCGAAAGCTCGACCTGTATCGCCGTCCGACAGTTCAGGCACAGTGCCGTAGAGCACCGACGATGTGCCGTTGAGAACAACGCCGAGCAGCGGCAACAGGATGAGCGTCAAGGGCAGCGGCGTGAACAGCGTCGCGACGATCAGCGAGGCGGTCATGGCCTCGGCCACCATCACGGTCCTGACGACGCCCAGCCTTACTCCAAGGCCGCCGAAAACTGCTTTCCCGAACGCGCCACCGATAAACAGTAGCGCAAGTGCGACACCAACCGTCGGTAGGCCACCACCGCGTCCCTGAACAAGAAAGGGAAGAAACAGCAGATACCCCATGCGGGTGGCGGTATCGAAGCCGCCGATCACTGTGAGAATACGAAAACCGCTGCGTCGGCGGCTGATGGTCCGCTGTCTCTTGCTTTCGGTGGCAGCAGAAACGGGCGGCACCAGCCGAACCAGGGTGAACATCAAAGCGGCCCCGAGCGTCGCCATCAGTCCCAGCACTGGTCGCCAGGTAAGAACCGTCAGCAGCAATGCGACAAGCGCCGGCAAGATGGCCTTTCCGAGATCGCCCGCGAAATTATAGATACCGAGAGGGCGTCGCGCGGCATCCCCATAACTTTCGGTCACAAGCAGAGACGCACGCGGGTGCTGAATGCTCGACCCAATGCCGGCCACAACGAGGCCGACGCAGAGCCCCGCCAGCCCCAGTGGCAGAGCCATGATCACAAGGCCGGCTACCGCGATAGCTGTGGAGAGGATCAGCGCTGCGCGTGGCGACCAACCGCTAAGGAGCCGATTGGCAGGTAGCTGAAGCCCGCCCATGGTCGCGTAATAGAGGGCACGGATAACGGCAAGAGCCGCATAGGACAGCCCGAACTGCGCCTGCCATACCGGCATGAAGGCATAGAGGGAGTCTGTGTAACCATCATGCAAGGCATGTGTGAGGCTCGCTCCGACAAGGCTACGTTTTTGATTATTCCATCGATTGCTGCGGTTCATCTCTCACTGTTCTGCCCGGAATGCTGTTTACCTTGCCATGTCTGGCCAACTTGTCATTCGACGGTATACGTGTGAGATTTCATCGACTAGTATGGTTTTGCTCACGCATATCGTTCGCTTTTCTCACGGTTTCAACATGCGCCATCTTCCTCCCTTAAATGCCCTGCGCATATTCGAAGTCGCTGCCCGGACAGGCAGCTATGCAGAGGCGGGAGCTGAACTCGGCCTCACCCATGGCGCGGTGAGCCGTCAGATCGCCGTATTGGAAGGCTGGTTGGGGCAGAAGCTGTTCGTGCGGGATGGTCGCCGCATGGTCGCTACGCCAACAGCGAAAATCTTCGCCGCAGAGGTCGGGCTTTCATTCGACCGTCTGTCTGTCGCAGCAGAAGCCTGCGGCCGCCCGAACGCGCGCCGCATCCTGCGCGTGAGCGCCCCGACCAGCCTCGCGATGCGCTGGCTCATTCCCCGGCTCGGTCGCTATCATGCCGATCACCCGCATGTCGGAGTCGTCGTCACGACCGTGTCCTGCGTGCAGGAAGAGTTGCGCGGCGGCGTGGATCTCTCGATCCGGCGTGGCGTTGCGCGGGATGATATCTGGCCCCAACACCATGTCGTTCCGGTGCTGGACGACGTGGATACGTTGATCATGAGCCCCGCGTTATTCGCCGAGCGCCCAATCCTCAAGCCTGCGGAAATTGAGGGACATACGCTGCTTGCTAGTGAAACGCGTCCCGGCGATTGGGTGAACTGGCTTGAAGCGGCAGAACTCCAGCATCTCGCCGGACTGTCGCGTCAGACATTTGACCACTTCTTCGTTGCCCGCCAGGCGGTGGAAGATGGGCTTGGCATCGGGATCGGCCCGCTTCCCATGCTTGATATCGACATTGCCAGCGGAAGGCTGATGACGCCTCTGCCAGACATTCGGGTGCCGAGAACGGGCTATGTCGCGGTTATCCCCCGTCAAGCCGATCCTGGAGACTTGGTTCGAGGTTTCGTTGACTGGCTGATCCACGAAGCGCGTGGCATGAAAAAGGGTGCTGCGGAATTTGGCCAAGCAGCCGAATAGAAGGCACTACAATCCAAGCCCACGTTGCCGTCCAAGCTGCCATGAGACCGATCCGCCCTGCACGATGGCCATGACTTCGCGGCCGAGCTGACGGTCGATGACCGGCCGCCACGGGACAAGCGTGAACTCATGGCTCTTCTCGATGAGCGCGAACTTGCCGCTGGTTAGCTGCACGGTGCTAGTGAACTTGCCGCTGACGGTTTCGCCGCCTGTGGCAGCGCGGAACGGCAGCGCCTTGCTTTCGGCCATCTCTGCACCGACGCGGGCCACCTCCCGCTCGCGCAGGTTGGCGAGAAGGTTGCGTCGGTAGAAGACGCGGCCATTCTGCTGGCGGGTGGCGTCGCCATGTTCGATATGATGGTCGCGCCGCTGGTCCATGGCCTCGCGCACCTGCTGGCCGAATCCGGTCGAAGCGAGATCCGATGCGTCGTTCGCCAGCATGCGCCGGTCGAGCCAGGTGGCGCCGTCAGCGCCGATCTGTTTTTCCAGATCGAAGGCGGAGAGGACGCGCACGCTGGCCTGCCGATTGCGGCCGGCATCATAGGCGGACGCACGGTTCTCGAAGTCTTCAGGGATACGCCATTGGTCGGCGTCGATCCGCTCGACGATCCCGGCCCGGCGTAGCGCCTCCAGCCGGCGCACATGGGCATCGACATAGGCTTCATAGTCGCCGCCGGGAACGCGGCCCTCAAACTTCGCCTGCTCCAGATGGCGGCTCGGCCGATAGACGCCATCCTCGGCGATGGCCGTGATGGTGCGGTCGGACGGTCGGGCCATCGTTTCGGCCGGGCCGATCTCGATCACGCTGCCTATCCGCGCATCCTCGACGCGAGCCGGGTCAATGCCGGGGACATGGTGCGTGCGGCCGTCGATGCCGTCCACCACGATAGTCAGGTTCTCGCCCATCTCGTCGGTCAGATATTTGTCAACGACGCGGCCAACGATCGGAGTCTCGGGCGGCCCGTCATGGATATGGAAGGTCATGGGATCGCGCTCCAGGCCATCGGCCTTCAGCGCCTTGTGCATGTTGCGGATGATGTCGCCGCGCTCGCCCAACTCGCGCAGGGTCGGCTCCATGCGTTCGCTCATTTCCCAGACGCCGGGCGCGTGCTCGGTGGCCAGCCCCATCTTCTCCAGCTTGGCGAGACGACGCAGGCGCAGGGTCCGGTTGAACTGGCGGCGCGGATCGTCGGGTTCGTGGCGCAGGTCGAGGAACCGTTCGTCCGCTTCTTCGGTCATCGCCCGGTCGATGCGGGTGAAGCGGTCCTGATCGACTTCGGCCGAGAGCTTGCGGCTCTGCTCGATCTCGGTCACGGGGCCAAGCTCCAGCGTGGTCAGCTCGCTTGCACGCTCTCGAATGCCGTTGGCGAGATAGTCGCCATTGATGACAAGGTTCTCGCCCAGATCGTCCTTGCCCCGGACGATGACATGCACATGGGGATGGCCGGTGTTGTAGTGGTTGACAGCGACCCAATCGAGCTTGGTGCCAAGGTCGGCCTCGACTTGTTTCATGAGGTCGCGGGTGTGGGCGGTCAGATCGGTCAGGTCCGCGCCGTCCTCCGGCGAGACAATGAACCGAAACTGATGCCGATCCTCCTTGCCGCGATCGAGGAAGGCGTCGCCATCGGCCCGGTCCTCGTTGGCCGAATAGAGCTGACCGCGCTCGCCGTCGCGCGAGGTGCCGTCACGCTGGATGTAGCGCAGATGGGCGGCGGCCTTGCCGTTCTTGCCGGCCTGTTGGACGTAGCGGGTTTTGACGACGACGCGCCGGATGCCGGGCGCGCTATGACGCCAGCCGCCTGACAGGGTGCGGGCGCGGACAAAGGATGCGCCACGGCCTCGCCGGACGCCGGGACCGCCAGTCGCGCGGGGCGCCTTGCCGCCCCCGGCGGGCGACTTCCCCGCCGAGCGCGATCCGAGACGCGACGAATATTTGGGATGGGCGTTGCTATGCTGGCGGGCGAGCTTCTTCGCTTGGGTGAGAAAGCTCTTGGCCTTGCCCGCCTTCGGCGTGTCGGACCGGATGCGGCCGGGCTTCACCCGGAAGCGGTTCTCGTCGTCGGCGCTCATGGACGCGCCTCCGGCCTGAATCCACGAAAATCGGGTGATCGGCGGCCATGGTGCCGGTCGAAACCCAGCAAAGCCAAGGCTTTGCGCAAGATCACGGCACGCGCCGTCCAAAAACAGGGTGCCGCTCGCGGTTCCCCTAACCAGTGTGCAGACAACAAGAATTTCCAGAACATTGGCGACGTGGTGCCATGTTCCTTTATCTTGCCCTCCGCACTTCCTTCCCTTTCTGCCCTTCCTCCCCGGAATCCAGCCAGGCGAAACCCCGCATGACTGGACACCGGAACGGCTCGCACGAAGCGCGGGAACGCCATCCTCATGGCGCTCCCCCGTCATCGGCGCGAGCCACGAAAATGCTGCCGTCCTGCGGCTCCGTGTCGGCGGCATCCCGCACCGGAACGGTTGCGCGAGTGCCGCCGGATTGCACGTCCGACGACGGCGCGGCGGCAGTCCGCGTGTCGGCCGAGCGCGCAACGAACAGCGGAGCCGCGCGCCAGTCGGGCGGCGGCGCTGGTGCTGGCGCGGGCGTTTCGGATACGACCGCGCCGCCGAGAACCGGCGCGAGCGCGGCGACATAGGCGCGTGTCTCGGCGGGCAAGGCGCGGCTGGTCGCGCGATGGTCATCGTAGCGGCCGGGACCGGCATTGTAGGCCGCGAGCATCGCCGCGACATTGCCGTAGCGATCCCACATTTCGCGCAGATAAGCCGCGCCCGCCAGAATGTTGTCGCGCGGGTCGTAGGGATCGCGGCCGAGGCCATGACGGACGCGCAGGCCCGCCCAGGTGTCAGGCATCACCTGCATCAATCCCATCGCCCCGGTCGAGGAGATCGCGCGCACGTCGCCCGCGCTCTCGGCGCGCAGCACGGCGCGAATCCAGTGCTCGGGAATGCCGAAACGCTGCGAGGCTTCGGTGATGAAGCCGGCATAGGGATCGGCGGCGAGGACGCGGGCGACCGGCGCGGTCTGTGCGACCGCAACGGTCGGTCCCATGCCAAGCGCGAGCAGCGCGGCCAGCAGGAAAACGGCGCAGAGCGATCCTGCCCTGTCTCCGCCACGACGCCAGCCTGCCAGCGTGCTCGCTGCGGTCAAGGGTGCGCGCGAAGCGCCGGCCGTTGGCCGCCCCTGACCTTCGCTGCGCGCGCCGGCCGTCCTGCGGTCGAGCGGGACGAAGGAATGAGCCCGCTTTTCCGCGAACAAAGGAATGGCCGGAACGCGCACCGATCAGCTCCGATCCTCGCGGGGCTTCTGCCGCTTCCACGACAGCCGGTAGGTGCGACCCTCATCGCCGGCCTGGAACAGCGCCGGACGAAACAGCGCGCCGAAAAGCGGGCTGTCGATCTCCAGCGCGATGTAATCCCCGGCGCGTTCGCCGTTGCGTTTCCACGCGGCGCCGATCTCCGGGCCGTCCTCGTCGTCGAGGTGGATGCGCCAGGCCGGTGCATTGTCGGCGTCGCCCGGCTCGATGTCGACGAGCACGATGGGTTCATCGATGCCGAACAGCCGGACGCGGCCGGCATAGCCGTTGGCGGTGGATTCAAAGATATTGTCAGGCATGGTCAGTCTCCTTGTGGTTTGGGGTGAAGTGACGCTTCAGAGCGCCGGCCATTGCGTGTGGGCGCGCCATTCGTAGCGGCCGTCGCCTTCTTCATCGGTCCAGAGCGGCAGCGCCCGGCCGATGACGGAACTTGCGGGGATGGGTCCGAAGTAACGGCCGTCGAGGCTGTCCTGGACCTCCCAATTCATGAGGAAGATTTCGCCGTCGCCGATGACGCGGCAGCCCTGCCAGATGGGCAATTCGCGGCCGATCCGGTCGCGTTGCAGTGCCTTGCCCATCTCCACGCCGTCCACCGTGATGGTGGATCGCACGCGGCATACGCGCTGTCCCGGCAGGCCGAGGACGCGCTTCAGAAGCGGCACGCCGCGCCCGACATAGCCGCGCCCGACCATGAAGTCGGCGAGCGGCTTGGGCGGCATCACGGCGACCAGCTCGGGCACCTCGATCCGGTCACCCGGCTCGACGGTGTAGAAGCCGATCGGCGCGCTGGCCGTGGCGTTCCAGATCAGTTTGGTGGGCGTTGGGATGAACGATGCGATGGCGACGCCCATCGCCGCGAAATACGTCACCATGACGTAGCCGAACCGGGTCATGGCGCGATCCTCCGACGCCCGATCCACGCCGCATGTCGCTCCGGCGTGTAGGCATGTGGTTCCAGACCGGCGATCAGCCGGTTGTGGACGTGCCGCCAGTGATCCGGCGCGGCGTCGGCCGGATCGAGGCCGAGCGCCTCCACCGCGTCGATGGCGGCCAGCACGCGCTGAACCTTCCCCCAGCTATCGAGGCGCAACAGGATGTCACCGCCGGGGCGCACGAAGGGCAGCGTCTGGAAGGGTTCGCCGCGGCCGATGGCGCGCACGATGTCGATGCGTGAGACGACAGTGCCATGTTCGCCGGAAGCCCAGCGGACGAAGGCGAAGACGCTCTCGGGCGAGAAGCCGACGATACTGCGGCGGCGGTCGATGATCTGTTCGTAGCTCTTGCGGCCGAAGCGTATCCAGCGCTCGACCTTGCGCTTGTCGAAGGTCAGCTCGACCAATGTGGTGAAGGGCGCAGGCCCGTCCGGCAACGGACGGCCGTGCGAGCGGCGGGCCGCGTTGCCGGTCATGTCGGATCTCCTTCGGTGGTTGGAAATTCGCGGGCGAGCAGGTCACGCAGCATGTCGGCGACGGTGATGCCGCGCCGGAACGCCGCGACCTTGATGCGCCCGCGCAGTTCGGGCGTGATGTCGATGGTCAGGCGGGCGGTGAACGCTTCGCCGGCCGCCTTGCCGCTTGGCGGAGCTTCGGCCGCCCTGACCCAGCTTTCGGCATTGCCCGGCCGGGAGGCGAAGTCGGATTTGCGGGGAGCGCGGCTCATGGAGCAGCTCTCCCGACGCCGAGACGGTCGATCTCGGCGGCCAGCGCCACGATCTCGCGCGCAGCCGGGCTGCCGTCGTCGATCTCGGAAGCGAGCCGCCCGGACTGCGCGGCATCGGCGAAGACGACGCGCTGGCCGATGGTGGCGGCGAGCAAGGGCGGATCGTGGTCGGCCAGCGTCTCGGCCGTCTCGCGAGCAATGACGGTGCGCGCGCCGCAACGGTTGAGCACGAAGCGCGCCCCCAACTCGGGCCGGTAGATGCGCGCCTCCTTCAGAAGCGCCAGCATCTCGGCCGAGGCCCAGCCGTCGAAGGGGGACGGCTGCACCGGCATCAGCACCAGATCGGCGGCGAGCAGCGCCGAGCGCATGAGACCGGCGACGCGGGGCGGCCCGTCGATGACGACGAGATCGGCGTCACGCGCCAGCTCCGGGGCTTCGCGGTGCAAGGTGTCGCGGGCCAGGCCGACGACACTGAACAGCCTCGGCAGGCCCTCATGGCTGCGCGTCTGCGACCAGTCGAGCGCGGAGCCTTGCGGGTCGGCGTCGATCAGGATGACGCGCCGTCCCTGAGCGGCCCAGGCTCCGGCGAGATGCAGGGCGAGCGTGGTCTTGCCGACGCCGCCCTTCTGGTTGAGGAGCGCGACAATCATGGCGCACCTCGGTGGCCGGAACCAGCACTGGCACCGGCACCATGGATCGCGTGCGCGCGCGTCAAAGAAGAAGAGTTAGATTCTTTGTTAGATTCTTCTATAGAGTCCGGCGTGCGATTTGCGCCTAATGTCCCGATACTGCGTGCGCCTAATGTCCCGATAGGATTCACATGGTTATCCACAGGCACTGTGGATAGATTTTCGGGCAGAAAACGCAGCAGTTCGCGCCCGTCTTCCCATTCGGTCAGGAGCAGGTATCCGGGCAGCGACTGACGAGCCGCGATCCGCCGCAGGTCGAGCGCGAAGTCGGATGGTCGCGCTGCGCTGCCGGATTTCTGATGAAGGTGGGAAATCTCGAACGCCCAGCCCTCGGGCTGGCGCCCGGCGTGTTTGCGGGCGACGCGGTAAAGCCAGCGTTCGATCCCGCCCGTCAGCCGGAAATAGGCCGGGTCGATGGTCAGGACCAGCGAGCGGTCGCTGACGCTGTTGTAGAACCATTCGGGCAGGACGAATTCCATGCCTTCGACGCGGCCGGCGCGCGTCGTCATCTCTTCCCATTCGTTGATCCATGAGAATTGCCGCCGCCGCCAATGCTTGCCGTTGCGGATGGTGGTGGCGATGACGGTGGATTGCAGGCGCGCAAGCGCGGCCTTGAGCAACAGATATTCCCGATTGCCGGTAGCTCGTCCGATCGAGCGCAGAAGCTGATAAGGCATGAAGCGGAAGAACCGCGACGTGGGGATGCCGTTGTTCCCGGCCGCGACGATCTGCGAAGCGGCCCAGATCAGCACATCGGCGTCCCAGATCGTCGCCATGCCATGTTCGGGCATGGCGAATACCTGCACCTCGACATCGGCGGCCCGGTAGAGGATCGGCGTGGTGCGGGGGCGCTTCGCCAGCGAGAAGAAGGGCCGTTCCATCAAATCGCGCTGGTCGCGCGGGGCGGCGTCGCCGGTCGCCACGATGAACGGGTCCAGGCGGGTGCGCTCACTGTCTTCGCTCGGCTGTGCGGGTCTGGGGTCGTCGTCGCGCAGCATTTACAGTTCGTCCCGCTCTTGCGGCGTCAGCGGGCGAGCGGCGAAGACCGTGCCGGTATTCTTGTCGCTGGTGGATTTGCGGGTGCCGATGGCGCTCCATGCTTCCAGATCGCGCAGGGCGTAGAGGACGCGGCCGCCGATCTTGCGGTAGGTCGGGCCGGTGCCATAGGTGCGGTGCTTTTCTAAAGTGCGGATGGACAGGCCGAGGAAGCGTGCGGCTTCCTTTGTGCGCAAAAGGCGCGGTGGCAGGTCCGGATTGCGAACGGCCATGGGGAATCACCTCGTAATTCGTCAGACAGGCGGCTGCCGAAGCGACAGCGGGCTGTGGCGAACGATGGCGAGGGATCGGCGGCCTGTAGCGTGCCGCATTTGCGCCTATGCGCTGGCGGCACCCCCTGACGGGTGATAGTCAGCCGGAAAAGGCGAGATATTTCAGCGTTTCACCGCCTGCGGCGCGGATTCGGTCAAGACAATTGCGCACGCATCGGCTAAGGGTGAAAGCGGAGCAGACGCGCTGCTCCGGGGCGTCGAAACCCCTGACTAGTGGTTGTTGCCGGCCGTAACGGCAACGCACTCCTTGACCTATGGTCGGGGAGCCTGTGGCGTATACAACAGGCTTTCCGAGCTAAAGGCCATGGGGCCGTCTAGTCACGGTTTCGAACTCCCCGATCACCAGGAGTCAGAGAGTCTTATCTGCGGGGGCGCACCGCAGGCACTCTTCTGAAGAAAGGGGAATGACGATGCGGGTTCCTGTCGAACTTGATCCCGATGTGGACGACATCGCGCCGACTGGCGACGAGATCACCACCTATGACGAACGGCATTTCGTGACCTATCTGCGCCTTCTCGATGCGAAGGCCGAAAATGCGGACTGGAAGGAAGTGGCGCGAATCGTGCTGCACCGCGATCCGGTCGCCGAAGAACTGCGGACACGGCGATGCTGGCAAAGCCATCTGGAACGGGCACAATGGCTCTCACGCGAGGGCTACAAACGGATTTTGGAACAGGCTGCCGCCAATAAGGCGTGACGCTCGGTATCGTCGGCAACCGCAAATACTGGCTGGATTCAGGTTTTGCCGGGTTTGATCGGATAATGCAGCAGCAGGCGATAGCCGCCGCGCATCATCCTGATGCCGTGGGCGACGAGGCGACGGGCTTTGTTCTTGGCTGGATCGCCTTCGAAATCCTCCTTCGTGCCGTGGAAGCCGAGCAGGACTTCGGCGATGGCGCGATAGCTCTCACCGCGCAGACGAGCATCAAGCGCGCGCAGGGACAGGATGTGCCATTCCCGGAGCTGGTCGGGAAGGATGCCGATAGGCGGTCCCGGCGGTCGCCGGGTGAGAGATCGCCAGAGACGGCGTGCGGCATGGGCGCGAAGCTCCAGAAATGAATCCATCGGCAAGGTCACGGCATAGAAGGCTGCGGCGTCGGGCACCGCGTCCGGCAACCAGAACTGGTGCGCGACGTTGCCCACCTGCCAGACGCCATGCCAGCCATCGGCGGCGCGGCGCAGATCGAGACCATCGAGATGGGCGAGAGCGACCAGCGGCTCGGTTTCTACGGCCTCCTGTTCGACAGGCGACAGCATGACCGCCTGCGGCTGAAGGCGCGGAGACCAGAACGGGGTATGGCTATCAGGCGATGCGTCGGGGTCGCTTGCGAAATCGCAACCCCCAGCGCTGCGCGAACCGCTCCAATTGCCGCGCGCCGGGTTCTCCGGTCAGGGCAATGGCGTTGAAGTCATGGCGATACTCATCGTTGCGACGAAGATATTCCCAGGCGAAACCGGCGGCGGGCAAATTCTTGGTGTGCTTGTAAGCCGCCGGAACACGCCAGTCGATGCTAAGCATGGCGTCTCTCCCAATGGCGGGTCGCACAAGGCAGACCCGAACTGGAAGCCTGCTGGATGTCAGGCGGCGACTGTAGCTGCGCCAAGGGTATAAGTGGTGTCGGTAACTCGATAAATTCCTTAGTTATTTTTGTCTTAACAGTGGTTATCTGGATTCGCGAGCCGGGCCTAGCCCGGCGAGCGGCGGCCGTGTCCCCGGCATGGCCGCACCGCCGATCCGCTGAGCCGGATCGGCGAAAAATTGGGCAATCTGAAAGCCTGAAAAGCGGAAATCCGTAGAGCCGGTTTTCCGGCTCTACGGCTTGGCGGTCATCGGGCCTTGAGGCGCTGCATGCCTTCGGCCAGCGTCCAGAGCGCGCGATTGAGGGTCACGTTCTGGTCGATGCCGTTGATAGCGCGGGTCTGGCTGCGGCGAATACGGCCGTCCGAAGTCTGGCGGCGTCCATGCAATCCGCCCCTTATCATGTTCTCCTGAATGGTGTTGTAGGTCATCCAAAGACTTTGCCCGACATCCTCGCGGCGGCGCGGCTGGATGATCTGATCCGGGCGAACGGGGCTTTCTTCTTCGCCGTAGCGGGCGACAAGGCTCGCCTCCGCCAGAACGCGGCGCTCATCTTCGCCAAGCTGGATTTCCTTCATGGTCTCGCTGGCGTCGATCAGCCGGGGGAAGTCCTCCGCGACGGTATAGACGCCTTCGATAATGTCATGCTGGATACTTCCCTTGTGGGGAACGCGCACGTCCTCGAACCGCTCGCCCGCCACTAGGCTGTTGGTGCAGACGAAACGCAACATTCCGGCGAACATCTGATAGCTGCTGGTTCCGTCATGGGAATTGACGATGATGACTTCCGCCGCCTCCTGCTTGCCGATGCCGTCATCCCGGCGCAGGCGCAGCATATGCTTGGCGTGGCCGTGGCGGCTGCCGTCGCGTGGGACCGACTGCACGGCGAAGAACGGGAACCATCCTTCCCGGCGCAACCCCTCCACAATGTCAATGGTGGGAACATAGACGTAACGCTCCGACCGGCTGTCATGGGCCTCGCGGGCGAAGATCGAGGGGACGTGCCGATAAAGCGCCTCGTTGTCGAGCGCTTCGCGCCCGCTGATCTGATGGCTGTTGCGGCCGAACCGGGTGGCAAGGTGATGATAGGTCATGATCTTGATCCTTATGGGTCTGGGTTGGAGCGCAGCGCTGCGCTGCAACCCTGGCCGTCGCCGAGACCGGGGGGTGCAAGGCGCAAGGGCGGA
>NZ_NWUC01000027.1 GCF_002750855.1 Neopararhizobium haloflavum | reverse complement strand
GTCCCCAAGGAGGTCAGCAAGAGATACAGGGCCAAGAACATTGCCTTCCACTGCGCGGGAACGCACAAGCACGATCAAGAACACGAAGGACCAATTGAATACGTCCCTCCAGAGGGAATCGATGGCCGTTTCTACCCATACGCTGTGATGGACAACTACCAACAGCCAATTACCGTTGTCAAGTTCAAGAAGCTGCCATTGAACCGTTTGGTGATGATCGAGTGCAAGGCGTACGCCAAGAACATCGAGAGGGATCGAATCAGCGGTCTGGGCGTGGTGAACTTTGAATTATTCAAGGTGGACGACGCCGCCAAGAAGGAGAAGGAGCTCTAGAAGGACCGGGACGGGTCGCCAGACAAAACAAAAATTCTTTAGGGGTCTATTGTCTTTAATAATTGTTCAATTTTTGTAACTTCTTTTATCTTATCCTTGTTCTCAGATCTTTCGGTCGGCGTTTTTGTACCGACCCGTCGATTTATGTAACGAGAATTTTTGTACGAAACGACTGAGAGGGGTGGGGGCATGTGTGAACGTTGCTCAAGAATGGTAGAGATGTATTTCCCCCCGAGGCCGATGGGCATCGCCGCATTCCCCGACCCCTCCCAAGTCTAGGCCTAGAGTAATACCACGGAAAAGAAAGAATAGAAGTCCAGCACTTACTGTTTATGCAACAAGTTCTCCGTTTCGTGTAAACACAGCCAGCTTAAAGTCTAGCGTTGTAATTGTCGTTGCAGCTCCGCCCTCGTCTTAACTCAAGAGTTTCCTAGGATTTATTATTTTTTTGATTTACCGGTTCTCGTGTGTTTATCGGCCGTTTTCCGGCCGAACCTTGTTCGTTTTTTGTTTCTTTCTCCTCCCTCTCTCTCTCCAAACTCCATTATCTCCTTATCTATCTGGTTTTTTATCTGTCTAAACTATTCGAATTGATTGATTTCAACAATATGCAAATTTTCATTTAAATCCCCAGAGTAATCCTTTAAGTAGGCGTTATTTTGTCGCCCTTTCCTTTCTAAATCTCTGTAATACGTATTATCTTTTTCTAAATCGTTTACTCAAGGATTGTACTCGATGGGGAGATTCTTTCTGCGGACCATACCGTCGCCTTGGAACCACTCACGGCGGAACTGCTTGGCGGCTCCATCGGGGGTGTTGGTCCATTCGATGGTGATACGGTCGTTGTTGGTGTCTTCCTGGCCGTAGTTGAAGGCGTCGCAGGAGACGGCAACCAAGACGGACTCCTTGGGGTCGAGGACACCGCATGGAGGGTCAACACCGAGGCGCTTCATGTTGGTGGTCTTGAAGGCCCATCCGATACGACGACCACCGGCATTGATGACCTTGATGTGGTAGGTGTGCTTGTCGTCGTAGGGGGCGTTGAAGACGACCTTGGTGCCGAGGGCAAACCATCGATCCAAGACCAAAAATGGCCGACGAAAAGAAGATCGAACTCAATGAAAAGGGCGATAACCCCATCTCCCAAAACGAATCTGAAGCCGAACCTAAGGAGAAGCCTCAGCTCAGCACTGTCGTTGATGAATCCGACCCGAAGAAGGTTGTTCTTCGCGGTGTCAAGGGAACAGTCAAGTGGTTCAGCATCTCGAAGGGATTTGGTTTCATCCGCCGCCACGATAATGACAAGGATATCTTCGTCCACAGCACTGCCATCGTTCAGCGTGATGATCGTCGTTGGAAATATGCCTTGACTGCCGAATTGGAGGTTGAATTCGACGTGATCTCCGGGTTCAAGGGACCGAAGGCTCAAGCTGTTACTCTTCCTGGAGGAGAACCTGTTGAAGCCATCAGACTATACGAACGCTTCAGCCGTTTCAAGGGAGGTCGTCGCCGTTCCAAGAGTGAAAATGCTTCTGAAGGAGACAAAACCGATTCCTCTCGTCGCCGTTATGTGTCCGATGGAGGAGAGAGCTCCGAAGAGAATAAGAAGAAGAGCGCCGGAAAACGCAAGCCGTTCTCTGGACGTCGTGTTCGCAAGACCAAGGAAGACAAGAGTGCCAGCGACGACAAGAAACAGATCCAGGCCGAGGAGAAACAAGCTGAATTGGTGGCCTAAGTCTATTTTGTTATTTGTAATTGCTGCTATTGTTGTTATGTAAAAAGTAAATATTTATGGTAATATGGAATGGATCCAACTTCGACTGGCATTCTCGAGGGCTTGGCGCCATGCAATTGTCTCTCCGCCTTTTGGATTGGACTGCTCGTTGTTCTGGCCGTTCTGTTCGGTATCATCTTGGGATGTGGTGGCTTTTGGAGTTGCCGCTGGTATAAGAAGTACCGTGCTGCCAAGAAGATCGACCAAGTGGAGGTGGCTGATGACCCTGAGCCGACGTTGTTGTTCTGATCGGGTAATTGTTATGCTGAATTCTTTTCCTTTTCTTCTCTTTTCAGGTTGTATTTTACTGAATAAATAAAAATTTTCTTGTTT
>NZ_NWUC01000026.1 GCF_002750855.1 Neopararhizobium haloflavum | reverse complement strand
CTTCACGGCGCGGATAATGTCATCCTGTGAGATCGGTTCCTTCCTTGTTTTCGAGCGGGATCTGAGCAATCGGTTCCGCGTGCCACGTCAAATCACTGACATCAAGGAGTTCCTCCTGACCGCCCGCAGAAAGGATGCCAAGTCCGTCAAGATCAAGAAGAACGCTGAGAATGTCAAGTTCAAGATCAGATGCAGCAAATACTTGTACACCCTTGTTGTTGGAGACGTGACCAAAGCCGAAAAGCTGAAGCAATAGTTTCTGCGGGCTTCCTTAGGCTTGGGTGGGAGGATAACACCGTCAAACTTCTGTTGGAACCATTTGATTGATTCCTCTCTCTGCACACGGTGAGAGGGTCCTACTGTTCCCTTAGCACGTCTGCGCTTGGCAACACGCCTTCCGGCACGATCCAGCACAACGTAGAAGTCCATTCCGTAGATACCAATGCTGGGATCGTACTTAAGACCCAAGTCGATGTGTTCTTGAATACCGAATCCGAAACTACCAGTGTTAGAGAAATTCTCACGGTACAACTCGTATTCCTTGACCTTCAGACCCCGGTCGATAATTTCTTCAGCCTTTGGGCCACGTACGGTGCAGTGAACAGCGATCTTTTCATTACGTCTGATACCAAAAGAACGAACGGTGTATCGGGCTTTGGAGAAAACGGGAGTTTGCCCGGTGAGTTGCTCCAATACCTTAGCAGCACGAGTCAGTCTGTCACCAGATTCACCCACACAGATGTTCAGGCAAAGCTTCTGGATCTTCAACTCTCTCATGGGGTTGGCCAGCTTCTTCTCCTTGACCTCGGATGTCAAGGACTGGGGACGTGATGAGGAGGCCCGCAACGTTCTGCTCGAATACCTCAAGAAGCAGAACTAAATCAAGGACTTGGATTGACTTAAACCACCCAATGTTCTGGTTTGGATTGTTGGTTATTTCGTTTTATTAAATTGTCAAAGATGCCGCAAAACGAACACATTGAACTGCACCAGAAGCGACATGGTAAACGTTTCAACCATGAAGAGAAAAAAACGAAAGAAGTTGGCGCGTCAGCCCAAGGTGATCTCCAAAATGGCCAAGAAGCTGAGAGGACAGAAGGCTAAGCTCTTCAACAAAGCCAGATACTCCGAAAAGGTGCAGATGAGGAAGCTGATCAAACAGCATGAAGAAAAGAAACAGACCAGTACAGTTGACGAAGCGCCCGATGGAGCCGTCCCTGCCTATTTGTTGGATCGTCAGAAGCAAGTGGCTGGTAATGTACTCAGTAATTCCATCAAGCAGAAGAGAAAGGAGAAAGCTGGTAAATACGAAGTCCCATTGCCCAAAGTGAAAGCCGTCAGCGACGCCGAAGCCTTCAAGGTGGTCAACACGGGAAAATCTCGACGAAAGGGATGGAAACGAATGTGTACGAAGGTCACATTTGTCGGAGAGAACTTTACCCGAAAACCCGTCAAATTCGAACGCTTCATCCGACCTATGGGTCTACGTTTCAAGAAGGCGCATGTTACCCATCCCTCGCGCCCGCTTAGTCTTCCTGGTCCACGTTGACGGTGGTGAGTTTTTTGAAGTTGGTGACTGGGACGAAGGTTACCAAAGTGTAGAGCTTGTTCTGGCTGTCCTCATCTTCGTTGCGGCGGCGGGACAGACGGACTCGGATTCTGTATGGGACATTCTTGATTCCCTGGCTCCAGATGAACTTGTTCACACGGGTGTCAACACGGACATCGGTGGTTCCCATCTGCTTGGTGGCAAAGTCACGGATGGCTTGGATGGCGCGGGGAGCTCTTCTCTTAAATCCAATTCCGTGGATGTATTTGTGCAAGTGAACGGTGTATTCACGAGTCACCAGCTTGTTCAAAGCGTTCTTCGACTTACGGTCGGTCTTCTTGCCGCCGCTCGAGAAGAACACCATGGCCTCCGTCGCTGTCGATCCCCCAGCCTGCCAGGTCCCCGCCGCCGGTGGAACCTCCACCCACCAGCTCAACAACTCGGGCGCCATACGGAACCAGATATGGTGCCTCCCTGAGAAAGACCGTCAAGAAGATGGAAGTCTCCCAGCACTCCAAGTACACCTGCTCATTCTGTGGAAAGGAAGCCATGAAGAGAACCTGTGTTGGTATCTGGAAGTGCAGCAAGTGCAACAAGGTTGTCGCTGGAGGAGCCTACGTCTATGCCACCACAGCCGCTGCCACCGTCCGCTCAACCATCCGTCGTCTTCGTGAAACCAAGGAGTTGTAGATGGTGAGCTGGTGAAGCTCCGCTGCATGGCGCGCAGTTCGCTGGGAGGCAGGAGGATCCGATAGTAGTCCATGTTGTAGCCGGAGGCGTACAGTTTCACAATCTGCATGGATCCGCCCCAGGCACCGGCCAACGAGACATGAGAATGGATATATTTGTCCTTCCACATCTGATCCACAAAATTATGATAAAAATAGTTCATCATCGGATTTCCCATGCTGTGAGCGAG
>NZ_NWUC01000025.1 GCF_002750855.1 Neopararhizobium haloflavum | reverse complement strand
TTTTTCCAGTATACATGTCGTTTATATAAAAGACAACAAACATCAACATAAAGAGGTAAGTATACAGAAAGAAGGAGGGAAGGGGAACAGGCGAACGGACCTTTAAGCGAGAGACTAACTTCCTTTAAGCGTTTGTCGAACAGGGAAGAGGATGGGATGAAGAAGGAGGGACTCTACTCGTTTAGAGAATTTAAATATACGAAAGTAAAAAGCTTATAGAGAACGAACGATGTTCAGACATTATTTGACCTTCTTTGCGGACGGCTTTAAGATCTGGAACGAGCACATCAACGTTTCATCAACACTCATCATTCCTCCGGCATTGTCGAACTCTCCGCAGTAATTGGGAGCAGAGAACAGTGTGACAAGTTGTCTTTTGGCAAAGAACTCGTAACCATCTTCCACCACTTGATGAGCACGACAAATGAGATCGAGGTCGTGTCTGTTCAGGAATTTGGCGACTACATCGGGACCGAAAGTGAAGGAAACTCCTCGGTCGTTTTCTCCCCATCCCTGCACATCTTTGTCGGGATCGGACCAAAGCAAATCGCACAGTAGACCCGTGTCGGGAACATCAGTTGGCCTCATTATCCGTCTGATTTGTTCCATGTTTTGTAGATCGGGAGAAAGACCTCCATGGCAACAGAAGATCTTCTCGTCGATAAGAGCTGCGATGGGCAAACAGTTGAAACAATCGGTGAACGTTTTCCACAACTTTATCGAGAACCGCCGTTTACATTCGTCATAGAATCCGTATATCCGGTTGATCGACGCACATTCGTGATTCCCGCGCAGTAAGAAAAAGTTCTCAGGGTATTTAATCTTGTACGCCAACAACAGACAGATAGTCTCTAGACTTTGTTTTCCACGATCCACATAATCCCCCAAAAAAAGGTAATTAGCCTCGGGAGGAAATCCACCATACTCAAAGAGACGAAGGAGGTCATTGTACTGTCCGTGAATATCACCACAGATTTTCAGCGGAGCTTCGAGTTCCAGTAAGATTGGTTGAGAAAGGAAGATCTCCCGGGATTTGTGACAGAGAGCACGGATCTCATTCTCAGACATCTGCACCGTCTTTCCAGGCCGGCATCCGCGGACTTCTAGAAGTCGCGTGATCAGGTGGTCGACATTCAGATCACCATCGTTGGTCATTTTAGGGGGCAAAAAGAACACAACTTAAGGGTTGTACTCAATGGGCAAGTTCTTCCTGCGGACCATACCGTCACCTTGGAACCATTCGCGGCGGAACTGCTTGGCGGCTCCGTCGGGGGTGTTGGTCCATTCGATGGTGATACGGTCGTTGTTGGTGTCATGTCAAACTGCAACTATGGAAGACAAGGGAATGTTCGAGAAGGCCAAGGACAAGATGGGCGACATGAAGGACTCGGTGAAGGACACCGCCCAGAGCGCCAAGGAAAAGATGACCGGCACGGCGCACGAGACCAGAGAGAAGGCGGGCGACATGGCCGCCAACGCTCGGGATGCGACGAAGGACAAGCTGAATGCTGCCGGCGACAAAATGAGAGGCAAGTAAGCAGCCGGAGATCGCAATTCCAACTCAGCTTTGTGTCTAACGAAAATCCTCGATGAATGTACATACATGGCCAGAGTAACATCATAAAATAATTTAGTTCGCTTCCACCTCCATGGCTGATTGCTGAGGCTGATCACTGGTTCCTTCGAGGGCGTCATGGTCGGCGATTTTATCTCCATGTTCAGCTTCTTCCATCTTGGACAACTTCTCGAAGAGACCCGAATATTTCTTCTTTTCCTTGGCCAAGAGTTCGGCTATCAGTTTATTGCAGACCAGGATCTGTTGGGCGGCCGCCTTGTTTTCCGGCTCCAATTCCAAGACCTTCTTATACACGGCGATGGCATCTTCCAATTCAGTTCGATGTTCCAAAGCTTGAGCCTTTCGGTAGAGAGCCTTCACATGGTCGGGCTTCCTTTCCAAGACTTTGTCGCAGAATTTGATGCATTCCGCGGTTTCATTCAATTTTATGTTGACCAAGGCGCAGTTGAGCCAAGCAGCGATCAAAACGGAGTCCACTTCTTCCTTTAGACTGTCCTGAGTTGGTTTCATATGTTCCAAAACATTAACGATCGCTTCGTACTTGTTCAGGGCCAATTGGAGCTTATTTTCCTTCAAGAACTTGGTGCCCTTCTCCTTCAGGACCTTTCCATGTTCGATTTTCTCTTCATCGGTCATCTCCCAACTGGCCTTAACCTTCACGAAGTCCGTCAAGAAGATGGTGAACTCAATCTCAGCATTCAATGGGAGGTTTACTCCCTCAGGGGATTTGGAGCCGTAAGTGAACCGCGGTCCTTTGAGGGTGACCCGGCATTTCTCTCCCTTGTTGATCCTTCTGAGGGCTCTGTCCACACCTTCTGGAAGTCCATATTCACACGCTTCTCCGAGTTCAAAGGTCACAGTTTTGTCGTAAAAAACATTTCCATTGTACGAGCCAACAGCATGGATAGTAACTGGTGCAAATTCACTGGGACAGTTGTATTTTTCTCCTTCAACAATCACCGACTTGATAATTG
>NZ_NWUC01000024.1 GCF_002750855.1 Neopararhizobium haloflavum | reverse complement strand
CCTCAAGCCTGACTGTGAAGGTCCATCCCGTGGTCTATATGACCATGGTTGATGCCTACGAACGCCGAAGCCGAATGAAAGGAAGCGACAAAGCCCTGGGTACTCTACTGGGATTCTACGAAAAGAATGTCGTCCAGATAACCAACTGTTATTCGATTCCATTCAGAGAAACTGCCGAGTCCCAGGAATTGGATGACACGTTCAACAAACAGATGTGGAATTTCTGTCGTCGTGCCACTCCTTCTGAGCAAATCGTCGGATGGTTTATTACCGCCGGCGAGGTGACTGAAGGTTGCCATCTCTACCATAATTATTATACTCAGCTAGTTAACGATATTGCTGTGAAGAAGGAACTCCCCCCAATAGTTCTTCTGACTTTGGATGTCACTTTCCAAGGACCAACGAAGGGGCGCCTTCCCATCAGAGCCTACACTAGATGTGATGGCGGGGTACCTGGTCAAAGTCCTCAAGCGGCCATCTTTCATCCATTGAAAGTTGAAATGGACGCCTTCCCAGGAGAGAGTATCGCTCTCAGCGTGGTTCAGAATGGGATTTACACCGATCGCAGAGAAGTTTTCCTGAACAATGAAGATGATTTACGCAATCTGACCGAGACCACAGAAGATCTTGTTCGTTGGCTGGAGAGAATCTTAAGTTATGTGGAAGATGTCTTGAGAAAACCCGAACCCACCGCCGAAGATCAAGCTTTTGGACGAAAGTTGATGAACATTGTGAATATTGCGGCCACTCAACTTCAATCCGACAAGTTAGATGCGCTTGTGAAGGGAAGTATTCGTGGCTTGGGGCCCAGATAGCAGGACACATCGGAGCGCTGTTGTGGTGCCGAGCTGCCTCCGCCGCCGCCGCCACCACCCGACGACGAGCCGCCGCCGCTGCTGCCTCCAAACGCGTACTCCTCGCGCACGTAGCCACCGCCGCCGCCGCCGCTCGATCCGCCTCCACTGTAGGCTCCCATGTAGGCGCTCTTGTCTCCCATGGTGTTGTTCTCGGTTCTCGGGGCAGCGCTTACCGCTTCGGCCAGACTCCAGGGCTTGGAGAAGAAGGTCACCATCAACGACCTGGCCCTCTTCAACAAGTTCGCCACCTTCGCCGAAACTTTCGACAAGACCTATGCCTCTGTCGAGCAAGCCCACGAACGTTTCCAGATCTACAAGGCCAACTACCTTCAACTCCAGGTCTACCAACAATATGAGCAGGGAACCGCCGAGTTCGGAGAGACCCAATTCATGGACATGACCCCCGAAGAGTTCCGCACCCAAGTCTTGACCAACATCAACATCGACGAGGTCGCCCCAGTCAAGAAATTGACCGCCGAAGACTTGGCCCACCTCAAGACCGACCTTCCCGAACTCCACGACTGGAGAGAACAAGGACACGTGACCCCCGTCAAGAACCAGGGAAGCTGCGGATCCTGCTGGGCCTTCTCCGTCACCGGAAACATCGAGGGAGTCTGGAAGAAGAAGACTGGAGAACTTGTCAGCTTGTCCGAACAGGAATTGGTCGACTGTGACGTCAAGGACCAAGGCTGCAACGGAGGATACATGACCTGGACTTACAACGAGATCATCCGCATCGGAGGTCTGGTCAAGGAAGACGACTACAAATACACCGGCCGCGGAGGAGCTTGCCAAGTCGACAAGTACGAGTTCGCCGTCTACATCAACGACTCCGTCCAACTCCCCGAAGACGAGAAGAAGATCCAGGAATACTTGTTCCAATCTGGCCCCATCTCCGTCGGAATCAACGCCAACCCTCTTCAGTTCTACAGCGGTGGAATCCACCATCCTCCCAAGTTCTTCTGCAACCCCAAGGGTGTCAACCACGCCGTTCTCCTCGTTGGATTCGGTGAGGAAGGAGGAAAGCCATACTGGATCGTCAAGAACTCCTGGGGAACCGGCTGGGGAGAGAAGGGATACTTCCGTCTGTACCGTGGAGAGAACGTGTGCGGTGTCAACACTCTTGCCACCTCCGCCCTCCCAGGCTGAGGTCGAGAAGTATCGTCAGGAGCGTGAACGTCAGTTCAAGGAATACGAACAGCAATATTTGGGCACCAAGGAGGACATCGAGGCCGGCATTCGCAAAGAGACCGAGACCACCCTGGAACAGATGAACCAGACCGTGGCGGCCAACAAACAACAAGTGATCGTCCGTCTTCTCCAATTGGTTTGTGACATCTCAGACATGCTCCTTTGATTTACAATTTTCCTCCTCCACAAGCTCACTATGTACAGCCTCATCCAATACAATATGGAGCTTATCCACACAATCAGAGCCATTCCCATGGTGGAAACAAAAGTTTGTTCCATCAATCCACTGGGCCTTTCGTTGCTGGAAGAAGATACAGCAGAAACTCGCGGTACTCCGTAAATCGATGCTTGTTGGATCCCGAGAGCAAGCCAGCTCCTAAGGTGCCTCAGAAAACACAAGTTGTTTATCCAGACGGAAGAACAGTCGATGTGGTTCTGCCTTCCTCTGAATCTCCGGTTGTGAAGGAGATGAGCACTCTGCAGAATCCGGCGGCGGCCAATTGGTCATCGCTGTCTCCGGGGTTGCGGTCAACATCCCAGGTCTTGACCTTCGTTCCGACCTCTGGAACACCGTTGCAGACGAGGGTGCCCTTGACGGCGACGCCCTGCTTTCGGAAGGCCAAGGCCGAGCCGCAGAGAAGGAGGCAGACAATAGCGAGCGACTTCATTC
>NZ_NWUC01000023.1 GCF_002750855.1 Neopararhizobium haloflavum | reverse complement strand
GGCCGATGAGCTTCTCAGTCAGTCTCACGCGGTCAGCGAGAAGATCGAGGTGATGAAGGTGTACAACAACGAGACAAGCGCTTTCAATTCATGTTTTCGCAATAAAGATCGAGGAGATTTGGTTCGGTCTCTACAGCATGAAAATCGTGAGATTTTAAACCTGCAAGAGGAAAATAGACAGCTAAAACAAACACTTGAGGATGTACAACACGGAATGACTCTTCTTATGGAGAAGCATCGGAAGGTCATTCGAGATATGAGCCGTTCTGACGATCTTGTGCAAATTGTCAGAGATCACTACATTAATAATAACAGTGAGAAGAAATATGAACGTCGTTTCTATGAGTTTGCAGACCTCACTTCGGGTATTTTGAAGAAGCTGGAAGAACAGCATGTCAAGGATGTTGAGAAGATGTCGGAGATTTGTGCCGAAAACAAATACCTCCTGAATACGACAACAACCAGCCCTTCATTGTGGAGCCGGAGTCGGATTTGATCTTCCGCGGACCCTATGATGACGCCGTTACTTCGCCGATCTGTGCCATCAACAACACGGACAAACACATGTTTGTGAAGGTCCTGATCACGCATCCCGGCCCCTTCCGTGTCCGCCCCAACTTTTGCGCGATTGCCCCAAGGTCCATGCAGATTTTCGCCGCCATTTTGGAGCCTCAAAACCCCAAGGATCTGGAGAAAATCCAGAAAAAGAAGAACACCTAAGACTAACCGTCTTCCTTCTGCTGTTGCCTTTTGCCTCTGGTGACTTCATATTCCGTTATACGAATGCCTACACCTACCCACTTAGCAGTCCATATCTCAATTATTCGGTGGGCAAAGACCCGGAGTCCGTGCGTGTTCAACTGGACCTGAATCGACCCTACTCTCTTGTTTTTAATGAGAGATGTGCATCACGATCTATTTGCGATGCTTATAAACATTTTTATGCTTATAATGAGAAAAGAACCGGCGGTAAAGTCACCAACAGGCAATTCAACGACGCCTATTATGACATCGCGAATCTTCAAGGGAAATTCTACGAAGACACCTTGAAGCTTGGCAATTTGGCTCTGCCCTTTGAGATTGGAGTTGTGGATGAAGGAAATAAAAACGCGGGCTTCGACTGGGATGGGGTACTTGGCCTCGGCATCGGTGAAGATGACAGCAAGAGCAGCGTTGTTAAACACATCATGAGAAGATTGAGCGTTCAGGAAATACTTTGGCAAGAAGGGCTGGTTGCGATAACCAAACCTGGAAAAGATCGGTTTAAACCTTCGAACGGAACTGTTGCTTTTGGACGGTACACGGAACGGAAATGTGGTGCGTTTAAGTGGTATAACACCAAGGATAACAAACATTGGCATATTATGGCCGATGTTGTTATCGACAGCACAACCTACAGTAATAAAACAATTGCGTTCTTCCCTGGACAGAACTCTCGACTTCCGTCTGCCATAAAGGCAAAACACATTCCATCATATAGAGAATGGGATGACGCAGACTTCCCGGACATCAGTTTCGTAAAAAATGGAGATACTTACACTTTCACGAGAGAGACTTATGCCCATTTCGTCAATAGACATTTCATGCCCCTCCTGGACAATTCACGCGGCGATTACGACTTCGGCTTCGGGAGCAGTTTACTGCAGGACTACTGTCTTAAGATCAGAGCTGACAGTGGATTCAACAGGCTTCAGATCGGGCTGGCTAAACAATTGTGAATAGATCATGCAACCAGCAAAGTATCATAATATTGTTATTCCATATAGTCTCTGGAATTGAAGACCTGGGCCTTCCAGCCGATCGGCTCGCCCTTCCCCGAGAACCCCGTCAAATGCCTGAACCAACAGAACATGTACGTCGCGCTCTGGTACAAGAATGGAAAGCCCATCCACGGTCGTGCCTGGAACAATGGTGGAGTTGTGGAGTGCTCGTTCCCATATTTGAAGGCCGAACTCACCGGAGCCAAGGATTTGGCCGGCCAAATCCAGGTCCTCCAGTACAAGGGAGACCATAATTCGCTGGGATTCTGGTACAACTGGATCAAGTACTCGGAGCGTCTGGACAAGGACGTGAAGGAGCGTGAGATTGTGCGTTGCGGTGATTCCATTCCTCTGCTCTGGCTGGACCGAAAGGAAGGCGCGTTGTTGGGATATGTGGACAATAAGACGGAAATTGCCCGCTTCTCCCATGACGGAAAGGCCGAGGATCTGCAAGGACCGGCCCTCAGCAGCATGTACATCATTGTCCGAGAGTATAAAGATGGACCCGAGGCCTGCGAGTGTAATGAGTGCGAAGCCCGACGTGCCAAGCCTCAACCGGTCCCCAAGCCTATTGTCCGTGTCATGTTGAACGAATGGGCCGACTTCCGTGCCGGCGATCCCTTCCCACCAACCAAGTGTGTCAGAGCGCTGTTCCGCTCGCTGACCACTCTGCCTGGCGAGAATCCCGATCAGTATGTGGCGTTGTGGTACCAGGCCGGCGAGCCGGTCATGGGACGCATCTGGAACGAGGGAGGAAAGATTGCGGCCAACTTTGGATGGGGAGGACACGAGTACAAGAAGAATATTGGATCGCTGCAGGTCCTGTTCGAGCTGCCCGAGCACGTTCGTGGTTTCGACTACGCCTGGAAGCCCTATCCAGAAGCCGCCGCCCAAGGCGAACTGGAATGGGTCCCCGTGAACGTGGACAACGGCAAGGTCAAGGTCTCCCCGGCCGTCATCATTCTGGACGGAAAGGAGGTCCTCGGAAAGGTGGACATTCGCAACGAACGCGCTTCCGCCGGCTACGGAGGAACCGAGAAGGTCCTGGTGGGTCCTGCTGTCCACACTTCGAC
>NZ_NWUC01000022.1 GCF_002750855.1 Neopararhizobium haloflavum | reverse complement strand
GGACAATAAGCAAACAATTTATCAAAGAAAAAACAACTGACACAAACAAATGTTTATAAAAGGCAACAGATCTTATTGGACAGGCACAACTTGCTCACATTGTCAGCTCCATGATAGCATTCACCAGGTCATTGTCCGCGTTCTTCAGGGCTTTTATAGCTTTATTGCGACTAACATTAGCTTGCGACATAACCAGTTCGATGTCCTTCTCCTCAAGGCCAGTTGCATCTACTTCTTCAGTGTCACTTTCCTCTTGTTGGGGGGCCAAACGGTTCACATTCTGCATAATATTGGCAGATGGAGGTTTGAAGTTCTCAACATCTGCCAACTGAGCGTGCTGACTCAAATCTTCGATCTTTGCCTCGCCAAAGACAATGTAAGTATCGGAGCCAGGGCTCTTGTACACATCAGGTTTGTTGATCACGAATAAAATCGACTTGGATTTTCTGATAGAAACACGAGACACTCCATGAACAGGCTTTAAACCAAGTTTGGAGAAAAGTTTCCTTGCTTTCTTCTCAGACCGGGACTGTTTCGAACCTTTCTCAGTGACTTGTTCGGAGAGACCAGCAGCTTCCGCAACTTTCGCCTGTTCTTCAGTGATAACTTGGGCGCCTGGAGTTTCCTCATCCTCATCAGACGAAGAATCGCCGGAGGTATGCTTTTCTACCTGTTCCTTGGTTTCGAAATTGATATTGTTAACTTGAAACAACCACATGATATTCGTTAGAGATAATTTATGGATCGGAAAGGACAACAAAAATTATAACAAACTGATGCAGGGTATAGAGGAAAGGAGAAAGAAGGCATATCCCGTTGGTGTTTAGCATTTCTCTTCGATCAGGGCTTCCTTGACCAACATCAGGTATGGGTGCTCACCGTCTTCTTCATCACGGAACTCGACGATAGCAACTTGCCCTTCTCCTCGGCCTTCGGCCATGTTCTCACCAATGAAGAACTGGAGGTTCTTGAACCGGTCTTTGGAGAGAAGAGAGACAACCCATCCTTGGATCTTCTTCTTGAACTCGGCAACTTCAGCCTCGGACTTTCCATGATAAAATGTGCTCAAGCCTCGGTATCAACCTTGCTCTTCTTCTCCGGAACATCATTGGTCTCATCACCCTCGCCTTGGGCTTCCTCGACCTGGCGCTTCTTGGTGAAGGCATCTGGAGCGAGTTCCTGGTCACCGGCCTCAGTAGTGGTGGCATCCTTGTTCTCCTGATCCTCCTCCTCGGCAGACTCGTCCTCTACCTCATCGGACTTCTCGGTCGGAGCATTCTCATCAGCCTCGTCGGCAACTTCAACTTCAGCATCCTTTCCTTCTTCGGCGGCTTTGTTCTCCTCCGCCTCGGTCTTCTTCTGAGGGGTCTTCTGGACGGCCTGTTCGGCAGCCGAAGCGGTGGACTCGTTCAAGGTGGTGTTACCTTGGTTGGAGTCCTCTTCTTGCTGTTGTTGCTCATCGGCCTTTCGCTGCTTTCCTCTGCGGGCTTGTTGGGCGGAACGGGCCATTTCGATGCAAAAAAATCCGATTGAACCCGGCCTTCTCAGCCAATCGTTCCTTGGCGTACTTGGCCAACAACTTTTGGTAGTTAGCGGCTTCCTCGCGGTTCTTGATGCGTCTCTTAACCTTCTGGGCGGCGATTCTTCTCTTTCGTTGAAGACGAGCGGGAGTTACAAGTCTCTGAATTTTCGGGGCCTTGGTGTGAACCTTCTTTCCTTCTTCTTTGGGTTGGATGGTTCTGCGCAGAACGTATTTTCGGACATCATCTTCCTTAGTCAGGTTAAACAGACGACGGATCTTGGTGGCACGCTTTGGACCACAGGCACGAGCGATAGTCTTGTCCGTAAGACCTTCGATTTCGCCATCTCCCTTCTTGACAATGATGAGAGACAAAGCGGAAAGAGCGGCCATGGAGTTGGCCTTTTGAGACAAAAGTATAACATAAATAGAGATGCTTATGTGACTCACTACACCAGGCTTCATCCTGAAGACTTTGAAAGACTCAACGACACATATGGACGACCACTTTCCGCTGTTCTGATGCCCTGGTACCCCAAACGGTCATTGTATCAGAAGTTTGAGAAGCCAGAAGAAGCCGTAGGAATCCTTCAACGGGTTGCGGCAAAGAGTCAACGTCGCTGAAGTTCAGCAACGCCTTCAACAGCAAGCCGCTGAACTGCAGCCGACTCTGAATGCCAAGAAAGATGAAACCGTGGCGGCGCTGAGTGAGATGGGGCCTGTTTCCACTCCTGGATCCAAAGTTCTGGAGGTGTTTGCGTGGTCGACCGTGCTCCAATTTGTCTTCGGCCTCACATCAATCATTTCGACCATTGTTCTCTCGCCCATCCTTGGCCTGTTCCTTGAGTCTGGATCGGCTCTCCTCATCTCCTTAGTGCTCCTCCCCGTCCTCATCTATCAACATGTCTCAGCGTCTAGCTCTGAAGCCTCCAACCGTGCCAAACTTCTCGCCTTTTCCGCCGTTGAAGGTCTTCTGGTGGGCTTCCTCCTGTCCCAGAAGTATCTTCCCACTGCTGGCCCAGTTATGTTCCTGACCCCGCTGACCATCGCTCTGGTTGCTCAATTCGGTGAAGGTTCCCTGGGAACCCGTCAAGTCTACTTGGGAGCCACTCTTGGCGCTGGATTGGGTCTCCATCTCGTTCTTGGTCTGATCACCGGCTTAAGCTTCGGATACCTGCTTCTGTCCATTTTGTACAGTGCAGCTGGTTTCGTCGCTCTCCAGTTCGCGTTGAAAGATGTGTCGGCCTCCATCTTGATCTGTGGCAATGTAAACGTCTTCTTCTTGGCTTGCAGCTGCTCCATGAGTGCTTTGACATCATGTTCGACAAATTCCATCACCAAGAATATAATGTCCATGGTATCGCCGACCACAATTTCCCTCAACCCGACGATATTCCGATGGTGTCGGCACTTCATCAGCATTTTGATCCCTCTCAACGAAGTTCGAGAAATCAATCGTTTTTGGTAGCT
>NZ_NWUC01000021.1 GCF_002750855.1 Neopararhizobium haloflavum | reverse complement strand
GGCCTCCAGTTTCTTCACAACCCTCTTGGTCAGTCGGGCTCTTTCTACTTCAACATAAATCTTTCCGGCAGTCACAGTTCGGAGAACATCCACCAATTTGTTACGATCTTCTTCAGTTGGGACCTGATCTACGAATTCGCAGCAGTCTTGGACCATATTCTTGATGGCGAACTTGATCAGAGACCTCTTCTTGGACATGGCGACAATTGTGTCGTTGAGAAGTTTCCAATCCTTTGCTTCGAAAGCAATCTTCACCATGTGTCGTAGAATACGAGCATTTATTCAATTGCTTCCCAACCTTTTAATCACTCAATAACAAAAACAATTCAATCTTTTTACTGTTTGGTCTTGTTGTCCTGGATCTGAACAATAGAAGCGCCCATTCCAATCGGGATGATGTCTTCGGCCCCGGCGACGGTCACTCCGCTCCCCGCGAACACGTTTTGGTTGGCTCTGTAGTTGCATGGGGTCTCGGCGACACCGTATTGTTTGGCGATTGGCCAGCCGGTGAAGGGGCCGAACGTGCGGTAGTCGTTGTAGTCGCGGGCGGTCTCGCCGTTGGAGCCGGCGCCCAGCACATGCCAATACCAGATCTCGGCGTTGGCGATGGCGCGCGAGTTGCCGGTGATCTCTTCGTAGTCGTACCAGTTGGTGTAGAAGCTCACTTTCACGTTGCGGTTTCTTCCAGCTCTGACGAAGTCGTTGATGAATCGGACATTGTTGCTTTGGGATCTGTCCCAGCTGATTGGAGAGGTGATTTGCAGCCAGATTCTTGCCAAGTTGATGTTGTTCTTCTTGGCGTAGTCGTAGGCGTCGTAGAGCTGACGGTCGGCGTAGCCTTGAGGGTTGGGTGTAATGAAAAGCTCGAATTTGAGGCCGGCGCGGTTAGCCTTGTAGGCGTTGTCGACGCCAGTCGAGTCCACCGTGGCCTTGTTGCCCACGCGGAAGAAGCCGGCGAAATATCCACTTCTTTTCAAGCAACTGGCGATCGAATCCGTCAGCGGATACGTCGAATCCACTCCGAACGCCGCCGGCGCCGCTCCGAACGTCGCATTCGAGGGGAGGGCGCTCGCAGCGCTGACTAGCAGAGCCAAACAAACGAGTTTCGACATGACTTCTTGGCCGTGTCGTCGATGCTTTGGGGAACCCGATCGATGGAAAAGGCCCCGTTAAGGATACAAAGCGTTCACGTGTCGAAGTCAAGGCTCCAGGTATCATCCCCCGTATTGGCGTCCGTGAACCTATGTTAACTGGTGTCAAGGCCGTCGATTCCCTTGTCCCAATTGGTCGTGGTCAGCGTGAATTGATCATTGGTGACCGTCAGACAGGTAAAACGGCTATTGCCATTGATACCATCATCAATCAAAAGAGATTCAACGAAGCTGGTGAAGACAAGAAGAAGCTGTATTGTATCTACGTTGCCATTGGCCAAAAGCGATCAACTGTTGCTCAAATCGTAAAGCGTTTGACTGATGCCGACGCCATGAAATACACCATTATTGTCTCGGCTACGGCCTCTGATGCTGCTCCTTTGCAATTCTTGGCTCCATACTCTGGATGCGCTATGGGAGAATACTTCCGCGACAATGGAAAGCACGCCCTGATTATCTACGACGATTTGTCCAAACAGGCCGTCGCCTACCGTCAGATGTCTCTGCTTCTCCGTCGTCCCCCAGGTCGTGAAGCCTACCCCGGTGATGTCTTCTATCTCCATTCTCGTCTTCTCGAACGTGCCGCTAAGATGAACGAGACGCATGGAGGTGGTTCTTTGACAGCTCTTCCTGTCATCGAGACTCAAGCTGGTGATGTGTCCGCATATATCCCAACCAATGTAATCTCCATCACCGACGGTCAAATCTTCTTGGAAACTGAATTGTTCTACAAGGGTGTCCGTCCAGCCATCAACGTCGGTCTTTCTGTATCTCGTGTAGGATCTGCAGCCCAGACAAAGGCCATGAAACAAGTTGCCGGTTCCATGAAGCTCGAATTGGCCCAATATCGTGAGGTGGCTGCTTTTGCCCAGTTCGGTTCTGATTTGGATGCTGCCACCCAGCAACTTCTCAACCGTGGTGTCCGTCTTACCGAGTTGCTGAAACAAGGCCAATACGTGCCCATGGCCATTGAAGAGCAAGTCACTGTCATCTACGCTGGTGTAAAGGGACATCTTGACAAACTGGACCCATCTCAGATTACCAGATTCGAAAAGGAATTCTTGACTCATGTCCGCGCTAACTGCCAAGATTTGTTGAAGACAATCAGAGAAGAAGGTCAGATCACTCCTCAAACCGACGAGAAATTGAAGACTTTGGTCACTTCTTTCCTCGCTGGTTTCAAAGCTTAGGTCGTTTTCTCTGTTACTCTAGTTTTATTAGATTGTAAGAATAAAAAGACTTCATACCTTTGCGGCGTTGATAAGCTCATCAGCCAAACATTCGGCAATTGTTTTGATGTTTCTGAACGCAGATTCACGAGCTCCAGTACAGATCAACCAGATTGCCTGGTTGACACGACGAAGAGGGGCAACATCAACAGCTTGACGACGGACGGTACCGGCACGGCCAATACGAGTGGAGTCTTCACGGGGTCCACTGTTGATAACAGCGTTGACTAAGATTTGCACTGGGTTCTCGCCGGTAAGCAGATGGATGATTTCAAAGGCATGCTTGACAATTCTGACGGTCATCAATTTCTTACCGTTGTTGCGACCATGAGCCATCAAAGAAGAGGCCAAACGCTCAGCAATCGGGCACGTCGCCTTGCGGAATCTTCTGATTTGATAACGACCAGCCGAGTGCGGCAGATATTTGGCACCCTTTTCTTTAACCGCGACGTAGTCAACGAGTGAGATATCGGAAACTTCAACATCGTTCAGGGACCATTTGTTGAAAAGCTTGACCTCTGGCATCTCAAGTTGCTCTTCCTCAGGGGCGGCAACGACACCTTCGATCTCCTCCTCGACTCCAGCTGGGTCGGACACGGTGGTACCTGTCGGATTCATGTCTGGTGAAGCGATGGGTTCGCTTCTTGACAATCTT
>NZ_NWUC01000020.1 GCF_002750855.1 Neopararhizobium haloflavum | reverse complement strand
CTGCGTACAACCCCCTGACCAGTAGTCAAGTCGTCTACAAGCGATCTTACACCCTGACAATCAACCACACAAAGTCGTATGGATTCGACAACAAGCCAGTAATTAAACCGACCTGCAAGGTCAAATATAGGGTAAAGGCTGCAACGGCGGCGAGCGCCGAGGCATAAACGTACCACACGAAGCCGGGGTACAAAACATTGTTTACCTAACTAGACGGGCTTCTAACTTAGAGGCATTCAGTTATAATCCCGCAGATGGTAGCTTCGGACCATCGTCCTATCGGACGAGCCCATAAACCAATTGTCTGAACCTGCTGTTCCTCTCGTACTAAGCAAGATTACTATTGCAACAACTCTTTGACAGTAGGATAAAACTAACCTGTCTCACGACGGTCTAAACCCAGCTCACGTTCCCTATTAGTGGGTGAACAATCCAACGCTTTGCGCATTCTGCTACGCAATGATAGGAAGAGCCGACATCGAAGGATCAAAAAGCAACGTCGCTATGGACGCTTGGCTGCCACAAGCCAGTTATCCCTGTGGTAACTTTTCTGACACCTCTTGCTGTAAACTTTACAAATCGAAAGGATCGATAGGCCACGCTTTCGCGGTCTGTATTCGTACTGAAAATCAAGATCAAGTAAGCTTTTGTCCTTTTACTCTACGTAAGGTTTCCGTCCTTACTGAGCTTACCTTAGGACACCTACGTTACTGTTTGATAGATGTACCGCCCCAGTCAAACTCCCCGCCTGACAATGTCATCGGCGCGGGTCGCCGGCGCACCAAGTACGCCGGCTTAAAATCAATCACAAGTTTTCAGAGAAAACGTTCCCCGTATTACCGAATAAGTAAGGAAACGATGAAAGTAGTGGTATTTCACTGACGTGCCGAAACACTCCCACTTATACTACACCATGCATGATTCTTCACAAAGTCAGACTAGAGTCAAGCTCAACAGGGTCTTCTTTCCCCGCTGTCTTTGCCAAGCCCGTTCCCTTGGCTGTGGTTTCGCTAGATAGTAGTTAGGGACAGTGGGAATCTCGTTAATCCATTCATACGCGTCACTAATTAAATGACGAGGCATTTGGCTACCTTAAGAGAGTCATAGTTACTCCCGCCGTTTACCCGCGCTTACTCAAATTTCCTTAAATTAACATTCAGAGCACTGGGCAGAAATCAGAGACAGTCAACGTCTTTCAGAGACCATCTGTCTCCTCTGTTTTAATTAGACAGTCGGATTCCCCCAGTCCGTACCAGTTCTAGATTCGATTGTTAAGCGCTAGCCGAAGACTACGCACGCCGAAACGAACGCAGACCAAGCTGAAACGATCCACCTACGGGCCACGCTACTAGCCCGAACAGCTCACCGAAGCTCGCCGCCCAGTCACGAACGCAGCCCATAAGCATCACGTAACAACCCGACTAGCCCAATCTCTAGAGCCAATTCTTTTCCCGAAGTTACGAATCTAATTTGCCGACTTCCCTTATCTACATTATTCCATCAACTAGAGGCTGCACACCTTGGAGACCTGCTGCGGATATTGGTACGATCGTGCGAGAAATTCATTAAGCTTCCCTTACCTTTTCAAGGGCCACATGGAGTGCACGGGACACCGCAGCAACCGCAGTGCTCTACAGCCTCAGCAACCATATCTCCGGATGAACCGATTCCATGGTCATGAAAGCTTAAACTAGAAAAGAGATCTCTAGCCCGGACTCCAAGCAGCGTCGGCAAGTTCATTTGCGTTACCGCGCTTCGACAACACCGAAGTGAAGCCAATCTCCTCGTCACGACGCGGGAATATTAACCCGCTTCCCTTTCGGCGAATGCAGCGCAATCCACAAGTGAATTTAACGCCACAACTTCAAATCCAGCATTAGCCTGTGCCTTAGGATCGGCTAACCCACGTACAATCACTGTGCACGCGGAACCCTTCTCCACTTCAGTCTTCAAGGATCTCACTTGAATATTTGCTACTACAACCAAGATCTGCACTCATAACGGCTCCATTCGGGCTCACGCCCAACAACTTCAACGCCATTACAACGTACCTCCTACTCGTCGAGAGATTGCTCGGGTCTCAACGACGGCAGAGTATAGGTCATTCGCTCGAGCGCCATCCATTTTCAGGGCTAGTTGATTCGGCAGGTGAGTTGTTACACACTCCTTAGCGGATTCCGACTTCCATGGCCACCGTCCTGCTGTCTATATCAACCAACACCTTTCATGGGGTCTCATGAGCGAATAGTTAGGCACCGTAACTCCGCGTTTGGTTCATCCCACATCGCCAGTTCTGCTTACCAAAAATGGCCCACTTGGAGCACAACAATCAAAGTCAGTGTTCAATTAAGCAACACCAACATCATAACCATTTAGAGTTTGAGAATAGTCTGAGAATAATACATCCCAAGAACTCTAATCGTTCGCTTTACCGAGTATATCTGTTTGAATGTGCACCAGCTATCCTGAGGGAAACTTCGGAGGAAACCAGCTACCAGATGGTTCGATTAGTCTTGCGCCCCTATACCAAAATCAGACGATCGATTTGCACGTCAGAACCGCTTCGGACTTCCACCAGAGTTTCCTCTGGCTTCGTCCTGTTCAGGCATAGTTCACCATCTTTCGGGTCTCATAGCATACGCTCAACCTCCGCATCAGGACAAGTCCTCGAAACGGGGCAACGTTGCTTGGGCCGCACGAATGCCGCACCCAGTCACGTTCAGACAAGTAATGTCTCACTTTCATTACGCCTTTAGGCTTCGACAAACCCAATGACTTGCGCATACCATAAACTCCTTGGTCCGTGTTACAAGACGGGTCGAATGGGTCACCGACTGAACACCGGGAAGAACGCAGAGCACACCACAACACCGACCGACCCCATAAGGGCTGCACACATGTGTACCACCCGAACCGAGCCTGTCGACACCGCGGCACGCGAAAAACCCACGTCTCCACAAAGCTGCGCAGCGCCAACCGAACTCCACACGCCCAGGGTTCCCAGCGCCGAAGCCCGGGTCCTCTAAACGCGCATCGTCCGACAACACCACACAACCCGGCGCACTCCGTACGCAAATGCACCAACCGAACACGCGACAATAGCGCCAGGCACACCTTGCGGCAATGCACAAACACCAATCACGCGCCCAGAAGGCTGAATACGCACTAGATACGTCGGCTCCATTCGCTTCCATTACACCGGTTTCACGTTCTCTTGCACTCTCTTTTCAAAGTACTTTTCAACTTTCCCTCACGGTACTTGTTTTCTATCGGTCTCGCGGTCGTATTTAGCCTTAGGTGAAGTTTACCACCAACTTTGGGCTGCGTTTCCAAACAACCCGACTCCCAGAACCAACACTCACCAAGTCCAGCCAGGTTTACCGGGGTAAAACCGTCTTAGCCGCCGCGTTCCAACGAGACTTAAGCCAGCCTGAACAAGCCGAACGAAGGTTCTATACGCTACACCGGTCATCAGCCAGAAGCCAACAACCTTTAGCGCTGGGCTCTTCCCGTTTCACTCGCAGTTACTCAGGGAATCCATGTTTGTTTCTTTTCCTCTGCTTACTGATATGCTTAAGTTCAGCAGGTAGTCATACCCAACTCAGGTGGTTTCAACCAATTCCGACAACACTGCCCGCAAGGCTTCACGACGAAGCTCAACAAACCGCAGCCAGGACTCCAAACATTCTCATCCGAACGTCCCTGACGGCCGCGCCGTTGAAACAACATCACCAAACGGTTTAGCCGCGCACGACAATCGAG
>NZ_NWUC01000019.1:0-2500 GCF_002750855.1 Neopararhizobium haloflavum | reverse complement strand
GAGGCAGAAATGCGTAGTCGATGGGAACCACGTTAATATTCGTGGGCCTGGTGGTAGTGACGGATTGCGAGTGTTGTTCACCCTTATTGGATTGGGTGGGCTGCTTAGCGGTTCCAGGAAACAGCTCCATCATTATAGACCGTACCCGAAACCGACACAGGTGGTCAGGTAGAGTATACCAAGGCGCTTGAGAGAACTGCGTTGAAGGAACTCGGCAAATTGCACGCGTAACTTCGGAAGAAGCGTGACCCCATATCACGCAAGTGGCGTGGGGTGGCACAGACCAGGGGGTAGCGACTGTTTATCAAAAACACAGGGCTCTGCGAAGTCGCAAGACGACGTATAGGGTCTGACGCCTGCCCGGTGCTGGAAGGTTAAGAGGAGGGGTGCAAGCTCTGAATCGAAGCCCCAGTAAACGGCGGCCGTAACTATAACGGTCCTAAGGTAGCGAAATTCCTTGTCGGGTAAGTTCCGACCTGCACGAATGGCGTAACGACTTCCCCGCTGTCTCCAACGCAGACTCAGTGAAATTGAATTCCCCGTGAAGATGCGGGGTTCCTGCGGTCAGACGGAAAGACCCCGTGCACCTTTACTATAGCTTTACACTGGCATTCGTGTCGGCATGTGTAGGATAGGTGGTAGGCTTTGAAGCGTGGGCGCCAGCTCGCGTGGAGCCATCCTTGAAATACCACCCTTATCGTCATGGATGTCTAACCGCGGCCCGTCATCCGGGTCCGGGACAGTGTATGGTGGGTAGTTTGACTGGGGCGGTCGCCTCCGAAAGAGTAACGGAGGCGCGCGATGGTGGGCTCAGAACGGTCGGAAATCGTTCGTCGAGTGCAATGGCATAAGCCCGCCTGACTGCGAGACTGACAAGTCGAGCAGAGACGAAAGTCGGTCATAGTGATCCGGTGGTCCCGCGTGGAAGGGCCATCGCTCAACGGATAAAAGGTACGCCGGGGATAACAGGCTGATGACCCCCAAGAGTCCATATCGACGGGGTTGTTTGGCACCTCGATGTCGGCTCATCGCATCCTGGGGCTGGAGCAGGTCCCAAGGGTTTGGCTGTTCGCCAATTAAAGCGGTACGTGAGCTGGGTTCAGAACGTCGTGAGACAGTTCGGTCCCTATCTGCCGTGGGTGTAGGAATATTGAAAGGATCTGTCCCTAGTACGAGAGGACCGGGATGGACGTATCTCTGGTGGACCTGTTGTCGTGCCAACGGCATAGCAGGGTAGCTATATACGGAAGGGATAACCGCTGAAGGCATCTAAGCGGGAAACCCACCTTGAAACGAGTGTTCCCTATCAGAGCCGTGGAAGACGACCACGTTGATAGGCCGGGTGTGGAAGTGCGGCAACGCATGAAGCTTACCGGTACTAATCGCTCGATCGGCTTGATCGTTCTCATTGATCAATGGTCATTATCTTAGGCGCTCACGCATGAGCGGGCCTCACGGCCCTATGCTCCGCGAGGGCGCCGGACGACCGGCGGCGCACAATTCGTGCGCTGTTGATTGTTTGAACTCACGCTTGTTCCGCCCTCCGGGCGGCGCTGCGTGGTCGCGCGCCAGACGGCGCGACGGCCGTTCGGCCTTGCGGAGGCCTCGCCTCCGTCTGGTGCCCAGACGGTTGCTCCTGGACATGTTCGAAAAGAGATTCACGCTCACCAGCTTCTCTGAAAACGTCCATGCAATCTGCATGACGGGCTTGCTTTGGCTGTCGGAGGCTTCGATCGAGAACCTTCCGGATGGCCCGACCGATGTCCCCTTCGAGCGACCAGCGAGAAGGAAAGGCATATCGGTCCGACAACAAAGCAGAGCATGTCGTGCGTGCGCACGGACACGCTTTGCCTTTTGCCGACCTGGTGGTTCTGGCGGGGTGGCTGCACCCGTTCCCATTCCGAACACGGCCGTGAAACGCCCCAGCGCCGATGGTACTTCGTCTCAAGACGCGGGAGAGTAGGTCGCCGCCAGGTCTGCAAAACGCAAAGCATTCTCATTCACGAAGACAAAGGCCGTTCGGCCGGGAAACAAGGCCGCGCAAGCGGCCTTTTTACGTTGAACCCGCCGGCGCCAAACCCGCCGCGGCACCAACAAAAGGGCAAGGAGCTGCCCAAAAGCCCAGGCCGCCAAAAACGGCCAGGGACAAGACCGGGATACACCCGGAACGCTCATAATTACCGCGGGGTGGAGCAGCCCCCGCCGACCCGCAGAAGGCAAAGCCTTCGAGGACCGGCAAAACAAAAACACCGGGCAACACCCGGAACGCTCATAATTACCGCGGGGTGGAGCAGCCCCCGCCGACCCGCAGAAGGCAAAGCCTTCGAGGACCGGCAAAACAAAAACACCGGGCAACACCCGGAACGCTCATAATTACCGCGGGGTGGAGCAGCCCGGTAGCTCGTCAGGCTCATAACCTGAAGGTCGCAGGTTCAAATCCTGCCCCCGCAACCAAATCCTACACATTATCAAACGCTTGAACGCCGCCCTCCAGGGCGGC
>NZ_NWUC01000001.1 GCF_002750855.1 Neopararhizobium haloflavum | reverse complement strand
CATCGACAACCCGTTCGGCACGAGGTCGTCACCCATGTCTTAGGTACATTCTGTTACCCATGTCTCCGGGTCGTACCCCGGAAAAATGGCGCACCCGACAGGATTCGAACCTGTGACCTCTGCCTTCGGAGGGCAAATAACCACTTTCGCTACAGTTCGCCATGATATCCAAAATTCCTATAAATCAAAGAGTTATATGACCGCCTGTTAGCGGCGATATCCGGAACTGACCTTGTTCTTTCTCCCATTTGGTTGCAATATGGTAGCAATTTCATAGGAAGCTGCCATGCCTAAATTGACAAAACGCGTCGTTGATAGCCTGCAATCAACCGGCGCAAAGACCGGGACGCTTCATTGGGACAGTGAGCTCAAGGGATTTGCCGTCCGCGTCCTTCCATCGGGACGCAAGACGTTCGTCATCAAATTTCGCGCGCGCAATGGTCGTCAGCGATGGCTCAAGCTCGGCGCTTACGGACCGCTGACAGCAGAGCGTGCGCGCGAGATAGCGAAGATGGAGCTCGCCAAGGTAGTAGAAGGTCAGGATCCCGCCGCTGATCGCGACGAGCGCCGAGAAGCGTCCACTATCTCGCAACTCTGCGACCTCTATATGGAAGCCGCGAACGCCGGCCTCGTCCTCGGCCGCAGGGGAACGCCGAAGAAGACAAGCACCCTATTAACGGACAAATCGCGCATCGACGCTCACATCAAACCTCTTCTCGGAAGACATATAGCCCGAGAGGTTAAGCGGACCGACATTGAACAGCTCCGAAACGGCGTCGTCGCTGGCAAAGCGGCCCGAGATAAAAAGCTGGGCTATCGCAGCCGTTCAATTGTCAAGGGGGGCAAGGGTGCAGCCACCCGTACTCTCGGTCTGCTTGGCGCTATATTCGCCTGGGGAGTTGAGGCGGGCCACGTCGCGACAAATCCAGTCCGGGGTGTGCGGCGCTTTTCCGACAATCAGAAGAAAGCTTTGCTGAGCGGCGAACAATATCACTTGCTGGCAAAAAGCCTAAGTTTTCTCGAGAGCAAGCGTGATCGCAATGGCAAACCGCTTCACAGTGCAATAGGAATTGCCGCCATCCGCTTTATCGCCCTTAGCGGACTGCGAAGAGGAGAATGCGAACAACTTCGTTGGGATGAAGTTGACGCCAACGGAGCATGCCTCGCGCTCGAAGAGACCAAGACCGGCTTTTCACTCCGCCCCCTCAGCCGCACAGCATTCGCAATTATTGATGAATTGGACCCCATTTCTGATTTCGTCTTTGTTTCGGAGCCCGAAGGTGCAGGCTACAAGGGTTTGCCCAATCTCTGGCGAACAGTCCAGAATACCGCGCGGCACTTGGCTTCCGTAACGCCTGCACAACCAGATCAACCGCTGCAAGACAAAGCGACGTTGGATGGACTGACACTGCACAGTCTGCGGCATAGCTTTGCCGGTGTGTCAGAGGAACTCGGTGCGTCGATACCCACAATCGCGGCTCTTCTCGGACATCAACTAAAGGGCGTCACAAGCGGATACATTCTGAAACGCGTGGACGTGCTTCTTGTTGATGCAGCAAACCGGGCGGGCGATCACATTGCAAAATTGATGCGAGGGGAAGCACCCGCATCTCCCATTGTGCAGTTCAAATCCCGTGGCCGAAATTCCGCACGGAATGATGGCAGGTCAACGTTGAAGAACCGAGCGCCAGTAACGGTCTTTCCGGCTTAACGCTACGCAGAGCGACTGAGCCCCGGCAGCATTGCCGGGGCTCATCCATACTTACACCAGCCGCTCGATGGCCGTGTAGGTTCCGCTTGTCCGGATCGTCAGCGAGACAGGCGCGTCGCCACGATTGCGCCAGAACCAGCCATGTCGGCCGGTGAAGGCCGCCTGATCCGGCCATGCTCGATCAGATGACTGAGGGCTCAGAAATCGAGTTCGTCGCCGAACGTCTCCGCGGCAAGCTCACGGTCACCGAACTGAAATAGCATGAACCGTTCCGGCGGCCCGCAGGGGTCGCCGGACAACGCCCTTGACCTTCCAGTGGCTGGAAACACCAACCTGCATCAACAGCAAGGAGTTCGGTCATGGCCCACCAGCACGGAGACGCACAAACGGAAGGTCCTGTCGTCAGGGATCCGGTCTGCGGGATGACCATTAAGGACGGGCCTGCCAGCCGGACCGCCCGGTACGATGGACACCCCTACCGCTTCTGCAGCGACCGCTGCCGAGACAAATTCACCGATGATCCAGAAGCGTATCTAACTGCCGAGGATCCCGTCTCCGGCATGACGGTCGAGCGCGCCGCCGCGCCTTATGTGCTCGATCATGGCGGCGGCAAGCACTTCTTCTGCTCGAAGACCTGCCATGACAAGTTCGAGGCCGATCCGGCGCGCTACATGGAAGGCGTGAAATCGGCTGAACCGATGCCGAAAGGCACGCAGTATACCTGCCCGATGCATCCGGAGATCATCCGGGACGCGCCGGGCTCCTGCCCGATCTGCGGCATGGCGCTGGAACCGATGGGCGTGCCGACCGGCGACGAGGGTCCCAATCCGGAACTTATCGATTTCACGCGCCGGTTCTGGGTCAGCGCCGCCCTTTCGATCCCGCTGGTCCTGATCACCATGGGACCGATGCTCGGCCTGCCGTTTCGCGACTGGATCGGCCACCGGGCGGCCATTTGGATCGAGTTTCTCCTGGCGACGCCCGTCGTGCTGTGGGCTGCCCTGCCCTTCTTCGAGCGGGCCCGGCAATCGTTCGTCAACCGCAGCCCGAATATGTGGACGCTGATCGGTCTCGGCGTCGGCGCCGCCTATCTCTACAGCGTCGTGGCGACGCTCCTTCCTGGCGCCTTCCCAGCGTCCTTCCGCATGCATGGCGGCCAGGTGCCGGTCTATTACGAGGCGGCGGCGGTGATCATCACCCTGGTCTTCCTCGGGCAGGTGCTCGAATTGCGCGCCCGTGAGCGCACCGGCTCGGCGATCAGGGCGTTGCTCGACCTCGCGCCGAAGACAGCGCTCCGGATCAGGGATGACGGCGACGAGGAGGAGGTGCCGCTCGACGCCGTCGCCAGCGGCGACAGGCTGCGGATCAGGCCGGGCGACAGCGTCCCCGTCGACGGCATTGTCGTCGAAGGCCGCTCCTCCGTCGACGAATCGATGATCACCGGCGAGCCGGTTCCCGTCGAGAAGGTCGCGGACGATCCGCTGACCGGCGGCACGCTGAACAAGAACGGCACGCTAGTGATGAGGGCCGAACGCGTCGGTTCCGAGACCATGCTGTCGCGCATCGTCGAGATGGTGGCGAAGGCGCAGCGCTCGCGCGCGCCGATCCAGGGCCTCGCCGACCGGGTGTCGTTCTATTTCGTGCCCACGGTGGTCGTGATCGCCGTCCTCGCCTTCATCGTCTGGGCGGTCGCCGGCCCGCCGCCGAGCATGATCTTCGCGATCGTCTCGGCCGTCTCGGTGCTGATCATTGCCTGTCCCTGCGCGCTCGGCCTCGCGACGCCGATGTCGATCATGACGGCGACGGGCCGCGGCGCCCAGGCAGGCGTGCTGATCAAGGACGCCGAGGCGTTGGAGCGTTTCGCCAAGGTCGATACGCTGATCGTCGACAAGACCGGAACCTTGACCGAAGGGCGACCGAAACTGACCGACCTGGTCACCGCGGAGGGCATTTCCGAAGACGACCTGCTGCGGCTGGCGGCGGGCCTCGAGCGCGGGTCGGAGCATCCGCTCGCCGAAGCGATCGTCGCCGGAGCGAAGGAGCGCGGCGTGTCGATACCGGCCGCAAGCGAGTTCGAGGCGGTGACCGGCAAGGGCGTGAAGGGCTCCGTCGAAGGCCGGACGGTCGCGCTCGGCAACGCCGCGATGATGGACGATCTTGTCGTCGACCGGTCGCCGCTGGCCGCCAACGCCGACCGCCTGGCGTCGGACGGCAAGACGCCGATGTTCGTTGCAGCCGATGGCCGGCTTGCCGGCATCGTCGCGGTCGCCGATCCGGTCAAGGAGACGACGGCGGCAGCGATCAGGGCGCTGCACGAAAGCGGCCTCAGGATCATCATGGCGACGGGCGACAACGAGCGGACCGCCGCGGCCGTCGCGGCGAAACTCGGCATCGACGACGTCCGGGCCGGCATCCTCCCCGAAGGCAAGAAGGACCTGGTCGACGAATTGCGCCGGAGCGGCGCGAAGATCGCCATGGCCGGCGACGGGGTCAACGACGCGCCGGCGCTTGCCGCCGCCGATGTCGGCATCGCGATGGGAACGGGCGCGGACGTCGCCGTCGAGAGCGCCGGCATCACGCTGGTCAAGGGCGACCTGACCGGCATCGTCCGGGCGCGCCACCTCGCCCGCGCGACGATCGGCAACATCAAGCAGAACCTGTTCTTCGCCTTCGTGTACAATGCGCTCGGCGTACCGGTCGCGGCCGGCGTGCTTTACCCGGTCTTTGGCGTCCTGCTGTCGCCCATGATCGCCGCCGCCGCGATGAGCCTGTCGTCGGTCTCCGTCATCGCCAACGCGCTGCGGCTGAGGACGGTGAAGCTTTAAGGAAGCCTTGTGATGACGAAACCTTTCATGTCGCTCCAAACCGACCCGACGCGGCGGGACTTTCTTTATATCGCCACCGCCATGACGGGGGGCGTCGGAGCGGCCGTGACGCTCTGGCCGTTCATTGACCAGATGCGGCCTTCCGCCGACGTGCTTGCCGTCAGCTCGGTTGACATTGATCTCGCTGGGATCGAGCCGGGTCAGCGCGTAACTTTCCAGTGGCGCGGCCGGCCGATATTCGTCGACTACCGCACGCCGGAGGCCATTCAGGAGGCGCGTTCTGTTCCAATGGAGGACCTGAAGGATCCGGAGCGCGACGAAGAGCGCACAATCGAGCCTCAATGGCTGGTCGTCGTCGGGGTTTGCACCCATCTCGGGTGCGTCCCTCTCGGGCAGGCCGAAGGAAGCGCGCGCGGCGACTGGGGCGGCTGGTTCTGCCCCTGCCACGGATCCCACTACGACACTTCGGGACGGGTCCGCCGCGGCCCTGCTCCGCTGAACCTGACGGTCCCACCATACGAGTTTGGGACCGAGACCATGATCACGATCGGATGATCCCAATCGACCGAAAGGAACACAATGAATATCGGACATGCATCCGGAAGGTCCGGGCTGCCGGCCAAGACGATCCGCTACTACGAAGACATTGGGCTGGTTTCTCCCGATCGCGGGCTCAATGGTTATCGCGACTACAGCGATCGCCACGTCCACATTCTGCGTTTCCTGCAGCGGGCCCGGGCGCTCGGCTTTTCCATCGAGGAATGCCGGGAGCTGCTCGGACTCTACCAGGACAAGGGCCGGGCGAGCGCCGACGTGAAGGCACTCGCCTCGGCGAAGCTGGCGGAGATCGACGAGAAAATCCGCGCGCTCGGCGAACTGCGCGCGACATTGGAGACATTGGTGCGCCACTGCCACGGCGACGAACGGCCAGCGTGCCCCATCATCGAGAATCTCGCCGAACAAGGTATCCCGCAAGAGAGGCCAGCGCGCCGACGCTCCGCCGCTTAGGCACCCGACGAAGGAGACCGAAATGAAGATCCGCATCGCATTCCTGGCGGCCACGCTGGCCGTCCTGACGCTTGCACCGGCACACGCCGCCGAGGGCAGCATGACCGTCTTCAAGAATCCCTGGTGCGGCTGCTGCCACGAATGGGCCGAGGCGATGAAGGCAGCCGGCTACACGGTGCAGACCCGCGATCTCGAAGACCTGTCGCAGGTAAAGGCCGACGCCGGCGTGCCTGCCGCCATGGAAGGCTGCCACACCGCGACGATCGAGGGCTATTTCCTGGAAGGCCACGTTCCGCTCGAAGCCGTCGAGCGTCTTCTGACCGAACGACCCGACATCGCCGGCCTCGCCGTCCCCGGAATGCCGGCCGGATCGCTCGGCATGGGCGAGGACCCGGATACCGATTACGACGTCTATGCCGTCGCCGACGACGCAGCCGCCGAGCCGACGATCTTCATGATTGTCGGGGAGTGATCGACTTGCCTCAAGCCGGACCGAAGAAGCGACCGCCCCTTCTGACGCGCCGGTCGCTCCTGTCTGGAGCGTCCGCCGCGGCCGCGGGGCTTATGCTGCCGCACCCTGCTGCAAGCGCCACGGCCGGAGCGACGAGAACATTCCGGCTGAAGGCCGCGCCGGGACGCAGCAGTCTGGTTCCTGCGCCTTACGGCAAGACGGAGACATGGAGCTATAACGGCACGGTGCCCGGCCCCGAGATGCGGGTGCGCCAGGGCGATCGCCTGCGGATCGTCGTCGACAACGAACTGCCCGAAGAGACCACCGTCCACTGGCACGGTCTGCGCGTTCCCAACGCCATGGACGGCGTTCCGCACCTGAACCAGCCGCCGATCCGGCCCGGCGAGCGCTTCGTCTACGAGTTCGAGGTGCCGGACGCCGGCACGTTCTGGTACCATCCTCACACGCGCAGCAACGTCCAGGTGGAGCGCGGCCTATCCGGCGCGCTGGTCGTCGAGGAGCCGGAGCCGATCCGCGTCGACCGGGAACTGATTTGGGTGGTCGATGACTGGCGCCTGGACCGGTCGGCGGCGATCAGCGCCGATTTCGACAATCCCCACGACATGAGCCACGCCGGAAGGCTGGGCAACACCGTGACGGTGAACGGGCGCGTTCCGGAGGACCTTCCCGTCCGCGCCGGGGAACGGGTGCGCCTGCGCATCGTCAACGCCGCGAACGCGCGCATCCTCGGCCTTGAGTTCGGCGGGCACGAGCCGTGGGTCGTCGCGCTCGACGGACAGCCGACGGCGCCGCACCGTCCGGCGGACGACACCGTCGTCATCGGGCCGGCCGGGCGCGCCGACGTGGTCCTCGACATGACCGGGACGCCCGGCACGCGCGCCGTCGTCGTGGACCGGTTCTACCGGGACTTTGCCTATGAACTGATGGGCTTCGCCTATGACGACGTGCCGTTGCGGAAGAACCCGCCCGACTGGCCGATGGATCTTGCCGCCAATCCCCTGCCCGAGCCCGACATGGCGTCCGCCATCCGCCATGAGGTGATCCTCAACGGCGGCATGATGGGCGCGATGGTCATGGCCGAGATGGGCGGCAGCATGGGCGAACAATCCGCGGGCGGCATGATGGGAATGATGGAGATGATGCGCGGCCGCGGCATCTGGTTCATCAACGGCAAGGCCGCGGCGGGCCACGTCATGGACCCGATGCTAATATTCGAGCGCGATCGCTCCCACGTGGTCGAGATGACGAACGCCACCGCATTCCACCATCCTATGCACCTGCACGGCCATTCGTTCCGGGTGGTTTCCCGCAACGGCGTCGCAGCCCCGATAACAGAGTGGCGCGACACGGTATTGATGGCCCCGCGCGAAAAGGTCGAAATCGCCTTCGTCGCGGACAATCCGGGCGACTGGATGTTCCATTGCCATGTCCTCGAGCACCAGGCCGCAGGCATGATGGGGGTGGTCCGGGTGGCCTGAAGAGGCTCTCCTGAGCCTGCCGACCGTTCACCTGAAGAGGATCGAGTTGATGATGGATGGATCGAACGGAATGATGGAAGGCATGGGCGGGATGATGTGGGGCATGGGCATCTTGTGGCTGCTCGTTATCGTCGTCCTGGTTCTCGCGGCCGTCGCCCTCGGCAAGTACATTTTCGGCGGGCGCCGGTGAAGCTGGCTCTCGCGGCAGGCGCGGCGATGATGCCGGCCCGGAGGGGCGTTTAAAGCATGTCTCCCGAAAGTGGGCACCGGTTTCGAGATGAAGACATGCGCAAGAATCAAGAACCTAAAGCGCAGGAAGCGAATCTGAAAGATCGCGACGCGCTTTAGACGGAGTTCGGCCGAACGCGTAGCCGGGCACGACCTGCATCGACCAGGAGGATCCATATCAGCCCGAACGACCAGCCGGCGAGCACGTCGCTCGGCCAGTGGGTTCCGAGATAGACCCGGCTCACGCCGACGGCCAGCGAGATGCCGGCAGCCGTGGCGACGAGATACGATTGAAGATGAAGGCGCTTGCAGCGGCGCGCCGCCAAAACAGCCGCGGTCCCGAAGAGAAGTGTGGCGAGCAGGGCATGGCCGCTCGGAAAGCTGGTGTGGAGAAGCTCGGACGAGCCCGGCGCATGGTGCGGCCGCACCAAGCCTGTGACGGCTTTGGCCGCGTAGCCTGCGGCAGCCCCGCCGGCGATCGAAGCGACGGTGTGAACGGTTTCGATCCAACGGCTGGACAACGCGAAAAACAGGGTCATGGCCGCCGCGAAGACGAACACGACTTCAGGACTGCCGAGCGCCGTGAAGCTCCAGGCTACCGATACGAACGCCCCCTCGAACTCCGGCGATCCGGACGGATCGGCGAGCCCCAGCAGCAAGGCCCGGTCGACGGCGTGCCGGTCGGCCAGGAACCAGTAGCTGCTGGTTGCAAGGACAACCAGCGCGGCAGCCATCGCCCACCAGCGTGCCCACGATATCTCTGTGCGCAGCCGTGCCTTCGGTTCGATTGCAGGAGCCGGAGCAATCGAATGGCTCGTCGCAGATTCGGTTCGGTGGATTGTCATGGCCCAAGGATAGGCCGCGCAGGCTAACGATTGCTTTCAAAGCCGAGGAGCCGCCCGGAGGCGGTTCCTCTTTTCTCACTCGATAGAACGGTGCTGGCTACGCGGCCATCTTGCGGCACGACTCGGCGCACCGCCGGCAGGCCGCCACGCAATCCTCCATCCCGCCGATGCGTTCGCAGTCATCGGCGCATTCGGTGCAGATCTCCGCGCACTCGCGGCAGACGTGCCGATGGTGGTCGCTGCCGATGAGCATGAAGTGGGCCGACGTCCTGCATATTTCGGCGCAGGCCGACATCAGCCTGAAATGTTTGGGTTCGGTATGCTTGCCGCCCGTTTCGATACAGTGGTGCATCGCCGTACCGAGGCAGGCCTTGTAACAGTCGAGGCAGGCATCGATGCAGGCCTTCATTTCGGCGCTGAGGTGGTGGGTCATGGGGGACTTTCCTTTCTCGAACGGCTCGGGCCGCGCGAAAAGCGCACGGCCCGGCGCAAGGTCAGTTGGCGTTGTCAGCCAGCCACTGCGTCATCTCCTCTATCTCCTTTTCCTGGGCGTCGATGATGGTCTGGGCAAGTTCGAGCAGCCATTCATCCTCGCCGTACTCCAACTGGACTTCGGCCATGTCGATCGCTCCCCGGTGGTGAGCGATCATGCCGCAGGCGAAGGCGACGTCCGGATCTTCGTTCATCATGCCCTGATGCATCGCAGGCATGGTTCCCATCATCCTCTCCATGTTGGCGCGCTGGGCTTCGGTCATCGACTCCATGTCCATGCCCATCATGCCTTGCATGTCCGTGTCGCCGCCGGCCGACGAGTCGTTGTCGCCGGACATGCCGGCATGGGCGCCGCCCTGCATTGCAGTGCCGGACGTGCACTGCTCAGGTAGCTGGAAACCGCTTTCTCCGTCCTGCGCGACTGCAAGGCCTGCAGTCGCGGTGACGAGGGCGGCGGAGCAGACGAGGATCTTGATGATATTCATGGCATTTCTCCTAAATCGATATTGGATTGAAAGTCGGGCCGCCTACGCGACCTTCGGCGGCGGATCGATTCCGGAGACGTCGATGGATATCAGCGGCAACGAGACCGACGCGGGACGCACGCCGTGGACCGGCGCAAGCCCGGCCTGCTGGATAGCCGGCGAGAATAGCGCCAGGCAGTGGGCCGGCTGGCAGCAGTGCCGATCGCCCGCGTTGCAGGGCGCCCCGCCGCCCGGACCTGCGGCATGGACATGGGAGTGGCCGTGTTCAGGGGCGTGAGCAAACGGCCGCTCCGATAGCGATGCGACGAGCAGCGCTACGGTGACAGCCAGAACGAGGCCAAGCAATTTCGAGGCGATCGACAACTTTCGGTTGTTCCATCTTTCTCGGTGTTAGGAAGAACCGCCGACACCTAGTGAAGTTCCGAAGCGAAATCGATCGCTGCCGTCTGCCGCACGTGCTGCTGCCGCGCAGGAAGCGCGGGCCATTGCTCCGGCTTGCTAGGAAGCGGGATAGCCCGCTTCCTCGAGCACCGCGACGAACGCCTCGCGCGGCTTTGCCGACGACACCATGACGGTCCGCCTTACCGGATCCGCGTCGACCTTCGCCTGGCCGTCGACGGAGTGGATAGCCTTGGTCACGCTGTTGGCGCAGCCGCCGCAGGTCATGTTTTCGATTTGGAATTGCACGATCGAGTCTCCTGTCTCTCGTTCTTCGATGCCCCGTTGTCCAGCTTCCAGCGGCGGGAAGGTCAAGAGCAAAAAAGTTTCAGACGGACTGTTGACTTTCCAGTTACTGGAAAGACGAATTTCCCTCCGACACCATTTTGAATGTGGAAGGACGAACAGGCATGAATGCCCCGCTCAGAGAAATCCGGCCGGCGACCGCAACGCTCACCTTGCCGATCGAAGGCATGAGCTGCGCGTCCTGCGTCGGGCGCGTCGAAAAGGCGCTGTCGGCCGTGCCCGGGGTCGCCGCGGCAGTGGTGAACCTCGCCACCGAGAAAGCCGAGATTCGTCTCGACCGTCCGGTGGATCGGCACTTCCTTGTGGGTGCGATCGAAAAAGTCGGCTACTCGGTGCCGGAGGGTTCCGTCGAACTCGCCATCCAAGGCATGACCTGCGCATCCTGCGTCGGCCGCGTCGAGCGTAAGCTCGCTGCGGTTCCGGGAGTCACATCCGCGGCGGTAAACCTCGCGGCCGAGCGCGCCGTCGTCCACGGAACCGCCGACCCGGCCGCACTCGTCTCGGCCGTGGTCGACGCCGGCTACGAAGCGCGGGTCCTCGGCCACGGACTGCCGGCCGATGACGACGCCCAGGCGCGCAAGGACGCCGAGCTGGCCGCGCTCAAGCGGGACCTGGTCATTGCGGCTATTCTGACGCTGCCCGTCTTCGTGCTCGAAATGGGCTCGCATCTGGTGCCGGCGCTCCACAACTTCGTCATGGGCACCATCGGCATGGACCGCGCCTGGTACGCGCAATTCGCGCTGACGTCGCTCGTGCTCTTCGGCCCCGGCTTGCGGTTCTACAGGAAGGGTCTGCCGGCGCTGTTCCGGGCGGCGCCGGACATGAACTCGCTCGTCGCCGTCGGCACGGCAGCGGCCTACGGCTATTCGCTGGTCGCCACTTTCGCCCCCGGCCTGCTGCCCGCGGGGACGGTGAACGTCTACTACGAAGCCGCCGCGGTCATCGTGACGCTCATACTGCTCGGCAGGTTCCTCGAGGCGCGCGCGAAAGGCCGCACCTCCGAAGCGATCAAACGCCTGGTCGGCCTGCAGGCGAAGACCGCGCGCGTGCGGCGAGACGGACGCGTGATCGAGCTCGACGTCTCCGAGGTCGTGCCCGGCGACATCGTCGAAGTCCGCCCGGGCGAGCGAGTGCCGGTCGACGGCGAAGTCGCGGACGGCCAAAGCTACGTCGACGAGTCGATGATCACCGGGGAGCCTATCCCGGTTTCCAAATCCGCCGGCAGCGAAGTCGTCGGCGGCACGGTGAACCACAAGGGCGCGCTGTCGGTTAGAGCGACCGCGGTCGGCGGCGAGACGGTGCTCGCCCAGATCATCCGGATGGTTCAGGAGGCGCAGGGCTCCAAGCTTCCGATACAGGCGATGGTCGACAAGGTGACGATGTGGTTTGTACCGGCCGTCATGGCTGTCGCCGCCGCGACGTTCGGCGTCTGGTTCCTGTTCGGCCCGGACCCGGCGCTGACATTCGCCCTCGTCAACGCGGTCGCCGTCCTGATCATCGCCTGCCCGTGCGCCATGGGCCTCGCCACGCCGACGTCGATCATGGTCGGCACCGGCCGGGGGGCCGAGATGGGCGTCCTGTTCCGGAAGGGCGAAGCGCTCCAGCTCCTGCGCGAAGCACGCGTCGTCGCGCTCGACAAGACCGGCACGCTGACCGAAGGCAGACCTGCCCTGACCGATTTCGAGACCGCCGACGGTTTTGTCCGGGACTCGGTATTGGCGACCATTGCCGCCGTCGAAGCCAAGTCGGAACATCCCATCGCGAGGGCGATCGTCGACGCCGCCGAGGCAGCGTTGCTGCCGCTCCCCGGCGTTACCAACTTCGAATCCGTGACGGGCTTTGGCGTCACCTCCGTGGTGGACGGGAAGCGCGTCGAAATCGGCGCGGACAGGTACATGGACGAACTTGGCTTCCCGACCGACCGGTTCCGGCAGGATGCAAACCGGCTGGCGGATGAAGGCAAGTCTCCGATCTACGCGGCGATCGACGGTCGGATCGCGGCCGTTCTCGCGGTCGCCGACCCGGTCAAGCCGACCACTCCCGCGGCGATCGACGCGATGCATCGGCTCGGCCTCAAGGTCGCGATGATCACCGGCGACAATCGCCGGACGGCCGAGGCCATCGCCCGCCGCCTCGGCATCGACGAGGTCGTCGCCGAAGTCCTGCCCGACGGCAAGGTGGACGCCGTGCGTCGCCTGAAGGCCGAGCACGGCCGGCTGGCCTTCGTCGGCGACGGGATCAACGACGCCCCGGCGCTCGCCGAAGCCGATGTCGGCCTGGCGATCGGCACCGGTACGGACGTCGCGATCGAGGCCGCCGACGTGGTCCTGATGTCCGGCAGCCTCCAGGGCGTGCCGAACGCGATCGCGCTGTCGAAGGCGACGATCGGCAACATCCGGCAGAACCTGTTCTGGGCCTTCGCCTACAACGCGGCCCTAATCCCGGTGGCGGCCGGCATGCTCTATCCGGTCAACGGCATCCTGCTCTCGCCCGTCTTCGCCGCCGGCGCGATGGCGCTCTCGAGCGTCTTCGTCCTCGCCAACGCGCTCCGGCTCAAGGGCTTCCGGCCGCCGATATCATTGCCGCACACGATAGATTCTGCAACTACGGCCGAGCTGTCACCGGCGGGAGAAGCGCGCGCCGCAGCAGATGCTCGATATTGACGTCGGACAGGACATGGCGAGTAATCGACTGACAACCTTCCAGCTTGAACAAACGACTTTGCGATTCTGCGGCAAACCTTCTTGCCTCTCTAGCGACTAGAGGTCTTATAGCTTGGCCTGCAACCGCAGGAGACCGTCATGCAAGCAATGGCTCATACGTCCCGATACAAGATCACGGGAATGGATTGCGCCTCGTGCGCCGCCAAGATCGAGACGGCGCTCAAGCGGATAGACGGCATCGGAGAGGTCGCTGTCTCGGTGACGAACGGAACGCTGACGGTCGGCCACGGCGAGAGGTTTTCCGTTGACAAGGTAGAGCGCCAAGTCAGGGGCCTCGGCTATGGCATCACCGAAGATGGCGCGGCATCGATGCATTCTGAGCGAATAAGCACCGAAAACGCACATGGCGACGCTGAATGGTGGCGCAATAGAAGGACACTCTTGACGGTCTTCTGCGGCCTTGCGCTGGCGTCGGCCTTCGTCGCGGGACGCTTGTTCCCCGCCATGGAGGGTCCCGCCTTTCTCGCCGCGCTCGCTGTCGGGCTATTGCCGGTCGCCTTTCGTGCGATTAACGCGGCGCGTTTCGGCACGCCGTTCTCTATCGAGATGCTGATGACCATCGCCGCCGTTGGAGCTGTTGTAATCGGAGCGGAGGAGGAAGCCGCGGCGGTCGTCTTCCTGTTTCTCGTGGGGGAAGCGCTGGAAGGAATCGCAGCCGCACGCGCACGTCGCAGCATTCGCGGCCTCGCCTCGCTCGTCCCTAAGTCGGCAATTCTGGAGGTGGACGGTTCCTCCTGGAGTGTCGATGCGGCCAGCTTGAAGGTCGGGAACGTCGTCATCGTCCGCCCCGGGGACCGGGTGCCGGCGGATGGCGTCGTCGTCGAGGGTACGAGCGAGATCGACGAAGCGCCGGTCACGGGCGAAAGCGTCGCCAAGGCGAAAACGGTCGGCGACGACGTCTTCGCCGGCACGATCAACGCGATCGGCGTCTTGCGAGTGCGGGTCACCGCGGCGGCAGAGGACAACACGATCGCGCGCGTCGTGAAGCTTGTTGAGGAGGCGCAGGAAAGCAAAGCTCCGACGCAACGCTTCATCGACCGCTTTTCAAGCTACTACACGCCTGCTGTCGTCCTCTTCGCGGCGCTGGTCGCCGTCGTGCCGCCTCTTACGGCCGGCGAGCCATGGCAGGAATGGATATACAAGGGACTTGCGGTCCTCCTGATCGGCTGCCCGTGCGCGCTCGTCATTTCCACGCCCGCTGCAATCGCCGCAGGGCTGTCGGCCGGAGCACGGCGCGGCCTCCTGATCAAGGGCGGGGCCGTACTCGAAAGCATGGGTAGGGTCACTGCCGTGGCATTCGACAAGACCGGTACCCTGACGGAAGGACGTCCTCGCGTGACCGACGTGTTCGCCGCCGACGGCCGCGAGCATCGCCTTGTCTCCATGGTGGCCGCACTCGAACAGGGTTCCAGCCATCCGCTCGCCGTGGCGCTTGTCGACCATGCACGCGCCGTCCAGGCGCCGGTTCCCCCGGCGTTCGCCGCCAGCGCGTTCCCGGGAGAAGGTGTGGGAGGCAATGTCGGTGGCAACGAAATCTTCGTCGGCGCGCCGAAAGCCGCAAGCCGCCGGGCGAATTTGTCCGACAGTATCGTGTCCCAAATCGCAGAGCTCAACGCGCAAGGTAAGACTGTTTCCGTAGCGCTCGTCGACGGCGAGGTCGCCGGTTATGTCGCGCTCCGCGACGAACCCCGCACGGACGCTAAGGAGGCTCTGGCCCGTCTGCGTGATGAGGGGATCAGGACCATCATGCTGACGGGTGACAACCGCACGACGGCGGCAGCCGTTGCAGCCGGGCTCGGCATAGAGGTGCGGGCCGAGATGATGCCCGAGGACAAGCAGAAGGTGATACGAGAATTGCAAGCCGCCGGGCTCGTCGTCGCCAAGGTCGGCGACGGCATCAACGACGCCCCAGCGCTCGCCGCCGCCGACATTGGCATTGCGATGGGCGGCGGCACCGACGTTGCCCTCGAAACGGGCGACGCCGCGGCTCTTCACGGACGCGTCGTTGACGTTCCGGACATGATCGATCTTTCGCGGACGACAATGTTCAATATCCGTCAGAACATCACGATTGCGCTCGGGTTGAAGGCGATTTTCTTGGTCACCACTGTTATCGGCGTTACCGGGCTTTGGCCCGCAATCCTGGCAGATACCGGGGCAACAGTGCTGGTGACGGCAAACGCAATGCGTCTGCTCCGCTGGAGGCCGCGATGAGCAGCCAAGCGGCCGCAGCCTGCGGAGTTGTGTTGCTGTCGAGCCTTGCCATCTGGCTGTTCGTGGCGACGCGCCGTACATCTTCTGAAATCGGCCGGAACGCGTACGGGTTCGGCGGAAATTTGCGGCAACGAGCAACGCAAATCCTTTTTCGGGTTTCGACCGTCGTGGTGGTCGTCGCTCTCTTTCTTCATGCCCTTGACCCCGCCATAGCGGCCGTCGTGCCGATGATCGAAATCGATCCAACGATCAGGATACTCCTCTTGATGTTCGCTTCGGCGGGAGCAGCGCTGACGCTGTTCGCTCGCTCGGAGATGGGGCGACGGTGGCGGATCGGCGTTCCTGGTGAAGCGCCGGACGGCCTCGTTACGCAAGGCCTGTTCGCCTATTCGCGCAATCCTGTTTTCGTTGGCATGATCGCCGTCGCTTTGGGCCTCGCTACGGCGGTGCCCTCCCCGTCAGCGCTGCTTGCGGCTGCAGCGTTCGTGTTCGCCTGCAACATGCAGGTGACCGACGAGGAGCGCTTTCTCGCCGCAGCCTTCGGCGACGAATACGACAGCTATCGGGCTGCAGTCCGGCGCTGGGTGTAGCCTGCTGGGATCGGCTGACCGAGGCTACGAAACGCAAATTCTCAGCCGATCGGATGCAACCCGATCAAGGAGAGCCAAGATGGCGGGACACCATCACGATCATGGCGCTGCCGAGGCAGGAGACCGTCGGGTCTTCTGGGCGATCGTCGTCAATCTGGTATTGACCACCGCTCAGATTATCGGAGGTCTCGTTTCCGGCAGCCTCTCCCTCCTCGCCGACGCGATCCACAATCTGAGCGACGCAATGGCGCTGGTGATTGCCTTCGGAGCGAGACGCATCGCCAGGCGGCCGGCCGACCGGACGATGACCTGGGGTTACGGTCGAGCCGAGGCCGTGGCCGCCTTGATCAACTACACCACGCTGATCGTGATCGGGGCGTACCTGGTCTATGAGGGCGTGATGCGGCTCATCGAGCCGCAGCCGGTTGGCGGCTGGATCGTCGTCGTCGTCGCCGGGATCGCCTTGGCGGTGGATACGGCCACCGCGCTTCTCACCTATGCGCTTTCCAAGAAGAGCATGAACATCCGGGCGGCATTCCTGCACAACGTCGCCGACGCCCTCGGATCGATCGGCGTCATCGTCGCGGGAACGCTGATCATCCTCTACGACTGGCGAATCGTCGATCCGATCGTGACGCTTCTGATCGCGGCCTACATCCTGTGGCAGTCGTTCGTCGAGATCGGCGGCTCCATACGACTTTTGATGATGGGCACGCCCGAAAACATTGACATGGATGCGCTTCTTGCAGCCGTCAGATCCGTCGAAGGCGTGGAAAATCTACACCACGTTCATTTGTGGGCTGTGACGGAGACGACAAATGCGTTCGAAGCGCATGTAGTCACGGGCGGCGGTCCCGATGGCGAAATCCTGAACGGTATCCGCGCGGTGCTGACGGAACGCTTCGACGTCGTTCATGCCAACCTGCAGTTCGAGACCGCCGATGCTGCGTGCGAAAACGCGCCAACGATTGGGCACAGCGAGCGCCGGCCAGAGACATCGTGATGACGAAATCCGGCTAATGCACCGAGCCGACGAGCGGGGTTTCGCCGTGCCGGATCGAAACCCACTTTCCGGTATCGGCGACCGACTGCCTTTTGACGTAATGGTAGCCCGTATGGTCCCAAGGCAAGACCTCCTGGCTGAGGTTGTCTAGGACGTAGTCGCCCGCATCGGTTCGCACCGTCAGGACGGCATGGCCCGCTCCGTTTTTCTGGCGGACCACGGTTATGAGCAGGTTGGCGATCGCGATCCCGCCCTTTGCCAGCGTCCGTCGTTTCTCAAGCACGTAATCCTCGCAGTCGCCCGCGCCGCTTGGATAGGACCAGACCTCTTCTCTGCCGAACAGGTCGATGTCTTCCATTGGCTTGATGGCCTCGTTCACGACGGCGTTGACTTCCTTAAGACTTGAGAGCAGCGCCTCGGAAAATGCCTCCGGTGGCGTGGCCAATGACTTCACCGAACACTCGGCGACGTTCAGCCTGCAAAAATTGAAATGCCCAATCGGCTGGGATGTCTGACCGAACGTTTTGATGACGGTCGCGCCAGCATTCGCGTTCCCCGTGGCCGCCGCGGCTAGCGCCGCTCCGCAAAGGCCGGCGATCACGCAACGTCTGAACCGTCTCTTCATTCCCCGCCCCATCACCGACTATGTCCGATCTTAATCGAACGTTAATCGAGCTCCCCGGGCGGGGTTAATTGCAAGGAAGCAACAGCTCCAAGAAGTAGCAACTCACTGATCTATGCCGTCTCTACCGGGCGTGCGGATCTATCAAACCCAGGACCGCGACGTCGAACAAAACGGCTGCTCCCGCCAGTTGTTCGAGTAGGATCGTCGCGGACATCGCGTTCAGCGCGCCGCCGCTGTGGTGCGAAGCTACCTTCGGCACGAGAAAAAGCCGGTTTATCGCGGCGAGACCGGCCATCGCAGCGAACAACGCAACCTTGAGCAGGAGCAACCGGCCATAGCCGGTCGAAAGCTGCGGCATGCCGCCGATAATCAACCAGGCCATCGCGCTCCCCGTTGTGGCGAGAAGGAGAACGACGACGAGACCGATGCGGGAAAATCGTCCGAGGATCGCTTCGGCGACGCGCCGCTCCATCGTACCTGTCCGTGCGGCCGCGATCACCCGCGCCAAGGCGACGAGCCCGCCGACCCAAGCGGCGGCGCAGACCGCATGCACGGCGTGCAACGTCGGCCCGAGCCAACCGGCGGACGCGCCGTGGCCGCTCCATCCTTCACTGAAAAGAACCGCGAAAGCGGCGGTCGCGACGAGCAGAGGGTGTTGCGAGAGGACCGCTAGGAAAAGGAGCGCCAGAAAAAAGAGCCTCAGGATCCAAGCTGTCCCGAGACTGCTGCCGAACAGGATCGTTTGCAGGGTCGCTATGAACCCGTCCAGGTTCCCGATCGAGATGGTGAACGCGGCCAGCCATATCAACGCGGATAGAAGCGCCATAGTTGCCAGTGTAGCCGCCGCATCTCTAGGCAGCCAGAAGCGTGTGTCCGCTTGTCCGATACCTGCGGCGTACAAAGAGAAAAGGGACGATCCAAATAGGACTGACGTGGCTCCGTAGTAAAAGAAGCGCGCAAGCACAATGACCGGATCGATGTCCATTCCTATCGGGCGACCTCGAACGCAAAAGCACCTTCGACCCGATGGCCGTCCATGGAGACGAGATGCCAGTTGACCTTGTAGATGCCAGCATCAAGCAAACCTTCGAGCGGTATGGCCATCTCGGCGCCTTGAACCATGGGCTTGCCGATATCCAACCCCTCGCCTTTCGCACCGACGACCTCCATTGCCGAAAGCAGCGGTTCGATCGGTTCGCTGAAAGTGAGGCGAATTTCTAAAGGAGAGGCGTTGAGCGTCTCTCCTTCCTTGGGAATTGATGTGACAAGTGTCGTGTGAGCAGAGACAGCGGACGCGGTGAAGGCAGCGCAAAGAGCAAGTGCAGCGGCAGTTGTCACGTAGCGCACAGAAGTCTCCTTTTTCGTGTTGCGAACCAAAGCCGATCGTCAGGTCTCTCACCGGGCAATTTATGCTCCCGCCGTCGCGGACGAAGGCGGCAAGAAGAAAGGCGGTCAGCACTGTTTGCGTTGGCCTAGTCTCAGTGTTGGTGGCCGTCCTCTCCGACCTCGTCTTCGACGTCCGGAACCAGCTTTTCCACCCCCACTCCCTGACGCAGGTCAAGACCGATACGCTGCATGGCTGCGGCTTGAAGTCCTTGCCGGATCTGCGGAGCCACCGATTGTAGGTCCGGAGCAGGTCTTTGCCGCTTTTCTTCGAGAAGCACGACGTGAAATCCGAACGCACTTTCCACCGGCTCTGCGAGGTATTCGCCTTCGTCGAGGGAAGCCGCGGCCTCACTGATCTCCTTAAGGATCGTTTCGGGATCGACGAACCCCAAATCGCCTCCGTTCTCCTTCGTCGCCTCGTCCAGCGAAAGTTCCGCCGCGACATCCTCGAACGCTTCTCCGGCGTCGAGCCGTGCGATGACTTCTTGCGCTCCAGGACGATCAGCCAGGAGGATGTGCCGCGGCCGGATCTCCTCCAGCGCGGGCATTTGGGAAACGAAACGGTCGTATTCTCGCTGCACGGCATCGTCCGACACCGCATCCGCTAGCCGGCGTTCGAGGTACATCGATCTCAGGGTCTGGTCGGCAAGGAATTCGACGCGCTGCCGATAAGCGGTATCGTCACGGAGTCCCTCGGCCGAAGCCGCCTGAACGATAAGTTCGAGGTCGATCAAATTGTCGACGAGAAGCGAACGGCGCGCTTCCGGCGACATGTCGGCTGTCTGGCTCGCGAACATCGTTTCGGCGATAGCAAGGTCGCTTTCGGTTATCTCCGTATCGCCGACCCGGGCGACGACGCCCTCGTTTTGCGCCGAGGCGACCGGAACTGGAAGGCCGAGAACGGCAGCGATGGCGAGTACGGCCAATCCCGGAATGACCCGCTTACTCCTCATCGGAATCTCCCTTCGCTTGCGCATCGGCCAGAAGCGGATCGAGGATTTCGCTGAATTGCTGGATCGTGAGCGCGCCTTCATGTTTCTCGCCGTTCACGAAGAAGGTCGGGGTAGAGGTAACCCCCATCGCCGACCCCTTTGCTGCGACGGCATTGACGTTGTCGAGAAGTTCCTGGTCCACGAGACACGCTTCGACGTCTTCGCCGGACATTCCCGCCATTCCCATCACCTGCTTCAGACCCGTGGCGGCATCGGCGACCTGTGTCCAGCTCTCGGCCGACCGATAGAGAAGGTCGACGGTCGGGTACCATTTGTCCTCCCCGGCGCACCGCGCCAGCATGAAGCCGGCGGAAGCACGTGGATCGAGCGGGAATTCGCGGATGACGAAGCGAACCTTCCCCGTGTCCACGTATTTTTCCTTCAACTCGGGCCAGGTGGTCAGATGGAAGTTGCGGCAATGACCGCATGTCAGAGACGCGTACTCGATCACGGTTATCGGCGCGTCTTCCTCGCCGAAAGCCTGTTCCGGCAGAGGTCCAGCCTCGAAAAGCCGGTCGCCGACATCCTGAGCGACGGTGTGAAAGGTGGTTGCAAAGAACAGGGCCGGTACGCCCAGCATGAGGTGTCTGCGTAACATGATCTCTCCGATTGGCTGCTGTCGGAAGTTCTACGACCTCAAGCAGCTAGAGGTTCAAGCCGTCCTTCCGGCTATATCGGGGATCGGCAGTTACGAATGCTTTTAGGTTTGGAGGGGATTCCGGCTCCTCTTCTTGCAGCCTTCTCGGGACGAAGCCGATGGTGAAGTTGAAGACCTTGCCGATCCGCTCCATGGTTTCTACGGTGGGATCGGCGCTGCCCTGCTCGATTTAGGCAATCTGTCGCCTGTTCATCCGCAGCAAATTTGCGACCTCTTGCTGCGACAGGCCCAGCGACTTGCGAATCTCCACAAGGGCGAAAGCTTGCCGGTCATAGGCGCTCTTGTCCCTCCAGTCGCTCGAGGTTCTAAAGTCCCGGGCCGGACAAGGAGCGAAAGATCATGGACACGACCATCGACGCAGGCACGAGGCGCTTGCTGCCCAGGCTGGCTGCGGTTGATGCCATGCGGGGCGCGGCGATCGCAGGCGTGGTCGTCTACCATGTCGTATGGGATCTCGCTTTTCTCCGCCTGACGGGACCGGAACTGGCATCGCATCCGCTGTGGATCGCGTTCGGCAGGACGCTGGCCGGATCGTTCCTTTTCCTTGCGGGATTCAGCCTCGTGCTGGCCAATGGAGGCGGCTTTCGCCGCGATAAATATTTCAGAAGGTTGTCGAAGATCGTCGCGGCCGCGTTCGCCGTAACTACCGCAACGTGGCTCGCGTTTCCACGTTCGTTCGTTTATTTCGGCATCCTGCATGCCATCGCCGTCGCAAGCGCGGCGGGCGTCCTTCTGTTGCGCGCGCCGGCTCGACTGACCGCGCTGATCGGGATCGTTTTCCTTGTCGTTCCCCGCTTCTTCAGTTCCGCCTTGTTCGATCCAAGGTGGATCGCGTGGATCGGCTTCTCCGCGAACACGCCGCCGTCCAATGACTTTGTGCCCGTGTTTCCTTGGCTCGGCGTCTTTTTGATCGGCATGGCGACGGCGCAGGCGGCAGACCGGCATTGGCTTTCGCGCAGGTTCGGCGCGTCTTCGGGAAACCCGGTCATCGGCGGCTTGGCGTGGCTGGGTCGCCATAGTCTGGCGATCTACCTCCTCCACCAGCCGGCGCTTCTCGCGATCCTATATTCGCTCACCTGAACCGTAAGTTCGTCAGCGCCGCTCGCGGGCGCTGCTGTGCGGATCGGCAAGCGCCGCTTCCGGCCGGCTTACCGGTACTTCCGTGTTTGACGAGAGTTTCGAAAGGCGTTCGGGTCCGCGCTTCTCCAAGAGCGTGCGGAAAGTCTCGTGCATGCCGCCATCGGCGTAGGCGTGCACGGGAGCGAGGTTTCCTACGCTGATCGCCGTCTGATAGGCGTTGTCCTCGGCGGCCCGCCGCGATGCGACAAGAGGATCAGCTAGCTGTTGTCCTGCGGGACAGGCGGCCAGAGGGTCGAGCGGCGCGCCGTCCGGGAAAATCGTATCGAACACGTACCGTCTTCCGCACGCGGAAACCTGTGGCGGCGTGCGCTTGGCTTCGAAGATATCGTAGCCTTCCTTCAGGTTGGCCCAAAACGCCGTGTTGGGATCGCCGCGGTGCCTGGCCATGTTCCGCGCGGTCATGCGGAACGGCAAGGACTGGACTTGGACGCTCGGTTGCCCGGCGTGGAGCGCGTCCCTGACAACGGCGTAGATTTCGGCGACGCCTGCGTCCGTCATCGCGAAGCATCCGGACGACGAGCAAGCTCCGTGCACCATCAGCGAGTCGCCGGTGTAGCCCAACGCCGCTTCGAGCCGGTTCGGGTAGCCGAGATTGAAGGAGAGGTGGTATTGGGACTGCGGGTTAAGCATCGCCGCTGTCACATGATAGAAGCCTTCCGGGGCCTGGCGATCACCGGCGGCGGTCTTCGGCCCCAGCTTCCCCGACCAACGGCACATCGGGTATGTCTTCAGGAGCGCAAACTTGCCTGACCGGTCGCGTTTCCACACCTCAAGTTCGCTCTCTTCCTTGAAGATGCGGACCAGGACGGGACTGGAGACCGACATTCCCTTATCGTTCATGTCCGCAACCAGCGCCGCAGGGATCGGATCGTTCCCGCGCTCGGCGAATTCGTCCATCACCGAGACACAGCCGGAAAGGAACATCGCAAGGGCCGCTATGACGGCGGAAAGACGAAGCGTCATGAAATCGGATCCAAATCGAGGACAAAAATCGCCGTCGCGGCGACACCACACTATCCGCCAGAGGGCTTAAGGCAAATTTAACGATGACGGTATTGCACCTCTAGTAGCTAGAGGTGCAATACCCGGCTGGCCACGAGGAGTTTTCTCATGCGTTCCGCCAAACACCATCGCGCCATCCCCGTAATTGTCATCGCGCTTGCAGTCTTAGCTACCGACCAGATTTTTAAAACGGTGATCACCGAATTCATCATGCAACCGCCTCGCGAAATCGCTCTCGCCGGGTTCCTCAATCTCGTCCTGAGTTTCAACACTGGCGTGAGTTTCGGAATGTTCGCGGACGCCTTGGGGGATAGCGCAACGGCGCTCGGCATCGTCCAGGCTGTTCTCACCGTCTTGATTTTGGGGGCCGCCATACTTGTCCGGCAGCGCTCCGAAGCCACCGCCCTCGCTCTAATAGCGGGTGGAGCCGCAGGCAACGTCATGGATAGGCTGCACCGCGGCGCGGTGGTGGATTTCCTCGATTTCCATGCGGCAGGCTATCATTGGCCTGCATTCAACACCGCTGACATTGCGATCGTGACAGGCGCGGCCCTCTTCGTTTTCGCCGCGGTCTTGCCCAGCTTCCAAGGCCGAAACCAGTCAGACGGGACAAAGATTTAACATGACGCCACTAGACGATGAAAAAGAACAGAGCATCAGTGCCTCCTCGCTGGAGAAGCCCCGCCGAAGACGCAATCTGCTCTTGCTCATCTTACTCATGGTCTTCGTCGCGGCCGTTTACTACACAAGCTTCACGCATATCGGCGAAGAGGCGGACCCAGTCCCCATCGAATCGCAACACGAAGGCTGAAAGACGCGGTTTGCTATTGCGGCCGCGCGGTGTTGCGACCGCTTCCTTCCATGCGTGAGGCGACGACCGGATCGACGAGACTAATCCAGACGTTGGAATCGTCCCCGGATTGCCACTTGAGGTACTGTATCTCGGCCTGGTCCCAGGATTTGATCTCTTGCTCGACATTGTCCAGTACGAAGTCGCCCAGATCAGTGACAACTGTCAACACGGCATGTCCGCCGCCGTCTGCATCGAGCCCGACCGTGATACGCAGGGCGCCAAGCGGAAAACCCTGGTCCGCCAGGAGCTTCCGTTTGAGAAGAACGTAATCTTCGCAATCCCCCACCAACTCCGGATATTCCCAGCGCTCCTCGACGCCGAAAATCTCCGCATCGGTCATCGGCGCGATCGAGCTGTTGGCGAGCCAGTTGGCCTTCAGCATCGCCTGCCAGCGCTGTTCGGTCAGTTTGACCTTGTTGCCGCCCGCGGGCCGTTCGCACTGCGAGCGATATCGCTGGCAATACTCATAATAGCCGATCGGCATCGAAGTCTCGCCAAACTCCTGCATGTTTCGACTGCTCGACTGTTGCGAGGGATTGAGATGAAGGGCGTCGGCGAATGCCGCCGCCGTCAACGGCATCAGCGCCACGGCCGCTAAGGCGAGAATTTTCAGCATGACAGCTCCCGGTTTTTATTTTCCGGAACGCTACCAACACCGGCTGAATCCCACGCGAAAACAGGTCGTTGGATTCGAACGGTCTCCGCAAGGGTTGGGAAACCTTGTTGTCGCTGCTCGGCAAGTGTTGCGACCTAGGTCCCCGCCAAAGGTCCGACGTTCGTCAATTCCGGAGCGACGGGCTGCGTCGTACGATCTCCATGCCGATATCGCGCGTAGCGGGAGCGCCTCCATGAATCCGTGCCATCTCTTCCGAATTGCGGTTCTTGCGATGGCGTTGATAGCCTGGCAACAGGGAGCCGTTGCGGCCGCGCCCAACCGAGGCGCCGACTACTTCACAAATCTGGAAGTGGTCACGCAGGACGGCAGGACCGTCCGGTTTTACGACGACCTGATCAAGGACAAGCTCGTTGTCATTAGTTTTGTCTTCACCGCCTGCAAAGATTTCTGCCCGATCAACACGGCGCGCATGACTCAGGTCGCCGACGTCCTCGGCGACGCGCTCGGACGCGACGTCTTCTTCGTGTCCATATCGGTCGATCCGGAAAACGACACCCCCGAGGATATGAAAAACTTTGGCGAGGCTTTCTATGACGGTCCTGGATGGACGTTCATCACGGGAAGTCCAGAGAACTTAAGGACGATTGGCGCTCGTCTTGGAAACCGGACTGAAGAACGCTCAAAACATATCAACGAAATCATACTCGGCAATGATCGGACGGGTGAATGGGCGCGCAACACGCCGTTCAACGAACCGGATAGGCTGGCGACGATCATCCGCGAAATGGATCCCGAATGGCGCTTGTCCGAAGCAATCCCCGCCGACCAGTTTCTGACGCTCGATGATCTCAGGCGTTATCAACTGCAGGCCGAGCCCGGCCAGGTGCTCTTTCGCAAGCTCTGCTCCGGTTGCCACACTGTCGGGGTGGGAGACCGCGTTGGTCCCGATCTTCTCGGCGTCACGGAGCGCAGGGACGAGGAATGGATCAAGCGGTATATTCGCGATCCTGCCGAGGTACGCAGATCCAACGACCTCGCGGCGATTGAACTGGGACTGCGTTATGGACGTGTCCAAATGCCGACATTGGGCCTTTCGGACAACGACGCCGCCGACCTCGTGTCATACTTGAAGCAGCAGACGGACGAGATAACGAAAGCGCGGCAAGAGGCCGTCGAACAGCAAGACCACCATGCGCCTGATCAGACTGGCAGCAATGAGGATGAAGAGCACGCCGTCGGCGCAACTCATCACTAGGCGGGCTACTCCTTATCGTCGTAGGAAGCAAAAACGGAGATTTCGCCATGCCGCCCGATGAGTTCAACGTCAAAGGCGTCTCGGCGCGTGCCGTACTCCATCCCTGGCGAGCCGACCGGCATCCCGGCCACAACGAGCCCTACGGCTTCTTTGCCGGAATCGACGAGCCGTTCAATGTCCTTTGCCGGGACATGGCCCTCAATCACATAGTCCGCAACAACGGCTGTATGACAGCTCACGCGGTCTGAAGGCACGCCGAGTTCCAATTTCATCGCCATAAGGTCCGACATCGGCAGATCGCTTGATTCGACGACGAAGCCTGCCTCCTCCAGACGTGCAACCCAGGCGACGCAGCAGGCACAAGTTTGGGTCTTGAAGACCTCGATCTTGCGATCCTCGCCATCGTCGGCGCTGGCCGAAGTCGCGGCCGCCAGGAAAACGAGCAGAACGATTTCGCGTCTCATATATCTGTTTCCTTATTCAAGAGGTTCCTGATCTTTGCGAGCGCGGTCTCACGGTCCTCGTGCAGGTCGATCGTTCCGCTGAATCGTCCCGCTCGGTCGAAGAGGAGAACGCCTGCGGTATGGTCCATAGTGTATCCGCCGCCTTCCAAAGGCACTTTGTTGTAATAAACCTTGTAGCTGTCGGCGAAAGCCGCGAGTTGTGCCGGCGTTGGGACAAGCGCGACGATCCGGTCGTCAAAACTCGACATGTACTGACCGAGGATTTCAGGTGTGTCTCGCTCCGGATCAACCGTCACCAGGAAACCGCGGACGTCGTCTTCGCCGGACCCGAGCTCCTGCAGCCAGCCGGACATCTCGGCAAGGGTTGTCGGACAGATGTCGGGACAGTTGGTGAACCCCATGAACATCATCCAGCCTTTGCCGGCATAGGTTTCCTCGGTCACCTCGCGACCCGAAACGTCCTTCATCGCAAACGGACCACCGATCGCAATTTCCTTTTCGGCCACGGCCTCAACCCCACCGCTTCGCCTCTCCAGTTCCCATTGAGCCGCGTATCCTGCCGCAAGGAGCACGGAGGTGGCTGCGACCATGGCCCAAAGTATCTTTCGAACGCCGGAAAGTGTCATCGCGGGACATCGTCTTTCTCACCGTGATGATGATCGGTCGGCTTTTCGCCGAAGCCAAGGACCGTGGCGCTCACCGTTTTTGTCGATCCGTCGGCGAAGGCGACTTCCAGTGCAACCCTCGCGCCCGGCTTCGTATCTGGGGCCGGTTGCATGAGCATCAAGTGGATTCCGCCGGGTCGCATGACCAATTCCGTGTTTTGTGGGATACGAAGCGGCCCCAGCACCGGCCTCATCCGGGCGATGCCTTCTTTCATTTCGCTGCGATGCAGCGAGACTTGTCCGAATGAGGGCGTCGCCACTGACGTCAGCGCGACTTGCTGCTCGGTATTGTTCGACACCGTTAGGTAGCCTGCGGCCATTCCGGACGGCGAAGGTGACAACACGATCTCCGCATGCTCGACCGTCACAGCGCCGCGTCCTTCAGCGCTATGGGTCGTCTCTTCCTGGGCTGAAGCCTGCAGCGGCGCCGCCAAGGCGCAGACGACATAGAGCCAAAGCTGCGCTCTGTCGGAACGGATTATTGTCATGCTTTCCATCCAAGTTTCGATCGCAGTAACACCTCTAGTCGGTTGAGGTTCAAGGCCTGCGGCTTCACGATCAATTGCGTCCCTGCGCTGGCTGCCCCATATTTGCGGCATTCTTCAATGCGAAGGCTTGCGACATGTTTTCAATCGGCGATTTGTCACGGCGGACTGGCGTGAAAATCCCCACCATCCGCTATTACGAGCAGATGGGGTTGCTCGACCCGCCGGACCGGTCGGAAGGAAACCAGCGACGCTACAGCCGCGACGGCCTGCAGCGGCTGTCGTTCATCCGCCACGCGCGGGACCTCGGTTTCAACATCGAGGCGATTCGCGAACTGATTGACTTGGGCGGCCATCCCGAGAAGCCCTGTCGCGACGCCGACCGGATCGTCGCTGAGCAGTTGGAGGCCGTGCGCAACAAGATCGCCCGTCTCAATCAGCTCGAACGCGAACTCCATCGCATGTCTACCCAATGCGAGGCGAAATGCATCAGGGACTGCTATGTCCTTCACTCGCTGAGCGACCATCGCCTATGTGACACAGATCACTGATTGCGTGCTTCCACGAACTTCCTGAATGCCTCCAGCGTCTCGTCGGAAACGTGGTGCTCGATGCCTTCGGAGTCGATCCTCGCGCTCTCTTCCCCGATGCCGAGTGCCCGGAGGAAGCTTTCCACGATGCGGTGCCTCTCCCGGACGCGTGACGCCAAGGCCTTGCCTTCCTCCGTCAGGAAAATTCCCCTGTACGGACGCTGAACGACCAGGCCATCCGATGCAAGTCGCTTGAGCATCTTGGCAACGGTCGGCTGTGCCACGCCCAACCGCTTAGCAATATCGATCTGGCGGGCCTCACCAGCGTCGGTGAGCAGGTCGTCGACTAATTCGACGTAGTCCTCGACAATCTCGGCCCGTCGATTGTTGCGCGTTTGGCGAAAACTTTCGACATGAATCTCGGGATCCACCAACGGTTTCGGCAACTTCGCCTTCCGCGCCATATCATCCTCCGACACCAGGTTTAGCCGCAGCTATAAATCATTCCGGGAACGAGAACCAGATAGTCCTAACATAGCAATTGCTATATTAATGCGCCTGTGCTCATATATGTCGCCTAAGCTAAGGAAAGGTCCCGTATGTTGCGCTCGTGGTTTAGGTTCGATCCCGGACGACGCCAGTTCTTCGGTGTCGCGGCAGCGGCAGCCGGTGGCTTGGCATGGGCAGCCGGGCGTACAGCCGGTCAGGCACCCGGCCAACCCTCACACGGGCAACACGGCCAGCCGGCTGTTCCGACTGCGAAAGATGCGGCGACGCCGAAGGCGGACCATGAGGTCGCCCATGGCGGGATGATCACGGTCGGAGAGGTCGATAATGATCGAAACGGCTTCGATCCAACGGCCCTGCTCACCGATTGGGAAACCGGTTCGGTCGAGCGCATGGCGGACGGCCGAATGCTCCGGACGTTTGAAGTGGAGGTCGAAGACAAGGAAATCGAGATCGCGCCCGGCGTGTTCTTTCCGGCCTGGACATATAACGGTCGCGTCCCCGGACCGTCACTGCGGGCAAAGGAAGGCGAGCGCCTCCGCATCGTGTTCCGCAACTTCGGTTCGCACCAGCACTCGATGCATTTCCATGGCATCCATGCCGCCCGAATGGACGGCGTTCCCGGAGCGGGCATGGTGGAACCGGGCGGCGAGTTCATCTACGAGTTCGACGCGAAGCCCTTCGGCTGCCACCTCTACCACTGCCACGCCTTTCCTCTGACCCGCCACATGCACAAAGGCATGTACGGAGCCTTCGTCATCGACCCCGATCCAGACCTTCATCCGGAGCACGCGGACGTCGCACGATCCAGGCTGCTCGGTACGCCGGAGAATGCCGAATGGCAGGAAATGATGATGGTGATGAACGGCTTCGACACCAATTTCGACGGGGAGAACGAGTTCTACGCGGCAAACACCATCGCCCATTGCTACGCCAAGAGGCCTATTCGTGTCGCTCGCAACAGGCCGGTCCGGCTCTACCTCGTCAACGTGACCGAGTTCGACCCGATTAACTCGTTCCATCTGCACGCGAACTTCTTCGACTATTTCGATCAGGGAACGACCCTTACGCCGACGCTGAAAACGGTCGATCTGATCATGCAGTGCCAAGCCCAACGCGGCATCCTTGAGTTCCATTTCCGGGAGCACGAGCCGGGCCTTTACATGTTTCATGCCCACCAGTCCGAACTCGCCGAACTCGGTTGGATGGGAATGTTCGACGTCGTGGAGGACGTGGCATGACCGGAATCGAAAACACCGCGAAGATCGCCTGGAGCCGCGGCAAACGCGGCAATTTGATATGGTTGCTGCCTCCCTTCCTGCTTCTCGCCGCCGTCGTAGGATGGTTGTTCGCGACCGACCAGTTCGCCAACCTCTCCCGCGGCGCGCCGCCGGTGGAGAACCTCACCGTCGAGCGCACCATTCTCGACGACCAGGGGATTCGCTTCCTCGTCCGGGCCGGCGGCTCCGAAGCGATGACGATCGCGCAGGTGCAGGTCGACGCCGCCTATTGGCAGTTCGCCCAGGATCCCGCCGGGTCTCTCGAACGCGGAGCGTCGGCGTGGATCAGCATCCCGTATCCCTGGGTACTCGGCGAAAGCCATACCGTCAATTTCGTTACCGACACCGGAGCGACCTTCGAGGAGGTCATCGCCGTCGCGGTGCCGACGCCGAAGGCGACGGCGTCCCAGCTCCGTTCGCAGGCACTGATCGGAGCCGTCGTCGGCATCTTGCCCGTCACCATCGGCCTCATGTTCTATCCCGTTCTGCGCAATGTCGGCCGCGAGGGCATGAATTTCCTGCTCGCGCTGACCGTCGGTCTGTTGGCGTTCCTCTTCGTCGACACACTGGAAGACGCCTTCGAACTCGCCGGAGCCGCAGCGGCAATATTCCAGGGGCCGGTTCTCGTCCTGTCGGCCGCCGCAGTCGGTTTTCTCTGTCTGACCGCAGTCGGTCGCCGCTCCGGAACGCCGAAGGGCACAGCGCTGGCGTTCTACATCGCCCTCGGCATCGGTCTTCACAATCTCGGTGAGGGCCTGGCGATCGGAGCCGCATTCGCGGCCGGCCTTGCAGGGCTCGGCACGTTCCTTGTGGTCGGTTTCGCGGTCCACAACATCACCGAGGGCATCGGCATCGCCGCGCCGATCCTCAAGGTTCGGCCGCCGCTTTCAACCTTCGTGGCCCTCGCGCTTCTGGCCGGCGGTCCGGCCGTGCTCGGCATGTGGATCGGCAGCCTCGCCTTCTCGCCGCAATGGGGCGCGCTGTTCCTGGGCATCGGCGCGGGTGCGATAATGCAAGTGATCGTCGAAGTTTCAGCCTATCTGGTCAGGTCGAACGAGGGCCGGCGATCGGCGCTGCTCTCGCCCGCGGCTCTTGGCGGGTTCTTCGCGGGCCTGGCGTTCATGCTGGCCACGGCCGCGGCGGTGAAAATCTAGATGGCTCCATCTCTTCACGAAGGAGGACGTCGATGTACATCTATATGTGGTGCTGGGCGTGGCCGGCGTCGCGCTGATGTCGTATGCAATCTGGGGTTTTTGAACCTGTCTGTTCCATCTCGTTTGTGGTGACTACGTGACGACGCGTCCTTTGCAAACATGATCACATGATCTCTCCACCCCTCTGGGCTTCCAACGGAACGGTTGGGTTGATCGTATCCGCCGCGTTGCGAGGCGCTCGCGTCCGAAACGAGCAACCGCCGGCGCTCGCGGCACGTCCTCACTCCTTCTTGTCCCTCTCGCGTCGGCTCATATCTTCATGGTAGGCACGCTCCCGCTCCGGCCATGTACTCTTGATGAAGGTGAGGACGGCGCGGATCTCGCCGTCGCTCAGCACCTCTGCGAATCCAGGCATGTCGCTCTCGTAGCCGCCGCCGACCACGGCAGCGGGGCCTTCCTTGATGATCCGAAAAAGGACGCCGTCGGGATGATGCCAAGTATGCCCGGAAGCGCCATGCGGCGGGGCCGGCAGGCGTCCCGAGGGGAGCGGCATCTTCCAGTCCGGCTGGCCTTGGAGTTCGGCGCCATGGCAGGAGGCGCAGTTCCCGGCGTAGATCTGCCGCCCCTCGGCAATGAGTGCGGCCTCGCCTGAGTTCGCTCCGAAAGGCCACGCCCAGGCGAGAACAGCGGCTCCCCCGAGCGCGGCGGCCACGGCGGCGATCACGACGCCTCTCATTTGCGGCCGCTGAAGAAGAGATACTTCACCAGGGCCGCGGCCACGAGGACCAGCACGACGATGAACAGGAGCCATGCCAGCCCCATGCCGAGCATCATCGCGCCCATCCCTTCCATCACTACGCCATCCATCATGGACGGATCCTCCCGAGTTCGGGAATATCAGGCGTGCTATTCGCGCGCATAGACGCCGCCGATCGTGCCCGATTTGGTGATTTCGAGCATCTCGAACGGCCCCTCCTTCGTCCCGCCCATGCCTGGCGAACCCATCGGCATGCCGGGTAGGGTCACGCCGGCGATATCGGGACGTTCGGTCAGCATCTTCTCGACCGTGGCGATCGGGACATGGCCGCTGACGACATATCCGTCGATCATGGAGAGGTGACAGCCCTGGAATTTGTCGGGAATGCCTGCCTCGCGGCCCATCTGCGCGAGGTCGTGGGTGGGCTTCACCGCGACCTCGAAGCCGTTCTCCCGCAGGTAGTCGGCATAGCCTTCGCAGCAGTCGCATTGCGGGTTCTTGTAAAGGGTGACGTCCTTGTCGCCCGCAAGCGCCGGACCGGCGGCCCAGACGAAGGAAACGACGGCGAGAATGTTCAGGATCGTTCGCATTTCGGTTCTCCTTTCAGCGGATGAGGTCGGGCGACGCGGAAGACGCCCATCATTCCGGCGGCCTGGTGTTCGAGGATGTGACAGTGGAACATCCAGTTGCCGGGATTGTCAGCGACGAAGGCGATCTCCACGCGTTCACGCGGCGCCATCAGCACCGTGTCCTGCCATTCGCGATAGCGCGTCGGCTGGCCGTTCCGTGAGATCACCCGGAAGGAATGGCCGTGCAGGTGCATCGGATGGTGCCAGGCGGTGGCATTCGTCATCGCGACCACATGGCTCTTGCCCCGCGTCAGCGTCAGCATCGGATCCATGATATGGCCTTCGGCGGCGACGCCGTTGATGAACCAGATCTTGCCCGAATGCATCATGTCCGTCATTGAGCCCATGCCGCCTGTCATGTTGCCCATGGCGCCGGATGACCCCTCGTCCATGTCGCCCATCTCCTGCATGACCATCGCGCCCATCATGCCGCCGTTGAAAGTGACCTCGTGGCGGATGGCCGATGCGACGTCCGGCTCGGGCAGCGGATTCGCTGCCAGGACGAGTGGCCAGTCCGGGACAGTTTTCCGAAGCGGCTGGTCGTCATAGACGAAATCGACCAAGCGGTACGCCAGCCCTTCGTAGAAACGGTCGACCACAGATGTGCGGTTTCCAGCATCGGCCGTCATGTCCAGGATAATGTCGGCGCGCATGGCGGGTCCGAGCACCACCAGCCCGCCCTCCGGTACATGCGGCTCAACGGGCTGTCCGTCAAACGCGATCACGACGGGGTCAAGGTCCGCGAAATCGAGACCGAAGATGCGGGCGTTGGCGGCGTTGATAAGTCTCAGGCGGATACGTTCGCCCTTCCGCACCGGGAAGTAATCCGGCACGCGGCCGTTGATTGTCACCGTATTGCCGACGCGGCCATTGTGCATCGCGTCGTGGAGATTGCCGAAGTCTTCCCGCATCTCGGCCGTTTCGGTCAGCCGCCAATCAGAAAGCATCCAGGTGACGTCGCGGTCCACCCGGATCGGTTCGGCTTCCTCGACGACCAAGGGTCCGTAGAGGCCGCGCCCGACCTGCTCGAAGCTGCGTTGATGCGGATGGTACCAGAAGGTGCCCGCATCGACGGCCTCGAAAGCGTAGGTGAAGGTCTCGCCAGGCGGGATCGGCGCCTGCGTTAGATGCGGCACGCCGTCCATGGCGTTTGGCACGCGCACGCCGTGCCAGTGCGCCGTGGTTTCCTCGTCGAGCGCGTTCTCGACCACGATCCGCAGGCGTTCTTTTTGGCGGACGCGGATTTCTGGACCGGGAAGGCTTCCATCGTAGCACCAGACCGCCGTGTCGCCATGCGGCTCTGGCGTGATCTGAGCACGGCCGAATCCTGCCCGCAGTCGGAATTCCCGAACGCTTGCAGCGCGAGCATTGGATTCCAAAGTAAACATCGCGCCCGCGGAAACTGCGGTTGCGGATGCGATGAAGGCACGACGCGTCAGCGTCGGGATGCGTAAATTGGACATGGGAGCAACTATCCTGAAATAGCCTTGTGTGACGCGCGACCATAGAGGGCGCATCAATGGCGAGCGGCCACGGGCGGATGCCGTCGCGACCGCTTCAGCTCATGAAGGCAGTTCGGGGAGGATCAGGCTCAGGTGGTCCCGTATGGCCATCCGACGGTTCCGCGGGCGGTGAAGAAACAATGCCCGCAACATGTCGAAGCTCGGCCGCACTAGGCGGGCAGATCGCGACCAGTGTGGTCGCGCAGAACTGGTCGCACATCGATGCCTGAGCTTCGTCGCCGGGACAGTCCTGGCAATCGGCCAAGCCGCCGTCATTCGCGGCGGCCATCGACATCTTCATGGACATGTCGGTGGCAGCGGCCGCATGCGCCGCCGTGCTCGCGACGAAAACCGCGAGAAACACGACTGCCAGTAGGCGGACGAGCTTGGCCATCAAGAAATCGTAGTCCCGCCACTCAATGAAGTCGAGAACCAGATCGTCGCAAGCAGGCTATCGAGAGGTAGTGTACAGGGAGTTCTGCAAATTCGCTGTGAGGGCAGCAATGGCCGAGTGAAAAAGTCGGCCCACTGTTGCGCTTTCAAAACTGGATGAGAGCGGCTGTGCTACCGCGCGCTCCAACGCGTCAGCTTGGGGCCGTGTATGGACGGCTCTCCGTTGGCAAGGGGTTTCTTTCGCTTTTGCAGGTGCTGGTTGGTGCGACCATGTATCCGACCTGTAGGTGCGGCCTTTCATGTGCCGCTGGCCATAATGCCATTCGCGCGTCTCAGGTCCCGATCGTAAGCTCGCACTCGAGGTGCACGGCCCCAGTGGGTTCTCCTGATCCGGCGGTATCAACCGGCTTTGTGCATTAGCTCCTGTCCGCCCTTTCCAACCTCGTCGGCGATCGCTCGCCTTATCTCGTTCTATGTGATGGTCGGCTCCCTGTAGCGCTCGCCACCTGTCATCAATGCCCAGACCATCCGGGCGGTCTTATTGGCGAGTGCCACGGCTGCCACCTTGGTCGTTCGTCGTGCTATGAGTTGCACGAGCCATGGCCGCCTGGTTCCATGTCGCTCGGCATAGCGGATGACCGCCATCGCTCCGACCACGAGCAGCTGTCGCAGGTAGCGATTGCCGGCCTTGGAGATACTGCCGAGCCTCTCCTTGCCGCCGCTCGAGTTCTGCTTGGGAACAAGTCCGATCCAAGCCGAGAGGCATCGCCCCGACTTGAATGCGTGCGGATCGGCAACGGTCGCAACGAACGCACTCGCCAACAGCGGGCCGACGCCCGGGATTTCCATCAACCTGCGACCCAACTCGGTCTCTCGCGCACTCGCCCGGACCCGGCGATCGTTCTCGAGAATCTGTTCCTTCACGACCTTGAGCTGGGCCTCCGGCATGCGCAGGCAAAGCCGTGCGTCAGCCGGTATCCGGGTATCGTTCTCGTCGTTGATGACCACGAGCAGTTGCTCAATTCCATTCCGCCCGATCGGCGCCACGACTCCGAACTCAGACAAGTGGGATCGCAAAGCATTCGATATCTGAGTGCGCTGGCGGTTGAGCATCAACCGGACCCGGTGCAGCATCATCACGCTCTGCTGTTCGGGCGACTTCACCGGCACGAAGCGCATGGCCGGTCGGGTCACGGCCTCGCAGATCGCTTCTGCGTCAGCCGCATCGTTCTTCTGTCGCTTCAGGTAGGGCTTCACATACTGAGCTGGCAGCAGCCGCACATCATGTCCAAGTGCGGTAAGCTCCCGAGCCCAAAAGTGCGAGGAGCTGCAGGCCTCGATCCCGACCAGGCATCGTGGCAGGCCCGCGAAGAAGGCGAGGACACGCCCTCGCGTCAGCTTCCGACGAACCACAACCTCGCCGGCCGCATCCACTGCGTGAACCTGAAACACGGACTTCGCAATATCCAAACCGATCGTCGCAATGATTCCCATCGTAGCACTTCTCCAGCTCTGATCCTGCGACCATACCGCAGGATGGGAGGAGAGCCGTCCACCGCATCAGAAGCGGACTGTCCGATTTTGGGATACCCTGTGACCAAGCAGTCATTCAAATTCATATTGCTTTCTAGGCAAAGACGAAGCACAAAACATGGAAAAACAATGTAAAATCCCTCTGGCTTTCAGATCAACTGCACTAATTCCCTGCAGCATCCTCGAAAAACCTCGAAGGCTTCTCATTTAATCGTGAGCTAGCCCATAATATCCCACATCCTTAGAAAGAACCGGTTCATTCCGGCATACGGTGCCCGCACGTCTGCCAATCGTTCGAATTCCTTGAGGATGCGGATATGGGTGTTCTGCGAGATTTCCGTCTCCAGCATTGCAAGCTTCATAATCGCGAGAAGACTGTAGTGATGATATCGATCCCTTCGTAGCTCTTCACGATTAAGCCCGAGATAACTCTCGGCAGCGGCATAGGCGCGAGCCGATTTGGGATGCCCCCCAGGGCGGACCCACACCTCTGCGTTGCTATCGTCTGCCTCATAGTCAAAAATTGTTGTCGGATCTTCAAGGTAGGGATGTACCAGATTGGCGTCCTCCGCTGCCCATCTTTGTCTGACTACGCCGTCATCGGACAGAGAGCCGTCGATCGCGAGCGCCTCAGACAAAGCTGCAAGATCAGCGAGATTCACGGGTCTGGCCGCGGGCATCACTGGGGCCGGCAAGCGCTGGTTTTCAGGCGTTACGGGAAAGAAGTCCTTTTTGTAGATCTGATTGCAAATTTGGCACGAGAAAAGATAGTTGTCGAAGTCATAAGCTAGCCACCAATAGAGCGACTTTGGTCTAAAATGCTCGACGTCACCATGCGCAACAACGGAAGTCGAGGCTTCACAGTACGCGCATTTCTTCGCACTGTCGGCACGGACCTTGGTTTTGGCTGATTTCCATTTGCCAGAGGCAAATGCGATCGGCTTGCCGCTTTCTATGCTCGTGTAGTAGCGCGCTACCAAATCGAGATGCTTTTCCTTCAGCCTCTCGCCTCGGAAATCATTTGGGAATGCGGAGGCCTGGCGCTTCCGGATCAGCCGTATCATTTCAGCTTGCCGGTCGAGGGCTGAGCCTTCGTTCGGGCCACAGCCTTTACAGCTTTTTGGACCGAGGCCCCCGCACCACTACTTTGCTTTCCCTGCAGTTCCTGGGCGATCCGTTCGAGCAAGAGATTGGTAGGCCTCAGGTAGGCAGGGACACGATCCCGGTCAGGGACGCCTTCCAGCTTCGCCTCCAGCGCTCGAATCTGCCGGGCACGGCCAGCTGTGGTGGAAGCGGGCTTGACGGTCGCAGCCCTCCCCTTCTGGTCACTTACGGGAAGGCCTTTCAGCGCCCTTAGATTTCGGCGAACTTCGGCTACTTGGGGCGAGTCGAGCGTGTCGAGACCGAATATTGGGCTTTGGATCAGTTGACTGAGTGTGAGCTTATTAGGTGCGCCAGCGAATTTCTCGACAATCACTCCGGCGTCCGGCGATGCTCCCCGCTTCAATACAAACAGTTCCTCGGTGCCGGCCTGGTGAACGGTCAGAGGTGAATGTGTTGTCGCGATAATCTGGAACCGTGGCAACGTAGCTCGCAAAAAGGACACAAGCTGCCTTTGCCAGACTGGATGGAGATGCAGATCCAGTTCATCGATCAGCAGTAGCCCTCGGGTGTTGAGTGGGTCCTTGTAATTCTTGAATGTCTCGGTGACGCGGAATAGCAAATCTCCGCACCAAGCGGCCATGGCTTGGTATCCATCACTCAGGAGTTCGAGTGGCAAGGTGCCATCCGGTGTCTTGAACCTCAACCGCCTATGCTCCTTGTCAACGCCGGCAAATTTGACGTCAGGAAGCAGCTTGTTCAGGGCACTGCGAACAAGGTCTAATCCCTTGTCGCCGCGTCGGTAGTCGAGGTCGATCGCCCATTGCTCAAGCGAAACAAGCGCCGAGTTCGAGGAGAACAGGGTCGCGACGTTTTGAGACCGACTAGTTCTGTACGCGGAACTGGTTGGTGCGATGCTTTGACTGTCAAGCGTCACGCGGCGATTCACGCCGTAGCCGACGACAAAGTAGTTTCTCGCTGCGTGCCGAAGTGCGTCATCCAACTCGCGCAAGGTATTCTGATTGTCGGTGAGAAACCGCAACGTGCCGCTCCCACGCACGAATTTCAACTCGACCCGCCGCAGATCATCGTTCGCAGTGGCAAGTACCAACTCGATGCTAGCGCTATCGTGTCCTTCCCGGATCCACCAATCAAGATCGCCCAAGATTTCTGGTAAGGCCTCGCTTCCTGCCAACGCCAATGCGATGGTACGCAGGACAGTGCTCTTGCCCGAGCCATTCTCGCCGAGCAAGAACGTCCATGGACGTGACTTACCAGATTGCTCTTCAAAATGAATCGAGAGCGAACCGATTGAGCGGATGTTGGTCAGTGTCAATCTGCGTAAAAACATTGCTGGATCTTCGTAGCGTCCAGGGATGGCAAAATCGCCGGAAAAGATGGGCCGCGGTTACCTGCAGGTCCAACCTGCTGTTCGTCGCTACTCTATCAGATAATCCGCTGGCATGTTTGGTGAATGATCACCGCCGTTGACGCGATCAGCCACCGATTGATGAATACGCGCGCCGGCCGGAATCTTGCGACGGGCAAACAGGGGAATAGTCAGTCTGCTACCTTTGGAACCGTCCTCGAGCCTACGTCGCCATTGCGGAAGGAACTCCAATACACTCCAACCCCAACTCATCGAATCATGCGGTTTGGCGTGTGGATCGGGAGCTATGTACGGCTTGTCGGGGTTTTGGCCCAAAACGAGCTCGTTGACGGCTTGGGTTCGGTAGAACAGTCCCAGGGGGCGAGTCTGCTCGACCATCCATTCCAGCGCCACTTTGGCCAGACCGCTTTCCGCCTCGGGATAACCGCCACCGACATCACCGTGGACACCGGCAAACCACGCTTCGCGGGCGTCCTGCGGTTTGGCGGCGGTTTTATTGAAGGGGTTGCCCCAATACTCCTGATCTTCCGGCCACAGCTGCGGCCGAAACATCGTACGTCGCTCGTCGATCGCAACGGCGTGGCGCACACTTTCGACGCTCCAGTTGCGCTTGGTATAGGCGTGGGATCGCAAACGGGGTCCATAGCGGCCGTGCTCGATGACGGAAGCGACAGTGTCGAAAAGGCCTAGAAGGCGTATGGGCGGACGATCAGGGGCGAGGATGCGTTCGTAAAGCCTGACTTCACCAAATTTGTCTTCGCCATTCTCTCCGATGCCCTTGTAGGCGCGATAGGCGTAGTCGAGCAGATTCAGATTTCGCTTCTCGATCAGACCGACCGCGTGGATGAACCCTGCCAGCACGCGTGCGGTATAGGCGCCCCTGCTGAAGCCAAACAGGTAGACGTTGTCGCGGGATCCTGTCTCCCCGTCTCCGCTTCGCCCATCATCGTAATTCTCTACCAGAAACCGGTAAGCCTCCTTGACGTTGTGATCGAGGCCCCATCCGGTGGCCAGACCCAGGATCTCGACGGCCTTTCTCCAAAATCGCAGCCATGCGTTCTCGGCTCCAAAGGTCCCCACTCCAGGATCATAATAGACGAGTTGACGACCGCTCTTCTCAAGGGTTCCGTACAGCCGCAGAATATTGCTTCGGTCAGCCGAGATTTCATTCGATGTTCCATCGAGCAGTATGACGATGTTCTTCGGCATGGCCACTCCTGCTCAACAATGAATCGAAAGAGAGCGATATCGTTTCGTCACCGGAAAATCGAGACAGGTGCCGTTCTTACGTGCGGCTTCAGCCACACGCCCAGCGTCAAGGCCTCGTGGCTGTTAAAGAAAGTCTCGAAGTCGAACAGGTGTGGGTCGCCGTTCAGATCTGACAGAACCAACTCGCATTGACCCAACACACCTCCACCCTGAGCCCCGCAATAGCCGGCAATGGCCGAGAACAGATCGACCTCTCGGGTCATCCCGAACCGCTCACGGAATGGTGGGGATTCCACACAGTAACGACAGGGATTGGAGGGATCGAAGCCAGGCTTTCTGCGCGTTGGATGCGGATGACCGGTGACCAGAGCCACCATAGGCCGGCCGGCATGCGCCTGCTCAACGAAGCGCCAAAGCGTTGACGTCATGGTGTTGCCGAACCTCTTACTCAGGCCCCGGACAAGATCGAAATTCGGCGAGGATGACGTTGCCTCGGCGGCAAAGCGATCGCCGAGGAACAGGATACGTCCGGCAGCGTAGTTGGCCTCCGCTTCGATCAACTCGTGGCATACTGGCGTCAACGTATGCTCAGTGTCGCCGAGCATCATATCAGCGTGCCAAGGGATCAGATCGTGCCCGATCTCGTGCGCTTCGTTCCAACGATGTTTGATCGGAGGCAGGTTCTTATCGAGCAAAATCCGCTTCTGATCCGGCAGGTAAAGGGCCTTAAGGCTGAGTGATCGAACGGCATCTCGGAGAAGTGTTGGTCGCAGCAGAACCTGCTTGCCCGCAACCTTCATCCGCGAGAACGTCTCTCGCAACAGGCGGTCGTCAGTCGTGCTGTAGTAGCCTCGGTCGAGCTTGAGGAGTTCACGGACCACGCGCAGATCAAGCGGCGGCTCCAGATTGCCGAGACCCTTCAGGACCTTAGCAACCTGGCCGTCGATATCGACGATCGTGCGATGTCCGAGGTTGACGTTCTTCACTTCACTCGCTTGGGCTCCTGTTCGCTCAGGATGGCAACAAACGCTTCAAGTGCAGAATTCTCCTCGGGCGTCAGCTTATGGACAGCCTCGGAGCGCGCAGCGAATCGAACCGCTTCCTGTCGAAAGTCAGCATCGTTCGCCACGACCAAACCCGCAAGCTGCATGAGACGTCGTTGTGACACCTCGAAAGTCTGCGCAAGCTTGAACACTGTCCGCGGCTCGGGAACGTAATGGACATCATCCTCGATCACCAACAGTTCGCTAGCGTCCAGATCCGCGGTTTGCGCGAGCTCCTCCATTGAGAAACCCCGTCTGCGGCGCATGAGTTTCACAAATTTGCCGAAGGCGATCCGCGTGTCCTCGCCGGCCGCTGAATGCGATGGGGCAGGCCGTTCATCTGGCTTCGGATCAAGCGCGAGAAGACCAGCGCCGATAACGGCGTCACCTTCGCGGCGCGCCCGAGCCATCCACCATTCCTTGCTCCGTCCGAGTTTCATTGTTTGGCTCCTATTCGAGAAACGCGCGAGCCTGCTCGGCAGTCATCTCGAAATATCTGAGGTTCTGATATGCAGAATCCGGTCCTAGGTCGGTCATTCCGATCTTTCGGTAGAAGTCATCGGCCTGTGGCAGCGAATGGAGCCCGAGGCGACCCTTGAAGCCCTCGTCATCACTCAAGGCGACGGCTGCGGTAAGCAGCGCCGTTCCGACACCACGCAATCGAGGCGCCGCGCCGAACTCCGGCCGATTCCATGGAGCGACCTCGAGATAGTCGATATAGACAAGCGGCTTCCGGACCTGATTAGGCTCTCGGCCCGCTTTCGTGAGGTCGACCTGGACGAGCCCCTGCGTCTCACCCTGTGCGACGACGCTGAAGCCCCTAAACGCCAGCAGGCCCTGTACGCGCGCTGTCTTCTGTGCCCAGTTCCAGTGCCAACTTTGCGGCCACTGCGACATAGGTACGCCATTGCGCGCGAGGTCCTGCAATATGCCAAGCAGGGCAGGCTGCCATTTCGTTTGCCAATCATCGATCTGCGCCTGCTCGATCGCATCGCGCAATTCGGCCTCGACGCTATTTCCGGTCGCGACATCGAGAAGGTAGATCGTCGAAACGTCGGCCGTCATAGGAGCATCAGCTCCGCCTTTTCCTTTGTGGCCTCATTTTCGAACAGGAGCTTTTCGCCCTTTTCGACACGCGCCTCGATCGTCTGATAAAGGCGCAGGGCCTGCCGGAGCACGGCGGTCTTGGTGATGTCCTTCCGGAGCGACAAGTCGTCCAGAACCCGCATCTCGGCGTCGGTGAGGTTTAGCGTCATGGTTCGCTTAGCCATCATCTCATCCTCCGTCGTTGAGATCGCATATAGAGAATCCCCTTGAATCTGTCAATGCCGATTAGCCATTTCATTACCCCTTGAATAGCCAAATTTTAGCTATTATATCTCTACAACACGAGTCGGCGCTCTCTGGGTCGACCACCAGGAGCAGGACAATGGGACGGCAGCACGTCGGACATAACGACATCGTCACCTTCGCGCAGGAAAGGGTGAACCTGCCGAAGGACAAAGCTGATGAATACCGAGCCCAGGCGAGGCGCCTGCGCGAGAAGCTGGAAGGCTACCTCGACGAACACCCGGATTTCACGCTGAGAAAGATGATGCTGTCGGGCAGCTTGGCGAAAGGCACTGCGCTACGTTCGCTCAACGATATCGATGTGGCATGCTACATCAGCGGCGCCGATGCGCCGAAGGATATTAAAACGCTGCTCGACTATCTCGCGGAGCGGCTTCGCAAGGCTTTCCCGAATTTCAGCCCGGACCAGGTCCAGCCACAGACCTATTCCGTGACGGTCTCATTCAGGGGGAGCGGACTCGACGTCGATGTGGTGCCAATTCTCTATGAGGGTGATGTGCAGTGGTACGGGAACCTCGTCAGCCAGGATGACGGTTCGTTCCTGAAAACGAGCATTCCCCTTCATCTCGACTTCGCAGCCAAGCGCAAGCGCGCACAGGAAAAACACTTTGCCCAGGTCGTCCGGCTCGCCAAATTCTGGGCGCGTCGCATGAAGCAAGAACGCGACGGCTTCCGCTTCAAGTCCTTCATGATCGAAATGATCCTCGCCAAGCTCTGCGACGATGGTCTCGAATTTTCCGACTATCCGGAAGCTCTCCAGTACTTCTTCACCTACATCGCCCGGACCGACTTTCGACAGCGCATCGTGTTCGGCGACTACTACCCCTTGTCGTCGGTAGGCACATTCACAGACACGGTGCAGATCATCGATCCGGTGAACGCCGTCAACAATGTGGCGCGGCTCTACACCGCGTCAAATGCCGATGCGATCGTCGAGGCAGCCCTCGACGCGGGCGATGCCATCGACGCGGCGCTGGCCGCTCCCAACAAACAGTTGACCGTCGCCTACTGGCAGAAGGTCTTCGGTTCCTCCTTCCAAGTATGAGGTGACCCATGTCCACCAGCTACAGCTACACGGAGAGTGGGACCTTCACCATCACCCATGCACGTCAGATGGCAGCTAAAGTCGCCACCGACCTCAAGCGCATGCAGCGCTTTTACGGCAGTCCCTCTGACACCGAGATTGCGGAATTTGAAGCCGAGGCCACAGAAATGCTGAAAGCTGGCTATCTACAGACCGTCGCCTACGGCTTCAAGCGAAACGGCAATTGGATCGAGCCGACGTTGCGTTACACCGCTCGAGATCTCGCCGGCGCAGCGGCCAATGACGACGATCCTGGTCGTGTGCGACCGGGCGCCAACATTACCGGCGCTTCGTTCTACAGCTACATGACCTACACGTCTGCCTGGTTCCAACTGACCGGGGCCGAGCATGCCGGCTTCGCAGGAAGGCTTCCTTTTTCCCGCGGCGGAGCTCCAGAGCCGGGTATCACCGGCTATCTCGCCAGTGATCGGACCTATTCGTCCGGGGGAATGGCCCTCGACCGCGCCACTGTGAGGAGTTTCTGATGAGCACCAAACCCACTCTCGACGAGCTCTTCGAGCGACGCATCACCTACCCAGACTTCGACCCGCAGACGCGGCTTGCGCGCCTGGTCGGTCTCGACGATCAGAAAAGCCGCCTGGCGAAGATACTGGCTCTTCTCGTCAACCCGGCCGGCCTCGCTGTCTGGGCGCGGCAGCATCATCCCGACGCCAACCTGCTTCTCGACACGGTGCTGCGGCGGCCGCCGCTGGTTGTGCTTGCCGGTGACGTCGGCTCCGGCAAGACCGAACTGGCCGAAACCATTGGCGACGCCGTCGCCCGGCAGGAGCAGATAGACATCACACTTTTGCCTCTCAGCCTTTCGACCCGTGGCCAGGGCCGGGTCGGTGAAATGACGCAGCTCATTTCGGCTGCCTTTGACTACACCGTGGCGGAGGCAACCAAACTCAAATCCGCCTCCGGCAAAGCGCGTGGTGCGATCATCCTGCTTGTTGACGAGGCCGATGCGCTAGCCGAGTCTCGCGAGGCAACGCAAATGCATCATGAGGACAAGGCAGGGGTAAACGCGTTCATTCGCGGCATCGACCGTCTTGCAAATGCGAAGCTGCCAGCAGCATTATTGATGTGCACAAACCGCATCAGCGCGCTCGACCCGGCAGTGCGCCGCCGCGCTGCTGACGTGTTGAGCTTTGAGCGTCCCGCCGACGAGCAGCGTCGCTTCGTTCTTGCAAGCAGGCTGGAGCCGATCGGCGTCAGTCGCCAGCATATCGAGGCGGTGGTCGCGGCAACTGGGCCGCAGCGCGGGCACCGCGATTACGGCTTCACGTTTTCGGACCTCACACAGAGGCTGCTTCCCGCGATCGTGCTCGATGCCTATCCGTCAAAGCCCATCGATGGCGCCCGCGCTGTCGATATCGCCAGGGCTATGGTTCCGACGCCGCCCTTCCGGGATGGCGCAATCACGGCGTGAGGTGGAACGATGACGCAGGCTGTGACTGTCCGGCGCGACGGCGATACGTTCCAGGCGCGCCTCTTTTGGTGGCACGCCGCTCGCCTTCTGGACCCGGAAAGCCCGGTCGTGCGGGTCGGATTCGAATGCGGGCCGAAAAGCTTTGATGACATCTGGGTCGAATACGACCCCATGCGAGGTGCTTCAGACCAGTATGGCGATCCGTTGCTGCGCGAGCACATGCAGTGCAAGTGGCATGTGACGCCCGACAATTACGGCTATTCGCACCTTATAGATCCGGAATTCATCAACGCCAACGCTCGCTCCCTGCTGCAGCGGGCGCGTGAGGCCCAGCTCGCCTACGCTCCAGCCGGCAGTGGTGTACGCTTCAAGCTGGTAACCAACTGGCGTCTCGATCGTGCTGACCCGTTACGCCAAATGGTGGGTATGCGTTCCGGCGCTATGCGGCTCGAGCGCCTCTATGGCTCGGTCACAGACAACAGCAAGGCGGGTTCCGTGCGCAAGGCGTGGCGGGAGCATCTCGGAATCGACGAAGAGGAGCTCCGCATTCTCGCGCGCACACTTGCATTCGGAGAAGCGACCGATACGCTGGATGCCCTGCGCGATCAGCTCGACATCTTGTTCGGCCTCGTCGGCCTGCGTCGTATTTCGGCGAATCAGAGCGCCTTCCCCTACGACGATGTCATTTTCCAATGGATGGCGCAGGGGCGACTTCAATTCGACCGCTCCAGTTTTCGTGCCGTCTGCGCCCGCGAGGACCTCCTCGGATCGGCCCGAGGCGGGCCGAAGGTCTATGGAGTCAGATCCTTCGAACATGCTTTCGATCGGCTCGAGGAACGATGTCACGTCGTCCTGGACTTCGTGCCTTCGTTCGACGAGCGCTATATCCGCAGCGACGCGGATTGGGAGGCGAAGCTCTATCCTGAGCTCAAGGCATTTCTCCTCGCGGCGGCGAAAGATCAGCCGCGCCTCCTGCTCGCCCTCGACGCGCATGTGACGCTCGCTTTCGCGGCGGGATCCGTCATCAACATTAAATCCGGCCGCCAGGTGGAACTCGAGCAGCGTGGCACCGGACAGATGATATGGTCGGCTGACGACACGATCTCCGATCCAACCTGGCCGTCGCTCGTTTCCGAGACGATCGAACTGCAGCCGGGCGAGCCGGATCTGGCCGTGGCGATAGGCCTGACGCATGACGTATCAGCCGATGTCCGCCGCCATTGCGAGGCGGCTCTCCCAACGGTCGGCCGGCTTTTGGTCCTCAAACCGAGTACCGGACCCGGCGCCCAATCGGTGATGTGTGGGCGACATGCGTTCGAGCTGGCAGACTCGGCTAGCAATGAGCTGCGAAGCGCGAAGGCTGGCGGCGGTGGGCGGGCTCATCTTTTCATCGCGGCGCCTAATGCCTTCACCTTCTTTCTCGGTCAGCGCCATACGGCGCTCGGGCCGGTCCGGCTTTACGAGTTCGATTTCGACGGGGTGCGTGGACGGTCCTATACTGCGGCCCTCACTCTACCTCTGCCGAAGACACTTTCATAAGCCACCACATATTGTTATCAGCCTGATCCGCCGGACTTATTGCACGTCCAAGACGATCGATAAGTCGCACAGCAGTCCTTTAGAGAGCTGTAGAGCCTTGAGTATGCGCTCGACAGCGTCTGTTTTGGCGAACGAAATTGGTCGCCTGAATAACTGAAATGGGGGCGCAAAGCAGACCACATCGGGCAGACCCGCCGGTCCGCCCGTCGAATGCGCGCCGAAATCCAGCATGACGCTCGCCGAGACATAACCCGATTCGGTGGCGGTCGCCTCATAGTCGATGAAGAGCCGCTTCCCGTCGATCGTCACGGCCAAGCATTCGGCAGCCAGTGTATCTGCGACGGTTGCACGATATTCCCGACCCATTCCGGCAGCCGTCGACCGACATCGTCGGATCAGCGTTTCCTCGCTTCGGGTTCTCGGCAGGGCTTCAGAATCTGTCAGCCGAGTCATCGGCTTTTCTTTCTTTCAGAAGTATATGCGGATTTTTGACGTTCTTTTTGAGTAAGCCATCTGAAGGCACTCATCAGACCCATTCGGCGCGGAGATCCCCGCAACGTTTTTCATAGAGTGAGAGTGCGGGCGGGACTTCCGTGACGGGTTGAGGACTGGAGAAGAGGTCTCCGGCGCCCGTCGCGGAGAACTGCGATGTCCAGGAAAAATCACAATGCGCGCGCCAGCTCCGGCCGGACGAACTTGTACACCGAGATCACTGACCAGATCATTGCCGAGCTGGAAGCCGGCTGCGCGCCTTGGGTCCAGCCGTGGGGATCGGCCTCGGTCAAGGCACCGCTCGCCATGCCAAAAAATGCCGCGACCGGACGGCACTATTCAGGGATCAATGTGCTAATCCTTTGGGGCTCGGTGATCCAGCATGGTTTCCCCGGCCAGAACTGGCTCACCTTTCGCCAGGCGCTGTCGCTGGGCGGCAGTGTCCGCAAAAGCGAACGCGGCACCACCGTCGTCTATGCCGACCGCTTCACGCCAGAAGACGAAAAACGCCGCGCGGGCGAGACCGGAGAGGACGCCGCCGCGATCCCGTTCCTCAAGCGCTTCACCGTCTTCAACACGGCGCAATGCGACGGTCTGCCGGAGGACATCACCGCCATTGTCCCGCCCCCTCCTCCCGGCCTGATCGAGCCGCGCGTCGAGGCCCTGATCCAGGCGACGGGCATCGACTTCCGCATCGGCGGCGATCGCGCCTCCTATGTCCCGGCGCACGACTATGTGCAGGTTCCACCGCCCCAGGCCTATTTCGAGCCGATCGACTGGCACCGCACCGCCCTGCACGAGCTGGGGCACGCCACCGGTCATGCCTCCCGGCTCGGCCGCGACCTGACCGGCGGTTTTGGCACAAAGAAATACGCATTCGAGGAACTCGTGGCCGAGATCAACGCGGCCTTCTGCTGCGCTTCGCTCGGTATCGCGCCCACGGTGCGGCATGCGGACTATATCGGCTCCTGGCTGGAGGTGCTGCGTGAGGACAATCGCGCCATCGTCCGCGCCGCCTCCCAGGCCAGCAAGGCGGCCGATTGGCTGCTCGGTTTTCTGCCTGACTCCGATCTCGGTCGTGGCATCGACATGACCGACAACGAACGGCAGGCGGCATGATCCTCCCAAAAACCGAAAACGTAGGGTTTCTGGCTTCACGCCTTTCCGCCTCCGTGGCGCTGCCCTCTTAGAGTGAGAGGGCGGCGCTTCGCTTCGTGACGGGTCAGGGTCGAGAGAGAGTCTCTTGGCGCCCGTCGCGGAGTCAAGGTCATGGCAACTGCCGTTCAAAAGATCACCCTGTCGTCAGCGCGCGACATCCCCTTCAACAAGCTGGTGCTGAGCCAGTCCAACGTCCGGCGGGTCAAGGCCGGCGTGTCAATCGAGGAGATGGCCGAATCCATCACCCGGCGCGGCCTCATCCAGAGCCTGCATATCCGCCCGGTCCTCGATGCCGACGGCGCCGAGACCGGCATGTTCGAGGTACCCGCCGGCGGTCGCCGCTATCGCGCGCTCGAACTGCTCGTGAAGCAGAAGCGTTTGGGCAAGACCGCTATGGTTCCCTGCGTCGTGGGAGATGCTGCGAGCGACATCCTGATTGATGAGGTGTCGCTGGCAGAGAACGTGGAACGCGCGCCGCTCCATCCGCTCGACCAGTTCCGCGCTTTTCAGGCCATGTACGACAAGGGCATGACCGAGGAGGCCATCGCCGCCGCCTTCTTCGTCAGCACCACCGTGGTAAAGCAGCGCCTGCGTCTCGCTTCCGTCTCGCCGGCGCTGCTAGAGATCTATGCCGACGACGGCATGACGCTTGAACAGCTCATGGCCTTCACTGTTGGCCCCGACCATGCCCGTCAGGAACAGGTCTGGGAAGCGATCAGGGATAGCTGGCAGAAGGAACCCTACCAGATCCGGCGTATGCTGACCGAGACCACAGTCCGCGCTTCCGACAAGCGGGCCGTCTTCGTCGGCATCGAGACCTACGAGGCAGCCGGCGGCATCGTGCTGCGCGACCTGTTCCAGTCCGACGATGGCGGCTGGTTACAGGATCCCGCCCTGCTCGACCGCATGTTGGCTGAGAAGCTGAAGACCGTCGCCGACCAGGTCGCCGAGGAAGGCTGGAAGTGGATCGAGGTCGCCGTGAGCTTCCCGTATGGCCACAACCATGGCCTTCGTGAACTCAGCGGGACGACGGTCGATATGACCGACGATGAACGCGCGAGCCACGAGGCTTTGCGCGAGGAATACGACCGGATCGAATCCGAATATGCGCAAGCCGAAGAGTTGCCCGACGAGATCGACCAGCGCCTCGGCGAAATCGAGCACGCCCTCGAAGCCTTCGATACGCGCCCGGTCAGCTACAACCCGGCCGAGATCGCCATCGCCGGCGTCTTCGTCAGCATCGACGCAGACGGCTCGCTATCGATCGACCGTGGCCATGTTCGCGCAGAGGACGAGAACGCAGCCGAAACGGACGCCGAGGCGTCCGAGGGCGATGAGGCCGATGTGCCGGTCGTCCAGCGTGCGGTCATCACCATCGGCGGCAAACCCGCAGAGCCGGAGGACGACGAGGATGACGGCATCAAGCCGCTGCCCGAACGTCTCGTCATCGAGCTGACCGCCCATCGCACCCTGGCGCTGCGCAATGCGCTGGCGGAAAATCCACACGTCGCCATGACGATGCTACTTCACAAGCTCGTCAGCGACACCTTCCGGCATACCGCCCCGACCGGCTGCCTCGAGGCCAATGTCCGCCACACCTACTTCTCGGCCCAGTCCGAGGAGTTGAAGGACAGCCCCTCCGCGCAGGCGGTCAACGATCGTCACCAACGCTGGGGCGATCATGTCCCTGCTGACGATCAGGCGCTCTGGGATTGGCTGACAGATCTCGATGACGGCACGCGCATGGACCTGTTGGCCCTTTGCGTCAGCTACGGCGTCAACGCGTTGTTCGAGCGGCCGAATCCGTATTCCGGTTCGGGCGTCAGCCATCACGGTCTCGACGTGCGCCTGGCGCAGGCCGATCGTCTCGCGCGGGCGACCGGGCTCGACATGGTATCGGCAGGCTGGAAGCCCACGGTCGGCAACTATCTCGGCCGCGTGACCAAGCCCCGCATTCTCGAAGCCGTCCGTGAGGGTGCTGGCGAGCGTGCCGCCCAGCTCATCGATCACCTGAAGAAGGGCGACATGGCCAAGGAAGCCGAGCGCCTCCTGGCGGAAACCGGCTGGCTCCCCGAACCGCTGCGTCTGGCGTCGCTTGATGGGGATCAGCCCATCACGAATGACCAGACCGACGCTGGCGAAGACGCCACCCTGCCGGACTTCCTCACCGAAGACGATGACGATGCCGACCGGGACGAACACGCCCTTGTCGCTGCCGAGTGACGAACGTGGCGGAGAGCGGTTTCGGCTGTTCTCCGCACCTTTCCACGGAGATCATCATGACCATCCATCAACATTCCGCCGGTCGGCGCGTCGTGTTCCAATACCTCGTCCCCATTCACGTCGAGGTGGAGGATCATCGCGTGACCTGTGTCACCGTGATCGACGAGACGCCCGTGCGCGATCCTACCGTCGTCGAAGGCGACGCGGATTATCTCGCCGCAGCCGTTGCCGCAGCCGACGATGGTCAGCCCTGGCCATCGTGGCGGTTTGGCTATTGATCCGACCGATTCCTTCTATCCACCGCAAGCCCGGCCCCGCGCCGGGCTTTTCGTTTTCAGGAGCCTGTCATGGCCGACTATTTCACCCATTTCTCGTGCCTGCTCAACGTCGGCACGCCCGAGAACGCCGCCCGCGCGCTCGACCTCTACAATCGCCTGTCGGAGGACGGCGTATCGGAGGAATCGCCCTCCGAAGGCTTCCTCCTCTCGATCCAGCCCGAGCATGGCGGCGCCGAGCTCTGGATGCGAGATGATGAGACTGGAGACTCCGAACGACTGATCCAGTTCGTGAAGCGCTGCGCCGCCGAATTCGGACTGACCGGCCCGTGGGGTTTCCAATACGCCAATACCTGCTCGAAACCCCGGCTCGACAGCTTCGGCGGCGGCGCGTACGTCGTCGATCTCGCCACCGGTGAAACCGTAGATTGGATCTCCACCGATGGCTGGCTCGCCGAGACCACCGCCGACGAGGGAGACCGGATATGAGCATCCCCTCTTTCGCCCGGACCAATTTCCAGACCCTGCTGCGCGCCGCAGGCGACGGCAACCTCGCGCTCATGGAGTGCCTCGACGTCGCGACCGGCATTCCGCGCTACGTCATCTGCGCGGTGGGGCGGGACGCCGGCGATTATGTCTTCACCCCCTTCGGCCACCTCGCCGACGGCAACCCTTATGACGCCTATCTGCCGCCCGATCCCGACGATCCTGGCGGCTTCGTGCATCCGGACGCACCGGGAGAAGCGCCATGATGGATATCGACGCCATCTACGCGGCGGATCGCGACCAGCCGCCAACCAAACGGTCGCTGCCCTGGCCCGAGACCAGAGACGGCATCACCGTCGTCATCGAGCCCAAACCCCATTGGGCGAGCGACATGCGCGCCGTCCGGTCCGAGGCCCGTGAATATTGCGCCTATGCCGATTGGACCGCGAACGGCGCACGCGTCCGGTTCTTCGGCCACATCGACGCCAGCGGCAATGACTTGATCCGCAAGGCCCGCGCGCTCATCGCCAGCGAGATCGCGGACGGACACTGAAACTGACGTCTCAAAGCGCCCCTGCCGCTCGGTCGGGGCGCTTTTTTCATGCCACCGGGAAGCGGCGTCTCGAGAGTGAGAGGGTCGCCGGGACGGGCGTGTCCGGGCGGTCGAGAGAGAGCGCCGTTCGAGCTTCCCCTTCACGCTCTCCCGAGGTTCCAGGTCATGAACATCCTGTCTCCCGTGGCCGTTCCGGCCGCGCCCATCGCTCGTGCGTCCGCCATCATCGCCGCCGCGCATCGACTTCTCGCCCTCCTCGAACGCGGCCAGCGGGTCGATGCCGCCAGTCTCCGCGCCGCCATGGAGATCACCTTCGGCACCTCCGACGCGACCGGCGTCTGGGACTGGAAGTCGGCTTATGAAGCCTGCGAATGTGCGACCGTCCTGTTCCTGCGCAAATACGGACGTGCGCTTTTCCGTAAAGCCGACACTCCGGCTGCACGGCTTGCCGCTCTGTCGAAAATCACCGGCCTCCTGCCGACGCACTCCCGCCGCTCCGAAGAAAGCCAGGCGCTCCAGCAATTCTCGACGCCGGTCCCACTCAGCCTTGCCGCCATCGCCGCCGCCTCGATCACGCCGCGCGACATCGTACTGGAGCCTTCAGCCGGCACGGGCCTCCTTGCGATCCTCGCTGAGATCACCGGCGGTTCGCTCCTTCTCAACGAGCTGGCCGAAACCCGCGCCGATCTGCTCGCCGCTCTCTTTCCGGCTTGTCACCTCACGCGCGTCGACGCTGCCCAGATCGACGATCACCTCGCCGCCAGCGCCGTTCCCTCCGTCGTCCTGATGAACCCGCCATTCTCGGTAATGGCGCACGTCTCCGGCCGGATGGCCGACGCCGCCCATCGCCATGTCGCCTCGGCTCTGGCGCGGCTCGCCAATGGCGGGCGGCTGGTCACGATCACCGGGGCGAATTTCGGTCCCGAGCAACCCGCCTGGCGCGACGCCTTCGTCCGGCTTCAGGAGCGCGGTCGCCTCGTCTTCACAGCGACGATCGACGGCTCGGTTTATGCCAGGCACGGCACGACCATCGAGACGCGGCTCACCGTTATCGACAAGCTGCCGGCCGAAGACCCGGCCATGTTCCCGGCATCCGGCGGCCTCGCGCCCGACGTCGCCACGCTGCTCGCATGGATCGAGGCTCAGGTTCCACCGCGCCTGCCGGTATCTCTGCCCGACATCACGCCACTTGTTTCGCGCTCAGCGCCCCGCACCGTGCGCGGCTATCTCGCGCGGGCGGCAACCGCGCGTCCGGCCGCGCCTTCGTCCATCGACCCGGCGGGCGTCGAACTCGCCTACGACACCATGGACTGGACGCCGCCCGAGGGCGCGCATCTGACCGACGCGATCTATGAAGAATACGGATTGCAGTCGATCCGCATTTCCGGCGCGCAAGCGCACCCGACCAAGCTTGTACAATCGGCGGCCATGGCGAGCATCGCGCCGCCCAGGCCCACCTATCGGCCGATGCTGCCGACAAACATCGTCGGCGTGCTATCGGACGCCCAGCTCGAAACCGTCATCTACGCGGGCGAAGCCCATTGCGACTTTCTCGCTGGATCGTGGACGGTCGATGCCACCTTCGATCTCGTGCAGGCGGCCCCGGCCGACGCCGAGAACACCGTGCGCTTCCGGCGCGGCTTCATGCTCGGCGACGGCACCGGCGCCGGGAAAGGCCGTCAGTCCGCCGGCATTATCCTCGACAACTGGCTGCGTGGGCGCCGCAAAGCGGTCTGGATCAGCAAGTCCGACAAGCTGATCGAGGATGCGCAGCGCGATTGGTCTGCGCTTGGCATGGAGCGCCTGCTGGTCACGCCGCTGTCGCGCTTCCCGCAGGGCAAGCCGATCACGCTGTCCGAAGGCGTGCTATTTGCAACCTACGCCACGCTGCGCTCCGACGATCGTGGTGAGAAGGTTTCGCGCGTCCGCCAGATCGTCGATTGGTTGGGCGCCGATTTCGACGGAGTGATCATTTTCGACGAAAGCCACGCCATGGCCAACGCCGCAGGCGGCAAGGGAGAACGCGGCGACGCGGCCGCCTCGCAGCAGGGACGCGCCGGCCTGCGGCTCCAGCACGCCCTGCCGAGCGCGCGCGTCATCTATGTCTCCGCGACCGGCGCGACCACCGTCCACAATCTCGCCTATGCCCAGCGGCTCGGCATGTGGGGCGGCGAGGATTTCCCCTTCGCCACTCGTGCGGAATTCGTGGAGGCGATCGAGGAAGGCGGCGTCGCCGCCATGGAGGTGCTCGCCCGCGACCTGCGTTCGCTCGGGCTCTACACCGCCCGTTCGCTGTCCTACGATGGCGTGGAATATGAACTGATCGAGCACGCGCTGACCGATAATCAGCGAGATATCTACGATGCCTATGCCGGCGCGTTCGCCGTCATCCACAATCATCTCGACGCGGCGATGCAAGCCGCCAACATCACCGGCAACGACGGCACGTTGAACAGGCAGGCCAAGTCCGCTGCCCGTTCGGCCTTCGAGAGCGCCAAGCAGCGCTTCTTTGGCCATCTGCTCACCTCGATGAAGACCCCGACGCTGATCCGTTCGATCGAGCGCGATCTCGAGGATGGCCACGCCGCCGTCGTGCAGATCGTCTCGACGGGCGAGGCTCTGATGGAACGTCGTCTGGCCGAGATCCCCACCGAGGACTGGAACGACGTTCGTGTCGACATCACGCCGCGCGAATATGTTCTGGACTATCTGGCCCATTCCTTCCCTGTCCAGCTCTACGAGCCGTTCACGGATGGCGAGGGCAATCTGTCGTCGAGTCCCGTCTATCGTGATGGCCAGCCCGTCGAGAGCCGCGAAGCCGTCGCGCGTCGTGACGAGTTGATCGAACGTCTCGCGTCCCTGCCGCCGGTTCCGGGCGCGCTCGACCAGGTCGTGCAGCGCTTCGGCACCGACATGGTGGCCGAGGTGACGGGCCGCTCCCGGCGGATCGTCCGCAAGGGCGAACGCTTCGCCGTCGAGAACCGGACGCCGTCTGCCAACCTCGCCGAAACCGCCGCCTTCATGGACGACCTGAAGCGCATCCTCGTGTTCAGCGACGCCGGCGGCACCGGCCGCAGCTATCACGCCGAGCTGTCGGCGAAGAACCGGCGCCTGCGAGTGCATTACCTGCTGGAACCGGGATGGAAGGCCGACGCCGCCATTCAGGGCCTCGGCCGCACCAACCGCACCAACCAGGCGCAGCCTCCGCTGTTCCGCCCGATCGCCACGAACGTCAAAGCCGAGAAGCGCTTCCTGTCCACGATCGCACGCCGGCTCGATACGCTCGGCGCGATCACCCGCGGCCAGCGCCAGACCGGCGGCCAAGGCCTGTTCCGGCCCGAGGACAACCTGGAATCGAGCTACGCCCGCGATGCGCTGCGCCAGCTCTATCTCCTGATCGTGCGCGGCAAGGTGGAGGGTTGCTCTCTCCAACGCTTCGAGTCAGCGACCGGTCTGAAGCTGATGGACGCAGGCGGCATCAAGGACGAGTTGCCGCCGATCACCACCTTCCTGAACAGGTTGCTGGCGCTCACCATCGAGCTGCAAGGCATCCTCTTCACCGCCTTCGAGCAACTGCTCGACGCCAAGGTGGCCGGGGCCATTGCCAGCGGCGTCTATGACGTCGGGCTGGAGACGCTAACGGCGGAGAGCTTCGTCGTCACCGAGCGCGCGACCATCTACACGCACCCGGCAACCGGCGCGCAGACCCGCCTGCTCACCATCACCGAGCGCCGCCGCAACCGTCCGATGCTGCTCGATGCCGCGCTCGGCTGGCTCAACGACGCGCAGGCCCGGTTGCTCGTCAACGCACGTTCGGGCCGCGCCGCCGTTCAGGCTCCGGCGCCGTCCATCATGCTTGACGATGGCGAGATCGAACGGCGTATTCGACTGGTACGGCCGATGGAGCAGCATCACGCGACCATCGCCATGATGGCGGACAGCCATTGGCAGGAAGCGGATCACGATACGTTCGCGGCCGCCTGGCGGCGCGAAGTCGACGAGGTGCCCGCCTTCACCGAGGGCACGATCCACATGGTAAGCGGATTGCTCCTGCCAGTATGGAAGCGGCTGCCGAACGAGTCGACGCGGGTCTATCGGCTTCAGACCGATGACGGAGAACGCGTCATTGGCCGCCGCGTCTCGCCCGCCTGGGCCGCGAACGCCACTTCGACTGGAACGACCAGCCTCGGCAGCGAGGACGCCTATGCCGCTCTGGTAGACGGCCGCACCATCCTCGACCTTGCCGAAGGGCTCCAGCTTCGTCGCGCGCGCGTCATGGGGGCGAACCGTATCGAGCTGTCGGGCTTCACCGAAGCCATGCGCGACCGGCTGCGTGCCTATGGCCTGTTCGGTGAGATCATCTCGTGGAAGCTGCGCTTCTTCGTGCCGGTCGACGCCTCCGGTCCGGCCATCCTCGGCAAGCTGCTCGACGCCTATCCGGTCGAGCGCATCAGCGAACGCGAGGCCGCGTGATGGCGCGTCTCAGCGCATCCGATCTGGCGCATCGTCTCGGCCGACAGGCCGAGGCGGTTTGCCGCCTCTATCTCTCGAACGGTCGGCGCCAAGGCAATTACTGGCAGGTCGGCGATGTCCGCAACACCAAGGGCCGCTCGATGTTCATCCGGCTCAAGGACAGTCCCAAAGGGCGCGCTGGCAAATGGACCGACGCCGCCACCGGCGAACATGGCGATCTTCTCGACGTCATCCGTGAATCACTCGGTCTCCTCGACTTCACCGATGTCGCCGAAGAGGCACGCGCCTTTCTCAGCCTGCCGCATCCCGAGCCTGAACAGGCAGCATCACGGCGCGGTTTTGCTCAAGCCCCATCGGGATCGGCCGAGGCCGCACGACGGCTCTTCGCGATGGCGCTGCCGATCGCCGGCACCGTCGTGGAGACGTATCTTGGTGGACGCGGCATTACGCTTCTGCACGGAACCGGCAGCCTGCGTTTCCATCCACGCTGCTATTACAGGCCCGACGATGGCCCGACCGAAACATGGCCCGCGATGATCGCCGCCGTCACCGATCTCGATGCCAGGATCACGGGCGCGCACCGCACCTGGCTCGCGCCGGACGGCGCGGACAAGGCCCCGATCGACACGCAGCGCAAGGCGATGGGCGATCTGCTCGGTCATGCCGTCCGCATCGGCGTGCCCGGCAGCGTGATGGCCGCAGGCGAAGGCATCGAGACCATGCTGTCGCTCCGGCAGATCTTACCCGATATGGCAATGGCGCCCGCTCTCTCCGCGGCGCATCTCGCCGCCATCCGGTTCCCGCCGGCTCTGCGGCGGCTGTACATCGTCCGCGACAACGATCAGGCAGGCGACGGCGCGCAGAACATGCTGACCGAAAGGGCGAACGCCGAAGGGATAGAGGCCATCCCGCTGTCGCCGGCGCTCGGGGACTTCAACGAGGATCTTCGGCGGCTCGGCATCGATGCGCTTCGGGCGGGCGTTCGGGTGCAACTCGCACCCGAGGACGTTGCCAGGTTCCTTCGATGCCACGAGACGGTTGGCGGAAATCCCCGCAGGCGCTGAATTGGTCTGCGCCTATTCGGCGCAACTGTTCAAGATCGGCGTCATCGCCCTCACATGCGCGTCGATCCGCTCGAGCACGGGCATGGGCACGGCATCGCGCTCGGAAAGTGTCCACCAATGGTGATTGACGCGGGCGACGATTTCTACCACCGCCTTCATGACCGCGGGCTCGGGCAACCTGGCGCGATTGGCAAAGGCCTTCCAGCGCGGCGCCGACAGCGCCTTGAACGATCGCTCTCCGCCCAGCGACAGTGCCAGGTTGTCGGCAGGAATATAGGGAACGGTCGACAGCAGATCATAGACCGGCGCCAGCGCCGGCGTTCCCCCGTCGCCCGGATAGATCAGCGACCAGTTCTTCAGGTGCATGTCGCCATTGCCCGTCACGACCGCCAGCGCGAGACGGCAAACAAACTCCAGCGCGGCGGCAGGCGAGATCGCGGCGGTCAATGCCGCGGCAATGTCATGATAGGCAGCGCCTTCATATTTACGGGCCGGATAGACGCCGAAGACCTGGGCGAAATCCTCGATGTGGATGCGCGTCCCGTCGGCCCCGCGGTCGAAACGCCTGATGAGGAGCACCCGGCCTTCGGCCAGCGTGTCGAACTCTTCGGGGATTCCCTCAAAATCCGATTTGGCGACCAATTCGCTTGCCGGGACATCCATGCCAATCGCAGACGCAAGCGCGAGGGCGGCGAACTCGTTTTCCGAAACGCCGGGAAACGCCGTAGACGGGAACTTGGCAATATATTGCCCCTCAGCGTCGTCGAGCGGGAGCGTTAGCCCACCGCCCTTGCCGGTGTTCTTCATCACCGACAGCTTCATCTGCACGCCGGCGAGAGAAAAGCGCGCTTTGGGCTTTTCACGGGCGGCGGCCCGCGGTGCCTTGTTCATGCCGTCGACGGGCACGACCCGCACCGCGCCCGGCAGATCCGCGCCGAGCGCCGCCAGCAGGTCGAAATCATTTCCCGGATGAACATCGCCGGCATGGTGCTTTTCCATGGCCTCGCGCAGCTTGTCCTCCGGCAGCAGATTCGCGAAGAACGCTGGAAGCGCACCCGCCAGAGGCTTGGGGTCTTTGCGCAAACCGCCCGTGGCTGCCCGGAACGAAAGGCTCAAGGTCGGAGAACCGCCCGTTGCGCGATACGCCTCGTCGAAACTGAACGCATTGAAGTCGCCCGGCGTCCTGACGATCGTGCCGACCTTTATCGCATTCAGAAACACGTCCAGCGACTGGACGGCTCTGGGTGTGAAAACTTTGTCAGCCATGGCCGTCATCTTCCTCGTCCTGCACGGCGAAGGCGGGGCGATCATCGTCGTCATGGGGATGCATCAACGCCTCGATGGCCGGAACCATGGTCTGCGGCACCAGCATCATCTCCAGCCCAAGCGCACGCGCGATGTTCATGAGCGTCGTGGCGCGCGCGGCCGCCGTCCCCTTCTCGATGTCGCGATAGCGCGGCCGGGATATGCCAGCCAGTTCGGCGACCTGCTCCTGCGTCAGCCCGGCAGCCGTCCGGGCCTGACTAAAGAGCCTGCCAATCTCATGCAGCGTTTCTGATTCAGATCGCATGGAGATACCTTAACATATCATCATAGTCATGCACGACGCGAAAACATATCATTTTCTCCTACAGCGTCAAGCCAGATGATCCCTTTTCATATCACGTAATGCGTGGATGATGCGTATTCGTATCTCTCATCGGAAATCAACCCTTGCGCGGAATCCCAGCAGACTCATCCCGCGCGAGGGCTTCGGCCACCTTCCATGAAGCCCTGCATCGGGGGTATGCGTTTCCTGTCTTCGCTGAAAGGCGCCTGTCGCTTCGTGATCCTGGGGCGTAGCGGAACGGACTGAAGGGCGGCGCGCAGCCGCCATGCCCGCGAGGATGCGCCCCCCATCGGAAGGGGACCGCGCCTCGGCCTTCGAGAGGGCGATCGGCCATCAGCCAGGCCGGATCGGCAATCGCTGCGACCGACGATTTTCCGGCGGCGCATCTCCACCCCACGCGGCAGGCCGCGTGGGAACCCCGGAGCCGCGCCTTTCCATCGCGAAACAAAATCGCCGGCCTTCGCCATCCTCCGCTGGCGCTGCGGCCCTCTCGCTTCGCTCCGGGTGCAGCTCCGCCCCGCCTGACGGCTTCGTCGCCATGAAGGCCGCGACGGTCGCGGTCCAAACCGACGGAGCATCCCATGAACGCGCATGACGACTACGAGCCGCACCACGAGTCATCCCCGACCGACCACCTGATCCAGGAATTGCAGCTCCACGGCTATCGTCCCTCCGAAGACGAACTGGACCAACGTCCTCCTCCGGAAGATCGCTTCATCGAAGGCGCCGTCGCCGATATCTTCGACGCCCTCGTCGCCACGATCACCGACACGAGTCTCGATTTCGACCTCCCCGATCTCCTCTGGTCGACCGTCAACATATTCCACCGCGCCGTGGACCGGATCGAACGGAAACTCGACGACAACGAACAGGCGCAAAAGCAGCTTCAGCGCGAACAGGATGGCTCGGAGGTTAAGTCTCTCCAGCTCGAGCGCCTGCTCGACATCGGCATGAACCTGATCGACCGGCGCGATGGCCTGGAAACCTTCCGCGAAGCCGCCGCCGAACGCTACCGCATCGCCGCAGGCTCGCCCTGGTCGCAACGGACCGGATCACGGGTCAACCATCGCCACCTCACCGCGTCGCTGATCGACAGCCGGGATTTCCTCGCGGCCAAGCGCCGCGCCGAGACCGAGGTGCTCGTGCCCGCCGGCCCGAAGATCGCCTTCTCGGGCGGAGACACCGCCGACCACAAGCAGATATGGGCCAAGCTCGATCAGATCCACGCCAAGCACTCGGACATGGTGCTGTTGCACGGCGGCTCGCCGAAAGGCGCCGAAAAGATCGCCTCCCGCTGGGCCGACAGCCGCAAGGTGCCGCAGGTCGCCTTCAAGCCCAACTGGACGAAAGACGCCAAGGCCGCCCCCTTCAAACGCAACGACCAGATGCTCACCGTCGTGCCGATCGGCGTGGTGATCTTTCCCGGCACCGGCATCCAGGAGAATTTGGCCGACAAGGCCCGCAAGCTGGGCATCCCGGTCTATCGGTTCGGCTCGGGCGGCGCGTAAGCGCCAAAACTATCCACCTTCAAGATGATGGCAAATTCCCATTCTGCTATCACCGCCAGCAACGTCGATGGAGGAGCTGCCATGCCTGTAGTCACAATCCGGAACCTGTCCGACGCGAGCCTCCGCGCCATCAAGCGCCGCGCGGCGCGGCGCGGTTGTAGCGCCGAGGCTGAGCTGCGCGACATCATCGAAGTCGCCGTCCGCCCTGACACACGCCTCCGGCCTGGCAGCGCGCTTACAGACGCAGCCGCCGCCTCGGCCGACCAATGAGGACATCGACGCCCTCAACCGGCCCCGCAACAAGGTTCCGATCAGGCCGATGAGCTTTGAATGACACTTCTCGACACCGACGTCGTGCCCCAGGCGATGGAGCCAGCGCCAGATGTTGCCGTGGGACCCGGCTCGAACGGGCCGATGAAACGCGCAATCCGTCGAGTTCACAATCGCCAGCGTCGAGGTCGTCGATCCGTGGGAACGGAACGCTGACGATCCCGCAACGGCCAACAGCGTGGGCCAATACGCGGCAAACAGCATTTGCGGTGAACTGACATCACAGTCTCCTGACCGGACGACCACCTCCGCTCGAGACGCTGATCCTTGGTCCGGCCGATGGCCTGACGCCATCAACCCGTAAAGGGTCGGACTACGCATGCGCATGCCGCCGCTGCGGCTTCGCCTCACGCGGTGATTGCAGCCAACGGCCGGACCCTTCGGGCGCCTGTCAGCGGGGGATGGACCTCCGCTCAAGCAGGAGCCGGGTCGATGTCCTTCAAAACCGCACACGCCTTTGCCTTCAGCCTCGCCACCACCCTGATGACCGCCATCGTCATCTTCCGCGCCGGCGACGACACGCTCTCAGTCACACCAGCGGCTGAATATGACGGCGACGAAGCCGACATCGTCAGCGAAATCGACCCCTTTGCATCATAGAGCCTAACAAAATCGCGCAAAGCGGCGGGCGCGGGGCGTTTCCGCTCCCAAGACGGCGGGCTTTCTGCTAACCTTGTAGTCGCGCCATGGTGGTGGTGGAGGCGCACCCGTCTGACACTATACGGAGACACCACCACGATCTTCATCGGAATTCTTCTCAGCTTCGCCGCCATCGGATTCCTCTGCTGCCTGCTCTTCACGCTTGCCGTGTACGCTCTCCCGTTTTTCGCAGGCATGACTGCTGGAACATGGGCATACGATACAGGTGCGGGATGGCCCGGCGCCATCCTCTTTGGCTTCGTGGCAGCCGGATTGACCTTCGGCTTCGGTCAATTCCTGCTTGCCACGGTCCGCCCGACCTGGGCGCGCCTGCTCATCGCCGCTGCGTTCGTCGCACCGGCCGTGGTCGCCGGCTTTCATGCAACCCATGGTATCGTGAAGCACACCATGCCGTCCGAGGGCTGGCAATTCGCCTTCTCGATCGTCGGGGCGCTTGCAGTCGGTGTAGCCACCTTCGTTCGCATCACCGGAATGGCGGCATCCAGCTCTTCGGCAGGCAGCTATCCGACGCCTGACGTCGCAACGTTCGTTCAGCGGACGAGATAGCGATTGGCACCGCTGTCGATGTCGTGAGGCAGGTCCGTTAGGGAGTGGAGAGGCGGAGGATGTCTTTCGCCTCATGTCGCGGCGAGTTGGAGCGCCGGTGCGGATCGGCAGCGCCCGCAGCGGCCGAAAGGTTTCCGGCATCGGAGGGTCCCAGCAGCTGGCGGGCGGAGCTGGAAAGCCTCATCGCGACCTGGGAATAAGGCGTGTGCGCCAGTGATCCCGGGTCAGTCCTCTATGCCGGAAGCGAGAGCCGCAAACCATCTCCGCCATCCATCCGTTCTGTCCCGCTCCAAAACGGCTCTTCAATGGCCTGATCTGGCCGAAGGACGGCTACGCCTCGAGCCCCTATGCCACAACGGCTGGTCTCGACTTTCTTCCCCTGCCGGCTGCGCCGTCATTCCTCGCGCAACAACAAAGTCGCGCCGGCGCCATCCTCCGCTGCGCTGCGGTCGCAAGCGATGTGTCGGCGCTTGCCTTCGACCGGTCGATCGCCATCGAGGCCGCAATGGTGCGGGCTCGAAACGGAAAACGGAGACTTATCATGGCGACCATCGGCACCTTCAAGAAGACCGGCTCGAACGAATTCACCGGCGAAATCGTCACCCTCAACCTCCAGTCCAAGGGCGTGCGCATCATCCCCGACCAGCGCGCCAGCGGCGAGAACGCCCCCAGCCACCGCGTCCTGGTCGGCCGCGCCGAAATCGGCGCCGCCTGGTCAAAGCGCTCCAACGAGGGCCGCGACTATCTGGGCCTCAAACTCGACGATCCGAGCTTCACCGCCCCGATCTACGCCAACCTCTTCGACGATGAAGACAGCGACACCTTCAGCCTGATCTGGTCGCGTCCCAACCGTCGCAACGCGGACTAGGTCCGGGAAAGGCCTCGGCGGAAGCCGGGGCCTTCATCCCGTCTCAGGATGGCAATTCAAGGATTGTCGACCAACCGCCACTATGCCCAGACCAAGTCGCACATCTAATATTGCCGCCATCTCCTTCTGTTTCGGCAGTTCTCCGCCTTGCAAATCACCGAAGCATCGCAGGCGATCTATCAGCCCTCTTTTTCGGGCGTCACCAATTCCACGTGACTCACGCCGAGCACCTGGGCCAGTTCATAGAGCGTGATCACGGTCGGGTTACGCCGGCCGCGTTCAAGGCTGCTGATGTACTGTTGGCTGAATCCGGAGCGCGCTTCGACCTCTTCCTGGGTCAGGCCCCTCTCCCGACGTAGGCGGGCAAAGTTCCGTCCGACCAGTGTGCGCATGTCCATGCGCTGAAGGATCGCGATTTACACACTTTGAGTTTATCAACTATAGTATGTAAATGAGCCGATGAAGAACGAGCGTCTTCGGTTATCCCGCTGATGCGATTGGAGCAATTGGCAGACGTCTTTCGTGAGATCGCCAAAGAACGTCTGCGGTCCTTTACCGGCTTGCAGAGACCGGGCGCAAAATGATTGAACTCTTTGACGACATCGCACCCTCGGGTTCCGAACTCACCGACTATGATCGAACCCACATAAAGCTCTACATCCGTGTCCACGACGCCCATGAGGATGACGCGGACTGGACGGAAGCGGTGTGGATCATATTTGGCATCGATCCGAACCGAGAACCCGACCGCGCCCGGCAGGTACATGACAGCCACCTCGCTCGCGCCCGCTGGATGATCGAAAGCGGCTATCGTCATCTGATCAAGGACGCACAGCATTGACGAGAAACTCTTGATCATTGGGTTTGTGATGCCGCCTCGGCACCGCATGATGCCGTCCAACTGACTTCCGCGCACCCGCACAACCGGGAATCCTTCGCCACTCGTCCTGCGTGTTCTGGCAAGGAGGCTGGTTTGATGAAGCCCGATATATCGCACTGGCGCGATCATCGCCGCTACGCCTTCTTCGACAGTTTGCCGGCAGAGGGGCTTGCATGGGAATGCCTGCGCCGTGACAAGCCCTATCAAGCCTTTTATCGACAGCTCGCGAACGCTGGGACCAGGAATCTGCCGCTGCCGCCTGAGGCGGAGCGGCGTTGGGGGTTGCGATTTCGCTGCGCAACCGTCCCTGTCGATGGAGGCCCAAACCGTACTCTGGTCGCCGAAGGTGAACCCTGCCATCATTCTCGTGGCGTCGACTCCATCGTTTCTCGCATCATCGCCGACGCCGCTTCATGATGAAACAGACCGCCGACGCGAGACCGCCGAAGGCGTGCATGCGCTTCATTGCGCCGCTGTTCGATCTCAACTCCTGTTTCTCGATCCCGCGCCACATGGCGCGCCGCTTTCCGCGGTGATCCCGTTGGACACCGAAACATTGACGCGCATCGAAGCCCTGACGCGCTTCTGGCGGTCCTGGCGCGGTCGTCCCGTACCCGCCGATACGCGCGTCACGCCGCAGCAACGCCGACGCCTGCGCTTCATGATGCAAGCAATCGATGGCCGGACCGACAATGCCAGCTATCGCGAAATCGCCATCGCGCTTTATGGCGATCAGCGGATCGTTGCTGAGCCATGGAAAACATCGTCCCTGCGCGACGCCGTTATCGGCCTCGTCGAAGGCGCCACCGCTATGATCGGCGGCGGATATCTCAAGCTGCTTCGTCATCGAAGGCGTTCTTGACAAGCGTGGGCCGCATCAGGGGTGGGGATTTTCGCCCCCTTGGATTTCCCATCCCCCTCGCCTTGCCTGCTCCTCCATCGTGGTCGCAATCCGCCGCTCGACGCCAGCGGACGCCGCGACCCACATGGAGGCCTGCCCGATGCAATCTGGTTCTACTGCTCTACCACCGCGCTACCTGCGCACCAAGGAAGCCGCACATTTCCTCAGCCTCTCCGCTCGCACGTTGGAGAAACACCGGACCTACGGAACCGGACCCGCTTACCGCAAACTGGGCGGACGCGTTGTCTACTCGATCAACGATCTTGAGGCATGGGTAGCGCGCGGCGCCGTCACCTCGACATCCGACCCGCGTGGTTCCGTCCTGCCGGCGAAGCGACAGGCATCCCCTATCCCGACGCAGCCCGGCCGGTACGCGCGCTGACCGCGGTCGGTTTCCCGTCAATGACGGCGCGACAACGATCCCTGTCGGAGCGTGAACAACTCGACCTGTTTCGAACGCTCCCCAGCGATTTCGCGCCACGAGACGTGCAGGATCTCATGGCTTACCCGTTCTTCTCCCTTTCCAAGACCCACCGCGTCGCGCCGATCGACTTCAACGCAGGCAAGGTGGCCATCCGCGTCGAAGCGGTACCGGACCATGGCATGGCGACGATCTGGGACGCGGACATCCTTATCTGGGCGGCCAGCCAGATCGTCGAAGCGCGCGACGCTGGCCTGCGCACCTCGCGGCTGATGGCCGCCACCCCTTACGAGATTCTCAGATATGTCGGCCGCGGCACCTCCGCGCGGGACTATCAGCGTCTGAAAGCCGCGCTTGATCGGCTGCAGTCGACCACAATTTCCACGACGATCCGCCAGCCTGCCGAAGGCCGGCGCCATCGCTTTTCCTGGATCAATGAATGGCAGGAGCGCACTGACGGAAACGGCAGGCCGGACGGCATCGAAATGATCGTGCCGGACTGGTTCTATCGCGCCGTCATGGATGACGCGCTCATCCTGACAATCGATCACGCCTATTTCGATCTGACTGGCGGTCTGGAGCGCTGGCTATACCGCATAGTGCGCAAGCATGGCGGCCGGCAGCCCCAGGGATGGCGCTTCGACTTCCGGCACCTTCACCAAAAATCGGGAAGCCTGTCGCCATTCAAGCGCTTTGCCTTCGAACTGCGCGACATCATCCGGCGTCAGCCGCTGCCAGGCTACACTCTTTTCGTCGAGGTGGAGATCGGTGGCCGGGTGCTGCTTGCCTTCGAGCCGGCGGCCTGTGGACAGGCTGTGAACGGCCTCGTGCTATCGGGAACCCGGCCTGTCGTGCCATCGGGAACCGGACGCTCGTGCTATCAGGAACCGAAATCGCACCTAAGTCGCTCCAGCCATGCGAAGATTCGCCCCCTTAACTTAGACTCTAACCTCGAATCTAACTTTGAAGAGCGCGCGTGCGACGGGGAAAACCCCGTCAGCCCGACCCCGCAGCGCCGCCTTTCCGGCAAGAGCAGGAAGGGGTGTGCGCGATGAATGGCATGTGCGAAGATCGTCTGACCCGCGTCGAACTGATCTGGATCGAGAAGAAGATCGAGTCCTGGATCAGGTTCGGTCGCATCGCGCATGAACAGATCCTCGATCGCCGCCGCCGGGTGGTTTCGTTTCGCCCGGACAGCCTTTTTGCCTTCGTCCGGTGGGCCGCCAACGACTACGGCACGATCATCTCGCGGATCGACATCGTGCGCGCCGTCGAACCGGGAGACGCTTATCAGACGCTGCCCTTCGTGCGGCCGGGCGGCGACATTCTGCTCAGGATCGAAGGCTGGCCCAAAGTCGAGTCAGTTCTCCGCCACATCGACGCGATCGAGGCCGCCGGCATCGACGCCTGCGACGTGGCCGTGGATCACTGGCGGCATGTCGCGCATCGCATGAGCGCGGGTCAGGAGCCGCGCGCCTATACCGCCGATCGTCATCAGGCATGGCTCAAGCGCCGGAGCCTTGAGCAATGAGGCGGCGCTTCATCCTAGCAATCGGTACGATCGGCGTCGTCCTGATCGCTGCCCCGGTGCTCTCCAGCTCCCCGCCCGCGCTGATCTGGAATGCATCCGCCAGCGTGCCGATCGGTCTCTATCGCATTTCTCCACCAACGCATATCGCGGTCGCCGATCTCGTCGCCGTCATGCCACCCGACGAACTGTCGGAATTCCTCGCCGAGCGGGGGTACCTGGCCCGCGGGGTGCCACTCATCAAGCGTGTTCTGGCGCTGGCGGGTACGACGGTCTGCCGAAACGGCGCAACCATCGTTGCCTACGATCACGTCTACGGACAGGCGCTGAAGCGCGACCGGCTCGGTCGCCTGATGCCCGTCTGGGAAGGATGCCGGGGCCTGCGCGACGGCGAAATTTTCCTCATGAACTGGAACGCACGGGACAGCCTGGACGGGCGCTATTTCGGCCCGCTTCCCGCCGACACAATCATCGCCCGCGTGACGCCACTGTGGACCGATGAGGCCGGCGACGGCCGCTTCGTCTGGGGCGCCAGCGAGCCCGCCGCGCTCAGATGACCCTCCCTCCAACCACCAGCAACAGGAGATTTTTCATGGCACAGATCGGTCACTTCACCCGAACCCCGTCAGGCTATGCCGGGTACGTTCGCACACTCATTCTTGACGTCGAACTGGCTCTCGTATCCGCCGACGCCAATGATGTCGAGAAGGCGCCGGACTATCGCATCCATCTCGACAACGAGGACGGGCCGGAGGTCGGTGCGGGTTCGAAGCACACCGGCGAACGCGCCGGCGCCTTCGTGTCTATCGTGCTCGACGATCCGACTTTCCTGCAGCCGATCCGCGCACGCCTATTCCAGTCGGACGACGAGGGTCGAGACTGGGGGCTGCACTGGTCCCGCCCGAAGAAGCGCGACGGTGAGGACTGATCCATGCCACGCCTCAGCACGCGCATTGCGATCCGGCGGCGCGACCGATACCACCGCATCGCAGTCCTCCTCCTTTCCGGCCTTGCTTTCACCAACGTACCGCATGCCGTGGCGATGCCGGAGGGGCTCGCGATCGAGCACCCGACGGCGTTTCATCCGTTCGCCGACCACATCGCCGAAGCCGCGCTCCGTTTCGGCCTTCCGGAATACTGGATTGCCGCCGTCCTGCGCGCCGAGAGTGCCGGCGATGTCCGTGCGACCTCGCCGGTCGGTGCGATGGGGTTGATGCAGGTGATGCCAGCGACTTGGGGTCAGTTGCGCGCCCGCCATCGGCTCGGCGGCGATCCTTACGACCCGCGCGACAACATCCTCGCGGGGGCGGCCTATCTGCGCGAGATGTTCGACCGCTACGGCAATGTCGCGGCGATGCTCGCCGCCTACAATGCCGGTCCCGGCCGCTACGACGAATACCTCACGGCGGGCACACCCCTCCCCTCCGAGACGCGTGCCTATGTCGCTCTCGTTGCGCCAGCGTTGGAAGGAAAAGCGCCTGCCAATGCCGTGGCGACCCCGCCTCCGCCATCGCCCGACTGGCGCGACGCACCACTTTTTGTCGCGCAAATCATCGACCGTCGAACTGCTGCTGGCGTGCCGTCGAATGGCCGCCGACCGGCCGTAACCGCCACTTCCGAGCCCGCTGCCAGCCAGGCATCCGAGGCCCTGTTCGTACCCCGAAGCGTTGATGGAAACCGGCCATGACGGCATTTCTCCGATCCCGTATCCTGTCGGGCTACAGCGCATCATGGCGTGCAGGAGCGGCGGAAGCAGGCATATCAACCGCACGATGGCAGGATAAAAGCGCGCACATTGCGCGTCGGTCGGTCGGTTGGTTTTGCTCAGGTTTCTGGCGCTTCGCGCACTTTGCAGGCTTTGGACGCAATGTGCGCCAAACGTCCAAGCCCCTGTATCTGCGAACCCTTTCGCACATTGCGGGGCCGTGCCATGGCCGATGAATGGGACTTCACCATCCGGCCGGGCCGCATCCGCTCCTCCCGTGCACAATCGGCCCGGCCCTTCGTCGCGCAGGCACTTGCAGCAGCCAGGAAGGCAGGCGGCGGTGTGTCACGATCGGGCCGTATCGTTTCCGGCGGCCGGTCGCGCTTCGGGCATGGCCAGCGCGCCAGCATCCAGGCGAACCGGTTTATCACCGCGCGCTCACGCGGCGCCGTCATCAAGGCCCGCGTGGTTCGCCATTCGGTGCGCTCGGTTTCGCTTGGCACCCATCTCGCCTATCTGCGCCGCGAGGGCGTTACCCGTGATGCAGAGAAGGCGCGGCTGTTCGGGCCGGCGGTGGAGAATGCGGACGGTTTGGCCTTCGCCGGGCGGTGCGAGGACGATCGGCATCATTTCCGCTTCATCGTCTCGCCCGACGACGCGTTCGAAATGTCAGACCTGCGGTCTTTCACCAACGTCCTCGCCCGCCAGATGGAGAAAGATCTCGGCACTCGCCTCGACTGGGTGGCCGTCGATCACTGGAACACCGAACATCCCCACGTCCACCTGATCGTGCGCGGCGTGCGCGACGACGGGCAGGACCTCGTGATCGCGCGCGACTACATCAAGGACGGGATGCGTGATCGCACCCGCAACCTCATCACCCAGGAGCTCGGGCCGCGGACCGATCACGACATCCGCCGCACCATCGAACGGCAGGTGCAGGCGGAACGCTGGACGCAGCTCGATCGGCAGCTCGTCCGTGACGCCCACGAGACCGGGATCATCGACACCGCCCCCATGCCCGGCCGGCAGCCCGACGCGTTTCATGCGCAGAAGGTCGGACGCCTACGCAAGCTCGAGACGCTCGGCCTCGCCGAGCAGGTCGGTCCCGGCCAATGGATGATCGACGACAGGGCCGAGGCGACGCTCCGCGAGCTGGGCGAGCGCGGCGACATCATCAAGCGCATGCACCGCGCGCTTACGGCAAGTGGCATCGAGCGCGGCTCGGCGAGCTATGTACTCGCGGCTGAGAGCCTTGAGGCTCCGATCGTCGGGCGCTTGGTGGAACGCGGCCTCGACGACGAGTTGAAGGGATCTGCTTATGCCGTCATCGACGGCGTGGACGGCCGCACCCATCACATCAAGCTGCCCGACCTTGACGCGGCCGGCGACAGCGCGCCTGGGTCGGTCGTCGAACTCCGCAAGTTCGACGACGCGCGCGGCCAACGGCGGGTAGCGCTCGCCGTCCGGTCCGATCTCGACCTCTCTGCACAGATCACCGCATCGGGCGCCACCTGGCTCGACCGGCAGGCGATCGCCCGCGAGCCCGCCGCCCTGTCGGAGGCCGGCTTCGGCGCCGAGGTGCGGCAAGCCATGGATGATCGCACCGACCATCTGGTTGGCGAGGGCCTGGCGGAGCGCCAAGGCCGCCGCGTCGTCTTCGCCCGCCGGCTGATCGAGACCTTGCGTCGCCGCGAACTCGACGCGCTGGGCGAGAAACTGTCGGGCGAGATCGGCCAACCCTTCAATCGCGGCGAAACCGGCGAGTTCATCGCCGGCACCTACCGCCAGCGGTTCACGCTCGCCTCCGGCCGCTTCGCGATGATCGCCGACGGTCTCGGCTTTCAACTCGTGCCCTGGTCACCCTCGCTGGAAAAGCAGCTCGGCCGTCATGTCTCCGGCGTCGCCCGAGGAGATGGCGGCGTCGACTGGAGCTTCGGTCGCAAGCGGGGGCTCGGCCTCTAAACAATCGAGCAGGAGCGCTGCCATGTCATCGACCAAGATCCTCTGGGGTCCGATCCTCACCGTCTTCTTGATCGTCCTCGCGACGATTTGGGGGGCGACGCAGTATGTCGCCTGGTCGCTCGGTTTCCAGCCGCAACTCGGCGAACCCTGGTTCATGCTCGCCGGCCGGCCGGTCTATCACCCACCAGCCTTCTTCTGGTGGTGGTACTTCTACGACGCTTATGCGCCCGACATCTTCGTGCGCGGCGCCTTCATCGCCGCGTCTGGTGGGTTCATCGCCATCGCCGTCGCGATCGCCATGTCCGTCCTGCGGGCGCGGGAGGCGTCGCGCGTCGACACCTATGGTTCGGCGCGCTGGGCCGACAGGCAGGAGATGCGGACCGCGGGTCTGCTCGGCACTGACGGCGTCGTGCTCGGCCGATACGATCGCTCCTATTTGCGCCATGACGGGCCGGAGCACGTGCTGTGCTTTGCCCCGACACGCTCGGGCAAGGGCGTCGGCCTGGTCGTTCCGTCGCTGCTCACCTGGCCGGGCTCGGCCATTGTTCACGATATCAAGGGCGAGAACTGGAAGCTCACCGCCGGCTTCCGCTCGATGCACGGTCGCGTCCTGCTCTTCGATCCGACCAACGCCAGATCATCTGCCTACAATCCGCTGCTGGAAGTCCGGCGAGGCGAATGGGAGGTGCGTGACGTCCAGAACATCGCCGACATCCTGGTCGATCCCGAGGGATCTCTGGAGAAGCGCAATCACTGGGAGAAGACGAGCCACTCACTGCTGGTCGGCGCGATCCTGCACGTGCTTTATGCCGAGGCCGACAAGACGCTGGCGGGTGTCGCCGCCTTTCTCTCCGATCCGAAACGCCCGATCGAGGCGACGCTCGCCGCCATGATGAAGACCGCGCATCTTGGCGATGCCGGAACGCATCCCGTTATCGCCAGCGCGGCGCGCGAGCTCTTGAACAAATCCGACAACGAGCGGTCGGGCGTCCTGTCCACCGCCATGTCGTTCCTCGGGCTCTATCGCGATCCCGTCGTCGCCGAGGTGACGCGGCGCTGCGATTGGCGGATTGCCGACATCGTCGGCGAAAAGCTGCCAGCCACGCTCTACCTCGTCGTGCCGCCGTCCGACATCAACCGCACCAAGCCGCTGATCCGGCTGATCCTCAATCAGATCGGGCGGCGCCTGACCGAGGAACTGGACGCGAAGACCGCGCGACACCGCCTGCTCCTGATGCTCGACGAGTTTCCGGCCCTCGGACGCCTCGACTTTTTCGAGAGCGCTCTCGCCTTCATGGCCGGCTATGGCCTGAAGGCCTTCCTGATCGCCCAATCGCTGAACCAGATCGAGAAGGCGTATGGGCCGAACAACTCCATCCTCGACAACTGCCACGTCCGCGTCAGCTTCGCGACGAACGACGAGCGGACGGCCAAGCGCGTCTCCGATGCGCTGGGCACCGCGACCGAAATGAAGGCAATGAAGAACTACGCCGGCCATCGCCTCTCTCCCTGGCTGGGACACCTCATGGTCTCTCGGTCGGAAACGGCGCGGCCGCTGCTGACGCCGGGCGAGATCATGCAACTCCCGCCAGCCGACGAGATCGTCCTGGCGGCCGGCACTCCGCCCATCCGGGCGAAGAAGGCGCGCTACTACGAGGACGATCGCTTCCGCGAGCGTGTCCTGCCGCCACCCAAACTCTGCGCCTTGGAGACTCCGCAATCCGACGACTGGACTGTGCTGCCGATCCCTGCGCGCCCGATCGGTGACTCCGCGCCAGTCACCTCCCAAGAGGATGCTGATGATCCGACCGCATCGGAGCGGCGCCGCCAGCCTGAATTGTGGCGTACCATGGCGGTTGAGAATGCTCGACCGGTCGAGAACGAATTCGAGATCGAGCAGGACGATGAAACCGAGGACGCGGCCATCCGCAACCGACGCCTCTCACGCGTCGTGCAGGGCATCGCGCGTCAGGTCTCGCTCGATCCGAATGACGGCATGGACCTCTGACCATGGCGGCGAGAAAGAAGAAAGCACAGATTTCCGTCTATCTCGACCCAGACATCATGGCGATGCTCGCCGACTTTGCGGCCCGGCGGGGTCAGTCGCGGTCGCTCGTGGCGGAAGCCGCACTCGCGTCCTTTCTGTCGCCCGATGGCGAGGAACGCCGGGAGGCGGCGATCGCTCGGCGCCTCGACCAGATCGACCGCCGCATGACGAGGATGGAACGCGATACCGGCATCTCGGTGGAAAGCCTCGCCGTGTTTATCCGCTTCTGGCTGGCGACCACGCCCGCTTTGCCGGAGCCTGCGGCGCAGGCGGCGCGCGCCAAGGCAGGCGAACGATACGAGAGGTTCGTCACCGCACTTGGCCGAAGGCTGGCAAAAGGGCCGAAGCTCAGCCAGGAAATCGCGGAAGATGTGGCTCCATCTGACCATTGAGGTCCTCCTCCAGCTAAGGAGGTGGCTTTTGGTGGGAAGCGGAATGGCAGCCTTCAAGCGGGTGAGCGAGAAAGCCGCCGTTCAATCAGCTTAGGCCGGCTGAAACCAGCGCACAGGACTAAGTCCCTCTCACGCAGCCCCTCGAGGGCCTTTTCAAGTCTTCGATAGCCTTCTCGAATGCATCGCGGAGCCACCCGGTTAGTTCCTCATTCTGTCCCCCGGCCCTGAACACGTCGCAGATGAGAACAGCCTTCCCGGCAAAGTCGAGCTGTAGGAGCACGCCAACCGGGTAAACAAAGCCTTGATCCGGGTGCGTAAGGCCCTCCAACTTAAAAATATCGTCATCGATATTATTGTTGTCCGAGAGCTTTATCTCCACCGCCAGCAGATTGGCCAAGGGTTCGCCTTTGATATGGACGAGGATGTCCGGCTCAATGTTCTTCGTTCCACCGCTGAGGCGCTGAAGGCGCTTCACGTCGTCACCGTGGCGATTGTATTCCGTATCCACCTCCCAGTTGGAGAAGTATTGTTCGAGGTTCACGGCAATCCGATGCATGATAGGACGTTCGCGGATCTTTAAGCGGCCATACCGCTCGTCGGCCATGAGCGGCATCGTGGAAGCCACCAGACCGGCCAAAATCTCACGGTCTTCCATGGTGCAGCCTATATCTTGAGCTGCTTGAAAAATGCTTCATTCCGCAGGCGTGCATCCTTCAGGACGTATTTGTAGCTAAGTGCCTGCACGAAGCAGCGATAGTCGGGATTATAGCCATAGAAACCGCCTCCTCCCGGAAGCGGTACATTTATCTGCGCGAGCTTAATCCATCTTCGCATGTTCGGGGTGAAATCGGCTATGATGTAGCAGAAGAAGGGCGTATTCGGCGTAACTTCCTGAATCTGGCCGCCGTTCTTGTCGAGGATGCGACCGCTCTGCAAATCTTCGATGTAGCCGTATATCTGAACGAAGGGGTTCTCCTCCTCGTCGTAATCAGTACGCACCGGCTTTTTGAATTCGACGATCACCACAGGCTGGTCAGTGCCAGGCCGGTGGTAGGCCGACCTCCCTGCAAAAAGCAATACGTCCGGGCGATCTGAGGAGGTATGCTCGGCGACGATTTTCTTTAGCGCTTTGTCGGACGCCCAGTATTCGTAATAGGTCAGCTTATCGTCCACAATCCAAAGATTGTGTTTATCGACGTGGACTTCCTTGTTGGTTACGCGCATCGGAACGATGAAGCTATGGAGTGCCTCCTCTGAATGATGCCTCATCGTGCCATCGGGCTTGTACTGAAGGCGCTTTTCGAGAAGGTCCAGCACGATCTTGCGGCGGACGGTGTAGTCCGCAAGGACGGAGAATTCATGCTCCGTAAGGCGGCCTAGCAACTCTGCAACACCCGTTTCTACGGGGTCTTCCTCCCGGGGCTCGGTTTTGGAAAGCACTTCAACCTTGCGCTCGATATCCCTATTGTCTCGGTAATCCAGCACCGCAAGATGCTGGTAAATCTGCTCGGCAGTGCGGAAATTTCGTGGCACGCTCGATACGACGAATTCTTTGGGATCATCGACGAGATATGCGTAGCGCGGATACTTCTTGATGACGGACTTGGTGATATCCGCCTGCTTCTGAATCACCCGGTCAATCTGGGCCGAGAGTACCTCACGGATAACCTCAAAGGTCCTCCGTTTAATGGTCTCAAGCGACTCGGCATCCAGGTCAAACGCCGTCCGCTCAGAATTTACGGAATCGTCGAAGATTTTGCCTGAAAGGACGCCGGCATAGGCGTAGGAGCGCCTGTCTCTATCAATGTAGGTTACAAGTCCAAGCGCCAAGCCGATATCTACCTCGGTAACGACGCGACCATGTGCGGCGAGGTAGATTTTGTGAGCAGCCTTGCCCTCGACGACCGACTTCTCAAGCAGATTATGTTCCAGCTCAATCGTGATTTCGTCGTTTATGGTGAGCGAGATAGAGCTGAGCGCCAGCTCCTTTTCTTTCAGGTATTCGCTAAGCTCAATAAGGTCTGCCGCGCCCTCGATAGTGATCGTAGGTCTTACAGGCGACATGAGGTAGGGAAGAAAGTGCGCTACGACCTTGCGTACGATGGTGTCGAACTTGGTCGGGAAATGCTTGGCATATTCCGCTTTCATGCGCCGAAGGATTACGGTCGTACCGGGATCAATGCCACTGACAACTTCCACTGAGTAATCTGCCAAGGGCTTCTCATTATCGAGTACAAGCGTGAAAGAGCGCCTTAGCAGATCACCGTCCTGCACGTAATGACTAGCGACATGAGCTTCGGCGAACACTTTCAACCATGAGAGGCGCCCGAGGCCCTTGCCCCCGCGAGATTCCTTGTGGTCGCTGTCATAGGTTTTGAAAGAGTTGAAATTGTCCTTGTTCAGGCCAATGCCGTTGTCCCGAATCTCAATGGATGGATTGGTCGATTCTAGGTCGATAAGCGAAATATTGATCTTGCCGCGGGTTGCCCATTCTTCGCCGAAGCGATCTTGAATAGCATGAAGTGCGTTGTAGATGGCTTCCCAAAGCGGAACCAACGAATTGGATGGGGTTGATGGTCCGAGTGCGAGATTATGCACGCGCCTGATTAGATTCGCCTGGAATGTAGTGTCATCGATCATCAGCTTTCCCCCTCTGACTACAAATCAGATGTCGGGAACCCTGCCAAGGCATCTCTGGGTTGAACGGAGCCAAAACATCGAATCTCACCGGAACCCAGTGTCCCCCAAGAATCCGCTCCGCAAATGGTCCGGCCGCGGCATTCCCCAACTGTCTGCTTAAGCGTTGCGTGTGATAGCAGTGGACTCGGATATCGGCCCCGCTCAAACGGCAATTGATGCGCAACGAACGGCAAGTTTTGGGCGATGACCGCAGAGGGCTAAACGGCGACAATGGGGTCGAAAGCAGATCAATGGGCCGCCAAGCTGATTCAATTCGAGCGGTCGATTAAGCGGGCCAGGCCGCCGCCTTCCAGTCTTTGCACGCCACGCTACTACGCTTCAGAATTTCTATTGAAACGGCCGGACTTCGGCCTCTCTTAATCGATCCCGATCCGGGGATCCACCGTCGCGTCCCCGCCAGAAGCCGGGGCCGACATGATCGCCAAACACCACAGTCCACCAGCCATCCAGCGCGGCGCACGCATGTTGCGCACGGCACTCGGTCCGGCCATCGCGCGGTTTCTCGAAGACCCGGCCGTGGTCGAGGTGATGCTGAACCCGGACGGGCGGTTGTGGATCGACCGCCTGTCCGAAGGGCTTTCCGATACGGGCGAGCGCCTGTCCGCCGCCGATGGCGAGCGCATCGTGCGCCTCGTCGCGCACCATGTCGGCGCGGAGGTTCACGCTCGCAGCCCACGCGTCTCTGCCGAGTTGCCGGAAACCGGCGAGCGGTTCGAGGGGCTGTTGCCACCCGTCGTCGCCGCGCCGGCCTTCGCCATCCGCAAACCGGCCGTCGCGGTCTTCACCCTCGACGACTACATCGCCGCCGGGATCATGTCAGGCGATCAGGCGTCGAGCCTGCGCGACGCCGTCGCGTCCCGCGCCAACATGCTCGTGGCGGGCGGCACCTCGACCGGCAAGACGACGCTGACCAACGCGTTGCTCGCCGAAGTGGCGAAGACGGCCGATCGCGTCGTCATCATCGAAGACACGCGCGAGCTGCAATGCGCCGCGCCCAATCTCGTCGCCATGCGCACCAAGGATGGCGTCGCCACGCTTTCCGATCTGGTCCGCTCGTCGCTGCGCCTGCGCCCCGACCGCATCCCCATCGGCGAAGTGCGCGGTCCCGAAGCCCTCGACCTGCTCAAGGCCTGGGGCACCGGCCATCCCGGCGGCATTGGCACCATCCATGCCGGCTCCGGCATCGGCGCGCTGCGCCGCCTGGAACAGCTCATCCAGGAAGCCGTCGTAACGGTCCCGCGCGCGCTGATCGCCGAGACCATCGACCTCGTCGCCGTCCTTGCCGGCCGTGGCTCCGCGCGCCGATTGGTGGAACTCGCCCGCGTCGAAGGGCTCGGCCCGGACGGCGACTACCGCATCATCCCAGCCATTGTCAGGACAGGAGACCCTTCATGATCCGCATCGTCTCGCGCGGCACGCGCAATATTGCGACTGTCGCCTCCACCCTCGTCATCAGCCTGATGCTCGCGCCCGCTGCCCGCGCATCCGGGTCGTCGATGCCGTGGGAACAGCCGCTGGAACAAATCCTCCAGTCCATCGAGGGACCGGTCGCCAAGATCATGGCCGTGATCATCATTATCATCACCGGCCTGACGCTGGCCTTCGGCGACACGGGCGGCGGTTTCCGCAAGCTGATCCAGATCGTCTTCGGACTCAGCATCGCGTTCGCGGCATCGAGCTTCTTCCTGTCGTTCTTCTCCTTCGGCGGCGGGGCGCTCGTCTGATGGCGGGCGGTCTCGAACAGCTCGACGCGGTGCCGGGTTTCACCGTTCCGGTCCACAGGGCGCTGACCGAGCACATCCTGCTCGGCGGCGCGCCGCGCGCCATCGCCATCCTGAACGGCACGCTGGCCGGGGCCGTGGGCCTCGGCCTGCGCCTCTGGCTGGTCGGCCTCGCCATCTGGGCCATCGGCCATGTCGCGGCGGTGTGGGCGGCGAAGCGCGATCCGCTGTTTGTCGAGGTCGGGCGGCGGCATCTGCGCATCCCCGGTCATTTGTCGGTGTGAGGGCAGAGCGATGATGAACCTGTCCGAATACCGCCGCACTGCCGCGCGTCTCGCCGACTATCTGCCCTGGGCCGCGCTGGTCGGCTCCGGCGTCGTCTTGAACAAGGACGGCTCGTTCCAGAGGACGGCGAAGTTTCGTGGTCCCGATCTGGATTCCGCCGTCGCGGCCGAACTGGTCGCCGTCGCCGGGCGCATCAACAATGCCGTGCGCCGCCTCGGCTCCGGCTGGTCGCTCTTCGTCGAAGCGCAACGTTCGGAGGCGGCGACCTATCCCGACAGTGTGTTTCCCGATCCTGCCTCCGCGCTGGTCGATGCCGAGCGGAAAGCCGGGTTCGAGGAAGCCGGCACGCATTTCGTGTCGGGCTATTTTCTCACTTTGCTCTATTTGCCGCCCGCCGAGGAAGCCGCGCGTGCGGAATCCTGGCTCTACGAGGGCCGTGAGCAATCCGGCGTCGATCCATGGCAAGCCCTGCGCGGCTTTGCGGATCGCACCGACCGCGTGCTGGCGCTGCTCGACGGCTTCATGCCGGAATGCCGCTGGCTCGATGACGGCGAGACGCTGACCTATCTGCATTCCACTATCTCGACCAATCGGCATCGCGTGCGGGTGCCCGAGGTGCCGATGCACCTCGACGCGCTGCTTGCCGACCAGCCGCTGACAGGCGGGCTGGAGCCGCGTCTCGGCGACCATCATCTCCGCGTCCTCACCATCACCGGGTTCCCCACCGCGACGACGCCCGGCCTTCTCGACGAGATGAACCGGCTGCCGTTCCCGTATCGCTGGAGCACCCGCGCGATCCTCATCGACAAGACCGATGCGACACGGCTGCTCACCAGGATCAGGCGGCAGTGGTTCGCCAAGCGCAAGTCCATCGCGGCGATCCTGAAAGAGGTGATGACCAACGAGCAATCGGTGCTTGTCGATACCGACGCGGCGAACAAGGCGCTCGACGCCGACATGGCGTTGCAGGAACTCGGCGCCGACATGGCGGGCATGGCCTATGTCACCACCACGGTGACGGTGTGGGACGCCGATCCACGCATCGCCGACGAGAAATTGCGGCTGGTCGAGAAGATCATCCAGGGTCGCGACTTCACCGCCATGGCCGAGACCGTCAACGCGGTGGATGCCTGGCTCGGCTCGCTGCCCGGCCATGCCTACGCGAACGTCCGTCAGCCACCCATCAGCACACTGAATCTCGCCCACATGATCCCGCTTTCGGCGGTGTGGGCGGGGCCGGAACGGGACGAGCATTTCGGTGCCCCCTCTCTGCTCTTTGGAAAGACCGAAGGCTCAACCCCGTTCCGGTTGTCTTTGCATGTCGGCGATGTGGGCCACACCCTCGTCGTCGGCCCGACCGGCGCCGGCAAGTCCGTGCTGCTCGCGCTCATGGCGCTCCAGTTTCGCCGCTACGAGGGCAGCCAGGTCTTCGCGTTTGATTTCGGCGGCAGCATTCGTGCCGCCGCCCTCGCCATGGGCGGCGACTGGCACGATCTGGGCGGCAACAGTGCCGCCGCGCCGCCCGTGGACGAGGCCGACCCGATCGACCGCGCGCTGGCCGCGCTCGATCCTCTCTATGACGGCGTCGCGCTCCAGCCGCTCGCCCGCATCCAGGATACCCATGAACGCGCCTGGGCCGCCGATTGGATCGTCGCGATCCTCATGCGCGAAGGCGTTTCGATCACGCCCGAGGTGAAGGAGCATATCTGGACGGCGCTGACCTCGCTTGCGTCCGCGCCGGTCGGGGAACGCACGATCACCGGCCTCGCCGTCCTCCTGCAATCCAACGACCTCAAGCAGGCCCTTCGACCCTATTGCGTCGGCGGCGCCTATGGCCGGTTGCTTGACGCCGAGACCGAGTACCTGGGCAGTTCGGACGTGCAGGCGTTCGAGATCGAGGGGCTGGTCGGGACCGGAGCGGCTCCGGCCGTGCTCGCTTATCTCTTCCACCGCATCGGCGACCGACTCGACGGGCGGCCGACGCTGCTCATCATCGACGAGGGTTGGCTTGCGCTGGACGACGAGGGTTTCGCCGGCCAGCTCCGTGAATGGCTGAAGACGCTCAGGAAGAAGAACGCCAGCGTCGTCTTCGCCACGCAAAGCCTGTCCGACATCGACGGCAGCGCCATTGCGCCGGCCATCATCGAGAGCTGCCCGACGCGGCTCTTGCTGCCAAACGAGCGCGCCATCGAGCCGCAGATCACGGCGATCTACCGCCGCTTCGGTCTCAACGACCGGCAGATAGAAATCCTCGCGCGGGCGACGCCCAAGCGGGACTATTACTGCCAGTCGCGGCGCGGCAACCGCCTGTTCGAGCTGGGGCTGTCCGAAGTCGGGCTCGCGCTCTGCGCTGCATCTTCCAAGACCGACCAGACCCGCATTGCCCAACTTGTCGCTGAGCACGGCCGCGATGGTTTCCTCGCCGCCTGGCTGCGCGAGCGCGGCGTCGCCTGGGCGGCCGAGCTGATCCCCAACCTCACCAATCTCGCCGACCGGTCGGAACCCGCCGCGCCGGTCGCGTCGGATACGGCCCCGCCAACACAGGAGACCCTTCCATGACAAACATTGGTATTTCCCGTTTCGCCAGCGCCTCGGCTTTCGCGCTGGCGCTCGCCGGCGCGAGCGCGTTGTCGCCCATGCTGGCGAGCCCGACCCACGCGCAATTCGGCTTTGGCCGGATCGTCTATGATCCGTCGAACTATGCGCAAAACGTTCTCACGGCAGCGCGCACGCTGGAGCAGATCAACAACCAGATCACCTCGCTCCAGAACGAGGCGCAGATGCTCATCAATCAGGCCCGCAATTTAGCAAACCTGCCGCATTCCTCGCTCCAGCAGCTCCAGCAGAGTGTCCAGCGCACGCAGCAGCTTTTGGGCGAGGCGCAGAACATCGCCTTCGAGGTCGGCCAGATCGACCAGGCATTCCAGAGCCAATATGGCAACGTCTCTTTGTCGGCCACAGACCAGCAGCTCGTCGCGGGTGCACGTTCGCGCTGGGAGAACACCGTCGGCGGCTTGCAGGACGCCATGCGCGTCCAGGCCGGCGTCGTCGGCAACATCGACGGCAACCGCACCGAGATGTCGACGCTCGTCGGCCAGAGCCAGAATGCTGCCGGCGCGTTGCAAGCCACGCAGGCCGGCAACCAGCTCCTCGCCCTCCAGTCGCAGCAATTGTCCGACCTGGTCGCACTGATCTCGGTCAATGGCCGCGCCGACGCCTTGACCGAGGCCGAGCGCGCGACGGCCGCCGAGCAGGGTCGCATACAGCGCGAGCGCTTCCTGACGCCCGGCGCCGGCTACCAGCCGGGCAATGCCCGGATGTTCAACAGCGGCAACTGAGCGCGGGGGACACCAGGATGGACGGCAAGATGCTGGCCCGGCTCGGAGCCGTGGTGTTCGTCGCGATTGCCCTGACCGTGGCCGCAATCGATAGGACACGCCAGGAGGACGCGCCCGTCGCAAGATCAGCGCCGGCGATCGAGCCGCCCGTCGACCCGCTGCGCGACGAACAACGCCGCTGCCAGCAGCTCGGCGAAGCCGCCGCCGGCGATGCCGAATGCCTGCGCGTCTGGGCCGAGACCCGCGACCGCTTCCTCGGCCGCACACCTCCTCCCATCGCGCCGCAATCCAGCGAAGGACGATAGGCACATGGGTGATACGGGCGTCATCGACGATTTCCTCGGGGTCTTCACCTCCTACATCGACAGCGGTTTCGGCCTGCTCGGCGGCGAGGTCGCGTTTATTGCCACGACGCTGATCGTCATCGACGTAACGCTCGCCGCTTTGTTCTGGGCTTGGGGCGCGGATGACGACATCATCGCGCGGCTCGTCAAGAAGACCCTGTTCGTCGGCGTCTTCGCCTACATCATCTCCAACTGGAACAACCTCGCCCGGATCGTCTTCGATTCGTTCGCCGGCCTCGGCCTGATGGCGTCCGGCACGGGCTTTTCCGTCGAAGATTTGATGCGACCCGGCCGCGTCGCGCAGACCGGGCTCGACGCCGGCCGTCCGCTGATCGAATCCATTTCCGACCTGATGGGATGGATCGCGTTCTTCGAGAACTTCATCCAAATCGCCTGCCTGCTGTTCGCCTGGGCGCTGGTGGTGCTGGCCTTCTTCATCCTCGCCATCCAGCTTTTCGTGACGCTGATCGAGTTCAAGCTGACGACGCTCGCCGGCTTCGTGCTGATCCCCTTCGGTCTGTTCGGCAAGACCGCCTTCCTGGCCGAGCGTGTGCTCGGCAATGTCGTCTCCTCCGGCATCAAGGTTCTGGTGCTCGCCGTCATCATCGGCATCGGCTCGACCCTCTTCGATCGGTTCACGGCCGGGTTCGGCGGTCAGACCCCGACGATCGACGAGGCGATGGCCATCGTGCTCGCCGCGCTGTCGCTGCTCGGCCTCGGCATCTTCGGTCCCGGCATCGCCAACGGCATCGTCTCCGGCGGGCCGCAGCTCGGCGCCGGCTCCGCAGTCGGAACCGGCCTTGCGGTCGGCGGTGCCGCCGTCGCGGCCGGAGGAGCGGGTATGCTCGCCGCGAAGGGAGGTTCGGCTGCGCTTTCCGGCGGTGCGGCGGTCGTACGGGGCGGCGTCGCTACCGCAGGCGGTGTGTCCGCCGCCTATACGCTCGGCGCGATGGGCCAGTCCGGCACCGCCGGCGTCGCATCCGGGCTTGGCGGCGTCGCCCGCGCCGCAGGCTCCGCCGCCGTCTCACCCTTGAAGCGCGCAACGTCGAATGCCGGCGAGAGCATCAGGTCAAGCTTTTCTGACGGCGCGCGCAGCGTGATGGGCGTCAAAGGCGCGGCGTCTTCCAATCTGGGCGATAGCGCGGCTTCCGCCACACCCCTCACCCACGGCCAGCCCGCCTGGGCGCAGCGGATGCAGCGCTCCCAGGCCATGGGCCGGGGCGTCACGCTCGCCGCGCACGCCGTTCGTTCCGGCGACAGCCACGGCTCCGGTTCCTCCATCAACCTTTCCGAAAGCGACCGTTCATGAACATCTTCAAACGACCCGCGACCCATTACGGCAAATCGCCCGAACCCGAGACGCCCTACCAGAAGGCCGCTCAAGTCTGGGACGAACGCATCGGTTCCGCTCGCGTCCAGGCGAGGAACTGGCGGCTGATGGCGTTCGGTTCGCTGGTCCTGTCGGCCGGCTTCGCCTCTGCGCTCGTTTGGCAATCGGCGCGCGGGACGGTCGTGCCCTGGGTCGTGCAGGTCGACAATCTCGGCCAGGCACAGACCGTCGCACCGGCCGTGGCCGACTATCGCCCGACCGATCCGCAGGTCGCCTGGCATCTCGGCCGCTTCATCGAGCAGGTCCGCGCGATCCCGGCCGACGCCATCATTGTCCGCCAGAACTGGCTGCGCGCCTACGAGTTCACCACGGATCGCGGCGCGGCGGCTCTCAACGACCACGCCCGCGCCAACGACCCGTTCACCAAGGTCGGCCGGCAGCAGATCGCCGTCGAGGTGTCGAGCGTCATCCGGGCCTCGCCCGACAGTTTTCGCGTCGCGTGGACGGAGCGCCATTACGAGAACGGCCAGCTTTCCACGACCGAGCGATGGACAGCGATCCTGACCATCGTGATCCAGGCGCCGCGCGACGCCGAGCGCCTGCGCGCCAATCCGCTCGGCATCTACGTCAATGCGATTTCCTGGTCGCGGGAGATGAGCCAATGAAGACGATCACCCACACACCCGCCGTTGCGGCCGTACTGCTTTCGGCGACCATGCTGGCTGGCTGCGCCACCTACAAGCCGCCGCAGTTCAGCTACGACGCCGACGTGCCGCCGCTGCCCGTGGTGCAGACGGCCGTCACCGATGACACACCCCGGCCGCTGCACACCCCGCCGGCCTGGACGGTCGCACGCGGCGGACAGGCCGCCAACACGCCGGCCGGCCGTGTCGAAAACGCCAACACTGCCGCCCGTATCGAGCCGCGCCGCGAGGGCTATCACAACGCCATCCAGATCTATCCATGGTCGGAAGGCGCGCTCTATCAGGTCTATGCCGCGCCCGGCCAGATCACGACGATCGCGCTGGAGCCCGGCGAGAGCCTGACCGGCGCGGGACCGATCGCGGCCGGCGATACCGCTCGCTGGATCATCGGCGACACCGAGAGCGGTTCAGGCCCGGCTCGGCGCGCCCATATCCTGGTCAAGCCGACGCGGCCGGACATCTCCACCAATCTCGTCGTCACCACCGACCGGCGCATCTACATGATCGAGTTGCACGCTGGCGACGATCCGTACATGCCGGCCGTCGCCTGGGCTTATCCAGCCCCGCCAGCCAGCCAGCGCCAGACGGTCCCGGCCGCACCTAGCATTCCGGACGAAGCCGCGCGCAATTATCGCTACGGCTTGTCTGGCGACAGCCCGCCATGGCGGCCGATCTCCGTCTTTGACGATGGCCGCCGCGTCTATGTCGTCTTCCCACGCGGCATCGTGCAAGGCGAGATGCCGCCCATCTTCGTGCTCGGCGCGGACGGCGAGCCGCAGATCGTCAATTCCCGTATCCACCAGAACGTCCTGATCGTGGACCGGCTGTTCGGCGCTGCCGAGCTGCGCCTGGGCGGCGGCGACCGCCAGCAGATCGTCAGGATCGTCCGCATCGACCCGACGCGAGCAACAACCGCGCAACCCGCAGCGACCGGAGATGCCCCGTCATGACCGACACCAATGCCACGATGGACACCGCTGCACCCATGCGCCTGCGCGCCGAACCGCCGCGCGTCACACGCCTGTCCCGAAAGATGCTCGCTGGCGTCGGCGCCGTCGCCTTGCTCGGCATCGGCGGCGCGCTGATCTACGCGCTCCAGAGCCGCGATGCGGGACCGGGCGGCGGAGAACTCTATTCGACCGAGAACCGGCCCACGCCGGACGGGCTCTCCGGCCTGCCACGCGACTATACCGGTACTGTGCTAGGCCCCGCGCTGCCCGGCGACCTCGGCCGCCCTATTCTCGACGCGCAGAACCGAGGCCAGCCGGTCGCGCCGCCCGTTATCGCGACGCCGGCCGTCGATCCCGACGAGGAACGCCGGCGCGCGGAGGAAGAAGCCGCGCGCCTGAGCAATGTATTCTTCCAAGCAGGCTCGCGCGGAGGAGCCGTCCCCGGCGCGACCATGTCCGGCCTTGCCGGTCTCGACCTTGGCGGCCAGACGGTGACGCAGGACAGGCATTCCGCGTTCCTGGGCGCGCCGGTCGACCGCCAGACCGTCTCGGCCGATCGCGTCATGCCGCCGGCATCGCCCTATATCCTGCAGGCCGGATCGGTCATTCCCGCCGCGATGATCACCGGCATCCGCTCCGATCTGCCCGGCCAGATCACCGCGCAGGTGACGGAAAACGTCTATGACAGCCCGACCGGCAGCCTGCTCCTGATCCCGCAAGGCACGCGCCTCATCGGCCAGTACGATGACGGCGTCAGCTTCGGCCAGCGCCGTGTCCTGCTCGTCTGGAACCGCCTGATCCTGCCCGATGGTCGATCCATCGTGCTCGAGCGCCTGCCGGGCGCCGACGCCAGCGGCTATGCCGGGCTCGAGGACGGCGTCGATTCCCATTGGTGGGATCTGATGAAGGCCGCCGGGCTCTCGACCTTGCTTGGTGTTGGCACGGAGCTGGCGACCAGCGACGAGGACCGGCTGATCAGCGCCATCCGCGACGGGGCGCAGGACACCATCAACCAGGCCGGCCAGCAGATCATCCAGCGCCAGTTGCAGGTCGCGCCCACCCTCACCATCCGGCCGGGCTTCCCGGTCCGCGTCATTGTGACCCGTGACCTCGTATTCGAGAACGCAGGAGACTGACCATGACGAAACTCAAGCTTGGCCCGCTGCCAGACGACAAGCCCGTCAAGGTCACCGTAGAACTGCCCGCGCCGCTGCACCGCGATCTGGTCGCCTATGCCGAGGTGCTGGCCCGCGAGACCGGCCAGCCGGTCGCCGATCCAGTGAAGCTGATCGTGCCGATGCTGGAGAGGTTCATCGCCACGGATCGGGGTTTCGCAAAGGCTCGCCGCACAGTGAGTTGTTCTTCGCTGCCGCGCGAGACAGGCTCAAGAACCGCCTGAGCGCAGGATTGTCATTTCCCGGTGACCAAATGCCGTGAAACGGCACGATGTCTGCGCAATCGCGCAGCGGACGGAGTGTCAGCCCGGGCAGCCTCACAGCCCTCCAACTGGCGACCACCGGTGTGATCCCCTGCCCGAGCGCGACGAGGTTCATGAGCGTTTCCTGCAGACTGGGCTTCGGAATGATCAGCGGATGAACGCCATAGTCGCTGGAGCGACGGACAATGTATTGGTGGACCTCCGGGCCAGGTTCGAATTTGCTGACGATGAAGGTTTCGTCCTTGAGTTCGTTCCAGTCCAGCGACGCACGCCGTGACAGCGGATGCCCGTCAGCCAAGGCGATATGAACTCTTTCCGACCAACACGCGATTGTTTCACAGTCGCTAATCTCGTTCGCTGCAGGAAAAAAGGCGACGTCGAGTTCACGCATTCGAATTGCAGCAAGATGCTCGTCTCGCCCGCCGTCGACAATATCGACCGCGACATCGGGGTACTTTGCGCAATAGATCTCGACAAGCCGCCGCAAGAACCCACCGGCGATCGTGACGATGGTTCCGATGCGTAGCGTTCCGATCTCAGCCCTGCCGGCCGAACCCGCGCCGCGTGTCGCTTCATCGATCCGCAATACGGCGGGACGAATGAGTTCAACAAAGCGCTGCCCGGCGATTGTCGGACTAACGCCAGACGTGCATCGTTCAAAAAGGCTGACACCGAGGTGATCTTCCAACTCTCTTACGCGACGGCTCACACAGGACGGATGTTGTCCAAGGGAAAGAGCAGCTCTACGAAAGCTCCGATGGTCAGCGGTGGCCAGCACGATTCGCAGATGCCGCATATGGTAATCCACGATCGCTGATACCTCATTCACATGTGAGGCCACTTCAAAAGCCTCGACTATCCTTGGATCTAATTCGGCTGGCGACTTCTGCAGCATCGGCGATTGCCGGCAAAAACGTGCACTGAACCCGTCGTCCTTGGTCGATACCGGCCAAATACTGGTAGACGGCGTCTGAGCGACGTGTCCGGGTAGGCCCGCATCGACCATTTGCTAGAAGGGTATCGATTTTCCGTCTAGGCCGTGGTCAAGGTCAAATGCGGCGTTCTGCGCGGTTGGCCGGTCCGCCACCGGTGTCGTCGGATAACATCGCGGTGCAGTCGGCTTTTTGCGCTAGGTCAAATGTGCCCGATGCTGGCAACGGCGGATCAGCTTCCGTCGGAGAGGAGCAGCAGTGCATGCGGGTTCCTGACCAGCATTTCGCGCCGGCCGGCTTCGACCAACTCGCGCCGTTTCCAGTCGCTCAGAATCCGGCTGATCGTGAAATAGGTGATGCCAGTCATGTCGGCGAGGTCCTGCCGCGTCATGCCGACGCGCACGCCGTCCGCTTCCTTGATCCCCGCCTGGCGGGCCAGCCGCAGCACGGCGCGTGCGACCTTCTGCTCGGCGGTGGCGCCGTTGACTTCGCCTAGCCGGGCAACGAACTCCTGCGTGCGCTGACCCACCGTCCGCAGCGCATTCGTCATCAATTCCGGATGATCTTCCATGAGATGCCAGAACTGCGGCTCGGCCCAGGATATCAGCGTGGCGTCTTCCTCTACGCTTGCCGTTACCGGATAGGGAAAGCGGTTGAAGACCGCCACGCAGCCGATGACATCGCCAGCGGACATCAAGCGCAGGACATGCTGCGTCCCGTTGGCGGCGACCTGGCTCAGCTTCACCACGCCGCTGACGACGAGATAGAGACGGCTTGCCTCGTCGCCTTGATGGAACAGCGTCTCGCCGGCACGCAGCGACGTCTCGACGGCCGCGGCAAGGACACTTTTCAGGGCGGTCGCACCCAGGCCCTGAAACAAACTCGTCTCGCTCATTTCGGGTGGCGGCGTCAGTCTGGCCGGCCTGGGCATGGTCATCTCGCAACGTTCTCTATTGCTTTCCTCCACTATAGGTTGGCTGGAGCACATGACCAAACGGCCCCCGGTCGAGGGGGCCGCATTCTCTTGGTCTTGCCTGCCGCAATCATGCGATCGGCGCGAAGATCTCCGGGTTCTCCTCACCTTCAACGTCCAGCCAGCCGGCCAGTCCGCGCTCAACCCGCGACAAAGAATGATCGACCAGCACATATCGGCCGGGCACTTCGAGCTTCATTTCCGTGACCACGGCGCCGCCGGCGGGAACGACCACCGTCTGGACGTCGGTCAAAGGCGTGCTCGTCACCGAGCCGTTGACATAGACGCGGTCGAAAATCTCGCCGATGACATGGAAGGACGAGGTGAAGTTTGGCCCGCCGACGCCGAAGAAAATGCGGATCGTCTCGCCGACACTGGCCTTCAGCGGGAAATGCTCCGTCAACGCGCCGACATGGCCGTTGAGAACGAAGAATTCCGGCCGCTCGTCGAGCAGCTTGGCGTAGTCCTCGGTCAGCAGGCCTGCGGTGCCGAACGCTTCGGTCGTGTAGATCTCGCCCTGCATGACGTAGAATTCGCGGTCGACCGGCGGCAGCCCGTCCTCCGGCTCGACGAGGATCAAGCCGTACATGCCGTTGGCAACGTGCATGGCGACCGGCGGCACGGCGCAGTGATAGACATAAAGACCCGGATTGAGGGCCTTGAACCGGAACGCCTTTTCCTCGCCTGGCGCCGCGCTTGTCGCCTCCGCTCCGCCGCCGGGACCGGTCGCGGCGTGAAAGTCGATATTGTGCATGTGCCAGCTCTCGGGGTGGTTCTTCAGGTGAACTTCCACCGTATCGCCGACCCGCACGCGCACGAAGGGGCCGGGCACCGTGCCGTTGAACGTCCAGTAGCGGAACGTCGCCTGTCGATCGAGCTTCGCTTCGAGTTCGATGGTTTCCAAGTCGACACGGACGGTCTCAGGCACGCGCCGCTCAATCGGCCCGGGAAGATCCGTCGGATCGTGGCCGATATCGGCAACTGCGTCCTGTGGCACGGGATAAACCCGTTCGCTCAGACTGCGTCCCGGATTGTCGTGTGCCCCAGAATGGCCGGCGGGACTGCCGCGTGGATGCTCGGCCTGGGCGGTGCCCGCCATGGTCAGCGTGCCGAGGGTGAGTCCTGCTGTGCCGGCCAGAACAGAGCGACGGGTCAGATTGCTGCCTCGCAGTTCAGGGCTTTCCTTGGATCCATCATGTTCACAGGTGGTGGTCATGGTCGTTGCCTCTCAGGTGCGGTCAGTTGCTGGCGACGTCGATTCCGTCGAGGAGTTCAGCCATGCGCTTGGCCGCCTGGCCGGGATGACGGACGGCCCGCGTCTCTTCGAGATTGGCGACATCCGTTCCGACCTTGATGACGCCGACCATCCCCATTGCGTAGTGTGGCAGGCACTTGTAGCCGTAGACGCCTTCCTGATCGAAGGTGACCGATAATTCCTCGTTGATCCGGCCCTTCCAGCCCTCAGCCCCCTCCGGCAGCATGCCGGCGATGATCTCGGAATTGTGCGAGGGATCGGTCGCGACGAAAGTCACCGTGTCGCCGGGCTCGATCTCCAGATAGGCCGGTTCGAAGACCATGCGCTGGCCGTCGCCGCCCATGTTGAGCATCTTGACCTCGTGATCGGCGGCGAACGCCGGCAGAGCGGCCAGAAGGCCGACCATCATCGTTGCGGCGGCAAAAGTTGCGGGACGCAGTCTCATCGATCTTTCCTTTCCTTCGCTTGTCTGACCGCTGTTCACCGTTCGCGGCCCTTGCGAGCCATTGATAGCGGGTAACGGTCTGTCATTTTTGCGCTGCCGCAAAAGCCTGTGCCCGACTGCCACTTTCCCGCGGCTGCACGACACACCGCGCTGCGGCACGCCAGTCCCGCAAGAGCCCGCGATCCTCCTTGGAAAAGCGCGCGCGCTGTCTCATCTCGTCGAAGCTGTCGTCGGGATGGCAGCGGTCGTAGAGCCGGCGAGCCAGTGGGTCGATCGTGATCTCGCCCAAATCCTCGTCTATCTTCATGTTCATGCTGGCTGCCCCTGCGTGGTCAGCCGCCGATCAAGGTCGGCGCGTGTCTTGCCGTGCATGACGGCCGCATAGTCGAGCGAGCAGAAGGTCACCAGCGGACATCCGACGCACGACATGTGCTCGCGGATCAGGACATGCATCAGAGCCGGGTGGGCCTTGATTGCGGCGTCGACGGACTGGTCGGGATCAAGGCGCATGAAACGAACTCCAAACGAACGAGATCGGACAGGGTGACCAAAATGCGGTTTCCGTGCTTGCGCTGGCGCAACGATCAGGCGGTCGCCACCCGGCGTGGTCCCGTGAGGACGGGCCAGAAGGCGATTGCGAAGCCGAGAAGCGCGGCGGACCAGGCGGCGGCAGAGAGCAGGAGCAATTCGGCGTGGACCGGCGTGACCGGCGCCAGTGCTCTGAGTAGTGCCGCACCGATCATCGCGGCATAGAGGGCGGTCGTGACAGGCGACGCGGTCAACATGCGTCCGGTGTGGCCGAGCGAGGCCCGTGTCATCACGGCGAGCGTCATCGTGCCGATCGCGCCGACCGTCCAGAGGTGAACGACACTGCCATGCGGCACCGATACCCAAGGACCGGCGGCGATCGCCAGGAAGCCGAGCGGCACGAACAGATAGCCGAGATGAAGGACGAGAAGCAGCGGTTCGCGAAACGTCGCCCAGCCGCGCCAGCGCGCCAACCTGAACATGAGCGCCAGCGACGCCGCGGCGGCGAGAACCGCAGTGAATGCTGAAAAGGGCATGGTGACCCAGGCAATGAGCGCCAGCGCCGAAGCGGCCATCGCGATCCGGTCGGTCCGTCCGAAGCTTGCCGGCAGCGTTCTGCCGCGCTTGGCGAGCCAGTTGCGGGTGAAGCTCGGCACGATGCGTCCGCCGATCAGGACGATGAGCATGATGAGGATCGCAATCGCCATGCGAAGCGCGAGGTCGGGCTCGGCCCCTGCGGCAACGGAAACGTGGAAGAGCATGTTTGCCATGAACAGCAAGGTCACAAAGCCGATCACCACCAGATTGCGCCAGTTGCGGCCGCGGATGATTTCGCGAAGCGCGATCGCGATCAGCGTTCCCAGAAAGGCAAGATCGATGATTGCTGCGGCGACAAGGCCGATCGCCCCGGCGGACAGCATGGCGACCCTGCCCGCGACCCAGGTTCCGGCAAGCGCGGCGAGCGGCCACCCCCTGACCGGCAGCCGCCCGGTCCAGTTCGGGATCGCCGTCAGCAGAAACCCGGCGACCGCCGTCGCCGCATATCCGAACAGGAGTTCGTGTGCGTGCCAGTTGCGATCGCCATAGGCCGGAGCGATCTCGACAATGCCGCCATGGGCAGCGAGCCAGAGCGGCACCGTGAGGCCACCCCAAAGTCCGGCGAGCAGGAAAAAGGGGCGGAAGCCCTGATCGAAGACATGTCCCATCGGTCGCGTTCAGCCCTGCGGGTGAGCATAAGCGCTTACGGCGCGGCGCAACTGCTGCGCATGGAAAGCATAGGCTTCCAATCCCCTCGGATGACCGGAGAAGAGCCCATTGTCGCGTGCGACCCCGAAAAAGCTTTCCGGCGGAAGTTCGGTGTGTGGATCGTCAATCACCAATGTCGCGAGAAGCGGCCGGCCGGCAGCGGCGTCCGCACGCGTGATGTCGTCCAGCGCCTGGCGGATGACTGACACCTTCCGTCCGCGCGGATCGATCTCACTCGCAAGCCTCGCGATGCCAACCGGGACGCCATTGCCCGCGCGGCGCTTGAGCGCCAGCCTCACACGCTCGGTCAGGATGTCTTTTTCCGGTGCCGGCGCATTTTCATCGAGGGTGCTTTGCACGATCCGCCCGTCTTCGAGAATGATCCGCAGCTCCCGGCCGCGATAGCGCAATCTCAGCCGCCGTCGACCTGCATCGTCCCCGGTTCCGTCTTCCACGAGACCATGAATGTTGCCCCGGCGCAGTTCGACGACGAACTGCGCGACGGGAATGCCGAACGCGCGGGCTGCAAATTCGGCATCGATCTCGACGTCGCCCAGAGGCTCGTCCATTCGCTGGTCTTCAGGCATCACTCGCCTCCGTCGGTGGGAAGGGAAATGTAGCGCTTGCCGCGCCCGCTGAATTGCGCCAGCGCAAATCCAAGGATGACTCGACGCGGATCCACGCGTGCGTCGCTCTACCGCCGCGCCGTGATGAGGCGTCAAAACACGATGGAGGCAACAGCGATCATGCTGATGGCAAGAGCGGCCAAACTTGCCACCACGACCGCGATCCCCGAGACATAGGCCAGCGCGGCGACCCAGTCGAAATCCCTGTCTGCCGTCTGCGTCATCGCAGTTTCCTCCTGGTATTTATTGCTTGCGGTCATCGCCGGGGGCAGCCGGCAGCGGCGCATCGACCGGCTGATGGAGCACGCGTTCGCCGGCCCCATCCAGATCCTCGAGCTGGCCATTCTTCATCGACCAGAGGAAGGCGCAAAGCCCGACAAGTCCCATGCCTAGCGCGACCGGAACCAGCCATGCGAGGAGGCTGCTCATGCTTCCACCGGGCGCAAGCCGCGCGACCGGGTTTCGCGCGCATGCCCTCCGGACGAAAGGCGCAGCGCGTTGGCGACGACGAGGATCGACGATGTCGACATGGCGATCGCCGCGATCAGCGGCGTCACATAACCTGCGATCGCGAGCGGCAGGGCCAGCGCATTGTAAGCGATCGACAAGCCGATGTTCTGGCGCACGAGGCGAATGGCCTTGCGCGCGACACGAACCGCCTCGGGAACGCTTTTCAGGCTCGATCCCATGAAGACGAGGTCGGCGGCGTTGCGGCCGATGTCGGCAGCCGAGGACGGCGCCATGGAAACATGCGCGGCGCCGAGCGCGGGCGCGTCGTTGAGCCCGTCACCGACCATCAGCACCTTGGCGCCGCCTTGACGCAAGTTTTCCAGCCGCGCAACCTTGCCGGCAGGCAGCATTCCGCCTTCATGACGATCGATCCCGACAATCGCTGCGACGCGTGCCACTTCCGCCTTCGCATCCCCGGAGAGCATTTCAACGCCAAAGCCGAGCCTGCGAAAATCGTTGAGGGCGGATCTTGCCTGCGGGCGCAACTGATCGGCGACCAGGAACGTGCCGCGCATGACGCCATCCATCGAAAGGCCCGTTCCCTCATCGACCGCCCCCGGGGCGGCCCATGATGTCCGGCCGAGCCGACACAGGCGGCCGTCGAGATGCCCCTCGACGCCGACGCCCGGAACCTCGCGAATGTCCTGGATCCCTGCGTCGGCATTTGGCTGGAGCGCGGCGATGGCGACTGCTGCGGGATGGCGCGACGCCTTTGCCAGCGTTGCCGCCAGTTCCAGATCCGGCCGCGACAGCGAATGCGCTGCAACGCTCATGCGGCCGGTGGTCAAAGTGCCGGTCTTGTCGAGCACCACATGGTCGATCTCGGCCAGCCTCTCCAGCGCCGCGCCATCCTTCAGCGTCACGCCCATCGCGAACAGGCGGCGTGCGGCGACCGCCTGCACCATCGGCACGGCAAGGCCGAGCGCGCAGGGACAGGTGATGATCAGGACCGCGATTGCCACGGTCAGCGAACGATGGAAGTCGCCGGTCGCGGCCAGCCATCCGACGAGCGTCGCCAGTGCGACGAGGTGGACGACCGGCGAATAGAGCGCCGCCGCGCGGTCGGCGATCCGGCGATAGCGCGCCCGCGCGCCCTCCGCCGCCTCCATCAGTCGAACCATGTCGGCGAGGAACGAATCCTGCGGTCGTCGATCGACCCGGATGACGAGCGGGGCGTCCAGATTGAGCGCGCCGGACAGGACCGACGACCCCGGCATGACCGTTTCGGGCGCCGTTTCGCCGGTGACGACCGAAAGATCGAGCAGCCCCTGCCCTTCCAGCACCGTCGCATCCACCGGCACGCGGTCGCCAGGGGCGACGAACACTATCTCGCCCTGAATGAGGCTTTGCGCTTCGCGATAGTCGCGGCTGCCGTCCGCACCGATGACGGTCGCGCCGCGCGGCATCATGCGCGCCAACGAGCGCACCGCCTCGCGTGCACGCCCGCGCATGGCGTGGTCGAGCGTGCGCCCTGCCAGAAGGAAGAACAGGAGCGATGTCACCGCATCGAAATAGGCGTGATGTCCGCCGGTCAATGCATCATAGGTGCTGAGGCCGAAGGCGAGCAGGATGCCGACACTGATCGGCACATCCATATTGGTGCGGCCGGCCTTCAGCGCGCTCCATGCGGAGCCGAAGAACACCCGGCCGGAATAGGCGACGGTCGGCAGGGCAAGTGCGGCCGAGACGAGATGGAACGCGTGCCGCGTTTCGGCATCGGCGCCGGACCAGACCGAGACCGACAAGAGCATGATGTTCATTGCCGCGAAACCGGCGACGGCCGTGGCGCGCAACAGCCGGCCCATCTCGGCGTCGCCCGCATCATCGAACGGATCGGTAATGCTGGCTTCGTAGCCGGCCCTGCGTAGCGCCTCGATCATCGACGGCACGGGGCCGTCGCCGCGCCATTTGACCGTGGCGCGCCGGGCGGTCAGGTTGAGACGTGCGCTCACCACGCCCGGCAGCGCCGACAGGGCGTTCTCGACGGCAAGGATGCACGCGCCGCAATGCGCTGCCGGGACCGCGATATCGGTCTGGACGTATCCGTCACCGAGCGCGCGGCTGGCAAGCCGGATTTCCTCGGGCGCGACGGATGCGCCGGATGCCAGCATCAGCGCGCCCTCCGTGCCGGTTGCGCAGCAGCTCATCGCCTCACGCCTCCGGAACGGCGACGGCGCGGTAGGCATGCCAGGTCGCATGGCCGAGCAGCGGGAAGATCACGATCATGCCGAGAAGGCCGCTCGCCACGCAGACGGCGAACAGGATCATCACCATCGCGCCCCAGGCGATCATCGGCGCCAGATTGTTCCAGACGAGCTTCATGCTCATGCCCATCGCCGTCGGTGCATCGATGCGCCGGTCGAGCATCATCGGCACAGAAAAGACGCTGATGGCGAAGGCGAAGGCGGCAAAGAGACCCCCGATCACTGAGCCGACCAGCACCATCGTCCAGCCATAGGCCGTGCCGAAGAGAAGACCGAGGATATGGTCGAGACCCGGAAATGCCGTCACGCCGAAGAACAGTGCCCAGATCAGAACCGCCGCCCGGTTCCAAAGGAGCACCAGCAGCATTAGCAGAAGTCCGGCGAAGAATACTTGCGCTCCCGCCGCCGGGCGGATGCGCAGCATGTCGCCGAGCGTAACGGTCCTGCCTTCCTCGATGGCGCGGCTCTTTTCGTAAAGGCCGATCGCCAGGAAGGGAGCGACAATCAGGAATCCGCCAAGCGCCGGCAGCAGGATGTAGTCCCTTCCGAACGCCACCAGCGTCCAGATGAAGGCAACCGACAGGACGAAGATGCCGACGCCATAGGCAATGCTGGAAAGCGGCGCAGAGCGGTAGTCGCGCCAGCCGGCGCGGAGCCAGCGAAGTCCCTCAAAGACCGGCAGGTTGCGTTGCAGGCGCGGATCACGCGTTTCGCCGATGCCGGACGTTTCGCTGAGGAGCCCGTAGGAATGGTCGGTGTCGTTCATGTCGCAGATCCCTTCAACAGGCCGACTTCGCCGCGCGATAGGTCTCGCCCCCGCCCGCTTCCTTCAGATGCGGCACGCAATCGGGCTGTGACGTCACGGCGACATAGACGAGGTGGATGTTGGCGGCGGCGAAGACGGCGAGCGCGGCCGGGATCAGCGTCCAGAGCAGCCATGATCTTCGGGACTTAGATTGAGCGTTCATGGCCGCCTCATCCCCAGATCGTGGACGTAGAGCGACAGCGTGCGAATCTCGGCATCCGTCATTCGCTCGTCCCAGGTCGGCATGTGGCCTTGCCGGCCGCCATGGACGGAGGCGATGATCGTTTCCATGTCGCCGCCATAGACCCAGCGATCATCGGTCAGATTGGGCGCCCCGATATCGGCGATGCCTTCGCCGGCGTCTCCGTGGCAGGCGGCGCAGCTCGCCGCGAACACTTCGCGGCCAGAGGCGATGCGGTCGACGGTCTCCTCGGTGGAATAGTCAGGGTTGCTCAAGGAAAAGACAAAAGCTGCGACGTCGTGGATCTGGGTACGTTCAAGCATCTGGTCGCGGCCGAAGGCGGGCATCTGCGCGATCCGGCTGTCCGGGTGCGCGGCATTGATGCCGAGCCGTAAGGTCTGCTCGATCGTCTCCGGCTCGCCGCCCCACAGCCAGTCGTCGTCGGTCAGATCCGGATAGCCCGCCCGGCCGCTTGCGTCACGGCCGTGACAAGCCGCGCAATTGTCGCCGAAGAGCTGGCCGCCGGCGCTGCGGACCGTCTGCATCAGCGCTGTGTCGGCAAGGATCGTTTCATACGGTTCCGCCACGACACGCTCGGTCCAGGGCGCACGCTCGGCTTGGCCCTGGACGATGCTTTGCTCGACGGTGGTGTGTTGGTCGACGCCCAAAAACCCCTTCGTATAGGTCGTGCCGATCGGCCATGACGGAACGAGGAACCACCAGGCGATCGCCCAGATATGGGTGACGATCAGGAAGATCAGCACGCCGCGCGGGACGGGCGTGTCGAGCTCCTTGATGCCGTTCCATTCGTGCCCGGTCGTCTGCCGGCCGGTGACGGGGTCGCGTTCCTTCACTTCCATGGCCTTGACTTCCCTGGCTTGTCGTCCCGGTCGAGGATGCTGATCTTGGCGTGGTCGAAGCGTTTCCGGTTCGACGGCCAGAAGGCGTAGACGACGACGCAGAGGAAGAAGCCCATCAGGTAGAAAAGGCCCCAGCTCTTGGAGAAGGCGACGACGGCTTGGTGGTCGAGATCGATCATGGCTGCCTCATTCCGCCGGATCCGGCGCTTCTTCGGGCGCGGCCGTGTTGCGATAGGCGGCATCGGTCAGCCGCCCGAGCACCTGCAGATAGGCGACCAGCGCATCCATCTCGGTCAGTTGCGTCGCGACGCCGTCGAAGGCGCTGACCGTCGTCGCCGGGCCGTAGCGCTCGCCGACGCCGGGCGCTGCCGCGCTGTCAGGTGCGGCCTGGCCATAGGCGTCGCGGGCCGCGTTCTCGATCATCTCGTCGGTATAGGGCACGCCGAGCGCCTGCTGCGCACGCAGATGGCCGGACAGATCATCGGTGCGCAACCGGTTGCGCGCCAGGAAGGCGTAAGACGGCATGTTGGATTCGGGCACGACGTCGCGCGGATTGACGAGATGCGCGACATGCCAGAAATCGGAATATTTGCCGCCGACGCGGGCAAGGTCCGGCCCGGTCCGTTTCGAGCCCCACAGCATCGGCCGGTCATATTGCGACTCGACGGCAAGCGAATAGGGACCGTAGCGCTCGACCTCGTCGCGCAGCGTGCGGATCATTTGGCTATGACAAGCATAGCAGCCCTCGCGGACATAGATGTTGCGGCCGGCGAGTTCCAGCGGCGTATAGACCCGCATGTCAGGCGCCTCCTCGACCGTCTCGTCGATGGTGAAGAGCGGCGCGATCTCGACGATGCCGCCAACGCTCGCCGCGGCGATGATGGCGAGCACAAAGCCGATCGCGGAGCGTTCGAGCTTGCGATGAAAGAACTCAGGCATCCGTCATTCTCCGGGCACTGCGGCGGCAACGGGTTCATCCGCGGCGCGGCGCGTCGCCTCCGGAACGGCGCGCACCGTCATCCACATATTGTAGCAACCGACGATCGCGCCGATGAGGAAGAGGAGCCCGCCGAAAGCGCGCGCGATGTAATAGGGGTACATGGCGACCAGGGAATCGACGAAGGAATAGGCAAGCGCGCCGTCTTCCGTGTAGGTCCGCCACATCAGCCCCTGGATGATGCCGGAATTCCACATCGCGAAGACGTAGATCAGCGTGCCGGCGATCGACAGCCAGAAATGCACCTCGACCAGCGCCGCCGAGTACATCCGCTCGCGCTTCCACAGGCGTGGCACCAGCGTATAGAACGAGCCGAAAGTGATCAGCGCCACCCAGCCGAGCGCGCCCGCATGGACGTGGCCGACGGTCCAGTCGGTATAGTGGCTGAGGGCATTGACCGGCCGGATGGCGAGGAACGAGCCTTCGAAGGTCGATATCCCGTAAAACACCGCCGCCGCCATCATGAAACGCAGCGTGGCGTCATCGCGGACCCGGTGCCAGGCGCCGTTGAGCGTCAGCAGCGCGTTGCCGGCCGAAGCCCATGACGGCACCAGGAGCATGACGGAGAACGTCATGCCGAGCGTCTGCACCCAATGCGGCAGAGCGGTGTAATGCAGGTGGTGCGATCCCGCCCACATATAGAAGAAAGTGATGCCCCAGAAGCTCAGGATCGACAGCCGATAGGAGAAGATCGGCCGCTCAGCCCGCACCGGCAGGTAGTAGTAGAGCATGCCGAGAAAGCCGGCGGTCAGAAAGAACGCTACGGCGTTGTGGCCGTACCACCACTGCACCATCGCGTCCTGGACGCCCGGCCAGATCGTGTAGCTCTTGGCGTGGCCCCACGAGACCGGGAGCGCCAGATTGTTGACGATGTGGAGGATCGCCACGACCACGATGAAGGCCATGAAGTACCAGTTGGCAACATAGATGTGCGGTTCGCGACGCCTCGCGAGCGTGCGCAGATAGAGGATGAAATAGGTGACCCAGACGATAACGAGCCACAGGTCCGCATACCATTCGGCCTCGGCATATTCCTTCGATTGGGTGACGCCCAGAAGATAGCCAGAGACGGCGAGCAGGCAGAAGAGATTGTAGCCGAGGAGCACGAACCACGGGCTGATCTGGCCGGCGAGCCGCGCGCGCGACGTGCGCTGGACGACGTGAAACGAGGTCGCGATCAGCGCATTGCCGCCGAAACCAAAGATGACGCCGGTCGTGTGCGTCGGTCGCAGCCGGCCGAAGGTCGACCAGCCGCCGTCGAAGGCAAGATCCGGCCATGCGAGCTGCGCGGCCACCCAGACACCCATGAACATGCCGAAGACGGCCCAGGCCATGGCGAGCGTGATGCCGGCCTTGATCGGATCGTCATAGTAAGACGTCCCACGATCCCCTGTCGGCTCCGGCAGGCCGATCCGCGTCATCAGGAGGAACCCGAAACCGCCGGCGAAGAGCAGGATCAGCAGCCCGTGCCAAGCAACCACATCATGGCGGCCGACAAGACCAAGGGCTGCGCCCGCCAGCGCCGTCACGCCGCAGATGACGAGCGCCGCCTCACGCTCGCCCGATGTCAATTGGCCGATCATGCGGTCCGTCACGTTCATGCTGTCACCCGACTGCGGTAGGAAGCTGATGGATTTGCGGGCTGCCTGACCGCCGCACGGATGGCCAGCATGGCGATCGTCGCCAGCAGCAGCGCCTTGGCGGCTTCGAGCCAGACATAGATCGCGTGGTGCACGCTCGATGGCTGCGGCGATCCGGCGATGACCGCCGCGATCCGCTCATCGAGTACGGGCAACAGATAGAGCGCCTGAAAGAGGACGATCAGGCCGGCGATCAAGGTTGCGCCCGCGACAGCCCGGGACGGTCGTGCGACAAGTACGTTGACCAAAAGAAGCGCGGCCATCGCCCATTCGATCCTGGAGAACAGGGCGAAGGTCACCCGGCCGACGTCGAGCGCCACGGGCAGCGTCAGGGTCGGCGCGGCGAACTTGACCGGCGTCGCGATGAATGAGACGCCCACGAGAAGTCCCAGCCACAGCACGGCAAGGCTTGATACGGCGAGACATAAGGTGCGCCGAGAAACGTCCGGCATTTGCTTCTCCATGCACGGCGCTGCGATGCGAGGCCGTCGCGCTATGTCGTAGTTGCTTCGGTGCAGCGATTTTTGCGCTGGATCAAAAACCGGGGTGGTCAGTGCAGGACGGCGAGCCGGCACAAGCGGCAGAGATCCTTGATGACGATCTGGCTCGGTCGTGGCGCCTCGATCAGACCCTCGCGCTTCAATTGCGAGATGGCGCGGCTGACCGTCTCCAGCGTCAGGCCGAGATAGTCGGCGATCTCCTGACGGGACATGTGGATTTCGTGTGTCAATTCGGCATAGCCGGCCGGCGGCGTGCCGGGACACAAACGGCCGCTGCAGGCGGGAACGAAGCGCATAAGCATGCTGGCGACGCGTTCGAGTGCCGTCTTCTTACCAAGAAGCGTGACATGGTCGTGCATGGCGCCGAGCTTGCGCTGCATCGCTCGGGAAAACGCATCGCGCCAGACGACGCATTTCTGTGCGTCGTCGATGCGCCACGCCGTGACCTCGCAATTGGTCAGCGTCTCTGCGAAACAGTCCTGCACGCTGCCGTCGCCGAACCCGAGATAGTCGCCGGTGCAGATGACATCGACGACCTGACGGCGGCCGTCACGCAGGATCTGGTAGAGCATGACCGTGCCGCGCTCGATTCTGTAAATCTCGCCGACCGGGTCGCCCTGTCGGCAGACGATGTCTCGGCTACAAAAACCGCGCCTGTTGCCGGCGCGCGCCTCGATCCGGTCTTCCGTGAGAAATCCGCGCTCTGCAATCGACATCGTTCGGCCCCCGTCACTTGAACTGTCGGAAGCCTACGCTGTCGGGGCTTTGGACGAAATTCGGCCGAACGCTCAGGGAAATCCCCTACCCCGATGGGCCAGAGATCATAAAAGTGCTAGCAGGTCGGCGGCCTGGAACGGCTTCGTCAGAATCGCCGCGGTCCCCATCTGGCCCAGTCGCGCCCGCATCGCCCTGCCGGTCAGTCCGGTGAGCACGATCAGCCTGCCGGTCGCCGAGTTGTGCCGGCACCACTCGATGAGCCGTGCCGCCTGTCCATGCGGCAGGTCGAGATCGACGATCACCACGTCGTCGGCGGCAAGGTTGCTCTGGCGCAGCGATCGGGCATCGGCATGGGGCCGGACAGCGAACCCATGCAGTTGCAGAAGAACCATCAGCGAGTCCCTCAAACCGAGGTCTCCCACGACGATGTGCAGACACATGGACGGCTTTGCCTTCTCAATGAACGGGCACGCATTCTCCGCGCCACCGGCCTCGATTTCTTGAGATGCATCAAACCGAGGTGATTATTCAGCCGCGTCCTGAAAAGACGACGCGCAAGAGGTCGGCAAGCGTACGCGCGCCGAGCTTGCCCATAATGCTCTTGCGGTGCGCCTCGACGGTGCGCGGGCTGATGCCGAGCGCCAACGCCGCCTCTTTGTCGCGCGCGCCGGCAACCACCTGCGCGAGCACTTCCGCCTCGCGATCCGTCAGGCGGTCCTGCCCGGAAAAGCTCGACTCCGGCTTGTCCGCGGTGGCGAGGTCGATCGCTTGGCGCACGCGCTCAAGCAGGATGTCCACTTGGAACGGCTTCTCCAGGAAATCGACCGCACCCGATTTGACCGCCTGGACGGCCATCGGGATGTCGCCCTGCCCGGTGATGATGATCACCGGCGCGGGAAACCGGCTCTTGTCGAGCACCCGCAGGATATCGAGACCGGACCGGCCGGGCATGTGGACATCAAGAATGACGCAGTCCGGCGCCCGCTGCGCAACCCCGCGGACGAAGGCGTCGCCGGAAACAAAGCCCTCGACCTCGTAGCCTTCCATCCTGAGGATCACGCCCAGCGCGTCGAGAACCGCGGCATCGTCGTCGACGACATGGATCAGCTTGGCCGCTTCAATCATCGTTGCGGTCTCCGTCGGCCGGTTCGCCCAGCGGAAGCGTCAATTCGAACCGCGCCCCGCGCCCGTTGCCTCCCGGATCGACGGTCAGGTCGCCGCCATGGCTTTGCGCGATGGACCGCGAGATGGCGAGGCCCAGCCCCATGCCCTTGCGCTTGCCGGACGAGAAGGCCTTGAACAGATCGCCCATCGCCTCGGCAGCGATGCCTTGGCCATTGTCGCCGACAGTCACTTTGGCCCACCGGTTGTCGCGCCTTGTTTCGACCGCGATGGCGGGTCTGTTATGCCCCTGCACCGCATCGAAGGCATTGCGCAACAGATTGACGAACACCTGCTGCACCTGGATCGGATCGACCTCGATCTCAGGCAGATGCGGATCGTCGATCCGCGTGATGGTCACACCCGCCGACCGGCGCCCCATCTTCGTCAGTTCGACGGCCTCGTCGAGGAGACCGCGCAGATCGACATGGCTCCGGCGCTGATCGCCCCGGTCGAGAAAGCCGCGCATGCGCTGGACGATGCCGGCTGCCCGCTGCGCCTCGCGCACCGCATTGCCGAGCGCCTGGCCCCGCAGATCGCCCGCTTGCCATTCCGTCGATGCAGCCCGCTGCACGGCATCGAGGTAGAGCATCAGCGCCGTCAGCGGCTGGTTCAGTTCATGAGCCAGCGCCGCGCCCATCTCGTCGATGGCCGACACGCGCGCCATATGAACGAGTTGCGACTGGAGATCGCGCATCCGCTCCTCGGTCGCCCGGCGCGATCGCAGATCGCGGATGATGCCGATGAACTGGCGCCCGTCCGGCGTCTGCGCCTCGCCAACTGAGAGTTCGACCGGCATTGTGGTGCCATCGCGGTGCATACCCTCGACCTCACGGCCGATGCCGATGATCCGGCGCTCGCCTGTGCCGCGGTAATGAGAGAGATAGCCGTCATGCTCGTCAGCGTAGCGGGAAGGCATGATGCATTTGACGTTGCGGCCGACCACCTCCCGCGCGTGATAGCCGAACAAAGTCTCGCAGGCCTTGTTGAAGGACAGGATGGTCCCGCGCTCGTCAATGACGACGATGCCGTCGACGGCCGTATCGAGCATGCTGGCGAGCCGCGCCTCGGAGACCGAGCCGCGATGTGCATCCCGTGCCGACACTGCAACGTTTCGGCTATGCTGCTCGCCATCCTTCAATGTCCAGATGTCTCCCACAAACGTTTTCCTGACCCCAGAGATAACCCATCAGGAATCAGATGGTAAATGGCAGCATAGCTACGAGCGCTATCATGAGGATCAGACCACAAGCGTAAACGGTACTTGGACAAACGACGGGCGTGTTCGCACCCAAGGGAGACCGGCTTGGTGAAGCTGACGTTCACCTTGAGCCAATCTCATTTGACGGACTGGCAGCCGGAACGCCTTGGCTGGCAACGGTATGTCCAGCGGAAGTATGGGAAAAGACCCAAAATAAAGGTTGTCATTCCCGCGACGACACGAGAATTCACGAAGGAGCTCGACCGGCCTTGGTTGCAATATGGTTGCAATATGGTTGCAATCTGCACGCACCAGAACCAAGTGCTAATTGGTTATGGCTAAGAAATTGATTTTACGGCATTATTGGCGCACCCGACAGGATTCGAACCTGTGACCTCTGCCTTCGGAGGGCAGCGCTCTATCCAGCTGAGCTACGGGTGCCTGGCAAGGCGATTTGGCCTTGGAAACGTTCCTTAGACGATGCGGGCGGCGGCATCAATGGTGAAGTTGCCTTTGCCGGCGGTGCCCTCTGGGCACGACGGCCGGCATCGCTCAGCTGCCGCGCTGAACCGAGGCGCGCGGCAGGTAAAGGTCCAGCAACTGGCGCATGTGGGCGTTGCGGGATTTTGCCGTATCGCCCCCCATGACGACGGCCACGACGCTTCGCCCGCTGCGGCGCACCGACGTTGCGAGGTTGAAGCCGGAGGCGCGGATATAGCCGGTCTTGAGGCCGTCGACGCCGGCCATCGTACCGATCAGGTCGTTGTGGCCTTCGATCAGCCGGCCGCGATAGACGAAATCCTTGTTGGCGAAATAGCGGTAGAGTCCGGGATGATCGCGGCGCAGCGCCAGCGCCAGCCGCGCCATGTCGCGCGCCGTCGTCACCTGCGCGCTGTCGGGTAGGCCGGACGCATTGCGGAACACCGTATCGCTCATGCCGAGGGCACGCGCTCTTGCATTCATCATCGCCGCGAACTGCTCTTCCGAACCGGCGAAATATTCAGCGACGGCGGTCGCCACATCGTTGGCCGACTTCACCACCAGCGAGAGGATCGCTTCCTCGGTCGAGAGCGTTTCGCCGGGCTTGAAGCCGATCTTCGTCGGCGGGCGGCTCGCCGCATAGGCCGACACGGGGATCGGTGTCGTCGCCTGCAACTGTCCGGCCTTGATGGCATCGAACATGATGTAGAGCGTCATCATCTTGGTCAGCGATGCGGGATGGCGCAGCACCTGCGAATCCATCTCGTAGAGCACGCTTCCGTCATTGGCATCGACGACGATTGCGGCATATTTGTCGGAGAGCGGAGGCAGTGCCGGCATGCCGAGATCTGCGGTTGTGCTGCAACCCGTGATGACGAAGAGTGCGATGAGCGCCGCGAACGCAGCGCGCAGGGAGGCGAAGTGGGCAGTGAGCATCGATGCCAATGTGCTTGATCCGAATTCCTGGAGGCCACGATCACGGGACGCCTGAATCCCGGCGCTTGCCGAAGAGCTAGCGCACCGCAGCGGGGGATCACAAGCATGAATTGCATGATTTCGCCGCGAAAGCGCCGCACAGTGGCCGCTTCGCATCGCTGGCAGGGAGACGCAAGTCGTTTGAGATCGCGATCTGGAAGTGGCGGGCTTTCTGCGCCCTCGGCCCTGCGCACCCTCTGGGTCGCGCTCTTTCTTGGCGGCCTGCTGCCCGCCGCGCCGGTTGCGCTGAAGGCCGCCGAGGTTCCCAGCTTCTGCAGCAGCCGCGCTGGCAGAGCCGATGAGCCGCCGCTCTGCATCTCGGCGGCCTCCTTCAATGCCGATGTCTGCGCCGCGCTGGAGCAGCTTTCTGCGGCGAACGACCTGCCGCCGGGCTTCTTTGCGCGCCTCATCTGGCAGGAAAGCCGCTTCGATCCCAACGCCGTCAGCCCGGCAGGCGCCGAAGGCATTGCCCAGTTCATCCCGTCCACCGCCCGCCTGCGCGCGCTGGAAGACCCGTTCAATCCGGCAGAGGCGCTGACCCGCTCGGCCGAATACCTCGCCGAGATGACCTCAACGTTCGGCAGCCTCGGTCTTGCCGCGATCGGCTACAATGCCGGCGAGGCTCGCGCGCGGCTCTTCCTCGGCGGCGAGAGCTACATGCCGGGCGAGACACGTCACTATGTCCGTCTGATCACCGGCCACAGCGTCGAGGACTGGCGCGAGGACCCGCCGGAAGACGTCGATTTCTCGCTCGATGAGGACAAGCCCTTCCGCGAGGCCTGCCTGGAACTGGCCGTCAACAGCCGCATCAGCGCGTTCAAACTCGACACTGGAGACTGGACGCCCTGGGGGGTGCAGATCGGCGCCGATTTTTCACGCGATACGGCCGAGCGGATTTTCGAAAAGGTCCAGGCGCGTCATGCCGTGCTGGCCGGCGAAGAGCCACTGTTCGTGCCGGAGCGCAATCGCTCCTTCGGCGCGCGCAGCCGCATCACCGTTCGCGTCGGACGCCAGACGCGCGAGGAGAGCCAGGCGCTGTGCCGCCAGCTGCGTCAGGCCGGCGCCTTCTGTCTGGTCGTTCGCAACTGATCCGGACGCCCAGCGTCATCGCCCAGAACGCTCCAGGCTAACGCTGCAGGCTATTGAGCCGGCATCCCGCGTTACGCTATGTGGCGCCCCAGGGAACCATTCAGTCAGGGAGCATTTCATGGACATCAAGGATCACGCCGCGATCATCACGGGCGGCGCGTCGGGGCTCGGCGCGGCGACGGCACGCGCCTTGGCGGCGCGCGGAGCGAGGGTCGCCATCGTCGACCACAACGAACAGGGAGCAGCGGCCGTCGCCAGCGAGATCGGCGGGATCGCGCTTGCCTGCGACGTTTCAAGTGCCAGCGAAGCCGAGGTGGCGATGCAGAAGGCAGCCGAGGCGCACGGACCGGCGCGCATCCTCGTCAATTGCGCCGGCGTCGCGCCGGCCAAGAAAGTGCTCGGCAAGTCCGGCGTGATGGCGCTCGACGACTTCCGGCGCACCGTCGAGATCAATCTTGTCGGCACGTTCAACTTCCTGCGGCTGTTTGCCGAACAGGCTGCCGACCTCGAACCGCTGAGCCAGAGCGGCGAGCGCGGCGTGATCGTCAACACCGCCTCGGTGGCCGCCTATGAGGGCCAGATCGGCCAGACCGCCTATGCCGCGTCGAAGGGCGGGGTCATGGCACTGACGCTACCGGCCGCGCGCGAATTCGCGCAAATAGGCGTGCGCGTATGCACCATCGCTCCCGGCATCTTCGAAACGCCGATGCTTCTCGGGCTGCCGGAAGCGGCACAGAAAAGCCTCGGCGCATCGGTGCCCTTCCCCTCCCGCCTTGGAAAGCCGGAAGAGTATGCGGCGCTGGCCCTTGCCATCATCGACAACGAGATGCTGAACGGCGAAACGATCCGCCTCGACGGCGCGCTGCGGATGGCGCCGAAATAGCGCAGAGGCGCGCGGCTTACCGGCGCCGGGAGAGCCTGTCGAGCGCGATCGATTTGATCAGCACGTGGACGGGCTTGCCCGCGCCGAGTTCGAGTTCGGCGATCGCCATGCGCGTCACACGGGCCCTGACCGCATTGCCCGCCACGTCGACCAACACCTCGGCATAGGCGGTCTGGCTCTCCTCGGCGATTTCGCGCACCGTTCCTTCGAGACAGTTGCGGATCGAAATGCCGTGCGGCCGGGCAGTGGCCAGCGAGACGTCCCGCGCCCGCAGCCGAAGCCGCACGGCCTCGCCGACCTTGCCGGATAGCTCCGGCACCCAGATGGCTTGGCTTCCCAGAGCAAGCCGCGTCATCATGAAATGACTGTCGTGACCGGCAACGGTCGCATCGAGGAGGGTGCCGGCTTCGAAACGCCCTGTCAGCGGTCCGAGATCGAGCCGCGCAAGCGTCTCGTCCGCCGCCCCGCGCGCAGCCACCCTCCCCTCGGACAGAACCACGATATGGCTGGCAAGCTGCGCCACCTCCTCAACGGCATGGGTGACGTAGATGATCGGGATGCCGAAGCGCTCCGGAAGGGCCGCGATGTAGGGAAGGATTTCGCCCTTGCGCCTGCCGTCGAGCGCCGAAAGCGGCTCATCGAGGAGCAGAAGACGCGGACGGGCAAGCAGCGTACGCCCGATCGCAACCCGTTGCTTCTCTCCGCCGGACAGTGTCGCTACCGATCGCTCCAGCAATGGGCCGAGATCAAGGGCCTCCACCACGCTCGCAAATGTCGGGTGGCTGGCAATGCGGCGCGATCGCCGGTCTGCAAAGCGCAAATTGCCCGCTACACTCAGATGCGCGAAAAGACGCGCTTCCTGAAAGACATAGCCGACTCCGCGCCGTTCCGCCGGGATCGCAAAGCGCGCCGTGTCATCGAGCCAGACTTCGCTGTCGAGAGCGATCCGGCCCTTTGCACGCGTTTCCAGGCCCGAGATGATCCTCAACAGCGTGCTCTTGCCGCACCCGGAATGGCCGAAAAGCGCGGTTATGCCGTCCAGTTCCAGATCTTCGCGCAGGGTCAGCCGAAAATCGTTGAACGTGATGTCGATGTCGAGTGACAGCCGCGCCATGATCAAAGCGTCTTCATCGGCATGCGGCGGTTGATCGTGTAGACCGCGAGCAGCACCGCGAAGGAGAACGCCATCATGATCGCCGACAGGACGTGCGCCTCGCCGTAGCGCAGCGTCTCGACGTTCTCGTAGATGGCAATGGAGATGACACGGGTTTCACCGGGTATGTTGCCACCGACCATCAGCACCACGCCGAACTCGCCGATCGTGTGGGCAAATGTGAGCACGATCGCCGTGAGGAAGCCCCGCGCCGCCAGCGGGGCGGCGACGGTGAAGAACCGATCGAGCCGGCCGGCCCTGAGCGTGGCGGCCGCTTCCAGCGGCGCGCGCCCCACCGCCTCGAATGCGCTTTGCAGGGGCTGCACCATGAACGGCAGCGAATAGAAGACGGACGCGACCACGAGCCCGGTAAAGGAGAAGGTCAGCGTGGTGTCGGTAATGCTCAGCCAGAATGCGCCGATTGGCGCGCGCGGGCTCATCAGGATCAGAAGATAAAAGCCGATCACCGTGGGAGGAAGGACGAGCGGAAGGGCCGTCAGTGCCTCCGCGAAGGGTTTGATTCGCGATCTTGTGTGCGCAAGCCACCAGGCAAGCGGCGTGCCGAAAATAAGCAGCACGGCCGTCGCCGTCGCGGCCAGCCGCAAAGTCAGGAAGATGGGACCGGCATCAGGCAAGGTCATCGATCACGATAAGCAAGACAGACCCCGCAATACCCTAATCGACGTCGTAGCCATAGGCGCGGATCGTCTCATGCGCTGCATCCGATCGCATGTAGTCCAGAAACGCGCGCGCCGCCGTGTTGTCGCGGCCGCGCGCGACCAGCACGGCATCCTGCCTGATCGGCGAATAGAGATCACCGGGCACGTCCCAGCGACTTCCCGGCTGATCGTTTTCCGGGCTGAGGACATAGGAAAGCGCGACAAAGCCGGCCTCGGCGTTGCCCGTCGCGACCATCGCATGGGTCTGGCCGATGTTCTCGCCAAGGACGATCCGGCCCTTCATGGCATCCCAAAGGTCGAGCGCCTGAAGCGTCTCGCGCGCAGCAACGCCATAAGGCGCAAGGTCCGGATTTGCCATCGCCAGTGCGCGAAACGATCCGTTGGCCAGATAGTCGCCGCCGTCGTCACCGATCGCCGCGGGATCGGGGCTCCAGAGCGTGATCCGGCCGATAGCGTAGGTAAAGCGCGTGCCTTCGACAGCGCCGCCTTCCGCCTCCAGTCGCTCGGGGCGCTCCTGATCGGCCGCCAGGAAAATGTCGAACGGGGCACCGTTTGCGATCTGCGAATAAAGCTGGCCCGTCGAGCCGGTCACGATCGTCAGTTCGTGGTCGCTCGACCCTTCGAAATCGGCGACGAGGACCTCAATGACTTCGGTGAAATTCGCCGCAACCGCGAGTGAAGCCTCCTCCGATTGAGCGGGACCGTTCTGCGACAGCACGCCTGCAAGCGTCAGCAGTCCCACGCCGAGACCCCACTTCACCATGCCGACCATCGCTCCCTCCCGATCTATCCACTCAAACATATCGGACCATAGATCATGAAACGGCAGCGTCGACAACCGTTATTTCCGATTGGACATATCGGACAACAAGGCTTCCAGCGCGTCGATGTCGCGTGCACTGCCCGCCCTCGCCTGAGCCTCGATCGATCGATAAAGGCCAAGCACGCGCAGGCCGGTTTCCGTCAACACCGCGCCGCCATGGCCGGCGCCGCCCTTCGATGTTTCGACCAGCGGTTCGGCGAAATTGCGGTTCATCGTCTCGATCAGCAACCAGGCCCGCTTGTAGCTCATCTTCATGCGCCGGCCGGCCGCCGCGATCGATCCAGTATCGCGTATGCCCTCCAGAAGATCGGCTTTGCCGGGACCCAGCGCGATGTCGGGGCCGAGCTTCAGGCGAATGCGAAGCGTGAAGCGGTCACTGGCTGTCTTGGTCATCCGGCGGTGATCCCTCCATCAACGTGAATGGCCTGACCGGTGAGGAAGCTGGATGCGGGCGACGCGGCGAAGATGACGGCGTCCACCACCTCCTCGACACGGGCGAGACGCCGCATGGGAATACCGCGCGCAAGCTTGTCGAGATCGGGATTGCCGGCGGAAATGTCTTCCGTCACCATCGCGGTGGGTGAAAAGGTCGGGCACACGCAATTGATCCGCACCCCGTGGCGCGCATTTTCCAGCGCGGCCGATTTGCTGAGACCGACGACACCGTGCTTGGCGCCCGCGTAGACGGCAAGCCCCGCAGCGCCGATGACGCCGGCGATGGAAGCCATGTTGACGATCGCCGACCAGGAACCGTTCGCCGCGAATTGCGCGCGCATCTGCGGTATCTGGTGCCGCATGGCGAAGACGACGCCCGTAAGATTCACCGCCATGATCCGCTCTGCTTCGTCCACGGGTGTCTCGTGCAGCGGTTTGAAGGCACTGGCAATACCGGCATTGTTGATGGCGACATCGAGCGAGCCGAAGCGCTTCACCGCTGCGGCGACCAGGTCGCGCGCGGTTTCGTCCTTTCGCACGTCACCGGCTTGTGCCACGCAGTCGGCATCGATTTCGGCTGCCAGTGCGTCAAGCGGCTCGATCGAAAGATCGGAAAGGACAAGCCTTGCGCCCTCCCCGGCAAACCGCCGGGCAAGAGCTGATCCGAAGCCACCGGCCGCACCGGTGATGAGGATGGTGCGGCCCTCGAACGGACGCGTCATGGCTCAGCCCTCCTCGCGCACGACGCGCATCGCCTCGGACGCGATGAGCGGGATGGCCCGGCCCATTTCGCGGGCCCGACCGGGGTTGGATGCGTTGCCGTCCACGGCCCGTTTGAGGACGCCCTGAAGGATGGCGCCGAGCCGAAAGAACGCGAAGGCGAGATAGAACGGCCAATTGTCGATGCGCGCGATGCCCCGCCGCTCGCAATAGGCTTCGACATAGGCCTCTTCCGAGGCAATCCCGGCGGCCGCACGATCGACGCCGCCGAGCCCCTTGAAGGTGCTGTCATGCGGCAGGCGCAGCTGCATGCATTGATACGACAGGTCCGCGAAAGGATGGCCGAGGGTCGACAGTTCCCAGTCCAGAACGCCGAGGATTGCAGCGCTGTCACGGGCCAAGATCATGTTGTCCATTCGGAAGTCGCCGTGGACCAGCGCAACCTGCCCGTCATCGGGCGGCATATGCTCGCCCAACCAGGCTATCAGCGCATCCATCTCCGGGATCGGATCGATGGCCGACAGACGATATTGCTCCGACCAGCGCCTGTACTGGCGTTCGAAATAATTTCCGGGCCGCCCGAAATCGGCAAGCCCGACATCTTCCAGATCGACGTCATGCATCGCGGCCATGACCGCATTCATCGACGCATAGATCGCGCCCCGATCGGCCTTGCTGAGTTCCGGCAGCGCCGGATCCCAGAAGATACGCCCGTCGAGATGTTCCATCACGAAGAACATCCGCCCGATCGGGCTGTCGTCGCCGGACAGATAAAGAACTTGCGGCACCGGCACGTCGGTCGCCGCCAGAGCGCGCATCACGCGATATTCGCGGTCCACCTGATGCGCCGACTTCAGCAGTTGCCCCGGCGGCTTGGCACGCAGCACGTATCGCCGCGCATCCGTTGCGATCATATAGGTGGGATTGGACTGGCCCGTATCGAACTTGCGCAGTTCGGTGATACGACCGAACCCTTCGATCTCTTCGCGAAGCAGCGGCTCGAGCTTGTTAATGTCGATGACGTCGCCTGCAGCCTCGGCCATCATTGGAAATCCTTGAACAGCCGGTTGGTGTCGTGCGCGGACATGCCCCCGTCCAGCGGCAGGATCGCTCCGGACACATAGGCGCCGGCCCTGGAGCACAGATAGAGTGTGGCACCCGCGATGTCGTCCGGCGAACCGATCCGGCCGAGCGGCACCCCCTTGCCGACAATGTCGGCCTTGTCGTCGGTCCCGGTGGCAAATGCCGTCATCTTCGACTGAAACGGGCCTGGGGCAAAGGCATTGACGGTGATGCGTCGCGCCGCGAACTCGTTGGCGAAAATCCGGGTCAGATGATGCACGGCCGCCTTGGAGGCCGAATAGGAATAGGCCCCGTCGGCAAGCGGCACGGTTCCCATGACCGAGCCTAGGTTGATGACACGCGCCGGGTCGTCATCCGTTGCCGCCGCATCCAGAAGCGGCAGCAGATCGCGCGTCAGCGTGAAGAGACCCGCAACGTTGACGTTCATCACCTTTTCCCACGCCGAATGGGGAAAGGTCTCCAACGGCGCACCCCAGGAAACGCCGGCATTGTTGACGAGGACGTGCAAGCGATCGCAGCGTGATCGAACCGCATCGACGAGCGCGCCAACGCCCTCCGGCGTGCCGACATCGCCGGCAAATCCATCCGCCTGACCCGGCGCGCCCGACTGGTTGAGCGCCTCGGCCACGGCGCGGCAATCCTCGCCCTTGCGCGAGGCGATCAGGACCTTGGCGCCGCCATTGACGAGCGCGCTCGCCACCATCCGCCCGATACCTGTCGCGCCCCCCGTCACCAGCGCCGTCTTGCCGGCAACCGAGAACAGCTCCTCAAGATAGTTCATGCAATCCTCCACTTCCTGCACTGAAGGTGTAAGTGGCAAGGCGCGCTGTGGCTAGTGCGGCGGCACACCTGCCCCCATCGCATCGTCCCCATGCACTCCCCATTGGACAAGTTGCCCTCGCATGTGGTTGTTGCTTCAACGAGGATTGGAAGGAGATGGACACAATCATGACCACGATGGATCTCGGCATGACGGATCGGCTGAAGCCGATTCACGAAGCGGTAGCGACGATGGTCCGTGAGGAGATCATCCCGCTCGATGAGGCGTTCTTGTCGGAAGTCTCGAAGGGAGACCGCTGGACCTATACTCCGCGCCAGACCGAGATTCTCGAAGGCCTGAAGACCAAGGCCAGGGAGCGCAAGCTCTGGAATTTCTGGTTGACCGACAGCGCACGCGGCTACGGCTTGTCGACCGTCGAATACGCCTATCTCGCCGAAGAAATGGGCAAGGCGCATCTCGGCGCCGAAGTCTTCAATTGCTCGGCCCCGGACACCGGCAACATGGAAGTGTTCGAGCGATACGGCACCGATGCGCACAAGGAGCAGTGGCTGACGCCGCTTCTCGCCGGACAGATTCGATCCGCCTATCTCATGACCGAACCCGATGTCGCGTCGTCGGACGCAACGAACATCGCGATGCGCTGCAAACGCGACGGCGACGACTATGTGCTGAACGGCGAGAAATGGTGGGCATCCGGCACCGGCGATCCGCGCTGTGCGGTCTACATCGTGATGGTCAGGACCGGCAGCGACGAGGAGCCGAAGCACAAGCGCCATTCGATGATCGTCGTCGACGCCAGGACGCCGGGGATCGAGAAGCTGAGACCGATGCAGGTTTATGGCGAAGACGACGCGCCGCACGGTCATTGGCACCTTCGCTTCACCGATGTGCGTGTCCCTGCCCGCGACCTGCTGCTGGGCGAAGGCCGCGGCTTCGAGATTTCGCAGGGCCGGCTCGGACCCGGCCGCATTCACCATTGCATGCGCGCCATCGGCAATGCCGAGCGTGCGCTTGAACTGATGTGTCAACGTGCACTGCGCCGCGAGGCGTTCGGAAAACGGCTGGCGGATCTCGGCGCGAACTTCGACATCATCGCCGAATGCCGTTCCGACATCGAGATGGCCCGCCTGCTCTGCCTCAAGGCGGCATGGATGATGGACCAGAAGGATCCGAAGGCTGCGGCCCCCTGGATCAGCCAGATCAAGGTTGTCGCGCCGAACGTCGCGCTCAAGGTCACCGATCATGCCGTGCAGATGTTCGGCGGACAGGGCATCTCGCAGGACACGCCCCTTGCAAGGATGTGGACGCATCTGCGCACGCTGCGCCTTGCCGACGGGCCTGATGCGGTGCACCGCCGCCAGGTGGCGCGCAACGAACTGCGCAAATACACGCAGGAGAAGGTTTAATGTCACGGGCAATCGTCTGCAGGGAGTTCGGGCCGATCGACCAGCTCGCCTATGACGAGATCGACCTGCCCGCGCCCGGCCCGAACGAGGTCGTCATCGCGAGCGAAGCCGCGGGCGTCAATTATCCCGACGGCCTTCTGGTCAAGGGCCTTTACCAGGTAAAGCCGCCAACGCCCTTCGTGCCCGGCATGGAAACCGCCGGAACGGTCGTGGCGACGGGCACCGACGTCAAGACGGTTTCGGAGGGCGACCGGGTCGTCGCCCTGCTGCAGCACGGCGGCTATGCCGAGCGGGTCCTAACCGACGCACGCAATGTCATCCGCTTGCCCGACGCCATGCCGGCGGCGGATGCCTGTGCGTTGTTGTGCGCCTACGGCACAGCCCATCACGCCCTCAAGCAGCGCGCCCAATTGTGGCCCAAGGAAACGCTCGTCGTTCTCGGCGCTGCAGGTTCGACGGGTCTCGCCGCGGTCCAGATCGGCAAGGCGATGGGCGCGCGCGTAATCGCCGTTGCATCGAGCAAGGAAAAGCGCGCGCTTGCCGCGGAGAACGGTGCCGACGAAGCCATCGGCTACGACAACCTGAAGGATGCGCTCAAGGAACGAACGGACGGCAAGGGCGCCGACGTCGTGTTCGACCCGGTCGGCGGCGATGCCTTCGACGCTGCCAGCCGGGCAATGGCCCGCAATGGCCGCCTGCTTGTGGTCGGCTTCGCCTCGGGACGGATACCCAAGCTCGCCGTCAATCTGACGCTCGTCAAGGAATACAGCGTCGTCGGCGTCTTCTGGGGCAATTTCACCGCGCGCGAACCGGACCTTTTCTCCGACAACATGCAGGAGCTGTTCGCCTGGCATGCCATGGGCAGGGTGCGCCCGCACATTGAGGGATCCCATCCCCTCGCCGACGCACCGAACGTCCTGGAACGCATTCTCGATCGCGGCACGATGGGCAAGTCGATCCTCGTTCCGTAATGATGGTTTGACCCGTTAAGCGTGGTCGCTCCAGCCCGCAGCGTTACATAAGCATATGTGGAACAAGTCCCTGACGGCCGCGTTGTCTGTGCAACGTAACGGAGACGCGGCATGGCGATCAGGGAAACGGTTCAGGAAACTACCAGCGACGTATTCGAAGCGGCCGAAGATCGTCTTGGCGCGCTTGCTGACAAGGCATATGAGAGCAGCCGTGACTACGCCGAGACGGCGGTGCGCGAGCAGACCAATGCCTTCAAGCAGTTCTGCAAGACAATCGTGCGGGCGCTGCGTACCGGCGGCGGCGAATTGCGCCAGGAGGGCTACGCAACCGTCGCAGGCTTCGTTGACGATGTCGCCGCCAAGGCAGACGACATGACCGATCACATCGATGATTTCGACATGCGTTCGACGACCGAACGCGTCGAGGACTTCGTGCGTGAGCGTCCGCTTGTGGCGTACGGCGCCCTTGCGATCGCCGGCTTCCTTGTCGCCAACACCCTGCAGAGCGCCTCTACGCATCGCCATGAAAAGCAAGCCCGCGTGACGCAGGATCCACCTCGCCGCGCTGCAGGCAGGACGGGTGCGAAACAAGGCACGGCAGCGCGCACCCGCGCCAGGTCAACGACCAAGGCGTCGGGCTGATCAGCGCCGCTTGACCTTAGTCAAGTCGTCGACGCGCGTGTTTCGGCATACGGATCCATGATGAACACACCGACCATATTCGACACTCTGCGGTCCCTGCTCGAGGACAGTCTGGAGCTCGTTCGCAAGGAAATCGAACTCGCGCGCACGGAAGTCCAGGAAAAGCTCGGTCAAGTGCAGCAAGGGCTGACATTCGTCTTCGCCGGCCTTCTGCTCGTCGCCGTGGCGATCTTCCTGCTGGCACAGGCATTTGTCGCCTGGTTGGCGATCTACCTCGGACCGGCCGGCGCTGCGCTCGTCACGGGCGGCGTTGTCCTCGTTCTGGGGTTCATCGCGCTCTATGTCGGCGCATCCTATCTGAAGGCAAAGAACCTGAAACCGGTGCGCACCATCCGTGCCACCACCGAAAACGCTCACCGATTGAAGGAGACGTTCCATGACAAAATCCAGTGAACGCATCGAAGAAGAAATCGACGGCATCCGCGAACGCATGCGCACCCGCATGGACTCGGCTGCCAAGGAATTCTCGCCGCGCGCAATTGCCGCCCGCATGACAGGCAAGCAAGACCCCTCGACGACAGAGATCATCGACTGGGCCGTGTCGAAAGCGACATCCAACCCCATCGCGACGGCTCTCGTGGCGGCTGGGCTGGTGGGATTTGCCACGCAGACAAATGAGCGTACGCGCGTCGCATCGCGCCGGCAACTCGACGACGGCGCCCGCCGGGTTCGCGGCTATGCGAGTTCGGCACGCGATGCCGTCAGGGGTTATGCGCACGATGCGGCCGATATTGCCGTGGAAAAGGCCGATGACGCCCTGCACTATGCCCGCGAGACAGGCGATAACGCCGGCCGCGCGATCAGTCGTGGCGCCCATGACGCGGAACTGGCGGCGCGCCGCGCTGCGGAACGCTCCCGCGAAGTCGGCCGCGAGGGCACCGAATGGGTCCGCCGCAATCCGACAGCCACCGGCCTCTTTGCCCTGGCGCTCGGTGCGGCAGCGGCGTCGGTGTTTGCGGCACGGCGCAAGGATGACGTGGTCCTCCATGCGCTCGGCTACGATGAGCCCGCCCCGGCACCAAAATCCGGCACGAAGCGCAAGCCATCCACTGCAAAGACCGCTGGTGCATCCAGTGGAGCCGCCAAGTCCAAGGCAAAAGCAAAGCCCGCCGCAGGCAAGAAGGCGGCCGCTTCGAAGTCCAGCACCGCGACGCAGAAGCGCAAGGCAGCGGCATCGGGCGCAAAAGCCACAGCGGCAAAGGCGCGCGCGACCCGCGCCACGAAAGGTCCGAGCAAGGCGGCTACCAAGCCAGCTGCGCCGGCCACCACGACGAGCCCAGCGGCTGTCACGACGACCTCGGCTCCCGGCAGCGACACTGCCGTGCACTGAGCGGCATCATGCCTGACTTGGCAAAGAAAGAACGCCCGGCCCGTGTGCCGGGCGTTTCTTTTGCGCGATGATGTGAGGATCACGGAACCGGCGCCCGGACGGGACGTTTTACTCCCACAAGCGAGGCAGACTGCTTCGCACAATAAGAAGGAGCCGATCCATGAATTGGGACATCGTCGAAGGCAAGTGGAACGAATATCGCGGCAAGGTCCAGCAGCAATGGGGCAAGCTGACCGATGACGATCTCGACCGGGCAAAAGGGCGCCGCACCGAACTGGCCGGCCTGGTTCAGCAACGCTACGGGTTGGAACGGGACGAGGCAGAGCGCCAGGTCGATGAGTGGATTGCGCGCCACTGACGCCGGACAGGTATCCCGAGTTAATGAAACGCCGCGTTGTTAGCGCGGCGTTTTTTATGGATCATCCGCCTGCGAAAAGCCGCATCCCGGCAAGAACGGCAACGACGAGCGCCAGGAGCACCAACCCCGACCGCCAATAGGACGCTGGTCCCCACGGGCGTGGTTTCGGCGGATCGGCGGGGGTGCGAAAGGGTCGGTCGGGCTCGGTCATCGTGCAGGCTCCAGCGGGGGATCATCCTGGCGCAACCCGCCAGCATACGGATGGTTCCCGGCCCCTCGCACATTCGGGTCAGGGCGGTCCAAGCAAAAGCCGGATGCGGCAACAGATCGGTTGCCCCACCCGGCTTCTCTTTTTGACCTGCAGAGATTGTCAGGCTGCGGACTTCTTGTCCGACTGGCGATTGAAGAACAGCGCCTGACTGATGAGGGCACGAACCATGTCCGGCTGGAACGGCTTCGTTACCAGGAAGGCGGGCTCCGGACGCTTGCCGGTCAGGAGCTGCTCGGGATAGGCGGTGATGAAGATCACCGGCACGTCCGTCTCTTCCAGAATATCGTTGACCGCATCGATGCCGGAACTGCCGTCGGCGAGCTGAATGTCCGACAGTATGATGCCCGGCTTCTTCTTCGCGAACAGAGCATTGGCTTCCGTGCGAGTGCGCGCGATACCGGTCACGGTATGGCCGAGATCGAGAACCAGATTCTCGATGTCCATCGCGATCAACGGCTCGTCCTCGATGATCATCACGTCGGTCGCGACCTGCTGGGCGATATCCCGGGAAGCCTGAACGAGGAGATCGGAGAATTCCTGTTCACTCATGCTGAGAATCTGCGCGCCTTCCGCCTTGGTGAAGCCTTCGACGGCGACCAGGAGAAACGCCTGGCGCGGCAGCGGCGCGATCAATTGCAGGTTATGGTCGCTCTTGTCCGTTCCTCCGATCCCGGAGAAAGGGGTGACGTTGACATCTATCGACTTCCAGATCGTCGCGAACGTCTTGTAAAGACCCACCTTGACGTCGCCGTCGCGAGGAAAAAGGTCGACATCGGCAATCAGGGCTTCAAGAACCGCGGTGACATAAGCATCGCCGCTGGCCTGCGAACCGGTAAGCGAACGGGCGAAGCGCCGCAAAAATGGAAGATGCGGAGCAAGCTCGGCAGCTAGAGACATAAAGGAACTCCCTCGAATGGACGTGCGATTTCGACTATTTAAGCGCGTCACGCGAGAAAAACTATTAGCAGGAAAAAAAGTTCCGAACGCATGGAACTTTTTTGAAAGCCGGGCGTTTTCAAAGCGGTTTACTCGGGGCTGAAAAAGGGAACCCAACCAGTTATGAGTGCAAACGATACGGAGGACGCCGGCGGCGGCGCCCATAATCAGCATCAGCCGCTGGAGGACCTCTCGTCTTCGCACATCGGCAAGCGGCTGAAGTCCATCTACGACGAAATCGTCAGCGAGCCCGTTCCGGACAAATTCACAAGTCTGCTGGAAAGCCTGGAACGTGCTGAGAAGGGTCGCTCGAATGGGTAGCAGCGATCAGAGCGATCAGGCTGATTCCTCGCATTTCAGAAAAGATCTCCTTGCCGTCGTACCCAACCTTCGCGCCTTCGCGATGTCGCTGATCGGTTCGTCCGACAGGGCGGACGATCTGGTGCAGGAGACGTTGATGAAGGCGTGGGCCAAGCAGTCGAGCTTCGAGCACGGCACCAATCTCAAGGCGTGGCTTTTCACCATCCTTCGCAACGAATTCTACACGCAGATGCGCAAGAAGGGCCGCGAGGTGTCCGATGCGGACGGCATGCATGCTGCAAAGCTTGCCGGTCATCCGGAACAGATGGGCCATCTCGATCTGCAGGACTTCCGCAAGGCCCTCGAACGCCTCCCCTCCGACCAGAAGGAAGCGATCATCCTTATCGGCGGCTCGGGCTTTTCCTACGAGGAAGCGGCGGAGATCTGCGATTGCGCCATCGGTACCATCAAGAGCCGAGTCAGTCGCGCCCGCGCCCGCTTGGCCGAGCTGATGAACGTCGATAGCGAAGACGAGTTCGGTCCCGATGCGGTGACGAGGCAGGTGATGACAGGCGGATCGAAATCCATCGCCTGACACCGGACTTCACAAATGCAAAGGAGCTGGCCGCGCGCGGTCAGCTCCTTTTTTGCAGCATCTCTGAAACGACCTGCTTCAACCTGTCGAAATGATAGGGCTTTTCGAGGTAAGGCACGTCAGGAAACTCGCGCGCCACCTCGTCAGGCTTGGCATATCCGGACGTGAACACGAAAGGAATGCCGCGCTCCTTGATCTGCTTGGCGAACTCGATCGAGTTGCCATCGCCCAGCGAAAGATCGAGAACGGCAAAATCGAACGGATCGGCGCGGTTCAGCGACTCCAGAGCTTCGACCAGGTCCTGCAGGATGATGACGCTCGTCGCACCGAGCTCGAGCAGCGCCTGCTCAGCCTCGTAAGCGATCAGAAACGCGTCTTCCAATATCAACGCCGTCAAGTTGGACAAAGGGCCGCCACCCTCCCCGGAGGAAATCATTTACAAATTTACCCAAAGCAAGAAAATCAAGTGCCGGTCTAGCTACCATCGACAGCGGCGTCATTTAACTATGACATAGCTGAATGGCCGCGCAACGGCAGCTTGCGGACGATGCCGCGCGTCGTTCGTTTGATCGAAGCTCATCACATTCGGTGATGATCACCATGACATCGGTCATGGCGACGCGCCTGTATTTCGCGACTTTGTGGCAGCATTGCGCAGTTGCGGGTGCGACATCGAAAAAACTGGCGCGCGCGACGCCGCGTGTTAAGAGTTGCAAAGGCCGCACCGGAGATCCGTTGCGGGCGGTAAGGGACTTGGCGGGCGGATACGATGGCGACCACAATCAAGAGCGCAGCCTCAACGGCGATGAGCGCGGCCGTGCAGCGATTGGCAAGCAACGTTCTTCTCAACGAGGAGGAGGTCGAGTTCTTCGAACAATTGCAGGTCAACCGCGTCGCCTATCGTCGCGGCGAGGAGTTCGTGACCGACGGCGAGGATTTTCGCCTGAGCTTCCTCATCCGCGACGGTTGGGCGATCAAGTACAAGATGACGAAGAGCGGCCGACGCCAGATCATCGGGGTCTGCCTGCCTGGCGATTTCATCGGCTTGCACATCAACTTCCAGCGACGCTCGATCTATTCGGTCGCTGCGCTGACGGATCTGGAAGTCGCGATCATCGAGCCGATCCGCATCCTCGAAGTCTATCAGAAATACCCGGTTCTGGCTTCCGGGCTCGACTGGATGACGGTGCGCAACTTCAATATCCTGAGCGAGCACAACGTCTCTCTCGGGGCGCGTCCGGCCAGCCAGCGGATCTTGCACTTTATTCTGGAAATCTGGTGCCGTTTGATGGTGGTCGGCGCTGCGGACGACAGCGGCTTTCGCATGCTCATGACACAGGAGCAGATCGCCGATACGGTGGGTTTGTCGCTGGTTCACACGAACAAGAACCTGCGAAAGCTGCAGCGTGAAGGCTACATTTCTGTCGACAACGGCTTCATCACGTTCAATGACAAGCGAAAGGCCGTGGAGTTCGCCGATTTCGACGAGCGCTTCCTGGAGCAGTTTCAGACCCGGCGGCTCATCTCTGCGCAGATCGCACCGCGCGAAACCGAAGAGGACGAACTGGCCCGCATGAAGGCAAGCACTGGCGCGCCTTCCAAGGTGGCCGTAAAGAAAGGCGCCTGAGAGGAGAAGCCGGGCCCATCGGACCCGGCTTCCAAGTCAAGCCAGCCTCAGCAAGCCGCTTCGTAACGGCGACCGTAACGGTCTTCGTAGATGCAGCGGTTGTTTTCCTGAGCGCGTCCGATGAGCGCGCCGCCGACTGCACCGGCCGCACCACCAATCAGGGCGCCATCGGTTCCACCAACAGCGGCACCGACCGCTGCGCCACCGGCTCCGCCAAGCACGGCGCCCTGCTGGGTCTGCGTGCAGGCAGCAAGCGGAAGAATGAGAAGGACGGCTGCGATAGACTTTTTCATAATTATATTCCCATGAATGATAGAGTAATGCGGATCAACCGCGGTTCGTGAGGCAAATCCGGCGGGGCCGGCTCACCTGCCGCCCTTCACGGCAAGCGCGCTCGCATTTTTATTGGTTTGCCGATGCGCGCAGGATGACGGCCTCCTCGCCATCCTCGTAAGCTCTTTGCGAATATTCGACGTGTTCCTCCAGTTGCTGCTTGCTGAAAGTGGTATGGATGGCCTGCCAATCGCCGCCCTCGCGGCGCACGCTCAGATTGTCGAGGCCAATCGCCACCGGCTTGGCGCCGAGCCCGAGAAAGCCGCCGACGTCGATGACGAAGGCTTCCAGTCGCTCGCCGTCACCGACCAGCACATCGGATACCTCACCGACGACATCATCATCAGCGCCATAAACGCGCATGCCGACCAGATCGTCGGCCGACAACGAGGCCTCTTCCAACGGCACGCGCTCCGGACCATTCTCCTCGGCGTAGGAAATAGCGTTCTCGTTCTCCCGTTCGCGCACCGCAGCGCGATCGAAGGATGGTGCCGCGGTCAGTTCCTCAACGGTGGCATTGATCACGAACCAGATATCGCCTTCCTCGTCCACCGCCCGGCTGATGCGATCGAAATCGACGGCCACATCCTTCTCGCCGACACCGAGGAAACCACCGACACCGACGACGACGGCTTCGGCGTCGCCATCTTCCGACATGACGATGTCGCGGATTTCGCCGACCATCTCGTCATCGTCGGCCGCGCCGGTATAAACCGTTTCGCCGATCAGAGACGTCGCCAGGACCAACCCTTCGCTCGGCTCGAAGAATCCTTCGATGCTTTGAAGTTCGCCTTGCGTCTCGTCGATAAAGATCGAGCCCGAGCCATCCCGCCCCTGCGCGGACGCGACACCTGCAGCCGCAAGAATGATGAGGGAGGTCGTCGATAGGCGGAACGCGGCGTTCAAACTGCTCATAATCCCCGTTGGCACGCACCGTTCACACGCGGTGGGAACGGAAGTCGCCGATGAAACCCACGAGGCAGCCAAATGGTTCCCGCCGAGCGCGAGAAATCCTTGGCGAAATCTACACGTTCCAAGTCAGTTCGTTAACGAGCTGTCGGTGTCTCGGCGACGAGTTCGGCCGGATCGGTCGACGCATAGAGAGAATCGGAAGGCACCACATCGACACGCAGATCGCCGCGCTCATCGAAATCCCATGCAACCACCGCGTCCTGCTCGAATAGCGCGGGATCGACGGCAGAACACTGGCCGTAGACAATGGGATGATTGTTGCTGGCGCCGCGCAGGACATGCTCCATGTCTCGCTCGCAAAGTTCAACGGTTTCATACCCAACAGTTGGCGCCGGCAATTCCTTGCAATCGATGTCGCCATGACCACAACCGATAAGCACCATGATAGCCGCAATGTGTTCCATTGGTTTGATCCTTTCGAACACAGCAACAATGAGGCCGGTGGCAGTTTGGTTCCCTGATCAAAAGCAACGATCACTCGAATTTGATTCGGGCCGCGCCTTACGCAATCGGGCCGATACTCGTTTTGGAACCGAAAGTATTCTTCCTGAGTTGTCGGGCCATGAAGAAAAAAGCAACATCCATCCTCGCCTTGGCTACGCTGGCGATCTGCGGCTTTTCCTATGCGAACGGGATCGGGTGGTCGGTCACGACCGACGCGGCCGCGCAAGATGCAGCAAGCGCGGCGGATGCCCGAGGCTCCGCCGTCGTCGCGATGTCACAGCGCCTGTCTGAGATGAACACGACGTGTGCCGCTGCGACGTGGCCGCAGATACCCGCGCAATGCTTGAGCGGATCCGGCTATTCGGGCGCTGACGGTACCGTGCGTACGATCGCGTTTGACTGACAACGCAGTGCGTGGCCGAGCGGCGCGAGACGCCGCCCGGCGTGGCAGTGACTGGTCCTATTCCGCCAGCTTGTCCGTAACGACGGTGGTATAAGCCCCCTCCGGCTCGCCGGTGATAGCCGGGTTGTCCGGTGAAACAGCGTTCAGCAGGGTCTGCACGGTCTGCTCGTAGGCTTCCATGTCGAGAGCAGCGCTATCGCCGACCAGCGCCGCGGCCTCCTCGACCTGATAGACCTGGCTTTCGAGCGTAAGAGCGCCCGACATATCGTTTTCCAGCACGATCTCGGCTGCTTCCTCGGGATTGGCCGCCGCATACTCCCATCCGCGCATGGAAGCGCGAACGAAGCGGACCATCTGATCGACGAATTCTTCATCCTCGAGACGATCTTCAAGGACATAGAGGCCGTCTTCGAGCATACCGACGCCTTCGTCGAGGAAGTTGAACACGGTCAAGCTGTCTTCCGGAATGCCGGCATCGAGGATCTGTTTGTATTCGTTGTAGCGCATCGTGGAGATGCAATCCGCCTGGCCCTGGATCAGCGGGTCGGCGCTGAAAGCCTGGCGCAGGACCTCCACACCTTCTTCACCCCCTTCGGTGGAATAGCCGAGCTTCGCCATCCAGGCGTAGAACGGATACTCGTTGCCGAAGAACCAGACGCCGAGCGTCTTGCCCGGAAAATCGTCGGTCGACGTAACGCCGCTTTCTTCCGAGCACACCAGTTGCAAAGCCGATCCCTGGAAAGGCTGGGCGATGTTGACCAGTTGCACGCCGCGCTCGCGCGCGGCCAGCGCGGCCGCCATCCAGGTGGTGATCACATCGGCGCCGCCACCGGCGATCACCTGCTCCGGCGCAATGTCCGGTCCGCCGGGATTGATCGTCACGTCGAGGCCTTCTTCCTCGTAGTAGCCAAGGTCCTTGGCGACCAGATAGCCTGCGAACTGCCCCTGGTTGACCCATTTCAGCTGAAATGTCAGCTCGTCCATCTCCTGCGCGAATGCCGTGCCTGCCCCGCAAGCGAGCAGGCTGGTCAGGATCGTGGTGGCGAGAAGCTTTTTCATTGTGCCATTCCCCTTTTTTATCCCGCCCGTCCACCGCGGACCGACGGATGCCAGAAAGTGACGCGCTTTTCGATGAGCGCGATGAGACCGTAGAACGCCGAGCCGGCAACTGCGGCAACGGCGATTTCGGCCCAGACCATGTCGACGTTGAGCCGCCCGATGGCGGCCGAGATCCGAAAGCCCATCCCGACGATCGGCGTACCGAAGAATTCCGCGACGATGGCGCCGATCAGCGCCAGGGTGGAATTGATCTTCAGCGCGTTGAAGATGAACGGCCAGGCCGCCGGCAGGCGCAGCTTGAAGAGGCTCTGCCAGTAGTTCGCCGCGTAGGTGTGCATCAGGTCGCGTTCCATCGCGCTGGCCGCTCCGAGCCCGGCGACCGTGTTCACCAGCATGGGGAAGAACGTCATCACCACGACGACCGCCGCCTTGGAATGCCAGTCAAACCCGAACCACATCACCATGATGGGCGCGATACCAACGAGGGGCAGCGCCGAAACGAAACTGCCGATCGGCAAAAGCCCCCTCTTCAGGAAAGGCGAGCGATCGATGGCTATGGCCGTCACAAGCCCGACCGAACAGCCGATGGCGTATCCGATCAAGACCGACTTCATGAAGGTCTGCTGGAAATCCTCCCAGAGCGTCGGGACGGAGGATGCAATCTGCGCCCAGATGACGGAGGGCGCCGGCAGCAACACCTCCGGTACGGCAAAGCCGCGGGTCAGACCTTCCCACAACACCAGCAGCGCGACGCCGAAAAGCAGCGGGACCACCATTCCAATGGCGCGTTGCGCCGCGGCACTGTCCGGCTTGCGTCGCACGAGCCATTCGTTGAAGGCCCAGGCGGTGAGCCAGAACAGGACGGCAAACGCGATCCAACCGCCGCTCATGGCTGCACTCCCGTGCGTTTCAGAACGCGCTTTTCGACCGCACCGATCGCAAAGATCAATGTCGCCGACAGCGCCGCCGCCATGAACAGCGCGGCCCAGATCTGCGTCGTCTGGCCGTAATAGGAACCGGCAAGCAGCCGCGAGCCGAGCCCGCCCGCAGCGCCGGTCGGCAGTTCTCCGACGATGGCGCCGACGAGGCTCGCCGCAACCCCGACCTTCATCGAGGTGAAGAGATAGGGGATGGCGCTCGGCCAGCGCAGCTTTGCAAAGACCTCGCCTCGTGAGGCGTTGTAGGTCCGCATCAGATCCATCTGCAAAGCATCGGGGCTGCGAAAGCCCTTCACCATGCCGACGACCACGGGAAAGAACGACAGATAGGTCGAGATCAGCGATTTCGGGACAAGGCCCGTGAGCCCGATCGAGGCAAGCACGACCACGACCATCGGCGCGATTGCAAGGATCGGGATGGTCTGCGAGGCGATCAGCCATGGCATCAACGATCGGTCGACCGCCCGATTGTGAATGATCAGCACGGCCAGGGCGATGCCGAGGACGGTACCCATGACGAAGCCGAGCAGCGTGGCCGACAGCGTGATCCATGCATGATAGAAGAGGCTGCGCCGCGAAGTGACGTCCTGCATCACCGTCGAATTCCACAGCTCCACGATGACCTGGTGCGGCGCCGGGAGAACGGGACGGTCCTGGCTGAACGTGCCGGCAACGAACTGCCAGAGCGTCCAGTCCTCTCCTGCCCGGTCGAACACCTGAAACTGCCAGCGCGCGTTCAGATAGACGGTGAAGCCATACCAGATGACCATGATGACGAGTACCATGGTCGCGACGGGAACGATGCGGCCCTGACCGGCCGATCTTCTAGCGACGGGGGTGAGCGCGGTCGTCGCCATCTAGTCAGCCCGCAGCTCAGTCATAGCTGTGCCCCGCCCGCAGTCCCTCGCGCACCCGATGAGCGATCTCCAGGAAAGCGGGCGTCTCGCGGATTTCCAGCGGCCGATCGGGCCCCAGATCGCATGTGATGATGTCGTGGATCCGGCCCGGACGTGGACTCATGACGACGATCCGGGTCGAAAGAAACACAGCCTCCGGAATGGAGTGGGTGACGAAAACCACGGTCTTCTGCGTCTTGGCCCAAAGCCGCAGAAGCTGCTCGTTGAGATGGTCGCGCACGATCTCGTCCAGCGCCCCGAAAGGTTCGTCCATCAAGAGCATGTCGGGATCGAAGGAGAGCGCCCGCGCGATCGAGGCGCGTTGCTGCATGCCGCCCGAGAGCTGCCAGGGAAACTTGTTCTCGAAACCGGCGAGGTCGACCAGCGCCAGATTGTCCCTGATCCGGCGTTGCCGCTCGGCCCGGTCGAATCCCATCACTTCGAGCGGCAATGCGATGTTCTTGCCGATCGTGCGCCAGGGATAGAGCGCGGGAGCCTGGAAGACGTAGCCATACGCCCTCGCCTTGCGCGCCGCTTCCGGCGACATGCCATTGATCGATATCGAGCCGGCCGTCGGCTTTTCGAGATCGGCGATGACGCGCAGCAGCGTGGTCTTGCCGCAGCCCGACGGCCCGATGAAGGAAACGAATTCGCCGCGGTCGATCTCAAGGTCGATCCCCGACAGGGCGTGAACCGGACCATCATTGGTGTTGAATGTCAGGTCGAGATCATGCGCTGCGATCACCGAAGTGCCGCCCTGCCCGTGTGCCTCGGTATCGACCGATGTCGCCGCCATTGCCACGTCGCTCAGACCCCGCTCGCCGGAATGCCCGACCGCTCCACCCGACGCGGCGCCGTCAGTTCCTTCCACGTCGAAAGCGCCTTGCCGACCGGCTGGTCCGGTTTGCGCGCGACGAATTCACCATGTCCCATGCGCCCGTCGAACGCGCCGTCCTTCACAGCCACATGGCCGCGCGTCAGAACGAAGCGGGGCAATCCCTTGACCTCGATGCCTTCGAACACGTTGTAGTCGATTGCCGAAGCCTGGCTGTCGGCCGAGATCGTCTTCGACTTGTTCGGATCGAGCACCATGATGTCGGCATCCGCTCCGACCAGGATAGCGCCCTTTTTGGGGTAGATATTGAGGATCTTGGCGATGTTGGTGGATGTCACCGCCACGAATTCGTTCATCGTCAGCCGCCCGGTCGCAACGCCCTTGGTCCACAGCACCGGAATGCGGTCTTCCAGGCCGCCGGTTCCGTTCGGGATTTTCGTGAAATCGCCGACGCCGTAGCGCTTCTGCTCCGTGGTGAAGGCGCAGTGATCCGTCGCGACCACCTGCAGCGAGCCGGACGCAAGGCCGTTCCACAGGCTGTCCTGATGAACCTTGGACCGGAACGGCGGCGACATGACGCGCCTTGCCGCGTGATCCCAGTCCGGGTGCTGATATTCGCTGTCATCCAGAACGAGATGCTGGATGAGCGGTTCGCCGTAGACGCGCTTGCCGAGCTGTCGCGCGCGCCGGATCGCTTCGTGCGCCTCCTCGCACGAGACGTGCACGACATAGAGCGGCACTCCGGCCATGTCGGCGATCATGACGGCCCGGTTGACCGCTTCGCCCTCCACCTGGGTCGGCCTTGAATAGGCATGCGCCTCCGGGCCGTTGTTGCCTTCGGCCAGCAGCTTCTGCTGAAGCGACGCGACGACGTCGCCGTTCTCGGCATGGACAAGCGGCATGGCACCCAGCTCGGCGCAGCGCTGGAACGAGGCGTACATTTCGTCGTCGTCCACCATCAGGGCGCCCTTGTAGGCCATGAAGTGCTTGAACGTGTTGATTCCCTTCTCGCGGACCACGGTCTCCATCTCGTTGAAGACCTGCTCGCCCCACCAGGTGACCGCCATGTGGAAGGAATAGTCGCACATTGCCTTGGTCGACTTGTTGTCCCAGGCCTGCAACGCCTCCAGCAGCGATTGGCCTGGCGCCGGCAGACAGAAATCGACCACCATCGTGGTGCCGCCATGCAGCGCGGCGCGCGTGCCGGTCTCGAAATCGTCGGAGGAATAGGTGCCCATGAAGGGCATTTCCATGTGCGTGTGCGGATCGATGCCGCCCGGCATCACATAGCAACCGGCCGCATCCAGCACCTCGTCGCCGGAAAGGTTGCGGCCGATCTCGGTGATGACGCCGTTCTCGATCAGCACGTCCGACTCGTAGGTCAGGTCGGCGGTGACGATCGTTCCGTTCTTGATGACCTTGCTTGGCATGCTGCTCCCTCTTTTTGTCTGCGGTGCCGCCCAGCTTCGTTGTCGCTTGAAGTCTACTCCACGATCTCCGCCGTCTCCACGACGGCATGAAAAAGCACGTCGGCGCCGGCCTTGGCCCACTCTTTCGTGATGTCCTCGTCCTCGTTGTGGCTCAGCCCGTCGACGCAGGGGCACATCACCATCGAAGTGGGCGCTACGCGGTTGATCCAGCACGCATCGTGTCCGGCGCCCGAGACGATGTCGCGGTGTGAATACCCGAGCCGGTCAGCGGCGTTGCGTACCGCCGTGACGCAACCCTCGTCGAACGTTACCGGGTCGAAGTGACCGGCTTCCTCGATCTCGATACCGATGCCGAGGTCTTCGGCGATCGCCCGCGCCTCCTTCTCGAAACGCGCCTTCATGGCATCGAGAGTCGCCTGGTCGGGCGAGCGGAAGTCGGCCGTGAAGACGACCTTGCCGGGAATGACGTTGCGTGAATTGGGATAGACGTCGCAGTGGCCCACCGCGCCCACGGCGGCGGGCTGGTGCGCCATCGCGATTTCATGGACGAGCTGGGTGATCTTCGCCATGCCCAGACCGGCATTGCGGCGCATCTTCATCGGCGTCGAACCGGTATGCGCGTCCTTGCCGGTCAGCGTCACCTGCAACCACCACAGGCCCTGCCCGTGCGTGACGACGCCGATGTCCCTGTTTTCGGCCTCGAGGATCGGGCCTTGTTCGATATGCAGTTCGAAGAACGCCTTCATCTTGCGTGCGCCGACCTTTTCCTCGCCCTTCCAGCCGATGCGGGCCAGTTCGTCGCCAAAGCTCTTGCCCTTGGCGTCCTTGCGCTCATACGCCCAGTCCTGATCGTGCACCCCGGCGAAGACGCCCGAGGCGAGCATTGCGGGCGCGAAACGCGTACCCTCCTCGTTGGTCCAGTTGGTCACGACGATCGGATGCTTCGTCTTGATGCCGAGATCGTTCAGCGTGCGGATGATCTCCAGCCCGCCGAGCACACCCAACACGCCATCATACTTGCCGCCCGTCGGCTGGGTATCCAGATGGCTGCCGACATAGACCGGCAGGGCATCGGGATCGGTTCCCTCGCGGCGATGGAACATGTTGCCCATCTCGTCGATGCCCATCGTCAGGCCTGCCGCGTCGCACCACGACTTGAACAGCTGGCGCCCTTCCCCGTCTTCGTCCGTCAGCGTCTGGCGGTTGTTCCCACCACGCAATCCAGGCCCGATCTTCGCCATCTCCATGAGACTGTCCCACAGCCGGTCGCCGTCGATGCGCATATTGCCGGTGAGTGTCATGAAGGCTCCCTTGTCGTCGATGTCGGTACGTGCTCTCAATCGAGCGAAGTCAGGATCGTCCTGAGTGTATCGAAGATGAAATCGATCTCGGACTTTTCGATGATCAATGGCGGCGACAGCGCGATGATGTCGCCCGTCGTGCGGATCAGCAGTCCCTTTTCATATGCCTCCAGAAACGCCGAGAACGCGCGCTTGGTCGGCAGGCCCGCGATCGGCTCCAGTTCGATCGCGCCGATCATGCCGATCGTCCGCAGATCGATGACGTGTGGCAGGCCCTTGAGCGAGTGCAGTGCATCCGCCCAGTAGTTCGAAAGCTCCGCGCCACGGGTCAGCAGACCGTCTTCCTGATAGGTGTCGAGCGTCGCGATCGCGGCGGCCGATGCGATCGGATTGCCTGAATAGGTGTAGCCGTGGAAGAACTCGATCAGATGCTCCGGGCCCGTCATGAAGGCCTCGTAGATCTCCTTCCTGACGAACACCGCTCCCATCGGGATCACACCGTTGGTCAGCCCCTTCGCGGTGACCATGATATCGGGAACGACATCGAAATAATCCGGTGCGAACGGGGTCCCGAGCCGACCGTATCCGGTGATGACCTCGTCGAAGATCAGGAGAATGCCGTGCTGGTCGCAGATCTCGCGCAGTCGCTTGAGATAGCCTTTCGGTGGCGGCAGAACGCCCGTCGACCCTGCCACGGGCTCCACGATCACCGCCGCGATGGTCGAAGGATCATGCAGCGTCGCAATGCGCGTCAGGTCCTCGGCCAGTTCCACGCCATGGTCCGGTTCGTCACGGCAATAGGCATTGCGCTCCAGGTCATGCGTGTGGCGCATGTGGTCGACGCCGGTCAGCAATGTGCCGAACATCTTGCGGTTGGCCACGATCCCGCCAACGGAAATCCCGCCGAAATTGACACCGTGGTAGCCGCGTTCACGTCCGATGAGACGAAAGCGTGCGCCGTCGCCCTTGGCGCGTTGATAGGCGAGCGCGATCTTCAGCGCCGTGTCGACCGATTCCGATCCGGAGTTCGTGAAGAAGACATGATCGAAACCCTCGGGCGTGATCTGAGTCAGCCGCGAGGCGAGCTCGAACGCCTTGGGATGTCCCATCTGGAACGCCGGCGCATAGTCGAGTTCGCCTGCCTGCTGGCGGATCGCCTCAACGATCCTCGGCCTGTTGTGGCCGGCATTGCAGCACCAAAGCCCCGCCGTGCCGTCCAGAACCTTTCGCCCGTCGGACGTCGTATAGTGCATCCGGTCGGCCGAGACGAACATGCGCGGCGACTGCTTGAACTGGCGGTTTGCCGTGAACGGCATCCAGAAAGCATCAAGGTTGTTGGGTCGGACCGGTGCGCTGGTCATCGATGCACGCCTCCGCATGGACGAACGAAGGGGATCGCTCGCGCACATGCCTGACTGATACTGTTCCCCTTCGCCATCAGCCCCGCTCGGGCCACGTCCGTTGATCCCTCTTGACGGGGAATTCAAAAACTTGACTGAATGGTCAAAATGTACGCTAGAAGAGCGTCATAGGCCGGTCAAGTCAGATTTCGCACTCCCGATTGCATCGCTTTGGAACTCATGTGCCGACTGCCTATCCCTTCGGCACGAAGAGGCGATAAGGTGCAGGAAACGAGCGAAATGCTCAACGGTTGACCATTGCGGAGAGAAGCGCTCGATGGACGTTCCAACCACGCGTAGACCCGGTGTCGCTGTCCCGCGCGCGGACATCCCGCGCGCGAAAGAGAAACGCACGCGAATCCAGGCCATCAACCGCGGCCTCATCGTCGACGCGGCGCTTGAGATGTTCTCGACCTACGGATTTCGCGGGACGACGATCGACCAGATCGCCGAACGGGCCGGCATGTCGAAGCCGAACCTGCTCTACTATTTTCCGAAGAAGGAAGACATCTACGTCACGGTTCTGGAAGAAACGCTGGAGGAGTGGCTCGATCCGTTTGCCGCGCTCGATCCCGAAGGTGATCCGATCGAGGAGTTGCGCAAGTACATTTCGATCAAGATGGAGATGTCGGCATCAAGGCCCGAGGCGTCCCGTCTTTTCGCCAACGAGATCCTCCACGGCGCACCGATGATCGGCCGGTTCCTGCAAACGAACCTGCGCAACATGGTCCACGAAAAGGCCGCTGTCCTGCGTCGCTGGGTGAGCGAGGGACGCCTGGCACCGATCGACCCCTATCATCTGATCTTCACGATCTGGGCGACGACGCAGCACTACGCGGACTTCGACGTGCAGATCCGTGCGGTGCTCGGCCCCCAGGTCGATCAGCCGGGACACCGCGAACAGGCCGCTCAGGCCGTCCTGTCCATCCTCCTGAACGGAATCCGGCCGCGCGGCTGAATGCGCCGACCAGCACGAAGGTGCGATTGCCCTCCTCTCGGCGGATCGCCAGAGTATCCGCGACTGGAGGAAAGCCATGGCCAAGCTGATCGCAATGTACCGGACCCCACAGGACAAGACGGCGTTTGATCGCTATTATCGCGAAACGCACGTGCCGCTGGCGAAAAAGATCCCGGGTCTGCGCAAATACGAGATCAGCCGCGGCGGCATCGATACGCCCGGCGGCCCGGCGGACTATCATCTCCTGGCCATTCTGCATTTCGATTCGCTCGACGCCATCCGCTCTGCCCTCGGCTCTCCAGAAGGCAAGGCCGCGGCCGGCGACATCGCGAATTTCGCAGACGGCGGTGCCGATCTCTATTTCTTCGATGAAGAGACGCTTTAGGGTCCTTCGGATCTCTACGGAAGCGGTGAACCTGGAAAGATCAGTCCGCCGCCACCACCAGCACGACCAGCCCCATGACGGTGACCAGCGCGCCGATAGCCACGCTCGTGCTTGTCCACCCGGCTCCGGCCAGACCCTCGAAAACGATGATGAAGCTCGGCGTGAGATAGGAATAGCCGAACACCTTCGAGACCGGCAGGCGCATGGAAGCATACTGGAGCAGGAAGAAGGTCGCCGCCGTCGTGAAGACGGCAAGATAGAGGATCGTCGCCCAAACGATCGGCGGCAAACCGGTCCAGGCCGTCCTTGCGATTTCGGGCACAGCGTAAAGAGCGATCCATCCGCCGGTCGCACTCAATGTCCAGAAGGTGAAATAGGCGAGCGGCTCTTTGCGATTGAACCGCTTGACGAGGGGCGCATAGGCGGCATGGGCAAGACATCCAACGAAGAAGATCGCTTCACCCCGGCCGACCGAAAATCGCAACAACGCCGCAAGGCGACCATCGAAGATCACCCATAACGCCCCCGCGCCGGCCACCATCAAGCTGACGAGGACAATCGGACCGACCGTCTGGCGCAGAAACAGATAGCCGAAGACTGCGCTGAGGAACGGAATCAGCGTGAAAACCGCCCCGGTCGAAACGGGACTGGTTATGCCGAGTGCGATGAACATGGTGACGAAATAGAGCGCCATCAGACCACCGAGCACGGCAAAACGCCACGCACCGACCGGCCATGCCAGAAGGCGGACACCGCTCCCGCGCAACATGAGCGCCGCGGCAGCACCCATGACTGCGACACCGATGACGAAGCGGATCGCATTGATCGCAGCGGGCCCGATATGAGGGGCCGCCCGCGAGCCAAGCGAGAACGAGCCGGCGACGAGAAGAGCGAAACAGAGCATGGCGAGATGGCCGAGAAGTTTCTCCCGGCCGATCGCATAGTTTCGCGGCATCGTCGTTTCCGACCGATCGAGGTCGTCGGCCTGCGTCATGGAGCAAGTACCGATCGCTCGGCCTTGCGTCTGACACCTCGCCTCATGTCACGATCCGGCGCACGGCGCAGACATCCCTATTCCGCCGCTTCCTTCGCCGCCATCGGATTGTTGGGGTGCTGCGTCCAGTTGGCATAGCCGGGGTCGATCGGCTTGTTCGTGCGTGGATCGGTGCCCGCCACCATCTGCTCCATGGTGATGCAGTCCTCCACCGGGCAGACATTGACGCACAGATTACAGCCGACGCACTCCTCGTCGATAACCTCGAAATGGCGAACCCCATCCACCATCGAGGTGATCGCCTGGTGCGAGGTGTCCTCGCAAGCGATGTGGCAGCGCCCGCACTTGATGCACAGATCCTGGTCGATATGGGCCTTCGTCACATAGTTCAGATTGAGGTACTGCCAGTCGGTGACGTTCGGCACAGCCATGCCCTTGAAATCGTCGATCGTCCGATAGCCCTTTTCGTCCATCCATTCCGAAAGGCCGTCCGCCATTTCCTCGACGATCTTGAAGCCGTATGTCATCGCCGCCGTGCAGACCTGCACCGTGCCGCAGCCGAGTGCGATGAACTCCGCCGCGTCGCGCCAGGTGGTGATCCCGCCGATGCCCGAAATCGGCAGACCGCGGGTCTCGCCGTCGCGGGCGATCTCGGCCACCATGTTGAGCGCGATCGGCTTGACCGCCGGACCGCAATAGCCGCCATGCGAGCCCTTACCGTCGATCGACGGTTCCGGCGAGAACGTGTCGAGATTGACCGAGGTGATCGACGAGATGGTGTTGATCAGCGACACCGCGTCCGCCCCGCCGCGTTTCGCCGCGCGCGCCGGATAGCGAATGTCGGTGATGTTCGGCGTCAGTTTGACGATCACCGGCAGGCGCGAATGGGCCTTGCACCACTCGGCAACCATCTGGATGTATTCTGGCACCTGACCGACGGCCGAGCCCATGCCGCGCTCGCTCATGCCGTGCGGACAGCCGAAATTGAGCTCGATACCGTCCGCGCCGGTATCTTCCACGCGCGGCAGGATCGCCTTCCATGCCTGTTCTTCGCAAGGCACCATGATCGAGGCGATCATCGCACGGTCCGGCCAGCGCTTCTTGACGTCGGCGATCTCGCGGAGATTGACCTCGAGATCGCGGTCGGTGATGAGTTCGATGTTGTTCAGCCCCAGGAGCCGCCTGTCCGGGCCCCAGATCGCGCCGTAGCGCGGCCCGTTGACATTGACGACCGGCGGGCCTGCTTCGCCCAGCGTCTTCCACACGACCCCGCCCCAGCCGGCCTCGAACGCCCGGTCGACATTGTAGGCCTTGTCTGTCGGCGGCGCGGAGGCGAGCCAGAAGGGATTGGGTGACTTGATGCCGAGGAACTCTGTCGAAAGGTCAGCCATGCTTTGCTCCTTCCCTCACGCCGTCAGCGCCTGGTGAATGTCCATCGCGGCGATCTTGCCGTCTTCGACCGATACGACCGTCAGGTCTTCGCCGCCGGCGATGCAGTCGCCGCCCGCCCATACCCCGGCCATGGAGGTGCGCCGGGTGTCGTCGGTCGAAATACGTCCGGCTTCGAGCTTCACATCCGCTCCGGCGAGAGGGCCCGCATCGAATGTCTGGCCGATTGCCTTGAATATCTGGTCGGCCGGCAGGAACAGCGTCTCACCGGTCCCCACCAGCTTACCGTTCGGCTGGGCCGTATATTCGAACTGCATGCCCGCGACCTCACCGCCGTCCCCGCGGACGATCGCGTGCGGGCGCAGCCAGTGCCGGATCGTGACCCCGGCCGTTTGCGCAAGCTCCTGCTCGTACTCGGACGCGTTCATCGCCTCCTGTCCGCGCCGATAGCAGATCGTCACTTCTTCCGCGCCCAGGAGCTTGACCTGCGTGGCGACATCGATCGCCGTCATGCCGCCGCCGATGACGACGACCCGTCGCCCCACGGGCAAGGAGGCCAGATCGTCCGTCTGGCGCAGCCGCGCGATGTAGTCGACCGCATCGATGATCCCGTCGGCATCCGCGCCGTCCAATCCGAGGTCGTTGACGCCCGGCAGGCCCATGCCGAGGAATACGGCATCGTAGTCCCGCGCAAGATCGTTCAGCGTAACGTCGGAGCCGAGCGTGACGCCATTGCGCACTTCGATACCGCCGATCGCGAGGATGAAATCCAGTTCGGCCTGCGCAAAACCATCGACGGCCTTGTAGGCCGCGATGCCGTATTCGTTGAGGCCGCCGCCTTTCGCGCGCGAATCGAGGATCGCCACGTCATGGCCAAGCATCGCCAGGCGATGGGCGCAGGAAAGACCCGCCGGACCCGCCCCCACGACAGCGACACGCTTGCCCGTTGTCGCTGCACGCTTGAAGGGATGATCCGACGCCGTCTCCATAAGATGGTCGGTCGCATAGCGCTGCAATTGCCCGATCTTCACCGGTTTGCCTTCGGCCGTCTCGCGCACGCAGACCTCCTCGCAGAGCGTCTCCGTCGGACAGACCCGCGCGCACATGCCGCCAAGGATGTTCGCTTTCAGGATCGTCTTGGCCGCGCCCGTTGGGTTGTCAACGGCGATCTGGCGAATGAAGAGGGGGATGTCGATCCCGGTCGGGCATGCATTCATGCACGGCGCGTCGTAGCAGAAATAGCACCGATCGGCTTCCACCAGAGCCTCGTGATGATCAAGACGCGGATGAAGATCGGTGAAATTCTCGGCATACTGGTCGGGCGCGAGCCGGCCCGACCGCACGTCCCGCTGCGCGGGCTGCAAAGTCGTCATTGTTCCACCTCGGCATCGAAACGTCGGCGGGCCGAGATGAGTGCGTCCCACACGCACCCTCTTTTTGTGGTGGTCCTCGTCGAACGTTCTTTATTGTCGTTCCAAGGAGAATGAGCGGAATTCAGCCACGCGTCAAATTTATTTTACCATACGATCAATTTTTCCAAATTAGTCTTACATTACAAAGATTTAAAACCAATTCGAAAATCGCGCGGCCGCACTGCCCTACCTAATCGTTGGCGGCGGACGACCACGGCCCGTGATGTGCGCCGTCCTCGCCGAGACGTTCAAAACCGTGCGCTCCGAAAAAGTCGCGCTGCGCCTGCACGAGGTTGGCCGTGCCCCGGCCGCGGCGGTATCCGTCGAAATAGGCAAGTGCCGATCCGAGCGCCGGCACCGGCAATCCAGCCGTCGTGGCGATCGAAACGACAGCCCTCAGATTTCGATCCGATTGCCGCATGAGGTCGGCGAATTTGGGGGTCACCATCAGGTTCGCGGCATCGGGATTGTCGTCGAACGCGCTGGCGATCTCGTCGAGGAACTGCGAGCGAATGATGCAGCCGGCCCGCCAGATGCGGGCGATCGTCGGCATCGGAAGCGTCCAGCCATACTCGTCCGAAGCCGCGCTCATCACGGCGAAGCCCTGGGCATAGGCCGCGATCTTGCCTGCCATCAGCGCAGCTTCGAGCTGATCGATGAACCGGTCGCGGTCCGCATCCGAAATGGGCAGCGCCGAGGGCAGACCGAATGCTTCCTCAGCCGCCATACGCTCGCCCCGCAAGGCCGAAAGCGCCCTGGCCGCGACCGCCGCCTCGATCGTCGTCGCGGGCACGCCCAGCATCTGGCTTTCGATGGCGGACCAGCGCCCTGTGCCCTTCTGGCCGGCACTGTCCTTGATCACATCGACGATGGGGCGTCCGGTCTTGCCATCATCGGCCTTGAGCACCTTGCCCGTGATCTCGATCAGATAGGAGTTCAGCCGCCCGCCGTTCCAGCGCTCGAAGACGTCTCCGATTGTCGCCGCGTCCATGTTCAGGCCATCGCGCATGATGCCGTAGATCTCGGCGATCATCTGCATGTCGGCATATTCGATGCCGTTGTGGATCGTCTTGACGAAATGGCCGGCGCCGTCCGAGCCGAGATGCGCCACGCACGGCTCGCCCTCATAGCGCGCCGCGATCGCCTCCACCGTCGACTTGATGCGATCGTAGGATTGCGGGGTGCCGCCGACCATCATCGACGGGCCGTGCCGGGCGCCCTCCTCGCCGCCAGACACGCCCATCCCGATAAAGGTCAGGCCGCTGCCGTCGAGCGCATCGGACCGACGCCGCGTATCGTGAAAATTCGCGTTACCCGCATCGATGATGATGTCCTTGTCGCCGAGGAGCGGACGCAAGGCCTCGATTTGCGCGTCGACCGCCTCGCCGGCTTGTACCATGATGATGATCGGTCGCGGCGGCCGAATGGCGGCGACCAGATCCTCCAAGCTCTCACAGGCAACGATCCGCTCCTGCAAGTCGCCCGCGGTTTCGAAGAACTCGTCCGTCCTTGCGCTTGTGCGATTGAATACGGCGATCTTCGCCGCGTTTTCCGCGATGTTGAGAGCCAGATTGCGGCCCATGACACCAAGACCGATGAGGCCGATTTCTGCGTCCGACATGAAAATGTTCCGAATTGTTGATGGACAGAAGATAAAATTGCGGCGCCGAAAGGCAACCGCTGCCGCCTCTTGCCGGCATCCATCGCTGGCACAAGGCGGCCGAAAATGCTTTGTCGGCGAAAGTCAGGTCCCTAGTTGCCGACGATGAGATCGACGAGTTCGAAGCGCCGCACGTCGACAATACCGAGATCGGAAATCCTGAGTTCCGGAATGACGACCAGCGCCAGGAGCGAGTGCTGCATATAGGCGTTGTTCAGCTCACAGCCGCATTCGCCCATCGCCTCGACCATCCGCGCCGCCTTTGCCGCGACGAGCTCTGCCGGCTCGTCCGACATCAGGCCCGCAATCGGCAGTTCGACAAGGGCGATTTCCTTGCCGTCCTTGAAGACGCAGACCCCACCGCCAACTTCGGCCAGCCGATTGGCCGCTTCGGCCATGTTTTCCTTGGATGTGCCGACGACGATCATGTGGTGACTGTCATGGGCGACGGTCGAGGCGATCGCGCAGGCGCCCTTGTAGCCAAAACCGGAAACGAACCCGTTGGTCACGCTGCCGCTCGCGCGGTGACGCTCCACGAGCGCGATCTGGCAGATGTCCTGTGTCGGGTCGCTGCGCACCAGACCGTTGCGAACCGGCAGGTCCTTCGTCAATGCCTTGGTCGGGGCCTGATTCTCGACAACGCCGATCACATTGACGCGTACGGTGTCCGCGCCTTCGGGCGCATGAATGTCGAAGTCGACGGACACCAGTTCCCGGCCGAGCCTGACAGTATCGCGGGCCGTGGCGGGATAGTCGAAGGCCCGGCGCTCGACACGAACCTGCCCGTCCTCGGCCGCAACCACACCGCGCGCGATCACCATCTCGATCGGGAGCGTCGCCAGGTCGGAGGTGATGACGATGTCGGCCCGGCGCCCCGGTGTGATCGATCCCAGTTCACGCTCGAGGCCGAAATGGCGGGCCGTGTTGATCGTTGCCATCTGGATGGCGACCAACGGCTCGCATCCGCATTCGATCGCATGGCGCACCACGCGGTCCATGTGCCCGTCGTTCACGAGCGTCCCCGAATGGCAGTCGTCCGTGCATAAAATGAAATTCGACGGATCCAGTCCCTTTTCCGTGACGGCCGTGATCTGGCTTTTCACGTCGTACCAGGCGGATCCGAGGCGCAACATCGCCCGCATGCCCTGTCTGACGCGCGCCACCGCATCCTCCTCACGCGTACCCTCATGATCGTCGGCCGGCCCCCCGGCGACATAGGCATGGAACGGCGAGCCAAGGTCCGGGGATGCGTAGTGCCCGCCCACGACCTTGCCGGCATTCTGGGTCGCGGCGATCTCTCCCAGCATCTTCGGGTCGCCGCTCGCCACGCCCGGAAAGTTCATCATCTCGCCAAGACCGATGATGTTCGGCCAGCCCATCGCCGCCTCCACGTCGTCCGGCCCGAGCTCCTCGCCGGTCGTCTCAAGGCCCGGCGCCGAAGGAGCGCACGACGGCATCTGGACAAAGACGTTGATCGGCTGGTCCACAGCCTCGTCATGCATCAGCCTCACGCCGTCCAGGCCGAGCACATTGGCGATCTCGTGCGGATCGACGAACATCGACGTCGTACCGTGCGGCAGGACAGCGCGGACGAACTCGCTGACCGTCAGCATGCCCGATTCGACATGCATGTGCGCGTCGCAAAGACCCGGCACCAGGTAGCGCCCCTCCGCATCGATCACTCTTGTATTCTCGCCGATCATGGCGCTGGCGTCGTCTCCACAATACGCGATGCGACCGTCCGCGATCGCGATATCGGTGCCTGCAATCACTTCGCGCGAGTGCACATTGACCCATTGGCCGTTCCTGACCACGAGATCGGCCGTTTCGCGTCCCGCGGCGACCGCGATCAATCGGGCGGCGGATTCGGGCCAGCTTTTCAATGTCGTGACTCCTGTTGGACCGGGAAACATGTGACCGTCCCAATGCGGCCATCATTTAGCCAAGCGATACGCCAGAAGCTGCGCTATCGCAAACCGTGAAGCCGGTGGGGTGCCGGCCGCCGGGATCGGGGAAAGCATTGCGCGGCCATTGGCTTTTGCGGTCAATTTTCCTATAGCTCGGCGCGATTTGACATATGACGAGGAACCATCAGTGTCCGCAACCTTCGACAAAGTCGCCGACATCATCGCCGAAACGAGCGAGATCGATCGCGACACGATTACACCTGAGAGCCACACGATCGACGACCTCGGGATCGACAGCCTGGATTTCCTTGATATCGTCTTCGCCATCGACAAGGAATTCGGCATCAAGATTCCGCTCGAAAAGTGGACACAGGAAGTCAATGACGGCGAGGTGTCCACCGAGGAATACTTCGTGCTGAAGAACCTCTGCGCCAAGATCGACGAATTGCGCGCGCAAAAGGCGGCGGCGAGCTGACCTCGCCTTCGAAGCAGCAGGGACGGCATGCTTCTCGAATATTTCCAGATGATCGACCGGATCGACATGATCGATCTCAGGGAGGGACGCCTTAAGGCGCATTCCACCGTTCCTGCGCAAAGCCCCGTTTTTGAAGGGCACTTTCCCGGCATGCCGCTCGTGCCTGGGGTCTTGCTTATCGAGACCATGGCACAGGCCTCGGGATTCTTCGTCCTCGCGAGCACCGATTTTCAGTCGATGCCGTTCCTGGTGACTGTCGACAGCGCCAAGATGCGCGGCTTCGTCGAGCCGGGGGCGGCCCTTCAGATCGAGGCGGAATTGGTGCATGAAGGGTCAGGCTTCACGGTGACGAAAGCGCGGATCTCAAGCGCCGGCAAGCGCATCTGCGACGCCGAGCTGAAGCTTCGGGTGATGCCGGCCGACAATCGCGAACTGGCGTCGCTCGTCCGGCGGCGCGCCGAGGAGATTGGCCTGATGGCAGCGATGGGTGATCCGGTCAAAGCGGGAGCAGGCAAATGAAGAGTGCTCCGCACGACGTCGTCGTCACCGGGGTCGGCATCGTGACCTGCCAGGGCGTCGGCCGGGCCGCGCACGAAAGCCTGGTGACGGCCACCGAGGCACCGCAAGCGGTGGTCGACAACGCCACCTATGCCCCCTACCCGATCCATCCGCTGCCCGAAGTCGACTGGTCGGAGCAGATCCCGCGCAGGGGCGACCAGCGACAGATGGACCAGTGGCAGCGTCTCGGCGTCTTCACGGCCGGCCTCGCACTGGCCGATGCCGGACTGAAGGACGACGCCGATGCCTGCGCCACGATGGACATGATCGTGGCGGCCGGCGGCGGCGAGCGCGATCTTGCCGTCGACACCCTCATCATCGACGAGGCAGCCAATCACAACGACCGCGAGAGGCTGCTGAACCAGAAGTTGATGACTGAGCTGCGTCCCACACTCTTTCTCGCGCAGCTTTCCAACCTGATGGCCGGCAACATCTCGATCGTCCACAAGGTGACGGGTTCCTCGCGGACCTTCATGGGCGAGGAGAGCGCCGGCATTTCGGCGGTGGAGACGGCCTATGGACGCATCCGTGCCGGCCAGTCGACGCACGCCCTGGTCGGCGGCGCGCACGTTGCCGAGCGGCCCGACATGCACTTCGTCTTCGAGGCGATCAACGCCTTGGCCCAGGGCGACAGGCGGTCCTTGTGGGATCGCGGAGGCCAGGCCGGCGGCGGCATCGTGCTCGGTTCGGCAGCGGCCTTTCTCGTTCTGGAATCGCGAGAACATGCCGAAGCCCGCGGCGCACCGATCTATGCGGTCCTCGATGCCGTTGGCGGTGATCGCGGCCCCCGCGGTGATGGCATCATGGAAGACCGTCTCGCACGCATGATCGAGACCGTGCCTGAGCCCGACCTCGTGCTCAGCGGCGCCTCCGGCCTCATCGACCTATCGGCGAGAGAACGTCACTTTCTGCAGAAGACACTGCCTAAGGCCGCCTTGCGCGGCTATTCCAACGTGACCGGCCACGGGCTGGAAGCCCAGTTTCCGCTGGGTATTGCGCTAGCCGCCCTGGCTCTGAAGGCAAAAGGCGTCGTTCCGCCCCTTGCCGACGGTGAGAGGAAGACGACCAGGCAAGCCAACCGCGCCCTCGTCACCACGATCGGCTATGTCAGGGGCGAAGGCATTGCCGCCCTGTCGGCGACGGGAGATCGGCCATGACGCGCTTCACCGACCATCAGGGCAGGCCGCTCGTCGCGGTCACTGGAATGGGCATCGTCTCGTCCCTCGGACGCGGCAAGGCCGATAATTGGGCGGCGCTGTCCGGCGGCCGTTCCGGGATCCACCGCATCACGCGATTCCCGACGGATGACCTTTCCACAAGGATCGCGGGCACCGTCGAGTTCATCGAGGTGCCGCTGATCAACGCGACGGAACTCTCCTATGCCATGGCGCGGGAGACGACCGAGGAGGCTTTGGCTCAAGCAGCGCTTTCCGGCGATTTTGACGGCCCGCTCTTTCTCGCCGCGCCGCCAATCGAGGCGGAGTGGGCAAGTCGCTTCGCCTATGCCGACATGGCGCGGGCAATCGGCGCCGAGGGCAATGCCTATGAGCGCTTCAATGCGGTATTGCGCGAGCGCGCCGATCCCGATCTGCATCAGTCCGTCCTCTTTGGGACGATTTCGGAGCGTCTTGCCGATCGCTTCGTCACGCGTGGCCTGCCGGTCACGCTGTCGACGGCCTGTGCCTCTGGTGCGACCGCGATTCAACTCGGCGTCGAGGCTATCCGGCAGGGCCGCACGGACCGCGCGCTAACCGTCGCCACCGATGGCTCCGTCTCGGCCGAGTCGCTCATCCGCTTCTCTTTGCTCTCAGCCCTTTCCACCCAGAACGAGCCACCCGAGCGCGCATCCAGACCGTTCACGCGGGATCGCGACGGTTTCGTTTTGGCCGAGGGTGCTGCGACGCTGGTTCTGGAATCGCTCGAAAGCGCGACGGCGCGCGGCGCGACGATCCTCGGCATCATTGCCGGCTGCGGCGAGAAAGCCGACCATTTCCACCGCACGCGCTCTTCGCCCGACGGCGGCCCTGCGATAGCGACGATCCGCGAAGCGCTCGCCGATGCCGGCCTTGCGCCCGATGCCGTGGGTTACATCAACGCGCACGGCACCTCGACGCCCGAGAACGACAAGATGGAGTATCTTGCTCTTTCCAGCGTCTTCGGCGACGCACTGGCCAGCATCCCGGTCTCGTCCAACAAGTCGATGATCGGCCATACGCTGACGGCGGCTGGCGCCATCGAGGCGGTTTTCTCGCTGATGACGATGACAAGCGGCACGCTGCCGCCGACGATCAATCACGACGTCCCGGACCCTGCGATCCCGCTCGACGTCGTTCCAAACGTCAAGCGCGATCAGACCGTCACCAGCGTTCTGTCGAACTCCTTCGGCTTCGGCGGCCAGAACGCCTGCCTTGTCATGATGGCGGAACCCGCTTAACAGCATCCCACAACCATCGCGAACGAACCTCGACCGCCATCTGGCGAAGGAATGCTCATGCGTGCCCTGCAACTGATCGAAGACCGCAAGCTCGAGATCACCGATATCGCACCGCCGCTGCCCCCCACGCATGGCGAGGTGACCGTGCGCATCAAGGCGGTGGCACTCAACCATATCGACGTATGGGGCTGGCGCGGCATGGCTTTTGCCAAGCGCAAGCTGCCGCTCGTCATCGGCGCGGAAGCCGCGGGCGAGGTTGAAACCGTCGGTCCGGGTGTCGGACATCTCGCACCGGGTCAGATCGTGTCGATCTACGGCGCGCGCACCTGCGGTCTATGCAGGCATTGCCGTGCCGGCCGTGACAATCTTTGCGAGAACGTCTCCGGTGTGCATGGCTTCCACCTCGACGGCTTTGCGCAGGAGAAGGTCAACCTGCCGGCACGCCTGCTCGTCCCCGCGCCCCCCGGGGTCGATGCCGTCGGTGCCGCACTTGCACCCGTTACCTTCGGCACCGTCGAACACATGCTCTTCGACAATGCCAGGCTTGAGCCGGGCGAGACGATCCTCGTGCACGCGGGCGGATCGGGCATCGGAACCGCGGCGATCCAGCTTGCCAAAAAGATGGGATGCACGGTCATCACCACGGTGGGGTCGAACGACAAGATCGAAAAGGCGAAGGCGCTGGGCGCCGATCACGTCATCAACTATCGCGAAGACCGTTTTGAGGGCGTCGTGCGCAAGCTGACCAGGAAGAAGGGTGTCGACGTCGTCTTCGAACATGTCGGCGCCGACACCTGGGCAGGGTCGATGCTATGCCTCAAGCGCGGCGGACGGCTGGTCACCTGCGGCTCGACATCGGGCATCTCCACATCGATGAACCTCATGCAGCTCTTCCAGCAGCAGTTGAAGATCCTCGGCTCCTTCGGATGCCGGATGGAGAACATGGCCGATGCGATGGAGAAGATGGCGCGCGGCCTCGTCTATCCCGTCATCGACACCGAAGTCGGATTCAACGATCTCGATACCGCGCTGGAGCGCATGGAAGGCCGAAAGGTCTTCGGCAAGATCATCCTCAAGATGGACTGACGCGGCGTGAAACTGTTTCTCACCCGCGCCGTCATCGCGCTGAGGCGCGGCAAGGACTGGCTGAGCGCACAGGCGATCTTCGCCGTGCTGGCCCTCCTTCAACTGCTGCCCGCGAAAAACGCGATCGACGTCGTCGACCGCGTCGCGCGCAGGATCGGACCGCTGACGCCGCGCCAGAAACTGGCGATGGAGAATCTGCGCCGGGCCTATCCGGAAAAGAGCGAGGAAGAGCGCGAAGCGATCGCTCGCGACATGTGGGGCAACATGGCCCGGCTTGCTGCCGAATACGTGTTCCTGGACGAGCTTTTCGACCTCGACCCTGATGCTCCGACCCCCGGCACGATCGAGGTGGCAGGCACCGACATCTTCGCCGACCTGCGCGACAATCCCCGTCCCTTCATCGTCTTTACTGCCCACACAGGCAATTTCGAACTGCTTCCGATCGCCGCCGCTGCCTACGGCCTCAACGTCACCGCGCTTTTCCGCCCGCCCAACAACCCATACGTCGCCGAGCGCATCTTCAAGGCGCGGCGCACCCGTATGGGTCACCTCGTGCCCTCCCACGCAGGCGCGGCCTGGACGCTGGCACGCACCTTGGACAACGGCGGAGCCGTCGGCATGCTGGTCGACCAGAAGTTTCACAAGGGCGTCACGACTGCGTTCTTCGGCCTGCCGGTCAAGACGAACCCGCTGCTTGCCAAATTGCAGCGTCAGTACGATTGCGAGGTCTTTCCGGCCCGTTCCATCCGCCTTCCGGACGGCCGCTTTCGCCTTGAGATCGAGCCGGCGGTATCGATTCCCCGCGACAGCCAAGGACGGGTCGATGTCGCGGCCACGGCCCAGATGCTGAACGACAAGGTGGAAACCTGGGTGCGCGAACACCCCGGTCAGTGGCAGTGGTTCCATGATCGATGGGCGATCAAGCACACATTGTGATCGCAGCCAGGGCCATCGCACCGACGGTCATCAGCGAGCAAGCCGAAGCGTAGAGCGCAAGGGCCCGTTCGATATCCCCGGCCCTTGCGCCCCGCCCGGCGGCATTGAGCATCGGTTCGGTCACGACGACACCACCATAGCTTCGCGGACCGGCAAGCCTGATGTCCAGGGCACCAGCCATGGCGGCCTCCGGCCAACCGGCGTTGGGCGAGCGATGCAGCCCGTGATCGCGCAATGCGGCCCCCATCGCCGCCCTGGCGGCCGCGACACCACCTCGCATGAACGCTGCTGCAGTGATCAGCAACGCAGAAAGCCGCGCCGCCGGCCAGTTCGCCCAATCGTCGGCGATTGCCGCCGCGCGGCCGAAGTCGACGTGGCGCGGTGATCGATGCCCGATCATCGAGTCGGCCGTATTCAGCATCTTGTAGGCGAAAAGGCCCGGCAGACCTAAGATCGCATACCAGAACGCCGGCGCGACGACTCCGTCGGAAAAATTCTCCGCCAGGCTCTCGATCGCCGCACGCCGGACACCCTGCTCGTCGAGTGTCGCGGGATCGCGCCCGACGATCCGCGCCACCGCGCTTCGACCGCCATCGATTCCGCTTGTCCTCAATCCGCTGGCCACCGCTGCGACATGATCGGATAGACTGCGCTGCGCCAGAAGGATGGCGACGATTGTTATTTCGAGGACGATCCCGAATGTCCCCAGTTCGTGAACTGCAAACCGGCAGGCCGCGCCTGTCGCCATGGCAATCAGAAGCAGGATCAAAAGCGCCTGCCGGCCGCGTTTTCGGCGCTGGCCGGGTCCATCGCTTTCATCGTTCATCGTGCGGTCGAGCGCAGCGATCAACGCCCCGAACAGCGCGACCGGGTGGGCAACGCGCCGCCACAACCAGTCGGGGTCACCGATCAGCCGGTCAGCCACCAGCGCTGCGGCGAGGATGGCGAGCTGGCTTTGAATATCGATGAGCAAATCCGGTCAAGCCCCTCGAACGATTCGCGTTTCGGCAAGTGCACGCGCCAGCCTCTCATCGCCCTCCTCGTCACTGGCGAGCCCGAACCGCAGCCAGTTCGGCGCATAGTCGAAGGCGCGAACCAGAACATGGCTTCGGCAAAGCCCGTCGTGGAGCGCCCCAGACTGTTCGTCCTCGATGAGGACGAACAGTCCCCCATCGCCAACGACCTTCAACCCCGCTTGCGCCAGGACGCGGCGCAGCGCTTGGTTGCGCGCAAAGATTTCCGTCCGCACCCGTTCGATCGCGGAGTCATTGCTCATCACCTCCGCGGCGATCTGCAGGGCCGGTCCGGACACCGCCCATGGGCCGAATGCCGCTGTGAGGCGGCGCTGCATATCCGCATCGGCGATGACGAAGCCAAGACGCAGGCCGGCAAGACCGAAAAACTTTCCGAACGACCGGAGCACGATCAGGCCCGGCATCGATGCAGCCTCGTCCGCGACACTGTGTGATGGGTCGAGATCGGCGAATGCCTCGTCGACGATCAGCGTTCCGCCTTGCGCGTTGACGTCCCATGCGATGTCAACAAGGGCATCACGAGACAAGAGCCGTCCGTCCGGATTGTTGGGATTGACGATCACCACCACCTGATGATGCGGGGCAATCTGATCGGCATCGCCGATCGCATCCACGCGCCATCCGGTGCGTCTCAGGCTGGCCGCATGCTCGCTGTATGTCGGGCCCAATACGGCCGCTCTTGTCGGCGCGCCCATAAGTCCCGGCAGATGCTGGATCGCCGCTTGCGTCCCTGGCGATGGAAGCGGCAGCGCCTCACCCGTACCGTAGAAGTGCGCCGCGGCGCGCCGTGCCCGTAGTTCGAGATCGCAGTCGGGCAGTCGCGACCAGAGCGTCTCGTCGAGTGGTGGAAGCGCAACCGGCTTGGGGTTGATCCCGGTGGAAAGGTCGAGCCAGGCATGCGGCTGCCCCCCATATGTCGCCACCGCCTCGGCCAGTCCGCCGCCATGAGCCATGGTCAAGCGCATGCCGACCCCTCGATATCGATCACATGCATGAAGGAGCCTGCAACCCGCCCGCGCTGCAGGCCGGCCGGACCGAGATCACTGCCGGCCGCGTCCCGAACATCGAAAAGACGATCCGCCTCGCCCTCCCGAACGACGCCGGCGTAGTGGAACTCGTGCGCCGTCATCGGGGCCGACCAGGCAAAGCCGGCGCGCGGCTTGAGGCGTCGGTATCCAAGATGGCGGCGCGGCGCGGCGAAACTCGTCTCCAGTGGCAACAGGCCCAGCATCGCGTGGCGCTCACCTTCTGCATCGATGAGCCCCTCGCCAAGCGCCATGTAGCCGCCGCACTCACCATAGATCACGGCGCCGCTGCGCATTGCCCGGTGCATGCCCTCGCGAAATGCAAACGCATCGGCGAGCCGCCCGGCGTGAAGCTCCGGATAGCCGCCGGGAAGGTAGACCGCGTCGGCATCGTCATGCGGCGCTTCCCCGGCGAGCGGCGAGAAGAAGCGGACCTCCGCGCCGCGCCGTCGCCAGCCAAGCAGCATGTGTTCGTAGGTAAAGGCGAAGGCGATATCCCGTGCGACGGAGATCCGCTGCCCAAGCGGCGGCAGGCGGGCAATGTTGGCGTCGCTCGGCGCATTCCCGAAAATATGCGCCGTGCGCAGCATGGCATCGATCGCACATCCCGTCTCCACCGCATCGGCCGCACGTTCCACGAATGCTTCCAGGCCCGCATGCTCACCAGCCTGAACCAGTCCGAGATGCCGCTCGGGCAAGCAAAGCGCTTCATCGCGCTTCAGAACGCCGAATGCTTCGATGCCCGCCTGCGCGAGCGCTTGGCGCAACATGGCCTCATGGCGCGCACTCGCCACGCGGTTGAGGATGACGCCCGCGATCATCACGCTCGGATCGAAACGGGCAAAGCCCGAAACGAGCGCCGCGATGGAATGGGACATCTTCGCGCAATCGACCACGAAGACGACCGGCAGTCGCAGGAGCTTGGCCAGATCGGCGGCGCAGCCTTTTCCGTCGGCCGCTCCATCGAAGAGCCCCATCATCGCTTCGACCACGAGCAGCTTTCCACCCGCCGTCGCGAGCGCGGCATTGGTCCTGATCAGTTCCGGCCGCATGGCCCATGGATCGTAGTTGAGACACAGTGCCCCGCTCGCGGCGGCATGAAATGCCGGATCGATATAGTCGGGCCCGGCCTTTCCGGGCGCGATCGAGATGCCGCGCCGGCGAAGTGCCCGCATGAGCCCCAGCGTCACCGTCGTCTTTCCCTGCCCGGAGGCCGGTGCTGCGACAAGCAAACCCGTCATCTTCAGACTGCTGTCCTGTGCGCGCCAGCCGCGCTGGCGAAAGGATCGGCGACGAGCGTCCGGCCCGCCTTCGCGCCGAGCCAATCCAGCCCGGCGCGAAGGCGGACCACTTCCCCCAGAACGACGATCGCCGGCGGTTCGAGGCCGCTTGCGGCAATATCGGCAGAGGCCTTCCCGAGCGTGGTCTCCAGCACCGCCTGCCGCGCGGTCGCGGCGTTGCAGACGAACGCCATCGGCTCCTCCGGCCGCCGGCCCGCAGCGATCAGGCGTGCTGAGATCGTGTCGATATGCTTCATCGCCATATACATGACGACAACCGGCGATCCCTTCGCCACGGCCTGCCAGTCAATGCGATCAGGCACCAGACCGGAGGAGTCATGCCCGGTGAGAAAAGTGACAGAATGGTTGGTCTCGCGGTGAGTGACGGGAATGCCGGCATAGGCCAGCCCGCCGACCCCGGCGGTGATCCCCGGCACGATACGAAACGCGACGGCATGCTCCACCAGCGTCAGCGCCTCCTCTCCCCCGCGCCCGAAGACGAACGGATCCCCGCCCTTCAACCGCGCGACGCGCTTGCCCGCACGCGCAACCTCCACCAGCTTCAACGAAATGTCGCGCTGCTTGGGCGAAGGCTTGCCGCCCCTCTTGCCGGCAAAGAAAAGGTCGGCATCGGCTTTCGCCCATTTCAGGCAGGTCTCGTCGACGAGCGCGTCATAGACGATCACATCGGCCTGCATGAGCGCCTTGACGGCCAGCATGGACATCAGCCCGGGATCGCCCGGACCGGCGCCGATCAGCCAGACATGGCCGGGTTCGAGATCCGGCAAGCCATCGAATGGCGATTGCGGTTGGATGCTCATGACAACCTTGTCTTCCCCATTTTCCCACCAATACCTATAAGCGCAGCATGACCATCAGGAACGGTACAGAGCCGCGGGAAATGCGCAAGCCTGGCGGCAAAGAGGCGCCGGCGCCCCTGCGTCGCGGCTGGACGACCGGAGCCTGCGCCACCGCTGCGACAAAAGCCGCCCTGACCGCTCTCTTCACCGGTGATTTTCCCGATCCGGTGTCGATCCGACTTCCGCGCGGCGAAGAACCCGCCTTTGCTCTGAGCCTTGAAGAGCGCACCACCCAGATGGCGCGCGCCGGCATCGTCAAGGATGCCGGCGACGATCCCGACGTCACGCACGGCGCCACGATCATCGCCGAGGTGAAGCGCCTTCCTGTCGGCAGCGGCATCCGCTTTCGCGCCGGCGAGGGCGTCGGCACGGTGACGAAGGCGGGTCTGCCCGTCCCTATCGGCGAGCCGGCGATCAATCCGGTGCCGCGGGCCATGATGGTCGCGGAAATAGAAGAACTCTGTGCCAAGAACGGTGTCCTGCCCGACATCGAGGTGACGATCTGCGTTCCCGGCGGCGCGGCCCTGGCGCAAAAGACGTGGAACCCCCGCCTCGGCATCGTCGGCGGCATTTCCATTCTCGGAACGACCGGGGTTGTTCAGCCGTTCTCCTGTTCGGCCTGGATCCATTCCATCCATCGCGGCATCGATGTCGCCCGCGCCGAAGGTCTGGCTCACGTGCTCGGCGCCACCGGCTCGACCTCCGAGGCAACGGCCCGTGCGCTCTACGGACTGCCCGAGATCGCCTGCCTCGACATGGGCGACTTTGCCGGCGGCCTGCTCAAATATCTGCGCAACCATCCGCTCCCGCGCCTGACGATCGCCGGCGGCTTTGCCAAGCTGACCAAACTGGCCCAGGGCGCGCTCGACCTGCATTCCGGCCGATCCGAGGTCGACATGGCTTTCCTCGCGGCGCTCGCGGGCGACCTGCGGGCTGACCTGAACAACCGGATTCTGAATGCCAACACCGCGCTCGAAGTGCTTGAATTGACTCGCGACGCCGGGATTGACCTCGCCGCACCCGTCGCCGAGCGCGCGCGTTGGACCGCGCTCGCGACCCTGCGCGGCGCGCCGGTCGCGGTCGACGTGATCGTTACCGATCGGAAGGGAGCCATTCTTGCGCGCGCCGGCTGAGACGATCCTGATTCTCGGCGGCACGAGTGAGGCAGCCGAGATCGCGACAGCGCTCGTCGCGCGCGGCGCTCGCCGCGTGATCTCCTCCCTTGCCGGCCGCACGCGCAGGCCCGCGCCGCTGCCGGGCGAAACGCGCATCGGGGGGTTCGGCGGCGTGGCGGGCTTCGTCGCATACATTCGCTCAGAGCACGTCGATACGCTGGTGGACGCAACGCACCCCTTTGCCGCCGCGATTTCGGCCAACGCCTCGAAGGCCTCGCATCTTGCAGGGGTCCGCCTCCTCGCCCTCGACCGTCCGGCATGGCAGAAACGGCACGACGATGCGTGGAGCATCGTTGCCTCGCTCGAAGAAGCGGCCGCCGTCATCCCGCCGGGAGCGACGGTCCTGCTGGCGCTTGGCAGCCAACATCTCGATGCGTTCAACGGGCGCAAGGATGCGGACTTTCTGGTGCGCATGGTCGACCCGCCGGACGGCCCGTTGAACCTGGCGCGATATCGGATCATCCTCGGTCGCCCCTCGCCCGATGCGGCGCGGGAGGCGGACCTGCTGCGCGACAATGCGGTGACGCACATCGTCTGCCGCAACTCCGGCGGCGTCGGCGCATACGCCAAGATCGAGGCCGCGCGACGGCTTCGTCTTCCCGTCATCATGGTCGACAGGCCCGCGGCACCGACAGGCGGCCAGCGCTTCGATACCGTCGACGCGCTGCTCACCGCGCTTTGACCTTCTTGCCGCGATTTCTGAGCACATGTGCATAGTCGGCGTCGTAGAGAGCGGAATCGCGAAAGGAGACCTCACCGAAGACCTTGCCGACGAAGATCAGGGCCGTGCGTGTGATCTTCGCTTCGCGCACCGCCTCCTTCATCCCGGCAAGCGTGGTGCGGATGTAGCGCTCGTCCGGCCATGTCGCGCGATAAGCGACGACCACCGGACAATCGGCGCCGTAAAACGGTTCCAGCGCTTCGCGCACATAGGCAAGGTTGCGGATCGACAGATGGATCGCCAGCGTCGCGCCCGACCGACCGAGGATTTCGAGCTGCTCGCCTTCCGGCATGGCCGAGGCCTTCATGCCCGTGCGCGTCACGATAATGGTCTGGGCGATCTCCGGCAGCGTCAGCTCGGTCTTCAGCTTCGCCGCGGCCCCGGCGAAGGCCGGCACGCCCGGCACGACCTCGTAGTCGATGTCGAGCCCATCGAGCCGGCGCATCTGCTCGGCCACCGCGCCGTAGATAGACGGATCGCCGGAATGGACGCGCGCGACGTCGTGGCCCGCCGCATGCGCCGCCTCGATGTCCGCGATGATCTCGTCGAGATGCATAGGTGCGGTGTCCTTCACCAGTGCGCCCGCCGGTGCGGCCCTGACGATTTCCTCCGGCACCAGCGAGCCGGCGTAGAGGCACACCGGGCACCGCTCGATCAGCCGCAGCCCGCGAACGGTGATGAGATCGGCCGCCCCCGGTCCGGCCCCGATGAAATAGACAGTCATCGCGGCGCCCCCTTCATTGCGGTACCCGCCTTCCCCGCATAGCCGCGCGGCGTATAGACCCAGCGACGCCCGTCGCCGGTCGAAACCGTTTTCGTTTCGGACGAACCGACGATGACGACGGTCAGCATGTCGACATCGTCCACATCCAGCTCGCGAAGCGACACAATCCGGACCGCTTCGCCCGCCCGACCGAGATTCGTGGCAAGCACGATCGGCGTTTCGGCCGGGCGATGCTGAAGCAGGACCTCGCGGGCATGGGCCAGTTGCGTGCGCCGTCGCTTCGACACGGGATTGTAGAAGGCGATGACGAAATCGCCTTCGGCGGCCGCCTTCACCCGCCGCTTGATGTCGTCCCACGGCGTCAGCAGGTCCGACAGCGAGATGGTGCAGAAATCATGGCCGAGCGGCGCGCCGGCCCGCGCCGCCGCCGCCTGCAGCGCCGAGATGCCCGGCGACACGGCGATCTCGATGCGGCGCGCGGCGTCCGGAATGTCGCCTTTCTCGATCAGTTCGAAGACAAGCGTCGCCATGGCATAGATGCCGGCATCGCCGGAGCAGACCAGCGCCACATGCCGCCCCTCGCCGGCGAGTTCCATGGCGTGCCGCACGCGCTTTTCCTCGGCGCCGAGATCGAAATCGTGCCGCGCCTTGCCCTTCGCGAGTGGGCCGATGAGGTCGAGATAGAGCGAATAACCGACGAGATCGGTCGAGCGCGCGATCATTGCGGAGACTTCCGGCGAGCGCCAGTGATCAGCGCCGGGACCGATGCCGACGACGAAGAGGGTGCCGCGCGCCCTGCCGATCCTGGCTGCATCAACGGGCTGCGTCGCCCGCGCAATCGCCGCCGTCGCCGATTTGGTCTTGATCTTGGGCACCACCAGCATGCCGTCCGGCCCGCACGCCGCCAGCGCCGCGCCCTCGGCGACGCCATGGCAGCCGACCTCCGAGAAGACGACATCAGACGGGTTGGCGAGGCGCGGCGTCTCGGCCTCCAGCGTCGCGACGTCGAAGAAGCGCGCCGGCACGCCGAAATGCGCCGCCACGGCTTGGATCGCCGCTTCGTCAGCCTTCAGATCGATCGACGCGATCGCCGCAAGGCTCTCCGGCGCAAGGCCCGCCTCGCGCAAAGAGCGCTCGGCGAGCGCGACCGCCTCGTCCGCCGGCGCGCCGCGCTCCGAACCCATGCCGAGAACGAGTGTCTGCGGACGATAGACGAGTTCGGACGGTCCGGGTTCGTGGGCGCGATCCGTCACGGTCAAACGCACCGCTCCATCCTCGTCGAACGGGATCCGGCTATCAGTCAGCCAATCGGCCTCTCCCGCCAGGCGCGCCGACGCACCGGCGACGATTTCGGCCATGACCGCTTTCGCGCTTTCCGGATTGGCGAGCCGGTAGCCGGCGGGAGGATCGTCCAGCGCAACACCGAAGCGCAGATCGCCGGCGGTCGTCACCGCCGGATGGCCGCCGAGAGCCGTCGCCAGCATGCGCGCCAGATCGTTCGCGCCATGATGCCCGCCAAGAAGCGGCACGATGCTCGCACCGTCCTCCGAAATCGCGAGAACGGGCGGTTCGCCGCGCTTGTCGGCAAGGTGGGGCGCCAAAAGCCGAATCACCGCGCCGGCCGCCATCACCGCCGCGATCGGCCGCCCCTGCCGGAACAGTGCCGCAAGATGCGCGCCTGCATCCTCAAAGCTGACATCGGCCTCCCCGACGCGACGCGCCAGCCCGTGCACCTCGCCGCCGATTGCATCGGCCACCTGGCGCGCCAGCGCCATGGCGCCGGCATGGAGTATGACGACCGCCGGCCTCACGAGCCCGCCTTCCCGAGATCGGCGACCCACGCTTCCGCCCCCTTGTAGATCAGGATCATTGAGAAATAAGGCGCCTCGCCCTCCACACTGGCCAACGGCATCAATCGCTCCGTTCCGAGCGAAACACGCTCCGCATAGATCGCGGTGCCGATCAGATTCATCTTTTCAAGCAATGCCCGTACCCGTTTGAAATGGCGACCGATCTTGATGATCGCGACCGCGTCCGCAGATGCTATCCCGGCCGCAAGTGCTGTATCGTCGAGCGGACCGGGCAGCACCGTCAGCACATCAATTCTTGCCGCCAGCGGACGCCGGGTGGCGGCCGCCGATGCCATGAGCGAGGAGACGCCGGGAACGACCTCAACCCTATAGTGCCCGGCCAGCCGTTCGAAGAGATACATGAAGGAGCCGTAGAAGAACGGATCGCCTTCGCAGAGCACCGCGACGTCGTGTCCCGCATCGAGTTCGGCGGCGATTGCCGCCGACGCCGCGTCGTAGACCGCTTTGGCCGGAAACCGTTCGACACGCATCGGCACGACGATCGGAATCTCGCGCTGCGACGGATCGAGGTAGGCCGCAACGATCGAACGCGCGAAGCTTTCGCCAGTATCCGGCGCCGGATAGGCGACCACGGGCACGGCCCCAAGAATGCGATGCGCCTTCAGCGTGATCAGTTCCGGATCGCCCGGTCCGACGCCGAGCCCGTATAGCGTTCCCGTCATCGAGGCTTCTCCAGCGAGAAGAGCGTCACCGGCATGAACGGCTTCCACCCCGAAAAACGTCCGACAGGTTCGGCACGCGAAACGGCGATGCGGACAAGTTCTCCTCCGTGATCGGCGTGGAGCGCCAGCATCCGCGCCTCGCTTTCCAGCGTGACCGCCGTCGCCACCAGTCGCCCGCCCGGGCGAAGCGCCGTCCAGCAGACCTCGAAGACGCCGGCGCCGCTCAATCCACCACCGATGAAGACCGCATGCGGCGCATCGAGGCCACTCAGCACATCCGGCGCCTCTCCCTGAATGGCAGCGATGTCCGGCGCGCCAAGCCGGGCCGCGTTTTCCCTCAGCATCGCCAGCCGTCCCGCATCCCGCTCGATCGCCACCGCGCGGGCACCCTCGGCGGCACGCATCCATTCGATTGCGACCGAGCCGCAGCCGGCGCCGACATCCCAGAGAAGCCGCCCCGCTGCCGGCCGCAGATGAGCGAGAACGACGGCGCGCACCTCGCGCTTGGTCAGTTGCCCGTCATGGCGGTAGGCGTCGTCCGGCAGTCCCGGGCCAGTGCCGTCGACAATCGGCCGCACATTCGCCCAGCACTCGATCGCCAGCGTATTGAAATCGGCGAACCTTTCATCGCCGATCATCTCGGCCGTCGTCTCGACCATGCGCTCTTGCGGCCCGCCCATATGCTCCAGGACGGTGAGGCGCGAGGCGCCGTATCCAGCTTCGCACAGAATGCGTGCGGCCTCCCCGGCCGTTCCGCCAGCCGAGGTCAGCGCCAGGATGCGCCTTCCCTCCGACAGATGCGCCGCCAGCCGCTCGACCGCGCGTCCGTGCAGCGAGATGTGCGCCGCATCCTGCAGCGGCCAGCCGAGCCTTGCTGCCGCGAGCGAGAAGGCCGATGGCGATGGCAGCACGCGCATTTCGTCAGCCGCGACGTGGGCAAGCAGCGTCGCGCCAATGCCGTAATGCATGGGATCGCCCGTCGCCAGCACGCAGACAGGTTCGCCGCGGCGGGCCAGGATTTGCCCGATCGTCGCCTGCACGCCCGCCGACCAGTCGGTCACCTGGCTTTCGCCAAGCGTCAGGCGGTCGAGCACGCGGCGCGAACCGACCACCATGCGGGCGCCGTCGAGCGCGCGCCGCTGGGCCGGTGTCAGGCCATCGGCGCCATCGTCGCCGACACCGAGTATGCTGAGCCATGGCGCCTCGGCCATTATTCGCCTCCCGCCGCGATCGCGTTGACCGCCGCCGAAGCCATGGCGCTGCCGCCGCGCCGGCCCTTGACCGTGATGAACGGTACGCCGCAGGAGTCCGCCATCAGTTCCGCCTTCGATTCCGCCGCGCCGACGAAGCCGACCGGCATGCCGATGATCAGCGCCGGCTTCGGGGCGCCGGCCTCGATCAGTTCGAGAAGCCGGAAGAGTGCCGTCGGCGCATTGCCGATCGCCACGACCGCGTTCTCCATGTGCGGCACCCAGAAATCGACCTGCGCGGCCGAACGGGTCGTGCTTTCGGCCTTGGCGCGGGACGGAACGCATGCATCGTTCAACAGGCACAGCACGTCGTTCTGGGCCGGCAGCAACCGTCCGATGATGCCATGACGGACCATCTCGACATCGCACAGGACCGGCGCGCCCGCGCCGAGAGCTGAACGCCCAACTGCGGCCGCATTGGACGAGAAGACGAGATCATCGACAAGGTCGATCATACCGCACGCATGAATCAGTCTGACAGCGACCGACCGCATGCCGTTGGAAAACTGAGACAAATCCGCTTCCGCCTCGATCGCCGCGAAGGATTGCTGATAGATCGCGGTCGGGTCGCGGACATAATTGAAACGAGGCGTCGGCCGGAACGCCGCCCGCTCCAACCCCGCCCCGACGATCCACCCCTCTTCCGCAAGGACGACGGCGCGCTGCGTCTCGTCGAGATCGGCGGGAGCGCCGAGCAGGGGCTCCAGCCGTCCCTCGTGGTCGAGTGCGGCCATCGCGGTCGCCGCAGTGCGGACCTGCGCGGCATCCTTGACCTCGCCGGCGAACGGCACGACGGGAAAGAGCGACGGATAGATTTCGGCGATTGTCACTGCCCGGTCGAGCCGTGTTGCAAAATCCGTCTCGAAGGGCCAGACGGCCGTCACGTCCTTCAGATCCGGCCGCGTGCGCAGCTTCTCCAGCGCCGCGATGCCGAGCAGCGTCTGGCTGCCGACCGAGCCCGTATAGGCCATCTGCCAGACCGATTTGGCGGTCCGCACGCGATGTTCGACCAGCCGCCGCTCCGCGATCTCGCCGTACTCCGCCGTCCGGGTCTGCGAAAGGCCGTCGTGGCGCTGTCCGTTGGCGTGTCCCCAGAACAGGGGCGCTGCGAAATCCGCGAGATTCATCTGCCCCGCGAGCGCGAAACGGTTGGACCGGTTGTCCGGCCCGTCGGCGACGTCCCGCGCCATCCGTGACCAGACCGCGCGCCAGTCGGCGGCACCGCCGATCGACCGCGCAGCGCCCGCCGGATAGCCGAACCCGAAATCGAAACCCGCAAGAAGCCTCTTGCCCTCGTCGAGCAGGTTGGCGATCAGCCCGGCGACCCGGTCCATCGCCGCGTTTCGAGTCGGAATGTTTTCGACAAGGCGCAGACCAGCCTGCTCCCTTCCCCTTGCCGCGAGCGCGATCCAGATCGAATCGCGCCCCTTGGTGGGAGCGTTGGCAGCCGACCAGTCGACCATCAGATAGGCGTCGAATAGCGGTTTCACCGCCGGCCCTTCTCCATGGAGCGCGGCCCGAGCGGATGATCCGCATGGGGATAGGGATGGTGATGATGGTCGTGATCATGGTGGTGGTCATGATCATGATCGTGATGATCGTGTCCATGGTGGTGATGGCCGTGCACCGGCTCCAGCGATCCGGCACTGGCGTGGCTGTGCACCGGCGTAAACGGCAGGCCATGGGCGCGGCAGAAGTCCTCGTCCCGGCAGGAGGCGTCGCAATCGCCCTGGCAAGGACAATTCTCCAGCCCGCCGCCAATACCCTCCACATGGTGATGGTGGCTCTCCTGCGGCAATCCCACTTCCGCCTCGAACCCAAGCACCTGTTCGCGATACTTGCACATCTGGCAGTTCATCACCGCCTGGCCGTCAAGGATTTCCTGGACGCGATCCTGGAACGTGTCGAGGACCAGCGGATGGTCGTTGAGATAAGGCGCCTTGACGAACTGGATGCCTGGATGACGCGCGGCCACCTGATCGGCATAGCTGTAGATGCGCTTCACCAGCACGCCGGTGAAGAGGAAATAGGGAAAGACGACGATGCGCCGGTAGCCGAGCTTTGCCGCATGTTCGAGCCCCGGCTCGACGAGCGGAAAGGTGACGCCCGAATAGCAGGTCTCGCCCCAACCGAAGCCCATGCCCTCCCATAGCATCCGCATGACCTTGGCGACATTCGAGTTGGCGTCGGGGTCGGACGCCCCGCGGCCAACGACCATCAGCAGCGTCTCGTGGCGCGAGACCCTTCCGTGTTCCTGATCTGCCGCGTCGATCGCTTCGCCGATGCGCGCGCCTGCCGCGCGGATCATCTTCAGGTCGACGCCGAGCTCACGGCCATAATGGATGACCATGTCGCGATTCTGCGCGCCATAGGTGTTGAGCACCGAGGGAATGTCGTTCTTGGCGTGGCCGGCGGCGAAGAGCATGCCCGGCACGGCCAGCACCTTCGTCACGCCCTTTTCGCACAGGCGGTCGAGCCCGTCCGAAATCACCGGATCGCAAAATTCGAGATAGCCGTATTCGACGGGCGTGTCGGGATATCGCGTCCGCAGCCCTTCCGCGACCGAAGCGAATTCGCGCGCCGCGTTCTGGTTGCGGCTACCATGGCCGCACACCATGATGCCGACGGTTTCCGATGGAAGCGATGTCATAGCGTCGGGCCTTTCGCGGCGGAGCCTCATGCTGCACGCGGGCGCCGCCCCAGCCGCTGCGCGGTCAAGGCCTTTCGCTTGCCGGATAGCTCCGGAATCGGCCCCACGATTGGGTCGGCCTCACCGGAATTTCTCTCAGCCCGCTTCATCGCGGGCGCCATCGTGCTTGTCGTGATCGAACCTAAAGCAGCCCGCCGAAGCGGTCAAACGGACAAGCGACATCCCTGCGCCCGAATCCGACGCATCGCAGATCAGGACGCATCCATCCGACTGACGCCGAGCGCCACCGCGGTCTCGCGGATGAAGCGTTCGTCGCTGGCCGAGGTCTCGTGCGGCGAGGTACACGAGCCGGCGATCCGTCCCATCAGTCCGATCAGCCGCAGCCGCTCTTCCATGCTCATGGACTTCAGCAGCCGATCCCTCACCTCCGAGTCCGCTTTGCCTTGCCGCTTTTCCAGATAGGCGTGGAGCGCCATCATCTCTGCCGGACGGATGCCGAAATGTTCGCTGCAGATCGATTGGAAGACCTGCATTTCCGGGTCACGCACGACACCATCGGCCAGCATCATGCGAAAAAGCAGCAATATCTGCGCCACTGCGACCGGCTCGCGGTCGAGACGCCGCGCAATGGCCCGGCGCATGCGCCGCGTCTGCCACGTCGTCCACAGGTTCCTCGCCAGCCCCATCGTTCATCTCGCCCGACATGTTGCCTCCGCGGGCGGCAATCATCGGCGCGCAAAAGCGCCGTCGCGGCCTTCGTCGATGCGACGAAGGCAGATCGTAAAATACGCCGAGAGCGCGCCATTGTGGAAACGGTCGCGCTCTGCCATAGCCCGATCAAATCACACTTCTCGGGCGCTCACCATTGGAAGAACTCTTATCCACAGCAACGCTGTTCCTGCTGGCAGCCGCCTTTCTGGGTGGATTCGTCGATGCGATCGCCGGCGGCGGAGGACTGGTGACGGTTCCGGCTCTGATGCTGGCCGGTCTCTCGCCTGTCGAATCGCTGGCGACCAACAAGCTTCAGGCCCTGTTCGGAGCGACGTCCTCGACGCTCGCTTACGCGCGCAAGGGGCATGTCGACATCAACAGCCAGTTGCCGGCTGCTCTCCTTGCCGGTCTCGGGGGCGCGTTAGGCGCGGTGCTGGCCGCCGTCGTCCCGGGAGATTTTCTCGCCGCCCTCCTCCCAGTCCTGCTGATTGCGATCGCGGTCTATTTCGCCCTCAAGCCGAACATGGACGATATCGACCGCGCGCGCCGAATGACCCCCTTCGTCTTCGGGCTGACGCTCGTTCCGCTCATCGGCTTCTATGATGGCTTGTTCGGTCCCGGAACAGGCTCGTTCTTCATGATCGCCTTCGTCGCGCTGGCCGGATTCGGCGTTCTCAAGGCGACCGCGCACACGAAATTCCTCAACCTGGCCTCCAATCTCGGGGCATTCCTCGTCTTCGCTGCAGTCGGCGTCGTCTATTGGAAGATCGGCTTGGCCATGGGCGCGGCGCAGATCTTCGGCGCCCGGCTCGGTGCAGCGCTCGCGATGCGCAATGGTGCGCGCATCATCAAGCCGCTTTTGGTCATCGTCTGCATCCTGCTCGCCGCGCGGTTGCTGCTCGACCCCGAACATCCGATCCGCATCTTTTTCGCCGCATGAAGAAGCGCCCGCCGGACATGCGGCGGGCGCGACTGTGTGAAACGGTCTATCTGACGATCAGTCGGCCGGCATGATGCGCAAGAGATGACCGTTGGTGTCGTCGGTCACAACGTAGATGGCGCCCTCCGGTCCTTGCGCGACGTCCTGTATGCGCATGCCGAGGTCTTCGAGATACCGCGCCTTTTCCTCCGCGCTTTCACCCTCGACGTCGACATGAACCAGAGCCGCCGATGCCAGGCCGCCGACAAAGATATCACCCTGCCATTCAGGGAATGCCTCGCCGTCATAGAATATCATGCCTGAAGGCGCGATCACCGGCGTCCATGTGAGAATGGCGTCCGTGCCGCCCTCCATCGCCGCTTCTCCCTCGTTGATCGGATCGCCGGAATATTCGACGCCATGTGAAACGAGCGGCCATCCGTAATTGTTGCCGGGCTGAATGATGTTCAGCTCATCGCCGCCCATCGGCCCGTGCTCGATTTCCCAGAGATCGCCGGTTTCGGGATTCATCGCCGCCGCCTGGACGTTCCGGTTGCCGTAGGACCATATCTCCGGAAGCGCTTCGGCATCGTCGACGAAAGGATTGTCTTCGGGGACCGAGCCATCCGGATTGATCCGCACGATCTTGCCCAGGTGACTATCCAGATCCTGTGCCTGGCCGCGGAATTCGGCGTCGGAGCGCTCGCCAAGCGTCACGAACAGATGTCCATCACCGTCGAAAACGATGCGCGAGCCATAGTGCTTGGTGCTAACTTCTTTGGGCTGCTGCGAAAAGATCACTTCGCCATCTTCGAGCGCGGTGCCGTCGTCGGAAAGCCGGGCCTTGTAGACGGCGGTAGAGTTCGTGTCGTTCTCGCCCGGCTCCGAAAAGCTGAGATAGACCATCCGGTTCTCTTCGAAATCGGGATCGATGGTGACATCCAGGAGCCCACCTTGATCGCGCGCATCCACCTCCGGCGTGCCGCTGATCGGATCCGAAAGCGCGCCGTCCGAAGAGATCATGCGCAGATTGCCTTCCTTCTCCGTCACCAGCCAGCTCTCGTCGGGAAGCAGTGCCAGCCCCCAGGGCTCGGCAATCCCCTCCGTCACCGTTTCCACCTGTATGGACCCGCTCTCCGTCTCGAAGGTTTCATTGATCGGTTCGGCAAGAGCCGGAGAAACGATCAGCATCGCGGTCGAAGCGATTGCGAGTTTCCTGAAAGCGGTCATGGTCATGAAATTCTCCATTGAAGTGGACTCCGTCAAACGCTGGAACACGCCCGTCGCGAGAGGGGTTCCATGACAAATCCGCTGGTGGGATAACAAGCGCGTGAGACAGCTGGCCGAAGAAGGACAATGCTGATGACGAAGCCCGATGCGATGCAGTCGCCCCGAATCTTTCCCACCTTTCGCTGCAACGATCCGGACACGGTCATCGCATGGCTATGCGACGTCGTCGGCTTTGCAGAACGTGTTGTCTACCGCAGCGGCGGACATGTCGTTCATGCCGAACTGGCGTACGGGTCGTCGATCATCATGCTGGGCCGCCATCGCGAGGACGGTTACGGCCAACTCGTGGGCGACCCTGCCGGCAGACGCACAGACGCAATCTACATTGCCGTCGACGATGCCGACGCCCTTTTTGCCAGGATCAAGGCGTCCGGCGTCACGATCGAGGCCGAGCCGTACGACACCAACTATGGCAGCCGCGACTTTTCCTGCAGGGACCCGGACGGCAATCTGTGGGCGTTCGGCACCTACTGGCCGAAGGTCGGGGAAAAGCCGATAGGGGGCTGACGATTGGGGGTCCGCCGTATCGTTGCCAATATCGCGGCCGATGACCTTGCGGCCGGCCGCGAATTCTATGGGACTGTTTTCGGTCTCGATGTCCTGATGGATCTCGGCTGGATCATCACCCTCGGAAACGCCGATCGAATGACCCTGCAGCTCAGCGTGATGCGCGAGGGCGGCTCGGGAGCGCCTGTGCCCGACCTCTCGATCGAGGTTGACGACCTGGACGCGATCTTGGACAAGCTTCAGGCTGCCGGTCATCCGATCGAGTACGGACCGGCGCGGGAGCCGTGGGGCGTCCGGCGCTTCTTCGTGCGCGATCCCTTCGGAAAACTCGTGAACGTGCTGGTGCATCTGTAGGACTGCACGATCTGCCGCCGTCGCAGCGGCTCGGGCCGAAGGTCTTCCGGCCCCTCGGCGACACTTTCAATATTCGATGCCGATCTGGGCTTTGATACCCGCCCTGAACGGATGCTTGATCATTTCCATTTCCGTCACGAGATCGGCCAGTTCGATGAGTTCGTCCTTGGCGTTCCGACCGGTGATGATGACATGCTTCATGGCCGGCTTTGCCTGCAGCACGTCCAGGATTTCCCCGATCGGCAGATAGTCGTATCTGAGCACGATGTTGAGTTCGTCGCAGAGCACCATATGGTGCTCCTCGTCGAGTATCATGGCTTTCGCCTTCTCCCAGGCGGCCCTTGCCGCGGCGATATCGCGCGAGCGGTCCTGCGTTTCCCAGGTGAAGCCCTCGCCCATCGTCGCCAGCGTCACCTGGTCGGCGAACCTGTCGAGCACATTGCGCTCGCCGGTCCCCCATTTGCCCTTCACGAACTGAACGACACCGACCTTCATTCCATTGCCGAGCGCCCGGAAAACCATGCCGAATGCTGCGGTCGACTTCCCCTTGCCCTTGCCGGTATGGACGATCGTCAGACCTTTCTCGATCGTCTTGGTCGCGATGATCTTGTCGCGAGCCGCCTTCTTCTTGCGCATCTTCTCCGCATGACGCGCGTTCAGGGCGTCCTCGCTCATGTTGAGGGTCTTTTCCGACTTTTCCGCCATGGTCTCAGTCCTTTGCCGGCAGGCCGTCGCCGCAGACGAGCCACGGCAGATGTTCACTGTAGAAATCGTGCTTTTCCGGCCGCCAGTTCCGGTCGTCTTCAAACGAGGCGAGCAGGAGATGGACCTCCTCGGGCAGATCGTCATTGCGGTACCAGATCGGCGATCCGCACCTTCCGCAAAACGCCCGCTCGACGGCCGGCGAGGATCGGTATGTGCGCGGTGCCTCGCCTGAAAACGCGACATTCTCGTCGCGGAACGATGCAAACGCCGCCACCGGTGCGGAAAGGGCGCGGCGGCATGATTCGCAGTGGCAGAACGCCACCCATTTCGGCGCGCCGCGCGTTTCGAAACGCACTGCCCGGCAAAGGCAATGTCCGCTTCTTATTTCCATCATCCCTCTCCGACGATCTCGCAAAGGGTGAACTTGGCCGAATTGCTTTTCGGCGTCCACATCTCTCGCTCCATCGCCTCAATGAACCGTTGCGCGAGTTCCTTCAACGCCGGCGCGTTCTTGTCGCCGATGAAGGCGCGAACCGTCTCGTCTGCGATGAACGCCTGATAGGCCAGTTCGAAATGATGATCGCGCACGGCGCCTGTCGTAGCCGCGAACGCGAACATGTAGTCCACCGTTGCGGCGATCTCGAAGGCACCCTTGTAGCCATGGCGCATCACGCCTTCGATCCACTTGGGATTGACGACCCGCGCGCGCATCACGCGGCCGATCTCGTTTTCCAGCGACCGGACGACTGGCCGTTCCGGCCGCGAGTGGTCGTTGTGATAGATAGCCGGACGCGCGCCCTTCAATGTCTCGACGGCCGCGCTCATGCCGCCTTCGAACTGGTAGTAATCGTCCGAGTCGAGCAGATCGTGCTCACGGTTGTCCTGGTTCTGGACCACCGCGTCGACGCTCGACAGGCGCGCCTCGAACAGGCCTCGCTCGGCCGCCCCTTCGATCTGTGCGCCATAGGCATAGGCGCCCCACACCATGTAGGCCTCGGCAAGGTCACCGCGCCTTTCCCAGCCTTTTTCGTCGATCAGTGCCTGCAAGCCCGCACCGTAGGCACCCGGCTTGGACCCGAAAACGCGATAGCCCGCACGGCGACGCGCTTCCTCTTCGCCGGCGCCCTGCGCGACGAGAACTGTGGTTTCGCGGCGCATACGCGCGCCGATGGGATTGTCCGCCTCCTCCTCATCCAGCGCGCCGATCGCCCGCACCGCCTTGTCGTAAAGCGCGATCTGCTCAGGGAAGGCGTCGCGAAAGAAGCCCGAAATCCTCAGCGTCACGTCGACCCGCGGCCGTCCGAGAAGGGCGAGCGGCACGATCTCGTAGCCCGTGACACGGCGCGAGGCATGATCCCAGATGGGCTTTGCTCCGATCAAGGCCATTGCCTGGGCGATGTCGTCGCCTCCGGTCCGCATGTTGGAGGTCCCCCAGGCGGTCAGTCCCAGCGAAGTGGGCCAGTCGCCATGATCCTGCGCGTAGCGGGTCACGAGCAGCTCCGCCGACTTGCGGCCGAGTTCCCATGCCGCCGGCGTGGGCACTGCACGGCTGTCGACGGAATAGAAATTGCGGCCGGTCGGCAGGACATCCGGTAGCCCGCGGCTTGGCGCCCCGGATGGCCCCGGCGCGACGAACTGCCCGGCAAGGCCCCTCAGAAGCCCCGCGATCTCCGCCGGACCAGAACGGGCAATCGCCGGCTTCAATCTTGTCTCGATTTCCTGAAGAACGCCGAGCGTGGCTTTCCACTGCCCATCACAGCCGCCCGTATCTCCGACGAGGCGCGCTGCCAGCAGTTCGATCCGCTCTACCGTGTCGCCATATGTGCGCCAGGGATCGCCAGACACGCTTTCGAGAACACGAGGTCGCGCGCCGTCATAGGGGACGGCCATGTCGCAGTCGAGCGGATCGATACCCAGCCGAAGGTCCGAGGCGATGGCGCGCTGCAGGCTCGCATCACCACCCTCGCCCTCGCCGCGCGGCACCCGCGCCAGCGCGACCGTCAGGTCGGTCAGCAACCGGCCTTCAGGAGAGACGCCAAAGACATGCAACCCGTCGCGAATCTGCATTTCCTTCAGATCGCAGAGATAGGCATCCAGCACCTCCAGCGCCCGGTCATCGCCCGCCTCCGCATCAATGCCTGCGTCCTTGTCCAGCCCGATGTCCCGGACGAGGTCGAGAATCTGGCGCTTGAGCAGCGACAGCCGGCGGGGGTCGTTGCCCGCCGCGTCGTAATATTCGTCGACCAGCGCTTCGAGCGCCTTGAGCGGGCCGTAGCTTTCGGCCCGCGTCAGGGGCGGCGTCAGGTGGTCGATTATCACGGCCGCGCTACGGCGCTTGGCCTGCGTTCCTTCGCCGGGATCGTTGACGATGAACGGATAAAGATGCGGCGTCGGCCCGAAGACGGCCTCCGGCCAGCAGCGCTCCGCCAGCGCCAGCGCTTTTCCCGGCAACCATTCCAGATTGCCGTGCTTGCCCATATGGACCACCGCATGCACGTCGCGCACCGCTCGCAGATAGGCATAGAACGCCAGATAGCCGTGCGGCGGCACGAGGTCGGGCGAGTGGTAGGTTTCCTTCGGATCGATGTTGTAGCCACGGGCTGGCTGAATGCCGAGCACCGTATTGCCGAACCGCATGAGCGGGAGCGCGAATGCCTCGCCCAGAAAGAACGGATCGTCTTCCGGCGCACCCCATCGACTTTCAATGCTCTCCTGAATCGATATCGGAAGCGATTGGAGGAACGCGTTGTATTGCTTGAGCGAAAGCGTCTCGCGAACGATGCGCGCATCGACCGCCGCATTGGTCGGCCCAGCCATCAGGCGATCGATCAGATCATCCCCGCTCACCGGCAGGTCGCCGACCTGATAACCCGCGCGTTCCATGGCCCGCAAAACTTCCACGGTGCCGGCGGGAGTATCGAGTCCGACGCCGTTGCCGAGCCGCCCATCGCGGTTGGGGTAATTGGCAAGGATGATGGCAACGCGTCGCTCTGCCGCCGGCGTCCGCTTGAGCCGCGCCCAGTTTGCCGCCAGCTGCGCCACGAACCGAACACGATCGGCCACTGGCTCATGCGCGACGATCGGAGCTTCGACCCGCTGGTCGAAGCGGTCGGCCGACTTGAACGAAACGGCGCGGGTCATGACGCGGCCATCCACTTCCGGCAAGGCGACGTTCATGGCCAGGTCACGCGACGAAAGCCCTTGCGGCGATGCCTCCCAGGCTGCGCGGTCAGACGAGGAGAGCACCACTTGAAGCACCGGGGCACCGGTGGATTCCAGCACCGTGCCTCCACTCTCGCGGCCTGGCGCCGATACGGCGAACCCGGTCGCGTTCAGCACCACGTCCGGCGGCGTCTCGGCGAACACCCGCTCCACCACGCCGATCGAAACCGGGTCCCTCAAGCTTGAGACGTAGATGGGGACGACCCGGACCGCTTGGCGCTCGAGCGCCGCAACGAGTTCGGCGATCGGCCCCGTCTGGCCGCTTTGGACGAGCGCGCGATAGAAGACGATGGCGGCCGTTGCGTGGAAGTGGCCGCCGTCCTTCGAGCGGGGGCCATCCCACCGGCCCGCCTTCATCAAGGGTACGGCACCTGGAGGTCGCTCACCGTCTCCCGCCATCGCCGCGAGATGGCTGAGAAAGCCGCGCGTGTTCTCCGCTCCACCCTCATTGAGAAAGGCCCAGAGCGCGTCGCGGTCGCTCGCTTCGATCGTCGAATAGCGGGACAGTCCCTCATCCGGCTTGTCATCGCCCGGCAGAGCGATGAAGCCGATGCCATGGCGGGCCGCCACGGCCAGAAGCGCATCGAGGCAATAGCCGAAATATCCGGCGCCCCCCAACGCCCGCACCACGATCATGCGAGCGTGGCGCGCCGTGCGCTCGATATAGGTGTCGACGGACATCGGGTGCTTCAGCGCCATCAGGCTGGCGACGCGAACGGACCTGGCGCCGGCCGCACCATCGGCCGTTGCCGCCGCGACGGCAGCGAGCTCCGTATCGGCCGCAGACAGGAAAACGATATCGCCCGGCGACTGGCCAAGATCGATCGCCTCCTCGCCATCGGCGATCGAACCCTTCTGCGCGAGCAGGAGATGCATGGCTTCAGGCCGCCGCCGCCGCGATCCCGTCGCGGATCGCGGCAGGATCCAGCTGATCGTGCAGGCCGATCACGACAAGCCGTGTCGCACGCGGCTCTCCCGGTCTCCAGGGACGATCGAAATAGGTATCGATGCGGCTGCCGACTGCCTGGACGACCAGCCGCATGGCTTTTCCGGGTACGTCGACGAAGCCTTTCAGGCGCAGGATGTCGTGCGCGTCGATCACGCGCTTCAGCCCGTCGGTAAAGCTTTCCGGCGCGCTGACGGATCCCAGATCGACGACGAAGCTTTCGAACTCGTCATGATCGTGGTCGCTGCCGTCTGCATGGTCTCGCTCATGCTGCGAAGGCCGGTTGGCGATGTCGTTTTCCGTACCCACGCCCAGCCCCAGCAGCACGGAAGCGGGCACCTTGCCGCCGGATGCCTCGATCATCTGGGGTTTGCGGTTTGACCGACCGGCAACGAACGCACGCACAGCATCCATGCCGGCGCTGTCGATGAGGTCGGCCTTGTTCAGGATGATCAGGTCCGCCGACGTCAGTTGGTCCTCGAACAATTCCTCCAGCGGGCTTTCGTGGTCGAGCGTCTCGTCGGCGGTGCGCATCGCATCGATGCGGCCCTCGTCATCGGCGAACCGACCGGCGGCGACGGCCGGGCTATCGACCACGGTGACGACGCCGTCAACGGTCACGCGCTCCTTGATGCCGGGCCAGTTGAACGCCGCGACAAGCGGCTGCGGCAAGGCAAGTCCCGAAGTCTCGATCACGATGTGATCGGGGCGGTTCTCGCGCGCCAGAAGCGTCTCCATCGTCGGTATGAAATCGTCCGCGACGGTGCAGCAGATGCAGCCATTGGTCAGTTCGACGATATCCTCTTCCGAACACGCCTCGGCGCCGCACCCCTTCAGGACCTCGCCATCGACCCCGAGGTCGCCGAATTCGTTGATGATCAGCGCGATCCGCCTTCCATCCGCGCGGGTCAGGAGATTGCGGATCATCGTTGTCTTGCCGGCACCGAGAAAGCCGGTGATCACCGTCGCCGGGATCTTCGTTTGCATGGGGTCATCCCTTCATTTTCAGGGGCAGGCCGGCGGCAATGAAATAGACCTCATCCGCCGCGGCCGCGATCTTTTGATGGAGGCGGCCCGCATGATCGCGGAACGCGCGGGCCATGGAATTTTCCGGCACGATGCCGAGACCAACCTCGTTGGACACGAGGATCAGCGGACCGGCCGGATCTTGGATAACGGCGACCAGGTCGTCGAATGCGGCGTCGATGGCGGCATCGCCCTGCTCTTCCATCATCAGGTTCGTCACCCAGAGCGTCAGGCAGTCGACCAGTACGACGCGCGCGGGTGACAGTTCGCTGCGCAATGTCTGCGTGAGCCCCAGCGGCGTTTCGTGCGTCATCCATGTGCGACCGCGCATTGCCCTGTGCCGGTCGATACGCGCGCGCATTTCGTCGTCCCAGGCACGCCCCGTCGCCACATAATGGCGGTCGAGGCCGCTCTCACCGGCCAGCGCCTCCGAAAAGGCCGTCTTGCCCGAACGGGCGCCGCCGAGGACGAAGACGGTCCTTATCGGTGGGGCTTGGCTCACCGGTCAGGCCAGACCGACCATGGCAAGCACATGCTCGCCGACGAGCAACACACCCGCCCCCGCGACGACACCGCCGGAGATTCGCAAGGCGACATTCTCCCCCGTGCGCCCGGATGCCAGAAGTGCGGTGGCGACAAGCCCGGCACCGATAGCGATCAGATACTGCGTCGCCCCGAAACCGAGCAGATAGGCAACCACCGGAGTTGTTTCGGCACCAAAGACAGCCTCACCATAGGCATGGCCATGAAATAGCCCGGCAATGGCGAAGACGCCGGCATAGGCACCAGCCGGCCAGTTGCGCCCTGAAAGCAGCATGACGCCCAGCGTTGCGACCGAGAGCGAAACCATGAATTCGACCAGCGGCAAGCCGATCGACATCAGGTGAACGAGCGTGCCGAGGATGGTGGCTGCAATGAAGAAGAGCGGCATGGTGAAGCGATGACGCGTCAAGCTCGCGGCAATCCCGACCGCGATGATGAAGGCGAGATGGTCGAGCCCGATGATCGGATGCCCGACGCCCGACAACAGTCCCTGACCGAAGGTGGATGGCGTCGCGCCGCCCATCGGATGGTGGGCAAATGCTTGAGTGGCGAAAAGTGTCGTCGCGGCAGCGACGGCCGCCCGCTTTACAGTCTGCATGATGAAGACAACTCCCGTGTCCAGGCCGCCTGAGCGGCCATGCGACAGGGCGTCCATCCGACCGGCAGTCTCCCCCATATTCCGGTATCCCCGGACCGAGACTGCTGGCCACGAGCGGAACACCCCGTCCCTCTGGCGAATGTTCGAAAGGCAGGTCTCCTGGCTCACGGCTCTCGCGCCGGACATCGTTGTCCGGCGCAGCGGCTGACCCTCGCCTTCCCGAAGTGTTTTCGCGGTGCGCTGGCGGACGATTCGTAGAAAAGAGGCGTCCAGCCCGGTTGTGCGCATCGCCACTTCAGTGGCTTTTCCGCCCTTTTCCTGCGCCGGGCCCGCAACGCACCACGCGATGCTTGTCGACCCGAAGCGTTCAAAAGACGGATGGGACAGCCTTGCCGCTCTACAGTCGCGGGGTCGGCTGCGATCAAGGTGCCCGGATTGGGTCCACCCCTCGCATTCCCTTTTCATCCCCGATCGCCGATGACGATCGAAGAACCGTTCGAATGCACATTGATAGGCACGGCGCTCGATGTGTGTCAATCGCGCCGGCCTCAGCGCCGCGTGGCATGCCGCAACATCGCATCGAAATCGATCGTCGCCTCGAGCGTGGCCGCAATGGCGTCGAGCGCGTCCTCCACACCTTTCCGGTAGTCCGAACCGCTTGCGGTGATGCCGAACGATGCGAGATAGGCGCGGCGAAAGGCATCGTTGGCAAACAAGCCGTGAAGGTACGTGCCACAGACCTTGCCGTCGGCGGACATCGCCCCATCGGCCGTCCCGGCCAGCATCGTGAGGGGTCGCGCGCAGTCGGCGCCGCCGGTACGCCCCATGTGAATTTCATAGCCCTCCACGGCCACGCCGAACGCGACCGCCTGCCCATTTACCTGACGAACGGTCTTCTCGGCAGCCATCGTGGTTTCGATATCGAGCAGACCCAGCCCTTTGACCTCGGAGCGCGCGCCATCGACACCGCAGGGGTCGGCCACAAGCCTGCCGAGCATCTGATATCCGCCGCAAAGGCCGAGGACATGGCGCCCTGCCCGAACGTGCCGGCTCAGCTGAACGTCCCATCCTTCGCTGCGAAATGCCGCAAGGTCGCCGATCGTCGATTTTGAGCCCGGAAGCACGACCAGCCCGGCGTCCTGCGGGATCGATTCGCCTCGACGCACATAGACCAGTTCCACATCCGGCTCGGCTGCGAGCGGATCGAGGTCGTCAAAATTCGCAATGCGTGAAAGAACGGGGACGGCCACCTTCAGTGCGCCACCGGCGCGACGAACCATGCGTTCCAGAACCACCGAATCCTCCGGTGGCAGCCGGCCGGCCTCGGCCAGCCACGGGACGACCCCGAAGGACGGCCATCCGGTAAAATCCGTGATCGCCCTCAGCCCGGTATCAAAAAGCGAGATGTCACCACGGAACTTGTTGATCAAGAACCCGCAGATTCTTTTCCGGTCCGCCTCCGGCAGGACGGCATGTGTGCCGACGAGCGATGCGATGACGCCGCCACGGTCGATATCGCCGACGAGAACGACCGGCACGCCGACACGCTCTGCAAACCCCATATTGGCGATGTCGCCCGCCCGCAGATTGATTTCCGCCGGCGATCCCGCCCCCTCGACGAGAACGAGATCGGCGCCGTCCTCGATGAATGAGAAGCTTTCGGCGACCCGGTCCAGAAGCTCCGGTTTCAGCTTCTGATAGTCACGCCCTGCCGCCCGGCCGAACACCTTGCCCTGAACGACGATCTGGCTGCCCGTGTCGCTTTCCGGCTTCAGAAGGACCGGGTTCATGTGAACGGATGACGGCGTTCTGCAGGCCATCGACTGCAGCCACTGCGCCCGGCCGATTTCCCCGCCGTCATCGGCTACGGCGGCGTTGTTCGACATGTTCTGCGGCTTGAACGGCCGAACGGTCAGGCCGCGATTGGCCGCGAGCCGGCAGAGCCCGGCGACCAGCACCGTTTTCCCGACGTCAGACCCTGTCCCCTGCAGCATGATGGCGCGTGTCATGGCCAATCGATTAGCCGAAGACCAGGGCTGCGTCACCGCGCCGCGCATGATTTTTCAGAACCAGTCTCAAATGCGACACGGCGCGGCGTCAGCGATATACCGCAGCGCACCAAGCGTGCCTATATCGCGTGCAAACGCTGAAATATGCGTCTGATGTTCCACCCCTGTCGGTCGAAAGGCCAAAAGACATGTTTGCATTTTTCCGTCGCAAGAACCGCGCAGTCACCAGCACCGTCGCACCGGCCGCCAATCGCGACCCCTACGATTTCGTCATCCGTCATCAGATCAATTGCGGCCCGTTCGGCTATGTGCGGGCAATGTCGGGTCAGGACGTCTGATCGGGCCGATACGCGAAAACCGCGCGAGGAGACCTCGCGCGGTTTGCCGGAATACGCTGGCTGCACCGCAATAACGCTGCGGACATCGCGTGAACTTGTCTGGCTCCGGGACGCGTGACCTTTTTCCGGAGCGAGGCGGTTTGTCCCCCGCCGCACCAACAGAATTAAGCCGATATCGTTACCGTAGGGTTAGTGAGAGCTTAAGCGAGTATGAATCGCCCGCTTTTCTTTCTTAACCTGCGCAAAAAGTTGTCCGATGCGTAAGTTCAGGCCTGCTCGACAGGCTCGGCGACCGCGATCCGCGCAGCACAGAACTTGAACTCCGGAATTTTTCCGAACGGATCGAGTTGCGGATTGGTCAGCACGTTGGCCGGGCTCTCGTTGAAGCAGAACGGCATGAAGATCATCCCGTCGGCGACCTCCCGGTCGGCCCGCAGCAATGCCTCCACGGTGCCGCGCCGCGTCTCCACCTTCACCATCATGCCCTGACGCATGCCGCGCCGTTCGATTTCGCGCGGATTCATGGATGCGATGCCCTCTGGCTCGATGGCGTCGAGCACGCCCGCGCGCCGCGTCATCGCTCCAGTGTGCCAATGCTCCAGAAGGCGCCCCGTCGTCAGCACCAGCGGATAGGCCTCGTCGGGGACCTCATCCGGGGCCAACAGATCGGCGGGAACGATCTTGCCGCGTCGGTCCTTCGTCGGAAAGCCGTTCGCGAAGATGATCTCATTGCCGGCCCTGTCAGGCGCATCGGCCGGATAAGTCACAGACTCCTCGTCTTCCACCCGTGCCCAGGAAATGTTCTTCAGCGACGGCATCGTCGAGGCCATTTCCGTATAGACCTGCGATACGTGCTCATACGCCCAAGACATGCCGCAGCGATTGGCAAGGCTCTGGATGATCTCCCAGTCCTGTCGGGCCTCGCCTGGCAGCGAGATGGCCGGCCGGCCGATCTGCACCTGGCGGTTGGTATTGGTGAAAGTGCCCAGTTTCTCGGCATGCGCCGATGCAGGCAGCACGACGTCCGCATGCCAGGCCGTCTCGGTCAGGAAGATATCCTGAACCACCAGATGGTCGAGCTTGGCGAGCGCTGCGCGCGCATGGGTCTGGTCGGGGTCCGACATCGCCGGATTTTCGCCCATGACATACATGCCGGTGATCGCGCCATCATGGACGGCATCCATGATCTCGACGACGGTCAGTCCGCGCTTGGCATCCAGCGGTCGGCCCCAGAGGTCTTCGAATTCGGCGCGGATATCGGGGTCCTCGACCGACCGGTAATCGGGATAGACCATCGGGATGAGACCCGCGTCCGAAGCGCCCTGAACGTTGTTCTGTCCCCTCAGCGGGTGCAGTCCCGTGCCCGGTCGCCCGATGTGGCCGGTAATGAGTGCAAGCGCGATCAGGCAGCGGGAGTTGTCGGTGCCATGGGTGTGCTGCGAAATTCCCATGCCCCAGAAGATGATCGAGCGCTCGGATTTGGCATACGTCCGCGCGACGTCCCGGATGACGTCGGCCGCGATGCCGCAGACCTCCTCCATCGCTTCCGGCGTGAAGTCCTTTACCTTCTCGCGCAGCGCGTCGAACCCTGAGACGTTGGCCTGGATGTACTGCTCGTCGTAAAGCCTTTCGGCGATGATCACATTGAGCATCGCGTTCAGCAACGCCACGTCGGTGCCTGGCTTGAAAACCAGCGAGTGGCTGGCATGCCGCATCAGATCCTGGCGTCGCGGATCGATGACGACAAGTTTGCGCCCCTGCTTGGCTGCCTGCTTGAAATACGTTGCAGCAACCGGGTGATTCGTGGTCGGCCGCGCCCCGATGACGATGATGCAGTCGGCCTTCAGCGCATCCATGAACGGGGCCGAAACCGCGCCGGAGCCAACCCCCTCCATGAGGGCGGCGACCGAGGATGCGTGGCAAAGCCGCGTGCAGTGGTCGACGTTGTTCGTGCCGAAACCCTGCCGGATGAACTTCTGGAAAAGATAGGCCTCCTCGTTCGAACCCTTGGCCGAGCCGAATCCGGCAATCGCCTGTCCGCCTTTCTCGTCCCGTATCCGGTTCAGACCCGAGGCGGCGCGTTCCAGCGCCTCGTCCCATGTGGCTTCGCGGAATACAGAGAGAGGATCGGCACCCTTCAGATTGATGTCGCCACGCTTCGGCGCGTCGTCCCGGCGCACCAGCGGCGTTCTCAAACGGTCCGGCGATCGGACATAGTCGAAGCCGAAACGGCCCTTGACGCACAGGCGGTTCTCGTTGGCCGGCCCGTCACGACCGTCGACCTGGACGATCGTGTCGTCCTTGACCGCAACCGTTGTCTGGCAGCCGACGCCGCAGAACGGACAGACCGAATCGACGACCTTGTCGAAATCCTTGACGCTGCGTGTGCGATTGCCGTTATCCATCAGCGTCTTTTCGTAGAGCGCGCCGGTCGGGCAGGCCTGCACGCACTCCCCGCAGGTCACGCAGGTCGAGTGCCCCATCGGGTCGTGGATGTCGAAAACCGGCACGGTATGGCTGCCGCGTTCGCCCATCCCCAGAACGTCGTTCACCTGGACCTCCCGGCAAGCGCGCACGCAGGCATTGCAGGCGATGCAGGCATCGAGATTGACGGCGATGGCTGGATTGGTGACGTCGTGGCCGAGCGGCGGCGTTTCATGCTCGAATTTCGAGCGGTAGCGCGCCGACCCCGAAATGCCCATCGAACCGGCCCAGTCCCAGAACGCCGACTGCTCGTCGGGCGAAGCCTCGCGGGCCGGCATGTCGGACGCAAGCATCTCGAACACCATGCGCCGGGCCTTGTCCGCGCGCTCCGTCGTCGTCTTCACCACCATGTCGGCGGCGGGCTTGCGGATGCAGGAGGCTGCAAGGGTGCGCTCACCCTCGATTTCGACCATGCAGGCGCGGCAATTGCCGTCCGGCCTGTAGCCGGGCTTGTCGAGGTGGCACAGATGCGGAATGCGCGTTCCAGCGCGTTTGGCGACCTCCCAGATCGTCTCGCCCGCGCTCGCCTCGACCGTCCTGCCGTCGATTGTGAAGCTGATCGTCTTGGTCATTTGAACTCGATTTCCACGAAAGAGAAGTCGTAGTCATTGGCGTTGATCACGTTGTGATGCACGCCCTTCTCCCGAAAATAGGAGCCGCCTGCGGAAAGATCGACAATACTTTCCGACCCCTTCGGGTCGACGATCCGCAATTGGCCGTTCAGCCCCGGCACCACGACATAGTCGTGTTCATGGACGTGTTCGCCGGTTTCGGCGCCGGGCGCGAACCGCCACTCGGTCACCCGCGTGCGCTCATTGTCGATCTGAACGGTTCCGACTGCCTTGATGGTCATCATGTTTCCCTTGATTCGCGCACTCATCGACTGACGAGGAGTTGCCCGCCGACGAGAACAAAGAAAAGACCGAACGCTGCCTCGAACCAGCGCATCGCACGCCGGTAGATCCGTTGAGCCAGTTCTGAGGAGAAGAGCAGAACATACGTGCCGTAGATCGCACAAGACGACAGGCCCGCCACCAGGCAAAACTCGAAGATGACGATGGACGGCGCTTCTGAGGATAGCACGAAGGCGGATATCGATGCCCAGAACAGCGCGGATTTCGGATTGAGCAGACAGATCGTCAACCCGCGCCGGTACCCCGCCCGGATGGAGAGCGCGCCGGCGTCGGCGCGGATCGCTCCCGGAACATTCCTCCACGCGGCCAACAAGGCCCGCAGTCCCAGATAACAAAGGTAGAGCCCGCCGCCGACCTTGAGGATCAGGAACAGCGGCGGATGCAGTGTGAAGACCACCGAGAGGCCGAAGCTGGAGGCCAGCGCCCACAGAAACGACCCTGACGCGATGCCGCAGACCACGGCAAAGCCGGCGCGGCGACCGCTGCCGAGCGCGGTCGAGGCCGCCGCCACGAGGTTGGGCCCTGGCGCTGCCATTGCGACCACCAGCATGACCCAGGCGGTGAAGAGAATCGAAAAGGAGTCCGCGCTCATTCGAGGTCGTCTCTGAAATGGGTCAAAAGGTGGTTCACGGGGTTCGGCGCGGCCTGCCCAAGCCCGCAGATGGAAGCGTCCCGCATCACCGCTTCCAGATCACGCATCGCCTCTTCGTCAAAGCCCCCCGGCCGCTCCAGGAGTTGCACCATCTTTTCCGTGCCGGATCGGCAGGGCGTGCACTGGCCGCAACTCTCATGCTTGAAGAACCGCAGGAGATTGAGCGTAGCGTCCTTGACGCTGTCCTTGTCGGAAAGGATGACGACCGCGTGGCTCCCGACGAAGCCACCGAGTTCAGCGAGCCTGCCGCCGAAATCGAGCGGAACGTCGTCCATCGCGGCCGGCAGGATACCGCCGGAGGCCCCGCCCGGCAGATACGCCTTGAAGGCATGGCCATCGGCCATTCCGCCGCAATAATCGTCGATCAGTTCGCGCACCGTCACCCCGGCCGGCGCCAATTTGACGCCCGGCTCCTTCACACGACCCGACACGGACCAGGAGCGGATGCCCGGATGGTCCTTGCGCCCCATCGCCGCGAACCAGTCGGCGCCGTTTTCGGCGATGTCGCGCACCCACCACAGCGTTTCGATATTGTGGTTGAGCGTCGGTCGGCCGAAGAGCCCTTTCTCGGCGATATAAGGAGGACGATGGCGTGGCAGACCGCGCTTGCCCTCGATCGACTCCAGCATCGCGCTCTCTTCGCCGCAGATATAGGCGCCGGCACCACGCCTGAGTTCGATGAAGCCCGGCGCGGCGAGTTCGGCTTCCTCGAGCGCAGCGATCTCGCGGCGCAGGATTTCCAGAACGGCCGGGTACTCGTCGCGCATGTAGAGGTAGATGCGCTCCGCCTCGACGACCTGCGCGGCAATCAGCGCACCCTCCAGCATGCGGTGCGGATCACGTTCCAGATAGTAGCGATCCTTGAATGTGCCCGGTTCGCCTTCGTCGCCGTTGATCGACATCAGCCGCGGGCCGGCAAACCCCTTGACGATCTGCCACTTCTTGGCGGCTGGAAATCCTGCCCCGCCAAGGCCGCGCAGCCCGGCGTCGGACAGGCTCGAAATCAGGTTGTCGGCACTGCGCTCGCCGGACCGGACCGCTTGAAGGAGATCATAGCCGCCCTGCGCACGATAGGCGGCCAGTTGCACGTAATCCGGAATGACCGGATCGAATGCGCCGTCATCCGCCATCCGCTTCAGCCCTTCGGCGCTGGCATGATCCACTTCGCGATCGCCAAGCCGCGCAGCCGGCGCCGTTGCGCATCGGCCCATGCAGGGCGCGCGAACGACGCGGACGAACTGAGGATCGACGGCAGTCTGAAGTTCGCTGATCAGCGTTTCCGCGCCCGCCATCATGCACGAAAGGCTGTCGCAGACCCGGATCGTCAGCGGCGCGGGTCGCGGCTCGCCCTCGCGCACGACATCGAAATGATCGTAGAATGATGCGACTTCGTAGACCTCCGCCTGCGAAAGCCGCATGATCTCGGCAAGCGCCCTGAGGTGGTCGGCAGACAGGCAACCGAAAGCGTCCTGAACAAGATGCAGATATTCGATCAGATGGTCGCGCCGGATCGTCCGCTGCCCCAGCAGCGCCTCGACATCCATCAGCGCGGCATCGTCCAGCGCTCTGCCCTTCGGCGCGTTTTTCCGTCGTCCCTCGCCCGCTTTCATTCTGCCTCGCCTGCCACACTCTTTCGTGGCCTCTTCCTGCGTGCTCAATAATTCTGGTGCAACACCCTTGTCGTCAAAAAGGCGCAGAGCCGTACCATTATACGGCCTTGCAAACCGCGCGATGCGGCGATGCGGCGCATCGGGTTTGTGCGGTGGGGAACGAGCCTGCCGCCTTTGCCTTTGTCGTTCTTGCGGCGTAAGACAGTCGAATGGGTAGAACCGACATGACGTCCATATCACAAAACCTTGTCTGGGCAGCGCTTTTCACCCTTGCCCCTTCAGCGTTCGCCCAGGAACACCCGGCCCGAGAAGCCGGCGACCGACCGCTTTCCTGCGGAGACGTGTCGATCGCCGAACTCAACTGGGCGTCAGCCTCCATCTTCTCCCATATAGACGCGATCATCCTCGAACACGGTTACGGCTGCGACGTCGAACTGATCCCCGGCGACACCATGTCGACGCTCAATTCCATGATCGATGAAGGCAAGCCGGACGTATCGCCGGAAACCTGGATCAACTCGGCACGCGAGACGCTTGACCAGGCGGTTGCGACACGGGAGTTGCATTATATGGCGCCGGCCTTCGCCGATGGAGGTGTGGAAGGCTGGTGGATTCCGCAATACATCGCCGAGGCTCATCCCGAAATCGAGACGGTCGCCGATGCGTTGGCCGCGCCGGAACTTTTCCCGGCGCCTGGCGATCCCCGGCGTGGAGCGTTGCACAACTGCCCGGAAGGCTGGAGCTGCCAGATCTCCACCACCAATCTCTTCGAAGCCTATCGGGGATGGGAGAAAGGATTTGACCTTCTTCCGTCCGCTACTGGCGAAGCACTCGAGGAGTCGCTGGCCGAGGCCTACGCCGATCGCAAGGGATGGCTCGGCTACTATTGGGCGCCAACGGCCGCGCTCGGGCGCTATGACATGGTGAAACTCAATTTCGATGCACCCTATGACGAGGAACTCTGGCATGGCTGCATCATCGATCCTGATTGCGCCGCGCCGCGGATAACCGCATGGCCGCGATCGGAGGTCTATACCGTCGTGACGGACGGCTTCGCGCGTCGGGCGAACGGGGCGCTCGGCTATCTCAAGAAGCGTTCGCTGGGCAACGATGTGCTGAATGGCCTGCTGGCCTGGATGACGGACGGCAAGGCTTCCGGGGAGGAAGCGGCGATCCATTTTCTGCGGACCCACCCGGACACCTGGCGCGAATGGGTAAGTGAGGAAGCCTTCGGCAAGGTGAATGCGGACCTGGAGCGTTCTGCAGGCAAGTCGCGGTAACGGGCATCTTGCAGTGATATAAAGATATGTTTATATCATTACCTGGTCTGCATTCGCGCCAGGAACCCGCGTCATGTCCGTCGATCCCCTCAGCCAACTCATCGCACAAAAAGGTGTCCTCCTTGCCGATGGCGCAATGGGCACAAGTCTCTTCGCCATGGGCCTGGAAGCCGGCGAGGCTCCGGAATTGTGGAATGAAACGGCGCCGGATCGCATCAGCGATCTTCACCGCCAGTTCGTCGCGGCGGGCTGCGATATCATTCTGACCAACTCTTTCGGCGGGACGCGGCATCGCCTCAAGCTGCATGGCGCTGACGACCGGGTCTTCGAGATCAATCACCGCGCGGCGGAGATCGCAAGGCAGGTCGCCGACGCGGCAGAGCGAACGGTCATCGTTGCAGGCTCGGTTGGCCCGACCGGTGAATTGCTCGAACCGCTTGGAGCGCTCACTTTTGATGAGACGGTGGACGCATTCAGAGAGCAGATGGAAGGCCTCAAGGCCGGCGGGATCGATGTTGCGTGGATCGAGACCATGTCCTCGCCCGACGAGATCAAGGCAGCATGCACGGCCGCGGTTGCCATCGGCCTGCCCTATGTCTACACCGCCTCCTTCGATACGGCCGGCCGCACGATGATGGGCGTGCACCCGCGCGATATCCATGAACTTTCGAGCGATGTTGCGCCGGGCCCGGTCGCCGTGGGGGCCAATTGCGGTGTCGGCGCCGCGGACATCCTGTCCTCGCTGCTCGACATGAGCGATGCGCGCGAAGGTGCCGCGATCGTGGTCAAGGGCAATTGCGGCATTCCCGAATTTCGCGGCGCGCAGATTCACTATTCCGGAACGCCGCCCCTCATGGCCGATTACGCCCGGCTCGCCATCGATGCCGGTGCGACGATCATCGGCGGGTGTTGCGGAACGGCGTGCGAGCACTTGAAGGCCATGCGCCAGGCCATAGACACACACGAAAAGGGCGAACGGCCGACGATCGAGACGATTGTCGATCGCATCGGCCCCTTGCGCAACAAGCCGGCCGGTGACGACAAGACCGCGCCGCAGCGCGAGCGACGCGGCCGGCGTCGCGCCTGATCATTCCGAAAGGCCGCGCCATACGGCCCTGTGAATGATCCGGCTGACCTTTTCCGCTGCGCCTTGCTCCCTGGCGGCGGGACTCTCTCAGGTGAAAGCGTCGGGCATTGAGTCCTTGCGCTGACGCACGAAGTCCTGCAGTGCTTCGTCGGTCCCCGGATCGATTGCCGGAGCCTCGTATCGCTCCAGCCACGATCGGCAGAGCGCGTTCGCCCGCGCTTCGATCCGCTTCTCTCCCTCGGCCGCCCATTGCTCGTAGGAATTGTTGTCGGCAAGGCTCGAACGATAGAACGCCGTCTGGAAATGCGCCTGCGTATGCTGGCAGCCGAGATAGTGGCTTCCCGGCCCGACCTCCCGGATGGCGTCCATCGCCTGGCCGGTCTCTGAAAGATCGACGCCTTCGGCCATCCTCTGCATCATGCCCAGCTGATCGACGTCGATCATGAATTTCTCATAGGACGAGACCAGTCCGCCCTCCAGCCAGCCGGCCGAGTGCAGCACGAAGTTCGTACCGGCAAGCAGCGTCGTGTTGAGCGTGTTCGCGCTTTCATGCGCCGCTTGGGCGTCGGGCACCTTCGAGGCGCAGAGTGACCCGCCAGTGCGGAACGGCAGGCCGAGACGCCTGGCCAGTTGCGCCGCGCCGTAAGAAACGAGCGAGGGCTCGGGCGTTCCGAAGGTCGGCGCTCCCGATTGCATCGAGATCGACGCGGCGAACGTACCGAACAGCACCGGCGCTCCCGGTCGTATCAACTGCGTGAAGGCGGCGCCGGCCAGCACTTCGGCGAGAATCTGCGTCAGCGTTCCGGCGACTGTCACAGGACTCATCGCCCCGGCAAGGATGAAGGGCGAAATCACCGTCGCCTGATTGTTGCGGGCATAAACCTTGGCCGCGCCCAGCATCGTCTCGTCGAAAACCATCGGCGAGTTGGCGTTGATGAGGTTGATGACGACGCAGTTCTGGTCGACGAATTCAGCGCCGAACAGGATCTTGCACATGTCGACCGTGTCCTGCGCCCGCTCCGGCGCGGTCACCGATCCCATGAACGGTTTGTCCGAATAGCGGATATGGCTGTAGACCATGTCCAGGTGCCGCTTGTTGACCGGGATGTCGACCGGCTCGCAAACCGTGCCGCCCGAGTGGTGCAGCGACGGCGCCATATAGGCGAGCTTCACGAAATTGCGAAAATCCTCGATCGTTGCATAGCGGCGCTGGCCTTCCAGATCGCGCACGAAGGGCGGACCGTAGACGGGCGCGAAGACGGTCGCCTTGCCGCCGATCTCGACGGAGCGCTCCGCATTGCGCGCGTGCTGGACAAACGTCGCCGGAGCCGTCTTCAGGAGTTCGCGGCAAAGCCCCTTGGGAAAATGCACCCGTTCGCCACGTACGTCGCAGCCTGCATCCTTCCAGAGGCTGAGCGCTTCGGCGTCGTCCCTGAACTCGATGCCGATCTCTTCCAGCACCGTGTCGGCATTCGCCTCGATCAGCGACAGCCCCTCCTCGTCGAGGACTTCGTATTCCCGGATGCGTCGCCGGATGAACGGATTGGCGACACCGGGGCCGCCACCGCTGCGCGCGGCGCGCCGCGCCGCAGCGCCCCGCCCCTCGCCTCGCCCGCGCCGGCCACCCGCCGCCGCTGTCGTTTCGCCCGCGTTGAGATCGCCGAGAGGCGCGTCGCTTGAATGATCCATGAGTGACGAGACCTTTGTTCCGCCAATGCCGCATTGCCCGCTCCGTGGCAGGTTTGAGGCGATGCTATCCGCTCCCTCGTACCGTGCTTATGCCGACAGCGCCAACCGCTGGCGCTACCAAGACATTTCAAACCGCATTCCACGTCGTAATTCAGCGCTCCGCGCGTCGTTTTTGAGGAACCCGATTCGCCTGTTTTCCGGCGATATAGAGCACAAACTGATCCCTGCGCGCGGCGCGATGATTCCGCCCGCGTTCAGCCCGAGATGAAGGCTTCGACAGCAGATGTCCGACGACGAAATCATTCTCGCCGACCTTTCCGACGACGAACTCGTTCAGCAGATGCACGACGATCTCTATGATGGCCTGAAGGAGGAGATCGAGGAAGCCACGCACATCCTGCTCGACCGCGGCTGGGCGCCTTATGAGGTGCTGACGGAGGCGTTGGTCGAAGGCATGCGCATCGTCGGCGAGGATTTTCGCGACGGCATCCTGTTCGTGCCGGAGGTTCTACTGTCGGCCAATGCCATGAAGGCGGGGATGTTCATCCTGCGCCCCCTTCTGGCCGAAACCGGCGCTCCCAAGCTTGGCAAGATGGTGATCGGTACGGTCAAGGGCGACATCCACGACATCGGCAAGAACCTCGTCGGCATGATGATGGAGGGCGCCGGCTTCGACGTCGTCGATCTCGGCATCAACAATCCGGTGGAGAACTACCTGGCGGCCATCGACGAGCACCAGCCAGATATCGTCGGCATGTCAGCGCTTTTGACGACCACGATGCCCTACATGAAGGTCGTCATCGACACTATGAAGGAAAAGGGCATCCGCGATGATTTCGTCGTGCTCGTGGGCGGTGCGCCGCTGAACGAGGAGTTCGGAAAAGCGGTCGGCGCCGATGCCTATTGCCGTGACGCGGCCGTCGCGGTGGAAACGGCAAAAGCCTATATGAAGCGCCGGCACAATCAGGCCCAGACGGCCTGAGCACGAAAAAAGGCCGGGGGTCACCCGGCCTCAATGCACTCGCTGCTGAACATCAACGCGTGCGTTAGCTCTGCGCGGCAGGAAGCCTAGTAGGAAGCGGCTGCATCGACGTCCTGGCCGGCCGACTGCGTCGCATCGACGGTGTTGGCCATGTCGGCGCCCACGCCACGGATCGTATTGCCGCATGCGGCCAGTGAGAAGAGTGCTACACAAAGGATGGCGGTGCGGCCGATAATCTTGGTCATCGTACTGTCCCTAGTCTGGAGCGCCCGGTATTTGCGGAGCGCCGTGGTTAAGCAATGACGCGGAAACGCATGAAAACCGAAAAGGTTCAAATCATCGCGTGCGGCGCGCTCGCGCGCGAGATCCGCTCCGTCATCGAGGCCAACGGTCTTTTGCATCTTGCCGTGACCTGCCTGCCGGCCATCTGGCACAATCATCCCGAGCGGATCGTTCCGGGCGTCGACAATGCGATCGCGACCGCGCGGCGGGAAGGCTTCTCGAAAATATTCGTCGCCTATGGCGATTGCGGCACCGGCGGCGCGCTCGATCGCCTGCTGGAGCACGAACAGGTCGATCGTCTGCCCGGCCCGCACTGCTATGCCTTCTTCGCCGGCACCGACCGCTTCGCCGCCAATGCCGAGGAGGATATGCGGGCGTTCTTCCTGACCGACTTCCTCGCCCGACAGTTTCACGCCTTCGTCGTCAAGCCGCTCGGCCTCGACCGCCACCCGGAACTGCGCGGGCTCTATTTTCAGCACTATGAAAAGCTCGTCTATCTGGCGCAGAGCGATGACGACACCCTCGATCAGGCAGCCCGAGAGGCCGCGACGTTCCTCGATCTGGCCTATGAACGGCGCTTCACCGGCTATGGCGATCTGACCGGCAGCCTCTTGGCAACCGCACAAATATGACCCGTCGGATGCGACGTCGCTTTTGATCATATCCGACGTCGTCGGCCAGCCAGCGCACCGGACGATTCGCAAGCAATGTCTCAGTCAAGGAGACTTGTGACATGGCCGATCGCATCATCGTATACTGGCGGGACATCCCCGCCCAGGTGATCGTGAAGAAGGGACGCACAGCGGCCAAGCGGGAGCTGTCGTTGCGCTTCACCGAGGCGATCGACATGTGCGCGATGCGGACCGGAGCGCATGAAACCGACTCCTATCTGGAGGAATGGCGGCGCGGCCAGCCCGTCGAAGTTTCGGACGATCTTGAAAGCGAAGCCGAAGGGGCAGCAAACGAGATCGAAATGCTGTATACAAAAGAGCGGCTGTCTGCGTTGGTGAAGTCAGGCGGCCTGGAAGAGACATCGGCAGCCTGAGATGGCGCCACCCCGAATTTGAAGAAGGCTTTATGCGCCATGAGCAGCATTCTTGAACTGAAACGGGCAAAATCGGATCGAATTTCAGCTTCCATCGAGGTCGCGCCAAAGCAGGCGATCGAATCCGACGATCTGCCTGGCCTGTTCCCGCCCGGCACAAATGTATACATCACGGACATCGGCACCGATCCGTCCGAAACGCTGGTAAAGGCGGCCCGCAGGGTGCGTGATCTCGGCTATGAGCCGGTTCCGCATTTTGCCAGCCGTCGCTTGACCTCACGGGCTGGCCTCGAGAAGCGCGTGGCAATGATGGCGCAGGACGCCGGCGTCACCAATGTCCTCGTCATCGGTGGGGGTCTTGACCGGCAGGCCGGCGATTTTTCCTCGGCGATGGAAGTGCTGGAGACCGGTTATTTCGACCGCTACGGCATTACGCATATGGGAATTGCAGGCCACCCGGAGGGCAGCCCGGACTTCACCGAGGAAGTCGCGCTGCAGGCCCTACGCCTCAAGAAGGCATTCGCCGAGCGCACGGGAGCCAGGGTGCGTATCGTCACCCAGTTCGGTTTCGACGCCGACAAGTTCATTGGCTGGGCCGAGGGGCTGCGCGACCATGGCATCGACCTGCCCGTTCATCTCGGTGTCGCCGGTCCCGCAAAGATAACCACTCTGATCAAATATGCGGCGATGTGCGGTGTCGGAAATTCCGTGACGTTCCTGAAGAAGAACGCCCTGGCGTTGACGGCTCTCGCCACGACCCATTCGCCCGAAACGGTCGTCGGCCCGATTGAAAATCACGTCCGCGCAAACCCGCATTCGGCGATCAAGCAGATCCACGTCTTCCCCTTTGGCGGCCTCAGGAAATCCGCTGAATGGCTGGTCGAGCGGGGCACCTGGCCCGTCTGCGCTGAAGATGCCCTGCCGAAGGGCCGCCTCGCCGAGCGCTGAGCGGCCTCCCCCACCCATCCGGATCGCCTGCGTTTCCCAAGAGGAGCTTCAATGTCGCGCACCATTATCGCCTCGGCGACCCGCGAAATCGTCATGGGCTTTGACCAGCCCTTTTGCGTCATCGGCGAGCGGATCAATCCGACAGGCCGCAAGAAGCTGGCAGCCGAGATGGTGAACGGCAATTTCGACACCGTGCGCAAGGATGCGCTTGATCAGGTGGCCGCCGGCGCGACCATGCTGGATATCAATGCGGGCGTGACGGCGGTTGATCCCAACGCGACGGAACCGGACCTGCTGGTCAAGACCTTGGAGATCGTGCAGGGCCTGGTCGATGTGCCGCTTTCGATCGACAGCTCCGTTACCGCGGCGATCGAGGCCGGCCTCAGGGTCGCCAAGGGCCGCCCGCTGGTCAATTCCGTTACCGGAGAGGAAGAAAAGCTCGAGGCGCTGCTGCCGCTGATCAAGAAATACGACGTTCCGGTCGTCGCCATATCCAATGACGAAACGGGAATATCCGAGGACCCGGATGTCCGCTTCGCCGTGGCGAAGAAGATCGTCGAGCGCGCCGCAGATTTTGGCATCAAGCCGCATGACATCGTCGTTGACCCGTTGGTAATGCCCATCGGTGCGATGGGAACGGCTGGCAGGCAGGTATTCCGCCTGGTGCGCCGCCTGCGCGATGAACTGGGCGTCAACACCACCTGCGGGCTCTCCAACATCTCCTTCGGCCTGCCTCATCGCCACGGCATCAACGCCGCATTCATTCCGATGGTGATCGCCTCGGGTATGACCTCGGCCATCATGAATCCCTGCAGGCCCCAGGAGATGGAGATGGTCCGCGCCGCCAATGTGCTGAACGCCACCGATGCCAATTGCGCCAACTGGATCATGACCTATCGCGACCATGCACCAGCCGCAGCGGCGGAAACTGCCGCACCCTCGGCGATGGCCGCATCTGCTGGTGGCCGCCGGCGCGGCGGACGTGCAGCCCGCATGGGCGGCTAGGCAGTTGAATGGCTGGGTTCGATGATTGCGGCAGTGCAACAAGTTCGCCGCGGGCCGGGACCTTTCGGCCGTTTCGATCATTGTAGCAGCATCCGCAAAAAGGACGCCTCACAATGACCCGACGCCGCTCCCCGCTGACCGCCAATGCAGATTTCGCCACCCTCGCCTTCACGGCTCCATTCGTCATCGCCACGCGGATGACGGGGATGTGGTTCAACGCCTTTTCCCCCTCCGCCCATGGCGACCGCGAGAACAGCCGCATGGTCAGCGAGAAGCTGCTCGCCGGATATGAAAGCCTGGCAGCGGTGAATACCTCGCTCGCCACGCAGATGGTCAACGCCGCCTTTGCACCCTGGAGCGGTGGACGCGCGAAGGCTTTCGACACCGACGCCATCGTCGCGGCGTCGATCCGCCCCTTCGCAAAGCGCGTCAAATCAAACGCCCGGAGATTGAGCCGAAAGACGTGAACGCCCACAGCAAGCCGGATCATCTCGTTCTCTTCATGCCTTCTGGCAAGCGCGGCCGGTTCCCCGCCGGCACGCCCCTTCTCGATGCCGCACGCGATCTCGGCGTTTATGTCGAAAGCGTCTGCGGCGGACGCGGCATCTGCGGACGCTGTCAGATCGAGGTGCAGGAAGGACAATTCGCCAAGCATGGCATCACCTCCACACTGGCGCACATCTCCGGCTTCGGTGGCAAGGAACAGCGCTATGCCGACAAACGCGGGCTGAAAGCGGGCCGTCGCCTGTCCTGTTCGGCAACGATCGAAGGTGATCTCGTCATAGACGTCCCCCAGGACGTCGCGGTCAACGCACAGGTCGTCCGCAAGGATTCCGACGGACGCGTGATCGAGCGAAATCCGTCGATCCGCATGTGCTATGTCGAGGTCGAAGAACCGGACATGCATCATCCGCTCGGCGATCTCGACCGTCTCAAGAGCGCGCTGGCCCGCGACTGGCAGATCGAGCGCCTTGAGGTCGATCCCCATCTGCTAAGGGACGTGCAGCAGATCCTGCGCAAGGGCGGATGGACGGTCACCGCAGCCATTCACCACGATCTGGAGGACGATCGCCCGCATCTGATCGCGCTTTACCCCGGCCTGAAGAACGAGGCCTACGGCATTGCTTGCGATATCGGATCGACCACCATCGCCATGCATCTGTCCTCGCTGCTGTCGGGCCGTACCGTCGCATCGGCTGGCACGTCCAACCCACAGATTCGCTTCGGCGAGGATCTGATGAGCCGCGTTTCCTATGTGATGATGAATCCCGACGGACGCGGCGCCATGACCCGCGCGGTTCGTCAGGCCCTGAGCGATCTGATCGACAAGGTCTGCGTCGAAGGCGGGATCGACCGCCACGACATTCTCGACGCCGTCTTCGTCGGCAACCCGATCATGCATCACCTGTTCCTCGGAATCGACCCGACCGAACTCGGCGGGGCGCCCTTCGCACTGGCCGTTTCGGGTGCGGTGGAGATCAAGGCATCCGACGTCGAACTGACGATGAACCCCGGCACGCGGCTCTATGTTCTGCCTTGCATTGCCGGCCATGTCGGCGCCGACGCGGCCGCCGCCGTTCTGACGGAAGGGCCGCACCGCCAGGACGAGACGATGCTGCTGGTCGACATCGGCACCAATGCCGAGATCGTCCTGGGTTCATCCGCCCGTGTCGTCGCCGCTTCATCACCGACCGGTCCGGCTTTCGAGGGCGCCGAGATTTCATGCGGCCAGCGCGCAGCGCCCGGTGCGATCGAGCGGTTGCGCATAGATGCCGAAACGCTGGAGCCGCGCTACCGCGTGATCGGGATCGAGCAATGGTCCGATGAACAAGGATTCGCCGAGGCGGCCAGCAGGACGAAGGTAACGGGCGTCTGTGGCTCGGGCATCATCGAGGTCGTTGCCGAGATGTATCTGACGGGGATCGTGTCGGAGGACGGCGTGATCGACGGCACGCTCGCCGAGCGCAATCCCCGCATTGTCGCCAATGGCCGAACGTTCTCCTATGTCATTCAGGAGAGCGACCCGCGGCTGGTCATCACCCAGAACGATGTCCGCGCCATTCAACTCGCAAAGGCCGCGCTTTACGCGGGCGTCAAGCTTCTGATGGACAAGCTCGCCATCGCCGAAGTCGACCGAATAGCACTTGCCGGCGCGTTCGGGTCCTTCATCGATCCAAAATACGCCATGGTGCTCGGGCTTGTCCCGGACTGCGATCTCGCTAAGGTCAAGGCAGTCGGCAATGCTGCGGGAACGGGTGCACGAATGGCACTGCTCAACCGCGACCATCGCCGCGAAATCGAGCAGACGGTCACCGAGATCGAGAAGATCGAGACCGCTCTGGAGCCGAAGTTTCAGGAGCACTTCGTCAGCGCCATGGCCTTTCCCAACAAGCACGATCCTTTTCCCCACCTGAGCGCTGCGATCGCGCTTCCAGCGCGGGGTTGCGCCGCCCCGGTCGGCGAGGACGGCCCGGGACGACGCCGTGGCCGCGCGAGCCGGAGAGCGCGATGAGCCGGCCGCAGGCGCTGATTTTCGATGTCTTCGGCACCTGCGTTGATTGGCGCGCGGGCATCGCCGCGGAAGCCGAAAAGTTCCTGTCGGAAAAGCAGATCGAGACCGACGTTCATGCGTTTGCCGATCGCTGGCGCGGCGAATACCAACCCGCGATGGAGCGCATCCGTACCGGGGGCCGCGGTTATGTCGAACTCGACGATCTTCACCGCGAGAACCTGTTAAGGGTTCTGGCCGCGCTCGATATCGCCGATCTTTTCGAGCCTGAAGAGGTCGATGCCCTCAACCACGCCTGGGAAAAGCTGCCACCCTGGCCGGATGTCATCGCTGGCCTTGGCGCGTTGAAGCAGAACGCGATCATCGCGCCATGTTCCAACGGATCGATCGCGCTGATGACACGGCTTGCCCGTTATGGCCGACTGCCCTGGGACTGCATCCTCGGCGCCGGGATTGCGCGCGACTACAAGCCGAAGCCAAACGTATACCTTGCATCCTGCGCTGCCCTTCGGCTGGAGCCGGCTGAGGTCGTCATGGTCGCCGCCCACAATGACGATCTTCATGCCGCCCACGCCGCTGGCCTGCGCACCGCCTTCGTTGCACGCAAGCACGAGCACGGTCCGCTTCAAACGACCGATCTCGGGCCGACAGCCGCCTGGGACTATGTCGCGCCAGATTTCGAGCAGCTTGCCGCGCTCATTTTCGAGCGGGCCTGACCGGCCGGCCGCCGGTTTGCTGTCAGTGGAGCCGTTCGTTGAGCGTCGCCAACGTCGCGCGCAGATGGTCGGCAGCGGCCAGAACCGGCTGCCCGGCATCCGGGGCGACAACCATGATGACGTTGTATGTGCCAAGCTCCGGCAGTCCGTCGGCCGGCCCCAGGACGGCAAGGTCCTTGCCGACAAAGGACTTCGGCAATGGGGCAACCGCCAGATCCGCAAGGATTGCGGCGCGCTGGCCTGAGGTGTGAGCGCTCATATAGGCGACCCGGTAGTTGCGACCCTGGCGGCTGAGGCCTTCCAGGGCGCGGAGCCGCCATGCGCAGCCTTCTTCCCACAGTGAGACCGGCAGCGGTTCGCGCAAATGCGCCGAGCCGCCCTTTGCCCCGCCCCAGACGATGTCCTCCGTCAGAAGGATTTCCGATCCAGGCGGCGTAATGGTGCTGGAGCAGGTCATCAAGGTCAGGTCGAGAAGCCCCGCTTCCAGACGCTTCTTCAGGTTGACGCTCTGGTCGATGACGACATCCACCGCGATGGAAGGATGCGTTTCGGCGAAGCGTTTCAGCACCAGCGGCAATATCCGCTCCCCATAATCGTCCGGCGAGCCGAGCCTTACCACACCTGAGATGTCGGGAGCGATGAACTTCGAGACGGCCTCGCGATTGATCGCCAGGAGCTGGCGGGCGTAGGTCAGCAGGATTTCCCCGTCCCCCGTCAACGCCACATTGCGCGCGTCTCGGGTGAAAACCGGACGATTCAACGTCTCTTCAAGCTTCTTGATCTGCATCGAAACGGCGGACGGCGTGCGAAACACGGAATTCGCAGCTGCCGAGAAGCTTTTCGTTTCCGCGATCGCCACGAAGGTTCGCAAGACGTCGAGTTCAAGCGTTGGCAAGGGGTGATTGAGCGGTGCGTTCATTTCAGTTTCCTTGAACCAGAGCATCAAACCATTTCGTTTGATTGAACCGCGCTTTGGCCGGATAGTCAACATCGAGGGTCGCGACCTCCTCATTGCCAAACCAAAGAAGGATGACGACCATGGCACATTGCGAAACCGACGCCCGCCGCCCCTCGATCGGCGAAAGCCTCACCGCGCTCACCTATGGCGACACGATCGGCCAGACGATCATCGCCGCATTCAATGCCTTGCGCACCGCTTCGGCGCGCCGCCGCGAAAAAGCCAGGCGTGATTGGCTTCGCTACACGACCGACCGCGAGATCGCACAGCTTCCGCCCGAGGTTCGCAAGGATATCGGCTGGCCGCAGCGCCGAAACGATTGAGGGCAGCAGGCCTTCCATTGAGCAACTTCTTTGCGCGCGCCGCGTTATTTTCGTAGCCGACGTGCGCAAAGCCGCTTCACACGCAATTTGCGCTATGCCAATGTCCCGCGCGGTCGCTCTGCGACTGCCGAACGCTGGATGAGCGCGCCGGCCACGAATGCGTCATCGGGATGCCACCATGGCCAGCGCACAAAGCCGTATCAAGCGATCCGTCGTCTTCTTCCTCGTTCCCGACTTTTCCATGCTGGCGTTTTCCACCGCCATCGAGCCGCTGCGCATCGCCAACCGCATGCTTGGCTACGAATGCTATCGCTGGCGCCTGTCGTCGAGCGACGGGGGACCTGTGCGCGCATCGAACGGCGTCGCGGTCGCGGTCGACACCTCGCTGGCCGACGAACGCCGCCACCTGACCGGCGAGAACAGACCCTCGATGGTCTTCGTCTGTGCCGGCGTCAACGTCGAGAAGTTCCAGAACAAGTCGGTCAATGCCTGGCTGCGCGAGGAATACAACCGCGGCATCGCCGTCGGCGGCCTTTGCACCGGCGCACATATTCTCGCCAGTGCCGGCCTGCTCTCCGGCAGACGCTGCGCCATTCACTGGGAAAACCTGCCGGGCTTTGCCGAGGCATTTCCGAAAGTCGACGTCTTCGCCGATCTCTACGAGGTCGACTCCAATATCTACACCTGTGCCGGCGGCACCGCGGCGCTTGACATGATGATCAACCTGATCGGCGACGACCATGATGACAACCTCGTCAACCGGATCTGCGAACAGGCGCTGACCGATCGGGTCCGCAATCCCCACGACCGCCAGCGTCTGCCGCTGAGGGCCCGTCTGGGCGTTCAAAACTCGAAGATTCTTTCGATCATCGAATTGATGGAGGCGCATCTTTCCGAACCGCTTTCCCTGATCGAGATCGCCCGCTATGCGGGGCTGTCACGCCGACAGATCGAGCGGCTGTTCCGTCAGGAGATGGGCCGCTCGCCGGCACGCTACTATCTGGAAATCCGTCTTGATCGTGCCCGTCATCTCCTGGTGCAGTCGACGATGCCGGTGGTGGAAGTGGCGGTAGCCTGCGGCTTTGTCTCCGCCTCGCATTTCTCCAAGTGCTACCGCGAGCTATACGGGCGCTCACCGCAGCAGGAGCGGGCCGACCGAAAGCAGCTGCTCAACGCTGCGTAACCCCGGCCTTACGGAATATTCCAGATGTTCCGGCGGCGTTCCCATATCTTTTCTCCGACCATGCAGTCCGACCCGCTGAGGTCGAAATCGTCTTCGGCCTGGGCCAGATGGAGCGTGGGCGCCTCAGCAGATGCTCTCAGTGCATGGATCGGATCAACATCATCGCCCGGCATGGCCCCGGCCAGTTCAAGCACCAGCTTGCGCCGGATCGCGACGGGAAACTCAGCCCAGCTGAGAACCGGGATGACGAAGGCCTGTCCACCGCCGATCACGCATTCGGCGAAATACGTATCGAGATTCGGGATGGCATAGCCGAGCCCCTGCCCCGGCGAGTTGGTCATCAGCGGCAGGCCGTTGATCGTGATGCCGCGCGCCACCGCCGCGTCACGCGCCTGGGTGACCGGAATGCCCTGATTGTTCGGCCCGTCTCCGGAAATATCGATCACCCGGCGCAGACCTTCAAAGCCGTTGTCTTCGAAGAGCGCGGCGGCGAAATCGATCGCGCCCGATATCGAGGTCCGGCGAAAGTGTCGCGGCGCGCCCTCCGCGAGCGCCTCCGCAAAGGCAAAGGAAGCCTCCTGGCTGTCGATCAGCGTCCATGGCACCACGACCTGCTGCGAGCCCATGCCGGCCCATTCCACGAATGTCACCGCAACCCGGCCATAGCCGCCATAGACGATGGCCTCGATCACCTCGTCGGAACGGAACGCACTGGCGTAACCGTCGCGCTGGATCAGCTGCTCCTCGAAATCCATCGACCAGGACGCATCGATGGCCAGAACGAGTTCCAGGTCGACGACTTCCTGCGCATGGGCGGACGAGGCAAACCCAAGAAAAAGGCCGAGAAAGATGGAGCGCAACCCCGATGCGGCTGCGAGCGGCATGCGTCGGCAAAGACTCGCAAACCGGTCCATGCGGAAAGGATGACCGAAACCACCCTATCCGTGAAGATCAAATCTGCGTGAGCCGTCCTGTCGACGGTCAGGCCCGCAGACGGGCGTTCTGCGGGTCGTAAGGGCTTTCGCCGATGACGCGTGCCTTGTGAAGCGTCCCCAGTATCTTGATGTCGAGTTCCGTGCCTTCACCCGCGTGCTCCGGCTTGACCATGGCCAGCGCGAGCGACGTGCCGGTTCGAAACCCGAACGAGCCGTGCGTCGCACGACCGACGAGCACGCCATCACGGTAAATCGCCTCATTGCCGCGCGCGTCGGCGTCGGTGACACCGTCGACCTCCAGCGTGACGAACTGCCAGCGCAGGCCGTCTGCCTTAGACCTGACCACCGCGTCGCGCCCGATGAAATCCCCCTTGTCCGGCTTGATGAACCGGTCGAGCCCAGATTCGTAGGCGCTGTACTCAATGGAGAGTTCACGCGGGATGAGACGGTAGGACTTTTCGATCGCCATCGCCGTCATGGCGCGGATGCCGAAGGGCTTGATCCCGTATTCGGCGCCGGCCTCCATCAGCTGGTCGAAAATGGCGTTCTGCTGCTCGATCGGATGATGCAGCTCCCATCCAAGCTCGCCAACGAAGTTGACGCGAAGCGCATGCGCCGTGGCCGGGCCGACATTGATCGCCTTGCCCGAGAGCCACGGAAAATCGGCGTTCGAAAGACTTGTGCGCGTGAGCTTCTGCAGAACGTCTCGAGATCGCGGGCCGGCAAGAACGAGCACGCCCCACAACGTGGTGATCGGGAACATGTGGACACTGCCGTCGGCCGGAAGCAGCTTTTGCAGAATGTCGTGGTCGTGCGCCTCGTACGCCCCGGCGGACACCAGATAGAAGCCGGCCGGCTGGCGATAGACAGTGAATTCGCAGCGCACCCCGCCCTTTTTCGTCAGCATATGGCAAAGCGCGATGCGGCCGACCCTCTTGGGCACCGCGTTGGCGAGGATGGAATTGAGCCAGGCTTCCGCGCCGGGGCCGGAAATCCAGCACTTGGCGAAGGCTGACATGTCGAGCACACCGACATTGTCGGCGACATTCTTCACCTCGTTGCCGACATGCTCGAAATAGTTCGAGCGACGAAACGACCAGCGCTCCACGATGCGCCCATCATCCAGTGGCGCAGCGTGGTTGTGGTTGGTCAGAACGTCGACACCGACGCCGAGTTGTTCTGGCGGCACAAAATAGCCGTCCGGCGCGAACCAGTTGGCCCGCTCCCAGCCATAGACGGAGCCGAACACGGCACCCATTTTCTTCAACCGATCGTAGACGGGGGTGGTCTTCAGCGGGCGGGCGGCCGCGCGCTCCTCGTCAGGGTAGTGCATGGTGAAGACGTTGGCGTAGGCTTCCTCGTTCTTCTCCTTGAGGTAGCCTTCCGTCGCGTACGGACCGAAGCGGCGCGGATCGACGCCCATCATGTCGATGGTCGGTTCGCCGTCGACGATCCACTCGGCAAGCTGCCAGCCGGCGCCGCCCGCGGCGGTGACGCCGAAGGAATGCCCCTCGTTCAGCCAGAAATTCTTGAGTCCCGGCGCCGGACCGACAATCGGCGAGCCGTCCGGCGTATAGGCAATGGCTCCGTTATAGACCTTCTTGATACCGACCTCGCCGAAGGCGGGAACGCGCGTGATCGCCGTCTCGATATGCGGCATCAGCCGGTCGAGGTCCTCCTGGAAGAGCTCGTATTCGCTGTCGTCGGTCGGTCCGTCCATGTAGCAGCACGGCGCGCCTTTTTCATACGGGCCGAGCAGCAACCCGCCGTTCTCCTCGCGCATGTACCAGGAGGAATCGGCCTCGCGCAGGACGCCCATTTCCGGCAGACCCTGCTTCTTGCGTTCAACGATCGCCGGATGCGGCTCCGTCACGATGTATTGATGCTCAACGGGAATCACCGGCACGTTGAGGCCGACCATGGCACCGGTCCGGCGCGCGAAATTTCCGGTTGCCGATACGACGTGGTCGGCGACGATGTCGCCCTTGTCGGTCTTCACAAGCCAGGTGCCGTCGCCCTGCTGCTCGATCGCCGTGACGCTGGTGTAGCGGTAGATCGTGGCACCGCGATCGCGCGCGCCCTTTGCCAGCGCCTGGGTCAGGTCGGCCGGCTGGATATAGCCGTCATCCGGATGCTGGAGCGCGCCGAAAAGCCCCTCCGTCTCGCAGAGCGGCCAGACCTCTTTCACCTCCTCCGGCGTCAGGATCTTCACCGGCACGCCGATCGTCTCGGCGATCCCGGCATAATACATGAACTCGTCCCAGCGATCCTTGGTGCGGGCAAGACGCACATTCGAGACCTTGGAGAACCCGACATTCATGCCGGTCTCTTCCTGGAGTTCCTGATAGAACCGCACCGAATATTTGTGGATCTGCCCGACGGAATAGCTGACGTTGAAAAGCGGCAGAAGCCCGGCGGCGTGCCAGGTGGAACCCGACGTCAGTTCCTTGCGCTCGATCAGGACGACATCGTCCCAACCCTTCTTCGCCAGGTGGTAGAGCGTCGAAACCCCGACAACCCCGCCGCCGATCACCACCGCGCGCGTCCTGTCCTTCATTGCCATGCCTTTGCCTGCTGCGCCCCGCGCGCACTGATGCCCACGCGGCCGATCCCCATGTGCCCGCGACTATGCAAGCCGCCCACGCGGCGCTCACGCCTGTTTGCGACATGGCACGAAATGCGCGCGACGAAGGTGCGGCGCAGGATCTCTGATGGGTCGGAATTCAACTTGAGAAAGGATTGGCGCGCCCAAGCTCAAATCCCGGCGCGGCCTTGGCCGCCCGGTGGATGCAACAGGCAATCTGGATACGGAGCGCAAAAGCCGTGCCGTGATGCAGATTGGATGGAGATGGCGCGGGTTTCGCGCTCCGTCAGCGTTCTGCGAGGGGTCTCCCCCTCTCCGGGCAGGTCGAAGCTCTCTGCGTCGACCCGGGTTCATGGCGGGTGTCGGCCCGCGAAAACCCGAGCGACTTGCATGAGCACGCAGTCAAAGCCGGTCATAGTGCCGGCGGGAGCCCTTTTTGCCCGGCTCCGGGCCACAGCCACGTTAGCTGTAACCGGAAGCGCCGGTCCTTTCCCGCATCCGAACGTCTCGCGAATACTTCCAGCCGGAAAGGACGGGGTGAGTATGCCACGGGCCCGAGGGGCGGGGAAAAGGGGGAGCGCCAAGGAAGGCCCAATGCAAGATTGCTGTTGCCGACGCAGTCAGGCCGTTTGGGTCGTCAAGTGCTTCAAGTTCCAGGCGTTCCGCTCAAAAACCAGAGCCGGGTTCGGCCAGATAGCGTTCCTCGGCAAGGGTCGAGGTGCGGCCGAGGATGGCGTTGCGGTGGGGAAAGCGGCCGTATTTGGCGATCACGTCGCGGTGGCGCTCGGCGTAATCGGTGTAGGTCTCGTTGCCGAGCGCGGAGATCAGGTCCACGGACCGCTTCTGGTCGGCAAGATTCTCCGCGTGTTCGAACGGCATGTAGAAGAAGACCCGGCGCTCCGCGTCGATTGCCTTGTCGTGTCCCTCGCGTACCACCGCCCGCGCCTCGCGCAGCGCCAGCCCGTCGGTGGCGAAGGCAAGCGGCGTATCGCGGTAGATGTTGCGCGGGAACTGGTCGAGGACGATGATCAGCGCGAGCCGCGCCTCGGCCGTTTCGCGCCAGGCCGGAAGCACCGATTTGGCCAGATGCAGATGCGTGGCGGCGAAGCGCTGACGGATGGCCTCGTCCGTCGCATCCTTTTTCATGAACCAGTCTTCCGGCGTCAATTCCTCGAACCAGAAGGCCAGCACGTCCTGCGGCGTTGCCAGCGCGATGGTTTCGCGCTCGGGCGCGCCATCGTCCCCGTTGTCACCGGGGGCAAGGGAGGTGATGGTCATGCCGCGACCTCCTCGGCTTCCAGACGGACGAGGAGATCACCGTCGGTGACCTGCTCGCCATCGGCGACAAGCACCTCGCCGATGCGTCCGTCACGCGGCGCGGTGAGCGTCATCTCCATCTTCATGGCTTCCATGATGATCAGCGGATCGCCTTTGGCGACATCGCCGCCGGCCTGATGCAGCACCTGCTTGACGATACCGGGCATTGGCGCGCTGACGCCGTCGCCCGCGCCCGCGTCGTGATCGCTGTCGAAGACGGTTCGCGGCACGCCGATGATGAAGGTGCCCGCCTCGATGAAGACGGTGATGCCCTTTTCGTGGCACACGGCGCGGGCCGCCGTGCGGTAGCCGTCCTGCTCGACAAGGTAGCGCCCATCCTTCATGCCATTGATGGAAAGCCGGGTGGCATGGCCGTCCGGGTCGACGACCCGCCAGCCACGATGCCTCTCGCGGGAAACACGGAAGATGGCCGGATCTTCGCCGACGCTCAGCGTGACGGCGCGGGTCGGCGTGCCCCAGAGCGACCACGGGCCCAGCCGGTCGAACGGGTCGCTGCCGTGTCCCTCGCTCATCATGCCCGACGCGAGGACGGCGGCAAGAGCGGTGGCGAGCGGCGAGGCCGCAAAGGGTTCGACCAGATCCTCAAGATCCCGGTCGATCAGCCCGGTATCGACCGAACCGGCCGAAAAGCCGTCATGGTGGCAAAGCGCCGTGAGGAAATCGAGATTGGTCGTGGTGCCGGCGACCTCGGTGGCGAGCAGCGCCGCCCGCATGCGCGCCAGGGCGACCTCGCGACTTTCGCCATGCGTGACGAGCTTGGCGATCATCGGATCGTAGAACGGGGTGATGACGTCGCCGCTGACGACGCCGCTGTCGATCCGCACGTCGCGCTCGGGAAAGGCCAGATGCGCGATGGTTCCGGTGGCGGGCAGGAAGTTCTTTGCCGGGTCCTCGGCATACAGGCGGGCCTCGAACGCCCATCCCTCGATCGACAATTCGTGCTGGCGCTTCGGCAGCGGCTCGCCGGCAGCCACGCGGATCTGCCATTCGACAAGGTCGAGACCGGTGATCAATTCGGTGACGGGATGTTCGACCTGCAGCCGGGTGTTCATTTCCATGAACCAGAACCGATCGGGGTGAAGGCCCTCGGAGGCGTCGACGATGAACTCCACCGTGCCGGCGCCGGCATAGCCGATGGCCTTGGCCGCGGTGACGGCCGCCTCGCCCATGGCAGCGCGCATCTCCTCGCTCATTCCCGGTGCCGGTGCCTCCTCGATGACCTTCTGGTGCCGGCGCTGAAGCGAACAGTCGCGCTCGAAAAGGTAGACCGCATCGCCATGGCTGTCGCCGAACACCTGGATCTCGATATGGCGGGGTGTCCCGACGTATTTCTCCACGAGCACGCGATCATCGCCGAAGGAGGCGCGTGCCTCGCGCTTGGCCGACGACAGGGCGTCGGCGAAATCGGCCTGTCGGTCGACCCGGCGCATGCCCTTGCCGCCGCCGCCGGCGCGCGCCTTGATGAGCACGGGAAAGCCGATCTCGTTGGCCTTGCCCGACAGGACGACGACCTCCTGCGCGTCGCCGTGGTAGCCGGGAACGACGGGCACCTTGGCCTTTTCCATCAACTGCTTGGCGGCGTCCTTGAGGCCCATGGCACGGATGGCGGCGGCCGAGGGCCCGATGAAGACGAGGCCGGCGCGCGTCACCGCCTCGACGAAATCCGGATTCTCGGACAAGAAACCGTAGCCGGGGTGGATCGCTTCCGCGCCCGAACGCTTGGCCGCCTCGATGATGGCCTCGCCCTTCAGGTAGCTTTCCGACGATTGGGCCGGACCGATCCGGACCGCCTCATGCGCCGTGCGCACATGCAGCGCATCGACGTCGGCGTCGGAATAGACCGCGACGGTGCGAATCCCCATGCGGTGCGCCGTGCGCATGACGCGGCATGCGATTTCGCCGCGATTGGCGATGAGTATCTTGGAGAACATCTGGCTTCCACCCCTGATCATAGCAACCGGCCCATCGTCACATGCGGAACACGCCGAAGCGCGTGTCCTCGATCGGCGCATTGAGGGCGGCCGAAAGCGACAGCGCCAGCGTGTCGCGCGTCTTCGCCGGATTGACGATACCATCATCCCACAGCCGGGCCGAGGCATAGAGCGGGTGGCCCTGCGCCTCGAACTGATCGATGATAGGTTGCTTGAAGGCCGCTTCGTCCTCGCCGCTCCAGCTTCCGCCCTTGCGCTCGATTCCGTCGCGCTTGACGGTGGCGAGCACCCCGGCGGCCTGCTCCCCGCCCATCACGGATATGCGGCTGTTTGGCCAGGTCCACAGGAAACGCGGCGAGTAGGCCCGCCCCGACATGCCATAATTGCCGGCGCCGAACGAACCGCCGACGAGGATCGTGATCTTCGGCACCTTCGTGGTCGCGACGGCGGTGACGAGTTTGGCGCCATCCTTGGCGATGCCCCCGGTTTCGTATTTCTGGCCAACCATGAAGCCCGTGATGTTCTGCAGGAAGACCAGCGGGATCTTGCGCTGCGAGCACAGTTCGACGAAATGCGCGCCCTTCAGCGCGCTTTCGGAAAAGAGGACCCCGTTGTTGGCGACGATGCCAACGGGCATGCCCATGACATGGGCAAACCCGCAGACGAGGGTCGTGCCGTAGCGTGCCTTGAACTCGTCGAAGCGTGAGCCATCGACGATGCGGGCGATGACCTCGCGGATGTCGTAAGGCGTGCGCAGTCCCACCGGGACGATGCCGAGAATTTCCTCCGGATCGTAGAGCGGTGCCTCCGGCGTGCGCAGATCCATCGTGACCTGCTTCGAACGATTGAGATTGGCAACAGCGTGGCGCGCCATCAACAGCGCGTGCTGATCGTTCTCGGCGAGATGGTCGGCAACGCCGGACAGCCTGGTATGCACGTCGCCGCCGCCGAGATCCTCGGCGGAGACGACCTCGCCCGTCGCCGCCTTGACCAGTGGCGGTCCGGCCAGGAAGATCGTGCCCTGGTTCTTGACGATGATCGTGTCGTCCGACATCGCCGGCACATACGCCCCGCCTGCCGTGCACGAACCCATGACGACCGCGATCTGCGGGATGCCCTTGGCCGACATGTTCGCCTGATTGTAGAAGATCCGGCCGAAATGATCGCGATCGGGAAAGACTTCGTCCTGGTTCGGCAGATTGGCACCGCCCGAATCGACCAGGTAGACGCAAGGCAGACCGTTCTGCTCCGCAATCTCCTGGGCACGCAGGTGCTTCTTGACCGTCATCGGGAAATAGGTGCCGCCTTTGACGGTGGCGTCGTTGCACACCACCATGACATCGCGGCCCTCAACGCGGCCGATCCCGGTGATGAGGCCGGCGGAAGCGATGTCCCCGCCATACATGTCGTGGGCGGCGAACTGGCCGACCTCTAGGAAAGGCGAGGTCGGATCCAGAAGCTGGGCGATGCGCTCGCGCGGCAGGAGCTTGCCGCGCCCCTGATGGCGCTCGCGCGCAAGTGCCGGCCCGCCCTCGGCAATCGAGGCGGCAACGCCGGCGGTTTCTTCCACGATGGCCCGCATACGGGCATCGTTCTCGCGAAACTGTTCGGACGCGGGGGATATCTTCGACTTTATGACGCTCATGGACGCTGTCCTTCCCGCAACTCGACGGCGATCCCGAGCCTGTCGATGCGACGTGCCATCATGCCTTCCAAGCAGTTCATCTGGATATCCTCAATTCAACGGGTCGGTTCGATGCTGCAGCATGGGTGACTTATGCTGATTCCGCGAACATTTCCCGGCCGATCAGCATGCGGCGGATTTCGCTCGTCCCGGCGCCGATCTCGTAAAGCTTGGCATCGCGCAGGAGCCGGCCCGTGGGATATTCGTTGATGTAGCCGTTTCCGCCGAGCGCCTGAATGGATTCGAGCGCCACCTGGGTCGCCTTTTCGGCGGCGTAGAGAATGCAGCCGGCGGCGTCCTTTCGGGTCGTCTCGCCGCGGTCGCAGGCCGACGCCACCGCATAGACATAGGCCCGGCATGCATTGGTCGTCGTGTACATGTCCGCAAGCTTGCCCTGCATCAGCTGGAATTCGCCGATGGGCGTGCCGAACTGCTTGCGCTCGTGGCTGTAGGGCACGACCACGTCGAGCGCCGCGGCCATGATGCCGAGGGGGCCGCCCGCCAGCACCACGCGCTCATAATCGAGGCCGGACATAAGGATCCGCACCCCCTGTCCCTCTTCACCGAGCACGTTCTCGAACGGGACCTCGCAGTTCTCGAAAACCAGCTCGCAGGTGTTGGAGCCGCGCATGCCGAGCTTGTCGAGCTTCTGCGCCGTGGAAAATCCCGTCATCGATTTTTCGATCAGGAATGCGGTGATGCCGCGCGGCCCGGCGTCCGGGTCGCTCTTGGCATAGACCACCAGCGTCTCGGCATCCGGTCCGTTGGTGATCCACATCTTGTTGCCGTTGAGAACGTACCGGTCGTTCTTCTTCTCGGCCCTCAGCTTCATCGAGACGACGTCGGAGCCCGAGCCCGGCTCGGACATGGCCAGCGCGCCAACATGCTCGCCCGAACAGAGCTTGGGCAGATAGGCGCGCTTCTGCTCGGCATTGCCCCAGCGATTGATCTGGTTGACGCAGAGATTGGAGTGCGCGCCATAGCTCAGGCCCACGGATGCGGAGGCGCGCGAGATTTCCTCCATCGCGATCACATGCGCAAGGTAGCTCATGCCGGTGCCGCCGAAATCGGGATCGGCCGTCATGCCGAGCAGGCCGAGCGCGCCCATCTTCTGCCAGAGTGCTGAGGGAAACTCGTTCTTGCGATCGGTCTCGTCGGCTAGCGGGGCGATCTCATCGCGGGCAAAACGCCGGATCGTATCGCGAAGGGCCTCGATGTCGTCTCCAAGACCGAAATTCATGCCGGTGTCGAACATGGGTTCATTCCTCCTTCAGGCCGACGCTGCGCGCGACCATGCCTATGTAGATGTCCTCGATGGTTTCCTGCGCCAGCCTTCCGCCCGACCGATACCACGTCGTCAGACCGTTCAGCATCGCGATGATCGCCATGGTCGCGATCGGCGATTCCTCGATGGAAAATGCGCCGTCGTGGCGCCCGCTGTCGAGGATGTCCCGCAGATAAGCTTCGTAACGGCGCCTGAGCGCTTCGATCCGCACGAAGTTCGCTTCGTCCAGGTTGCGCAGTTCCATGTAGGAAATGAAGACGGCGTCGGGCCGGGCAAGGTGATAGCGGATGTGAAAGCGCACGAAGCGCTTGAGCGCCGCTGCCGGATCGTCGCTGGCGCTGGCCTCGCCTTGCCACGCGGCGATCAACGCTTCAAGATGCTCGCGCATCAGCGCGGCGAGCAGATCCTGTTTGGTCGGAACGTGATTGTAGAGCGCGCCCGGCTGCAGACCGACGGCCTCGGCGATGTCGCGCATGGACACGGCGGCATAGCCGGAGCGCGCGAAAAGACCGAGCGCCGCCTCACGCAGACGCGTTGCCGTTTCCGCCCCGCTCGATCCCGCTGTCCTCGCCATGCCCAATCAGAATTAAATGAACGTTCATTCAATTAATTCCGATTGGGGCGTGCGGTCAAGTCTGCAATGACGCAAGAGCGCTCAGACGGCCTCGGCGAGGCGCGGCTGGGTGGTCATCAGCTTGAAGGCGGAGGCGTCGGCCGCCGCGCGCATCAGCGTCAGCACCAGATCGTCCCCTGCCCCGTTTTGGTCGCGCAGATAGAAGGTGATCGCCGCGCAGGCTTCGCCCCGCGCATCGAGGATCGGCGCGGCGATGGTGGCGCCGGCATTGCCCCCGCCTGCCGGAAGGGCGGCATGCGCCTTGGTCTTGACGTGATAGGCGATGCGGTCGGGATCGACGCCGGCCAGGGCCGCCTGCCGACATTCCGCGACGACCTGGACGCGGGTGACGTGGCGCGGCACGAACGCCAGGAAGACGTGGCCGGCGGCCGATTCCAGCAGCGGCTGCGTGCCGCCGAGGCGCGCCGCGGTCGTCAGCGGCGTCGCCGGCTGCTCGTACCAGATGCAGATCGGCCCGTTCGGCCCGAGAACGTCGATGCCGATGGCGATGTCGTGGGCGGCGGCGAGCGGCCGGACGGCTTCGCACGCATTGACGACGGGATCGTTGTTTTCCAGCGCTTCGAGGCCGAGGTCGATGGCCGCCGGCCCAAGCCGGTACTGGCGGGTGCGGGGATCCTGCGTGATCATGCCTTCCCGGATGAGGCTTTGCAGATAGCGGTGCGCCTTGCTGGCCGGCAGGCCGGCCTGATAGCCGATTTCCTTAAGGGTCAGCGCCGAGCGACGACCGACGAATGCGCGCAAGATCGAAAAAGTCACTCCAACGGATTTGATCAGCATAGGGCCCTCCAGCTCCAGTCGATTCGCAAGATACACTTATTTCGAGCAATATCCATTAACACAACTTAAACAGGCAAGATGGGAACGCCGGCATCGAGACGGTTGATTAACCAAATCCCAACATTCACCGGCGCCGCACATGCCGGGTGCTCCAGAAGGGAACGCTTGCCTCAATGCGCAAACTGCCGGCGCGGCGGCGGCGATCTGCCGTCTGGCGAGGCTTTGCGGCAGAAGCAGCATTCTCCGATGTGTAATGAGCGCCCCACCAGGGCGCGAGCGTACCGGCCACCTCCCCGCAGAGCAACCCATAGGTGCATGAGGAAATTTTTCGCCTCATGCGCTAGTCTTCGCTTTACTGCGCTGCCCCAGCATCGGGTGGCAACGCGAAAGGCCGGAGGCGAGGATGGGCGGCAGGATCGGGCGGTTTGTCAGGCGACGCGACGGCGCCTCGGCGGTGGAGTTCGCGATCATCGCGCCGCTCTTCCTGCTGGTGCTTTTGACGATGTGCGCCTACGGGATCTATCTCGGCGCGGCCCATGCGGTACAGCAGATCGCGGCGGACAGCGCGCGCACCGCGCTTGCCGGGCTGACGGCGAGCGAGCGCGAGACGCTGGCGCAGGACTATATCCGCACCGTCACGCTCGACTATCCGCTGATCGCGGCGGAGGCGCTGGCGGTCAAGGTCGGCGAGGAAAGCGGCGGGCGCCAGTTCACGGTGCGCCTGACCTATGACGCGCGCAGCCTGCCGATCTGGGGCCTTTTCGCCTTTCCCCTGCCATCGAGCACGATCGAGCGCTTCTCGACCATCCGGCTGGGGGGCCTTGAGCCGTGACAGGGCGCCCGGCGCGGACATGGAGCAAAGGGCTCCGGCGGCTGGCGAGGCGCTTTCTCGCCGAGCGCAGCGCCAACATCGCGGTCGCGGCGGCGGCCTCGCTGCCGGTCGTCACGGGTTGCCTGGCGCTCGGCGTCGATGTCGGCACGCTGACGCTGGAGCGGCGCGCCATGCAGGGCACGGCCGACCTTGCCGCCATCGCCGCCGCCGGCGCCATCGCGACGCCGCACGAGGCGGTGCGCGATTTCCTGGCGCTGAACGGGCTCGACTATGTCGTGGCGACGGAGGACGGCTATCTGACCCCGGCGGGCACGCTGATCGCCGCGGCCCCCGCCAAAGCCGGCATCGCGACCGTGACGGCCGGGACCTTTGCCGCCGACCCCGCCATCGCGGTCGACGAGCGCTTTGCGGCGGGCGGCGCGCGGGCGAACGCGGCGCGGGTGCGCCTTGAAAAGCCGGGCGCGCTGCATTTCGCATCGCTCTTTGCCGCCCCGCCGACGCTTGCCGCCAGCGCGACGGCGCATACGCCCGAGATGGCGGCGTTCTCCATCGCCAGCCGGCTGGTCGAGCTCGACGGCGGGCTCGTCAACGCGCTTCTCGGCCAGATGCTCGGCACCGAGCTGTCGTTGAGCGCGATGGACTATCGCCATCTCGTCGATCTCGACGTGTCGCTGCTTGAAACCTTTAACGCGCTGGCGACCCGGATCGACGCGACGGCGCTGACCTATGACGCGCTTCTGGCCGAGAGCGTGACGATCGGCGATCTGACGGCGGCGCTCGGCGGGCTCGACATCGACGGGCCGGCCAGACACGCGATCACGGCGCTGAAGCGGCAAACGCGCGGCAATGACCGGGCGCTGCCGCTTGCCGGCCTCTTCGACCCCGGCCCGCTCGGCCATCTTGCACTCGGCGGAAAGACCGGGCTCGCCGTCACCGCCAGCGCCATGGACATCCTGTCGGCCGCCGCGCGCCTTGCGGCGGGCAGGCACCAGGCGGCGATCGCGATCACGCACGACATCGGCCTTGCGCGCCTCGACATCGCGCTTGCGATCGGCGAGCCGCCGCAAAACGGCAGCTTCATCGCGGTCGGGCAAAGGGGCATCATCGTGCGCACCGCGCAGACCCGCCTTGCCATCACCGCCGAGCTTTTCTCGGGGGTGAAACTCGCCCTGCCCGGCGTCACGGTCGAGCCGGTCCGCCTGCCGCTCCATGTCGAGATCGCCCATGGCGAGGCCCGCCTTGCGAACCTTGCCTGCAACGCTTCCGCAAACGCCTCGGTGACGCTTGAGGCAAGGCCCGGCATCGTCGAGGCGGCGATCGGCGAGGTCGCGCCCGGCGATTTTCGCGATTTCAGCCGCACGCCAAGGGTCGAGAAGGCCAAGATCACCGCCGTCAGGGTGCGCGTCTGGCCGCTGGTCGATCTTGCAGCGCGCGTTGAGGCGGCGGCCCATGTCGAGGCGACATCGATCGCCCCGCACACCGTCGCCTTCAGCGCAGGCGACATTGCCGATGGCGCGGTGAAGAGCGTCGGCACGCGCGATATCCTGAAATCGCTGCTGATCTCGCTGATCGGCCGGCTCGACCTTGACGTTGAGCCGCTGGGGCCGGTGATCTCCGGCATCCTCGACCCGCTTCTCGCCGCGCTGGTCGACCTCATCGCCCCCCTGGCAGACCCGCTCGATGCGGCGCTGACCAGTGTGCTCGAAACGCTCGGCATCGGCCTTGGCGTCGTCGATCTGCGCGTTCCGGACGCCCGGTGCGACCGGCCCGTTCTTGTCCAGTAGGCCGCTCTTGTTCAGTAGAATGGTCTTCTCCGGCAAAGCGTCTCGTCGCCGAGCCGGCAAGCGCACGAAAAAAAGGGCCCGCCGGAGCGGACCCTTTGAAAGTCTTGCGAACGCTATGGAAGCGATTACTGGTTGACGCCGGCGCCGGTCACGGCCTTGCAGGTCGACGTCACGCTGTCGAGGAAGCCGACGCGCTCTTCTTCCCAGTCGGTGCAGGCCATGTTGACCATTTCCTGGTCTTCGGCGGAAAGGCCTTCATAGGCCGTCATCGCGTCTTCCTCGCTGCGCATCGTCGTGCCGTCTTCCTCGTAGAACACGCCGTAAGCGCCTTCCGACATCATCATCTCGCTGTTGGTGCCGCTGATGGCGTTGCCGGGCGTCGGCACGTTGTCGAGCGCGGTGGTGCTGCCGCCCGACTGGGCGAGCGCCGGCGAGGCGAGGAGGAAAAGGGCTGCGGCGGCGGCTGTGATCCTGGTGGTGGTCATGGGTGTCTTCTCCCTGTTGGTTGTTTGTTGTCTGTCCAGCCGAACAACTCGCGGCGAAAGCCGAAGTTCCAAAACGAAACCCGGCAAAGCACGCCGACGCATGCATTTTTGCAATGCTGCACCGCAAAAACTGCCGGTACTCCGCGGCGGGCGGGCTGCCTATGTTGGGTGCAACATGAAATTGCCGATCGCACGAAGGAGACCTTGAGAAATGAATTTCCGTTATGTCCGCGAGTTCTACGCAGCCGTCGCCGTCAGCCGCGCCGTGCGCGACCACCGCATGCCGCTCGCCGACGATCTGAAGACCCTCGGCATCGCACCCGACAGCTTCTCGCACCTGCGCCGCCGCTAAGGGCAGGCACCGCGCGGGGCCCGCGCGAGAGGACGAGAAAGACGACAACGCCGCCGATGGCTATCGGCGGCTTTTTTGTGTTTTGTGAACTGGAGCGCACCCGATGACAAGTACAAAAGACCTCGCCGTCACTAGACGGCGAGGTCTTCAATAGTCACTCGACTGTGATCAGGCAGCGAAAATGAAGTTGCTCTCGTTTAGAGCAGCCTCGTTCACACCGGTCAGAGTGAGCGTTCCATCGAAGAGATCCGACGTAATCTCGACATTAGCACCCGCGTCAGCGAAGTCGAGATCTGCCAATGCGGTCACACCCAGTTCGGAGAAGTCAAGCACATCCGAAGTGATGTTATCGCCTTCTTCGAAGTTGGCAATCGTGATCTCGTTGTCGAGTTCTGCACCAAACTCAATGAAGTCACGAGCAGAGGCGGCTGTCGACAGATTGATGACGGAGTTGTCGGCGAGATTACCGACCAGTACGGTAACTCCACCATCACCATCACCGATTTCATCGGAGTCAAATACACCAGTCAAACCAGACAGATCCAACGTGGCCAGATCGGCCGCAGTGGCCAAGCCATTCGTAGTACCGGTTACGTCGAAGTCGCCAGCACCCGCGACGGTGATCATTTCCACGTCGTTATCGGCATTGAGAGTGGTGATTGTCAGATCTTGATCGGCGTCACCGGTCATGAACGAGACGTCAGTCGATCCATCGACATCGAGTGCACCGATGGTGATGCTGTCGTCGCCTTGACGTCCGATGAGATCTTCAACAGCGCCTGTGCCGATTTCGGGGAAACCGACGTTAATCGAAACGCTTTCGGTGTCGTTGAACGAAATGTCCGCCTGACTTGTCGCAACATTGACCGAGATGCCATCGAATGCGTCAAGGTCAAGGTCTGTCGTATCAGCATTAAGGACAAAACCGTCTACATCGAAGTCGTCACCGTCGATCGCCAGGCCAGCGCCAGCCGACGAGTTGATAGCGATATATTCTACACCCGTGGCAGCAGCGGCAGCCTGAAGATTTGCTTCGTCGATACCAAGGATGTCGGTGCCTTCGCCGAGATCAACGCTGTCGTCAGCGTCGAGGTTGGCGATGTTGACGTAGTCATCACCAGCCGAACCCGTCACCGTGATATCCGCGTCGTTCTGCGTCAGATCGACAGAGACACCGCCTTCGAGGCCCGAAGCATCAAAGTCGGTTACGCCTTCGAAGGTCTGATCGGCGCCAATGCCCGCACCCTGTGGCGAGAGTGCAATGTTGCCAGTGCCCGACAGCGTGATGGACGTCAAAGTCGCATCGTTGGTTGCATCACCATCGCCATTGTTAACACCGAGATCGATGCGGTTGTCACCCGTTACCGAGATATTAGCCGCAACTTCGTCAGTCGCATCTAGGCCGGTGTCAGCGTTGAGGTCAGCATAGGCGCCACCGTTCGTGCCGTTTACCGCAAAGTTGATGGTGTCGCCCGACGCGATTGCACCGGCAGCGAAAGCTGCGGAGAAACCGAAATTCGTGCCCATCAAGCCGATCGTGGTGCCGGCAGCAAGTCCTGTCGCCGTAAGCGACTGGCTGGAACGATCCGACCAAATCTGCTGAAGACCAACGAAGCCCGAGGCATCAACGTTGGTGCCCGCAGCGATGTTGCGGACGTAAACCTGCTCAACGCTGTCGGTGTCAACGATCTGACCACCCGTGGCAGCGTTCGTCACCGTCAGTTCCAGCCTATCCGTGCCCGAACCACCGTCGATGGAATCGCCAGTCTGGTACGTGTCGTCGGTGCCGACGAACGTGTCATCACCATTTGTGCCAACCAGCTGGTCAACGGCGTCGGTGAGAACAAAGCTGTCGCCAGTGGAGGGTCCGCCATCAACGATTTCAGCATCAATGAAAGCGTCAACTTCCGCCTGGGTCGGAATGCTGTCTTCATTTTCGTCGACCATGTCGAGGAAGTCACGGCCGGCAGCCGCAGCGTCTTCGCCCTGATAGGCGACAAGTTCTTCGCCGGTGTCGATCGAAGCAGTGAACAGGTTGGCCGCTGCTTCCTTGTTCTGGATCGTCGCAAGGTCGTCGCCGAGCGCGCCGTCATAGATGGCGATAGCGATCTGTTCGATGGACAGTTCGCCCGACTCAAGACGAGCCGACCAATAGGTCAGACCTTCGATTTCAGCGCTGCGGCCGAAAAGTGAAAGGTAGACCGAGTTCACGATCTGAATGCTGTTCTGGCCCTCGAAGCGGCTCAGATACTCTTCCGACTGTGCGAGAGAGTTGTACACGACGTCGAGGTTTTCACCGTTGTTGGTGGCCTCTTGATAGAATTCGAGACCGAGCGGATCGGCCGGGCGCCCGAAGAGCGCGATGTAAATTCCCTGCACTGTAGCCATAATGTCTTTCCTCTTGAGTTTCCGACCTGGAGGCGGAATGACGACCGGGGAGCCGCCAGCCGGCCATTCGATTTCTTGGCCATGGGTTGCGTAACCTTCACACTGACCGGTGTCAACGCGGAATGTCGAGGTTACTGTATATTTTTTGCCGGAAATCGCCGAAAGCCCGCAATTGCTGGATTTCCGCAGGCTGCTGATTTGCAAGGGTTCATGCGCTTATCAAAATGCAAACAGACGATGATTCTTGTATTATGAGAGACTCTTCGCGAATTAGCATTCACTTTGAAGCTCAGATGCGGACACGGGAGATTTCCGTGCGGATTATTCCGTATATATGGTTGCTATACGGCGCGTTCGCGGGTAGAGAGTATAGTGACAAAAACACGGGACCTCTGCGTGCGTTGTTCCGAATGGCTGGGTGATTGGGCAATGTATGGACATCCGCAACACAGCATGAAGCCGGAAGAAGTGACACGGCTGCGCCAACTGGGCGGGCGATGGCTGCGCATCCTGCGCGAGAACGAGAACCTCTCGCAGCGCGATCTCGCCAAGGCGGTCGGCATCGAATATTATTCGTTCATCTCGCAGCTGGAGACCGGCCGCGGGCGCATCCCGCCCGAGCGCTACGCCGCCTTCGCCAAGGCCTTCCGCATCGACCCGCGGATCTTCGTGCGCGAACTGATGCGCTATTACGACCCCGTCACGCACGAACTGCTGTTCGACGGCGAGCGCGACCAGAACGCCTCGAACTGAGATTTCGACGGGCGCCGGCCCTTTGCGCCGGCTGAGCGCGGATCGCGCTTCTTTTCAAAGGCAAACACGCTTCAGGGCCGCACGCCATTGTCGTTGCCGACCATCGCGCGCGCCTCGTCGGCAAGGGCCGCGCGCTCACGCGTCAGCGCCGCGATTTCCGATGGCGCGGAGACATCGCCATCCGTCCGGAAGAAGCCGATCAGATGCTCGATGTCCTCAAGCCGCCGGAAGACGCGCATCAGCGACTGGTGCCGGTCGGCGGTCTGGCAATGCGTGGTCGGGCGGTCCGAGGTCAGGGGCGTGTCCTCTACTGCGTCTGCTCGATCTCGTCCGCCGGCGGCGCGACATCGGTCGGCGAGGTGTAGTAGCGCCAGCCGCCAAGGGCGATGACCGCGGCGAAGATGCCCGTGATCATGAGGGTCCACGGATTGCTCAAGAAGGATCGTCTCGGCGCGGCCATGCGGTTCAACCTTTCGGGTCGAGGCGGAAAAGATCGGACGCAGCCGCCCGCTCACGCGCGCGGCCTGGCCCGCTTTCCGGCGCGATGCACGCGCTAAAGGGCGAACAGGACGACCAACGCCAGGAAGAAGCCCCCAACTGCGAACGCAGTGCAGTAAAGCTGCAGGGCATAGGTGTGGGTCGGCATGTCGACTGTCCTTATCGGCGCCTCAGCGCGCCGCCCGATCAACATCCCACAGATCGGCCTTTCGACCTAACGATTATTCGGCGCCAGCCAAATAAATTTTCGGGAAATTCTAAAACTATAAAATCTTATCTTGATTTTCACACGACCGAGACACATTAAAACCCCCTGCTTTATTGCGTAAAGCCTTCCATTACATGACGAATTCCACCGCGCCGCGCGAAACCGTGGTGGAGAATACAACTGCGCCCTGGTGAGCCTGAACGTGTGGCGGGAAGGAGAAATGGTGGGTGATGTAGGGATCGAACCTACGACCCGCTGATTAAGAGTCCAAACGCTTGGCTAGCCAAATCAGAGTGTTGTCAGGCGAAAATTGGTAAAAGCGAACAGCCGAAAAATCAATGAAATCAAAGGCCCATTAATTTGACTGTAAAAGTCATGGAGCTAGGTCGGGTCGACGCATGGTTGTAATGAAAGCCCGCGCTGCTCGCGAGATCGTAGCGACGGAGTTGCATCGAAGGTTCGTCTGGTCTTTCCATCGTACTCGCCTCTGAAGACTGGCGCAGAGAATTGATCGGCTGTCCATCTGCGTTATTGTGAAGACAGTTGAAGAGATGTCCGGGAGCACTGAAGCAGATGACAGTCGGAGAATTAATCGTACGCCTGTCGCAGTTGCCAGACGACGCACCTGTCCTGACGACTGGTCGATTTGGGGCCGGCTTTACCGACATCACATTCCTTGAGATGATTTCCGTCGTGAAGATTGAAGGAAGTGGCACGTTCGACTTCCTTGAGGCGCAACATCCGTGGGCACGCCATTCGCGAGCAGCCAGAATTCCTGCTGTTGCGATTGGCGTGGAGCCCTATTGAAAATCCGGCTCGGATTCCGCGCTTAGCAGCGAGGGAGCGGCGCATGAAGGATTGGCCGGCTGATGAACGGGCATCTCTCGATTCATTTCCGCCACGCACCATCGAACATGATGGCAGCGACGACGATCGGCCGAAGGGCTGGGACAAACACCGATCCTGCCGACGCGGCGGGCGGGATGCGATCGGCTGCACGATCCTGATGGGTCTGGTCACTGTCGGATGAATCTGGCTGTCGAACTTATGGTCATTTTACCCGCATTTATGCTGCGCCTGCTTCCGACCTTGAAATCGCACGACGCCGCAGTTTGTGGCCCACGACCATTCGCCCAGACCTAAGCCTTGGCACCCTCCAAGCCGCTCAGCCAAGCTGCCGCAAGCCGAGCTCATCCTTTGCAATGACCGATCGAAGGCCGTTGGCACAAGTGGTGTGGCACCCTGTCGCCGGAGAAGGTTGTTTCTTTGCTGTCTATATTTGATATGTGAGGCGATGTATTTCGCTCCCCGCCCCTCCACACCGCACCATGGAAAAGCAGCACGGAGGCGACGCCACATTAGGCTGCGGGTTTCTCATGTTGCCTTGCGGCTTTTAACCCGTGACGAGGGCCACCACCACCGAAAATCGAGGGCTATTCCGGATCCTGCCAACGACTGGAATCGTTCGCTGCTCACAGGTCGGCGGATCACCGCCTTATGTGCTATTGGCGCGATGGTGATCGCGATTGTCGCCTGGTCCGCCATGCATTGAGGGCTAGCGATGACCGAGGCGCGCTCGGCATCGTCCGCACGCGTGATGATACGGCCAGCCAAACGATCGGCCGTATCATCTCTGTCATTCTAGAATTCCCGCCGCACTGGATAGCGCGACGGATGATCGCCGAAGCCTCGCCTCGCCGAATATTCGTCGCTCTCCTGAGGCATGCGGCTCACCGGGGATATCGAGCTCGTCACCGTCCGGTCGATCTGCATACGCTCGTTCTCAAATGCGCCGGATAGCGGTAGCTCGGGAGGCGCGGTGTTCTGCGCGATTGCGAGTGTTGGCACGATTGAGAACACCGCACCGATCAGCAGGGCCTTCATTGTCCTAATCCTTCATCGCAGGTTAAGTCATTCGCCAGCACGCATGATCGCGCGCGACGTTACCGTTCCCAGCCCATTTATTGAAATGTCGCGTTGACGCGAGATCGCTCACTTCAGCATCAACGCGGGTGTGCCACATTCATCTTTGTCGAGCGGACCCCGCAACCGCACCGCCGCGTTTGTCGAACGGGGCGTGAAGAAGCAGGCAACATACCACGAGCGTTTTTGAAATTGACTTGATCAACGTCAACGGGCCGACGGTAAATCGCCGATTTCATCGGGATGCTCCTCGCCAGCCGAGCCGGCGTTGCCGAGAGCTTCGCTTGCCTGGGTTCTCCCGATGACGAAACTTCGGGACAGCGAAGAAAGATTGGGCCCAGCCAATCGACGGGGTCGGCCCGTCGATATAATCCGAGACAGCAATTAACGTCGCCGGTCCGTCGCTCGATGCCCGAGCCGCGACGTGTGATACTTGTGGAGACTTGGAGCGCGCTCGATGGTTCGTTGGATTGGAACAAGCGCGGCTGTCATCTGCGTCTTGATGTGCGTCGCGACGGGGCTTGCTCTCATCGAAACTGATGAGTGGTGGATCAGGGTTCTGGATTTTCCCCGCCTGCAGATCGCGGCCGTCCTGCTCATCGCGCTGCTCATCTATCGCTGGACCGGTCCTTGCGGTGCAACGGCGGGCGCTCTGCTCACGGCGGCGTCTGTCGTCGCTCTCCTTTGGCAAGCATGGATGATCGTGCCCTATACGGCCGCCTGGCCACAACAGCTGCTTTCGGCCGAAGTCTGCACCGGCGACGCGCGCGTGCGCTTTCTCCTCGCCAATGTGCTGCAGGAGAACCGCCAGTTCGACCGGTTGCTCGATCTCGTCGCGGAGACCGATGCAGATATAATCTTGCTGACGGAAATCGACGATCAATGGACCGAGGCCATCGAGCCCCTTGCGGGCACTTACCCGTATACGATCCTGGAACCGCTGTCGAACACATATGGCATCGGTCTTTACTCGCGCCTGCCGCTGATCGATGGTGAAATCCGACACATCCTCGAGGAGGACATCCCGTCCATTCGAACCCGCGTCACCCTGACTGATCAGATCGAGTTTGCCTTGTGGGGCGTTCATCCTTCGCCGCCTCGCCCGAAAGACGATACCGACGAACGGGACGCCGAACTCCTCATCGTCGCAAAGGAGGCCTCCGACGCCTCCTTGCCGGCGATCGTCGCCGGCGACCTCAACGACGTTGCCTGGTCCTCGACGACGACGCTATTTCAGGAGATCAGCGGCCTGCTGGATCCGCGCATCGGCCGCGGTCTCTATGCCACCTTCAATGCCAATTGGCCGCTGATGAAGTGGCCGCTCGACCACCTTTTTGCCTCGCAGGACTGGCTGCTCGGCGAGTTCCGGCGTCTCGACGACATCGGCTCGGATCACTTTCCAATCCTCGTCGAACTATGCCACCAGCCACAGGCCGCCGGCGCGCAGGAAGGCAATCAGCCCGAAGGCGGCGACCGCCAGGAGGCAAACGAACACATTGAAGAGGGCCGCGAGGCCGCAGAATAACGCTGGGGTACCGCGGCGCCGACACGAAAAAGCCGACCACGATGAGTGGTCGGCAGGGGGATCGTTCGAAGGGAGTTTTTAAGCGTTACCGCTCGTTGAGGCCGGCAGACCATTCATCGATCTGACGATCCGCCTCTTCTTTCTCGACGCCGTATCGTTCCTGGATACGGCCCGCCAGCACGTCCTTGTGGCCGTCGGCTTTGTCGAGATCGTCGTCGGTCAGGTCGCCCCACTTCTGCTTCGCGTGGCCTTTGAATTGCGTCCACTGACCTTTGATCTGGTCCCAGTTCATGATTGTCACCTCTATCATTCGGGTACGCTCAGCAACGGCGCGCAGCGCTGGTTGTTCCATCGCCATCCAGGCCAACCAAGATGCAACCACAGCAACTCAAACCCTCTGCCGTATGCGTTAGGTTCACCGAATTTGACATTCTGTTACGAAGCGTTACCCTTCGGGCCAATCCAGAGGAGATAACAACGCTATGAATATTCCGGAATGGATCAAACCCGCTGCCTGGGGCGCCGCTGCCGGCGCGGTCGCTATCATCGTCGTCAGCACAAGTGCCGGCTGGCTGGTTACAAGCGGATCGGCAATGGAACAGGCCGAGACCCAGGCAGACCAAGCAGTGATTACAGCCCTGACGCCGATCTGTGTGGCCCAATTCACGAGCGTCGACGAAAGCCGCAGAGGGCAGCACATTGCTGCGCTTGAAGAGGAAAGCAGCTGGAACCAGGGCGACTACATCGAAGAAAACGGCTGGGCGACAATGCCTGGCAGCGAAGAACCCAATGGCGAACTTGCCGAAGCGTGTGCCGAGCAACTGCTCGACGCCTCTGAAGGTTAGCCGCAGCAATTTCCAATGGACGGCACGGACCAAAGCGATCTTCGGCCGTCCAATACCACTGAAACAGTGCCAGCGCCGTTTTACGGCCTTTCCGAGGATCAGAGCCCATGCGACGTTTCCTCCGGATACTGTCCAGCCCCTTCATGTTTTTCGCGCTCGCGGTCATGGTAGGGCCATTCGGCCTGCTGATTTACGTCGTTGCGACCAGCATCGATTTCTAGCGGCCGATCTTACCCCTGTATCGGCAGTTCCTCGAGCGCTCGCGCGGAAGCAGAACGGTGGCTGGGAGCGACAACAGGTTATGGACCCCGCAAAAATTGCCCGGCCACCACGCAGGTGACCGGGCCGTATTGTCTGTTGGTAAGTTTCACATCGAACTACATGTCGAACAGGCCAGCCTCACCAGCATCGTCCCATTCGCCGTCATCCCAATGACCGTCTTCGTTGGAATCGTAGCTGGTGTAGTAGCCGTCATAGAACTCGCCTGAGTCGACGTAGCCGTCGGTGTTCGCATCCCAGGCGTCATAATCCCACTCTGCGCCGATCTCGCCGAGCTCATTCTCGTCGATCAGCCCGTCGCCGCTCGTGTCCCAGTCAGCGAAGGTTCCCGCGTCGGAGATCGAACCGTAGAACTCGTCCTTGCTGATCTCGCTGTTTCCGTTCTCGTCGTAGTCGCTGAAACTTTTTGCGAGTGCAGGGCCGCTCACCATTGCAAGTGCCATTCCGGCTGCGATCAGTGTCTTGTGCATTTCCTTCATCTCCCTGTGTGATTTCAGGATCGGCCTCGTTGAGACCTGGCAGCCAAATGCAGAGGGCGCACGGAATGTTCCTGCTTGAAACAATAACGTTATTTTGAGCCACGGGCGGCTTGAATGCCTCGAAATCATCATCTTGGGAAATGTCCGACCGTTCGAGCCAAGACCGTTGCCGGAGCTTGCTCACGACAGACTGCGCCCCACAGCCATCGAGGACTGGCGCAGCGCACCGCTCTCGGGCATTCTCCCGCCATGTGCAATCTCTATTCCCTTACCAAGGGCCAGGCGGCGATCATCGCGCTTTCCCGCGCCATGCGGGATCAGTCAGGCAATCTACCGCCCCTGCCCGGCATCTTTCCTGACTATCCCGCGCCGATCGTGCGCAACGGCTCGGACGGCGACCGCGAGCTCGTCATGGCGCGCTGGGGCATGCCGACGCCGCCGAAGTTCCTCGAGGGCAAGAAGACCGACAGCGGCGTTACCAACATCCGCAACGTCAAGTCGCCGCACTGGCGCCGCTGGCTCGGCGTCGAAAGCCGTTGTCTCGTGCCGTTCACGTCGTTTTCCGAATACGACACGATCGACGGGAAGAAGGTACCGGTCTGGTTCGCGGCCGACGAGAGCCGCCCGCTGATGATGTTCGCCGGGATCTGGACCAACTGGACGTCGATACGGAAGGTCAAGGAGGGCGAAGTAAACACCGATCTTTATGGCTTCCTGACCTGTGAGCCCAACGCCGTCGTTGGTGCGGTCCATCCGAAAGCGATGCCCGTGATCCTGACGACTCCCGAAGAAATGGATGTCTGGCTGCGCGCCGATTGGGCCGAGGCATCAAGCCTTCAGCGCGCCCTCCCCAATGATGCGCTGCAGATCGTCGCCAAGGGCGAGCGCAAGGATGAAGTGACAAGCTGACGCAATCGAAAAGACCCGCGCGTCCTGGAGCGTGACGCGCGGACCCCTTCTGCGGCCTTGGGAGGTCCGCCGCTAATTCTCGTCGTCGTCCGTCTTGCTGGCGGCTTCGGCGAAGGCCATCTCCAGGAGGTAGACCAGCAGGGATTTCGGATCGTCTCTCTTGGCGTTGGCGAGTGCCTCCTGGATGAGGTGGACGGTCTTGTTCGGGATTCTGACTTCCATGGTTACGCGGCCATTTTATCCATTGCGGGAAGAGTGATCAGGGTTTCGGAAACGCCGAGCTGCGCGCGCACGGTCCCGGCGACGTCGGTGGTGATGGCGAAGGCCCCGCAGCACACCGGGCGGCGGCCATATCCATCGGCGCGGCCGAGCTCATCGACGATGAGGCCCGCCTTGCGGTAGATCCGCATCATGTGCGGCTCATAGTTCGAGACGACGGTGTGAATGCCGTGCTGCAGCCCGCACTCGACGATGGCGAGGCAAAGACGGCCGAAAGCCTCACAGGCGGAGAGGTCAGGCTGGCAGCGTGCTAGGGCTTCGGCGTCGACGCAGGTCCGCGTTGCTTCCCAGATGCCCGGTGCTTCGAGCGCAGCGCCGTGCGGAAACGTATCGCGGAAAACGTCGTACATCAGCGTCGGGCCGGTCGTCGGCATCAGCCGTGTCGAGCCGAGGAGCTCGCCGGTCAGATCGTCGGTCCACAGGATATAGACGGGCTGGCAATCATCATAGCAATCGCGCTCGCGGCCATTGATTGCCGAGACCGACCACTGCAGCTGGTCGACGAAGACCCGCTTGCGGAGGCGAAACATCCGGTCGAGCAGGTTGGCCTGCGAGGGAAGGTACGGCGCCTGGAGGATCTGAAACATCTGCTGCCCCTTTCGTTTCGATGGAGCAGAGATTGCCAGCGGTCGAAGTAATGGAAAATTCCCGCAGATCGACCCCTCGATTTGTACTCCCTACATTTGTAGGGAGCGACTATACCGGCTCGTCGATCAAGTTGAGTTTGATCGCCTTTGCGACGGCCTGGGCGATCGTCGCGCTGTCGAGCTTGAGCCGCGCCGTGGTCAGGTAACCGCGCGCCGTATGCTCGCTGATGCTGAGGATCGTCGCGATATCCTTGTGCGACTTGCCCTGCGCCGACCAGATCAGGCATTCGATCTCGCGCGGCCCGAGGAGCGGCACGGTGTCCTCGCCATAGATCTCGCGCACCGCCATCTTGTGCAGCGAATGGGCGATCTCGTTGAGCCCCATCTTGAACCGGTCGATGAACGAGAGCCAGGCCTGCGGATCGTCCTCGTGGCCGGTGACCGAAAGGATGGCGCGCCGGCGCGAGCGGTCGACGATCGGGATCGTATAGCCTTGCATGCCGACGCCATGCGCAATGGCATCCACCATCAAGGCCTCGGCCTTCGGGTCGAGCGGCAGGTCGCTCCAGAAGAACGGCAGCTGCCGTTGGAAGCCATGGATGACGACTGGGTCGACATTCACATAGCGCCGCATGATGTAGCGGCCGAGCCAGGTTTCCGAATAGGTGCTCTTGACGAAGGGCGCGTCGAGCTTGGCGTCGATCGTCCAGGCGAGATGATAGGTGCAGTGGTCGAAACGCAGCATGTCGCGGATGAGATGGACGGCGCGATCGACGCTGTCCGCTGCACTCACCGTAGCCGCACATTCGGCGGCCAGCTGATCGTCCCGTTCAGCCAAACGGAAAACCCTCTCTGCAATCCCAAGGTTACGATACCTACAATTGTGGGGATTGGCCAAGAGGGCAACATATGCTTTGTGCGCAGGAGCGGCCCGGCGGAAACCATTGCGGAGACCATGAACGCAAACGTTCCACCATCCTCGAACCTTGTTGAGCAGGCGGTGATGACTTTATCGTCGAGCTTCGGGGAACTGGCCCCTGCCGAAGCGCTGTTGCGTGCCTTGATTGCCGAGCGCACCGACGACCGGTCCGGAGCCGCCTTCTGGGTCAGCGTCTATCAGCGGCTTGCTTCGCCCGGCTGAAGCCGCGCTTTCCCTCCCCACCCAGTTGCGCTAAAGCGTGCCCCTATTAAGGGAGACGCGAAAAGGCGATGTTTGGCCACTACCCCACCGGCGAAGCACACCAGCTGGATCATGGTTCGGAGAGCGATCGTATCCGGGCGCGGATTATGAGCCAGTTGCACGTCGAACCCGATTGCGGCCTGGCGATCCGCCGTTTTGCTTTCTCGCTCATCGACATTCCGGATCGATCCGAAAGCGCGCGGCATTTCTTGATGATGTTCGAGCGTTTCGAGCGGGCGATTATTGTCGGTGCACGCTCAAAGACGCGCGAGCAACGACGTGCCGCCTGCCTCACCGCCTTCGATCTCATGGTGCGCGCGACCCGGCTCAACTGAAATCCGTCATTGGCGGGGGATAGAGGGGGGCTGCTGCTGCGATGGCTTCGGATAGCCAAGTGCCAGCAAGAGCGCGTCGAAGGCTGCAAGGGCTGACCTGCGCCTCACTTCGCGTTCCCTCATTGGCACGCCGGCAACGAGTGCCCGTTCAAAGTCTTCATAGGCGTGCAGGAACAGCGTCGCCTCCGCGCCGCAGGTCCTCGACCCCCTCTGTTCCACGGCGATTCTGCGAACGTCGATGCCGGCAGCCGCGTCAACATCCGTTTGAGATTTGATATGCGCCCGGAGCGCCATCGCCTGCTTCATGATGAGACAACTCCCAGACGCCCCTGACGAGGCTTTAACGGTTCGGGATCGATGATTCAATCAATCGTTGTGACCCTGGTTAACTGCCACCGCGCGTCGACGGGCCAGGCCGCTCGGCTGAACAGCGCAGAAAGCGGATTGACTCAGCTCAGATGGGGGAACAAAATAGGAACATAAGCCTATCGAAAGACCGACGGGCGTCGCGGGTCCCCTACCACGGCGCCGGCGAAGCTATGGAGAAGCACCGATGAGCGATGAAAGGGAAATGGCGAACGAGCCCCTCGAGAGCAGCGCTGAGAAAGACCCGATCAAGCGCGTACTGGCAGCCCACCAGGGTGACACCCGCGCCGCGATCGCGGGGCTCCTTGCCGATGTCGATTACCTTCAGCAGCGCCTCGCCTATGCCAGCCTCACCGTGTCCTACGGCTTTGTCCGCGGCTGGTTGCCGACACATGAGCGACTGGCGAGGTGAGCCGGTCACGTGGCGCCGATCCGACAAGCCTGATCCGTCATCGGTACCCCTATCGTGTTCGCGTTGAGGCAGCGCTGATCGCCGGCACAGACGTCTCGATCGTTGCCGGCTGCCGCACGGTCTATCGCTTCGCCGAGCGGATGCAGATCGAGGGTGTCGAATGGCTCGTCTATCGATTTGCCGATCGGGCCGAGGCCGAGCGCTGCGCCGGCCGGACGATCGGCGTGTTGATGGATGGCACCGGAGCCTGATCGCGATGCGCACGCTCAGGACGCTTGGCGATGCCGAGCGCCATTTCAGCCATCTGCGCGTGACCTGCCGCCGCTGTTCGCACAGCGCTCTCTTTCGCATCGATGACATGATCATGGCGGTTGGCCGGGGCCGCTCGCCCCACCGCCTGCCGATGCGCTGCTCTGTCTGCCAGAATGAACGGCCTTCGGCCGAATTCTGCAGCGGCCCCGTCTATTGCAAGGATGAAATCATATGGCGCGCCGAGCGGATTCAGTATCGACGCTGAGGCGTCGGTCCAATATGCCGGAACATTAAGGAGCGGCCCACGTTCGCTCTTTTTGATTCGCGGCAGGAGTCCTCATGCCGATCTATTATTTCGACACGATCGAGGACACGGAGCTTTTCCCCGATGATGAGGGCGTAGAACTCCAGCACGCTGACGAGGCGGAGGCAATGGCCCGCCATGCGCTGGCGGATCTGATCAGAGAGCGGCTGCTCGACAATCACCTCGGATCGCTGGTGATTGAAATTCGAGATGAACAGGATGAGCCCCTCGCCCGCTTCGTTCTGACCTCGGCAAGAGTTGGCTTTAACCGAACGTGATCACTTTCGGAACGATGGATGGAGCACGCAGCGAGGCCCTGCGTTGACGTTGTGCGCGACAAACACGTCAATCCAGGGAGATCGCAATGGACAGCAACGATGCGGTCCAACCGCTCTTAACAGCTCTACACATCGAAGGGACACTGCCGACCGAAGACGAGGCACGCCTGCGCGCCCTTTCATTCCGCACCCGAACATTCGGCGAGGGCGAAACAATCGTCGCCGAGGGGAGCCAGCCGACGGAAAGCTGTGTGGTGGTCGATGGTTTTGCCGCGCGCGTGCACTTCATGGAAGATGGCGCCCGGCAGGTTTCCGCGATCCACATTGCCGGTGATTTCGTCGATCTCCATTCATTGCATCTTGAGGAGATGGATCACGAGGTGTCCGCTCTTGGCCCCTGCAAGGTGGCGAGCGTTCCGCATGAGGAGCTGCAGCATCTCGTCGACGAGAGCCCCCATTTGATGTGGCTGTTCTGGCGTCTCACGGTCAAGGATGCCGCCATCGGCCGCGCCTGGATTTCGGCACTCGGTCGCCTGGCGGCGGACCAGCATCTGGCGCATTTGGTCTGCGAACTTTATGAGCGATTAAACGCCGCAGGCCTTGCCGATGACCACCGCTTTTCCCTGCCGGCCACGCAGATCGACCTTGCCGATATGCTTGGTCTCTCCTCGGTGCATGTGAACAGAACGATAAAGTTGCTGTGCGAGCGTGGACTTCTCGACTGGCAGCAGCGCGAGATCCAGATCCTCCGCCCGACAGCGCTTAAGGAGCTCGCCCAATTTTCAGGCGAATATCTTCGCCTTAGTATGAGTGAGCAACGATCACCCCGTCGCGCACGGGTTGCGCGGTGACGGGGTTTGTCCGAATGGGCGAGCGGGCTTTCGGCCTCAGCTCTGCCGCGCCTTGCGATTGGCGTAGCGCAGATCGCGCGCCGCCTTTCGCGCGACTTCATCCTCCACCACTCGTGAAATGCGGTCGCCTTCCGCCTTCTCGCGTGCGTCACTCTCCGCTTTCGCAGCCGCCTCGAGGGCAGCCTGCTGCGCAAGGGCTTCGGCGGCAATCCGCTCCTCTTCCTCGCGCTTGATGCGCTGGCGCTCTTCCCGTCTTGCGTCGCGGGCCTCGGCCACCGCCAGGCGCTCTGCCTGTCGCTGAAGCCGCATCGGCTCTGCGGCTTGCTGAGCCGCGCGGTGGGCCTGCAGTTGAGCGGCCTTTGCCTCGGCTGCGGCGGTGCGTCGGTCGGAAAAATCGGGGAGTTTGTTGTTCTTCAAGATAAGGTTCCGGTGATGTTTTTGGTCTGCGAGCGTCAGGCGGAAGCGGCGCGCCGGGATACCAGCGCGGCTGCGACACGGCTGCGATCGCTTTGTTCCTTGGCAAGCCGCGCTCTTTTAAGGCGCAGGGTTTTTTCTGCCCGCGCGTCGACCAATGTCTCGACTTCGGTGCGGGCGCGACCTTTTGCGAGGAACTGTGATTGCGTCTTGCTGAAGGCGGTTTCGGCCAGTTGCCGCGCCTTGCTGTATTCTTGTGTCATGGGATGTCACGATTCGTATGGCTACGCTCGCTGATAGGAGCAGCAACAAAAAAGGTCAGGCGAACGGCCTGACCTTCCTGGAACTCATGCTCTCGACCAGGTCGAACGGACCAAGGAAAACGAGAGCAGAGACATGATTAAGCGGCTTGAAGATTGCAGGCCGACATTTTGCCCGACTTGGCGTCGCGCTCAATCTCGTAGTTGATCTTCTGTCCTTCGACGATGGCGCGCATACCGGCGCGCTCGACCGCGGTGATGTGGACGAATGCATCCTGTCCGCCATCATCCGGCTGAATGAAGCCGAAGCCCTTGGTGGAATTGAACCATTTAACGGTGCCAGTGGTCATGATGAACCCTCTCATAGCAAACTGAAATTCCCCCCGCCGCGACTGCGACGAGATGGGTAGGCGCGATTTTTGAAAGAGAGGTCTGTTCAGGGCGCGGTGCCAATCGCGCGATAACCAAAGCTCGGCAAGCAAATATCGATCAGCCGCAAATAGTGGATAGGCTCGCGAATGTCAACGTGTGCCGGCCCAGCATCGAAAACGCTGGCAACATGACCGCGGTGCAACAGCCCACAAGATCGCGTTCCAGGCGGAAGTGCAGGGAACATGCATGCATTTTGGATCGGCATCCGCAATCCAGATGGAACAACCACTGGTTTAATTGAAGAGCCGAGACGCTGCCCCGGCTCCATAGAACGCCATAGCGGGCGCCAACGTCTAGAAGGTCTACGCCGCTTTGCTGGCCTTCGCGCGATCGTTGGCGCCGGCATCGGCCAGCTTCGTCAGATCGCCGTCGGTCTTCATCTCTTCCTGCAAAGTCGCATCGAGAAGTTTCGCAGCATCCTTCATGCCGAGCTCAGTCGCCCAGCGCTTCAGCGTGCCATAGCGCGTCATTTCATAGTGCTCAACGGCCTGGGCGGCGGAGATGAGACCGGCATCGAGCGCCGCCGTTCCCTTGAACTCGTCCATGATCTCCTCGCCTTCCGAGATGATGCCCTCGATCGCATCGCATGTCTTACCGCGCGCCGGCTTGCCGATCAGCTCGAAAACCTGTTGGAGCCGCGTCACATGCTCTTCGGTCTCGTCGCGGTGTTTCTCGAAGGCGGCCTTCAGTTCGTCAGACTGCGCCGCGCGCTGCATTTTGGGCAGCGCCTTCAGGATTTTGCGCTCGGCGTAATAGATGTCTTTCAGCGTGTCGTGGAAGAGATCGTCCAGCGTCTTTTCTTTGGCCATGGTAGATGTCCCTTTTTGGTTGGCGGTCGCGGATATGCGGCCGGCAGCACCAAACTGCGAGCCTGCGGCGCTGTTCCGCCAAGCCAATAATTTCTGCCCGACCATCACCTCCGCGTGAAACCTATTGCCGAAAATTTTTTACACGACACATGACGATGGCCCCGGCCGCCACCGGGGCCGGCGAAGCCGTGGCCTGTCCATGAGTAAACCGGCATGACGCGGCTTCGCTGTATGCGCGCTCGCGAAAATCGGGCTTTCGCCGCAAGGACGGGGCGGCACACCATATTGCCGGCGCTGTCATTCGGCCCACCTTCATGATCCGGACAGCACAAAAAAAGCCCCGCTAAACGGGGCTCTCTGGCGACGGTTCAACCAGTCCTAGTCCTCTTGCTGGCTAACCGGCTTCGCTCTCGCCGCTTTGCCGCGGGGAATAGGCGGACAGAGAATGCGGAAAGTGTGGGGATCATAATAGCGCAGCAGCTGCATGACGAACTGCTTGGCGTCAACCTGCAGCGCATCGGCGAACATCTGATACTTTTCCGGCGGCACGCGCCCGCGGCCGCTCTCGATCTGCGAGATGAAACTGTAATAGCCGATATCGGTCAGTTTCGCGAGTTCGCGCTGCGACAATCCGGCCGTTTCCCGAAGGCTCCTGAGATAAAGCCCGGCCTGCTGGCGCAGCTTCATCACGTCGTCTGCATTCATGCCCTGCTGTGGATGTCCGAACATTCAAGCCACCTTACTGAGTCCATCTTGGATGCCTCGAGCAATTCAAAGCCCGCCCCAGTACATGCCCCCGTATAAGTCACACTTTACGGTAAAGCAACATTGATTCTAACGTGCGCGAGATATTCCGTGATTCCACCCTCTGGTAGTGCCAGAACCGCTGCAAAGCCCGGTTTTGCGCGGCAATTCTACGTCTGAGGTTGCAGAGCCACGGGTATTACAGCACCTAAAAAGATGCTGAAGTTCAACCAAACGAACATTTCCGATTGACAGGGTAGAGGTAGGAAGTTACGCAACAGCCTGACCACTTCGGTCGAACGGCACCTACCCCGGTTGCCACCTCCGCTCACGAAGGTCGGAAACACTAGAGGAAAGATATTATGGCTTCAGTGCAGGGAATTTACATCGCGCTTTTCGGGCGCCCGGCCGATCCGCTCGGTCTCGAATTCTACAATGAATCGACCAACAACGGTCAGGACATCTCCAACATCGGCGCGCTCGCCGGTCAGCCGGAATATCTCGATCGCTTCGAAGGCATGACCAACGTCGAGATCGTCAACTCGATCTACGTTTCGCTCTTCGGCCGCGACGCTGATTTCGCAGGTCTCACCTACTGGTCCGCACGCCTGAACTCGGGCGAGCTGTCGATCGAGCAGATCGCCATCGCCATCTATGACGGCGCGCTCGGCGACGACCTCGCAACGGTAATGAACAAGGAAGCAGCCGCTGACCTCTTCACCGCGTCGATCGACACGGCCGAAGAACTGCTCGCCTACCAGGGCGAAGCTGCTGCCGACGCTGGTCGTGCGTTCTTGGCGGACATCGACGAAACCGAGGAAAGCGTTCCGACCCAGGCTGAAGTCGATGCCTACATCGAAGCTGAAGTCGTTGAAGGCGGCGATGACCTGCCGGGCGACGAAGGTGAAACCTTTACTCTGACCGATGAAGTCGAACAACTCGTCGGCACGGCTGACAACGATACCTTCCAGGCCACCTTCGGTGGGGCTACGGAAACTCTCAACACATTCGATGCGATTGATGGCGCGGGTGGCACTGACACACTCACGGTTCTTTCGAATGCTGGATTTGCGCTTGGCGGTCTTCCTACGAATGTCGACGTGAGCAACATCGAAGTATTCAATCTTGTGCAGGCTGCCAACGGTACGGCGGTCACCGCAACGAGCTTTGCTGCCGCGGGTGCTGAACAGCTTTGGCAAGTCAATAACGCAGGCGCTGTCACAGCCGTTGGCGCAGGGTTGACTGTTGGCTTCCGTGATACGGTCGTTGAGGCTGGAGATACGGTGACGGTAAGCGACGGCACGACCACAGCAGCAGTAGCGCTGGACGGTGTGACATCAGGTTCTGTTGTTACAGTGCTCGAGGCAACTGCGGATGACCTGACGTCGGTTACCGTTTCAGGAGATGTGGCCACGACGGGCGGATTGACGGTCGATACATCTGGTACAACTGCCACCGACACTATCAGTCTGAACCTGACTTCCGACGGTACTGTCACCCTCACGACGGATGTTGCTGTCGTTGAGACTGTTGATGCTTCCGGCTCCACAGGTGATTTGACGATTGATGCTTCGGCGATCACCGCGCTTGAGACGTTCAATGGCGGCTCCGGTGATGACACGTTGACTGCGGATAATGCAGTGCTCACTGCTGATGCCGTTTCAATCAATGCAGGTGCCGGCGATGACACCATCAATTTTGCGATTGATGCTGGTGCTGCTGCGATCGCTTCCACCCTCACCGGTGGTGCAGGGGGCGACACGTTTGTCTTGACATCGGCCGCCGACGGCAATCTTTTTGCAGCCAGCGATAATGATGATCTGCTCGACAGCTTGGTAACGATCACTGACTTCAATGCTGATGATGATGTGTTGGATATTTCAGATATCGTAACTGGAGCGCGGACTCTTCAAAACACCGTCGACGCCGCCGCTAGTGGTGCCGCCGACTTGTTTGCTGCCACGGATGCGGTTGCCGATGTTACGGCGAATGGTGGCTACTCGCTGTTCGACTTTGGCGGCGACACCTACATCTATGCGGAAATCGGTACCGCTGACGGTCTTGATGCAGGCGATGCACTGGTGAAGGTAACTGGAACGGCTATTGCTGATCTTGATGCCTCGACGAACTTCGTCGTTGCCTAATCGTCTTACGCAAGAGTAATGAAGCTTTGGCCCTGCCATCTCTTGATGGTGGGGCCATTCACTTTTGCGCCTTCGTCCAAAATTAATTCGAGAGCTGTCAGGCGGCATTCTTCGCAGGAGCACACCACCATGAATCTCTTAATCGTTATTGCCCTAGCGCTATTCGCCTCCCCCGCTATTGCCGACGAATGCACCTTTCCCGAGCGCGCGCCCATCGAGACGGGCGAAACGACGCAATACCAGTTCCACGACAGTTGCGGGGAACCCTATGAGGTCGGCTATCGTCTCGACAACACGACCCTCCATTTCCCGCGCGGCGGCCGGCATGAGCTGCCGGAAGCGGGTCCTGACAAAGCCGAAACCATTTTTCGCGAGACCTATGGTCTCATCGGCGATACGGATGCCCTGATCCGCACCAAATGGTAGCCGGTTACTTACCGCGCAATCACAGAATGCTATTGCCGGACTAGCTGCTAAAAGGTATCAACGTCACTGGAGACATTTAAACCGTGTTTCCTCTTGAGTTGGCCCTCAGATCGGGGAAAATCTGGGGGCCATTTCATGTCCGGCCTCGCCCGTTGCGCCAAACCACTGTCTTGGTCGCACTACCATCTCCGCCCCTCAACCGATGTCGTAATTCCGCCGGATGAACAGCACGACATAGATGAGAATGCACGTGATCAGCATTTTCACTATGACCCCGCCGGCCACCGGATCGAGGCCGGCCAGGCGGAACATCATCGAAAGCAGCACCGTGATGCCGAGCAGCGCGTAGACGATGGACATGAGACGCCTGTAGCGTGTCTTCATTGCACCGTATTGATGGGCAAGCCACCAGCAAGCGAGAATGACCGTGATGGAGCTGACGGCGTCGAGAAAGAACCAGAGCGCCATCATGACTTTTTCTCTCCAAAGACGCGGTCCTGAAACGCCTTGACCGCTACCTCGCCGCCCGACCCCATGATGAAGCCGGCCGCGAGATAGGCGTAGGCGCCGCCATCCATGAACGAGTTGATGACATTGGCGACGATCCCGCCCAGGAAGACGGCCGAGATCGCGCCGGCGACGCCCTGGACGATGCGCTTGCGCGTCTCCTTCTCCGGTGCCAGGACTGCGCGGAAGAATGCGCCGGCAATGCCCGAGACGGTGAGGAGCTGGATCTGCTGACCCATCTCCTTCCACATCTCGGTCCAATTCTCGAAAGCCATGGTGCCCCGCTGATGGGTTAGAAAAGGCCGGACGGCCGACGATCGCCGACCGTCTTCTTGATCGTGTGCCCGCCCATATAGAGCCCGAGATAGAGGCTGGTGACGCCGAGCAGCATGGCAAGGTCGACGAGCACCATGCCGGGCCAGAGCGCTGCCTTGATGATCGGCGCGACGATGAGCGCCCAGGTCCAGAGCGCGCCGAGCAGCCACATCCAGCTTGGCCGCCAGCCCCAGCCGAAGAAGCCCTCGCTCTTTTCCATCTCGGCCAGCATCAACCGATTGGCTTCCTTCTGCTGCGCGACATAGGCGAGCACCAGCTCGGGCGAGTCCTTTTCGACCTGGCGCACCGCCGCCTGCAGATCGTTCGGGTTTATCGACGGGATCTCCTCCGGCGGCACACCGGCCTTGCCGGCAACGGCGTCGATGACCGTCCCGGCGAGCGCGCCGCCTGCGCCGAAGCGATCGGCAAGGATGGATTTGACGACCGGCGCGCCGACCTTGATCGCCGCGTCGAGGATGAGGGAGGCAATGGCCGACATCAGATCCGCGCCTCCCGCTGATAGGCGGCCTTGCGGGCCTTCGCCGCGCGTGCCTTGGCGATGAAATGCACCGCGATGATGAGCGCGAAGACGGCTGCAACAGCAAGCATCCAGCCGGTCGTCGGATCGAAGGTGGATGGATCGATCGTCTCGCCGCCGGCGGCTGCGCCGCCGCTCGCCGCCCCGGCCGTGCCGCTGGCCCCGGCATTCGTCTTGGCGGTCTTCTCGTCGCGCTCGGCGCTCTCGGCCTCGCCCTTGAGGATCAGTTTGCGCGAGGCCTTGCTGACCGCCATCGCTTCGAGAGCCATTTTGACGCCCTTCGCCTCGATGTCGGCAACGCGGTTGCCCCAGCCGCGGCCGAAGGTCTTCCAGATCGCAAGAGACTGCATGAAGCCGAGCCGCTTGCGGCAGATGGCTTTCACCGTATCGGCGTGGTTGTTGGAGCCGACGGCCGCCTTCAGCCATTTGACGCCGCGCGAGACGCCGGAATTGACCGATGCGTCATAGGTGGCAAGATCGACGCCCGGCACCAGATTGTAGCGTCCGGCCGTCGGCGCCCAGTAATTGTCGCGGTAGATTTCCAGCGCCTCGGCCTTGGTGATCTGCCGGACCGGCCGCGGCGGCTCACCGCGCGATTTCAGCCAGCCATGATAGGTGCCTTCCGTCACGCCATACATGGTCTTGCCGCCCGGATCGTCGGGATGGTCCGCCCACCCCCCTTCCCAGGCAGCCGTGATCGGATGGCACACGCTGAAGCGGTCCATGGTATTCTCCATATTGAATGAGATCGGATGTCGTCTGTCGTTATGTCCTGCCGGTCATCTGAGAGAACCGGGAACATCGGGCTTGTCGGGCGCTTGGGAGGCTGGTCGGCAGCACAATGGAGCTGAAGGACATGCGCATCGAGCGTGCTACACTGATCCTTTCGGTCGGTTTGCTTGTCTTTGCCTGCCTGACCTGGATCGGCCTGCACTACCTGGCCGAACTGCTCTATTGAGGTGTAGAATGGAAACCGAACTCTTGAGCGCCATCCTGTTCATCGCAGCCTGTGGCCTCACCATCACCCTCGCCATCTGGGCGTTGACCTAACCCTGTGCGCGCTTGAGCGCGCATTGCCGCCGGGTCCCAATTGCGGCGGCCAACTGCTCCGCCAGAATGTCTGGCGGAGCTTTTTCCATGACAGTCCGGATGGACCATTGCCACCTGCCCTTACGTCAGCGCATGATTGGCGGGCCAGCGCTTGGCGTTGGCAGGCGACGGCACGCATCGGTTTTGCCCCCCAGCGCCAGGCGGCCGTCGCCACCACGGCCTAATCTTTCAGGCACGTCGTCCAGACTGTTTACGTCTTGGAAACCATATTCCGGCAGGTTGGGCATGCACGGCTGAAGGTACTGCGTCGGCCGCGCTTTTTCCACGAGAGCGATCGTCCAATGCTGACCGAGCCGCAACGCGTGGACGTACTCGGGCTGGTTCGCCGGCTCGAAACTGCGCGGGTATCAACGTTCCGCCAAGCGGCAGCCCGCCGGGCCTTGCACAGGATCTCCACGGCGACGGAGCCGTTGGTATCAACGCAAGACCTATCCGGCTCCAGGCTTTCCGATCTGTCGGAGCTGGTCGAGTCCGTCGACAGGTCCCTCGGCGCTTATTGGCGTTACGGCGTTGTTCCCTTCGACACGACGAGCAAGATGATTGTCGCGCTGCTTCGACAAGCAGGCGAAGACGAGCTTGCGCACCGTCTCCTTGCGGCTTGGCGACGACACCATCCGACCGCTGTTCGTTTGGGGGATGATACACATCAAAATGACAGTGAGTTTCGGGGATAGCCCTTCAGCTGCGCTGCATTTTGAATGTATATCTTATTTTTCTAAATCAGAGTTCATGCAAACTGTCTCGCGGCCTGAGATTGTTTCGTGCTCGGCCTCCACCGTTCGGATGATTGGGAGAGAACAGGATGGAAGACGTTTATACCGGGATGCCGGATATCGAAGCGCGCCCTGCAAACCGGCACATGCCCTTTCAGCAAGGCAAGCTGATCGACGGGCGGAACACCTCTATGACATCCGATTCAAGCGATCAGCAGCTCCGTGCGATGCTGGCCAGATGGTCGCTGGACATCGCCATTGATGCGGAAACAGCGAGCGATCCGCGTCTCACCGCCCTTGCGGTTGGTTTCGCTCTGTCGCGCTGTGCCTCTATCTTTGACGAATCGCCTTGAGGGACTATCAGCGGTCATCTTTCCCTGCGCCATTGCCTGGCTGCTTCAGCTCCAGCACCGTCGTCGCCCCGCCACCGCGGTTCGCCTTGTGCGTCACGCCGGTGATGCGGTAGCTGCCATCGATCCCCGGTCGCGCGCCTGAAAGAACGAACGTGCCTTCTGCCTGGGCTTCTGGTGCGAGGTCGATCTCGACCGAGCCAGAGCCAGCATCGCGCTCGGCATTTACCTTGTGGGCTTCGGCGAAGCTCCGGGCCTGCGTCTCGTCGGCTGCAGAACCACGAATGTCGTCGATGGCATCGAGATCCGCGCCGTCGATATCGATTTCCGTCACCACGAACTGCGCCGTCTCGCGGTCAAAGTAGCGCGCACGAGCCTTGCCGTAGCGGGCACGACCGCGTGTCGGATCGATGTTGATGCTGATGACGTTGCCCGGCACCGTGCCACGTACCGTCGGCATCGCTTGACCAATGGCCGACAACCCCTGCCCGCGCCTGGCGAACACGGCCCGGTCGCCGCGGATCTTGAAGGTGGCGCCGAACTGGCGCGCCAGCTTCTCGCCCCATGCCAGGAACGAGACCCCATCCGGCGACCAGTAATCGCGCATGATGGAGGCGAAAGCCGGGTCAACGATCATGCCGGAGAGGCCTGCCAGGCGTGCAGCCTTGTCCAGCGCATGGCCAAGCGTGGCATCGTCGAGATGCCAGCGCTGACCCTCCTTTGCCTTGCCGCGCGTATCGAACCCCTTGGCGTTCACCTGCAGCAACCGCCCGCCGCCACGCGTCAGCGTCCAGGGCGTGGAATCGACGACACCGTCGAAGCAGGACACGCCATTGAGGAAGATACCCACTTTCGCGCCGGTGCGCGGCAGGAGACACTGCCCGCCCGTGTCGTCGAAAGTGAGGCGCGCCGCATCGGAGGCCGTGCCATCCCGGTCAACGATCTCGATCGCCGTCAGAAGCGGCCGCATGAAGCTGCTGACATCCGATCCGTCGATCGTGACGCGCCAGTCGACTGTCCACGCCATGACGATTATCCGAACAGCCGGACGACAGGCCGCGCGGCAAAAGGCACTGGGCCCGGACGGTCAGGAATGACAACGACAGTGCCGACCGGCAGGAACGGTCCCTGATCGGCGAGACCTGGGTTGAGGGCAAGCGTCGCCGGCAGAAGCTCGCGTGCAAGGCGTGGCCCGAGTTCAGCCGCCAGGATCTGGTCGAGGACGATGCCCTCACCCCTGATGGTGATCTGCTTCGGCATCGCGGCTACCGTCCGATCACATTGAACAGCGAGACCAGCGCGCCGACGATCGACGCACTCGCCTGCTCGGGTGCCGATTTGGCCAGCGTCACCGAATGCTTGAGTGCCGAGCCGACGCCGTCGCGGAAAAGGCCGGAGTGCTCCTCACGGATTTCTTCGACGACGAACCAGCCGAACATCTTGCCGTCGCCGCGCATGACAGGCAGCGTCTCGCCGCCACGACGGAAGGCATGCAGCGCCTCGAGCTCGGTCAGTCCGCCGACCTTTTGCGGCAGCAACTGTCCGGAGATGACGATGCGATCGTCTCCCTCGCCCATGAACTCACGCGACGGCAGCGACCCGATGACGGGCTTCACCGCATAGTCGGCAGCGCCCGTCCGCTCGACCTCCTCGATATTGAAGGGTCGTGTGTCGACCGTCACCGTACCGATCTGGAACAACATGAACGCCTCAGTCTAAATGGTTGGATGACCGTCGCAGGCGGCAAGGCCGAACGGCCGTCCGAGCTGATGCGAGGCGCCGTCCGCAGGCCAGCGCGCAGCGCGTTGCGGCCGTGAGGACAAACAATCCTCAATACCCCGGATATGTCGTGTCGGCGTGGATGCCGTCGTAATCGATGCGCGAGCGCTTCACCGAGGCGTCGACACTGTCGCTCAGCGTGCCGATGCGCTTCAGCGCCTGTTCCAGCGCATCCGCCTCGCGCTTTGCCGCGCGGATCGAGGTTGCGTCTATAGTCGGCGTTGCCGTGACGCTGAAGGCCTGGCTGATGCGATGGCCGATCTCCTCGGCCTTTAGCAACGCCTTGACGCCCTCCGCTTCCACCGGCTGCGCGATGTCGGGCTTCGGGGTCGGGAGAGGAATTGCACCCGGCTGCACTATTTTGACCGTTCCCGCATCCCCCATATGGGAGATGGCGTAGGCCTGCGTTGCCGTCATGCGGCTACGCTGATAGGCGGCCTCGCGTTCGGCGGCGGCGGCGGCCCGTTTGGCCCGGCGCTCGGCATTGGCCTTTGTGCGTGCCTCATTGCCAAGAACCAGGTGTTCGACGGCGTCGGCGAAGCGATCCTGTGTCACCTTCACTTCCGGCTTCTGGTACTGATCCGTGAAGCGGTCACCGAGGACGTCCCGGCTGAGACGCTCGCGCCTGCGCCGGACGGCAATGTCTGTATCGTCATCCGGCGCAACAAGACCGAGGGCCTGCCCGGCATCGCGAATGGCATTGATGCCATCGCTGATCGAGTTGATCGTACCGGCCAGATTCTCGAAGAACGCCTGGGCGGGTGACTCGTCGCCCTCCATCCCCATCAGCTCGCCGATCGCCGCGGCCAGTTCGCCAACGGCGGCCTGTGCCTGGCCGAGCTCGCGCGTGTCGATCTTCGTCTCGAAGCTTTCGAGGCCCTTGCTGATCTCATTGATCAGCGAGCGGATATCCTGCAGCCGGGCCTTGGCAGCCGGCATGCCGGCTGTGCCGACATCGATGATGAGTTCGCCAAAATCGTTCTTCAAGAGCTGCCACTGGCTCCAGAAGTCGTCGAGCTTCGCCTGATAGGATCTGCCGAGGGATCCGAACCAGTCATTGCCGGCCGCATAGGTCAGATTGCGGATCAGCTCGTCCATGCCGGTCGAGAGCGCACTGACCTCGCCTGAGAACCCCTGCCCCAAAATCCCGGTGAGGATCTCGGCACGCTTGAACTTGTCGAGCTTCTGGACACGCTTCAGGAAGTCGAGCAAAGCCCCATTGGCATCCTCTTCGAGAAGCTCGGTGAAGTCGTCCGCATCCTCATAGAGCTGTTCGAAGGCTTCATGCGACTGCTTGGTGCGCTTCGGCGTCAGAAGGTTCGTCGTCAGCGTATCCATCGCCCGTGCCGCGACTTCGGCCGGCAGCTTCATGTTGACGAGCGAGGCACCGAGCGCCGCGCTTTGCTCGTTGGCGAGCCCGAAATCATTCAGCTTCTTGCCAACGCGGTCGAGGAACATGACGATGTCGCGTTCGTCGGCAATGCCGGTGTCGGCCAGCCCGTTGATCAGGTCGAAGAACTTCTCCATCCGGTCGATGGGAATATCGAGATTGGTCTCAAAACCCGCAGCCGCATTGCCGACATCCTCGGCCGACATCTCGAAGGCATCGGCGGCCATGGCGGAAAGTCGCGCAAACTCCCGCAGCTCGCCAAGCGGAATGCCGGCAGCAGCGCCGCGCTCATAGGCAGCGGCGATCTCTTCGATCGGAACGGCCAGTTCACCTGATGTTGCGAGATCCTTGATCTCTTCGCCGAGTGCCCGTGTCTCATTCGCTGTCGTCCCGGCCTTCTTCTCGATCGCCGTCAGCGCGCTTTCGAAGTCGGCTGTCCGCGACACGACCTCCTTGGTCGCAAGGCCAATCGCGGCCGGTGTGGCAACACCGGCGACGCTGGCCAGCATCATCGAGCGCGCCTGCCCCATCGAATAGGCAGAGGCGGCCGTCAGTCGCTGGCTGCGCCGCGTGCGCCGCTCCAGGCGATCGAGCGAGTTCTCGACACCGCGCGCCGGACGGCTGAACCGGTCTCTGAGCGAGAGGACGAGCTCGGAGGATAGGCGTGCCATGTCAGCGATCCGTCAGGTCAGGGGCAAGGAAACGGGCGGCGACTGCGACCTTCTCGGCATCGTCCCAGCGCAGCGCCCGCATCACGGCTTCGCTGACGCCTGCCATCCGGGAATGCATCGCCAGCTCTGACAGTGCACCGGAGACAACCGCCTCGACATCGCCGCGCGCCGGCGGGCGAATGTCGATGCGGCGATAGCGCTGACCGTCGAGCGTGAACGGCCAGGCAAGCGGTATCGACATCGCCGGAGGGCGGGAGGCGTAGATGGCGCTGTTGCGGAACGGCGCGAGTTCAGATGATGACTGCGGAGGAGAAGCAGCCTCTTCGGCACCGGCATCCGATTCCTTCAACTGCTTTGGCGCGTCGTCATCCTGCCCGATCTCCCATTCGGTGGTGCGGAGGCGGTCGAACACCGCCTCCCGCTCTTCCATGTCGTCTTGTGTCGGCACAGCTTATGCCCCCAGCGCCCGGCGGACGCTGGCGAAGAGATCCTCGCCGTCACGGCGCGCCGCCCGCTCCCAGAAGTCGAAATAGATGAGCTCACGCCCACCGAGATTGAATTCCAGGTGCGTGACCTCGGCAAAGGAATAGGCCGAACCCTGCAGTTCGGTCGGATCGCTCTCGTCCGGCTCCCAGGATGTGACCGCTCCTTCGATGATGCCGCGCGCCGCGATATCGCGATTGGTCTTGGCGTCCTTGTAGACAGCGGCGAACACCCAGCGGTCGACAACCCCCATGCCGCGGAAGACCTCCGGATCGAGCCCCTTGCAGGAAAAGGTCGGCTCCAGCGCCTCGATGCGCGGCTGGGTGAAGTTCACCGCCATCACGCCGCCGCCTGGTGAATGCTCGGTGGTGACAAAGTTGATCGGTGGGATGGTGAGCGTCGAGATGGTCGTTGCCCGCGACGTCCCGGCTTCGGTCGCCCGGCGCACGTCGACGGCAGTGAGGATGAGTAGCGGCTGCTGTGCCATGGTGATGATCCTTGGAGGGTTGAGCGAACGGGCAGGCAAAGAGCGCTCGCCTTTTGAGCCTGAGGCTGAATTCGGCAGCGCGTGGCGAAAATGGCGATCACGAGAACCGGAGCGCAGCGTACGTGGAGGTACGTGAGCACCGGAAGCGCAGGGACCGCCATTTGCAGCCCGCGATGGCGGAGATCAGGTCAGGCTTTAGGCAACCGTGTTGAGGCGGGCGATAATCTCCGAGACGAGACCCTCGATGGCGGGGCGGTAGCGGCGGATATCGGTATCGGCCCGCTTGAAGACCGGCGCCGGCTCGATGCCGAGATCAAGCTTGATGCGGCCAAGCCGGATGTTCTCCGGCGCGTTCTCAGCGGGAATGAACACATCCTTGTTGTAACCAAGGATGTCGTCCGCCGCCTTGTGGTCGCGCAGCATGAAGAGGACCGAGTTGATATAGGCCTCGACGAGGTCCGCCGTGATCTTGCGGCCGAGGAACTGGCGGATGATCTGGATCAGCTTGACCGTGATGAAATCGGCGCCGCGCACCTGGTGGATCTGTTCCCAGAGCTCACCCGTGTCGGCATTGTCGGTGCCGATGAAGGTGAAGCCGCCATCGGCGACCGCGCCATCGACATTGACCTCGCCCGGAACGACGATCGAGACATTGGCTTCCAGCACCTGCTGGCCTTCGGTCGAGCCGTCGAGCAGCGAGAACTGGATGGCGCGGGAAAGACCGGCAAGGCCATGGATCGCCCGGTTGGCGATCGGGTCGAACGGCTTGCCCTCGTTCTCGTTGTCGACGCGGGCAAAGAGACCGAGGATGCGCGGGCCCATGGCGCGGGTAACGACACTCTCGCCCTCATAGACACGGGCGGCAACCGCGATCGGCATCAGCCGCTGCGAGCTCATCGTCTCGCGGTCATCGATCGCCTGCGTGCTGGAGGTGTCGTCGACATCGACGACGGCAATCGCCAGCAAGGTCTCGCAGGCCTGGCTGAGTGCCGTGACGACCGGGCTCACCAGATACTGTCCGGGGGTTTCCGGATCTTCAGGACGATAGGACGTGCGCCCCGCCCAGATCAGCCGCGGCGTCGCATTGACGGTCGACGGGATGGCGGCGACATTGCCGAGCGCGGCGACGATGTTCGCCGCCGTCGCCCCGACATCGGCGCCTTCCGCAACCCGCACGACCGTGATGTCGGCGCCGCGGTTGACGCCGGTCAGCTGCGCATTGACGCCGCGAACTGCATCGGCGAGCAGCCCGGTGCCAAGCTTGGCGACCGTCTCGCCATCGGAGGACGAGAACCGTCGCGCCTCTCCGATCGGAAACGCGGCTTCGTCGGCATCCTCCGATGTCTCGATGAGCAGCATCTTGGAAAAGTCTGCGCCAAGAACCGGGACGGGCTCGTCCATAGGGCGCGAAAATGCCATGCCGAAAGTGGGCATTGGTAATCTCCTGGTTGTGAGGGAACTGCGCGCCCGGCATTTCTGCCAGACGCTGCCGGGACGTTGACCGGCAATCGGTATGAACGCTAATATTCGCGCGCAGGCGGCGGAACAAACAGCCGTCACCACCTATTCGGGTAGATGTCGGCACTTCCGACAGTAGTGCGACCGTCGCCGTTGTCCCCCCAGCCCTGCGGTGGCGGTCGCTACAAGGAGCAGGTAGCGTGCAGAAGATATTGACCGCTTACGGGCTCTATATCGCCATCGTCATCGTGATCCTGATCGGATTGCTGGTGGCACTGGCCTAGGCGGGGGCGTCTCGTGCGACGCGATGCGCAATTCATCCTTATCGTCGCAATCGTGCTTGTTATCGGAGCCCTGTCTTACCGCCTACTGCACGAGGATAATGAGCGCCCTTCCAGGCAGCCTCCACCTTTGACCGACCAGAAGAATAGGAACGTCCCCGACGATGCATCGATGTGATGAAAATGACGGGTGGCGAACCGCCCTGCCAATGGTAAGCTGAAGCTGCCCCGGCATGCGACAGCTTTGGCCGGGTCGGTCCATGATCGGACGGGGAGGATCGTCCTTGATCATGGACCGTGCGAGCCAACGTTTCTGTTGAATGAAGCTCCCGATAGCTTGTCGTAACAAGGGACTTACGTAGATCAAGGCCAGTAGGACTCGTTGCTGGCGTAGTCGGCCGGGATGTCTTCCATCGTCTTCAACTGGCGTTTGGCGGCATGCATGGCCTGCATCCACTTCTTGCCCTCGTCCACCAGAAAGGACATCTGTTCCGGCGTCAGGTAGTGGTCGACGTTGGCATTGTCGGTCAGCATCAGGATCGGATCGGTGACGCCTGCCGCGATCAAGTCACGGGCGGTATCTTTCTGGGCGAGTAGCACGATCTGCGTGGCAGCCGACCCGTCAGGCGCGACAGGGCCGTAGCCGGGAACATCGAAGGACCGTCCTTCGAGAATGCGACGGGCATGCTCCCGATTGACGCCCTCGGTGCGGGAAGCCCGCTCGCCGGCGTGTGCCGCTTGCTCCTCGGCCTCGAGTTCTGCTGTCGTCTTGTCGTTCACGGCCCACTCCCCATCCTGCCAAAAGGGCGGGTGCTGGGCTGCGGGGTCGTAGTCGGGTGCAGAAGATGCCTCGACATAGCCCGCGTCCGCAATTTCTTCGGGCGTGAATGTGTCGCGGTTCGTGCGGACGAAGCCATCCGGCATGCGAATGGCGTTCGGAATCTCGTCGGGCTTGCCGCCGTGGTGGGAGTAGAGTGTTTCAGTCATTCATTTGGCCTTGATGTAGCTGAATATACCCGCACTCACGCGGTGATCCGGTAGCGCAAAGTGTGTCTCTGGGTCATAACTTCTGCCCGCAACCTGTTTACCAAGGCCAAGGTATACGTTGGCTGTGTTCGGGTACCATGAACTGCCGTCGTCTTCGTAAATTGGTCCGTTGCGCACGACAGGCAGGTAGGACATTGATGGTGTTTTGGTGGCGTAGTAATGCCAATTGATGCCATCAGCGCTCATGAAGCGCACGTGATAGGGGTTCGTTGAGTACCCGCTGTTTCCGGAATACTCAACGATCAACCGGTCTCCCGCGTTCATCATACGGTTCAGCGCAGTAGCAATCTCGTAGACGGGGTATAGCTGGCCATCAAAGTCGGGCATTCTCAGGGTCGCTTTTTCCCAGTTCACGCCGTCTGCGGTGGACCATATGCCGTTAGCCAGTGCAATCACCAGCCGTCCCTTGAACACGGCAGCACCTAACGGGTAACCCCCATAAAAGTCTGGATGAACTCGCACATTGTGGTCCGGATAAATCCATCCACTGATAGCGTCCCCGCCCACCGGCATGCGCCAGACAGGGTTACTGGAGTTCGCAAATACAAGCCAGATGAACCCGGCAAACTCGCAGGCCAGGATCAACTCATGCTTGGAGGGGACAGGGCTATTTAGGATGGACCAGCTGCTTCCAAGCGCGGCACTATAAAGTCGTGCCCGCACTCGCCTGTCATCCAGAAAATCGGAGGTGGTAAACAGATAGTCGCCCGCACCGTATATCTGGCCCTGCGCTCCCCCAGCACTTCCTATGTTTTGCCAAGAATTGCCCTCGTCAAGCGATGCAGACTCGTACCTGCCTATGGCCCAGATCATGTCGCGGTAGGTGCCAACTGTGTGCGGGGTCGTATAGGTGCTCGCCGTGTTTCCTGCCTGATAAGAGGCCCATCGGTGATGCCAAGTCTCGCCGTTGTTGGTTGAACGCCAAATTTTGTCCCCATAGGCGGCCCAAATCAACGTGCCGGCCTGAGTACGTACGCAGTTTCCCGGTATAGGCAGGCCCGTGGCCGTCGTAAGGCCTACAGCGTACCCGAAAGGTTCTACGGTTCTCAGAAAGTCTTGGTTAGGTATGGCTCCAATAGCCTTAGCGAGTGCGGGGTAGTCGCCAATCGCATGGACGGAGCCGTCTGCCAGCAACCAGTCGTCCGAAGGCGGCATGGGAGTTTCTACCATCTGTATGGCGCCGACACCCACGCCTCCCCCGCCACCCGCAGGCGAGACAGCTTGGCTCAGCTGGCCAATCGCAGAACCCGGCTTGCGGAACGCCATGGTTTAGTCCTCCTGCCCTGAATGTCCGCAGATCGTGTAGTCGATGGCATCGTTCTCCGATGCCTGCACTTCGATCTGATCGCCTTCCCGAAGGGTGATGCCGCCGCCTGCCGGGGTGATGGCGTCATTGAGCGGGATGATGCGCTGGCGAATGAGATATTTCGACGTGCCGCCCGACTTCTTGAGGAAGACGGAACCACGCGGCTCTTCGGAGGCGGCTGTTGAGTTCGCAAGCTGGCACAGCGAGATGCGGGCGCCGCCGACCGGAGCCGTATAGGCCACTGACTTCACCGTGGTGGCCGTGCCTTGTTCTAGGATTTCTTCGATAGCCATGGTGGCCCCCTTACATGGTCGAGGCTAGAAAGAAGGCCCGAGCGCGAATGGATCGTTTGGCGCTTATCAGTGCCTGCGCATTCGCCCCAATCGCCTCACGCTGCTCCGCCGAGACGAACACGCGTTCCGCGCTCTCCTGCACATTCGCGGCGGGAACGCCCTGCGTCAGGATCTGATCGAGCTGGCCCTGCGCTTCGGCAATGTCATCGATCAGCTGCTGAAGCGGTCCGGATGTGGCGGCAAGGATCGTCGCCTGAACCTGCTCGATGCCGTTGTTGGCGAGTTCCTCGGCATTGGTGTAGTCGAGTTGCAGCGCCTCGAGGCGCGCCTTGATCTGTCCGAGCACATGGTTCCAGAGCGCCGAGGTGAACTCATGCCCGTTCTCGCCGCCCTGGACCTGCCAGGCGTCAGACTCGTTCGGCAGTGGCAATGACATCGGCGCCCTCCTGTTCGATGATCGCGGTCAGCTTCAGAGCGCTCATCTCGATCATCTGGCGTGGGCGGTGGACGATCGTCCCGTCACGGACCGGCTTGGCCAATGTCACCCGGTAGCGTGCGCCGGCCTCGATTTCGTCAATTGTCATGGTGTTCTCCATCAAAAGGCGTTGAGGCCAATGTCCTGCCAGAACCAGCCGTCAAGCGCGGATTGCTTGGTGCCGCCGACCTTGAGGCGGCAGGAGGCGATCGGCGCGGGGATAGACTCTTCCCAGGTCGCCTTGACGACGGACCGTCTCGGCCGCTCGGCATCGGGCTCGATGGTGAAGGTGTCCGGCGCGACGGTCGTGCCGTTCGGCAGGATGATCGCAAGACTCGGTGTCCCACGCACCGGATCGAAATCGTCGACATGGCCAACGGCAGAAAGACGCGGCGTTGCAAAGCCGAAGTCGATCTCCTTGCTGACGAAGGCCATCGTGTTGGCAAGCCGGAAGCAGCGCACCCGCGCACCCTCGTCGAGCTGCAGGCAGGGCTGCACATCACGCGTGCCGACGAACCAGCATCCGAGGCGAACGGAGGCCGGCAGATTGGCAAGCGGGCTATCCGGCCGATCGTCGAACGGAATCCACTCTGTTGCGCCAAGCGGCTTGATTGCCCAGACGCGATCTGTGCCCGATGGCAAAAGGCCTTGATAGACGAGATCGATCCCAGCAATGCCGCCCTGCAGCTCGTAAGGCCCGAAGTCGATAAAGGTACGTGCCTGGTGGAAACGGGCGCCCCTCACCCGGAAGCTGTAGTCGACAGTCGCAAAGCCTTGCGCATACACACCATCGGTGATCTTGAAGCTGGTGCCGAGCGAGAAGGCGTTGTCGTCCGACTTGGCGATCTCGTTGTTGCCCGGCGTTGCCAGCGTCCAGGCGACCGGATGCTGTTCGATCAGCGCCGGCTCGAAGGAAACGGTCTGCCAGCCAAGCGAGAGATCGGCGCCATCGACCGTGCCGGTCTCGATGATCGCTTCGGTCGCCGGTGAGCCGTCCGGCCGCGTCTTGCCGAGCGCGATGGTGAACTCCTCGCCGGTGTCGACAGCGGTGAGATAAAGATCGATACCCGTTGCCATGAAGATCTGCGACGAGCGGAAGGTCTGGGCATAGGCCGCATTGTTCAGCCCGAACTCTTCGGTGTGATAGCGCGTGTAGCTCGATGTCCAGCGAACCTTGTTGACCTGTTGGACATCAAAGCCGAGATGGCCGCGCTGCGCGGTTTCCGTCGCATTCCACGGAATATCGGACTGACCCTGAATGCGGTACTCTTGGCCGGCCACCTTGAAGACCTCGCCATACTCCCGGTCCCGGAGAGCAGCCTCGTTCCAGTGGAGGCTGTTCTCGCAGACCATCTCCACCGGGCCATAGGTGGTGCGCTCATGGCTGCGATAGTGCTTCGTCGCCGTGGTAACAGAGTGGACGACGTTGGCGACACGCTCGCGGCCAGAACCGACCGGCGTTTCGATCCGCACCACTTCCTCATAGGCCGGCAGCAGTGAGCCGCCGGGCGTTACAACGATCTTGTCATTGTCCGGTTCGGAAAGGCGCAGTTGGCTATCTGAGACAGCAGCAAAGGGAAAGCGCAGGCCATGGTCGCGGCGCGCATAGCTCTCCGGATGATCGAAATCCCAGAAATCATCGACGAGGCCGCAATCGAAGACATAGTTGCCGGCCAGCGGATCGACGCCGGCCTGCCGGTTCTGCCGGGCGATGTCACGACCGAACATCTGGAAGAGATCAGGCGGCGGAAGCGCATCGAGCCGCTGGCCGATCGCCGAGACGTCGGTTGCGATGGAGTCGGTGTCACGGCGAAGGCGATCGACACGCTCTTCAAGAATGGCAAGCCGCGCCGCGACCTCGGCCAGCGGCACGACACGGTGCCCGTCATAGGGCTCGATCGCATCGGCTTCGACGCCGGCCGTCGTCATCGGCACGAGGGCAATGCAACAGGCACCGGCCGGAACATCAGGCTTTTGCCCGAAGATCTTGGCGGCGAGTGGCGCGATCGAAACGGCCCGCCGGATGATCTTCGGTGTCTGGCGCTGAACCAAGACACCGGTCTCGACTTCCTGCGTCTGGATCGCCCGGCTCTCCTCGATCACCTCTTCGATGCCGCCGATGAGGAGCGCCACCCACTGGACGACGCCGTTGACCGTCGGGCGGAGCGCGCCGAGATCCATGTCGGTGGGCGTCAGCAAGGTGTAGACGACGTCCTGCTCGTAATATTCGCCGGGCGCGACCGTCACCGTGAAGGCGGCTTTCTTGGCGACCAGGAAGCGCGCCCAGTGCGCTGGATAGGAGATCGCGCCATTGACCAGCCGGTCCGTCGCTTCCTGGGCAAAGACGCCCTGGCGCGTCCAGTCCAGCCGGTCGGCAACTTCCGCGTTGGTCCAATCGACGCGTTCGCTCATAGTCGTGTCCTGTTCGTATAAATGTCGAAGCGCCCGCCGAAGCTCGCCTCATCGAAAGTGATCGGCCGCTGCCAGCCGAAATCGACGGAGTAGAAGGTCTCGGGGCTCTTGGATTTGGCGAGCGCCGTGCGGGCACGCGTCAGCGGTGTGGTGTCGACGTCGCGCACAGTGATCGGCTGGTCGACCGGCGAGCGTCCGATGATGAAGTGATCTGGCGCAACGATCGGCGAGGTCTTCACCAGGAAGTGCGCCGTGTGATGCGGATGATGCACCCGCATCTGGTCGCGGATCGGTGTCCAGCCGATGACGAAGCGTGTCGGATGGCTGATCCGGTCGACAAGCTCCGCATCGACATAGGCGAGATAGGGTTCGGCCGCCGCGCGTGTGCCGCGGATCGACGAGAGCATCAGGCTGTCCCGGATCATCTGCCGCTTACGCTCGACGGGCCAGTCCTCGTACCAGAGATCGACGCTCTCATGTGCCGCCAGAAACGGCAGCCATTCGACCGGGCAGGTGTCCGGGTCGAGGATCTCGGCCAGCGGCACCGGCAGCGTATCGGTCGCTGCGAAGGCGAGCGCCTTCTCATAAGATTGTGCGTTTTGCGGCAGCAGTTCCGAAAGGTTCATCGTCTAAAGCTTGATCGAATTTGGGTGAAATCGGAGTCGGCGAAAGTGCAAATGCAATGAGTGAGGTCACCCAGTTCAGAAGCGAGATGATCAACGGGATCGGAATGCTGTTCGCGCTCCTGATCCATGAGCTTGAGACCAAGGGTTCAGTCGAACAACTGGACTTCGCGGAACTGCTCCGCCGGCAGGCACACAGGATGCCAACGAATCCCGTGACGCTTGATCGTGGTTCAGACCGCTATGAGACGCTGCTTCTGGAAGCCGTTGCCGAAGCGCTCGACTACACACAACTCATCACGCGGGACGCGTCGGCTAAGCACGAACCTCCACTGTCACAATGATGTCGGTCAGCACCGGCACCGCATAGGGGTCAGGCTCGATTACGACCGGGGCCATGTCCCGCACCTTGATGATGTTGGCGCCATAGGCCGCACCGACGATGTAGCCTGGCGCGATTTCGCCGCCGATGACCATGCGGGCGTCACCCGCCTTGCGGATGCGATCGATCGTTTCCTGCCGGATCAGCACGCTATCCGGCCCGTGCGGGATCTCTATGACGAGCGAGACGGCATACTCGATCCGCTCCGCGTCCCGAACGGCGATCGACGTTGCCTCAGGCACGACATTCGGCACTGAGACAGCAGCGCGCACAGCGGCCTTTTTATCTGCCGGTGCCAGGTCTCCACTCTGCCCGATGATGACGAGGTCGACATCGCCGCGCCGGCCATGCACTGCGTGTCCGTTGACCTTTGCATGGAGCATCTCCGGCCAGGCCGTCCAGGCCTCATAGAGATACCGGTCCCGCGATCCAGCGGAACGCCCGTCGAAGGAGAGCAGATAGCGCCTGAGGAGCGCCGCATCCGTCTCCATAACTGCCGGGCTGGTCGCCGTTTCCGGTACCACGACCAACCGCTGCACATTCTGCCGGGCGACGACATGGTCGAGATCGCTGCCGCGGGCGAGCGGCGCCAGCATCGCTGAGACCGCATCATTGACGCGCGCGCGATCAAGGAGGCGCAGATAGGCGAACACACGACCGAATGTCGCTGTCGGATGCGCTTCGAGGCTGGCGACAGTAAAGGCCGGAAGTGAGGGATCGGCAAGCCGCGCCTCGTTCCAGAACGCGATGAAGCGATCGAGGAAAGCGGCCTTGAGCGACCCGACATCGAGCAACTCAATCGCATCGGGCGCAGAAACGCGCGACAGGTCAATCGCCGTCGGCGAATAACTCATGCGGCAATCCTTTGAATGCTGCCCCGGTTCCAGCCGAAGGTCTCGACGCTTTCGACACTCGGATCACCGAGATGGGCGCGCGGGCGCCAGTCAACCTCGATGGCAAGACCGGCCCGTCCTGCCCGTAACTCGTCGACCGATCCGGTCAGCTCGACACGGCGCACCCGGAAGCGCGGCTCCCAGAGGTCGATCGCCGCGGCGACGAGCAGCGTGAAGGCGGCGATCGTCTTGGCGGCCAGCAGACGGCCGAGGAGTTCGATCACGCCGGCGCCGAATTCGCGCAGGAGGATCATCTCGCCGAGCCGCGTCGTCAGGATGATCTCGACCGACTGCAGCGCCGAGGCATAATTGTCGATGACAGCGCCCGTCCGCCGGTCGATATCGGCCACAGTCAGTCCTTCGATTCCGGCTTATCGGCTTTGGCCTTGGACGAAGCCGCTGGTTTGGCATCGGCTTTCGGGTGGATGCGCCCCTGTGCCAGGTCGAACTTCGCCTCGGCAGCCGTCAATACGATCTCACGGTTCTTCGGCACGCGCTGGCCGTTGACCCAGTCCACACCGGGACGGGCGACATAAGTGGTCTTGCTCATCATGTTCTCCTTCAGGAAGGCGGGCCGGTCTCGGCCCCGCCAGGGAAGACACCGCCATGGGTGTGATTGCTGCCAATGTTGCGGCCGTCATGGTCGACACGGCCGCCATTCACAAACAGACCCGACGCATTGACCGTGACACTGACGCCGCCGGCCGTGATGACCAGGGCACCATCTGCGACCGTGATGCGCACACCGGCGTCCTCGAAGACGTTGGCGGCCATGTCGTCATTCGGGCTCTGGTGTTCGCCGGAATAGCCGCCGCGAAAGATCAGCCCCTGGCGCATGTCGCCGGTCGGATTGACCAGGCCGACGATCTGCCCCGTCTTCAAGGGCACGCTCGTCTTGCCGCTCTCCGGGTGCGGCAACCAGGGAGAAAGGAATGGCTGACCGTCGCGATCCTTACCGATCCTCAAGCGATAGCCTTTCACCGGGTCGACTACCTCGACAGCGCCGACACGCAGCGCATTGCCGAAGGCGGACTTGAGGTGTTCCAGATCGGACTTGAGATTGATGATCTCGGCGAACATCACTTCGTGACCTCGCCCGAGCCCGTGCCCTCGATGTCAAAGGCGCCAGTCGTGAACTCCGGCGTCTTTCGCTCCGTGTCGCCCTCGACCGGGCCGCGCCCCAGCGCCCGGAGCTCGCCGGCCGTCATGCCGTGACGGCGCTGCAGGATTTTCCAGTCGGGGTCGGTGCCGCCGACCTGCGCCCGCATCAGCGCCGCCTTGGCGACCAGCACCGAACTGCCACTTTCGTCGAGACGGTCAAGCAGTCGGGCCATTGGCGTGGCGGCCTCGAGAGCCGCGCCTGTGATCGGGTCATCGATAAGATCGAGGGTGATCCGCAGCTGATGTCCCGCAAGACGCACACTGCCCTGATCGGAGCTGGTCCGAAGCCGCTCGACCTTTCGGTAACGGTATGTGAGGCTCCGCGCGATTTCGGCCCATTCGTTGTCCGGATCAGACAGAACATCCGCGACCTGCCGCATCACCATGTCGAGATGAAACTCCAGCGCGTCGTCGGCAGCTGGAATACCCTGATGGACAACAAGATCCTTCGTTTCGGGATCGCGGATCGTCATGGCAACGGTAATGCCCGCTTCGATGACCAGTTCGGTCGTCCCATTTCCACCAAGGGAACGCAGTTCGATGTCGGACGAGACGGTCGCTGCGTCGGTGTAAACCGCGATAAAGGGTTGTTCCTGGTCCGTCCGCACATTGCCGTCGCCATCGGCCTCGAGCGCGCCGATCTGACTGTCGAGGACATGCGCGCCGACGAGCGTCCGCCCTTTCAGGGCTTCGACGACGGCAAGGCGCAGCGCAATACGGGCAAGGCTCATCAGACTTCTCCGAGTTCGGCAATCAGGCGGACATGCGAGCGATCCTGGACGGACAGGACCTCGAAGAGCGGTCCGCCTTCACGCTCGACCGCCTCCACGATGTCGCCGCGCCGCAGACGGATCTCCGGATAGCGGCCGATGGCAATGCGCAGTTCCGTTGTGCCGGCCGAAACAGATGCGTTCCAGTTGCGCGTTCGCCCGCCTGCAAGATTGTTGCGCTGCTCTGGCCGCGTTCGCACAACAGCGATGATGGTGAGATTGGCGCGCTCGGGATCGGTGACGCCGTCCTTCTTCGGCCAGATCTTCACCAGCTCGCCGAATTCCTCGTCGATGGCCTCCGCGATGTCGTCGCGAAGGCCGTGATAGCGCGCCATCTTCAGGCCGCTTCCAGGGCCTGAAGGATCTCCGCCTTGGTCGCCGAGCTCTCGATTGCAACGCCGAGGCGTTCCGCTTCTGCGATGAGCTCGGCTTTCGTCATCGCCGAGAGCGGTTTCTGTTCCACGCCGATCGGATCACCGGGGCGCACGAAGCGGCCATTGACGAAGCCCGCCCGGGTTGCCGTTGCCATGGTCGCCACTTAGAGGGCCCTCCCGCGGCGAAGCATTTCGGGACGCGTGCAGATGAACAGCGGATAGCTGTAGATCTCCACCCGGTCCCATTCGTCGCGCCCCGACTTGTCCTCCAGGATCATGCCGTAATACTCACGGCCGCGCTGGTTGACATAGGGCTTGAACTCCGATGCCGGAGCCCAGCCGACCTTGAAGGCACCGCGCGCGCCGATCGGGAAGAAGCGCGCCTTGTTGGTGTCGATCGCCAGCGTCGAATCGTCATCCGTTCCGCGATAATTGATGAAGGTGATCCCCTCGATCTCGATCGCCGAATAGCCCTCGATGTTTTCCAGCGTCGCCGCACGCTCCGTGCCGAGCTTCGTCTCCTTGATTTGCGGATGGTTGACGAGGAGGTCGAAGAAGGTGTCGCCGACGAGCCCCGCGACCCGCGTCGAGGGCGTCCAGACGCCTTTCGCCGCGCGCTGCATGGCGCGCTTCAGGTCGCGGCATTTCTTGCGCACATCGGTCGTTTCGACGTTTAGCTGGAAATTGACCTCCGCCGGCTCGCCGATGCCCCATTCCTGGTACCAGTCGATGATGACGGTCTGACCGTCGGCATCGAGGACCCGGCCCTGGATCGCGCCGAAGCGCATGTGCTCCCAGGTCAGTTCGAGATCGTCCATGATCTCGCCCGAGCGATCGGAGACTTCCTGGCTGACTTCCTTGGTCTGCATCTCGAAGGGAAGCGCCAGGACGCCGGCCATCTCAATGGCATAGACCGTCGAGCCCTTGGCAAGGCGGACCGCGTCGAACTTGCGCACACGGGCGCCGGACGGGATCAGCTCCTGCGGCGGCGCGCCGTTCGGCGATGTCGGGATGAGGGTCAGCGCCCGGTCCCGGTCGGCGATCGCGATGGTGCGCGAGCGCGAATAGATCGGCTCGAAGAGGCCGAGCGATCCGAGGAGCTGGGGCTTGTGATCGATCCGCTCCACGACATCCTCGTGGAATTCGATCATGCCCCAACCGTTTTGCTCAAAGATATCTGTGACGATTGCCATGGTGGTCGGCCCCCTATCGTGCCACGATTTCGGATGCGGCGAGGTCGGCAAGCGCCGCGCTTTTGCCGGTGTCGTCGACGCCGTCCGCAAAGACGAGAACGTCGGCATGGATTTCGGTGGCGCGCACCGTCAGCGTGCGGCGCTGGTCTGCATCGGTCGCGTCGCAGCCCTCATAAAGGATCGCTGCGGCCGTCTCGCTGCCATCGGCGCCAGCCGGATCGAACGGCACATATTTGCCGCTCGCGGTAACGCGGCCGAGGACCGCGCCGGGGCGCAGCTTGCCGGCGCCAGCGGCGATGACGCCGACATCGCGCGAGCGATAGCCGTGCGCCTCCGAGACGATGTAATGGGCCGTCTGGAAGACGTCCTCGTGCATGATGTTTGGCATGGGTCAGATCTCCGTTCAGCGGCGCTTGTTGGTGCGGGTGACGGCAGCGGCGAGGACACCGGTGTCGGTTTTCGCTTTTGGCTTGGCGCCGCCCGGCTGCGCCTGGCCGGCAGCGCGCAGCCGCTGCTGCTCGTAAGCAACGGGATCGGCGGTCTCATCAGGGCCGGCTTTGCCCTCAGGCTGATCGCCGGCAGCGGCCTTCGGCGCCTTGGCAAGCGCCGCGACGGCTGCCTCGGCGGTCATCTCGGTGTCGTAGGCGAAGTGCTCGGCAAGACCTTCCCGGCCCTTGGCTTCGTCGCAGGCCATGATGGCCTTGATGCGGGTCTTGGCCTCGGTGGCAGCATCGGCTTTCGCTTTCGCCAGGGTCTCGGCGGTCTTGTCGTCCGCCTTCTCACGGTCCGTCATGGAAATCTCCTTTGCGCGACGGGTTGGGGCGGCGGATGCCGCAGGACACTGGTCGCCCGTGTCGAGTGACCAGTTCTTCTTTTTCGCGAGCGCGACGAGGCGCTCGGGTGCATGGGCGTAGGCACGGAAATCGAATGCGGCCGTTGCACGGGCGCAGGCCTCAGCAATCTCGGTGACGAAGCCGCGGTCGAGCGCTTCCTGACCGGTGAGCCAGATCTCCTCCACCATGTCGCGGCGGATCGTTTCGACGTCCTCGCCGGTGACGTCGGCGTAGATTGCCGCCATCAGATCCGCCGTCCTGTCGAGCTGGTCCTTCGATTTCTGGTGATCGGCGGCATCGCCAAAGGTGACCATGGCCGGATCGTGGATCATCAGCATGGCGCCCTCGCGCATAATCCGCTCATCGCCCGCCATGACGATGATCGAAGCGGCCGAGGCGGCGATCGCGTCGACGATGATGGTGACCTTGCCTTTGTGGGCGGTCAGCGCATTGAAGATCGCAACCCCGTCGTCGGTGTAGCCGCCGCCGGAATTGATGCGCACGGTGACATCGGTGGAGCGGCCAAGGGTCGCCAGCGCCTCGACGACATCCAGCGCATTGAAGCCTTCGCCCCAGAAATCGTCGCCGACGAACCCGTAAAGCACGAGCTCGCCATCGATCAGAACGGACATGATGGATCGCCTTTCAGATAAAGCGGATGGACCTGGCAAAGCGCTGTCGGCGCTTTCCGCTTTCGCGGGCACACTGGCCCTCATAAAGTTCGATCAGACGGGTCAGGCGGACGTCATTGGCCCGCGCATAGGTGACTTCCTCACCATCGAGGCGCACGGTCTCGCGCACGCCGCCGGTAGCAAGCCGCATCTGCATCTTTTTGAGCGCGAGAACGACCTCGCAGGGTTTGGCGATGTCGACGAGATCGACGCCGATCTGCACCGTGCTTTCGATCACGCCGCGCTCTCCCGCTGCCGCCGGGGCTCGTCTTCGATCTCGTTGCCGCCATCACCGCGCGCGGCACGCTCATAGGGCGAGCGCATCCCGGCATCGACATAGCGCTGATGCTCGCGCTGGCGCTGTTCGAAAAGCTCGTCGGGGTCGATGCCGAGATCCCCGCATTCGACAGCGATCGAGCTCGTCCCGTTGTCCAGCCGTTCCGAGGTCGCTTTCGCGCTCTTCAAATCGTCGGCGGTTGGCTTGGCCGGTCCCTGCCACTGGGCCCAGCAGACACGGTCCCGATTGGCGCGAAACGCGCGATAGCCGCCCTTGAACGGGATACGGCCTTCGCCGATTTCCTCATCGAGCCAGCTTTCATAGACAGCCTGGCAGATCGGTGCGGCGATGCGCTCCCGGCGGCGCAGCACGACCGGCCAGATCGACGAGGTCTCCATCCGGACGGACGAATAGGTCGCATTTTCGTGGTTCATCGTCAGACCGCCAAAGGTGATGCCGATGGCGCGCGCCATGTCGCGCGAGAGCGCCGCAGAGAACGGCAGATACTGCGCGCCCGGCGTCCCGGCCGATTTGATGTCGAGGTCTTCGCCCGGCGCGAGATGCGAGATTTGCGGATCGCCAGAAATGGTGATCGACGATTCCGCTGCCTTTTCGAGGTTTCCCTGAAGGTAGCTGACAAACTCGCTGACATAGTCCTCGATGCCGGCGGCCTTGTTTTCCTTCAGCACCTCCAGCGCCTCGAAGGCATCGACCGAGGGCTTGTCGCTGGTGAGAACGGCGGCAAAGATCGTCTGCAGGATAGCCGTCTGCAATGTCGCATCGTCGAGCTGCTCGTGTTGGATATGCTTGCGAAACGCTGCCGCCATGACCGAGATACCGCGCACGTCGGTCGCATCGCTCGGATCGAAGACATGAAACACGACCGGACGGCCCTCCCCGTCGCGCGCCGGATGCGAGACCTTGCGCGTGAAACCGGTATCGCGCTCCTCGAAGAGATAGCCGACCGGGCGGCCGTTCTCGTCGTGGTAGACGCCCTGGAAGAGACCTTCGATCTCGTTGGTGTCCTGCACCAGCCGGTGCGGCGGTATGAGGCAAAGCTTCGTGCCGCTGGCAATGCCGTAGCGCTGGCGGGTCGCCAGCCCCATGTAATCGAGCATGCCGGTGACTTCGCCATAAGCGATGTGCCAGCGCAGACCGATATCGACGAGCTGCGGCAGAGTAAACTTGCCCCGCATGTCGCACTCGGCAGGGTTCCAGGCATAGCGTTGCCAGCGCGCCTTGATGAGACGCGTCAGCGCGGTCGTCTCTTCCCTGCTATAGCCGAGGCCCGCAAGGTCCGGCTGCGGGTTGAGCACCAGTTCGATGCCAACTGTGTCGGCGAGCACCTGGTCGACGGCGCCCCTCAGCCGTCCAGAGTTCTGGATGAGGTCGAGCGCAATGCCCGCCGATCGGCGCCACGCACGACTGATCTCGTCACGGCTCTCATTGAGAGGCGCCATCCGGGTCGAGATGATCCCCGAGCGCGTGTCACGCAGATAGCGCGCCTCAGGCCGGCTGGACCGGGCGGCAGGCGTCTGCGTGGCCTCCCGTCCGAGAAGCCGGTCCATCAGTTTCATCGCTTTTTCCACTTGTTGACGCGCTCGCGCCGCTTCGAAATTGGGGCCGTTGGCGTAGGGCCTTGGGAGTCCGCCGTTGCCGGACGGTTCAAGAGGTCCTCGAGGTCACCCTGCTCTTCCTCGGGCGGGCATTCCCGCTCGGCCTCATAGCGATCCCAAAGAGCATCCGGCATGGAGCGCACACCGAACTTGATCGCCGCGGCCTCGGCCTGCAGATGCGTGTCGAGGCCTTCGTTCGCCTGGCTCGGGTCCTTCACCCACTGATATTCGACGAAGCCCTTCTTGTTGCGCACCGCCTTGCGGCTTTCCGCCGTCAGCTGCCGGTAGAACTCGTCTTCCAGCCCGCGAGGCAGGGCGACGAATCCGCGCTTTTCCGGATCGTCATGCAGCAGATTGCGATAGAGGCCCATTTTCAGGACCGATGTCGCGAAGTTGTAGAAGCGGCGCGAATAGGAAACGATCTTGCCGCGTCGGTTGCGCTCCTTCTTCACACGGGCAATCAGCGGTGCGCCTTCGGCCGGCACGCCGCGCACCATGATGACGTCCGACGCGGGATGCTTTTTCGACCAGTCCCAGACGTCTTCGGTATAGGCATTGCCGTCGATCGCCAGCAGATCGAGACCAATCTTGCGGCCATAGGCGTTGCGCCAGGTCTGTTTCAGCAGCCCGTCGAGCGAGGCTTGGCATTCCTCGCTCGATACGTGGCCGGAAAACACGCCGTATTCGATGATGGCGCGGCGGAAATTGCGCGTCCAGGCGACCACCTGCCACTCGACCCGGTCGCCCTGGCAATCGACGCCGCAGGTGACGATCGGGTAGCCAGACGGGATTTCCCCGTGGCTGTATGGCGACTGGCTCGACCGGTCGCGAAGGTCCTCCCAGGGCGGAGCCTCGCCAAGCGTGCGATACGCCCGCCCGACCGTGTCGTTGAAGAACGTCTGTTCGGACGCCGGGTCGCCCCGCGCATTCAGCCATTCCCGTGCGATCCGCTCGAAGGACTGAAGCAGCGAATAGGCAGACCAGAGATCGAAGGAGCGGTGATGACGTTTCGCTTCCGGATTGTCCGCGCGCCATTCCGCATGCTGGGCGATCTTCGGAATGTGATGCTCTTCAATCAACCCGCCGCAATCCGGATCATCGCAGGTGAAGTGCGATCGCTCGGGATGGGCCTCGTCGAGATTGGCGAGGAAGTTCTCCCACTCCAGGACCTGGAAATGCCCGCACTGCGGACAAGGAACGTAAAGCCGTTCCTGACTGCCCTTGTTGTAGCTCGCCGTGATCCGGCAGCCCGGTTCGACCAGCGGTGTCGAGATCTTGAATATCTTGGCGAACTCGCGCGAGCGCGACCGGCTGTCGGCCTGTGTCTCCGGATCGCCCGCCGAGTTCATTTCCCATTTCGACAGGTCGTCCTGGACCTGCCGTTCGATCGACACCTGCGACAGCGACGATGGCGAGTTGGCGCCCGAGATGAGGATCGCGCCGCGCCCGTCGATGCGCTCCTTGTAGAGAACCGAATCGAGGCCGTCGCGCGCCTTCATCGGGAAGATCTTCGACAGCGCCGCCGTGCCTTTCAGCATTGGCGAGAGTTTCATCTTCGACCAGCGCTGCGCGTTGTTCTCCGTCGGATGGACATAGAGAAAATCGCTCGGCGCCATATCCATGGACCCGCCGGTGAAGATGTTGGCGAGCACGGTACCGCCGAGCTGTGCCGACTTCTTCAGCGTGACGATGCGGCATGGATCGGCCGGTGACAGCGCGCGCAGGATCTCGTCAAAATACGGAAACAGCGTGCGGTTATAGGGCCCAGGAAACGGGCTCTCGCGCTCCGAAAAAACGATGTTGCGTTCGGCCCAGTCGAGATAGTCGACAGCCGGCGGCGGCGTGAACACATCGGCGATCACCTCGGCGGCGACGCGCTCGGCATTGGCGATCGACACCACGATCGCATTCATGCCGCGTTCTTCTCCTCGATCTCGACCTCTTCCGTGGCCGAAAGACTGGCGGCGCGGCGCCGTTCGCGCGCCTCTGCAGCCTTGCGGACATCGCGATAGACTTGCTTGAGCTCATGCAGAACGTCGCGCTGCGGCAGCTCGAACTTGCCGGCGATCGCCGTCGCAAATTCCGGCAACGCGCCTTCGAAGATCTGCATCATGGTCGCGGCGATCTGGGTCATCTCGACCCGAGCAGCATCGGTTGGCATCAGCGAACCGCGGCGGGTTTCCTCTTCCTCGGCCGCCCGGCGGTTGACCATCCGCTGGTGCGCGAGCTTCTCGCGCTTGATCTGGTCTTCCACCGTGTCGAGGCGCGGCTGAACCTCACGCGTCGGAATGGGCTCGGCGACAAAGGCGTCGGTCTGGACCGGCGCTTCATCGAGCCGCGTCGTGAGTCCGTTGCCGACCGACTGCCCGACATCGCGCTTGCGGCGGATCTCTTGGACGGCCCTGGCAACGATGACACGGGCCGACCGCCCCTCGCCTGCCAGACAATCGGGCCCAATGACGCCGTCCTTCACCAGTTGGCTGACGCGCGCCTTCGACACGTTGATGTGCGCGGCAAACTCCGCCTTGGTCAGCGTTCCAGGTTGCTGCATGACAATGATGGACCGGGCAAGCCCGCCGGCCCTGCCCTGATCAGATCTCCAATTTCGAGGATAGCGGCTGGTCGGACCGCCAAGTTTAACAGCTTGCCGCCCAGTTAAGCGGCCGAGTTAAGCCAGTTAAGGCTTTCAAAAACGGCTCAGACTAGCCAAATCCCGGGCGCTCTCCGCACCGTGGCTGGCTTGGCGAAGGTACGGTCCCTAAACGGGGGGCTGCCAGGCTACGGCCATCACGACCCTTCACCCACCATCGCGTGCAACTATTTCCAAAAGTGGCAAAGAAAAATCGGACTGTCATCGCAAACAAGCGTAAGCTTCCAATCCGTGGAGGCTCACTCTTACCAGAACTGGAGCGTCCCAATGCCGGATGGATACTGGATCGAAGACGGATATATCCGAGGGCCGACCGACGATGCCACGTTTTTCATCTCGGGCAATTATGTGTTCGGCCCCCGCAATAGCGGAAGATACTGGGTTTCCGAACTTGGCTATCTCTATGGACCAACGGAAGGCGGTGTTTGGCGTGTCGAATCCGGCCGCTTCATCGGCCCTGATGGGCCGCCCCCATTCATGAAAGTCCACCGCTGAGCGACTGATCGAGATCAACGCATCCCATCGGGTTAAGGCGCAGGAATGCGCAGTAGACCGACGGAGGCTCACATGAAGCCGCTCTATCGTGCCGTCGAGATCGCATCGATCAGCTCTCGACCCACCTGCTCTTCGAATACGTCGTTCCTCTCACGCTTGCATGGCTCACCTGAGCCCAGACGCCCCGCAACATGGAGTATTTGCTATGTACCGCCTGCAAGACCAAGGAATGCGCAACTGGCTCATCGCGCTGGTTGCCGCTGCCGTGCTGTTCGGTGCCGCCTGGTACTATTTCGGCGACAACGCGCTGAATGGTCCGTCATCAACGCTTACTGAACAGAACTGATATGGAGCATCTAAGGGAGAAACCAACGCACTGGATCGCAGCGATCGCGCTGGTCATCGTCGCTCTTCTGTTGGCGACTATCATGCTCGGCTATGTCGCCTGGTAGTTGAGCAGCAGCCTAACCGATTACACCGCAGGTTGCTCCGCTGATCAGTTTCTCTAAGCGCTCCCGCAGCAGCCGGGAGCGCGTCGGCACTCTGCGGTGGAACACGTCAGCCGCGGTCGCGTTTGAGGCAAAACCTCAAATTCAGAAGCGCAAGGAGGACGAGCATGAAGCTTTTCCGACCGGGCAACCGCGAAAAATCCGAAGAACACAAGCGCATCTACGCGCTCTACGAGCTCTGGTACACGGCCGTCGACTTCATGGCCGCTTTCACGTTTCTCATCGGCAGCGTGCTGTTCTTCTCCGAAAGCACGCAAACTGCCGCTACCTGGTGCTTCGTGATTGGCTCGATATGCTTTGCGCTGAAGCCGACAATCCGCCTTGCCCGTGAGCTGCGTTATTACCAGCTTGGCGAGATCGACACGCTGGCCGACCGTCTCCGCTGAGGGTCAGTCGAGGCGCGGAAGGACAGCCTTCATGGGCGCGTCGAGTTCCCAGCTCAGACTGCCGGGAGTGCGGACTATCTGTGCCGTCCCATTCAAAGCCTGCGGCGCGATACGCTCCAGCACGATCGAACCCATACCGCCGGATCTACGACCGCCGTCAGGCGGGATTTCATCCGACGTTGATCTGCTGGTTTCACGCCATGCAAAGCGCAGCCTTTGTTCTCCGCACTCGGCGCTTTGGATCGACCAGGCGATCGTCACCGTTCCGCGATGAGCAAATGCGCCGTACTTGGCGGCATTGGTGCCTAGTTCGTGCAAGGCCATGCCGAGATACTGGACCGCGTTTGATGACAGGACGATGTTCGGTCCTTTCGTCTCGATGCGCTCATCGGCCCCAAAAGGCCGCATATGAGCCAATACAAGCTGCGACAGTTCGGTCCCGCTCCAGTTCGCGTCAACGAGAAGATCATGCGATCTAGCCAGCGCCATGATCCGGTTGCGCACGCTGTTCTCGAACTGAGCGGCATTGGCAGCATGACGGCCCGTCGCCTGAATCATCGACAGGATCACGGCGAACTGGTTCTTGACGCGATGATTGACTTCTCGCATAAGCTCGCGCACCCGGCGCTCGCTCTCCTTGGTCGCGCTGATGTCTCGGACGATCTTCGATGCCCCGACGATTGAGCCCAGCGCATCTTTGATCGGCGAGATTGTCAACGAAACGAAGATGGGCGTGCCATCCTTGCGGAGGCGCACCGTGTCGAAACTTCCGATCCACTCACCCGCTCGAATGCGGGCGATGATGTCGTCTTCTTCAGCTTGGTGAGCCATCGGCATCAGCATTTGAATGCGCTTTCCGATCGCTTCCTCGGCCGCATAGCCGAAGATGCGCTCGGCCGCTGCGTTCCAAGTTGTGATGACGCTGTTCAAATCCTTGCTGATGATGCCATCGGACGAAGATTCCACGATAGCGGCAAGCATGCTAGCGCTCGCGAAAGAATGCGTTGAGGGCATTTTTGACTCTACCATGCCGCCTCGTAGCAGGGGACACGGTACAAAACCATTATCCTATGTTCGTTTCAACACGCGGATTAACTGATTGCACCTTTTGTCGCCCGACTGATCTCATGCTCGATGCGCTCGACCAGCACGCGCGAGGCGGTCGAGCGGAAGGCATCGACCGTCGCGCCCTTTACCATCTCAGCCGGGATGATAACGCCGGACGTCTGCTTCTCGATCGGGAAGCGCCCGTCTCCAACACGCTTGAACACCTGTCCGCCCATGCCGATCGGCACGCGGCCGGGGAATTTGCCGCCCTTGATGAACGTGCCGGCAAACACCTGCCGCTTGCCAAACGGCGCGGCGGAAACGCCCTTGCGGGTCTCGCGCGCCTTGAAATATTTGAGCCCGATGTCACCACCGCGCGTCGTCATCCGGTAGTCCAGCGTCTGCCAGCTCGAGCGCGACACCTTCACCGCCTTTACGATCACCTTGCGCGGCAGCCCGGTCTGTCTCGCCAGCTCGCGCCGCACCTGCGTGCGCGCCTGATCGCCGGCCCGGTTGACGGCGCGGTTCGCGACCTGCCGCATCTTTTTGTCGCCAAGCGCCTTCAGCGCATTGTCGAACCGGCGCAGACCGTCAATATCGGCCCAGCTGATCTTCAGATCCATGGCGATCTCACCTTGACACAGATGCGGGGCATTTGACGGAACCCATAAAGCGCTGGTCATCCAGGCGCGCCAGACCGGACCAAAGAACGCTTCCGCGTTTCCCTATCCAGGCTAAACTGACGCCACGATAACATGACGTTATTGGGAGTGAGGATGAACCAGACGATGCTACGCGTCGCGCGCCACATGGCGTGTGATCCGGATTTCTCGGTCGATGGCCTCAATGTGACGATGCGGTTTCTCGAAAGAGAGATTGAGGCCGATCGGACAGACAATCGGCCTGCCTCTTTCGAGCACCACAACCTCATCCGCATCGTGCGACAGGCTTTGCGCTTAAAGCGAGGAACTCTTTGACCCTGACGCGTTCTGCTCCTCGAGGATGGCGCGACCACGATCGGAGAGCACCACCCAATTGTGCTTCCCATCGATACGCACCAAGCCTTCCGCCTTCAAATCGGCGATCAGCATCGGATCGGAAAGCATCCTGTTCAGCTTGATGGGATGACGATCCAGGCTGGCAAGAAAGACCAAGGTGTCATGCGAAACGGTGTCACGATCCAACGGAATACTCCAATCCACAAATTGCAGCATATCCTAACCCGCGAATATGACGCGCGACCGATGGCTCAAATCAAACTTCATTAACGTTCGGCGTGGCGGCCTAAGCCGCTGCCTCTGAGCTGATCCGGCCTTCCAGCACAGAGCGACCAAGCTCCGACAGACGCACGAGACCAGATTGTGTATCGATCCGGATCAATCCTTCGATCTTCAGATCGGTTGCCAGGACAGGGTCGAGGGCGCCGCTCTTTAGCGTGAGGGGTTCACGGTCCAAGCGGGCGAGTGTATCGAGCCATGCCGGCGAAACGGCTGCATGTGTCATATTTCACCTTCCATGTCCCTATGAGTCGGACACTATCGAAGGTGCGCAGATGCGCCAATAACGTATGACATGTTGCAGAGATGTTTGGCAGTTGAAAATCCAGAGACAAGCCACCCTTCGCGCCTCTCGCATCTGGAGAGACCGGGTCCGCCCGGCGTACCCACCTGGAGACTTGGTGTCTCACTCGGGAATGGTCATGCCACGCCCTCAAAGGCTCGCTCAGGATCGACGGATCATCCTGAGCGAAAGAGCTAAGCGAGTCGCTTGATCTGGTCAATATCGAGCTCCAGCGACACTTCACGCCCGAACAGATGCGTCATTGCCCGCACGCGGCGTTTGTGAACATAGCCATCGACCACCGCATCGAAAAAGGCGAAAGGCCCATCCTTGATGGAGACCGAGCTGCCAATCGGGAAGTCGGCGGCGATCAGCGCACGCGCCTGAGCCCGCGCGCCCTTCGCTAGTTCGAACACACCAGCGCTTTCCATCTTCATGAGAACGTTCATGTTTTCGTGGGAAATCGGCATCGGCCCATCCGCGCCGCCCAGAATGGCACGCACGCCGTCGATCGCCATCATAGCAAGCCAGGCGTAGTTGTTGCCGACGAGACTGACGAAAACAAATCCTTCGAAAACAGGTCGTTCCACGACGCGTGCACCACCGTGGCGCCGTGACTTCAGCAACTGCTTCGTCATCGGCACCCATGTCGTCAGCCCCAGCTTCTCCACAGCTTCCGCTATCCGCTCCTCAGCGTTCCGCCGCACGACCAGCACGTACCAGCGTAGATCGCCCGCGTGGCTCTCGCGCTGAACCCCCTCAAGCAATGCCCGCGCCAGATCGCGATCGCGCCGCTCCCGCGCGAAGACACGTTCGGCCGCCTCAGGATCGTTCAACCGCTTGTCGATCGTCACAATCATCATCCTCGTAATCCGCCTATTCCGCCGCTTCGCCTGTTTTGTGCCCGCCCTGCTCATCCATTGCCTGTACCGCCGCAATGAAGGCGCCGAGGCCATCCGGGCCGCCCTTCGGGAAGAACACGCCGCCCATCTCCCCGAAATCCGGAAGGCTCGGCCACCCATTGTCGGCAAAGGCGAGCCGCCATGCGTCGAATGTCGCAGTGCCGACCGGGACGAATTCCATCGCATCCTTCAGCCCGTGCCAGCGTTCGGCGACGCGAATGCCGCGCCTGAGAGACGCCGCCGTCCAGATCGCCGCGATCTGCGGCCAGGCGCGGTCGAGGTGCAGGCGCATCCAGATCTGTCCGACCGGCGGCGCATGGTCGGGATGCTGGGGCCCGTCGATCAGCTTGGCGTGGACGAAGGCGCTCCACACCGGCCCGAAGGGCGGCGCATAGTCCGGTGGCAGGGTGGGCGCTCTCGGAACCTGCGCCACCTGTTCGGCGCGCCTCAGGATGCCATCGTCGAGGCCCGTCCAAAGCCGATCACGCAGAAAATTCGCCACCGGCACCGGCTTCTTCTGGCGCCGTTTGATGTCGCTGAGATAGGCGTCCCGCCAGCGCTCCGCCTCTGCCCGCCCGTCCACGGTGAGCTTGGCGAACTGGCGAGCGACATGGCCGGGCGACGAGGTATCCCAGTTCGGCCAAGGCCCGGCGGAAAACCCCCGTCCGTTGCAAAATCGCATGACCCGCTTCTCGAAATCCGCCATGCCCGGACGCTCAGCTGCTGGCTCGGCCGCTTCCGCGTCATGCCCGTCCCGGCTGGAATTGTCCGCGCTTGCGCGCGCCTCTCTCTCTTTGGAGGGATCAAGGGAGGAGTCTGGAGGGGTTGGGTGACTCCCATTGTCACCCTTATCTGTCGCCGGTGTCACCCTTAGCGTGTCGCCGGTGTCACCCTTATTTTCCAAGGGTGACACCGTGTCACCCTTATTTTCGACGGGAGCCTGCCCCGATTTTTGCGCCGCATCGACAGCATTCCACCCATCCCGCGCGATCCATCCGAGCACGTCGAGATCGAGCGCATATTCATTCGTCGAGCGTGGACCGCTGCCTCCGGCGCGCACCAGGCGCAGCAGACCGATGTCGAGAAACGCCTTGATCTCCCGCTGCACCTGCCGCGTAGAACACTGCGCTGCCCGCGCCACGGTCGCCATAGCCGGAAAAATGCGGCTGCCGTCATCCTCACAGGCGTCGATCAACTTCAAGAGCACCAGCTTGCGGATACAGGTGCCCATGTCGGCGCGAAAGCCATGGCCGAGCAGGAAGGCGCTCATGATGCACTCCTTGATCGAGCGCAATGACACAGCCCACACAGAAGGGAACGAATGCGCGTGCCGGCATCTTGAACGGCGAAAATCGTCCACCAATATTTTCCACCGGCAGCTTCCGGAAGGGAGCGCCACGCAGTCAAAAACTGATGAGCACAATCGTGTTTGTGTTGGAGGAAGCGATGATGGATCGATTGTTCGATCAGCCCATTTTCGTTAGGCAAGGATCGCGACTGACGCGTGAAATTTGCAGCGTCCGGGATGCGGTCGACTATCTGGAGGAGTGGCCTGCGGAGCAGCAGGATCTCGTCTACGAAACCGTCCTTGGGGCGTGCTATGATGCCCTGGATGGGAGCAGACCAGTCAGCGCCGCCCAGCGAGCGTTCGAACGTTTTGCCCGTCGCGCCGAAATTCTGGAGGAATCGGAAACGGCGATGCCGTGGATAGTACGCGCGAGCCACGGCAGCGGTCAGGTTTCGGCTTGAGACACACGGAGGATCGTAGATATGCCCAAAGGAACCTTCGCTGAGCCGATCAACACCCTCGTCGGTATCGGTTTCGTCAAACCGATCTGCAGCGTCGAAGACGCCTATATCTTTCTGATGGAATGGCGCGGCCTCCAAGCCAGCGATCATGCCCATAAGGTAGCCCTGAAAGCGGTCCGTGCCGCACTTGCCGGCGAGATCGAGCCCGACACGGCACGCAGCTTTGTCGAGATTTTTGCCCGTAAGGCCGGCCTTCTCGCGCCAGTCATGGACACGGTGATTGCCAGCACGACAGTCACCAGACGGTCGGGCGCGCCGGTACATTGAGCGGATCAAGGCGGCGCTTATAGCGCCGCCCAATTCATTGCCCCTGATGGCGCGCATTACGATTGTCCTGGACATGCATCGTCAACCGCCCGCGCCAGCTCGGCATGCGCGATGTCATAGAGATCGCCGCAGAAATCACCATCTGCGTTGCGCACGCCGCGCATCACAGTGAGGACGCTGTCGAGATAGGCGACGCCTGCGTGAAAGCCGGCCACCTGCAACCTGTTGCGGATGGTGAAGTCATAAGTGATCAGGATGGAAAGCGGACAGCGCATCAGCCAGTCGGCCCGCACCGCGTCATTCTCGGCATCCGACAATTGTTCGATGATTGGCAGAAGATCAGCCATGCGCCGCCCTTTCGTTGTGGGATTGCTCGGCGAATTTGACCTTAGATCCGGATGGTCGATCGCTGCCGGCGGCGGCGCAGGGAGGTGCCACCGCCGCCGGCATATCCGCAACGCCGCCAGAGGAACTCGACGTAGCGGAATCAGATTCGAAGCCCCAGAAATCCCACTGCCCGGATCGCCGCGGATCGTCCTCGGCAAGGCTCTCGGTGCGCTGGAAGAGCTCCAGCTTGCGCATCTCCGGGTAAAGCCGCTCGATCATCGCCGCGAAATGCACGGGCTTGGCCGAATGTCGGCCCTTGCGCTCAGCATGGACGCTCGCCGCCTGTGTGCCCGGAAGCGGCGCCGGGAAATTGCCGCGCTTACCGAGGAGCAGGATCTCGTGGCGGTCGCGCACCCAGCGCCCCATGCCGATCGTCTCCTTGTCCCAGATGAGGCAGGTGACGTAGTCGAACCCCCAGGCGCGCAGGACGTCGATCCCGTCGTCGAGCCGGTTGGACGTCACCCAGAGAAAGAGCAGCGCATCGCGCGTTGCCGGCGAGCGGTCGTTTGGATACGGGGCCCCCGCCAGCGGCTTGCCGCTTAAGGGCGGGGAAGAAAGGAGTCCCTTGATGGCATCAAGGGGCATCGGCGGATACATCAGCCCGCGATCCTGCCCGGTCTCGTCCGACCAGGCCTCCTGTTCCCAGGGCGGATCGGCATAGAGGATCGGATAGGCCGCGCGCGGCATCGTGCCGGCCGAAGCCTCGCCCCGAGCGGCAATCTCGTTAATCAGATCGGTTCGAACCTTGCGGCCATGCTCGCGCTGGCGCGTGCGGATCGCCTTAACCGTCGCCATCAGCTCGCGCGCATTGTCCGGCTCCGGCATAAAGGCCGTGCGGATCGCCTTGCGCGGCCGCTCGCGGCCATCCAGCCCTTCCGTCGCGTCCAACTGGCTAATTTCGCCAGTCGCTTCGAGGTCCTTGCGGACCTTCTCGACCGTCGAATGATGCGCGCCCAGCATCGCGGCGATCGCCCGCGACGAGATCGACGGCGTGTCGCGCAGTTGATCGGCGATCAGCGCCCGCTTCTGTTCGGCATTGAGATGACGCCGCGAGACGTTCAACTCACGGGCTAGCGTTCGCTTTTCGTCCTCGGCCAGCCCCTTGCGCACAAAGCGCGGCCAGTCGACGAGGCCGAGGCTCTCGCAGATCTCGACGCGATGATGCCCGTCGAGGATCTCGCCGTTCTCGTCATATTCGACCGGGACGAGCACGCCATGCTGGACAATCGACGCCTCCAGGGCGGCCCGATCGTCAGCAGAAAGCGGTGGCAGCAGCTGATACTTCATCAGCCCTGCTCCGGCATCATGCCAAGCGCGATCAGATAAGTGTCGAGAATGGCATCCTGTTCGGCCCGCTCGTCCGGGTCGAGCTTGCGCAGCGCGATCACCTTGCGCAGCGCCTTGGTGTCGAAGCCAGTGCCCTTGGCTTCGGAATAGACCTCCTTGATGTCGTCGGCGATCGCTTTCTTTTCTTCTTCGAGCCGCTCGATCCGCTCGACGAAAGCGCGCAGGTGGTCGCTGGCGACGCCGCCGGAATTGTGCCCCGCATCCATCAGCGCGCCCTCGCGCCAATGAGGATCTGATTTTTCGAGAGACCCTTGTTGTAGAGGTCGCAGATCGTCCGCGCGATCGCATGCGCCGCGTCGCCGCCGGAGATCTTGCGGATCGTCTCGGCATCCGAGGAGAGCGCCTGTCGTGTCGTTGCCGAAAGTACCTGTTGCAGCCGCGCCTTTGAGGCGCTTGCATTGCCGCGCAGGAGCCGCGCCAGCGCCTGGATCAGAACACCCTTCTGCGCGTGAACATCGTCCGGCCAGGCCGTGCGCAGCAATTCGCAGGATGAAGCCGTCGCGCCCTCGCCATAGTATTTGATCGTCCGGCCGACAGCGGTGACCGCTTGCGTGCGGTTGGCCTTCAGGCCGATCCCCTGCGCCGGCACGACCTCGCAGCCTGCCTCTTCCAGCACGCTGCAGATCCGCATCATCTCCGGGTCGCCGGCCTCAAGCCCCGCATGATATTTCTCGATTGTCGAGACGGCCGAGCGGTTGACGTTGACGCCGAGAAAGGCGCCCGCTTCTTCGCGGATGCCATCCAGCGTCACGATCGACGCCGGCACGGCATCGATGAGCGGATGAAGCCGCGCCGCCTCGACCCGATGCTGACCGTCAAAGACGTTGAACGTGCCGTCGCCGCGTTCGGAAAGCTGCACCGGCGTGAAGCGCGACCAGTGAAACTCGCGAAGGATCTGCTTGACCCGGGCCGGTCTCAGCTCGCGCTGATAGTTGTGGTCGACATGGATCCTGTCGACGGGAACCCATTCAAGCGCCGGCTTGTCGCCGGGATGCATGCTGATCGTTTCGGCTTTCATGGCTCATGCGTCTCCACTGAATGAGAAATCCGCGCCGGCGAGCTCACGCGCCACGCGCCAGCCGTCCGGCGTCAGGCCGAACCGGCGGATGCGGCTGCCTTTGGCCGGGCGCGCCAGTTCGATGAGACCGAGCGAAATGAGCTTGTTGCGCAGCGAGAAAGCCGAGCTCGGCTTGGAAAGCCCGAGCAGCGCCGCGAGCGCTTCTCCCGACATCTCGACGAGGCCCTCGCGGCCAGCATGCAACGAGGCGATATAGACGAATCCCGCCTGAAGCCGCGTCAGCCCGGCCGCATCGCGGCAAATCGGGGCGGCGAGAGCGTCGGCCGGTCGACCGTCGAAGATCGCCGGCAGCAGATCGTCGGAAAGCGCCGTCTGGACGATCGCCGCAACAAGGCACGTCGGCGTCACGCCATGGGTCTCGGCCGCGCGGTTGATCGCCGCCTCGATCGGCCGCGCAAAGGTGAAGTGCCGCGCCGAGGCAATCGGCGTATAGCGCGGCGGTATTTGATCCTGCGTCGTACTCATCGCCCCGCCCCCGTCAGGCTGAAGGCGCGCGCGACCTCTGCGGCAAGAACGCCGCTCAGTGACTTGTCACTGTGCAGAGCGGGAATCGATCTTTCGCACCGCCCCCGCGCAGCCATATCCTGCGCGTGATGCTCGACCTGCGCCCGCGCAACGGCATCGGCGCAAGGTCCGAGCGCGATGCGCGGGCCGAGGTAAAGGTTCGGGCGCGGGCGATCGCGCTGCACCGGCGACGTTGCCACCAGGACGAGCCCCCTGCCCTTGAACGTCCCGCCCATCACGCGTCCCCGTTGACGACGTGCAGCACCTTGGCATTCGACAGCACCATGCGCAGGTCGGCGACCGATCGATCGAGCAGCGAGCAGGCGCGGTCCATTTCCGCTGCTTCCGCCGGCGAAACCTTGCCGTCGGCCAGCGCCTGCGCGCCGACGCTCATCAGCTCGCTCGCCTTGGTGATCGTCGCGGCATGCGCCGAGAGCACGCAGGCGGAAGCACCGGAAAGGCTCGCCTCATCCGGATCCGCGATCCGCCGCCCGTTGATCCCCGCCAGCACGGCCGTCACCAGCGGCGCCTCGCATTCTGCCTCGAGCATCAGCATCGCCGGCAGGGTGATCAGGTCAGGGTCACCCGGATTGTTCCAGCGGCCCACCTGGCTGCGCGAAACGGAGGTCAGCTCAGCCGCGCGGTCGATGCCGCCGCAGCGTTTGATCAGGTCTTTCTGCGCCGCCTTCAGCCGGTGAAACCAGGCATCGGAAAACGGTGCGCGCATCAGTTCGGACATGGCATCAGCCTCGTTCAGCCAACAGAAATCCCGCGCCGGGATTAGCCGACGTCAAATCCCGTGGTGGGATCGGTTCGAAAATGGTCAGGTCATCTCACACGGAAGCCATCACGGCCCGCGCAAGGATGGAGGGCCGCAAGGTGGCCGCAAAATTCGGAAATGTCGGAAAGGCCACATCACGGCGCCGCCTCCAGAGCTGGAGCTGCAGCTGTCGGGCGTTGCACTTCAGCCGGCCAGATCGCATCTGCCGGCCAATTGTCCGAGAACCACCGCATGGCCTTCTCGTAACTACCGGTCGTCAAATCAGAACGGCCCTCCGCGATACCGACAAGAGTTGCCCCTCGATTGAGCACGATCGTCGATACCCGAGCGCGGCCGATACCAAGCGCAGCGCCATAAGCATCGGAAACTGAGATGAGTTGTTCTCGAAGCGTCATGACGACGGAAAATGAGGAACGTTTTCCTTCGGGTCAAGGGAAAATGTTCCGCCTTTCGCAAATCGACAGTGCGGATAAAATTCCGCGCATGAGCGAATCATTGCACGACCGCGTACGCCAACGGCTGGAAACTCTGGAGTTGTCAGCACAAGCGGCCTCTCTGAAAGCGGGCCTGTCCAAGGATGTCCTTCGGAAGCTATTGGCCAACCCAAATCAACTTCCCCAAGGAAGCACCCTGACGAAGTTGGCATCTGCTCTTGAAACGACGGAGCAATGGCTGCTGCACGGGGGCGCCGAATCGGCGACAGCGGATCGATCGTCGCAGCCCGAATTGACCGTCGCCGACGTTCCTTTCCCGTATCGGGATGACATGCCAAAGGACGTGCCAGTGCTCGGTACGGCGGCGGCCTCCCACGGGCGCGGCGCCTTCCAGCTTGACACGCATGACATCATTGATTGGGTGCGGCGCCCCCCTGCCCTCGCCGGCGCGAAGAGCGTCTATTCGATATATATCGAAGGCGACTCCATGGAGCCGAAATATGGGCCAGGCGATCTGTGTTTCGTCAACCCACATCGCCCCCCTCGGCCCGGAGACATTGTCGTCGTGCAGATTCAATACGGTGCCGATGAACCCCTTGAAGCCACCATTGGCTTCTATCGCAAGAAGTCGAGCGCCTCCGTCACCATTGGTAAATTGAACCCAGTCGGGGAAATAGAGGTGCCAGCCGATAATATCTTGGCTGTTCACCGAATCCTCCAGACCAATGAACTGTTTGGTATTTAGACCCGTGAGACGGAAATATTTCCGCCACCCTATTGACGGCGGAAAGTTTTCCGCCTTATCGTCCGCCCCGTTCCCGACCGGAACGGCCGCGCGGATCCTCTCATGACCTGAAGCCCGCCGCGCGGCCTCCTTCTTCGAACAGGAGCCGCCCGGCATGATTCAACGACGCTATCGCCCCGCCGCCTCGCAGAGTGGCACGACGCCGCGCACATCCTGCGCCGGCAACATTCGCGCCAAGCTCGAGGCAAAGCTTGCCGACCACATGCGCCTGCTCGCCGGATCCGGCGTGCTGGTCACGGTTGAAACGCTCTCGCGTGAAACCGGCATGTCCGATGCCCTCATCGCCCGCCTTGCGCCGGGAGCCGTCGCACGCGCCCGCCGCGCCTCGATCCGCCAGGTGCAGGCATGAGAGCGCGCGTTCCGAACATGCATCTGGCCGTCGAGACGGTCCCACACCGCCCGCCCCGGGACTACGCCGAGCCCCTCGTCCTGCCGACCGAGGAAGGCGTTCATCTGGCGCGCGAACATGCCTCCGCTTGGACGCGCGGCGCCGTGGTGCTCGTCTTCACTGTCGCCGTTCTTACGATCGGCATCGTCGCCGGCTTGCTGCTGCAGCAACTCGTCACGGACGCCCACGCCTACGCGGCAGCCGCGAGGGTATGATCGTGCAGCAACATGATGCTGTACATTCCTTGACGCCTGCCCAGTGCGAGCAGCTGCACCCGCGCCTCGAGAAAGGCGCGCGGGAGCGCAGGCTGCAGCAGATCGACCGGCGCATCGCCGGCGGCCATGGCGGCCTGACGCTGGCGTTCACCAGCGATCGCTACGAACTCCACGGCCGCGACCCGATCACCCGTGAGGACGGATGCCTGGCGCGCTATGAGGCGCATGCCGATGTCGGTCTCGTCGACATGCACGCCAGCGCCCATGAGGATCTCACCTTCCTGCGCGAGCTGCTCGCTGAAGCCTTCAGCAAGATCCGTGATCTGCAACAACAGATCTCGCGCACGGCAGCCCACGCCGAAGGCGCAAGCGCGAGCCCGCGTCCGAGCCAGTGTGAGGTGTCCTGCGCGGGCCAGTGCGCAGCGCTGCACGGCCGTGAGGAGAAAGCTCACCCAGACTATTCCGCCGAAGCCGCGATGAAATGCTCAGACTCGGCCTTCGTCGCCTATCTCGTCGCCGAGCACGGCCTCGAGCAGGACGCGCCGCCCGAATTCGTGGCCGGCGCGCTGCGCAACGCCCTCGGCATCGCCTCCCGTAAGGATCTCAACACAGACCCCGCCGCCGCCACCCGCTGGCGCGACCTCAAAGCAGATTTCGACGCATGGAGGATGCATGGCCCTCACGGATAGACGGACCAGTGACGGGCGGCGGCTCTACGCCTGCGACGGCCCAGAATGTGGCGCCACGCATGAACCATGGGGCGATCAATGGCTCTGGTTTGGCAGCATCCGCGATAGCGAAGAGCGTCCCGAACGGATCCTCACATTCTGCGGCCCGGCATGTGTCGACGCATTCCGCGCGCAGCAGGCCGGCAGGAAATTGCCGCGCCTGAAGCCGAGCGATCTGCGGACGCCGCTTTGTCAGGAACTCACGGAACATTGGCAAAAGCCCATGAGAGGGCGACACCATGGCTGACCTCGCCCCCTTCGATCCCGGTGACGATTTCGACGCAATGGCCGAGCGGTTCCGGCTGGAGATCGCCAATATGGCGATCCGCGCTCGGTCATCGGCGGTTTTCCGTGGCCTCACGCAAGTGCAGCAGGTGCAGTGCCTGATGGCCGGCATCATGACCGGCCTTGTCGGCACCTGTTTCGCCTATATCGAACCGGACGGACGCGACGCCATGATCGAGGCGATCGCCGACTACCTCCCACATGCGCGCATGAACGCCGAGGAAATCACGGAGCCCCGCCCATGATGCCCGTGATGCTCCTTCTAGCCATGGGCATGGGCGCCATGATCGCCTTCGCCTTCCTTCACGCATTCGGAGATCGTTCATGACGATCGAGCGCCACGAAGGCCGTCTGCAGGTCAGCTGCAACCATTGCCCCGCCAGCTATCCCGCGACCTATGCCGAGGAAGATTTCCCGGTCATGGTCGCCGACGCGATGACGGCCGGCTGGAAGATCCGCAAGGTCGACGCGGCCGCTGCCGCCAGGCGCGGCGATGGCACGGCCGACCTTTTCGGCACGCCAGCAAAGATCGCGGGCAGCCGCCGGCATGAGAGCTACACCCACACATGCCCGGCCTGCGCCGATCGGTGGAAAGGATCTCAACTATGACGCCCTCGACCCTAAGCTATCGCTGCGGCGAGACCAGGCACGGCCAACAGGTCGAGCTGACCTGGAGGGACGGCGCTTGGCGCATCGTCAAGCACGCCGCCAACCAGCGCGACGAGACGCAGACGCTCGACGGTCTCAGCGACAGCGCCATCCTGATGATGGCCGAGGCGGTGCGCGATCGCCAGCAGAGGAGCCGAAGCTGATGGCCAGACGGCGCACATTCTCCAAGGCCGAGATCATGGACGTGGCGCGCGCCGCATCCGAATCCGGCATGCGGGCCAAACTTCACCCGACGGGGGAAATCGAGTTTATTGAGCTGCGCAGTGCAAAGCCGGCCGAGACGAATTCGCCGGAGGATATTCTGGAGGCCTGGAAACATGGACGTCAAACTCGTGGGCGTGCATAGGGTCAAGGCGAAGCGCCCGGACGGCACCGAGGCCGTCTATTGCTATGCCTGGCGCGGCGGTCCGCGCATGCAATCGAGGGAAGGCACCCGTGCCTTCATTCAGGAATTTGCCCGGCTGACCAAGGCGCGGCCGAAAAAGGCGGCGAACGAGACACTCGGCTGGCTCGCCAACCAGTACGTCAAGAGCGGCGATTATCACAAGCTGAAGGCCAGCACCCGCCGCGACTATGAACGCATACTCCATGCGATCCACACCGAGTTCGGATCCCTGCCGCTCGCCGCGGTCAACGCCAGGGGCGCGCGCAAGATGTTCGTAGAGTGGCGCGACACGATGAAGGACACGCCGCGCTCGGCCGATCTGCATCTGTCCGTTCTGGCGCGTGTGCTCTCCTGGGGGTTTGACCGCGAGGATATCCTCAGAAACCCGCTCGAGCGCGTCAAGCGGCTTCACAAGGGCTCCAGGAAAGACAAGATCTGGACGCCGACCCAGCTGCGCACGATCCTTTCCAACCGGCGCACGCCGATCGTAAACGTCGTCAAGATGGCGCTATGGACGATGCAGCGCCAGGGCGATCTCCTTGCGATGCCGACCGTCGCTTATTCCGACGACAAGCTCTGGATCATCCAGGCAAAGACCGGCGCGCGGATCCAGATCACGCCGGCTGAGGAAATCGTGCCGATCCTCGAGGAAGCCAAAAACGCAAAGCGGCTCCGCGCCCTGGTCAACAGCCACGGCAACCAGTGGACGTCCTGCGGCTTTCGCGCGTCCTGGCGGGCCACGATGAAGGAGCTCGGCATCACCGGCGTGACCTTCCACGACCTGCGCGGCACCGCCATCAGCTACGCCCACGCCATGGGCGTCGACATCGAGCGGATCGCGGAGATTTCCGGGCACTCGAAAAAAGAGTGCGAGTCGATCATCCGCAAGCACTATCTCGCCGGCTCTGACATCATTGCAGCGATCCGCGCCGGAACAGCGCAAGATTGAACCGATCGCTTCCCGCTTCCAGATGTAGTTGTTCCTAACGCACGAGCCTCAATGGCAACAGATCGTTGCCAATCTCGGCAAATGCGTTGCGAAGCGCCGTCGTGTCGGATGCCATGTGGAAATCTGCGGGGTTGGAAGCGCAGGCGCGGAACATGTCCTGCACCCCCTTGTCGGTTTCCTTGTAGAGCACGGTGAAGATATGGATGCCCTGTTTCTTCATGCGCCCGCACATCTCAAGGGTCCACTCGTTCAGCTTCTTCTCGGCATCCCCCTGGCTGCTAACGCCGGCGATCCGATGGTCGGCAAGGAAGCCATAGGAACTGTAGTCAGATTTGTTGATCGTGTTGCTGGCACCGTAGGAGACATTGCGGCCATCCGTCATCAGCACGACGAACTTGCCGACATTTTCCGGGTCGTGAGCGGCAGCCTGGGTATAGGGCGGCTCTGGCGAGATCACCCGCCAGCCCCAAGCAAGACCCTCGGCGATGTTGGTGCCCGACCCATTCCAGAACTTCATGGCATTAACGCCGGCGCGCACCGCGTCGAGATCGGCGGTCAGCGGGACAATCGGCGTCGGGCATGAGCGATTGGGCCCACGGGACAATGATTTGCCTTCCTCCACGGATCTGACGGCCGGCTCGATATACTTGACGATCGATCGCTGCACCTTCTGCTCGCTGCCGGTCACGACATCGTTCAGCCAGGTGTTGTTGAACCACTTGGCGTCGTTGCCGCCGGTGAATGAGGACCCGCCCGGCTCGTCCGGCGCAAAATAAGGAACGAAGAGCGTATCCGGCTTGGCTGGATCAGGTTCAGTCAGATCAAGGTTGAGCGGATAAGGCCGCGCCTCGACGCACCCCTTCCACTGAGTGCCGGATGCGCTGAACAGTTCCAACTGGTGCGGATAGTCGATCTGAGCTTGAGCGATGAGATCACAAGCAGATCGCCTCTCCTCTGCCTCATCACTTTCTCCCTGATTTTTGCATGCGACAGCGTAGTCCTCTTCCCATTTGGTCGGCAGTCCCTTCGAACGGCGCTGGCGTTCGGCGGGATCAAGAAAGGTCCAGCCATTGTAGAGCGCCCCGCCTTCGGTATCGATCCACTCCGGATCAAAGCCATCGCCCTTCACATTCACAGCGGTCACGAAGGGCACCAGAGCCGCCTTGATGTCTTTGCCTTCACCGCTGGCCTCAATGGTGTTGAGCAGTCCGAGCGCTGCTCCTTTCAGCGTATCGATGCCGCCCTGCCCCATCGAACCGGTGTTATCCAGCACCATGGTGAGCTCGACCTTCCGCGTCGACTGTGCAGCAGCGGCGATGATGTGAAGGATCTGCTCTTCGGCTTGGCCGAGAACCAGGGTGTCGATGCGTGCTATGGCTTCCCCGGTGACCTCGAGCGAGTTGAGACGTTCATCGATCGTCAGACTGCTGGACAGCAGATGGACCGAGCCGTGTGACTGCAGTGAGGCATTCAGCATGTCCTCGAACATGCTGTTGCGCTCTTCATCGCTTAGAGCCTTTCGGGTGGCGGCGAGAACGGCCGCATCCGTAATGTTCTGCAAATCCGTCTTCACCTGGCGCAGGTGAACAAGGTCGACGGCAACACCAACGGCCCCGACCATGACAGGCAGGGCGAACGCGGTGAGGACCGCGAAGTTGCCACGCCGGCATCTCAGCAACGAACCAAACATCCAAAACCCCCAGCAAGTGAAATCCCTGCGAGGAATATGCAGATTCAGATACTAAAGAAGCTGTTAACTCGCTAACGCATGATGCAACGCGGTTGACAATGCGTGAATAGCCACCGTGGATCTGTCGACATTGTGTGTGGCCGATGACGTTCTCGTTTTTCGCGCCGCAATGCCGGATGATCAGCAGCAAGTGCGATCACCAGCCCCGCACACGAACAGAACGCGTATAAAAGTGTAAAAAAAATTGCGATTTGTAAAAAATCGCGACCAGGACGGTGCTAAGTGATTGAAATGGTGGGTGATGTAGGGATCGAACCTACGACCCGCTGATTAAGAGTCAGCTGCTCTACCAACTGAGCTAATCACCCACGGTGGCCGTTTCCGGTCAGGGGGCGCGTATAGCCTCGTTCGCCGTGGCTGTCCACCCCCTTCACCCGAAAAGTACCTGATGCCGTTCCGCGTCAGATCGTCAGCGTGCCTTCCGCGACCTGCACCGCCTCGCCGCCGATGCGCGCGCGCACCGCCGCCCCGCCCGCGACCTCCAGATAGAGCTGGATCTTCGAGGGCCGGCCCATCTCCACCCCCTGCTCGACCACCATGGAGTGATGCCCGTCGAGCAGCGCATCGAATTTGAGGATCGCGCCGGAGAGCGCGGCGACGGCCGAGCCGGTGGCGGGGTCTTCGAGGATGCCGGAGGACGGGGCGAACATGCGGGCATGGAAATCGGCCGTGTGGTCGAGCCCGCCGCGGCAATAGACGAAGGCGGAGGCAAGGTGGCCCTCATGCAAGGGGGCGAGCGCTTCCCACAGCGCGCCGTCGCAGCGGCATTTTTCCACCGCCGCCCTATCGTGCATCGGCACCAGCACATAGGGCACGCCGGCGCTGAACACCGAGATGACGTGATTCTCAAAGCCGATCTGGCGCGGCGAGACACCGAGCGCCTCGGCCACCTGGTCGCGCTTGACGGTGCAGGCGACGGGGGCGGAAAGGCGCGGCAGGTCGAACTCGGCGAAACCGCGCCGGCGCTCGTCGCCCGCCCCTGCCCGGCCGAATCGCACCGCGCAGCGCACATTGCCGACCTTCTCCTCGATCATCAGCACCGTGTCGATGTCGCGCGCGCCGGCCTCGTGGCCGTTGCGGAAATGGGCGAGCGCCACCGCGCCGCCAACCGTCGGATGGCCGGCGAAGGGCAGCTCCGACATCGGCGTGAAGATGCGGAACGCGGCGGCGTGGCCGGGCTTTTGCGGCGGGCCGACGAAGACCGTTTCCGACAGGTTGAACTCGCGCGCCAGAGCCTGCATCGCCTCCCCGTCTAGGCCCTCGGCATCGAAGACGACGGCGAGCGGATTGCCGGCAAGCGCCGTGCCGGTGAAGACGTCATAGATGCCGTAAGCCCTTGCGCGCGCCTTTGCCGTCATGTCGCCCCCTTGCCTCCTTTTGCTGTCCCTGCCCCGTTGAGGCCCGCCATCCTTCACCGTTTCGCGCCAAAAGGCCAGCCGGCCCCATGGCCCGACGAGAAAGCGCGCGCCGCTCGCCTCCCGGCGCGCGGAAAAACATGCTAGGCTGGGAACCGGCGCAGGCAAAAAGACGTTGATCAAAACCGCCCGACGAACGAAGGGACTCTCGCAAGCGCGGGTGCGCAACGGCCATGAAGAAACGCCGGTGCCCGCGCATATGCACATTCAGGAGACAAAAGGCATGAGAGCCTTGCTTTCCCTTATGAGCGCGTTCGCCGTTGCCGCGACGCTCATGCTGCCGGCGACGATCGGCGCAAAGGCCCAGACGCCAAGCGCCAGCCAGCTCTACCAGACCGTCGACTACCGCCGCGGCGGCCGGCACTACGGCGCGCGCCGCTATCACGGCCCGCGGCGCCACTACGGCCACCGGCGCCATTATGGCCCGCGCTACGGCCACCACCGGCGCTATCGCGGCCCCTCCGTCGGCGTGATCATCGGCGGCGGCGTGCCATATTACCGCCCGGCCCCGCGCTACATCGCGCCGCCGGTCGTCAGGCCCGTGCGCCCGGCCTACGGCCTTGGCCGCGCGCATATCGACTGGTGCTATGCGCGCTATCGCTCCTACCGTGCCTCTGACAACACCTTCCAGCCCTATCACGGCGGACGAAGGGCCTGCTATTCGCCCTATAGCTGACGAGAAAAGCCGGACCCCAAGGGCCCGGCTTTTTGCTTTTCCCGTGCCGCAAGACGGCAGGCGCGCAAGGCCAGAACGGACGTGGATAGCCCCACGGCCGGACAGCCCGTCAGTTCTTCGACTTGTCGACCAGAGCGTTGGACTTGATCACCCCGCGTCGCCGCAGGCGCGCAAGGCAAGAACGGCCGTGGATAGCCCCACGGCCGAACCGCCCGTCAGTTCTTCGACTTGTCGACCAGAGCGTTGGACTTGATCCACGGCATCATGCCGCGCAGCTTCTCGCCGACTTCCTCGATCTGGTGCGCGTCGTTGTTGCGGCGGATGCCCTTGAAGCGCGCCATACCCGAGCGGTACTCCTGCATCCATTCGGAGGTGAACCGGCCGGTCTGGATGTCCTTCAGCACGCGCTTCATCTCCGCCTTGGTCTCCTCGGTGATGATGCGCGGACCGGAGACGTATTCGCCCCATTCGGCCGTGTTGGAGATCGAGTAGTTCATGTTGGCGATGCCGCCCTCATAGATCAGGTCGACGATCAGCTTGACCTCGTGCAGGCACTCGAAATAGGCCATTTCCGGCGCGTAGCCGGCTTCCACCAGCGTCTCGAAACCGGCGCGGATGAGTTCCACCAGACCGCCGCAAAGAACGACCTGCTCGCCGAAAAGGTCGGTCTCGCATTCTTCCTTGAAGTTGGTCTCGATGATGCCGGACCGGCCGCCGCCGACGCCGCAGGCATAGGACAGGGCCAGATCGAGCGCGTTGCCCGACGGGTTCTGGTGAACCGCGACGAGGCAAGGCACGCCGCCGCCCTTCTGGTATTCGCCGCGCACGGTATGGCCCGGGCCCTTCGGCGCGATCATCAGGACGTCGACCGTGTCCTTCGGCTCGATCAGGCCGAAATGCACGTTGAGGCCGTGCGCGAAGGCGATCGCCGCACCGTCGCGGATGTTGGCGGCGATGTGGTCCTTGTAGATGTCGGCCTGGAGCTCGTCCGGCGTCGCCATCATCATCAGATCGGCCCAGCCGGCGGCATCGGCGACCGACTTGACCGCAAAGCCATCGGCCTCGGCCTTCTTGGCCGTCGCCGAGCCTTCGCGCAGGGCGATCACGATGTCCTTGGCGCCCGACTCCTTGAGGTTCAGCGCATGGGCGCGGCCCTGGGAGCCATAGCCGATGATGGCGACCTTCCTGGACTTGATGAGGTTGAGATCGGCATCACGATCGTAATAGACGCGCATTATCGGTTCCTTCCCGTTTCTTTGAGGTTTCAGGTGAGTGTGCGCAGGCGCGGCCGCGTCTGCACTGGTCTTGCTTCAGGCGCATAGAGCGCCAGGAATTGTCGTGTCGCCCGCGCCGCGTCGGCGATGATCGCCGCCTCGTCCATGGCGAGGGTGTCGCCGAGCAAAAGCCGGATCTGGACGTCGCGTGCGATCAGGCCGAAAAAGGTGCGAAACGCCTCCTCCCTGTCGTCAAAGGCGATCAGGCCTTTCTCCGCACCGGCCTCCAGCACCGGCATCATCCGCTTTCCAAGCGCGAATCGGCCGTGACGCAGAACGATGTCCCCGAGCGTGCTGCGCGCCGCGCCGGCATGGCTGATGGCGACCCGGTTCAGCGCGATGGAGCGCTCGCCGGAAATCACGCGAAGCCAGTTGGCCGCGTACTCCGCAAGCCGCGCTTCCAGCGAACCTGCGTCGAGCGTGTTGCGGTCGAAAGCGGCGACGTGAACCTTCGACGCCTGCCACTGAACGGTCGCGCTCAACAGGCCATCGCGGTCGCCGAACCATTTGTAGAGCGTTTCCTTGGAGCAGCTGGCCCGCCTTGCAACGGCGGTCATCGTCACCGCGTCGCCGATCTCGACCAGAAGCGCCAGCACGACGTCGAGCACCGCCTTCTGGCGCTCCGTCCATTCGCCTGCCCTGTCTGTCGTCTCGTCAGCGATCATCAAACCGTACCGTACGTTACGGTTCGGCTGTAGCGCCCACAGCCCATGCGAGTCAACCCGGGGTCGGGCGAATGCAATCAATCGATCCGATCCGTGGAACCGTTATCCGAGCCGGGCGGCTAGTTTCCGCATGCCTTGAGAAAACGCCGGACGGTTTCAGCCATGCCGAATTCAAGGGCATCCGCCGTCAGTCCATGGCCGATCGAGACTTCCGCAAGGTACGGGATGCGGTGAACGAGTGGCGGCAGGTTGGCGACTGTCAGGTCATGCCCGGCATTGACCTCAAGACCAACCTCCCTTGCCGCGTCCGCAGTCTTTCCCAGCATTTCCAAGGCGTTCGACGCTTCTGCGGAATCGTCGTGGTAGCCGCCATAGGGCCCGGTATAGAGTTCGATGCGCGCTGCCCCCGTCGATTTTGCAAGCGCGACTGAGTCCGCGTCGCCGTCCGGGTCGGCAAACAGCGAAACGCGCATTCCACGCCGATTCAACCGCTCAACGATCGGCGACAATTGATTGTGAACCTTGCGGAAATCCCATCCATGGTCCGACGTGGCCTGAGACGGGTCGTCGGGCACCAGCGTGACCTGCTCGGGCTCGATCCGCTCGACGAGGTCGAGAAAATCATCCGTCGGGTAGCCCTCGATGTTGAATTCCGCCCCGGGGAACGAATCGTCGATAAGAGCCCGGATTTCGGGAAGATCGCTGAAGCGGATATGGCGCTGGTCGGGGCGCGGATGGACCGTCAGCCCGTGCGCACCCGCTTCCAGCGCAATGCGCCCGAGATGGGTGACGCTGGGCCAGGGCAGGTCGCGCCGGTTGCGGAGCATGGCGACGGCGTTGAGATTGACGGACAGCTTCGTCGTCATGGGGAACTCCGGATCGATGCGCGGGGCTTTTCCCATATACCAGCCTCGCCGACCCTGCCAACAAGTCGCTTGGAGCGCAGAGGCGAAAGACGTAATTTAGCGGTCTCACATCGCGGGAGGAGTACCGTGATCTTCGTTTCTGAGACTGAGCGGGACGGCCGCATCGAGTACCGCGATACAAAGCGCTGGCTCTGGCTGATCTCGGTGATCGCCCCGATCGTTCCCGGCTTCGGAGCGGCGATGCTGATGGCGACCGGCAACCTCGTCTGGTCGGTCTTCGCGGTTGGTTTCTACTACATCGCGCTGCCGCTCGCCGACACGCTCGTCGGCGAAGATCCACACAACCCTCCCGAAGCGATCGTCGACCGGCTGTCATCGGACAATTTCTACCGTGTTCTGCTCTACCTTTCGATCCCGGTCTACTACGCCAGCTTCCTGCTCTCGGCCGTCGCGATCGGCACGATGCAGCTACCGGTCTGGGCGTTCGTCTTCCTGACGCTTGGCGCTGGGATATCATCCGGAACAGCGCTGACGGTGGGACATGAACTCGGCCACAAGAACAGCCGGGCCGATCGTTTTGCGGCCAAGCTCATCAACGCGCTTTCGGGCTACGGCCATTTCTGCATCGAGCACAATCGTGGACATCACGTTCATGTCGCAACGTTCGAGGATCCAGCCTCGGCGCGCCTCGGCGAAAGCCTCTACCGGTTCGCCGCGCGCGAACTGCCCGGCACCGCATCACGCGGCTGGGCGCTCGAGTGCACCAGGCTGGCGAAAAAGGGAATCGGCTTCTGGAGCGCGCATAACGACCTTCTCCAGGGCTACGCGATCACGGCCCTCATCGCGCTCGTGCTGATCTGGCTTTTCGGCTGGATCATGCTGCCTTTCTTGTTGATCCACCATCCATTCGCCTGGAGCCATCTGACCATGGCGAACTATGTGGAGCACTATGGACTGTTGCGCAGCAAACGCGCTGACGGACGCCCGGAGCCATGTACCCCGCGCCACTCCTGGAACACCAACCACATAATTTCGAACCTGATGCTGTTCCACCTGCAGCGCCATTCCGATCACCACGCCAATCCCATGCGGCCCTATCAGGCGCTGCGCGATTTCGAGGACCTGCCCCGCCTGCCGGTCGGTTATGCCGGTTGTTTCGTCCTCGCGGCGATCCCGCCGATCTGGTTCCGCTTGATGGACCCGAAGGCCTTGGCGTGGGCCGATGGGGACCTTGGCAAACTCAATGTCGATCCCAAATGGCGCAGCTGGTATGCGCGGCGGCAGCAGGCGACGCGCGTTTCCGCCTGATCACCGCACGATCGTCAGACGTTCCGCCGCCCGCGTGATCGCGGTGTAGAGCCAGCGCTCGCGCGTATCGCGGAAGGCGTAGCTTTCATCGAACAACACGACGTTGTTCCACTGCGAGCCTTGCGCCTTGTGCACGGTCAGCGCGTAGCCGTAGTCAAAATCATCGAACCGCTTCTTGGTGGACCAGGGGATTTCCGCTTCCGGATTTTCGAAGGCAGCCTTGAGCAGACGTATCTTGGCGGAGCCGCGGTCCATGTCGTCGTCTTCCGGCTTGACCAGGAGGTTGATGCCGGGCTTCGTCGTTTCCTTGGAGGATGTCATGACAGTCCAGAGCGATCCGTTGAGAAGCCCCTTCGCCTGATCGTTCCTGAGGCAAACGAGCTTGTCTCCCGATTGCGGGTGTGCGGCGGTAAAGCCCTTCAACTCCCGAAGCCGCTGGTTGTAACGCCGGCGCGTCCGGTTGACGCCGAGCAGCACCTGATCGGCCGACAGAACGAGATCGCTGGTGACGTCCGACTTCGCGATGATCTGCGCGCTGCCCCAATCACCATGCATGAGTTCACGGCCCTCGCGCACATGCATCGCCAGTTCGATGATCGGATTGTCGCGCGCCTGGCGATGGATTTCCGTCAGCAAGCAGTCAGGTTCGGCATCGGTGAAGAAACCACCGCCGGAAATCGGCGGAAGCTGGCCGGGGTCTCCCAGAACGAGAATGGGCGTCCCGAAGCTCATGAGGTCGCGGCCAAGCGCCTCGTCGACCATCGAGCATTCGTCGACGACGATCAGCGCAGCTTTCGCGACCGGGCTCTGCCGGTTAAGCGAGAACATCGGGGAAATCGAGGTCTTGCCGGTCTCCTCGTCCTCCACCGCCTCCTCGCCGCGCGGGCGGTAGATCAGCGAATGGATGGTTTTCGCGTTCGATGCCCCGCGCGAGCGCAGGACCTGCGCTGCCTTGCCGGTGAATGCCGCGAACTGGACGTCGCCGTCGACGTTTTCCGCGAAATGGCGCGCCAGTGTCGTCTTGCCGGTCCCGGCATAGCCGAACAGCCGGAAAAGCGGCGAGCGGCCCTCCTTCAGCCAGCGCGCAACCGCTTTCAGCGCCTCATCCTGCTGGGGTGAAAAATCCATGCGGCTCTTGTTTCAGATTCGCGCACGCCGCGCCACGCTCAACGCAGCATCGGCCAGAGCGTCGCCGCCAGAAGGACGCCCATCGTGATGTTGAACCATTTCAACCTCACGGGGTCGGCGAGGAAGCGGCGCAGAACCATGCCGAACCCGGTCCATACAAGGACGCTCGGCAGGCTGACCAGTGCAAATGCGGCCGCGACGATGATGACGGACACAAAAACGGCACTGGGCGTGGCATAGAGCGACATGGCCGTGACCGCGACCACCCAGGCCTTCGGATTGACCCACTGGAAAGCCGCCGCCTGCCAGAATGTCATGGGACGCGCCTCGCTCGTGGCATCGCCCATGGACCGGCTCGTTCCGATCTTCCACGCGAGATAGAGCAGATAGGCGCCGCCCGCGACCTTGAGCGCGAGATGCAGCGCCGGATAGGCGAGCAGGATCGCGCTGAGCCCGAAACCGACGGCCAGAAGCAGCGACACGAATCCTGCCGTGATGCCGCACATATGCGGCACCGTCCGCCGGAAACCGAAATTGACCCCTGACGCCATCAGCATGAAATTGTTCGGGCCGGGCGTCATCGACGAAACCAGCGCCAGAACGGTCAATGCCAGTGCGGATTCAGCGGTCATGCCAACTCGGGGTGACGGATCTTCAGGATGAAGGACTCTAGGTCAGCATCCTTGACCTAAAATGACCCCTCCCGTCCAATCGCATTTGTTCAATCGAACATCAGTAAGGCTGATCGGGCGATCAGCTGTCGATGCCGCGATTCATGGCCGCCACGCCGGTGCGGCAGACTTCGATCAGGCCGAGCGGCTTCATGGTGGCAATGAACTGTTCGATCTTGGAGACGCGTCCGGTGATCTCGAAGATGAAATGTTCGATATTGGCGTCGATCACCTGTGCACGGAAGGCATCGGCCAGGCGCAGCGCTTCCATGCGATGCTCGCCCTTGCCGCGAACCTTTAGGAGGCACAGTTCGCGCTCCAGAGGCTTGTCGTGCCCGAGTTCACGTGCACGCACCGTCAGGTCGCGGACATTGTGGACCGGAACGATGCGCTCGAGCTGGGACTTGATCTGCTCGAGCACGTGCGGCGTGCCCCGCGTCACGATGGTGATGCGCGAGAGATGCTCCTCATGCTCGGTTTCCGAGACGGTCAGGCTTTCGATGTTGTAGCCGCGGCCGGAGAACAGCCCGATGACGCGCGCCAGCACGCCGGGCTCGTTGTCGACCAGGACGGAGAGCGTGTGGGTTTCGCGGGTCTCCGTCTCCTTCTCGATGAAATAGGCCGAGCCGGTGGGTTGATGCTGTGCGTTCATGGTCTCGAAGTCTCTTCGTTTGTGGGTGATGTTGCGGATGCGGCCGGAAGGCCAAGCCGGACCGTGGCAGGCGCGCGCGATGCGCCCCGCGCCACCGCTATGCCGACGAGTATGAGGAAAAGTGCGAGCCAGGCCCGGGGCTGGGGCATTTCGCCGAGGATGACGATCGCCCAGAAGACGCCCATGATCGGCACCAGCAGATTGACCTGTCCGAAAAAGCCGGCGCCTTGCCGATCGATCACCTGAAAGACGAGCAATGCCGCGACGGCGGTGGGGAAGATGCCGAGCAGCAGGACGGCAAGCAGCGTCTGGCCGCCGGGCGCAAGCAGCCATGGCTGCTCGAAAGCGAGTGCGATCGGCACGATGCCGAGCGCGCCGGCACCGAGGATCGCGGCGCCGAGCGCCAGCCGGGGCTGGCCGATGAGCCGGCGCGTCAGGATGGCACTGATGCCGTAGCATATGGCAGCCGCCAGTATGGCCAGTTGGCGAATGCCGTCCTGCCCGAGATCGCGCAGCAAGGCAGGGCCGACGAGCACCACCAGACCGAGGAAACCGATGGAAACGCCGATCAGCTTGCGAAATGTCAGCGTCTCATTCGCGAAGACGTGCGCCATGACCAGCGTTGCGATCGGCATGATACCCATGAGGATAGAAGCGAGGCCGGCGTCGACCAACTCCTCGCCCCAGGCGATAAGACCGAACGGCGCGGCATTGCCGACGAGACCGACAAGCAGGATCAAGGCGATCGTCGACCCGTCGCGCGACAGGCGCCCGCCCCCCGTGACACGCGCGATGAGGCCGAGAAAGACCGCACCGAGCACAAGGCGCGCGGCGGTGATCGTCGCCGGCGGCATCTCTGAAAGGGCGATCTTGATCAGTATGAACGATCCGCCCCACAGCGATGCGAGCAACAGCAGGAGGCCATAGTCGATGGTGCCGGGCGATGCCGTTCGGGCACTCATGTCGACGCCTCCGCTACCGATGCCGCAATCCGCCTCAAACCAGCGACCGCCCCTTGGCGTCGATCGCGTTGGCAACAGCTTCGTCGGTCGCCTCGTCGGGCAGGAGCATCTCGTTGTGCGCCTTGCCGGACGGGATCATCGGAAAGCAGTTGGCAAGATTGGCCACCCGGCAATCGAAGATGACCGGACGCTTGACGTCGATCATCTCCTCAATCTTGTCATCGAGTTCGCCCGGCTTCTCGCAACGGATCCCGACGCCACCATAGGCTTCCGCCAGCTTGACGAAATCGGGCAGTGCCTCGGTATAGGAATGGGACAGACGGTTGCCGTGGAGCAACTGCTGCCACTGGCGCACCATCCCCATATATTGATTGTTGAGGATGAAAATCTTGATCGGCGCCTCGTACTGCACCGCGCACGACATTTCCTGCATGGTCATGAGAACCGACGCATCGCCCGCGATGTCGATCACCAGACTTTCAGGATGGGCGATCTGGACCCCGAGAGCAGCCGGCAGGCCGTAGCCCATGGTTCCAAGACCTCCCGACGTCATCCACCGGTTGGGCTCTTCGAACCCGTAGAACTGGGCGGCCCACATCTGATGCTGGCCGACTTCCGTGGTGATGTAGGTGTCGCGGTCCCTTGTCAGCTCGTAGAGACGCTGAACGGCGTATTGCGGCATGATGACGTCGCGGTTCTCCGCATAGGCAAGCGAATTGCGCCCACGCCACTTGGCGATCTGCGACCACCACCCCTTCATCGCCTCGGCATCGTTCTTCTGCGACTGCGCCCGCCATAGCCGCACCATATCCTCCAGAACGTGTTCGACGTCGCCGAGGATGGGGATGTCGACCCGAACGTTCTTGTTGATCGAGGACGGATCGATATCGATGTGAATCTTCTTGGAATGCGGCGCGAAGGCGTCGAGCCGCCCAGTGATGCGATCGTCGAACCGCGCACCGATGCACAGCATCACGTCGCAATCGTGCATCGCCATGTTGGCTTCGTAAGTTCCGTGCATGCCTAGCATGCCCATCCAGTTCTTGCCGGAAGCGGGATAGGCTCCGAGCCCCATCAGCGTCGAGGTGATGGGAAAATCGGAAAGCTTCACGAATTCGCGCAACAGGTGGCACGCTTCCGGCCCCGAATTGACGACGCCTCCGCCGCTGTAGATCATTGGCCGCTTGGCCGAAGCCAAGAGTTCGACGGCAGCCTTGATCTTGGCAAGATCACCCTTGACGCGCGGCTGGTAGCTCTTCTGTTCGATCACCGGCGACGGCGCGTGATAGGTGCCGGTGGAGAACTGGACGTCTTTCGGAATATCGACCACGACGGGGCCGGGACGGCCCGATTTCGCAATCCGGAATGCCTCGTGCATGACCCGCGACAATTCATTGACGTCGCGAACCAGCCAGTTGTGCTTGGTACAGGGCCGCGTGATGCCGACCGTATCGCATTCCTGGAACGCGTCGGAGCCGATGAGCGTGGTGGGAACCTGCCCCGTGATGCAGACGAGCGGAATGGAATCCATCAACGCATCCTGAAGCGCAGTGACGGCGTTGGTGGCGCCCGGCCCCGACGTCACGAGCATCACGCCGACCTTGCCGGTCGAGCGCGCGTAGCCCTCGGCCGCGTGCCCTGCCCCTTGCTCATGCCGCACGAGGATATGCTGGACATCCTCCTGCTGGAAGATTTCGTCGTAGATCGGCAGAACCGCGCCGCCCGGATACCCGAACACATGCTGAACGTCATTGTCCTTGAGCGCCTGGATCACCATTTCCGCGCCCGTCATCTGCTGACCCGCCATGGCACGGCCGGCCGGTTTGGCTTTCGTTTCTGTCATCGTCGCTGTCATGGCTTGCATTCCGTGTCTTCAAGGTCTGTTCGATGGCCGCTGGGCCGGGCTCAAGGCATAAAAAAAGGCTCCTGAGGAGCCTTGGGTCGCGCATGGGTGGCTGACGCCGGATGGTTACACCATCCTGCCCATGCGCCGTCCCACCACGATAAGAATGTTTCCGATCATGCCCGTCTCGTAAACGCAAACTGCGTGGCGGTCAACTCTTGGCGAACGATTTGAAGCTTCGCCCGAGCCGGGCGGTCTGCGCCACTGCCACAACCAATTCTTAAGGCTGCCCGCTCTACTGTCGAGTTTGGACAAAACCGGGATGCTTCCGTGACCGACCTCAGCCGCACGCCGCGCGTCGACGAGAGCACCACGCCCGACCGCCGGGCGGGGCGAAATCCGCGCGAACGGCTGCTCGGCCGCGTCGTCGCGTGCAGCGGGTCGCGCGCCACGATCTGTGCGCTGGCCGAGCAAGGCGATGTCGCGCTGGCAGAACTCTGGTCGGTCGGCCGGCTGATTTCCATCAAGGTTGGCGAGAACCGTGTCGTCGCCCTCGTCTATTCCATGGGAACGCAGGGCCAGGACTGGCAGGACGCCAACGACACCGTGATGCATTTCGAGGTCGAGCTGGTCGGCGAGATCAAGAATGGCGCCGATAACAAGCCCGTCTTCAGCTCCGGCATATCGCAATATCCCCATCTCGGTGCGATCGCTCACCGCATCCGCACTGCCGACCTGTCGGCGATCTACGACACCGGACGGGACGAGAATGCCGTGATCGGCAAGCTGACGCAGGACGATACGATGGATGCGCGCATCCATATCCCCTCGCTGCTGACGCGCCATTTCGCGGTGGTCGGCACCACAGGCGTCGGCAAGTCGACCGCCGTGTCGCTGATCTTGAAGAAAGCGATCGCGTCGAGCCCGGACCTGCGGGTTCTGATCCTCGATCCGCACAACGAATTCGCCGCAGCCTTTCCCGATACATCGATCGTCATCGAGACGGACACGCTCGACCTGCCCTTCTGGCTCTTCCGGCTGGAGGAATTCGTCGAGGTGCTGTTTCGCGGCCGTCCGGGCGTGCCGGAGGAAATCGATGCGCTGCGCGACCTGATACCAGAAGCCAAGCGCGCATTTCGCGGTGCGGCCGACAACGCGCTCTTCCGCCGCAGTACGGACAAGTCCTCGCTGACGGCCGATACCCCCGTCCCCTATCGCATGGCCGATCTTCTGGCACTGGTCGACGAGCGACTTGGCCGTCTGGAGGGACGCACCGAGAAGCCACATCTGCGCGCGCTCAAGGTGCGCATCATGTCGGCGATCAACGATCCGCGCTTCCACTTCATGTTTTCGTCCAACACGATCAACGACACGATCGTGGAGACGCTCGGCCACATCTTCCGCATTCCGTGCAACGGACGTCCGATCAGTTGCTTCCAACTAGCCGGCATACCGTCGGAAGTCGTCGATTCCGTCGCTTCGGTTCTGTGCCGCATGGCATTCGAGATCGCGCTGTGGAGCAATGGCGGCGTGCGCATCCTCGTCCTGTGCGAGGAAGCGCACCGCTATGTCCCGGCCGATCCCAACCTCGGTTTCGTGCCGACACGCCAGGCCATTTCCCGCATCGCCAAGGAAGGCCGCAAATACGGCGTATGCCTCGGCGTCGTCACCCAGCGGCCCGGCGAACTTGATCCCACGATCCTGTCGCAATGCTCGACGGTCTTCGCCATGCGGCTGGCCAACGACCAGGACCAGGAGATCATCCGCTCGGCGATCCCCGATTCGTCCGCATCGACGACGAGCTTCCTGTCCGCGATCGGCAATCGCGAGGCGATCGCCTTCGGCGAAGCGGTGGCCGTGCCGATGCGCATGATGTTCGAGACCATCCCCGAGCAGATGCTGCCCAAGGCAAACGGCTTCGTGAAGGGCGAGACGAATGCCGATGTCGATCTCGACCTTCGCTCCATCGTGCAGAAGATGCGCCACATCGCCGCCAATGAGGCAGCCCCGACAGCGCTGCCGCAGGCTGGCTCGGAGACCCTGGCACCGACAGCGCCGCAGCCTCAGCCGGGCGATGGCCCGTTGCCGCAGCGACGCTTCAGCGACCGGCAACAATCGATCGCCGGCGAACATGCGACGCGCACCGGCTACAGGCTTCCCGACACAGCGCCGGCGCCGGCACGCGATCCCGCCGTGCGTGCCTCGCTGTTCAAGAAGCCCCTCGGAAGCATTTTGAAATAGGACGCCCTGCAGCCGCCGCTGGCGCGAGGGCGATGGGCTGCCTCAAGCGCAGACGCGGTTGCGGCCCTGCCGCTTGGCCTCATAGAGCTGGCTGTCGGCGCGCTTGTAGAGCTGATCGCCATCCTCCTTGCCATCCCACAATGCGACGCCCGCACTGACGGTGATGCGAAGCGTCACGTTGCCGGTCCGGACCGTCAGCGTGCCGATGGCATTGCGGATCCGGTCCGCCAGTCCGTAGAGCTGGGCATTGGAGACATTAGGCGAGAGAACCGCGAACTCCTCGCCGCCAAGACGGGCGACGACATCATGGTATCGTGTGAACTCGGCCAGACAGGCCGCGATCTGGCGAAGGACTTCGTCGCCGATGTCATGGCCATGCGTGTCGTTGACCTGCTTGAAGTGGTCGATATCGATCAGGATCATGCCGAGCGGCTTTTCGATGCGGTGGAACGCGTTAAGATACTCGGCCAGCGCATCGTCGAAATAACGGCGATTGAACAGACCCGTCAGCGGATCGGTGACCGCCGCATATTCCAGCGTTTCGGACCGGGCGCTGAGCGTCGCCGTCATGCGCCGCAATTCGCCTTGTTCCCGAAGACCGCGCCAGATCATCGGATAGACCAGAAAGACGCTGCACACGATCGAGAGACCGGCGAACATCGCGCTGAGAAAGGTCTGACGGTAGATCCCGTCGAGAGCGACGCGACCGCCATCCTGCATCGACGCATCGATGACGCGAAATGCGCCCCAGCTGTAAAAGCCCGTCAGGCCGATGAAAACCACCAGCAAGAAGAAGAACAGCTCAGCCTTATGAAGCCGCATCGATCTGGTCATGTGTAATCGCGTGCTGATTGCAGTACGGGCAGTTTAGATCGATATTATTGTCGTCAGATTAACCCGGCCGTCTCATTTGATCGCATCCGGGCCCGGGACCGTTTCCCAACCCGCATCGAAGCGATTGCGAAACCAGGTCGACTGCCGCTTCGCGTAGCGTCTGGTGGCCGCGCTCGATCGCTCGATCGCGTCGGCGAGGCTGGCAACGCCGGCGATGTGATCGCCAAGCTCGCGCACGCCGATCGCCTTCATCACCGGCAAGGCCGGGTCGAGATGGAGAGAGCGCAAGGCGCGCACCTCCTCCAAAGCCCCCTGGTCCACCATCGCCGCAAAACGCGCCGCGATCGCCGCGTTGAGGTCATTGCGTTCCGGCATCAGCAGGAGGCGCCGGGTGCGATCGGGTTGAAGCAGCGCCTGGCCGGATGTTCGCTGGAAGCTTCTGATCGAGCGACCCGTCGCCGTGAGGACCTCCAACGCGCGCACGATGCGTTGACCGTCATTGACCGACAGTGTGGCAGCTGTTTGCGGATCGCGCGCGGTCAAAAGCGTGTGAAGGCTCGCTGCGCCTTCCGCTGCCAGTCTCGCGCGCCAGTCGGACCGCACGTTATCCGGGATGGCGGGCATTTGCGACAAGCCGCCGAACAGCGCCTCGAAATAAAGTCCTGTTCCGCCGACGATGATCGGCAGGGCGCCGTCGGCCCGCAGTGCGTCAAGCGTCGTTTTCATGTCGGCCAGCCAGCGCCCGGTGGAATAGGCCTCGCCAGCCGACACATGGCCGTAGAGATGATGCGCGATGCCGCCCATGTCCTCTTGCGCCGGTCGAGCGGTCAGAATGCGGAGCGTATCGTAGACCTGCATGGAATCGGCGTTGACGACCGCGCCCCCGAGCCGGTGTGCCAGGCGCACGGCAAGCCCCGACTTGCCGCTGGCAGTCGGTCCCGCTATCACGATCGCATCCATCTGACCTCCGGAGTAGTGCCGCCCATGGCCCTTGTCGCCACGCTTATCGCCGATCCCGCCAATCCGTCCGTATCCTCCGATCTTGCCGAAGGCACGGCGGAAGCGCTTGATGCGTCCGGCCTTTCCTGGCTGGCCGACGGCGTGGCCTGCGATATCGCACTGAAAGACGGGACCGACAAGGCCGCGGTGCAGCGCGAGATTGCCGAACACATCGGCGAGGCGCCTGTCGACTGCGTGATCCAGGAGGCCGAAACGCGGCGGCGCAGGCTGCTCATCGCGGACATGGATTCAACGATGATCGGCCAGGAATGCATCGACGAACTGGCCGACGAGATCGGCGTGAAGGCACACGTGGCGGCGATCACCGAACGCGCGATGAATGGCGAGATCGCCTTCGAACCGGCGCTTCGCGAACGGGTCGGTCTTCTCAAGGGGCTTCCCCTTTCCGTCATCGCCAAGGTGATCGCCGAGCGCATCACGCTGACGCCGGGCGGGCGCGAACTCGTCGCCACGATGAAGAAACAAGGGGCCTACACCGCCCTCGTCTCGGGCGGCTTCACCGCGTTTACCGAGAAGGTCGCGGACCAGCTCGGCTTTGACGAACACCGGGCGAACACGCTGATATCGGAGGGCGGTGTGCTGGCCGGCGCGGTGCAGGAACCTATCCTCGGCAAGCAGGCCAAACTCGACGCGCTGATCGCGCTCTGCGCCGATCGGGGCATTGCCCATGACGAGGTCATGGCCGTCGGCGACGGCGCCAACGACCTGGCAATGATCGAGCGCGCCGGAGCTGGCGTTGCGCTGCATGCCAAACCGGCAGTTGCCGCACGTGCCGGGTTTCGCATCGACTATGGCGACCTGACGGCGCTGCTGTACATGCAAGGGTATCGCCGGACGGATTTCGTCACATGATCCCGCTCAAGACCGATCGCTTGGTCATACGCAACTGGCAGGAAGGCGACCGGGATCTGTTCCACGAGATCAATTCCGATCCGCAGGTCATGCAATATTTCCCGTTCCGCCGCGACCGGTCCGCATCGGACGCCAAGATGGATGAACTGCGCGACCAGATCGAAGAGCGCGGGATGGGGTTCACCGCACTTGAACTGAAGGAAACTGGCGAAACGATCGGCTTTGCCGGATTGCACCGCGATGCCCTCGACATCTTTCCGCCTGAAACGATCGAGATCGGCTGGCGTCTCGCAGTGCGCCATTGGGGCAAGGGTTACGTCACGGAGGCCGGCCGCGAATTGCTGCGCTGGGGCTTCGAAGACCTGAAACTGCCGCGGGTCATCTGTTTCGCGGTGGCCGGAAACGCGCGGTCGATCGCCGTCATGCATAGGCTAGGTCTGCGTCCAAGGGCCGAACTCGACTTCGACCACCCTCTCGTCGACGAGGCGCGGCCCGATCTGCGGCGCCATGTCTTCTACGAACTGACGCGTGAACAATGGCTGGCGGACCGCCACGGCTCTGCGGCTGCGAACGGGTGAGCCGTCCGCAGCCGCCGATCTGAAAATCGCCGCAGTCAGTCCATGCGCAGCGTGACGAAACGCAGCTCGCCGGAGGCATTTGCGATCATCAACAGCGCGTTGCGGCGCCCCTCTTCGCGCAGAGCATCGATGCGCGCCTGCGCCTCATCGGGGGTACTGACGCTTTCCTGCGCAATTTCGACGATGACTTCGCCGGCCGCGATCTCCTTGTCCGCCGCTTCGGACTCCGGATCGACCTCGGCGATCAGCACGCCCTCGACATCCTCTCCGATGGAAAACTCGGTGCGCCGGTCCTCGGTGAGTTCGTCGAGCGACAGGCCGAGAAGCTCGACAGCCGAATCTTCCGGCGCCTCGCCCGCTTCGCCGCCGTCATCGGATGTGGTGGCTTCCGCCAGGTCCTCACCGTCTTCCAACCGGCCGAGCGTCACCTTCACCGTGGTTTCCTCGCCATTGCGCAGGATCAGGACGTCGACCTCGTCGCCCACGGGACTTTCCGCGACGATCCGCGGCAGGTCACGCATGTCGTCGATCGGCGTGCCGTCGAATTCGAGGATGACGTCGCCGGGCTCGATCGTGCCGTCATCGACCGGGCCGCCATTGATGACGCCGGCAACGAGCGCGCCGCGCGCCCGCTGCATGTCGAGACTTTCGGCAATTTCGTCGGTGACGGGCTGGATGCGCACGCCGAGCCAGCCGCGCCGCGTCTCGCCGAATTCACGCAGCTGATCGATGACGTTGATTGCCAGCTCCGAAGGGACCGAAAAGCCGATGCCGATGGAGCCACCCGTGGGCGAGATGATCGCCGTATTGATCCCGATGACCTCGCCGCGCATGTTGAAGAGCGGACCACCGGAGTTGCCGCGATTGATCGCCGCGTCGGTCTGGATGAAGTCGTCGTAGGGACCCGCGTTGATGTTGCGCCCGCGCGCCGAGACGATCCCGATCGATACCGAGCCGCCGAGGCCGAAGGGGTTGCCGATCGCCATCACCCAGTCACCGATCCGCATCGTTTCGGAATCGCCGAACTCGACATGATCGAGCGGTTCCGCCGGATCGACCTGCAAGAGGGCGAGATCGGTTTTCGGGTCGGTGCCGACGATTTCAGCCGTGAGCGAGGAGCCATCGGCGAAATTGACCTCCACCTCGTCGGCCTGCTCGATCACGTGATTATTCGTGACGATCAGGCCATCCTCGGAAATCACGAAGCCGGAACCCAGCGAATTGACACGCCGCGAGCGCGGCACGGGCGGCGTCGGGCCGCCTTCCTCGCCGAAGAACTCGTCGAAGAAATCCTGAAAGGGCGAGCCTTCCGGTATCTGCGGCATCGGGGTGTTGTTGCTCTGGTCGACCTGCTGCGATGTCGAGATGTTGACGACGGAATCGAGCAGGCCCTCGGCGAGGTCGGCAACCGAGGAGGGTCCGGCCATCGGCGTTTGCGGAGCGGGATCCGCCATTTCCTGAGCCCCGGCCGGCAGTGTCGTCGGCAGGCCGAACGCAAGCCCAATGGCCGCCGTCAGCATCAGACGGGAAGCACAAAAGCGTTGCCCGTTGCGTATCATTGTCATGCGTTCTCCCTCGTTTTGGATCCGGCTCACTGCCGGAGGGCAGCAGCAGATACGATCTGCGTCAAGCGCTAAACCCGAATTAGGGCTCGCGCGCGGCAAGGCGAGTGCCGCGACGCCGCTGGACGCTATCCCTTGACCAGCCATACGAGGAATACGCCGAACATGACGGATGCCAGCCCGAACCCTCGCAACTGCTGATCGGTCAGTTCCGGCAGACGCGCCGCCATCGCCCGCACGAAATAAGGGGCCAGTGCGTACACCAGCCCCTCGATAACCAGAAACAGTCCGATTGCGACGAGTATGTCGGTCATCGTGCCCGGACTACTGTGTGGCGCCCGTCGACGGCTCGCTTGCCACTGGCGGCTGGCCCGGAGCGAGCGGCGGCGTTGCTTCTTCGCCAGGTGCCACTTCGACGTCCTCGCCGTTGTCGGCCGTATCCGTCTGCGGCTGTGACGGCGTGTTGTCGACGACGCTCGGAATGCTGCCACCGGTCGCATTGCTGAAGAACCGGAAGAACTCCGAATCCGGTGACAGGACCATCGTCGTTTCCGACGACTGGCTGAGTGCTTCCGCATAGGCGCTCATCGAGCGGTAGAAGTCGAAGAACTCCTCGTCACGCGAATAGGCTTCGGCATAGATGCGGTTCCGTTCGGCATCGCCTTCACCTCGGATGATCTCGGCGTCGCGGGTCGCTTCCGAGACGATCTCCACGACCTGACGGTCGGCGACGGCGCGAAGGCGCGCCGCACCCTCACGACCGCGGGCACGAATGAGTTCTGCCTCGGCCAGACGCTCGGCGATCATGCGCTCATAGGTCTGCTGCGAGACTTCCTGCGTCAGATCCGTGCGGCGGATGCGCACGTCCTCGATCTGAAGACCAAGGTTTTCCGCATCCTGACGCAACTGGTTGCCAACCTCGGCCATCATGGATTCACGCTCGTCGGAAAGCGCGGCCTCGAAGCCGCGAAGGCCGTAGACCCGGCGCAGAGCCGAATCGAGACGTGTGCGCAACCGTGCCTCGGCCGAGACGATATCGCCGGAGACGGCCTGGCGGAACCGCGCCGCATCGGCGATGCGGTAGACCACGAAGGCGTCGACGTCATAGAACTTGCCACCCGAAACCTGAACCCGGATGTCGTCGAGATCGAAGCGCAGATTGCGGTCTTCGACCTTCTGAACGCGGTCGGCGTCGAGGAAAGTGAACGGCAGCTTGAAATAGAGCCCCGGCTCGGTCTTCACGTCCTGAATCTCACCGAAGCGGACGACGATAGCCTGCTCGCGCTCGTTGACGACGAAAATCGACGAATAGACCGTGAAGATCGCAACAACGAGAACGATGATGATGATTGGAAGTCGGCTCCCCATTATTGGCTTCCTTCCTGGGTACGCGCCTGCTGGTCCTGAGCACGGCGATTGATCTCGGGCAGCGGCAGGTAAGGCACGACGCCCTGCCCGCCATTCTGTTCGACGATGAATTTATTGGAATCGCGGAAGACGCCTTCCATCGTTTCCAGGAACATGCGCTTGCGCGTGACGTCGGGCGCCGCTGCATATTCGTTGTAGATCGAAACGAAACGCTGCGATTCACCCTCTGCGGTGTTGACGACGCGGTCACGATAGGCCGCCGCCGCCTCACGCACCTGTGCCGCCTCACCTCTGGCCTGGCCAAGTTGCTGGTTGGCGTACTGGTTCGCCTCTTCCACGAAGCGGTCCTCGTCCTGCTCGGCGCGCTGGACCTCGTCGAACGCATCCGCCACTTCGCGCGGCGGCGCAGCGTCCTCGATCGAGACGGTGTTGATCGCGATGCCGGCCCCGTAGCTGTCCATCGTATTCTGGATGGTATCGTTGACTTCGCCGGCGATCGCCTCGCGGTTGTCGCGGAACACATCCTGCGCAGGGCGCCGACCGACGACCTCGCGCATGGCGCTCTCGGCAACCTGGCGCAGCGTGTCTTCCGGACGCTGGACGTTGAACAGATAGGCTGCGGGATCGGTGACGGAATAAAGCAGCGAGAACTGGACGTCGACGATGTTCTGGTCGCCGGTCAGCATCAGGCCCTGGTTGGCTCCTTGCTGCGAGCCGCCGCCGATATTGATCTGGCGCTCGACGATCGTCGCCTTCTCGACCGTCTCGAACGGCCAGAAGTGGAAATGAAGGCCCGGCATCGAGACTTCTTCCTTCGGCTGACCGAAGCGCAGTTCGATGCCGCGCTCGTCCGGCTGAATGGTGTAGACGGACTGGAACACCCAAAGGCCCACCAAGGCGATGCCGATCAGACCCAGCATGGCCGGGCTGCCGCCACCGCCACCGCCGGGCAATGCATTCTTCAGACGGTCCTGTCCCCGCCGGATGATTTCCTCTAGATCGGGCGGCCGATTGCCGCCACCGCCACCGCCGCTGGGGCGCTGCGGTCCCTGGCCCCAAGGGCCGGGATTGTTGCCTCCACCGCCGCCCCAAGGGCCGCCGCCGCCGTTCTGGTTACTCCAGGGCATTCAGTCCTCATCCTGTTGGAAGCGCCGCCGCTGTACCGGAAATACTCTCGGAACCGGTCACCAGTACACGCATTCTTATCGTTATGTCGTAATTGCGTTATAGGTGTGACGGCCCTGCCTTTCAACGCATGCAGGAGACGGCCATGGATGATTTTGCGTCGCAATAGCCCATTCACGGCCCGCTGCGGCGATAGACCGCGTACCGTGTCGGCTCGCTGTCCTTGGCACTGACCGGAATCGACACTTCCTCCATCAGCGACCAGTCGCTCGGATCGATCGAGGGAAAATGCGTGTCGCCGTCGGGCATCGCCTCGACGTGGGTGACGTGGAGCCGGTCCGCATAGGGCAGCGCCATCTGGTAGATCTCGCCGCCGCCGATGATGAAATACTCGTCCTTGCCGTCGCTGCGGGCTTGGTCTCGGGCCCGGCGAAGCGCTTCGCGGATGTCGCTGACGACGGTGACGTCGGTTGCCGTGAAGCTGGTATCGCGCGTCAGAACGAAATTGCTGCGTCCCGGCAGCGCCTTGCCAATCGCCTCGAAGGTCTTTCGCCCCATGATGATGGGCTTTCCCATCGTCAGCGCCTTGAAGCGCTTCAGGTCGGTCGACAGCTTCCAGGGCATGTCGCCCTTCCGCCCGATCACGCCGTTGGCCGCGACGGCCACGATGATGGAAACCGCTGGGTCGATCATACCGCGACCTTCGCCTTGATGTGAGGGTGCGGGTCGTAGTCGCGCAATTCGAAATCCTCGATGGTGAAAGCAAAGAGATCGTCGACCTTAGGATCGATCGCCATCTTCGGCAGCGGGCGTGGCGGGCGCGTCAGCTGCAGGCGAGCCTGCTCGAAATGATCGGCGTAGAGATGGGCGTCGCCAAGGGTATGGACGAACGTCCCCGGCTTCAGGCCGCTCACCTGCGCGACCATCATGGTCAGCAAGGCATAGGAAGCGATGTTGAACGGGACGCCGAGGAATATGTCGGCCGAGCGCTGATAGAGCTGGCAGGACAGTCGGCCGTCTGCGACGTAGAACTGGAATAGGCAGTGGCATGGCGGCAACGCCATGTCGTCGACCAGCGCGGGATTCCATGCCGTGACGATCAGACGGCGCGAATTGGGATTGATGCGGATCTGCTCGACCACATTGGCGATCTGGTCGATATGCCCGCCGTCCGGCGCGGGCCAGGAGCGCCACTGGTATCCGTAGACGGGTCCAAGGTCGCCGTTGGCATCCGCCCAGGCATCCCAGATGGAAACGCCATTGGCCTTGAGATAGGCGATGTTGGTGTCACCCTTCAAGAACCAGAGCAGCTCATGGATGATGGATTTGAGATGCAGCTTCTTGGTCGTCAGCAGCGGAAAACCGTCGGCGAGGTCGAACCGCATCTGATGGCCGAAGACCGATCGCGTGCCGGTGCCCGTCCGGTCGGAGCGGTCGGCACCGGTCTCCAACACATGTTCCAACAAATCCTGATACTGCTTCATCGCCGCCCATTCCTCGGTTCAATCCGCGCGATCCTAGGCCTTCGGCGCGCAAAGTGCACCAAGGCGAAACGGTTCCCCACAGATCGCGATATGACTTGCGACGAATCCATGCGTGAGAACAAGGCGATGCCCTTTCATTCTGCGGGGCAACGTCCTATATCTGGCCTGTCGCTTCGGCGACTATGGCAATAAACGGGCGATGCAATAAGCTCTTCGGACCCGGGGGCGGTACCCGGCGCCTCCACCAGGAACCGGCGCGGACAGCGATGTCCCGGCCGGCTGCTGCTGGGGGCGAAATAGGATCGACGGGGGTGTAAAGATCGACTTTTTGCCCGGCATGATACCACCGTTATCGGGTCAAACTTGTAGTTGCAAACGACAACTATGCAGAAGCTCGTCTCGCCGCCTAAGGGCAGCGCGACAGTTTCAATTAAAGCCCTAGTCGGTATGCTCGGCTAGGCGGGGTCCGGAGGCACCTGGCAACAGAAGCCTCCACCTAATCCAGAATTTGCTCTATACACGATTTCCATACCGACTCGTTTGTCGGCAGTTGCGTTGACCGGAGAGAATTGACGTCCATGGTGCAGGATCACATCCGATACGATATTCTGGCGCAGGATGCGCTGCGCGGCGTGATCCGCAAGGTTTTGACGGAAGTCGCGGCCACCGGATCGCTGCCGGGGGACCACCATTTCTTCATCACATTCATGACCAACGCGCCGGGCGTTCGCATCTCGGCGCATCTGCGCCAGAAGTACCAGGACCAGATGACGATCGTCGTCCAGCATCAATTCTGGGAACTGAAGGTCACCGAAACCCATTTCGAGATCGGGTTGTCATTCTCCGATACGCCGGAAAAGCTGGTCGTCCCCTTCTCCGCAGTGCGCGGCTTTTATGACCCTTCCGTGAACTTCGAACTCGAATTCGACACGGCGATGGGTGAAGGCGAAGACGGCGAGGACGATTACGCCGACACCGTTTCGGATTCGATCGATGCGCTTGTCGAGGATCATCTCAAGGATGACGGCAATGTCGACCTCGACAAGGTGACCGGCGATGCTGGCGCCGGCAACGGCGCCAAGAGCGACAAGAAATCCGGAGCAGACGTCGTTTCTCTCGACTCCTTCCGCAAGAAGAACTGAGCGGCGACGGCGCGATGGCAGCCGAGATCGTCAATTTGCGGACCATGCGCAAGCGCAAGAAGCGGGCCGAGGACGATGCGGCGGCAGCACAGAACCGCATCAGCCACGGTCGGACCAAGGCGGAACGGCGCCGGACCGACGCTGAAAACACGCTTGAAGCACGCCGCCACGAAGCCGGACGCCTCGACACGGACGACAAGCGCTAGGGTCCTTCGTCTCTACACGCAAGCAGCGAGGCGCGCAGATGGTGATCAGGAAGCGTTCCGTTACCATCGCCGGCCATCGCACAAGCCTGTCTCTGGAGGATGCTTTCTGGGACGGGGCGGCGTCGATCGCCACGCAGCGCGGCCTCAGCCTTGCAGCCCTCATTCGCGAAATAGACGAGGCGCGCATCGGACGCGGCGGAAATCTATCCTCGGCGATCAGGCTCTACGTGCTCGAATGGGCAAGATCCGGCAAAGCGCTATAGATTGCCGAGACCATCATCGGGCGAAACACCCGGAAGATCTTCGAAATTGAGCTGCGGCAGCGGCTCGGGCTGAGGCGCAGGGGCCGGCGTCGGCTCGGCAGGTGTCGGCGTCGATTGCGGAGGCGCAAGGGGAGCGCCCTCCTCCACAGCTTCGCCGGGCGCGATGGGAAACTGGCCGGGAATGGGAACGTCCACCGCCGGGGGTGGCACAGGCTGCCGCGCCTCTTCCTCCGCCGCCTGGCGGGCCGCCTCGGCGGCCGCCCGCGCCGCGTCTTCCGCCGCCTGCCGTTCCGCGCGCGCAGCCTCTTCGGCAATGCGGGCTTCTTCGGCGGCCCGGCGCGCGGCTTCCTCGCGTTCGCGCCGCGCAGCCTCTGCCGCGCGTGCCTCGGCCCGCGCCTCGATAGTGGCACGCAGTTCCGCCGCCTCCCGGCGCAACCGCTGCTTTTCAAGGACGGCTGCCTGAACTCGCTCGACACGGCGGCGTTCGCGCTCATAAGCGCGCAACGAAAGGAAATTGGCCATCTCGGTCGCATCGATCGTTCGCTGCGGGGACGCAACCGGTCCGCTGAACGACAACCGCAGCGCCGGCGTGGCGCCCGGCAGGCTCTCTTCCCCCGCATCGAAGGCCGCCGTGAAGCTTGCCTCGATCGTGCCCGCCGCAATGTCGGCCGAGCCGCCGCCGCGCAACGACAGGTCGGGATTTTCCAGAACGATGTTGGAGGCCCGCGCCACGCCTCCGGCGATCGTCAGGGGAACGGTCGCCTGATCGACGGCGAACAGACCATCGGCAATCGCGCCGCGGGCAAGCTCGGCAATCGCCGGCGCCTCGATCTCGAAGTTCTCTTCATCTGCGGCAGCAAGGATGTCGGCGAAGGCTTCGCTGCGCAGGCCCGCGATCTGCAACTGGGTAAGCGTCAGGGCGCCCGAGCCTGTGAACGATCCGGCGAGCGCCTCGGCAGACTTGCCGCTGCCTTCCAGCGAAAGTGCAAGATCGGCCCGGCCGCTGACGGGCGATTGCTCCTCACCGGTGCCGAGAAGGCGCGTCAGGAAGCTGTCGGCGAGTTGCATCTGCATCTGCAAGACGCCGGAGCCTGCCCGGTTGGCAAGGGTGAGATTGCCCGCAAGGGTACCCCCGAGCCAATCGGCGGCGAGATTGGCGAATCTGAGTTCGCCGTCTCCATAGGCAAGATCGGCGGAAAACCTTTCGGCCGCTTCGGCAATCCCGAAATAGGCCCGGTCGGCGCGAACGGAGATCTCACCTGAAAAAGGCAGCGCGGCAACCGTTGGAAATTCGCGGGTCGACCAGCCTTCATCCTGAAGGGAACGCAAGGGCTGACCATAAAGACTTTCGGCAAGCCATTCGAGATCGAGAGTATCGAGAGCCAGGTTTCCCTCAATCTCAGGGGAAGGTTCCCGGCTCATCGTCAGATCGGCCGAGACGGCGTTGTCGGCAAGCGTGCCCTCAAGGGCGGAAAAGCGCCAATGCTCGGAATCCAACGCTACACCGGCAGAAAGGTCGACTGGCAGGCCGGTGCCGAAACCGGGCAGACCCACGCCGGCCAGCAGGAGATAGGGTTCGAGGTCGCCGGCTTGGAGCGCGACGTCGAAAGCACCTTCCTCGATACGCTCTTGCGCCATCCGCATGCGGCCGCTGGCAGACAACGACGCATCTGCCGTGCTCAGATTCAACGCGACATTGGCCATTTCGAAAAGCGGCCCATCGAACGTGGCGGACAGTTCGCCGGGCCCACCCACATAGAAGGGCAGCACCGGCAGACCCATCTGTGCCAGCAAACGCTCCGTGCGCGGATTGACGAGCCGCATATCGAGCGCCAGCGGCGCATCGCGCCACGCACCCAGCGGCGCATCGCTTTCGGCACGAAAGTCGATCGTGCTGCCGCCGGCCTCGCCGCCGACGACAAGGTCGTAGCCCGACGCCGATGCCGAAGCGCTCTCACGCGCGCTGCCGAGGCGCATCGCGACCTCGAGCGCGGCCGGGCCGAACAGATCGGCATTGCTGCTGAGCGAGCCAAGGTCGAGGCCCGATCCGCCCAGACGCTCCACAAGAGCGAGGAAGCCAGCCGGTTCTTCAGCAGTGATGGTGAAGGACGCCTCGCCCTGCGGATCGGAGATCAGCTCGCTGAACGTGCCGCCGCCGTCGATCGCCGCGCCAGCAAGATCGGCGATTTCCAGACGATCGACATCGAGGATACCGTCCTGGAACGTAAAGGCCGTGTCGACGCCGCCCATCTCAACGCCATATGCGGAGAAGCGCTCGGCACGCAGACGCGCCGCCACGTCGTGGCCGACGAGCCGGCGGGCATTGTCCGGTCCGGCGAAGAGGTCGACAAGCGCCCTCAATGCCGTCAGGTCGAAGCGATCGCCTGCCATGTCGAAGCTGAGTGAGGGTCCCCGATCCTGCACGACGCGTTCAAACCGTCCGTTGAGCGTGGCTTCGCCGACAACCAGTTCGAGATCTCGAAAGCGCTGCATGCGCTCGGTCAGGTCGACACGCGCCTCCAGACCTGCCGCGTCCAAGCCACGAATGGCGGGATTGACGTCGTCGCTGAGCCAGGCCGCAAAGCCACTCGGCTGGTTGGACGCCAGGACGAGATCGCCGTGAAAGCCGAAGGCATCACCAAGGCCGAGCTCGCCGCTTGCCTCCAACTGCGTGCGTCCCGGCAACGCGGCGGCGAAACGGTCGACCCGCCAGCGGCGACCATCCGGGCGCGCATCGATGCTGACCTCGCGCAATGTCGTCTCGCCGAAGATCACGGCCGGCAGCACGACGCTGACTCGGCCGGGAAGGTCGGGAATGGGAATCCGCTCCACGATACGGCGGAACGTCGCGATCCGCTCCGCGGCCGAAAGCGGCGCGGTTTGCGATTCGTCTTCGGCCGTCGCCTCGGCGCCCGATTGGAGGCGGTCGACATTGATCTGCTGTCCGTCGGCGATCAGCAGGAACTCCGGTTGCTCGCCGGTGTCGATCGTTGCCTCGCCGGTCACGACATAGGGATCGGCGCTGGCACCGACTTCAAGTCGATACTCGTTCACGCGCAGCCGCTTGCTGTCGGCCTCGAACAGACCGGTGCCGCGTACCGTCGTGCCGGCAGGGGTCGCATCGGGCGCGCTTTCCTCGGGCAGGTCGAGCACCTGAACCGTGAAATTGCCGGCGTAGCGCGGCTTCATGTCGTCGATCTCGGCACTGCCGTCCAGTTCCAGCGAAATCGGATGACCGTCGGGCAGCAGACGACTGCGGATGCGGATGGAGCCGTCGGCGTCGAGCGCGCCTGTGGAGATCGAGAAGGCCCCGGACTCGCCGTCGACCGTGCCCGTACCTTCCAGCCGCCACGGACCGGCGAGTGAAGAGGCCGACACGACAGTGTCGAGATCGTCGATCCGATGCGTCCTGCCGTTCTGCTGGTCGTCGATGACGACAACGGCGTCGCTGACACGGATACGCTCGAAGACCACCGTGCCGCCCGGCAGGCCGGCAGTCGGGCGCCGCGCCCAGTCGAGCGAGCCGTCCTCGGCCAGTTCGATATTCAGGACAGGCTCTTCGATCCGCATGTCGAAGATCCGGATTTCGCCGCTGAGGAATGGCGCCAGTTCGGCGTCCATGGAGAAGCGCTCGATGCGCATCATCGGATCACCGCTTGCGCGCGTGCCGACCTCAACGTCGTTGAACGTTACCGATGGAAACGGGAGAAGGCGCGCATCCGCGCTGCCGTGCACGACGACATCCTGGCCAAGAATACGGCTGGCCTCGCGCTCGAAATCCTCGCGATAGCTCGTCCAATCGATGAAGAGCGGCCCGATCAGCGCAGCAAATAGCGCGACAACGACCAACCCTCCGATAAACACAAATACGCGCGCCAGCGTCATATCCTCCGCCAGGATGAGGGCGACGGACCGTTTTGGCCGCCGCGATGCTTGGCTTTTCTAAAGCGTCGGGATGCCGGAGCGATGGCAAGACCGGCATGGGCCCCGAGCCCCACCCTCGTGAGGCATAGTCACAGAATCACGAAAGCGCAAAGATTTTACCCGGATTCATGATGTTTTGCGGGTCGAGGGCTGTTTTGATGGCGCGCATCAGATCAACGCCGTCGCCGATCTCCTCGCCAAGAAAGCGCTGTTTACCCTGGCCGATGCCGTGTTCGCCGGTGCAGGTGCCGTCCATGGCAAGCGCGCGGGCATTCAGCCGCTCGACGAAGGCCTCGGCTCTGTCGATCTCTCCACTATCGGCCATATCCATCAGGACCATGACGTGGAAGTTGCCGTCCCCGGCATGCCCGACGATCGGCGCCATCAGTCCGTTTGCGGCGATATCCTCCTGCGTCTCGCGCACGCATTCGGCAAGCCTGGAGATCGGGACGCACACATCCGTGGCGAAGGTGCCGGCGCCCGGCCTCAATTGGAGCGCGGCGAAGTAGGCGTCGTGGCGCGCCTTCCAGAGGCGATTGCGCGCCTCCGGGTCGGTCTCCCACAAGAACGCACCGCCCCCGCACTCCGCGGCGATCTCGCCGAAGGTCGCCGCCTGTTCGCGCACCGACGCTTCCGTGCCGTGAAACTCGACGAAGAGCGCCGGCGCATCAGGATAGTCGAGCCCGGAATACGCGTTGCAGGCTTTCATCTGCAGCGCATCGAGCAGTTCGATCCGGGCGACGGGGATGCCCATCTGGATCGTCATGATGACGGCGTTGCAGGCATCCTCCACACTGCCGAACGGACAAACGCCTCCCGAGATCGCCTGCGGCACGCCCGACAGCTTGAGCGTCACCGAGGTGATGACGCCAAGTGTCCCCTCCGCCCCGACGAAAAGGCGCGTCAGATCGTACCCGGCCGATGACTTTCGTGCCCGGTGTCCCGTGCGGATTTCCTCGCCCGTCGCAGTGACCGCCGTCACCGCGATGACGTTGTCGCGCATCGTCCCGTAGCGCACCGCATTCGTGCCGGACGCTCTGGTCGAGGTCATGCCGCCGATCGAGGCGTTGGCGCCCGGGTCGATCGGAAAGAAAAGGCCGGTGTCGCGCAGATAGGTGTTCAGCGCGACCCGCGTGATGCCGGGCTCCACCGTGCAGTCGAGGTCCTCGGCGTTGACCTGAAGCACCTTGTCCATACGCGACAAGTCGATCGAGATGCCGCCGCTCGGCGCATTGACTTGGCCTTCCAGCGAGGTGCCGACGCCGAAGGGAATGACCGGGACGCGATGCGCGGCGGCCAGCCGCACGACTGCCTTCACCTCGTCGGCGGTTTCGGCAAATACCACGGCGTCGGGCAATTGCGGCGCGATATAGGTCGTGGTGTGGGCATGCTGCGCCCGAAACGCCTCGCCGGTCTGCAGCCGTTCACCGAATTGCTGTTTCAGGATATCCACCACCTGCCGGATGCCGGCATCGTTGCGTTCACCGGTCCTGATGTCGGCTATGGCCATTCCTCGCCTCCCTGCTTCCCGAGACGCCCTTGCCGCCCCGTCGTCATCCGGTAATGTGACGAACCGCTATGTGCTGTCCACCCATGATGCGAAGGAATGCCCATGCAATTCGAGGCTCCGTTCCGAGCCCCGCCTGAAATCGTCAGGCAGGAATGGATCGACCATAATGGCCATCTCAACATGGCTTACTACAACGTGCTGTTCGATCACGCGATCGATCATATGTTCGAAGCGCTCGGCTGCGGAGCGAGCTACGTCAAGGAGCGCGGCCTCAGCTTCTTCACGGCCGAAACGCATATTTGCTATCTGCGCGAACTCAAGGTTGGCGCAGAGACCCGCACCACCGTCCAGCTTCTGGAGCACGACGATCGCAAGACCCGCTTCTATCAGGAGCTTTTTCATGCCGATGGCTGGCTGTCCGCGACCAGTGAGAGCGTTCTGCTGCATGTCGACATGAACGGGCCAAAGGTCGTGCCTTTTCCGCCGGACGTCGCACAGCGTTTCGCTGATCTGCAGGACGCGCATGCCGCCTTGCCGATGCCCGAGCGGGCTGGACGCTCAATCGCGCTCACGCGCAAGACCGCCTGATCCGCCGATCGACCCCGAGAGGCGCAATGCCGTCGCACTATCTGCTGCAACTTCCGGCCCTATTGCGATCCTGGATCGCACCGAACGTTCGTGCCTTCCGCCAGGACAAGCGGATGCGGCTCTGGGTCCTGTCCCTTGCGGTCGGCATCGGCGTTGCCATTGCGGCAATCGCGTTTCGCGAGGGGATCGGGCTCGTCCAGTTGCTATGGCTGGGCGACAGCACCGAGCACGTCCTCAGCGCAACGCGCAGGGTGCCCTGGTACGTGATTCTGGCCGCGCCGGCCGCGGGCGGACTCGTCGTCGGCCTCATGCTGCAGTTCCTGCTTCCCTCCCGACGACCCCAGGGAGTGGCGGATGTCATCGAAACGCGCGCCATCACCGGTCGCCAGATCGGCTTTCGCGAAGGCATCCTGTCGTCGATCGCTACGGTGATCTCGCTCGGAGCGGGCGCCAGCGCCGGCCGTGAAGGCCCGGTGGTCCATCTCGGCGCGACCCTTGCAAGCGGCATCGGGCGACATCTCGCCCTGCCCGAATGGAACCGCCGCACCTTGCTGGGGGCCGGCGTGGCTGCGGCGATCTCGGCGAGCTTCAACGCCCCGATCGCCGGCGTGTTGTTTGCCCACGAGGTCATTCTCGGCCACTACGCGATGCGTTCCTTCGTGCCGATCGTCATCGCGTCGAGCGTCGCCGGCGTCATGTCGCGCCTGCATTTCGGTGATTCGGCCGCCTTCCTCGTGCCGGCCTACAACGTGACGTCCTATTGGGAATTCCCCGCCTTCGCTCTTCTCGGCGTCGTGGCCGCCATCGTGGCGGTCGGGTTCCAGTTCGCCCTGTTTTCCGCCGACTACCTGGCACGTCTCGTCACCATACCGTTGTGGCTGCGCCCGGTGGTCGGCGGCATGATCATCGGTGCGATCGCGGTCTTCTTCCCGCAGATACTCGGGGTCGGCTACGAGGTCACCGACATGGCGCTTTGGGGACAGCTGTCGCTCGTCACAATGCTGACGCTCATTGTCGTCAAGGCGGCGGCGACCGCCATCACGCTGGCTTCGCGGTTCGGTGGAGGCATCTTCTCGCCCTCGCTCTATCTCGGCGCAATGACCGGCGGCGCTTTCGGCATCATCGCCGCATCGCTGTTTCCCGACCTCGCCTCGAGCCAGGCGCTCTATTCCATCCTCGGCATGGGTGCGGTCGCAGGTGCCGTGCTTGGCGCCCCGATTTCCACGACGATGATCGTGTTCGAACTTACCGGCGGCTATGCGCTGTCCGTCGCGTTGCTGCTCAGCGTCGCCATCGCCCACGGCATGAATCAGGCGATCCACGGCCGCTCCTATTTCCACTGGCAACTCGAATTGCGCGGCCTTTTCGTTCAGGACGGACCCCACAACGCCTTGAAGCGCAATATCCGCGTGATGGACTTCATGGAACCGGTCGAAGGCGAGGCGGAAATCTTCGACGAGGAAAAGGGCGAGGCTGCGCTGAAGGCCGGCGACACGCTGGACAAGGCCCTGCGCCTGTTCGACACGGGCGGACATTCCCGCCTCCCCGTTCTCGATGACAGGGACAGCCGGCGCATCATCGCCTGGGCGACGCAGATCAAGGCACTTGAGCACTACAACCGCCGCCTGATCGCAGCGAGTGAAGAAGAGCACCGCTGAGACCTGCCGCCCGGCGCTTCGCCTCTGTGCCTCGCAGCTCGCCGGAGCCCTTGCGCGCTAAGATCTCAGGGCAGCCGCCTCGTCCAGCTCCTGCAACAGCCGGGCCTCCTCGCTCGCGCGCGGCTTCGTGAACCGCGCCAAGAGCAGATAGGCCACGGGCGTGACGAAAAGCGTTGCCAGAACGGCAAGCGCAAGCCCGCCGACGATGATCCAGCCGAGTGCAATGCGCGCCTCCGCGCCAGCACCCGATGCCAGCACCAGCGGAACCCCGCCGATGATGGTGGCGATCATCGTCATCATGACCGGCCGCAGACGGATGGCGCAGGCCTGTTCGATTGCCTCGCGCACGGACTTGCCGCGATCGCGCAACTGATCGGCGAACTCGACGATGAGAATGCCGTTCTTGGCCATGATCCCGACGAGGAGCACGAGCCCGATCTGACTGTAGATGTTCAGCGTCCCGCCGGTGAGGATCAGCGCGAATATGGCGCAGGCCAATCCGAGCGGCACGGTTGCCATGACGATGACAGCGCCGATGAAGCTTTCGAACTGGGCCGACAACACCAGGAAGATGATCAGGACGGCGAAACCGAACGTGACGATCATGCCGCTGGCGTTTTCTTCCAGCGTCGCCGCTTCGGCGAGCGGGATGATGCGCTGATCGGCCGTCAGCACCTCCGCGGCCATCGCCTCGACTTCGGTGAGCGCGGTGCCGAGCGCGAATTCGCCGACGAGGGCCGCATTGATGGTGACCGACCTCAGCTGTTCCTCGCGGTCAAGTTCCGGCGCGATGGCGCGTTCCTCGACGGTGGCGATGGTCGACATCGGCACATTCTGCCCGTCGGCGGTCCGCAGGAAGATGTTCTCCAGATCCGTCGGATCGTTGATCGGATTGGTCGTCGATTCGATCATGACCGGCACCGCACGGCCTTCGACGAAGACCTCGCCGACCTCGCGCCCGTCGACCATCGCCTGAATGGTGTCGGAAAGACCGGTGATGTCGATACCGAGATCATGCGCGCGTTCGCGGTTGATCGCGACGAACAGCTGCGGCTGGGTCGTCTCATAGGACAGACGCACCTGATTGAAGCGTGCATCGTTTTCGAGCCGCTCGACGATCGTTTCCGCCGAAGCGGCAATGCCTTCATAGGTGTTGCCGACAATGGCGAACTGCAGCCCGTTGCCCGCGCCGCGAATGCCGAGACTGTTCGGCTGGATGGCGAAGGCGCGAACCGAGGGGACCTGCGCCGTCGCCGCATTGATATCCTCGACGATCTCGGCCTGCGAGCGCTCGCGCTCGCCCCACGGTGCCAGCGTCATGACGACGAAGGCGCTGTTCGGCTCGCCGCCCGAGCCCGTGTTGGTGAAGATATTGATGATCTCGCCGCTCTCGACGAGCGGCTGCAACTGTGCCTCGATCGCGCGGACCTGGGTGTTCATGTAATCGAGACTGACACCCTGCGGCGCGGAGATGCGCATCAGCGCGAAGGACCGATCCTCCCGCGGCGTCAGTTCCTGGCGCACGGTCCCGACCGCGAGAAAGCCGGCGACAAGGAAAAGCCCGGCAATGAGCACAACGACAAAAGGCGCGCCGAGACATACGCTGAGCGCACGTCCGTAAAGCGACGCGATGCCCCCACCGAACCGACCGAGCAGCGACTGCTTTCCTTGTCCATGATGGCGCACGGCATCCTTGGTCAGCATGATCGACGCGAGCATCGGGCAAAGGGTGAGCGCGACGAGCGACGACAGGCCGACCGAGAACGCCAGGACAAACCCGAATTCGCGGAAAAGTCCCCCCGTCTGGCCAGGCAGGAAGGAGATGGGAACGAAGACGGCAGCAAGCGTTGCGGTGGTGGTGACGACCGCAAAGAACATCTCGCGCGTGCCGACGACTGCCGCAGCACGTCGCCCGACGCCCTGCGCGCGGCGCCGCACGATGTTTTCGAGCACGATGATCGCGTCGTCCACAACGAGCCCCGTGGCAAGGACGATGGCGAGCATGGTGAGAATGTTGAGGGAGAAGCCGGCGAGGTAGATCGCCGCAAGCGTGCCGATCAGCGCGACCGGCAACGTCAGCATCGGGATCAGCGTTGCGCGCCAGTCTCCCAGGAAGAGGAAGATCACGATCAGCACGGCCACGACCGAAACGGCGAGCGCGATCTCGACCTCATGCAGCGCCCCCTGGATGAAAACGGCGTCGTCGCTGGTGATCCGGATGTCGGTGCCTTCCGGCAGCACCTCGCTGCGCAGCATCGAGACCGCATCCTCCACGCCGGAGGAAATGTCGAGCGTGTTGGACTGGGCCTGCCGGATGATGCCCATGCCGATCCCGGTCCGCCCGTTGGAGCGAAGACCGCTGGCGGCGTCATCGGCCTCGAGCGTGACGACGGCGACATCGGCAACGCGCACGCGGCCATCGATATAAAGCGCCTCGAATTCGGCCGGACTCGTCACCTCGGCGGTTGCCCGCACCACGAGATCCTGATTGGCGCTGGAGAGCGAGCCGGCCGGAACGTCATAGGAGACCGAATCCAGCACCTGCCGCAAATCCGCGACGGTCAGGCCGCGGCTGGCGAGCTTCGACTGATCGACATCGACCTGGAAAATCTTCTCGCGGTCGCCATAGACCTGAACGTCTGCGACCCCTTCCACAGCCGCAAGACGATCGACGACCTCGTCTTCCACGAGCACCGTCAGGTCCTCGATGTTCATGCTGTCGGCCGTCACCGCCAGGCGCATGATGGCCTGCGCGTCGGCGTCCGCCTTGATGATGATCGGATCGTCCGAATCTTCGGGCAACTGGAAGGCGGCGCGCCCCATCGCGTCACGCACATCCGAGGCGGCGACGTTCAGATCGACATTGTCGTTGAACTCGATGGTGACGCGGCTGTCGCCGAATTCGGAAGACGACGAGATCGACTTGACGCCCGAGACACGCGCGACGGCGCCTTCGACGACCTCCGTGACCTCGCGGTCGATCGTCTCGGGTGCGGCGCCGGTGAATTCGGTACGGATCGAGATGACGGGCCGGTCGACATCCGGCAGTTCGCGCACTTCGATGCCGAAAAAGCCGGCAAGACCGGCGACGATGATCAGCGCGTTGAGCACGAAGGCGAAGATCGGACGGCGCACGAAAATCGCGATGCCGCCGGTGGAACGGTCGGCGAGGACGGCGTCGTCGTCATGGCCGTCAGGCGGCAAGGCGTCCTGCCCGTCCTTCTTCGGTCCGACTTCCGTTGGGCTCATCGCTCAATATCCCCAAAATCTCTGGACCGGCCAATGAACGCAGACCGGCGCGGTGACGCTCAGGAGCCGGAAGGCCGGCGTGCAGGCAGTGTGTCGGTGCGCGTCACCAGATTCTCGGCGACCGGCATCGGGATCTGGCCGACCTGGTCTTCGCTCTCATTGGCGACCATGACGGTCGCACCGTCACGCAACTGCATCAGCCCCTCGGTGATGATCCGGTCGCCAGCCTCGATATCGGCATCGACCAGAATGGAATCGGAGTTGCGCTGCACGATGCGGACCGGCACACGCTCGCTGCGATCGCCGTCGATACGCCAGACGAACGAGCCGTCCGCGCTCCATTGCACCGACAGAGGATCGACGGTCGGATAGGTATCGCCGTCAAAGGTCATCGCCACGGAGAACGCCATGCCGGCGCGCAGCCGATCGTCTTCATTGGGAATGGCCGCCCGCACCCACAGCGTCCGGCTTTCCGGATCGATCCGGTTGTCGACGGCGTAGATTTCGCCGTCATATTGCCGATCGGCGTTGGAAATGGCGCGCGCTGAGACCGGCTGCCCGACCTCGATCATGCTTGCGAAGCGCTCAGGCACCCAAAAGTCGACGAGCAATTCGGAGCGGTCGTCGATGCGGACGATTTCGGCATCGGTCGTGACATAGTCGCCCGGATTGACCGACACGATACCGATGACCCCCGAGATCGGCGCAGTGATCGCGCGGCGCGACAGATTGAGCTCAGCCTCGCGCAGCTCAAGCTGCGCGGTCTGGACCGCAAGCTCCGCCTCCGTCACCTCGACATTGGAGATCGCGGCCGCCGAACTGTCGCGCAGCGTCTGTCTGCGCTGCAGCGTGTTCTCCATGTTCTCAAGATCCAGACGAGCCCGCTCGACCGCTATCGTCTGCTCTTCCGAGGCAAGGCGTGCCAGAACATCGCCTGCTTCCACACGCTGGCCGGATTGAACGAGGACTTCGTCCAGATTGCCGGTAACGTACGGTGTGACATTGACCGAGTTGACGGCCTCGCCGTCGCCGATCGCCGTCAGCCGGTCGTTGACTTCCGCCGTGCCCGCTGGGGCAACCACCACCATGCGCGCCTCGCCCGGGCCTGCGGCTGCGGGACCGCCGCCCGATCCGGCGCCTTCCTGCGGGGTCTCGCTGGCATTCGACGGTGCCAAAGCCGTCAGCATCGGATGGTCGATATTGTAGCTCGCAAGCGTGGCGACCGCATTGGGGTCCAGCTTGATCCAGGCAAATCCAGCGACGCCGAGTATGACGAGCGCGCTGACGCTCTGTTTGAATGCCGACATTGAAATCCTCAAACTATGCGCGTCTGCCGGACAGCGGCTGAAACGAATGTCCCTGATCGGCAGCTTAACACGCCGCCAATCTCATATTGGATTACAATTACGCAACATTACCTGAACGCAAGCTGAAAGAGGCCGCTATCGCCGTGACCGGCGCAGCTGCAGTTCCACACTTCAAGCATAGACCCGCCACATCAGAGCGGAAAGGCCAGAATTTGCGCCTCGAAAGCCGCAGATCTGGCGCGCGCGGGCGCGGTGAGGCCAGGACCACGTTGACGCAATCGTGATGAGGATGGCCGCAATTCTCGATGCTTCAAACGTCGGCGCCGATGCGTTTGAGCATCGCCTTGGTCAGGGACTGGCGCCACGACTTTGCATCGGACCAGGGATCTTCCGCCTCCAGCCGTTCCGGCATGTCGGCAATCTGGAAGGCATCGGCCGATGCCAGATCGGAAAGTTCGTCCCATGAGACCGGCACGGAAACCGGCGCGCCTGTGCGCGACCGGGTGGAATACGGGGCGATGGCCGTCGCACCGCGCTCGTTGCGTAGCCAGTCGATAAATATCTTGCCCTTGCGCTTCGCCTTCGACATCGTCGCGACGAAGCGACCCGGCTCTGCGCCGGCACACGCCGAAGCAAAGGCTTTGGCGAATGCCTTTACCTCAGGCCAGGCGGCACGGCGCTGCAACGGCACCACGACGTGCACGCCCTTGCCGCCGGTGACCATGGGAAGGCTCTTCAGTCCGAGATCGGCAAGGCGATCGCGGATCAGGACGGCCGCGGATTTGACGTCCTCGAAGGTGAGCTGTTCATCGGGATCGAGATCGAAGACCATGCGCACGGGCTTTTCGAGATCGTCGGTGGTCGCGCCCCAGATATGAAATTCCATCGTGCCCATCTGTATGGCGGCGACGAGGCCCGCAGCATCGTCGACCACCATATACTCTTCCGTTTCGCCCGAATTCTCCTTGATCGGCACGCGCTTGATCGCCTCGGGGAAGCCATCGCTTGCGTGCTTCTGGAAGAAGCATTGCTTTGCCCTGCCCTGTGGACAACGCACCAGCGACACCGGATGCTTTGCGACGAACGGCAGCATGCGTTCTGCTGCCACCGCATAGTACTGGGCCAAGGCGATCTTGGTAACGCCCTGGTTGGGAAAGACGATCCGATCGGGACTGCTGATCCTGACGCCGATGACCTCGGCGGCGTCGCCCTTTTTGGCAGAAGATGGTTCGTCCGCGGCCACGGTCCTGTTCCCTTCTTTCGCTTTTGTCTCGAGCGTCACCGCCTTTGCCGGCTTGTCCTCGCGCAGGCCGAGAAAGGAACCATGGCGGACATGGCCGTCATCGGTGAATTCGGCAAAATCGATCTCGGCAACGAGATCGGGCGTCACCCAGCGCGCGCCGCGCTGGAATTCCTTCGGCACGCTGATGAAAGGCATGGACTTGCGCGCCCGCTTCTTCAGCCTGGCGCCAAGATCGGCCAGTGTGTCTTCCGAAAACCCCGTTCCGACGCGGCCGCGATAGATCAGTTCGCCGTCCTCCATCGTGCCGAGCAGCAGGGAGGCGAAGGCGCGCCCGCGCTTGTCCGAGGATGCATAGCCGCCGATGACGAATTCCTGGCGCCTGGTGCATTTGATCTTCAGCCAGTCGCGTCCGCGCCCACTTCGATAGGCCCCATCCGCCCGCTTGGCGATGATGCCCTCCTGCCCGGCAGCGCAGAGTGAGCGGAATACCTCCGGGCCCTTCCCGCGCACGTGCTCGCTGTATTGCAGAGCCGGTGAGGACTTCGAGCGTTCAAGCAGATCGCGAAGCATTTCCTTGCGTTCTCTCAACGGTTTGGACTTCAGGTCCTTTCCGTCGAGAGACAACAGGTCGAAGGCGTAATAGCGCATAGGATCGTGCGCCTTGATCGCCTTCTGCAACGCCGAGAACGCGGAGGCGCCGTCATCGATCGCGGCGGCCATTACCTCGCCGTCCACAAGCGCGTTCCGGCAGTCGAGCGTTTCGAGCGCCGCCGCCACATCGGGGAACTTCTCTGTCCAGTCCAGTCCGTTGCGAGTGTAGAGACGAACACCCTTGCCGCCGATCGCTCCGAGCAGCCGATACCCATCGAATTTCACCTCGTGGAGCCAGTCGCCGCCGTCGGGAGCCTCATCAACGAGCGTCGCCAGCATCGGGCTCTCGAAATCAGGCATCGCGGCGCGCGCCGAACGCTTTGGCATTTGCTTCGGCTTTTGAGCCTCGGCCTTGGCAGTCCTGGCGGCGGGTTTGTCCTTCGAAGACCAGACCGCATCCTTCTCTGCGGCGATCTCCTTCATCCCGCGCCCGGTCTTGACGCTGGTGACATTCGTCTTCGTCAGGACATCGCCATCCTTGCCGTCATAGCTGTCGGCGACCTCGTCGCGCTCCTTGATCAGCAGCCAGTTCTCGCGCTTTTCTGATTTGCGCGCGCGCATGCGGACCAACGCCCAGCCGCCGGTCATCCGTTCGCCATGCAGCCGGAAATGCAGTTTGCCTTCCTTGAGCCCCTCTTCCGGGTCGTGGAGCGGCTCCCAGGTGCCGCTGTCCCACAGCATCACCGTTCCTCCGCCATATTCCTTCCGGGGGATGACACCCTCGAATTCGCCGTAGGACATCGGGTGGTCCTCGGTCATGACAGCCAGCCGCTTGTCGCCCGGATCGACACTGGGTCCACGGGTCACCGCCCAGCTTTTGAGGACACCACCCCATTCCAGGCGCAGGTCGTAGTGCAGCCGCGTCGCGTCATGCTTCTGGACGAGAAAGATCAGACCCGACTTGCGCGCGCGGCCACGTTTGCCCTTCGGCTCGCGTGTCTTCGAAAAGTCGCGCTTGGCGTTGTAGGTGGTGAGCGGGTCGGCCCGCGCCATGACAATCGGACCTCAGGCCGATTTCTTTCGGGGCGCCGCCTTGGACCGGCCGGCCGTTCCCTTGGCGGCGGATTTTCCTCGGGTAGAAGACGTTGTTTTGCGTTTGCCGTCCGAGGTTTCAAGGCTCTTCTTCAGAGCCGACATCAGATCGACCACGTTGTCGCCGCCGCGTGGCTTGCGCTCATCCGCATCCGACTCGACCCGCTTCGATTTCTTGTTTTTCGTCTTGGCGTCGATCAGGTCGCGCAAGGCGTCCGCATAATGATCCTTGAAGGTCTTGGGATCGAACTTGGCGGTCTTCCGGTCGATAAGCGCCGTCGCGACTTCCAGCAATTCCTCGTCCGCCGCCTTGCCGCTGATCTCCGAGAAAAGCGGATCGGCCTTGCGGATTTCGTCGGCGTAATGGAGCGTTTCCAGAAGCAGCCCGTCGCCACAGGGGCGAATGGCGCACAGATACTCGTGGCCGCGCATTGCCAACTGGCCCAGCCCGACCTTCTCGGCGTTGCGTAGCGCATCTCGCACGACCCGATAGGCGTCCTCCGCCAACTCGTCGGTCGGAACGACATAGTAGGGCTTGTCGTAATAGAGCGGCGGTATCTCGCACGCGCCGACAAACTGCACGAGTTCCAGCGTCTTGCGCGTCTCCAGCTTCACCGCCTCGATCTCGTCGGGGTCAAGCAGGACGTAGTTGCCCTTTTCGTATTCAAACCCCTTCACGATCTCGTCCGCGTCGACCGGCCCATGGCCTTCAACGACCTTCTCGTAGCGGATGGGCTTGCCGGTTGGTTCGTGGATCTGCCGGAAGCTAACCCTCGCTCCCGTCCGGGTCGCGCTGTAAAGTTCGACCGGGATCGAAACGAGCGACAGCCTCAGCTGCCCTTTCCACATCGCACGCGCAGCCATTGAAAGCTCCTGACGCTGGTTACCGCACCAGCATCGGCGCGGTCATAATCAATCGAACGCTAATGTGGGTCCGTCGTTCCCGCACTCAATCGCGAAGTTGATCGGGCTTGATGACGGACGAGCCGATGCGGCCGGACACGACACCGCGGCGTATGTCGCCATCCGCCTCACCTTCTTCGATAACGGTATAGAGCTTGTCGTCCCGGAACGCGCTCGCCATCAGCGTGGAATTGCCGTCGCCCGGCTTGGCGCCCGAACCGAGAAAGTCGCCCTCCGCCTCGGCTGCGACAAGCCGCGCATCGGCTGGCGAGCGCGCCGCCACGACGATTTCGCCATGGCCCGGTGCGCGGTCCCAATTGGGGTCGTCGGCTCGCGCGATCGGCACCAGACGATAAAGACCAATCGCGTTGTCGGCTCCTGTCCTTCCCAGTTCCGGCATTTCTGCGCTCCTCACGATGACTTCTTCTTTGGGAGGTTCTTGCGCTTGGTTTCGGCAATGTCCTCCAGCTCCTTCTCGCTCATGGACTCGACCATCTGTTTCGATGCGCCCTTGAGTTCGGATTTCCTGGTCTCGCCGCGTTTGACCGAAAGTGCCGCGCCGGCTGCTTTCTGCTGTGCCTTCGATTTTGCAGGCATGGTCATCTCTCCAACTGAATCGCAGCCCCATTCACAAAAAATCGGATGAGACGGCGAATGTTCCGTCGGAACAAAAGTCTTCATGGAGAATTTCATCGCGCGATGGACAGTATCATTGCCGACATCACGCAAACCACCTACCTGCCGGCTCCGGTCGTGTGGGCTAGGCTCTTCGGTGCGCTGCTCTTCGGCGCCATCATCGGATTCGAACGGGAAATGAAATCACGGCCGGCGGGCCTGCGCACCCACGCGTTGGTGTCGACCGCCGCGGCGGCCTTCGCGCTGCTGGCGACCGAAGTGATCCATTCCGACAGCCTTGGCGACAACGAAGTGCGGATCGATCCGCTGCGCGTCATCGAGGCGGTCACAGCCGGCGTCGCATTCCTCGCCGCCGGCTTCATCGTCTTCGCCAAGGGTGAGGTGAAGGGCCTGACCACAGGCGCCGGGGTATGGCTCGCAGCCGCAATCGGGCTTTCGATCGGCTTCGGCTACTGGATGATCGCCGTTCCCGCCGCGGTGCTCGGCGTCCTTGTCCTGACCCTGTTGCGCAAGTTCGAGACGATCACGTCGCTGAAGGAATGACATGTCCGACACACCGACCGCCGAAGACCACGCCCGCGCCGCCCGCCTCGTCTATGTCAGCGACGAAGAACCGGGTTTTCGACGGCGCAAGGCCGGCCGCGGCTTCTACTATCTGACGCCCGATGGAGAGAAATTGGGCTCGGGCGACCATATCGACCGAATTCGATCGCTGGCGATACCACCTGCCTATGAGGACGTCTGGATCACGGTCGAGCCGCGCGGGCACCTGCAGGCGACCGGACGCGATCAGCGCGGGCGCAAGCAATATCGCTATCATCCCCAGTGGAGCGCCTTTCGCGATGACACCAAATACGGTGAGCTGGCCGAGTTCGCCCGCCTCCTGCCGGACATTCGCGAGGCGGTCGACCGCGATCTGCGCCGGCGCAGCCTCTCGCGCGAGAAGGTCTTCGCCTCCGTTGTGTGGCTGCTCGACAACCTGCTGATCCGCATCGGCAATACCGTCTATGCCCAGCAGAACAAGAGCTTCGGGCTGACGACGCTGCGAAAGAAGCATCTCGAAATCAGCGGCTCGGTGATGCGGTTCCGCTTCAAGGGCAAATCGGGCAAGGAATGGAACCTGACCCATACCGACCGCCGCATTGCTCGCGTCATCCGCTCGATCCACGAACTGTCGGGGCACCATCTGTTTCAGTATGAAGACGAGGACGGTGCGCGTCATCCGGTGCGCTCGCAGGACATCAATGCCTATCTTCGCGAGGCGAGCGGCGCGGAGCTGAGTTCGAAGCTGTTTCGTACCTGGGCCGGCACGCGCCTGGCGGCAATTGCGCTTACCGAGCTTGAGCCGCCGTCATCGAAGACCGACGGACGACGCAAGATCAACGAGGCCGTCGATGCCGTTGCCTCGCGCCTCGGCAACACCCGCGCGGTGTGCCGCCGTTGCTATATTCACCCCCGCATCATCAGCACCTTCGAGGAAGGCGATCTGCGCGGCGAGCTGGCGGAAACCCGCCCTGCCCGCGGCGCATGCGAGGACTGGATGGACATCGATGAGCGCCGCCTGATGCGATGGCTGGAGACCGAGCCGGTCCAGACGGCGTCCAAGAAGAGCTGAGCCCCTTCACCTTTGAAGCGGAGCGATGAACCCGGCATCCAGCAATGCCGCGTAGACGGCTGCAACGTCGTCGCGGATGACGGCCCGTTCAACATGTGGAAATGCCTCCGCAAGGATGGACGCCGCCTCGTCGCGGCTCGTTGGCTGATCCAGCAGATTCCAGATGCCCACCCCGACCGCATTCAGATGATAGATCGCGCACTCGCTGTCATCGGCCAGGAACATCTCGCCGTCGACGGTGCGCAACTGGACATCCGTGCTGCGGGCAAAGGCAAGGTTCGGCGGTATGTCCGCGTAGCTGAACGAGGAAGTGATCGATCGATCACTGCCGTCGCCGAGGGTTTCCGGCTTCTCGGCAACGGCAATGCGCGGCGGCCATGATGCAAACGCCGAAGCAAGGACCGCGGCCGCTTCTTCGAGATCGCTGTAGCAAAGCCGATAGCGTGGCAGGCGTTCGACGACGGCGTGCAACCTGTCGATGAGAGTGCTTGCCGGCGCGGCGCGGGCAAAGTTCTGCGCGATCAATGCACGTAGCATGGCTGGCCGTTCGGCCGAGAAGAACTCGACCGGACCGTCATCGCGGCGGTCGAGCAGCACCAGCGCGCCGAGCGGAGCCTGTTCCCCCCTTTTCGCCAGGCGACCGCCCGGCAGATCGAGATAGCTGTAGCGCCGATCGTCGATACGGCCGGCGCGCTCGATATAGTCGCGAGCGGCACCGCCAAGCGTTGGCGGCAGCGGACGCCGCAGACGCGGCGCAAGGCCAAGCGCCACTCCCTCGCGATCGCCCGGTGCCAGGGCAAGGGCGTCATCGCCGAAAATCTCATGGCCCTGCGAGGCAAGATAGGCGGCGAGCGTGCTCTTGCCGGCTCGCGCTTCGCTCGGGAACAGGACCAGGCGTCCGCCAATCCGCACGGACGCACAGTGAAAGCACAAGCGCTCCGGGTTGGCCGCGATCGACGCGCCAAGAACCTCGACGACGAGCCGGTTCGCCGTTCCCACGGCATTCAAGGTCAGCTCATCGCCGCTCGCGGTCGTGATGGCGTAAAGAGCGCCCGTTCGGCGGATCGACACGAAGGGACGCTGTTCGCGATCGACGCGCTCATGCGGCCAGTCGCCGAAAGCCGCGTCGACCGCGGCGAGGAGTTCCGGACAATCGGGCAGTTCGGCCACTTCACCCGTGTCGTCAAATGCCATCCGCATCGGTCTGTCCGAAATAGCGCTCGGGCCGCAGATGCGGCCCGAGTAGGGATATGATCAACTGAAGCTGCCGCTGCCGTAGCGGCGAATGCGTCGGTGATGGCGCGGCGGACGGTGACCCCAATAGCCGCGATCGTACCGGTAGTGCCGGCGCCCGCCTCCGCCGCTGAAGCTGCCGCCACCGCTATAGCCGGAGGCACGCGCCTCACTCAATTGCAACAGCGCCGGCGCGGCGTAGGCGGCAGCTGCGCCAAGGCCGAGTTTCGTCAGCATGGCACGCCTTGAGATGTTGGTCGGTCTGGTGCTGTCGTTGGCCATGATGGCTCCTCTTCTCGGTCGTCCCGAAGCGTCCCTTCCGTGTTGGACAACGATGGCAGCGCCGATTTATTCCGCCGTCGGGAAAGAGAAATTCGAGTTTCAGCCGCAGATGGCATCGGCCTGAACAAGGCCCCAGCCATAGACGCCATCGCGGCCCGTTTCTCCAAGGTCCAGGGCTTTCTCGGCCAGTTCGGCAACCAGCTCGGCAGCCGGCTTGTCGGGTGCGCGGGCGCGTGCGACGGCGAGCGCCGCTGATACGAATGGCGCGGCATAGGATGTGCCGGAACGGAACCGCCCGCCGCTGATCGACGCCGCCGTCCAGATATCAACGCCTGGTCCGGCAAAATCGATGTGGTCGCCGTTGACGGCGCGGCGATAGACATTGGCTTTGGCGTCGACGGCCGTGACCGCTACGACATCTCGATATGCAGCCGGATAGAGCGGCTCGGACTGCGGGCCGGCATTGCCTGCCGCAGCCACCAGGATGACGTCGCGCGCACGGGCTGCTTCGATGACGGCCTCAAGGATCGCATTGGCGGGACCGGCAAAGCTCATGTTGATGACCTTGACGTCACGCCCCGCCAACCGGTCGATCGCCCGCGCGATGTCGAAGCTGTCGGCCATGTCGACGCCTTCGGCGCTCTGGTGAAAGGCCTCGACGGCGATAAGTTCGACGCCGCTCATGAGGCCCGGCGTTCGGGTATCGGCCCGACCTGCCAGCATGACGGCGATGGCCGTGCCGTGCATGGCGGATGCGGCCTCGCGGCCCTCGCCGATCACGGCCAAAGTTTCAACCGCGACGTCCCGCAAGGCCGCGTGCTCGACATTGACGCCGGTGTCGATCATGCCGACGAGGGTCCCGGCCGGACAATTGCGCGCCTCAGGGCTCCATCCGACGAGATCGAATGCCGCGCATGTTCCGTCGGAACAGGCGAGCTCTCCAGGCTCGTAGATGTGATTGAGATCGAACAGCGCGCCCGGCACCGCATCGAGTATCGCGGTGCGCGCCTGCTCGATAGTCAAGTCTGCCGGCACCTCGAAGCGGGCAAGCTCGAAATCGACGATGCCAAGCGATTCCTGATCAAGCAGCGTGTAGCCTTGCTGAACGATCAGATCGAGGTCGCCGGCATCGGGCGTCGCGACGACGATTTCGGGTCGAGGCGGCGGTGGTGGCGGCGCGGATGGCGCAGGCGCCGAAAAACTGCCCGAAAAGCTGCCGCCACTTCCAGAGGCGCGGGCCGTCGAAAGCTGCATCAGCACCGGCGCTGCGTAGAGCATGCCGGATGTCAGACCAAGCCGCGTCAGAAATTTTCGCCGTGTTTCGTTCGTCATTCCCGCCTCTGCCCGCTCCTGACGCAATTGCCGTCGACTGCCATTCCCTGGGAGAACGCACGACAGACGTGCTTATTCCTCCGCACGCAGATCGAAATCATCGACGACGCTTGGCTGGATGAGCTTTGAATGGATCATCAGCAGAAGATAGGGCGCATCCCGATGAGCGGGTTCATCGAGGGCACTTTCCACCCGCGTTTCCACTGCGAGCCTGCGCGCTTCCCCGTGTGCGCGTGCGAATGCCTCGCGCCCGAGCATGCAATAGCCGAGCAGTTCGGCAACCGGAGCGAATGCCTGCGGTGGTGGCATGCGTCCTCCTGCCTCGTCCTTCATCAGGTTGACGACGGCAAGTTTCGCGCCTTCGGGCACCAGCGCAGGATGGACGTCGACCGCGCGCAGTGCGCTGTCCAACTGCCTGAGGTCACTGGAACGGCCGAACATGCCGAAAAAACCCATCGAGGATCGCGCACGCGCCATGCCCCCTCCATCATCGAAGCCGAAACGGCCGGTCAGGCTGCGGACCGTAGAGCATGCCGGCCGGACAAGGAAGCACGACTGCGCTGTCAGCCGGCCTTGTCGCCCATCGTCGGCAGGAAGATGGTCAGGAGGCCAAGCAGCGGCAGGTAGGAGCAGATCCGGAATACGAACTCGACCCCGCGCGCGTCCGCCACAACGCCGAGTACCGCCGCCGCGATGCCGCCCATGCCGAAGGCAAAGCCAAAGAAGAGGCCAGCGACAAGGCCGACACGTCCAGGAAGGAGTTCCTGGGCGAAAACGACGATCGCAGGAAACGCTGAGGCGAGAATGAGGCCGATCGCCGCTGTCAGAAACGGCGTCCAGGAAAGGTCGACATAGGGCAGCGCTAGCGTGAACGGAAGGACGCCAAGGATGGAGAACCAGATCACGAATTTGGAGCCGTACCGGTCACCGATCGGGCCGCCCAGCACCGTACCGAGCGCCGCCGCACCGAGGAAGACGAACAGCAGCACCTGCGCCTGGCTGATGTCGACCCCGAATCGGGCCATGACATAGAAGGTGTAGTAGCTGGTGATGCTCGCCATGTAGATGTTCTTCGTGAAGACCAGCAGCGCCAGAATGGCCAGCGCGGCGACGACCTTGTTTCTGGAGAACGGCATGACGCGGCTGGCAACCGGCCGGCCGGCGTTGGCGATGCGGTACCGGCTGTACCAGTTGCCGACCTGCCAGAGGATGACCATCGCAGTGATCGCCGCGACCGAGAACCAGGCCACGCTGCCCTGCCCGCGCGGCACGACGATGAACGCCGCGAGCAGCGGACCGATCGCCGTCCCGACATTTCCCCCGACCTGGAACAGGGACTGCGCAAGACCGAAACGTCCGCCGGACGCGAAGCGTGCCATGCGGGACGATTCAGGGTGGAAGACGGCAGACCCGAAACCGATCAGCGCCGCGCCGACGAGAAGAAACGGATAGCTCGCCGCATGCGCGAGAAGAACCAGGCCGATCAGCGTCGAGGCCATGCCGACCGGCAGCGAATAGGGCATCGGGCGTTTGTCGGTATAGAATCCGATCAGCGGCTGAAGGATAGACGCCGTGACCTGGAAGGTCAGCGTCAGCAAGCCGATCTGCCAGAAGGCAAGGCCGTAATCGGCCTTGAGCATCGGGTAAATGGCCGGCAGCAATGCCTGCATCATGTCATTGAGAAAATGGCAGAAGCTCACCGCCAGAATGATGGAATAGGTCGTCTGCTCGACGGATGTCGGACGTCTCTCCGCATCCATCGTGCCGACCGTATGTGAAAGGCCTGCCTGTGACATTGGTCCCCGCCGCGCATCAAGCCGCCCGGATGGAGCGGACGTACCTTGCGTCTCCACCGACCATATAGGCCGATTGCCTGCGGCCCGCTTTCGTGGTTTGGTCGATGAAATTCGCGTCTGGGCCAAAGCCATGCAACACCGCAGCGTCATGCCGGATCATCCGGCGCCAGTAGCGCACCCGGACGATACGGTGACGACCCGGGATTTGAACGCGCGCCTTGACTGGCTCGAGACCGCGGACGGGCCGATCGTGGCGCTTTCGACGCTCTATCCCGACGGCTTCACTGTTCCCCTGCATCGCCACAGCCGGTCACAACTGCTTCACGCCCTGTCGGGTGTCGTGATGATCTCCACTGCGCTCGGCCGATGGATGGTCCCGCCCGACCATGCGGTGTGGATCCCCGCCGGCATCGACCATTCCGTCGAGATGTTCGGCGATGTCGGCATGTATTCGGTCTATATCAAGCCGGGCGCGGTGGCCGGCCTGCCGCCGTCCCTGCGTGTTGTCGCCATGAGCCCGCTGATGAATGCACTGGTGGTCGAGGCAGTGTCCCTGCCAACCGTGTATGAACCGGCCAGCCGGGCCGACCATCTGATGAACCTCGTCATGCATGAGGTGCCGCAGCTGGTGGAAGTCCCGCTGGCGCTGCCCTTCCCCACCGATCCGCGCCTTGCCGCGCTGTGCAGGGCCTATGTCCTGGCACCATCGCCACATCTGACGATCGACGACTTCGCACGCCGGGCGGGTATGAGCCGACGTTCGTTCACGCGCGCGTTTCAGCGGGAAACCGGGCTCGGGCTGATGCGCTGGCGCCAGCAGGCCTGCCTCTTCGCGGCCCTGCCGCGGCTGTCACACGGAGAAAGCGTGACGAGTGTCGCCCTGGACCTTGGCTATGAGAGCGTTCCTGCCTTCATCACGATGTTTCGCCGCACGATCGGCGTATCGCCACGGCGATACGCGAAGGGCGGACTTTGATATCGCCGAGGAATCGACGCATCCGAACGCTCGATCGGCAGTCAAGTTCCATGACAAATGGTTTCATTACGTTACTGCTAATTGATCGTCCATCCGGCGAACCATGAGTGTGCGTTTTCGTTCTTCTGCCAGTGACCGCGCGGTAACAACAACGTGAATTTCTGAGGAAACCCCCGAAGCGTGGTCAGAACAGGAGAACGAACAATGAAACGCGCTCTTATGACATCCGTCGCCTTCAGTGCCATGCTGGTCGGCGCCTCATTCACCGGGCCTGTCATGACATCGGGCTTCGTTACACCTGCCAACGCGCAGGAAGAGCCTGCTCAGACGGAAGAGATGCCGGCTGAAGGTTCGGACGAAGCTGCGCCTGACGCGGAAATGGATGCCGGTTCCGGCGCGGATTCTGGTTCTGACGCCGGTGCGACCGACGATGCGGGTTCAGGTGACGACGCGACCGCAGACGATGCTGCCGAAGGCGCGCCTGAAGCCGAAGAATCTGCTGACGATATCGAAGATGGCGACGAAGAATCGCCTGTGACGACGACTGGCGACACCGACGACGCGACCAGCGACGATGTGGATGCTGGCGCCGCAGAGGAAGAAGCCGACGAGATGCTTTCGGACACGCCTGAAGAAGGCGCTACCGATGATGCCGCAGCAGGCGACGATGCCGCCGCTGGCGAAGGCGAAATGTTCATCGACATGCAGGCTGAAGACGAAGTGTCGGCCAATACCTACATCGGCCAGTCGCTCTACAACATGGAAGACGAGTCGATCGGCAACATCAGCGACCTGGTGTTCTCCGAAGACGGTGGCGTCACGACGGCCATCGTCGGCGTCGGCGGCTTCCTTGGCATCGGCGAAAAGTCGGTCGGCGTGAACTTCGACATGATCACGATCGAACAGCAGCCCGACTCGGCCGACGTTCGTCTGGTCATCGAAGCAACCCGCGAAGAGCTGGAAAGCGCGCCTGACTACATGGACAAGGACGCTCAGGTCGCCGAGGAACAGGCCAACCAGCCAGCCGCAACGACGGCACCGGCCGGTGGCGGCGCCATGGACCCGGCAGCAGCGCCGGCCCCGGCTGAATAATAGCCTCTGGGTCTGAGCACCCGACCTATCGAGACGCCCGGCAGTTTCCTGCCGGGCGTTTCGCTTGCCGGCTAACCTTGGAGATCGCTGGCTGGTTCTGGTCTTGGCGCACCGAATCATTACATTGAGCCCCATGATCGAACCCGACGACGACATCCCGTTCTTCGGCGACAGCGAGCCGCCGCGAGCGCCATCCGGTCTTGCTGCCCGCGCCATGGCGGCGCGCAACAAGGCCCAACCGCAACCCACCTATCTCGACGGACTCAATCCAGAGCAGCGCCAGGCCGTACTGACTACCGAGGGGCCCTTGCTGGTTCTGGCTGGCGCCGGGACGGGCAAGACCCGCGTATTGACGACGCGCATCGCCCACATCCTTGCCACCGGCAAGGCATTTCCGTCGCAGATCCTCGCCGTCACCTTTACCAACAAGGCGGCACGGGAGATGAAGGAACGTGTCGGCGTGCTGGTGGGCGGCGCGGTCGAAGGGATGCCCTGGCTCGGCACGTTTCACTCCATCGGCGTCAAGCTCTTGCGCCGGCACGCCGAACTGGTCGGGCTCCGCTCCGACTTCACGATCCTCGATACCGATGACGTCATCCGCCTGCTGAAGCAGCTGATCCAGGCCGAGGGGCTGGACGACAAGCGCTGGCCGGCACGCCAGTTCGCCCAGATGATCGATGGCTGGAAGAACAAGGGCCTGGCACCGCATGAAATTCCCGAGGGTGATGCGCGCGCATTCGCCAACGGCAAGGGCCGCGAACTCTACGAGGCCTACCAGAACCGGCTGAAGACGCTGAATGCCTGCGATTTCGGCGATCTGCTGTGTCACCCGATCCGCCTTCTGCGCGCCCATCCCGACGTGCTGGCCGACTATCACCGCAAATTTCGGTACATCCTCGTCGACGAGTACCAGGACACCAATACGGCGCAGTACATGTGGCTCCGTCTTCTGGCGCAGAGGCCGAAACGGAAGGAAGCCATCGAGGCCGGGGCGGAAGCGGCGCCCCGGCGCAGCGAACCCGCACCCGGTGCGAGCGAGATCAATGTCTGCTGCGTCGGCGACGACGACCAGTCGATCTATGGCTGGCGCGGCGCCGAAGTCGACAACATCCTGCGCTTCGAAAAGGACTTCCCCGGAGCCACCGTCATCCGGCTGGAGCGGAACTATCGTTCGACCGAGCACATTCTGGGCGCCGCTGGCCATCTGATTGCCCACAATGAAGGCCGGCTCGGCAAGACGCTGTTCACCGAACAGGCCGACCCCGAGCACGACAAGGTCAAGGTTCATGCAGCATGGGATTCCGAAGAGGAAGCCCGCGCCGTCGGCGAGACGATCGAGACCCTCCAGCGCGACGACCGGAACCTTTCCGACATGGCGATCCTTGTACGCGCATCGTTTCAGATGCGCGAATTCGAGGACCGCTTCGTCACGATGGGGCTCAATTATCGCGTGATCGGCGGTCCGCGCTTTTACGAGCGCCAGGAAATCCGCGATGCGCTTGCCTATTTCCGTGCCGTTTGTCAGCCTGCCGACGATCTGGCGTTCGAGCGCATCGTCAACGTGCCCAAGCGCGGGCTAGGCGATGCGACGATACGGCAGTTGCACGACTATGCCCGCGCCCGCGACATCCCGATGCTCGCCGCCGCGCGCGATCTGGTGAACACCGAAGAGCTGAAGCCCAAGCCGCGAAAATCGCTGACCGACGTCGTGGAGAACTTCACCCGGTGGTCGCAAGCCCTTGAATCGACTCCGCATACCGAACTCGCCGAACGCATCCTCGAAGAGTCCGGCTATACGGAGATGTGGCAGAACGACAAGTCGGCCGAGGCGCCCGGACGGCTGGAGAACCTCAAGGAGCTGATGCGCTCCATGGAGTTCTATGAATCCATGCGCGGTTTCCTGGAACATGTCGCGCTGGTCATGGATGCCGAGCAGCAGGAAGACATGGACGCCGTCAGCATCATGACGCTGCACTCGGCCAAGGGCCTGGAATTCGAGACCGTCTTCCTGCCCGGCTGGGAAGAAGGTCTCTTTCCGCACCAGCGCGCGCTGGACGAAGGCGGTCGCGCAGGGCTGGAGGAAGAGCGCCGCCTCGCCTATGTCGGGCTCACCCGCGCCAAGAAGTTCGCCCATATCTGGTTCGTGTCGAACCGGCGCATTCACGGGCTCTGGCAGTCGACGATCCCGTCGCGCTTTCTCGACGAACTGCCTGACGGGCATGTCGAGGTGGCCGAAGCGGATATGTCCTATGGCGGTTACAACCGGTATGGCGGGGCGGCGTCAGGACCGGGCCGGGCCAATCCCTACGGCGCGTCGAGGTTCGACAATCCCGATGTCTTCGCCTCGACATATCAGACCCCCGGCTGGAAGCGTGCCAAGGCCAATGCGACCGATGCGACACGCGCCAATTGGGGCAGCCGGTCGGGCCATCAGGTCGAACGCGTCGGCTACGGCGAAAGCGGGCCCCGCGGCATCCGCACGATCGAGGGCGAACTGGTCGCCAAATCCAGCACCGATGCACCGAGCGCGTTCTCGCTGGGCGAGCGCGTGTTCCACATGAAGTTCGGCAATGGCTATGTTGCGGCAATCGATGGCAACAAACTGACGATCGATTTCGACAAGGCCGGACAGAAACGGGTGCTGGACGGTTTCGTCACGAGGGTGTGATGCCGATGATGGGCGAGCGGAACCTGCGAGCGACCTCGCTCGTTGTTGAGCACGTCCGTAACAACGCAACTTCGAAGGAATGCCCATGAACCGCGCCCTGCCCCTTCTTCTGGCCGCCCTGCTCGGCCTCGCCGCATGCGGCGATGACGCCGAGACGACGACCGGTGAAGCTGGCGCTCCGGCCGTCGAGGACAACGACACCTCGCGCCAGGCCGGTGAAGCTGCCGATGCCATCGGTGACGCAGCCCGCGAGACGGGCGAAGCGGCACGTTCGGCCGCAGAAGATGTTGGAGAAGCCGTAGGTCCCGCCCTTGACCGCGCCGGAGACCTCGCCGACGACATGCTGGATTCGGCCGAGGAAGGCCTGAATGATGCAACCCGCACCGCTGCCTGCCAGACCGCCCGCGCCGCGGAGGATCAGGAAGGCATCGAAGCCAACTGCTGAGCGCCGCCGGTTCTGGTGCAAGGCAAGCGAAATGGGCGGCCGGCCTTGAGGCGTGGCCGCCTGTTTCCGCTTAAGTCAGTTCGGTTTCATCGCGCGTCCGAAGGCTTCACGGGACGTCACGCGCGCCACAAAATCCTGGATGACCTTGCTCTCGCCAAGCCGCGGCGCCTTGAACGACGAGGCCCAGGAAAGCTCCGCTCCGATATAGACGTCTGCCGCCGAAAATGCGCTGCCGAGCAAATAGTCGCGACCGGCAAGACCGGCCTCGATCGTGTCGATCACGTCGTCATAACTGCCCCAGCCGACGGCCGAGCGCTTGAGCGGCTCTCCATCGCCGCGAAACATCTGTTCGGACAGCGCCGGTTCGAAGCAGCTCCCACCGAAGAACAGCCAGCGATAATAGGCACCGCGCGCATCGCTTCCGACAGGAGGCGCGAGTCCGGCGTCGGGATAGGCATCGGCCAGCCATGCGATGATGGCCGGCGTTTCGGTGATCACGGCTCCCGCCGCTGTGACGATGGCCGGAATCTTGCCCATCGGATTGATCGCGAGGAATTCGGGCTTGCGGTTGTCGCCCTTTTCGAAATCGATCAATCGCAGGTCATAGTCGGCGCCGACTTCTTCCAGCATCCAGCGTGCCATGACGGCGCGGCTTCTCGGATTGAAATAGAAGATCAGCCGGTCGCTCATTCGTCGCCTGCGTGAGCCGAGGTGCCTGACGGCCTTGCCGTCTCACGACCGAGGCCCATCGATTTCGCGAGTTGAGAACGTTTCGCCGCATAGTTCGGCGCGACCATCGGATAGTCGGATGGCAGGTTCCAGCGGGCGCGATAATCGTCGGGTGACATGCCGTATTGCGCTGCAAGATGGCGCTTCAGGGATTTCAGCCGCCGCCCGTCCTCAAGCGATATGATGTAGTCTGCCGTCACGGATTTGTTGACCGGAACGGCGGGCACGAGCGGCTCCTCAACCGGCGCATCGCTCGTGAGTTGTTCGAGCGAAGAATAGACGTTGTGAATCAGGCCAGGCAATTCGCCTGCGGGCAAAGAATGTTTGCTGACATAAGCGCTCACGATCGCGCCTGTCAGTTTCAGCTTCTGTGCATCATGCAACTCGGTCATTCCGGGACTCCCAATATGTCGCCGCCCTAAAAAACGTGTCGCGACATTAGCTTAGCCCCAGCGCCAATGCAGGAAAATCTAGCACCACCCCTCGAATATGAACAGCTGTTAAAAATTACGGGTTAACAAATATTTAACGCAATCTAGGATGGATGAACTATGCCGTCTTTTTTCGGCACAGGTGGCAGGCGGCGACGCGCTCTAGGACCAAAGGACAGAGGGAATCGCTTGACGGCAAAAGCGTGCACTGCATTTAATCTTCCCGCTGGCGGTGGAGTGCCAGCAGTACGGGAGGACAACCATGAGGACGAAACTGACACTGGCGGCACTTGCCGCCGGAACGATGCTGTGCGCGCCAGCGCATGCCCAGAATGACGATGCGCTGGAACGCCTCGGCAACTTCCAGACAACCGGCACGACCGAGTTCACCGTTATCGATCAGGACTCCGACAGCGCCGAGGCGATCAGCCGGACATTGGAACAGATCGAGCTGCCCGACGGCTTTTCCATCGACCTTTACGCGTTGGTCCCCGATGCGCGTCACATGGCAGTCGGGCCGCAGGGGATCGTCGTCTTTGTCGGCACACGCAAGACCGAGGTCTGGGCCGTCACGGACCGCGACAAGGACCGCGTTGCCGACGAGGTGAAGAATTTCGCGCCATCGCTGGCCAAGGCCATTCCGAATGGCCCCTGCTTCTCGCCCGAAGGCGTGCTTTTCATCGCCGAGCAGAACCGCGTACTTCAGTATCCGGCAGCCGAATTCTTCTATGAAAGCCCCGACGTCGTGGCTGTGCCCGTCATCGCCGGCGGCGAACTCGTGCCGGAAGAGGAAGTCAGCTACAACCACACCGCGCGCGTCTGCGACATCGGCCCGGACGGCAAGCTCTACATTTCGCTCGGTCAGCCCTACAACGTGCCGCCGGCCGAAAAGCGTGACCTTTATGAAGAGCAGGGCATTGGCGGGATTATCCGGGTCAACCAGGATGGTAGCGATCGCGAGGTCTACACCTACGGCGTGCGAAACTCCGTTGGACAGGACTTTCACCCGGAGACGGGCGATCTGTGGTTCACCGACAACCAGGTGGACGGCATGGGCGACGACATTCCCCCTGGCGAGATCAACCACCAGACCGAGGCAGGCCAGAATTTCGGCTTCCCCTGGTACGGTGGTGGTTCGATCCGCACCAACGAGTACAAGGACGAAGAGGTACCGGCCGACGTCGTGATGCCGGCGGTCGAGATGGAGGCGCACGCTGCCGATCTCGGCATGGTCTTCTATTCTGGAGACATGTTCCCTGACGAGTATCGCAACGGGATCTTCTCCGCCCAGCACGGATCCTGGAACCGCACGGAACCGGTTGGCGCCCGGGTGATGTTCACACCCGTGGGCGAAGACGGAACGGTGGGTGAGACCGTTGCGTTCGCGGAAGGCTGGCTCGACGAGAACGGCGAATATCTCGGCCGTCCCGTCGATGTCGCGCAACTTCGCGACGGCTCGATCCTCGTCTCCGACGATCTGGCCGGGGCGATCTATCGCATCTCCTACGACGAACCGCAGGCTCAGTAACATCGAGAATGGCCGGAGCCGGGGCCTGCTGACCGGCCCCGGCCGCTTTGACGAGGACAGGCAATGCAGGTGCTTTTGACGGTTGGAACCATCATGGCCGGTGTCGTGATCGGCTGGGCCGGCGCGGTTCATGCCCAGGACGCGACGGCCGGACGCCAGATCGCCGGCCAGTGCCAGACATGCCATGGCATCGACGGCATCGCCAAGATACCGATCGCGCCCAACCTTGCCGGCGAGAGCCGCATCTATCTGGAGACCCAGCTCAAGGCATTTCGCAGCGGGGAACGCGAGAATGAAATGATGAGCGTCGTTGCGGCCAACCTCACCGACGAGCAGATATCGGATGTCGCCGCCTGGTACGAATCGATCAAGGTCACCGTAGAAGTTCCCGAATAGACTGGGATTTCCAGACACGTCTTGCTTTTGGGGCACTGGATGGCCACATGGCGGCTACTGACGAGCGAAAGACGCGAGCATCCCGCATGGCCGAGACCATCAACGTCGAGATCCCCCATCGCCTGACCCGCCTGGAAGCGCGCCAGCGCCTGGAAGGCGGCCTGCAGCGTGTCCACGAACAGGTCGCAGGCCGAGCCGTGTCACTGGAGCAGCAATGGAGCGGCGACCATCTCGATTTCAAGGCCGGCATGATGGGTCAGACCATCACTGGACGACTGGACATCGAGGACAGCGTCGTGCGTCTCGAACTCGACCTGCCCTGGCTTCTCGCCTCCATCGCGAACTCGCTCAAGGGCCGCCTCAAGAAGGAAGGCACGCTGCTTCTGGAAAAGAAGTAGCCTCCGGTTCCCTCGCACTGCGTCCATCCGGGGTTGAACGGCACAGGTGCTTCCGTCAGGTTGTCGGGCAAGAGACGCCATTCATCCAATTCTGATGAGACGAGGTAGACCATGACGACCGCTTCGGCCGCGACCGGCACGCACGACATCACCCCCAAGGGTTTCACGCTCTCCGATCCGGCGCTCTATCACGACAGCTCCTTCATTGGCGGCGAATGGATCGACGGCACCGGCAGCGACCGTCTTGAGGTAAAGAATCCCGCCGATGGCCAGGTGATCGCGACTTTCTCCGTGCTTGGCCCTGAAGGCGCCCGCAAGGCGGTGGATGCCGCCGACAAGGCCTTTGATGGCTGGAGCGCGCTGCTTCCCCAGGAACGCACGGATATCCTGAGGCGCTGGTACGATCTCGTGGTCGAGGCGAAGGAAGATCTTGCGCGCATCATGGTGCTGGAACAGGGCAAGCCCATTTCGGAGGCCCGCGGCGAGATCGACTATGGCGCCTCCTTCATCGAATTCTTTGCCGAGGAGGCACGCCGGCCCGACATCATGAGCGTCACCTCGCATCTGCCCTCCGCGGAAGTCGAGGTCTGGCGCGAACCTGTCGGCGTCGCCGCGCTGGTCACGCCATGGAACTTCCCGATCGCGATGATCACGCGCAAGGCGGCGGCGGCCCTCGCCGTCGGCTGCACGGTGGTCGTCCACCCCTCCAAGGAAACGCCGATTTCCGCGCTCGCTCTCGCCGTGCTTGCCGAGCGCGCAGGCTTCCCCAAGGGCGTATTCAACGTCGCCGTCGGAGAACCGGCGCCGATCGTCGGAGAATGGACGAAAGACAATCGTGTCCGTGCGCTTTCCTTCACCGGTTCAACCGAAATCGGGCGCCTGCTCTATGAACAATGCGCGCCCACGATAAAGCGACTCAGCCTCGAGCTTGGCGGGCATGCGCCCTTCATCGTTTTTGCCGACGCCGACCTCGACACCGCCGTCGACGAGGCGATCAAGGCGAAATTCGCGACGTCTGGTCAGGATTGTCTGGGCGCCAATCGCTTCTATGTGGAGCGGAGCATCTATGAGACGTTCTGCGAAAGGTTCGCGCAGAAAACCGCGGCGCTGACGGTCGGCGACGGCATGGACGACCCGGACATCGGGCCGTTGATGAACGCAAATGCGGTCAGAAAGCAGGAAGAACAGGTCGCCGACGCCGTCGAGCGAGGCGCACGCGTCCTAACCGGGGGCAAGCGTCACGCGATGGGCGAACTGTTCTTCGAGCCGACGGTGCTCGGCGATGTCCCGCTCGACGCGAAGATCATGCACGAGGAGACCTTCGGCCCCGTCGCCGCCATCGTGCCGTTCGATACGGAGGAAGAGGTGCTGAAGGCTGCCAATGACTCCGAATACGGCCTTATCGCCTATCTGCACACGATCAAGCCGGCACGGATCTATCGGCTGTCTCGGGCGCTGCAATACGGCATGATCGGGGTCAATCGCACCAAGGTGACCGGCGCGCCTATTCCGTTTGGCGGCATGAAACAATCCGGCCTTGGCCGCGAGGGCTCGCGCCACGGCATCGAGGCCTTTTCCGACGTCAAATATGTCTGCCGCGATTGGTCCTGAGATGTCCGGAGCCTAAAGTCCGTCGCCCTCCGACCCTTCTTGCGGACGACTGACCGGTCGAAGCCGTTCCCATTTGTCGAGGAACGCTTCGGCCGACAAGGACTGCATGTCCGCGATCGCCTCGTGGAGCACGCCAAGGGGCCAGTCCCACCACATGAGTGCCTGAAGCCGGTCCACCACAGCCTGCGAAAAGCGCATCCTCAGCCGCCGGGCCGGCACGCCGGCAACGACCGCATAAGCGGCGACGTCTCGGCTGACCACGGCATTGGCACCGATCACGGCGCCATTGCCGATCATGACGCCCGGCAGAACGACGGCACCGTGGCCGATCCACACATCGTTGCCGATCGTGACGCGCCGCGACCGCCTGCGCTCGCGAAGAGACTGATCGATGCCCAGATAGCGGAAATATTCGTTGGGCCGATAGCTGATCTTGTGCGTCGTCACCCGTTCCATCGGGTGTTCGAGCGCATTGATCCGCACATTGGCCGCGATCGAGCAGAACTTGCCGATATCGGCATAGATCGCTTCGCCGTGCCGCTCGAAATAGGAGAAGGCGCCGACGGTCACCTCGCGCAGCACGACCCTCTCGGCCACGGCGACATGGCCGCCGAGCTGGCAATTCTGCACGAGCGCGCTGCCATGAACCCTTGGCGTCGGATCGGTCAGTCTCGTGTCGGGGTCGAATGGATCGTCCATAAGATCGCAATAGGCCGGCGGCGAAGCGACCGCAACATTGCAACTGGCGCGGCCGTGCGGTTGCCGCTAGAATCAGCTCATGTCTTCACCCAGCGCACAAACTCCAGGAAAGCAGCGTCCCGCGTGGCTCATGATTGTCGCGCTGGTCGCCGGCGGGCTGGCAACCGGAGCCGCCTTCGCAGGGTGGGCCAACCATGGCGTCGACATGTTCGTGAGCATGGCCGCCACCGGTCTTGCCTGGTGTCTTTGACATCAACCCTCCCGAAATCGGGCTGCGCGCATTTATCACGATGACACGCCGCGCCAAGCCGCCTATGTCGCAACGGTACACGCTTTGGAGCGAGATATCGGGATGGCTTTTTTTCGCGGAGCATTGTGGGTTCTTGTCGTCGTCTTCGCCGGCGTGCTCGCATTCCTGACATACGAATTCACCCGAAACGACCCGGCGGGCTCTAATGGCCCCTATGGCGTGCCGTTCGAGTTGGTCGACGAGAATGGCGAAGTCATCACGCAGGCTGCGTTCCAGGGACGGCCAACCGCCCTCTTTTTCGGCTTTACCCACTGCCCCGACGTTTGTCCGACCACCCTCTACGAGCTCGACCGGTGGATGGCGGAAGTGGATCCGGACGGTGACGACATGGCCGCCTATATGGTTTCCGTTGACCCGGAACGCGACACGCCGAATGTTCTCGACACCTACGTCTCCAACGTCTCCGACCGCATCCATGGCATCACCGGAGACCCGCAGGCCGTGGCGGACATGGTCAAGGGCTTCAACATCTACGCCCGCAAGGTGCCCCTGGATGAGAACGATCCGGAGGGCGACTACACGATGGACCACACCGCCTCGGTGTTCCTGCTCGATGAAGACGGACAGTTCCGCTCGACGATCGCCTACGGCGAAAACGGGGATACGGCTGTACAAAAGCTCAAGAACCTGATCGAAGGCTGAGCTTTCCGCTTCTCGGACAATCAGGGCATGGCCACACAACAAACGCGTCTTTTCATTACCGGAACCGAGCGCGCATGCGCGCGGGTGCTGGAACTGCTCGGCGACGTTTTTGAAGACGACGGCCTCGCGCTCGCAACGATGGAAATCGATGAGAAGGCCGATCGATGGGAAGCGTCGGTCTATACCGACAACGATGCGGTCGATGCGGTCAGAGCGCGCATGGAAGAGGCCTTGGCGGCCGAATTCGGCACGCTCACGATCGACATCGAGGAGCTGCCGGATATCGACTGGGTCTCGAAGTCCCTGGAAGGACTGAAGCCGGTGCGCGCGGGGCGGTTCCTGGTGCACGGCTCACACGACCGCGACAAGGTGCGCGCAAATGACCTCGCGATCGAGATCGATGCGGGACAAGCATTCGGCACCGGCCATCACGGCACGACGGCGGGCTGCCTGGAGATGCTGGAATGGGTCATGCGGCGCCGGCGCCCTGCCCGGGTCCTCGACCTCGGCACGGGAAGTGGCGTCCTGGCGATTGCGGCGGCAAAGCTCGCGCCGGCGCGTGTTCTCGCGACGGATATCGATCCGGTCGCCATCGCCGTTGCGCGAACCAATGTCGCCTCGAACGGCTTTCCGGGCCGGATAAAGCTGGCGGTCGCCGCCGGCTTTCACTCCGATACGTTCGCAGCGAATGGGCCTTTCGACCTGATCGTCGCCAACATTCTGGCGCGTCCACTGATGGCGATGGCACCCGACATCGCCAGACATCGGCGAGCCGGTGGCGGCGTCATTCTTTCCGGCATTCTGGCCGAGCAGCGATGGAAGGTGCTGTCAGCCTTCAATGCAGCGGGTCTGCATCACCGCCGCACACTCTGGCGCAACGGATGGGTGACGCTTTGTCTGGGATAGCGCCACCCGACGGTCATCGACGTCCTTAGAACGGGAACGTCGAAGCGCCTTCCTTGATCATGTCTTCGCGGCGACGGCCGAGCGACTTCAGCGTGGTGTCGTCGAACGACAGCAGAGCGCCGTTGACATAGCGGCGAACCTGGCGTTCGCGGGCTTCAATCACGCGGTCGAAAGCAGTGCGGAAAATGTTCTTGGCCATGACGGTCATCCTTGTCCTGTCAGTGTTGGCCCTCCCTTGATCTCGAAGATAGAGATTCGTGCCGCTTGTGGCAGAGGGGCAAGCGCATGGGAGCAATGCAATTGTTGCACACGCGAACAGTTATGTTGCAACGCAAAATTAACGAAAGGGCAAAGGCGATTTCACTGGTCGTGCTCTTCAGGTAGCTTGCGCACGATTCACGAAAGGCATTGTCGATGTTCCAGAGTTTCGCTGTTCTCTCTTCGCCCGAAACCGGCAAGGCACGCGTCGCAGATCTGCGCGCCACCTTCGATGCGCTTGGTGTCGATGCGGTCCTCGTTCCGCGCGCCGACGAATTTCAGGGCGAATATGTGCCGGCGTCGGCAACGCGCCTGGCGTGGGTGTCCGGCTTCACGGGCTCGGCGGGGGCGGCGTTGGTGACGCGTGAGGCGGCCTATATCTTCGTCGATGGCCGCTACAAGACGCAGGTGCGCGCCCAGAGCGACATGACGGTTTTCACGCCTGTCGATCTCATCGAGACGCCCCCCTCGCACTGGATCGCAGAGAACGGGCGCGACGGCATGCGGATTGGTGTCGATCCCTGGCTGCACACGATGGGCGAGGTCGCCCGCATGGAAAAGGCGGCATCGAAGGTCGGCGCCCAAATCGTTCTGCTGGCGGCCAATCCGATCGATGCGATCTGGCATGATCGGCCCGCCGAACCGCGCGGCAAGGTGGCTATCCAGGGCCACTCCCACGCCGGACGGCTCGCCAGCGACAAGATCGCATCGATCGCCGGGACCATCGGCAACAACAAGGCATCCGCCTTTGTCATGACGGATCCCTCCTCCGTGGCATGGACTTTCAATATTCGTGGCAGCGACGTGCCGCACACGCCCCATCCGCTGGCGCGCGCCGTCCTGCGGTCCGAGGGACTGCCGACGCTTTTCATCCACAGCGAGAAGCTGGGCATTGAAGAGAAGGCCTACCTGGCGCAGCTGACCGACCTAGCCGAACCCGAGACCTTCGATGCCGCGCTTCAGGCGCTCGCCGGCACCGGTGAAGCGGTGATGATCGACCCTGCGCTCACCCCGCATGCCATTGCCGCGCAATTGACCTCTGGCGGAGCGAAGCTGGTCGAGGCCGAGGATCCGGCCCGGCTTGCTCGAGCGATCAAGAATGAGACCGAACTGAAAGGTGCGGCGCATGCCCACCATGTCGACGGTGCTGCTATGGTGGCGTTTCTCGCCTGGCTCGACGCGCAGCAACCCGGCTCGGTCGATGAGATCACGGTTGCGACCAGACTGGAAGCGGTGCGTTCGGAGACCGGGCGCAAGCATCAGCTTCCCTTGAAGGATGTGTCCTTCGAAACGATCTCCGGTGCCGGTCCGAACGGTGCGATCATTCACTACCGTGTCAACGAGCAAACCAATCGCAAACTCGGTGCGGGCGAGTTGTTTCTGATCGACTCGGGTGGGCAATACGTGTCCGGGACGACGGACATCACCCGCACCGTCGCCATCGGCTCACCGACCGAGGAGATGCGCCGCTTTTTCACGCTCGTGCTGAAGGGCATGATCGCCATATCGACGGCGCGTTTTCCCGCTGGCACCCGTGGGAGCGAACTCGACCCCCTCGCCCGCATAGCCCTTTGGAAGGCTGGCGCCGATTTCGGCCATGGCACGGGACACGGCGTCGGCTCGTACCTCTCCGTGCACGAAGGGCCGCAAAGCATTTCCCGACGTGGCCAGCAGACGCTGGAACCGGGCATGATCCTCTCCAACGAGCCGGGTTATTACCGCGAGGGCGCGTTCGGCATACGCATCGAAAACCTGATTGTCGTGACGCCGCCTCAAACGATCGAAGGCGGCGACAAGGAGATGATGGGCTTTGACACGCTGACGCTCTGCCCGATCGACCGCCGCCTCGTCGAAACCTCGCTTCTTGCTGCCGACGAGCTTGCCTGGCTCGACGCGTACCATCAGCGAGTGGCGCAGGAGATCACGCCCCTGCTCGATAACGACGCGACACGGGCATGGATGAAGGCCGCGACGGCGCCGCTCGTCTAGCCGACGATCAGCCGATCAGGCTGCGCAGCAGTGCAACGGTGGCCGCACCGAGGAAGACAACGACGAGCATCGGTGCGCGCCAACCGACGATGAGCGCGAGCGCCATGGTGATGGCCTCGGCCGGACCGTTGAAGACGGCGGCCGGTGCGACGAGGGTCGTCAGGACCGCGGCCGGCACGGCATTGAGAGCGGCCTCCACGCGCGGGTGTATCTTCTCGAAGCGCGACAGCACGACATGGCCGCCGAAACGCGTGGCGTAGGTGGCCAGCGCGCCGAACAGGATGATCCAGACATTGACGGTGAAGGGATCGGTCATTGTGATGCCCTCTCCCTGCCCGGCCGAACCGGAGGCGCGATCACGGCGGCAAGGGCGATGCCGGTGAGCGCACCGACGCTCACATGCCACGGCGATCCGATGAAATGGAACGCGATGATCGATCCGATCGCGCTGGCGATGACGACCGGCGTCCAGTTGCGACGCGTGCGAAAGCCGAGCACCAGGCCGAGAAAGTAGAGCGGCAGCAGGAAATCGATCCCGTAGGTCTCCGGCTCGCTGATCAGCCCCCCGAAGACCCCGCCGAGGAACCCTTCCAGTACCCAGAAGAGATATACCGGCACGCCCATGCCGAAATACCATGCGACAGTGATCGGCTTTTCCTGTTCGGCCCGGCGTTCCGTCTCGGCATATTGCGGATCGATGAGGAAGAAGAACGCACATGCCTTCTGCAGCGGCGTGAAATGCGTGATGCGCCGCCCGACAGCGGCCGAATAGAGGACGTGGCGAAAGTTGACGGCGAAGATCGACAGCACGACCAGCCAGGGGGCGACGGTGCCGCCGAAAAGCTCGATCCCGACCATCTGGCTGGCACCGGCGTATATCGAGGCACTCATCAGTACGGTCTCGAAAAGGCTCAACCCGTTATCGACTGCCAGCGCGCCGAAAAGAACGCCGAATGGCGCCGCCGCGACGATGACGGGTACGCTGTCTCTGATGCCGGACAGGAAGTCGCTCCTGGAAGAGCTTGCCATGAAGAACCCAATCGGAAGGATCATCCCGCCCGTCGGTGCGACCCACGCTGGCGGCTTTGCGAAACGCGAGATGCGCGCTCAGCCAATTTCGGTCAGCACTGCTGACCAGTCAAATGAAAACGGGTGAACGGACAGTCAGCGGTGCTGATCCTTGGCTCGCAGCACGCGTCACGTTCCGACGAGCTCGAACCAGCCGTCTTCATCCATCGTTTCCACGCCGAGTTCGGCCGCCTTCTTCAATTTCGATCCGGCGCCCGGTCCGGCAACGAGCAGATCGGTCTTTTTCGACACGGAGCCGGCTACCTTGGCGCCGAGCCTTTCCGCCATGGCCTTGGCCTCTTCGCGGGTCATTCGCTCAAGCGAGCCCGTAAACACGACAGTCTTGCCGGCAACCGGCGAATCCGAGGTGGGCCGCTCCATATCCATGACCGTCAGTTGCGACACGAGGGCTTCGACCATTTCCAGATTGTGCGCCTCTCCGAAGAAACGTCCGACCGCCTCGATCACAGCCGGGCCGATATCATCCAGCGCATCCATTTCCTCCCGCGCCGCTTCATTCCCCTTTGCGACCGCTTTCGCCGCCTCGTCGAATGCCGCCCAGTTGCCATAAGCCCGTGCGAGGGTCTTCGCCGTCGTCTCGCCGACATGGCGAATGCCAAGTGCAAATATCAGGCGGTCCAGGGTGATCGTCCGCCTGGCCTCGATCGCATCAAACAACTTGCTGGCTGACGTGTCGCCGTAGCCATCGCGGTTCTTGAGCTTTTGCAGGTCCTGGGCATCGTCGCGCGACTTCAGGGTGAAGATGTCGGCCGGCTGACGGATGGCCAGCGTGGCGTCGTCGTAGAAATACTCGATCTGCTTGTCGCCGAGGCCGTCGATATCGAACGCCTTGCGCGAAACGAAATGCTTCAGGTGTTCCTTGCGCTGATAGGGACAGGCGAATTCGCCCGAACAGCGGCGCACGACGCCCTCCGCACCGCCGGCCGTCTCGTCGCGCACGATCGGGGTCTTCAAGTGGCAGGGGCAGATGCTCGGAAAGACGAATGCAATGGCGTCCGGCGGGCTTTTTTCGACACGCAGCACCTGCGGAATGACATCTCCGGCACGCTGGATTTCGACCGTATCGCCGATCCTGACGCCGAGCCGCTCGATCTCCTCGGCATTGTGAAGCGTGGCGTTCGTCACCACGACGCCGCCCACGGTGACCGGCTCTAGCCGGGCGACCGGCGTCAGAGCGCCGGTGCGCCCCACCTGGATATCGATGGCATTCAGGATCGTGAACGCCTTTTCCGCGGGGAATTTGTGGGCAATGGCCCAGCGCGGCGAGCGCGAGACGAATCCGAGCCGCTGCTGCAGCCGCAGATCATCGACCTTGTAGACGACGCCATCGATGTCATAGGGCAGTTCGGCGCGCACGCGTTCGATCTCGCGATAGTGCGCCAGAAGCGCCTCCACCGTGGTCAGGCGTCGCATCAGGTCGTTGGTCTTGAAGCCGTACTCACCCAGCCGATCCACCATCTCGCTCTGTGTGTCCGCAGGCAATTCGGGCAAGACTTCGCCCCAGGCATAGGCAAAGAACTTGAGCGACCGCTCTGCGGTCAGCGCGGCATCGAGCTGGCGCAAAGAGCCTGCGGCGGTGTTGCGTGGGTTGACGTAGGTCTGTTTTCCGAGCTGGGCCTGGCGTTCATTCAGCGCGACGAAATCCTCGCGCGTCATATAAACCTCGCCCCGCACTTCCAGCACCTCGGGCGCATGCGCTGGCAGTGTGTGGGGAATATCCCGGATGGTCAGCGCATTCGCCGTGACGTTCTCGCCGACCGCGCCGTTGCCGCGCGTCGCCGCCGTTACCAGCGCGCCTTTTTCATAGCGCAGCGACAGCGAAAGACCATCTATCTTGGGCTCTGCCGTAAACGCCAGTTCATCGCCGCCCGGTATGCGCAGGAACCGGCGGACGCGCTCGACGAAATCGACGAAATCCTCATCGGTAAAGGCGTTGTCGAGCGACAGCATGCCAACGCGGTGCACGACCTTTCCGAAACCGGATGCGACCTCGGCCCCCACCTTGTCCGACGGTGCATCAACAGGCTTCAGATGCGGGAAACGCGCCTCGATCGCGAGATAGCGCTGCTTTATCCGATCGTAGTCGGCATCCGAGATGACCGGCGCGTCCTGCTGGTGATAGCGCTTGTCGTGTTCCGCGATCTCGGCGGCGAGCGTTTGCAGAACCTCGCCCGCTTCAGCGTCGTCCATTTCCTTGACAGGCGTTTCGCGCACGGGGCGTGGCTTTTCAAGGGCCATGATGATGTCCGGGGTTCGCGTCGGCAATTGCACCTTGATACGTCAGGGCGCGGCGAAAATCACCGCATCAACGCGCATTTTCCGAAAGCAGTCTGTCGGCTGCCGCCCGTGCCTCGCTGGTGACCGTGGCACCGGCCAGCATCCTTGCGATTTCCTCGCGGCGTCCCGCAGCGTCGATAGCCGTCACCTTCGTCGCGATCGCATCGGCATCGTTGGGACCCTTGGCGATCAGGAAATGGGTGGCGGCGCGCGCAGCAACCTGCGGCGCATGGGTGACGGAGAGCACCTGTACCCTGTCCGAAAGTCGCTTGAGACGCTGTCCGATCGCATCGGCCACCGCGCCACCGACACCTGTGTCGATCTCATCGAAGACGAGGGTCGGGGCCGAACCGCGATCGGCGAGCGCGACCTTGAGCGCCAGCAGGAAACGGGAAAGTTCGCCCCCGGAAGCGACCTTCATTATGGGTCCGGCGCGCGTCCCCGGATTGGTTCGCACATGAAACTCGACCTTGTCGATGCCGTCCGGCGATGGGCGATCCTGATCGGTCTCGATATGGACCATGAAAGCGGCCCGCTCCAGCTTGAGCGCGGGGAGCTCCGTCATCACCGCTTCTGTCAAGGCGTTCGCTGTGTGATGACGCTTGTCCGACAGGGCACGGGCCGCGGCATTGAAGGCGGCAAGCGTTTCGCCGACAGCGATCTCATGCGCTTTCAGCTTCTCCTCGCCTGCATCGAGGTCGGAAAGGTCGTCCATCATCCGCTGGGCGAGCGCCGGCAGTTCGCTGACAGGCACGTTGAACTTCCGGGAGGCCCCGCGCAGCGCGAAAAGGCGTTCTTCGGTCCGTTCCAATTCGTGTGGGTCGAAGTCGGCCTTGCGCATCGCCGCTTCCACGGCCATCTGCGCATCGCCGAGCTGCCGCAGCGCGCCGTCCAGCGCCTCGACCGTCTCTTCCAGAAGGCCCGGCGCTTCCGCCGATTTGCGCTCCAGCTTGCGGACGAGCGAACTGATGAGCGGCACAGGCGACCCAGGGCCGGCAAGCACCTCCTCGGCTTCCTTGATGTCGCTGGCCAGCCTTTCCGCCCGCATCATGTCTGCGCGGCGCCCGGCCAGCTCGTCCTCTTCACCGTCGAGTGGACTGAGTTGGTCGAGTTCGGCAAAGGACGAGCGAAGATAGTCGGCCTCCCGCGCCGCCTCCTCCACTTTGGCGCGGTGCGCATCGCGCGCCCGCAATGCTTGCCGCCAGGCCGCATGAAGGCCCGCGACCGACCGCGCCTCCTCGCCCATGCCACCGAACGCATCGAGCAGGATACGGTGCATGTCGGTCTCGATGAGCGCGCGATCGTCGTGCTGTCCGTGAATCTCCACGAGATGACGGCCCAGCTCGCGCATCGTCGCCACGCTGGTCGGCTGATCGTTGAGGAAGACTCGGGTACGCCCGTCAGCGGATTGAACGCGGCGCAAGATGAGGTCGCCCTCGTCATCAAGGCCGCTGTCGCGAACGAACTGACGAGCCGGATGGGCCACCGGAACGTCGAACACGGCCGTCACCTGGCCGCGCTCGGCGCCCTGGCGCACGAGCGAGCCGTCGCCGCGCGCACCAAGCGCAAGGGAAAGCGCATCGAGGAGGATGGATTTGCCGGCGCCCGTTTCGCCGGTCAGCACGGACATGCCCGCATCAAATACGAGGTCCAGCCGCTCGATCAGCACGATATCGCGGATGGAAAGCTGTGAAAGCATTGATCCTAGAGCCTAACGCCCCGCGCCAGCCGACGACTCGTCGCGCCGGAACCCAAACCTTTCCATGTTTGGAACAGGCCAGCCGTCAGATCAAGCACCGAGGATGCGTGCACCGGCACGCGAAATCCACGACCCGCGATTCTCGCGCGGCTCGAGTCCGCCAGACTGGAGGAGCGTGAAGGAATCCGCATACCACTGGCTGTCAGGGAAGTTGTGTCCAAGCACGGCGGCTGCCGTCTGGGCCTCATCCGTCAGGCCCATCGCGTAGTTGGCCTCGACGAGACGGGCCAGCGCTTCTTCGACCTGCCGGGTCTGGGGATAGCGCTCGATAACGTTGCGGAAGCGGTTGATCGCCGCCACATACTCCCGGCGCTCCAGGTAATAGCGCCCTACCTGCATTTCCTTGCCGGCGAGCTGGTCGCGGGCGAAGCGCACCTTGGCCTGTGCATCCTCGACATATTCACTGTCGGGATAGCGATCGACGACTTCCTGCATCGCCTGGATCGCCCGCGCTGATTCGCGCTGGTCCTGTGTCACGTCGCGGATTTGACGGAAATAGGACAGGCCGACGATATATTGCGCGTAAGCCGCATCTTCTTCGCCGGGATAAAGGCTGAGATAGCGGTTGGCTGCCGAGATCGCTTCTTCGTAGTCGCCGCTGCGATAACGCGCGAACGCGCCCATGACCATGCCGCGCCGGGCAAATTCCGAATAGGGGTGCTGCTTGTCGATGGCCTCGAACTTGCGGGCCGCTTCCTGCAGGCGGCCACCCTGCAGATTGGCGAGCCCCTGATTGTAGAGCACGTCCGGCGGATCGGTCTCGGCAGCGTAAGCGCTGATATCAATGTCCGGATCGGTCTGGCAACCGGCAAGCCCGGCACCGGCCAAGCCGATACCGATGGCAACAAGAACGTTGCGCGCGCGCTTACGCTGCAATTGCCGAACTGCGCCTGTCATATGCAATAACCTCGTGTGCCGTTCTGCCTCGCACCTGCGCCTTCTAGCCGCAAATGCGGGGGCCCCGCAATGTCCAGGGGGCGTAATCATCAGCCAATGGCGCTTTTTTATGACCGACCGTCGTTTTACCGACCGGTTCGTCCCATGAGGTCAAAGAGTCCAGGGAGCGAAAGCCGGTGCATTGATCGCAACCACGTCGCCGCGCCGCCGGCGAACGTCCCGTCGCCCCGGTGCTTCGACGACATCGTAGGCGGACAGGTCGTCCAGCAATGCCTTGAGCGCAAGCGCATTCAGCTTGTGGCCGCCGCGGTAGGATCGAAAACAGCCGATGAACGGAGCGCCGGCCAAGGCGAGATCCCCCACCGCATCCAGCGCCTTGTGGCGAACGAATTCATCCTTGAAACGAAGACCTTCGACATTGATGACACGGTCATCATCGGCGACCACCACCGAATTTTCCAGCGACGCGCCAAGCGCATAGCCGGCGGCCCAAAGCCGCTCCACATCGCGCATGAAGCCGAATGTGCGCGAGCGAGCCAGCGCGCTGCGAAATGTTGCCGGATCGAGATCGCTCTCGAAATTCTGGCGGCCGATCACCGGGCTGTCGAAATCGATCTCGATCTCGAAGCGCTGCCCGTCATGGGGCACGAACTCGCCCCACGAGCCGCCCATCTCCACGCGCACCGGCTTGCGCACACGAATGAAACGGCGCTTCACGTCCTGTTCGCTGAGACCAACGGAATCGATCGCTTCGACGAAGGCCTCGGCCGACCCGTCCATGATCGGCACCTCGCCGCCATCCAGTTCGACGACGACATTGTCGACGCCAAGCCCGGCGAATGCGGCCATGAGATGCTCAACCGTTCCGATCGTAATGCCGTCGCGCGAAAGAACGGTCGAAAGGTCGGTGGAGGCGACCTGAGCCGAGACGGCCCGAATATCGTGTGTGCGTCCATTGTCGAACACCCGCCGCAGCACGACCCCACTATCGGGATCTGCCGGCAGGAAGGTCGCGTGAACATCCTTGCCGCTATGAACGCCGATCCCGGCGAGCGACACCGGTCGCGCGATAGTGGTCTGAAACACGTTCCATGATGATGTCATCAACAGCTGCCCAATTCTTCGAAGCGGCGCGACGCTGGTCACGCCCTGCGGTCAATCAAGGGCAACGCGCAATACGTGCGTCTCTGCGGCCCCGCTCCCCCCGCGGTATTTCCGCAAGATACGTGCGCCGTTGCGCATCGCAAAATCACGGTTCTTTTCGAAATATTAATAAATGAGCAAACGGAGAAACAATAATTAAATTAATGAATTCAGCAATTTGGACGTATAGCAACGCGCACGTATTCTGTGCGCGTTGCATCAATTGTGACCGCTTCGGGTCAGTTTGCCTGGCGACGCAGGAAGGCCGGAATTTCCAGCTGCTCGTCCTCTCCCGGCATACGCTTTGCTGGTGCCTGACGGCCCTGGTCATCCAGCTGTCCGCGGCGCGGCGCATAGAGGCTGGCTTCCGGCGAGAGCTGCCGGCGTTCCGCCTGCGCGGGCCGTTCGGCCTGCTGACGCGGAGCCTCTTCTTCATCGCGCCGGCCAAGGCTGCTCGACAAGCGCTTCAGAAGGCCCATCGGTCCACGCTCTTCGTGGCTCGGTTCCTGGCGCGCGTGGCGGTGCTCGATCTCCGCCTGAACGACCGGCGGGAAATCCTCAACGCGAGGCATGCGCACGGGCTCCATCGGCTCCATGCCTTCCGCAGCAGGTTCCGGCTGTGTCACAACAGCCTCCGGCTGAGGCGCAGGACGGGATGGCGGCACATGGTAGCCAGCCATTGGACGCTGCTGCTGGGCTTCGACAGGCTGGGCGGCAGCGAAGAGACGGCTCTGCGGCATGAAGTCGTCCGCCGGGGCCTGGGTCTTCGGTGCGATTGCCAGTTCACGTTCGATATCAGCTTCCGCACGACGGACCGTCTCGGCCAGGCGATCGGCTGACGGTTGCTGCGGCGCAGGCTGAGCCGAAACGGCGGGGCGCGCGGCCGCAACTTCACGCTGGGCGGGCTTTGGCTGAGCCGGCTGGGCGCGCTGTTCGCTGACCCGTGCCTGGGCCGCGTTGCCGCCAATCTCGGCGGCCGACTTGTCGATGCCCGTGGCCACGACCGAAACGCGGATGAGGCCTTCCAGCTCCTCGTCGAAGGTTGCGCCGAGAATGATGTTGGCGTCCGGATCGACTTCCTCGCGGATGCGGGTTGCTGCCTCGTCGACTTCGAAGAGCGTCATGTCACGCCCGCCGGTGATCGAGATGAGGAGGCCCTGCGCGCCCTTCATCGACGTTTCATCGAGCAGAGGATTGGCGATTGCGGCTTCGGCAGCGGCCATTGCGCGGCCCTCGCCCGAGGCTTCGCCGGTGCCCATCATCGCCTTGCCCATTTCGCGCATGACCGAACGGACGTCGGCGAAATCGAGGTTGATCAGGCCTTCCTTGACCATCAGGTCGGTGATGCAGGCAACACCCGAATAAAGCACCTGGTCGGCCATGCCGAAGGCATCGGCGAAGGTCGTCTTCTCGTTGGCGATGCGGAAGAGATTCTGGTTCGGGATGACGATCAGCGTGTCGACGCAGGCCTGAAGTTCTTCAATGCCCGCATCGGCGACGCGCATGCGCCGGCCGCCCTCGAAATGGAAGGGCTTGGTGACGACGCCGACGGTCAGAATGCCCTTTTCGCGCGCCGCCTGGGCGACGACGGGAGCAGCGCCCGTTCCGGTGCCACCGCCCATGCCGGCAGTGACGAAGCACATGTGCGTGCCGGAGAGATGATCGACGATCTCGTCGATGCACTCTTCCGCCGCCGCACGGCCGACTTCCGGCCGCGAGCCCGCACCGAGACCTTCGGTCACGGCGACACCCATCTGGATGACACGCGTTGCCTTGGTCATCGAAAGAGCCTGGGCATCAGTGTTGGCGACGACGAAGTCGACGCCCTCGAGGCCGGCATTGATCATGTTGTTGACGGCATTACCGCCGCCGCCACCAACACCGAAAACGGTGATCCGTGGCTTAAGCTCGGTGATGTCCGGCTTTTGAAGTTTAATAGTCATGGCACCCGTTCCCTTTCAGTTTCGGCCGATTGCCGCCTCGGCCTGAGCTTCGCTGTTCAAAAACTTTCCTTGAGCCACTGGCCCATGCGGGCGATCCGGCCACCCGCTCCACCCGCGGCGCCGAAGACACTCAGTCCGCCGCCATGGTTTTCCATTCCCGCGACCTGCGGGTAGATCATCAGCCCCACGGCCGTCGAAAAGGCCGGGCCCTTCGCCGCGGCCGGAAGTCCGGCCACGCCCATCGGGCGGCCGACGCGCACGTTGCGGGCGAGAACCCGCCGCGCGACTTCCGACAACCCCGTCAGTTGGCTGGCACCTCCGGTCAGGACGATGCGTTTGCCGATCGAGCCGCCGTGCCCGGACTTGTTCAGCCGGTCGCGGATCATTTCCAGAGTCTCCTCTACCCGTGCACGCACGATGCGCACCACGAGAGCACGCGGCACCTGCGTCGGCAGGTCCCGTTCGTCCTCGCCGATCGGCGGAATCGAGATCACGTCGCGGTCGTCCGAGCCGCTTGCCAACGCCGAGCCGTGAACGACCTTCAGCCGCTCGGCATCCTCGACGCGCGTCGAAAGTCCGCGTGCAAGATCCATCGTCACGTGATGGCCGCCGAGCGCGATCGCATCGACATGCACGAGCTTGCCTTCCGAAAAGAGCGAGATCGTCGTGGTGCCACCGCCAAGGTCGATGGCCGCGCAGCCCATCTCCGCTTCATCGTCGACCAGAGCCGCAAGCCCGCTTGCATAGGGCGTTGCAACCATCGCCTCGACCGACAGATGCGCGCGGTTGATGCACAGTTCCAGGTTCTTCAGCGGCGCGCGTTCGGCCGACAGCACGTGCATGTCGACGCCCAGATCGTCGCCATACATGCCGGTCGGGTCGGCTATGCCGCGTTCGCCGTCCAGCGTGAAGGCTGTCGGCAGCGAATGAATGATCGCCCGGTCCGACGCCATCGACTGCTGGCTGGCCGAAGCGAGAACCCGCTTCAGGTCCGAGGCGTCCACCTCGTGCCCGCCGAGCTCGATCGTGCCAGAATAGATGTCGCTTTTCAGCCGACCGGCCGAAACGTTGACGATCAGCGATTCGACGGTCAGCCCCGCCATGCGCTCTGCCGCCTCGACGGCGAGGCGAACGGCCCCTTCCACAGCGTCGAGATCGGCGATGACGCCGGCCTTCATCCCGCGTGATTTCTGGTGGCCGATGCCGATGATCTCAATGCGGTGGGTCCGTCCCGGCAGGAGCTGGCTTTCCTCACGCGGCGTCAGTCGGCCGATCATGCAGACGACCTTGGAGGAGCCGATGTCGAGAACCGACACGACGCTGGCCCGCTTGGAGGAGAGCGGCCGCATGCGGGGCACCCCGAAAGAAGATGAACCGAACAAGCTCATATGCGCCGCTCCATCGCCTTGATGTCTTTCGCACGCTGCTCGACGGCAGCCTGGTGACGCTCCAGCGATTCCTCCGTCAGTTGGATCGTGATGCGATCGGAAAGCCGCATGTCGACGGCAGCGAGGTCACGCGAGAGCAGGTCGCGCTCGCGATCGAGCTTTGCCAGCTCTGCGACCGCCGCCGCGGGATCGGATTCCGGAAGGCGCACGACGACGCCGTTCTTGAGATAAAGATCCCAGCGGCGGTCAGCGACCCGCACATTCGCCCGGACCCGCTGCTTCAGCTCCGGATACCCCTCGAACAACCGATCAAACCGAGAAGCCAGCTGATCGGCTCCGAGACCGACATAGAATGGCAAATTGATGAACTTGCGTTCGTCCATCTTGGCGATGACGTTGCCGTTCTTCTCGATCAGCAGGAGATCGCTGCCGTTCTGCCAGATGGCGAAAGCCTCGCGTTCCTGAAGGTCGATCTCCAGCTTGCTTGGATAGATCTTGCGCACCTTGACGTCCGCGACCCAGGGCAGCGCCAGCAGCGCCTCGCGTGCAGCTGCGGCATCGAGAACCACGACCGAGCGGGCACCATCAAGGCCGATCGCCTGAAGTACGTCGATTTCCGATGTCTCGCGGTTGCCGACGATCGCGACGTCCTCGAGCGCAAAGCCGGCAGCCGCCGTCCCCATGCTCAGCACATGATCGGTGTGACCGCCGAGGACCATGCCGTAGACCCCGGTCGCCGAAAGGAATGACAGGGCCGCGACAGCCCCGATGTGGCGCGGGATCGGCCAATCGCTGATGCCGGGCGCTGAAAGGAAGCGCGCGACCCGGCGCAGCGGGCGCGGCAGGACAACAGCATCGCGGCCAGCCGCCACACCGGCTGCTGCGGCCGATGCCCGTCTCAACGCACCCTTACCGATCAACGCGAACAAGAAGCGTCCTCCACCATCCAGGTCAACAATTCGCCGAAGCCGTGACCGGCATGCAGGGCGATTTCCGGCACGAGAGAGGTTGGCGTCATGCCCGGCTGCGTATTGATTTCCAGCCAGATTATTTCGCCATCTTCGGAGAAGCGGTCGTCGTACCGGAAGTCTGATCGACTGACGCCGCGGCATCCGATTGCCCTGTGTGCCTTGAGCGCCAGTGTCTGTATTTTTTGGTAAATATTTGGTGAAATTTTTGCCGGCAGTTCGTGTTTTGACTGTCCCGCCACGTATTTTGAATCGTAATCATAGAAGCTGTGGCCAACCGGAATGATCTCGGTAACGCCAAGTGCCACGTCACCCATGACCGCGCAGGTCAATTCGCGTCCGGCGACGAATCGCTCGACCATGACCCGATCGCCATACTTCCATTCGTCAGAAGTGATCACCTGTGAAGGATGCGACTGCCCCTCCTGGACGATCACGACGCCAAAGCTCGACCCCTCGTTGACCGGCTTGACGACGTAGGGTGGAGGCATGGGGTGGGAAGAGCCGAATTCGAACCGGTCCATGACCTTCGATTCGGCCACCGGAACCCCGGCCGCCTTCGCGACTTTCTTGGACTGCTCCTTGTCCATCGCCAGGGCCGAAGCCAGCACGCCGGAGTGCGTGTAGGGGATTCCCAGATATTCCAGCACCCCCTGGATGGTGCCATCTTCGCCGAAAGGACCATGGAGCGCGTTGAAAACGACATCGGGGCGCAGATCGGCAAGAACGGAGGACACATCCCGGTCGACGTCGATGCGCGTGACCCTGTAGCCCGCCGCCTCCAACGCATCCGCACAGGCCTTGCCCGAGGACAGACTGACGGGACGCTCGGAAGAGAATCCGCCCATCAGCACCGCCACATGGCTTCTCGACATCCCGATCCCCTCTCACGCACTACTGGTCGCCCGCAACGAACCGCCGGATTGAGTCCGAGTCTCATCGCCAGCCCCTTGCCGACGGACCGTGCGGCCCTGACGCCGCGACTCAGTGAACGGAAACGCTTTTGGCCAAAGAATCAGAGAGTGGATTCGGTGGCAACCCCTCAATGACTCCGCGGAATCACATGTGATTTCACAGGGGTTGGCAAATCGCGGATGCGCCGGTTCGCCCGGTCAAATCAGTTGCCCGAGAAATTCCTGCACCATCTTGCCGGGCTGGAACTCGCCGAGACGCTTGATCTCCCAATCGAGTTTGATGCCGGAGGCCTCCAGCACACGCTCGCGCACGGTCTCGCCAAGAAACTCCAGCTCGTAACCGCCCGCCTGCCCCGTATTGATCATGAAATTGCAATGCATGGGCGACATCTGCGCGCCGCCGATCGTCAGGCCACGGCAGCCGGCCTTGTCGATCTCTTTCCAGGCCGATGAACCGGGCGGATTCTTGAAGGTCGAGCCACCCGTTTTTTCGCGGATCGGCTGCACCGTTTCCCGGTGATGCTGCACGGCGTCCATCTGCGAGCGGATTTCGTCGCGATCGGCTGCAAAACCCTCGAACACGGCATGGGTGAAGATGAGATCGCGCGGCGCGGACGAGTGCCGGTAGTCATAGCCCATATCGGCTTTGGAGAAGACGTGGCCGTCGCCCTTGCGATCGATCGCATGGACCTCGACGACCCTTTCTCTGGTCTCGACCCCGTTTGCGCCGGCGTTCATGCGCAAGGCACCTCCGATGCCGCCGGGAATACCATGATAGAAATGAAGTCCGCCGATCCCCGCCTCAAGCGCGGCTGCAGCGACACGCTTGTCGGGCGTGGCGGCACCGGCCACCAGCCGGGTATCGGAGGCCTGCCGAACCTCGCCGAAGCCCTTCGCCGACAGCCGCACGACGACACCGCGAATGCCGCCGTCGCGGATCAGCAGGTTCGACCCGATGCCGACGACCATCAGCGGGACATCCTCGGGCAAAGCGCGCAGGAAGCTCGAAAGGTCTTCGCTATCGGCCGGCTGAAAAAGAATGTCCGCCGTGCCGCCGACCCGAAACCAGGTGATCTTGTCCATCCCGGCATCCGGCGTCAGCCGGCCACGGATTTCTGTGAAACGGTCCTGCAGACGTTCGAGCAATCTGGCGCCTCGGTCCTCGCGCATCAGGTCTCTCCCCCGAGTTCAGCGAGTTCCTGAGGCAGCGCGGCGGCCCAGTAGGTGATCGACCCGGCGCCGAGACAGACGACGTAGTCGCCCGCCTCTGCACTCGCGGCGATGATCGGCGCAAGCTGCTCCGGTCCCTCGACGAGGCGCACGTCCCGGTGCCCCCCGGCGCGCATCCGCGCGGCGAGCGAGGTCGAATCGATTCCTTCGATCGGCTGTTCACCTGCAGTGTAGACCGGTGCGAGGATAACCGTGTCTGCATCGTTGAAGCAGGCGGCGAAGTCGTCGAACAAGCTCTGGAGACGCGTGAAACGGTGCGGCTGGACGACCGCAAGAATGCGACCCTTGCAGGCGTCGCGCGCGGCCGACAACACGGCCTTTATCTCGACCGGGTGATGGCCGTAATCGTCGAATATCTCGACGCCCTTCCAGGTGCCCGTGTTCGTGAAACGGCGCTTGACGCCGCCGAAGGATGCAAGGCCCTGCCTGATCTGCTCGGCGCTGACGCCAAGCTCCGTTGCGACGGCAATTGCAGCGGTGGCGTTGGAAACATTGTGGCGTCCTGGCATCGGCAATCGAAGATCGCGAATTTCCACGCCGTCGTCCCGCTGGCGCCGGCGGATCGCGATGTCGAAGACCGACACCGGGCCGTCCATGCGGTGGTTCATGAAACGCACGTCCGACTGTGGATTCTCACCATAGGTCACGACCCGCCGATCCTCGATACGACCGACAAGCGACTGCACTTCCGGATGGTCGAGGCACATCACCCCGAACCCGTAGAACGGGACATTCTCGACAAACTGCGCGAAGGCTGCGCGCACCGCCTCGAAGGAGCCGTAGTGGTCGAGATGCTCCGGATCGATATTGGTAACGACAGCGACATCTGCGGGAAGCTTGAGGAACGTGCCGTCTGATTCGTCCGCTTCCACGACCATCCAGTCGCCCGCGCCCATCCGCGCATTGGTGCCGTAGGCGTTGATGATGCCGCCGTTGATCACCGTCGGATCCAGGTCGCCGGCATCGAGAAGCGCCGCGACCATGGACGTGGTCGTCGTCTTGCCATGGGTGCCGCCGATCGCGACCGCATTGCGAAAACGCATAAGCTCGGCCAGCATCTCGGCGCGCCGCACGATCGGAAGAAGCTTCTCGCGCGCGGCGATCAACTCGGGATTGTCCTTGCGAATCGCTGTGGAAACCACGACGACCTCGGCCGCGCCGATGTTTTCAGCGCGGTGGCCGACATGAACGTCGATGCCCTTCTGGCGCAGTCGCTGCACATTGGCGCTGTCGGATTGATCCGAGCCCTGCACACTGTAGCCAAGCGTGTGCAGTGCTTCCGCAATGCCGCTCATGCCGATGCCGCCAATGCCGACGAAATGGACGAGGCCGATGGTCTGCGGCATCTTCATGCACGATTATCCTTGAACGCTGTGATGCTCATGCCGTCCGCAATAGCTTCTACCATCGAGGCGAGCAAGGCCGCTGCATCCGGCTTCCCCGCTGCCCTGGCCCGGCCCGCCGTTTCTGCCAACCGGTCCGGCTCGCGCATTGCCGAACCGATAAGATCGGCAAGACGTGTGCTGGAAAGCGCGCTCTGGGCGATGACTTCAGCGCCACCCTTTGCCATCAGGGCGGCGGCGTTGGCAGCCTGATCGTGATCGAGGGCGTGGGGATAGGGCACGAGAATGGCTGGCCGCCCGATAACCGAAATCTCCGAAACGGTGGAAGCACCAGAGCGGCTGATCACCAGTTGTGCCGCGCCGATTCGTGCCGCCATATCGGCAAAGAACGGCGAGACGTCCGCTTCGATGCCACGGGTGCGGTAGAACGCGGTGACCTCCGCCTCGTCCTCGCGGCGGGCCTGCTGGGTCACGACGAGGCGCGAGCGCTCCTCATCCGTCAGAAGGTCCAGCGCAGCGGGGATCGATTCGGAGAAGAAGCGCGCGCCCTGGCTGCCGCCGAACACGACGAGATTGAACCGCTCGCTGCCGTGCGCGGCGCGATAAGGCGAAGCGGCGGCTTCAAGAACGGCGGGGCGCACGGGATTGCCGGTCGTCACCGTCTTGGCCTGGTGCGCGCCGGACCCTTCGGGCAGAAATCCGCCGGCAATGGCATCGACCCGCGAAGCCAGAAGGCGATTGGCGCGACCCATCACGGCGTTCTGCTCGTGGATCATCGTTGGCACGCCCGCGCGGGTCGCGGCATAGACGGGCGGCAGTGTCGGATATCCGCCGAAGCCGACGACCGCTGCCGGGCGCAGACGACGAATCAGTTTGCCGGACTGCCGGATACCCGAGACGAGCGTCAGCAGCGACCGCGCAGCTGCGATCGGGTTTTTCGACGAGATCGTCGCCGAACGGACCACGTGAACATGGTCCGCCGGAAAGCTCTGCGCATAGCGCGCCGCGCGTTCGTCGGTCACGAGATCGACGGCATGGCCCCGCCGACGCAGTTCATGCGCCAGCGCTTCAGCGGGAAACAGATGGCCGCCGGTGCCGCCGGCCGATAGCAGGATCAGATCTGACACGTATTGGACTCCGGCAGTCTATTCGGCGGGCACGAAATTGCCTCGGAACAGCCGGCGCTCATGCGCCCGCTTTTCCGGTCGCCGACGCGTGAGGGCCAGGAGAAACCCGACCGAGATTGCGATCGCCACCATCGAGGATCCGCCGTAGGAGATCAGCGGCAGCGTCATGCCCTTGGCCGGCATGAGTTCGAGATTGACCGCGATGTTGATCATGGACTGAAAACCGATGAGGAGCACGAGGCCTGCGATGGCGAGACGGGTGAAATCGTCTCGCTCACGGCTCGCATGCGACAGCCCGCGAAGGACGATGAAAGCGAAGATGGCGACGAGAACCATGCAGAAGATGATCCCGAATTCCTCTGCCGCGACGGCGAAAATGAAGTCCGTGTGGCTGTCTGGAAGGATGCGCTTGATTGTTCCCTCGCCCGGACCCTGGCCGAACCAATTGCCGCGAACGATGGCCTCTCGCGCCGTATCCACCTGATAGGTGTCGCCCTCGCCGGTCAGGAATCGATCGATGCGGCCGGCCACGTGCGGGAAGACGAAATAGGCAGAAACGAACCCTGCCGCGCCGAGCCCGCCAAGAACGATGATCCAGAGCCACGGCATCCCGGCCATGAAGAACATGCCGCCCCAGATTGCCGTCACCAGCACGGTCTGCCCCAGGTCCGGCTGGGCGACCAGCAGCGCAGCGACGATGCCGAAAAGGATGATGGCGAAGAGATTGCCGGGAATCTCCGGCTGGCGGGCGTGTTCCGAGAAGAGCCAGGCACAGATGATGACGAAGGCCGGCTTCATGAATTCCGATGGCTGAACCGAAAGGCCCGCGATCGAGACCCATCGACGCGATCCCTTGACCTCGACGCCGAAGAACAGGGCCACGAGCATGAGGAAGACCGAACCTGCGAAGATCACCAGCGCCATGCGCCGGACCTGCCGGGGCGAGGCGAACGAGATGGCGACCATGACCGCAAGGGTCGGGAAGAGGAAGACGGCGTGGCGCTTGACGAAATAGAAGCTCTCGAGCCCGATCCGCTCGGCCACCGAAGGGCTGGCGGCGAACGACATCATGAACCCCAATCCCATCAGGAACACGAAGGCGAACAGGAAGATGCGATCAATGGTCCAGAACCATTCGGCGACTGGCCCGCGTTCAGCTCGGCTTACCATGGCTCAATCGCTCCTTGCAGGTGTCGGGACGAGCATGTCGATATCGGCGAGTGCGGCGACCTCTGAGACGAACGCGTCGCCCCGCACCTCGAAATTCCTGTACTGATCGAAGCTTGCGCAAGCCGGACTAAGCAAGACGACCGGCGCTTCGGCGGCGCTTGACCCGGCATCGGCGGCCGCGTGCGCGACGGCACGGTCCAGCGTACCGGCAATCTCATAGGGAACGGCATCGCCAAGCGTCGCCGCAAAGGCGGGCGCTGCCTCGCCGATGAGATAGGCCTTCTTCACGTGCTGCATCAGCGGTGCGAGCGACGCGATACCACCTTCCTTCGGCAACCCTCCGGCGATCCAGTGAATGGCCTCGAATGTCGACAATGCCGGCGCCGCCGCATCTGCATTGGTTGCCTTGGAATCGTTGACGAAGAGGACCTTCCCCCGCCGGGCAACAGGTTGCATGCGGTGCTTCAGGCCCGGAAAGCTGTCCAGGCCGGCCTGGATCGCATCATCATCGACACCGACCGCACGGCAGGCCGCAATCGCCGCAGCCGCATTCTGCGCATTGTGCGCCCCGCGCAGCGCGCTCGCCGCATGAAGCGAGAAACGATGCGCCTCGTCGCCGGCCGCTATGATCATGCCATCCTGGTGATAAAGTCCTCGTGCCAGGGGCAATTGCTTTGAGATGCGGACGAGCGGCCGTCCACTGCGGTCGATTCGATCGGCGATCGCGGCGCTGTGGGCGTCGTCCACGCCGACGATCGCGGATTGCGCACCGATCGCCAGCCGCGCCTTGATGTCGGCATAGGCCTCCATCGTTCCATGACGGTCGAGGTGATCCGGGCTCAAGTTGAGCACGATGCCGGCCGTCGGATCGAGAGAGGGCGAGAGATCGATCTGGTAGGACGAGCATTCGACGACATAGAACCGGTCTTCGGCGGGTGCGTCTAGAGACAGGATCGCCGTGCCGATGTTGCCGCCGATGCCGACGTCCAATCCTGCCTCTTTCAGAATGTGACCGATGAGCGCCGTAGTGGTCGACTTGCCATTGGTTCCGGTGATCGCGATGAACGGGCAGTCCGGCGCATGGGCGCGCCGCTCGCGGCAGAATATCTCGACATCGCCGATGATCGGCACCGCGGCCGCGCGCGCCAGGTCGACGGTCCAGTGCGGCCTTGGATGGGTCAGCGGTACGCCGGGCGACAGGACGAAGGCGGCAAGCTTCTGCCAGTCGATACTGTGAAGGTCGCCCGTCTCGATCCCCTCGTCCGCCGCCCGCGCCACGCTGTCGGGATTGTCGTCGAAGGCGACGAGGTCTGCCCCGCCCGCCTTGAGCGCACGCGCCGTTGCAAGACCCGATCCGCCGAGGCCGAAGAGAGCGACACGCTGATCCTTGAAGGTGGTCGCCGGGATCATGGCCCTACCGCAGCTTGAGCGTCGCGAGCCCGAGAAGGGCAAGGATGATGGCAATGATCCAGAAGCGCACCACGACCTGGCTCTCGGTCCAGCCCTTCTTCTCGAAATGATGGTGGATCGGGGCCATGAGGAAGACGCGCTTGCCGGTCATCTTGAAGACGCCGACCTGGATCATCACCGAAAGCGCTTCCATGACGAAAAGTCCGCCAATGATCGCCATGACGATCTCATGCTTGGTTGCGACTGCAACGGTACCGATCAGGCCACCCAGCGCGAGGGACCCCGTGTCACCCATGAAAATCGCGGCTGGCGGCGCGTTGAACCAGAGAAAACCGAGACCCGCCCCGATGACGGCGCCGAGCACCACGGAAAGCTCACCCGTCCCCGGCACGAAGTTGATCTGCAGATAGTTGGCGAACATGGCGTTGCCGGAGAGATAGGCGATCGTGCCGAAAGCCGCGGCCGCGATCATCACCGGACCGATGGCGAGCCCGTCGAGTCCATCCGTGAGGTTCACCGCATTGCCGGCACCGACAATCACGAATGCGCCGAAAACGACGAAGAAAAGCCCCAGATCAATGAAGAAGTCCTTGAAGAAGGGAAAGGCGAGCGAGGAACCGAAGGTGGCGCTGTTCTCCGCTGTCGATGTCAGCGTCGCCTGCATGATGAAGAAGACCGCGATGGCGGCGATAAGGAATTCGATTCCGAGGCGGGCCTTTCCCGAAAAGCCCATATGCGACTGCTTGGTGACCTTGAGATAATCGTCGTAGAATCCGATCGCACCGAAACTCAGCGTGACGATCAGGGTCACCACGACATAGATGCTCGAAAGATCGGCCCAGAGCAGGGAACTGCCGATGATTCCTGAAAGGATCATCAATCCGCCCATCGTCGGCGTGCCGGCCTTCTTGAAATGCGTCTGAGGTCCGTCGGCGCGGATCGGCTGGCCCCGCCCCTGCCGGATGCGCAGAGAAGCGATGATTCGCGGGCCGAAGAGGAAGACGATGAGAGCGGATGTGAAAAGGGCGCCGCCCGTACGAAAGGTTATGTAGCGGAAAAGGTTGAAGACCTGCAGTTCCTCCGCAAGCCCCACGAGCCACATGAGCATCAGTTGGCGTCCTTCGTTTGCATCAGTCCCCCGCCTCCGCTTCGGGCACGGCCGGAAACTTGTCAAGCAAGGCCGAAACCACCGCGCCGAAACCGATGCCGAGCGAGGACTTGACCATGATGGCATCGCCGGCATGGACGCTGCGCGTGATCAGGGGAATGAGTGCCGCCGTGGATTCGCGATATTCACGCTCGATATCACCAGGCAGGGCCGCTTCAAGCGCGCGCATCTCCGGTCCGGCAAGATAGACGCGATCCACCTTGGCTTCAGCCAGCGGACCGGCCAGTTCGGCATGAAGCTTGGCCGAAAAACGGCCGAGCTCCAGCATGTCGCCGAGGATGGCGATGCGCCGGCCGGACGCGCCCAGCGGCGCATTGGACAGAAGAGAAATCGCGGCGCGCATCGAAGCCGGGTTGGCATTGTAGCTTTCGTCGATCAGGACGAACTCGCCCGACCCGTTTCTCAGTTTGTACTGGGCGCCGCGCCCCTTCTCCGCCTTGAAGTCCGCCAATGCGGCCGTGATCTTGGCCAGATCGGCTCCCACTAGGTGAGCCGCGCCCATCACCGCAAGCGCGTTCTCGGCAATATGCCGGCCCGGCGAGCCGATCTTGACGACGACTTCATCCGCATCGACCCGCGCGGTCATGCAGGAGCAAGCCCCGTGAAGCTTCAGCTTTTCCAGGCGGAAATCGGCCTGCTTGTGTGCCCCGAAGGCGTGGATGCGCTCGATGCCGGCTGCCTTGGCTGCCTTCTTCAGCACCGCGAATTTTTCGTTGTCGCGGTTCAGGATCGCGTGTCCACCGGGGACCAGCCCGTCGAATATCTCCGCCTTTGCAGCAGCTATCTCGCCGATGTTCTTGAAATTGCCGAGATGCGCGGGGGCGATGGTGGTGATGATCGCCACGTGGGGACGCACCAGCTTGACGAGCGGCGTGATCTCGCCGGGGTGGTTCATGCCAATCTCGAACACGCCATACTTCGCGTCAGCCGGCATCCGGGCAAGTGTCAGCGGCACGCCCCAATGATTGTTGAACGAGGCCACCGCGGCATGCGTCTTGCCGCAAGTCGACAGCACATGACGCAACATCGCCTTGGTCGTCGTCTTGCCGACGGACCCCGTCACGGCGATGATCTGCGCCTTGGTGCGCGCTCGCGCCGCGACCGCCAGTCTTCCGAGCGCGTCAAGCACATCGTCGACCACCACCATCGGGGCGGACACACGGCCGAGCGCCGGCAGCTTGGCTTCGGAGACGACCAGCAGCGCCGCGCCGTTCGCCATGGCGGCGCTGGTGAAATCGTGACCGTCGAACCGATCGCCCTTGATTGCGAAGAACGCATCGCCCTGGCTGACCGCGCGGCTGTCGATCGAAATTCCCGAAATGCCGTCCGGCAGCTGTTCGAGCGGGCGCCCGCCGGTGGCCGCCAGGAAATCATCGATGGTCCATAGATCGCTCATCGTCCATAAGCCGCCAGCGCGGTCCTCACCTGTTCATGATCGGAAAAGGGCAGCGTCTGATCGCCGATCGTCTGGCCTTCCTCGTGTCCCTTGCCGGCAACGATCAGCGTATCGCCCGTTGCCAGCATCGCGACGGCGGTATCGATCGCCTCGCCGCGGTCGGCGATTTCGCGCGCACCCGGGGCCGCGGCCATGATCTCGCCGCGGATGGCCGCCGGCTCCTCCGACCGTGGATTGTCGTCGGTCACGATGACGACGTCGGCAAGCCGCGTGGCGATCTCGCCCATGATCGCGCGCTTGCCCCGATCCCGGTCCCCGCCGCAGCCGAACACGACGACGATGCGCCCGGTGGTGAACGGCCGAACCGACGCCAGCACATTGGCCAGGGCATCCGGCTTGTGGGCGTAGTCGACATAGGCTGGCGCACCGCTGCTTGTCGTTCCGACCAGTTCCAGACGACCGGACGCACCCTGTAGCCGCGCAAGCGCGACCATCGCCGTCTCAGCCGCAACGCCGGTCGACATCGCAAGTCCGGCCGCCGTCAGCGCATTGGAGAGCTGGAAGTCGCCGGCCAGCGGCAGATCGATCTCGAAGATCGTACCGTCGTGATGCACCTCGGCCTTTTGATGCTGACGGTGATGCTCGACGCGCTTGACGGTGAGATAGGTGCCGTGGCGACCGACGGTTCGGACATCGAGGCGGACGGCCCGCGCCGCTGCGATGACGCGGTCGGAATAGACATCGTCCGCAAAGACGATCGCCGGAGCGCCCTCGTCGAGAAGGGTATCGAAAAGCCGCAGCTTGGCCCCGAGATAATCATCCACGGTTGGGTGATAGTCCATATGGTCCCGGCCAAGATTGGTGAAGGCGCCCGCGGCGAGCCGCACGCCGTCGAGCCGGCGCTGGTCGAGGCCATGACTGGACGCTTCCATCGCCGCGTGGGTCACGCCCTCGTCCGCCAGTTCACCAAGAAGGCGGTGCAGTGCGACAGGATCGGGCGTCGTCAACGATCCGTAGCTCTGACGTCCGGGCGCAACAACGCCGGTCGTCCCGATCATCGCCGCGGAATGCCCGGCATGGGCCCAGATCTGGCGGGTGAAGGAGGCGACCGATGTCTTGCCGGCCGTGCCCGTCACGGCCACCATCGTGTCGGGCTGGCGCCCATGAAAGCGCGCCGCCGCGCGGGCAAGAAACAGCCGCGGATCATCGACCCGGATCAAAGACGCCTGACCGGCATCCACAACGGCGTCTCTGGAAGCGACGATGGCGGCGGCGCCGCGCGCCAGCGCATCCGCCACGTAGTGCGCGCCGTCAGCCTTGCTGCCGGTCAGGGCGACGAACAGATAGCCCGGCGCGGCCATGCGGCTGTCGGCGGTAAGGCCGACGATCTCGATATCGTCATGACCCTTGTTCGATATGGTCGCCCCGGCATCGACCGCGGCGAGATGTGAAAGTTTCATAGTCCCCGTCCGATTATCCTGCGTCGCCGTTCCGTCGCCGACACGCCCCCGCGCGGCCCCGCATCCTCATTCTGCCTTAATACGACACGAGCAAGGCGGAGCCGTCCGGCCCGAATTTCGGATCGACGCCGAGCAGCGCGGCCGAGCGCCGGATGATGGCGGAAACCGTCGGTGCGGCGTTGAGACCGGCCGTTGCCGAATATTGCCCCTCTTCCGGCTTCGGCTCATCGATCACGACGAGCACCACATATTGCGGATCGTCCATCGGGAAGGCAGCGAGGAAGGCGTTGAATCGCACGTCGCTTGAATAGCGCCCGTTGACGACCTTTTCCGCCGTGCCGGTCTTGCCGCCAACCCGGAATCCCGGGACATCGGCGCGGCGCCCCGATCCATCAATCGAGTTGAGACGGAACAATTCGCGCATGTCGGCGCTGGTCTCTGCGCTGACCACCTGCTTGGCGGTTGCCATCGCTTGTTCCTGGGTGCGCGGAACGAATGTCGGCGAGATGAGCTTGCCGCCATTCATAAGCGCTGCGGCCGCAACAGCGGTCTGCAGCGGCGTCGTCGTGACGCCGTGGCCGAAGGAGATCGTGATCGAGTTGATCTTCTTCCACTCGTTCGGCTGCAGCGGCATCGCCACTTCCGGCAGTTGCGTCTGCATGCGGGTCAAAAGACCCATCCGCGTCAGAAACTCCTGATGGCCTTCGATCCCGACGACGTCGGCCATTTTGGCCGTGCCGATATTGGACGAATAGATGAAGATTTCCGGGACGCTCAATACGCGGTGCTTGCCGTGGAAATCGCTGATCGTATGGCCAGCGATGCGGATCGGACGAGAGGCGTCGAAGCTGTCGCCCATGTCGACCAGTCCGCTGTCCAGCGCCATGGCGGTGGTGAAGGTCTTGAATGTCGACCCCATCTCGTAGGTGCCGGCCGACATGCGGTTCATGCGGTCCTTTTCCAGCGCCTGGGCGGGGTTGTTGGGGTTGTAGTCGGGCAATGACGACATCGCCAACACTTCGCCCGTATGGATGTCGAGGATCACGGCGCCGGCCGCAATCGCCCTGTAGCGGTCCATCGCCGCGGAGAGTTCGTCACGCACGATATGCTGGACCCTGAGGTCCATCGACAGCTTGAACGGCTCCATCTCCTCGTCGATCGTCATGCCGAGTTCGAAAAGGTCGGAAAGCCCTTGGCTGTCGACGTATTTCTCCATGCCGGCGATGCCGCGATTGTCGATATTGACGTGACCGACGATGTGCGACGCGGTTGGTCCGCCTGGATAGAAGCGGCGCTTTTCGGGACGGAATCCGATGCCTGGGATTCCAAGCGCCATGATCTCGCTCTGCTGTTTGGGCGTGAGCTGACGGCGCAGCCACTGGAACCCGGAATTGGAAGACAGCTTTCTATAGGTGGTGCGCACATCGAGATCAGGCAGCACCGTCATCAGTCGCTCGATCGCCTCGTCCGTATCCACGATGCGGCGCGGTTCAGCGTAGAGCGAGACCGTCCGGATGTCGGTCGCCAGCACCTCTCCGTTGCGGTCGATGAGGTCGGGACGAGAGGCAAGCAACGCGTCACCACGCGGAATACTGGCGGTGACCTGGTCATCGGCGATGCCGTATTGAACGAGCCGACCACCGATCACGGCATAAACGGCGCAGAAGCACGCCATGGTGATGATGATGCGCGACTTCGCCTGACGACCGGCGCCCTTCTTTGCGGCGATCTGGGTGTCGTTCCGATTGGCCTTCGCCGCAATGCGCTTGAGGATTCGCATCAGCGCACCACCGATCCGGTGATCGTGGGATCGGTGAAGCCTTCAAGCGGCTGCGCGATCAGTTCCTCGATCTGGAGAAGCTTGGAGGGCAGTTCGTCGAGCGTGGCGATCTGCTCGGGATCGATCGTACCAAGCTCAAGCGTCTCTTCGAAGCGCTCGGTGAGGCGCTGCAACCGGGCGGGCTGGTTGAGCAGCGCCCAGTCGGCCTTCAGGAGATCGATCGTCTGCTCCTCCAGCCGAATTTTCGCCTGAAGGTCGCGCACATGGGCGAGCTTTTCCTCGGCGTGATGCTTGATCTGATAGGTGATGGTCGCCGCAGCGATCATCAGCGCGATCAGAAGCATGTCGAATGTCCGCAGCATTGTCATCGTCCCCGGATTTGATCGAGACTGGCGAGATCGGGCAGCCCGAAGATCGAACGGTCGATCCCGTCGGCTGAAAAGTCGGTTCGCGTGGCCGCCCTGAGCTTGGCGGATCGCGCGCGCGGATTGGCCTCCGCCTCGGCAGGGCTGGCCGCCTGCATGCCTTTGCCTATCGGCACGAAGGTCGCCGGCTGCTCCTCCAGAACCGGAAGATGCCGAGAGCCCTGCTTTCGCCCGCTTCGCTCAGTCAGGAAGCGCTTGACCATGCGGTCTTCGAGCGAATGGAAGGTGACGACGACGAGACGCCCGCCAGGCTTGAGCGCACGCTCCGACGCGCTCAACGCATCGGCCAGTTCGCCGAGTTCGTCATTGACGAAGATGCGCAACGCCTGGAAGACGCGGGTCGCAGGATGGATCTTGTCCTTAGCCTTGCGCGGCACGACCGTCTCGATCAGGCCGGCCAGATCGCGCGTGGTGGCGAACGGCCGTTCGGCCCGCCGCTTCTCGATGGCGCGCGCAATGCGTCCTGCCTGCTTCTCTTCGCCCAGAAATCCGAAGATCCGGGCAAGATCGCCGGGCTTCAGCCCATTGACCACGTCGGCCGCGCTGACACCGTCGCGCTCCATGCGCATGTCGAGCGGGCCGTCCTTCTGGAAGGAAAAGCCGCGATCCGCTTCATCGATCTGCATGGACGACACGCCGATGTCGAGGACCACGCCGTCGAGCCCACCCTCCGGCGCATAGCGGGCGAGGTCGGAAAAGCGCGCCTGGTGAAGCGCGAGACGGCCTGCGAATTCCTCGACCATCGCCTGCCCGGCCGCAATCGCCGATGGATCGCGATCAAGGGCGATGACGGCAGCCCCGGCCTCAAGGATCGCACGGCTATAGCCGCCCGCCCCGAATGTGCCGTCCAGGATGCTTTTGCCGGGCGCAGGATCGAGCGCGGCGAGAACCTCATGAAGAAGAACCGGGATGTGGCGAACCAGTCCGCCACCGGTGCCTTCTCCGCCATTCGCGGCGGCGTCACCGGGGTTCGCCATCACCCCGTTTCTCCATTGCGAGCGGGACGCGGCGCCCCGCGCATCCGCTCCTCGCGAGCATTTCGCTGCATTTCCTCGAAGGCCGACGGGTTCCAGAGCTGGAAATGATCCGACCGGCCGACAAAGGCCACCTCGTCCTGCAGGTTCGCATAGTCCCGAATGAAGTCCGTGATCGTCAGCCGCCCTTCTCCGTCGAGCTTGAGAAATGATCCGCCGCCATGAATGAGCAGCGACATGCTGTGGGCCTCGCTCGAAAACGGATCGAGCGTCGCGATCTGCTTTTCGTAGCGGTCCAGAATGTCCGGACCGCCAAGACTGAATGCGGGGAACACGAAGTCCTGGAACCCGTAGAGCTCCTCGATCCCCTGACGGCTCATCACCGTGCGAAACACGGCCGGCACCGACACGCGGCCCTTGGCGTCGATCTTCTTCGTCGCGCTCGAAAGGAACCGGTTCATAAAGCCGTACCGCCGTGTTCCCCAACCCGGCCCATGCCATCAAGCCCCCGAAACCAGAATGCCGAAGCCACGCCGCACCCCCGTCGGCGGCGCAATCGACCACCGGACCCAACAGATCAACCGGGCTTACTCGGGACGGCAAAGTGGCGACGACGCGCCCACTGAATCTATGAATTTGGGATACCATGGGACAATTTGGGCGTCAATGGGATTGCTCCCCTTAATCGGGTTGCGAAGCATCCACTTCGCCAGCCTCAGAGCATCGTGGATTATGCTTAAGGAAGCGTTACGCCGACGCCCCGACACGGCGCTGCGGAGCACGACATCGAGCGCTCGCGAAGCGCTTGTCCGGGGAGAAAAAGTGCCAGCCGGCCTATAAGCCGGGTTCTGTATGGCCTGACCCCGAAGGGCCTGACGCGGCAGCCATTCATCTTGGGCAAGACTTGCGCCTTGCCTCGCGCAACCCACCCGGATGACTGATCCGGAAACGGACCGGCCCGCTTGCGCGAAGCCACGTCATCCCTATTCGGTCTTGCTCCCGGTGGGGTTTACCGTGCCGCTTCCGTTGCCGGTCGCGCGGTGGGCTCTTACCCCACCCTTTCACCCTTACCCCTTCGAGAAGGGGCGGTTTGCTTTCTGTGGCACTTTCCCTAGGGTCGCCCCCGCCGGACGTTATCCGGCACCGTGTTTCCGTGGAGCCCGGACTTTCCTCACCCCGCGGCCTTTCGGCGAGTGCGGAGCGCGGCTGCCCGGCCGACTGGCGGGCTTCCATTAGCGCGCGGGAAGGCCGAGGTCCATAGATACGCCGGCTGCTGCACACGTCCTTGGCGGCGAAGCGGCTTTGTCGTATGAAACCGGCATGACCCAGACCAAGACGATGCGCGACCGCTTCGAAGAGATCTATCGCACCGCCGAATGGGAAGGCGGCGGCTCGGGCGAAGGCTCGCATCCGGTTCACACATTCGGGTACAGGCGCTTCCTCGGCCGGTTTCTTCGCGAGAACGCCATCCGTTCGGTGGTCGATCTCGGCTGCGGTGATTGGCAGTTTTCACGGCGCATCGACTGGCGCGGCATCGATTATCAGGGCTTCGACGTGGTCCCAATGGTCGTCGAGGCGAACCAACGGCGTTACGGCTCCGACACCATCAGGTTCGAGCTTGCACCAGACTTCGAGAACCTCCCGCAAGCCGACCTCATCATCGCGAAGGATGTCCTTCAGCACTGGTCGAACGCGTCCATTCTCGACTTCCTGCCGGTGCTGCAGCGATATCGCCACGCCCTTATCACCAATTGCGTGACACCTGACGGGTTGAGCCAGAATTCCGATATCGCAGACGGCGACTTCCGGCCGGTCGATCTGCGCCTGGAACCCTTCAGCATGGCAGCCGAGCCAGTTTACAGCTTCCGCAACGCGCAAAGCCTGGTGCCGGGAATAAAGCCGCGCTGGAGGAAGATCGTCCTCCACCGTCGTCCGTCGGCAGGCTGAGGCATCATGTGAAATGACGGGCCGATGGTTCGTCGCCCAGTTGACCAAGCAGATAAAGCAAGACCGGGCCCTTCTTGCGAAGAGCCCGGCCCGGTCGCCTCAGACATCCGGACCGATGGTGGCTAAACCGCCGGCCGGGATCGAGGATTGCTTGCTGGGGATGCGCCGCTCAGAGCAGCGCGGCCACCTTGTTGCAGTAGTTCGCCGAGATCGGGTTCATGCTCGTTGCCCCGTGCCCGGCATTGTATTTCAGGATCGTTCCGCAGGTCGACCCATCGCCGAGTGACCGCGCCTGACCAAGATACTTCATTCCATACTTGATATTGGTTTCCGGATCGTAAAGAGCCTTGGCGCTGCCCTCATAGCCCATCAGCCGTGCGGTCGAGAGCTTGAGCTGCATCAGGCCGATTTCGCCGGCCGCGCCAGTGGCGCCGGGCCGGAAATTGCTTTCCACACGCACGACGGCATGCGCCAGACCTTCAGGAACGCCATTAGCCTCTGCGTAGGCCGAAATCAGAGAGCTATACGGATTGGCAGCATAACCGCTCACCCGCTCTTCAACCTCGAGTTCCTTTTCATGCTTTTTCGGCGCGTCATCGCCGGCAGAAGCCTCTTCGGCTTTCTCGCCTGAACCCTCAACCTCTTCCTTGGAGGCTTTCTCATCCTCCTTGGCCGATTCCGAAACCTTCGCCTGGACGAAATCAAGCGCACTCGTTTTCGCGAATGCCGTTCCGCCGAAGGTCACGGCAAGGCTGAACAAAACCGCCGACGCGGCGGTCATTCCAATATGCATCAGAAATCCACTCCACCAGTTGGAGGAGCCAACGACCGCGCGGATCGGGAGGCCCCCTCGAAACACCCTTGATAGTGACCGGTCCGTCGCAACGTGCCCCGAGCGATCGGCGCGGCCAGTGACATGGCTGGTGAGGTATAGGATTTCGAAAGGCTAGTTTAAGGCAGCGAAATAAAGAAAAGTTACGATATGTTACAGCTAAGTATTAGCAAATTCCGATCGTGTGATCGGGCAACGTCCCTATAGTTGCGATAGCAGACGATACAACGTGTCAATTGTCGAAACATCAGCCACACCATCGACACGTTGCGGGCGAAAATGTCGCTGGAATGCGACAACATTGCTGCGCGTCGTCTCACAGAATTCGCCCGTTATCTCAATTCCATAGCCGTAAAGCTTCAGCATGGACTGCAAGGCTTCAACCGGCTGCCCTCGATCACCGAACTGAAAGAAGCGGCCACTGCGGATCGGCGTTGGCTCGACGAAATGCCCGACGCCATGATTTGCAAGGCGCGCCCAGGGAAAAAGCTCCCCCGGGTCCTGCTTGCGACCAGGTGCCACATCGCTGTGCGCAAGAATACGGGCAGCTGGAATAAGGCGGCGTTCGCCACAATCGAGACACAAGCTGATAACCGCCTCGATCTGGCGCTCGGTGAAGTCGCGATAGCCATTGTCATGGCCGGGATTGGCGATCTCGACGCCGATGGAGCGACTGTTGATGTCGCTTGCGCCCTGCCAGGAGCCAGCACCGGCATGCCATGCCCTCGCCCGTTCCGGCAGCAATTGAACGACTTGCCCGTTTTCGCGTACGAAATAGTGGCACGACACGCGGCTTTCCGCCGACGTCAGCCAGTCCAGCGCGGCGCGCTCGCTCTCCATTCCGGTGTAGTGCAGAAGCAGGATATCGATCGACGTCCCCGCCGCACGCTCGTCGCGGTTCACCGCAGGCCGAATTTCGTCTGCACCGGCGAAATCGGGTGAAAAGTCCTCGGAACCGGACGCTGTCATGCCGCGATGCGGTCCCTCTCGATCGCCTCATAGGCGGCGTTGAGCCGTGCCGTCCGATCGGTCGCGATAGCCAGGAATTCCTGCGGCACACCACGGGCGATCAGCCGGTCGGGATGATTGGCGGCAACGGCCTGGCGATACCGACGCTTGATGTCCTGAAAATCTGCGTCGCGGCTGACGCCGAGGACCTTGTAGGGATCGAAGCCGCCGATATGAACGTGCCGCGCCATGATCTGTTCGAAATGACTTTCGTCTATCCGGAAGATCCGCGCGATGGCCTCCAGGAATGCCATCTCGCTGCGGTGGATGGCGCCGTCAGCCTTTGCGATATGAAAAAGTCCGTCGAGGATATCCTCCAGCAGCAGACAATTGTTTTCGCCGGAACCGCAGAGCGAGGCCAGTTTGCTCGCGTAGAATTCGAAGCCCGCAACATCCTGTTTCGCAAGGTTATAGAGCCGGGCGACATTTTCGCTCTCTTCGGGCGGGATCGCAAAAATCTGGCGGAACGCTCTGACCTCGGCGTCACTGACGATGCCATCGGCCTTGGCCATCTTGGCTGACAACGCGATCATCGCAACGGAGAACGCAACCTTGCGGCGCGTTGCCGGGTCGCCTTCGAACACGGTGCGAATGGCCTCAATGATGCGCGAGAACGCGTCCGAAGCCGTTTCACCGACGAGCTCGAATATCCGGGCGAGAAATGACATGGAAAAACGCTATGCGATTTCAAAGGGCATGGCGAGAGCGTTTGTTGCGTGAAATGCGCGCAGCACAGAACTGTCGTGCTCCGCTTGCGCGATTTAAACGCAGAAAAGGCCAGCCCCAAGGGACTGGCCTTTCCACTCGCCCGCGATCAGCGGGCGATAAGGCTACTGACTTATTCAGCCGGGGCCGGTGCGGGCTCCGGAGCAGCCATCGGATCACCTGCCGGTGCTGCGGGCTCTTCGACCGAGCCGGTCGCGTTCTCATCGACGTTGTCGCTGCAGGCGGCAAGGCCCAGAGTGGAAACAACGAGGGCTGCAGAGATCAGAAACTTACGCATTGTTCTTGCTCCTTCTATAAATTCGACATCGCTACAACGGGTAATTGGGATGTCGGTTCCTCCGATTGAAGAAGGGAGCAAACAACAGGCGTTACTATACGAAATATTTCGAACGTTTAACTCAGCGTGAACACGGAATATACATGACGTCCGGGCCGTCTTCAGGCGCGAAGCCGATGGACGATCTTCTCAGGCGTGCCGCCGCCAAGCCGCGATTGCTCGCGTAGCAGCACCGGCACCATCGCCTCTTGTACCGGGCGAGAGATCAGAAAGCCCTGAACGTTGCCAGCGCCGGCACGGCGAATGAAGTCGAGCTGTGAGTGCGTCTCCACGCCTTCAACCGTCGTCGCCATGCCAAAGGCCTTGCTGAGTTTCATGATGACACCCACCAACTCGGCTTCGCGCTCGTTCTCCAGCATCATCTCGGTGAAGGACCGGTCGATCTTGAGCGTGTCGATAGGAAAGGTGCGCAGATGGTTGATCGATGAGAAGCCCGTTCCGAAATCGTCGAGCGCGAGATGGACGCCGAGCTCGCGCAACCGTGTCAGGCTCTTGCGCACGACCGCCACATCGACGCTGAAAAGCGATTCAGTCACCTCCAGTGTCACCCGTTGCGGCGCGATACCGGACGTTTCCAGGAGATTGCGCACGAACGGCACGAAGTCGCCGTCCTTGAACTGCTCTCCGGCGATGTTGACCGAAATGCCGATGTCATCAGGCCAGGTGACAGCCTGCCGGCAGGCTTCGGTCAGCACCCATTTGCCGAGCGGTATGATCAATCCCGACTTCTCGGCGATGGGAATGAACATGTCGGGCCGGATCACCCGATCGCCCATGCGCCATCGCACCAGGGCTTCGAAGCCCTTGATCCGATCGGTCGCGAGATGAACGATCGGCTGGTATTCCAGAAAGAACCGGTCTTCCTCGATCGCCAGACGCAGATCGCTTTCCATCTGCATGCGTTGCTCGGCCTCGTGCGCCACCGCACGGTCGTAAAGCATGAAGTGGCTCCCCGGCACTTCCTTCGCGCGGTAGAGAGCCAGATCGGCGCGTCTGAGCGCATCCGACATGGACGTGTCGCCGTCCTCGATCCAAGTAACCCCGACGCTGCCGCCCGAGGTCAGGCGAATCTTCGCCAATTCGAACGGAAAGGAGATCAGTTTGACGAGCGCGTGGCAGAATTCGCAGATGACCTCGCTTGAAGGCGCGCCGGACCACAAGATGACGAATTCGTCGCCGCCGAGCCGGTAGACCGTCTGCCGGCGCCCAATCGCCTCTACCAGGCGGCGCGACAAGGCCAGCAGAATCTCGTCGCCGACATTGTGGCCCATCGTGTCATTGATGAACTTGAACTTGTCGAGATCGAGCAGCATCATCGCCGGCCGGCTATCGCCATCGATGCCGCGTGCGATTAGGGCTGCGACGTCGCGCTCCAGCGCGTGCCGATTCTTCAGGCCCGTCAGCGAATCGTGGAATGCGTTGTGCTCAAGCGAGCGTTCGGCGGTCTCGCGTCGCTCCAGTTCCTCGACAAGCTTGGTTCGCGATTCCCCGACCTTATAGAAGGTGAACCCGAGAATCGCCGGCATCAGTGCCATGGCAACATGAGCGGGATTGTTCTGGACGAGACCGGTGAGCGACTGGATCTGCGGATTGACGAAGGCGGCGTCGTAGGCCAGCGCGCAGGACGTGAACACCGAGCCGAAAGCGGCACCGGCAAAGGCGTACCGCATCCTGATGCTGGTGATGACATTGGATAGCATTAACGCCAGCCCTGATGGTTCCGCTGATGATAGCGATACCATTGCCGGCTTAAGCATTCCTTAGCAGCATCGAAGCGCTGAAGTTAATATTCCGTTACCACCGGCGCTCAAATCTGACGCTTGTCGGCGGCGCCGCAATGTCATCCGCCTGTTACCCGGTTTCGCTATCCCGATCGAAATATCGTTCTGACGGAGAATGTCGATGGCGGGTTTGGCTGCGGGGCTGCGGTCCCGGAAGAACGCAAAGATTCGGGACGCTGTGCTGCAACACGGGGCACTGTCCAGCGCCGGGGTGTCGGAGCGACTTTTCGCCTGGCTGTTTTCCGGGCTCGTCTATCCGCAGATATGGGAGGACCCCGAGGTCGACGTCGCCGCGATGCGACTTTCGCCCGGACACCGCGTCGTCACGATCGCGTCCGGCGGCTGCAACGTCCTGTCCTATCTGACCGCCCGGCCGGCGCGGATCGACGCCGTCGATCTGAACGAGGCTCATATCGCATTGAACCGGCTGAAGCTCGCAGGCCTTGCCCGTCTGCCGGGCCACGCCGATTTCCGAAGGTTCTTTGCCGAAGACGATCAGGTTCACAACACGCTGGCCTACGACATCTTTCTTGCAGCATCTCTCGACGAGCCGACACGCCGCTACTGGAACGCGCGCATGGCGAACGGGCGACGCCGGATCGCCGCGTTCAACGGCAATTTCCGCCGACAGGGTCTGCTCGGCTGGTTCATAGCCACGGCCCACCTGGTCGCCCGCCTGCACGGGGTCGATCCGCGCGCCATCGTCCACTCGAAGTCGCTGCGCGAACAGCGTCGCTTCTTTGACGAGCGTCTGGCGCCACTTTTCGACCGGCCCACCATCCGTTTCATGCTGGCGCGCCGCGCCTCTCTGTTCGGGCTCGGTATTCCGCCGGCGCAATATGATGAACTGGCAGCCGAAGATCGCGAGCGTCAGGTCGCAAAGGTGCTCAAGGCGCGCCTGGAGAAGCTGGCGTGCCATTTCCCGATCAACGAAAACTATTTCGCCTGGCAGGCCTTTGCACGTCGATATCCGATCACCGAGAACGGCGCATTGCCGCTCTACCTTCGCGCCGAGCACTTCCAGCACATGCGCGAAGACGCCGGAAAGGTTCATCTTCACCATCAGAACATCACCGGACTTCTCGCCGCCAAACCTGCACGATCGATCGATCGCTACGTGCTGCTCGACGCCCAGGACTGGATGAGCGATGCGCAGTTGAACGCGCTCTGGACGGAAATCAGCCGCACCGCCGACCGCGGCGCTCGCGTCATCTTCCGCACCGCGGGGACGCAGACGATCCTGCCGGCGCGACTTGCACCTTCCCTGCTTGACCAGTGGCGCTACGACACCGAGGAAAGCGAGCGCGGCACCCGACTGGACCGCTCGGCGATCTACGGCGGGTTCCATGTCTACGAAAGGCGGGATTGAACGTGGCGGGTCAGAACAGACTGACAGGCGATCACGGCGGCCTGATGGATGGCGTCTATCGCCATCAACGACACTTCTATGACGCAACGCGCAAATATTTCCTGCTCGGCCGCGACCCATTGATCGCAGCGCTCGACGTGCCCGAAGGCGGCAGCGTCCTGGAAGTCGGCTGTGGCACCGGTCGCAATCTGACGCTCGCAGCAAAGCGCTACCCTCACGCGCATTGTTTCGGTCTGGATATCTCTCGAAGGATGCTGGAAACGGCCGCTCGTTCCGTCGCGCGCGCCAACCTCGACGATCGCGTGCGCCTAGCAAGGGGCGATGCGACCCGGTTCGAGTGTCGGGCATTGTTCGGCATGTCGAAGGTGGATCGGATATTCCTCTCCTACACGCTTTCAATGATCCCCGACTGGCAGGCGGCGCTTTGCACGTCTCTGGCCAACCTGGCACCGGGCGGATCGCTGCACATCGTCGACTTCGCGGACCAGTCGGGATTTCCTGATCTTTTCGGCAGGACCTTGCGGGCTTGGCTCGCCCGGTTTCACGTCACGCCGCGCGTGGATCTGATCGATGTCGCCGGCGCTCTCGCCCATGCGCACAAGGGGCACCTTGTCGCCCGAAGTCTCTATCGCGACTATGCATTGCACATCATAGTGACCTTGCCACCACAGCCGCCCGCCGATGCAGCCCGAATGCAAAATGACATTGGCCGCGATCCCCTGCCCGCGTAAGCATGGTGCCTGACGATTCGGATTGGCAGGGGGATGCATGCGGGCGACCGTCTTCGCGCTCATGACGGCATTGACGATGGCACTTGGCGCCTGCAGCGCGACGACCTACGATGTCCTCAATGTCGGGGCCATCCCGCCACCCCGTTTCGGCGATCGCGACCCCCAGGATTTCGCACGCAGCCCGTCCACCTATCCCGTGCACGGCATAGACGTGTCCAAGTATCAGGGCGACATCGACTGGGCCGAGGCGCGCGCGGCCGGCGTCTCCTTCGCCTTCATCAAGGCGACGGAAGGCGGCGACCGTGTCGATGACCGGTTCCACGAATACTGGCGGGCGAGCCGCGAAGCCGGCATTCCCCGCAGCGGATATCACTTCTACTATTTCTGCCGTCCGGCAATCGAGCAGGCGCAATGGTACATCCGCAATGTGCCCCGTGAGAGCGATACGCTTCCGCCGGTTCTCGACATGGAATGGAATCACCATTCGCCCACCTGCCAGCTCCGTCCTTCACCGGAAACGGTGCGCCGGGAAATGCGAATCTTCCTCGGCGCGATCGAGCGCCACTACGGCAAGCGGCCGATCATCTACACGACCATCGACTTTCATCGTCAGAACATCGAAGGCCACTTCACCGACTACCCGATGTGGCTGCGGGCCGTGGCGGAACACCCGGACACACTCTATCCGGGCCATGACTGGCATTTCTGGCAATATACCGGAACCGGCATCGTTCCCGGCATCGACGGCAACACGGACATCAACGTCTTTCGCGGCACGGCCGATCAATGGCGCGCTTGGGTGGAAGATCTGACGAGCTGACCGGCGGCTCCGCGCGTCGAGGTGCCACAAGACGGACATGATCGACCGGCAAAGCCGGACCACAGCGACCGCCACACCGGAGCGGACGATTTTCTGCGAATCCAAGGGGAAGCAAAACCATGACTGGACATCTGAAGGCCCGCCTGCGTGCACTCTCGTTGACGGCGATTGTGGCAACGGCCACCGCGCCGGCCGCGCTCGCCCAGCAATGCGGCGGTGATTTCGGCCAGTTCCTGGACGGCGTCCGTCAGGAAGCGCTCGCGCAGGGACTGTCGCAACAGGCGGCCGACCGCGTTCTGGGGGCTGCACGACAGGATCAGCAGATCCTTGCTCATGATCGCGGCCAGAGCGTCTTCAAACAGGATTTCCTTGAATTCTCGCAACGCATGATCAGCGCCAACCGGATGCAGAACGGACAGGCGAACATGCAGCGCTACGCCGACACCTTTGCGCGCGCCGAGCAGCAATATGGCGTGCCCGCTGCCGTCATCACCGCTTTCTGGGGGCTTGAAACCGATTTCGGTGCCGTGCAGGGCAACATCAACACGGTCAACGCGCTGGCGACGCTCGCCCATGACTGCCGGCGCCCGGAGTTGTTCCGCCCCCACCTCATCGGCGCCATCGCAATGGCTGAACGCGGCGATCTCGAGCCGGCGAGCATGACCGGCGCCTGGGCCGGCGAGATCGGCCAGGTGCAGATGCTGCCCGCCGACATCATCGAATATGGCGTCGACGGTGATGGCGATGGCCATGTCGACATGAAGAACAGCGCCCCCGACGCGATCATGACAGCGGCCAACTTCATTCGCGGCCTCGGCTGGCGGGCTGGCGAACCGTGGCTGCAGGAAGTCACGATCCCGCAGACCCTTCCCTGGGAGCGAACCGGCCTACAGCCAGGAACGACCGTCGGAGAATGGCAGCAGATGGGCGTACAGCCACGCAATGGCAGCTTTCCCAATCCGGGCCTGGAAGCACGCCTGATCATGCCGCAGGGACGCAACGGCCCCGTCTTCCTCGCCTACCCGAATTACGACGTCTATCTGGAGTGGAACCAGTCCTTCATCTACACGACATCGGCGGCCTATTTTGCGACGCGCCTGGCCGGTGCCGACCGCTATAGCGCCGGCAATCCCGATCCCGGTCTGTCGGACGACCAGATGATGGCGCTGCAGCAGCGACTGCAGGCGCGCGGTCACGACGTCGGCAAGATCGATGGAATCCTCGGCGGCGGCACCCGCGCTGCCGTGCGGGCCGAACAGATGCGTCTCGGTCTTCCCGCAGATGGTTGGCCGACACCGTCGCTGCTCAGCCAACTCTGAGCCGCGGCGGCCTTCAGGAGGCCATCGTTTCGAGGCTGGCGAAGCCTTCCGGCGCGCCTTCCTCGCCGAATGCGGTCGTGACCTCGACGAAATCGTTCGGATAGAAGCCGTTGAAGCGCGTCCTCAGGGACAATGAGTACGCGCCGATATGGCCGATCTCGATCCAATCGCCGGTGTCAACGGTCTCGGGCAGCCAGAACGGCCGAGACAGAATGTCGACGGAATCGCAGGTCGCGCCGCAGACCTTGAATGGCACGATCTTGTCCGCATCGCCATTGCGGCTCTTGCGGGCCGGGTCCGGGATGAAGCGGGCCGGCAGGGTGATCTTGCCGGTCCACGAGTCCGACAGCGATGCCCATATTCCGTCGTTGATGTAAAGCCGCCTGCCCTTGCGCAGCAGAACGCGGACCACCAGCGAGAAAGCACGCGCGACGATGGCGCGCCCCGGCTCGGCAACCAGCGGCAACCCCTTGAAGTCCCATTCGTCCAGATTGGCATCGAGCTTGGCCATCAGGACATCGAGCGAGGGCACATCCGGCTTCTTGCGGTTGGGATCATGCCCATACTCGGCGGGAAATCCGCCGCCGACATCCAGGCCCGCAAGTTGCACCCCGGCCCGGTTGCGGATCCAGTCGGCCGAGGCGAGCGCACGCTCATAGGATTCCGATTCGGCAATCTGACTTCCAACATGGAAGCATAGTCCCACCTTGAAGCCGATGCGGTCCAGCCGCTGGACGAGTTCGACGGCATGGCCTGGCGCTGCGCCGAATTTCTTGGACAATTCGTATGCCGCGTGACCCTTGGTCTGCAGGCGGACAAATATGGTGAAATCAGCCGGGTCGAGATCGAGCGCGCGCACGATGCGCAGCAGCTTGGCGATTTCGTCCTCGTGGTCGAGCGAGAGTATCCGAATACCGTATGTCTCAAGGGCGAGCCGGATGTCGGACTGTGCCTTGACGGGATGCATGTAGAGCATCCGCGCGGTCCCGCTCGCCTCCCGCACGGCGGCGAATTCGGCTGGCGAGGCGACATCGAACGTCTCGATGCCGGCCTCGACCAGCGCCGACAGGACCATGGGCTCGCCATTGGTCTTGACCGCGTAAGCCGTTTCGCCTGCGAAGAGCCGCATGAAGCGCTGCGCATCCTCACGAAGCACCTGCGGACGGAAACAGTAGAGCGGTGCGTCGGGCCTCAGGGCCAGAGCGGCTTCCGTACCAGTGGCGAATCGCTGCATTCCACGCTCCTTGAATGGATTGGCGACGCTATCAGCTTGGCCGGCGCGGTAAAGCCTTTGCCGGCGAGGCAGCCGCGGGAGTGCAATGGCCGCGTCCACCAAAAGGGGTATTTTTCCACTGTTCGTCCAACGCGCGCCGCTGGCCGAAGCGAGAAACAAAACAGTTTCTTAAGGGGTGAGTCCGGGTCAAAACTTGCGCATCGTTTTCGCACTGCAACAACGAATTTGCTTTCCGCCTTTCGCGTTAACACCTATTATCAAGAGGTTAACTGCAAGGAGGTGACCATGAGACTGACGCAGCAGCTCAACGTTCTCATGATCTGTGCAGCGTTCGCCTTCGTCGGGAGCATGCTGTTCATCTGAATGGCACCCGTAAGGGCGTAGACTTTAACAACAAAGACCCCCAGCAAGAATCGGAAAGGGGATGGTTTTCGGACCATCCCCTTTCTCTTTGTCGGTTTGATGACGGTCAGGTCCATGGCACCGCTCAGGCTGCCGCCACCTGAGCCTCGTCGGCGGCATGACCCCGGCGCCGCAGCCCGAGCAGATGGCAGATCGCGTAGACCAGTTGGGCCCGGTTCATCGTGTAGAAGTGGAAGTCGTGGACGCCGCGCTCCACGAGGTCCATCACCTGATCGGCGGCAAGGGCGGCGGCGACGAGAGACCGGGTCTGTGGATCGTCATCCAACCCATCGAAGCGCTCGGCGAGCCAGCCAGGGATCGAGGCGCCGCACATGCCGGCGAACCGAGAGACCTGTTTGAAATTATGGATCGGCAGGATGCCCGGGACGATCGGCACATAGATGCCGGCGCGGCGTACCCGCTCCACATAGCGCTCGTAACTGTCGTTATCGAAGAAGAACTGGGTGATCGCCCGCGTCGCGCCATTGTCGACCTTGCGTTTCAGCATGTCGATATCGGTCATGAAATCCGGGCTTTCAGGATGCTTTTCGGGATAGGCGGACACGGAAATCTCGAAATCGGCGAATGCCTTGAGACCGGCAACGAGTTCGGCCGCGTTGGCATAGCCGTCCTGATGCGGCTTGAAGCGTGTACCGATGCCGCCGGAGGGGTCGCCGCGCAATGCAACGAAATGGCGAACTCCGGCTGACCAGAATTCCCGCACCACGGCGTCGACGTCATCCCGGCTCGCGTCGACGCAGGTCAGATGAGCCGCCGTCGAAAGGGTTGTTTCCTCGTGGATGCGCCGCACGGTGTTGAGCGTCGGCTGCTTGGTCGAGCCGCCGGCGCCGTAGGTCACCGATACAAAATCCGGATTGAACGGGGCGAGCCGCGAAACGCTTTCAAACAGTTGCGTCTCCATGTCTCCCGACTTCGGCGGGAAGAATTCGAAAGAGACGTTGATGCGGTCGGCCGTGAGCGAGGGGCTGGAGCGTCTGAGCAGCGACATGGGTTAAGCCAATCCTGTTTGAGCCGTCTGGTCATCGGCGATGAGAAGACGGGGATCGCGTGCGAGCCAGATGGTGACCGTGAGTTTTTCGCCGGACGCATCATCCGGCTTGAGGTCGACGACCTTCTCGACGTCCAGACCGCAGGCTTCCAGTGCGTCGACGATCGTTTCATGAGAGAATCCAAGGCGCATATGTGCATGGTCCTCGCGAAGACGATCCAGCACGTGCGGGGCGAAGTCGACGATGGCGAGCCGGCCGGAGGGACGCAGCATGCGCGCAGCTTCGGCGATTGCCGCATCCGGCGACTGGAGATAATGCAGCACCTGATGGATCGTCACGAGATCGAAACTGTCGCGATCAAGCGGCAGATTGAAGATGTCGCCGTGGCGCACCGAGGCGTGGCTGAGCCCGCTGCGATCGAGATTGGACCGGGCGACGGCCAGCATGTCGCGGCTCGCGTCAACGCCGATCCCGCGACGATAGAGCCCCTCGAACAACTGCAGGATACGCCCTGTGCCCGTTCCAAGGTCGAGCATGGAGTCGAACGGCGTCTGCCCGATGAGATCGAGCAGAGCGCCTTCGACCTTGTCGTCGCTGACATGCAGCGAGCGCAACTGATCCCATGAGGCAGCGTTGCGCGAGAAATAGGACTGGGCCCTTTCCGCTCTCGCATGCTTGACGCCGTCCAGGCGCTCTGCATCGCGGGCCAGGATCTGGTCCTTGCGCGATGCCGCATCGATCAGAAGCCTTGCCAGATGGGAGCCGCTGCCTTCACTGGTCAGTCGAAAGAAGGCCCAGGCCCCCTCCTGATAGCGCTCGATCAGCCCGGCTTCTCCGAGCAGCTTGAGATGGCGCGAGATTCGAGGCTGGGACTGGCCGAGGATTTCCGTCAGATCGGTGACGGTCAGGTCGCTGCTGCTCAAAAGAGCAAGAAGGCGCATGCGCGTGTGTTCACCCGCGGCCTTCAAGAGGTCGACCAGTTCGTCCAGCCCGAGTTTGTAATGGTCCAACATGACGACCTCGAAAATGATATAAAGATATGTTTATGTCATTTTCGACGCATGTCAAGGCGTGACACTCAGCCGCGATAGACCCATTGCTCCGGGATCTGAACCTTCACCGTCTCCCCGGCCTTGATCGTACCGGCTTTCTCGACCCATGCGACAAGGCCCCTACGGCGCTTGGCCCCGTCCTTGAACGACAGCGCGAGCGTGGTGTGATCGCGCTCGGGATACTGGTCGGCGATGGCGCTGCCGGAGAGACGGCACGGGGCATTTTGTCCATCGACCTTGAGCGTGACGCCGTTCTCGAAGAACAACAGCGTGCGTGGCGGCAACATCGAAAGAGCGGGAACGCCGACAAGGTCGATATTGGCCCCGATCCATTCCGCGCGCACCCGGTCGATATCCATATCGAGCGCCACCCCGGCCAGTTCCTCCGAGGAGACGATCGAGACCTGGCGCTCGTTGCGCATCTCGGTTCCGCGCGGATACCAGGGCTCGCGGCCGCCCGAACGCCGGCTGATCCCGGCGTGGAAGTCCCCTTCGATGCCGGCCAGCGTCAAGGTGAGCCTGTCGACGCGACTGCTGATGAAATCAGTGCCGACAGCCGCGAACAGACTGCCGACCTTTGCCTTCAACCTGCGGCCGGGCACAATATCCGTGACGGTGTCGAGAAATGTCGTCTGGCTCATCAATCCCCCTTGTCCGATTTACCGGCGACTGTGCCGCACGAATTGGGGTTATGACCAGTTCGAAAAAATCATGCCAGCCGTTCACGACGTTGAAGTCCGGCGAACTTTACCGATCGATGATATGGACGTAGAGTTTCCGGGCGGGTTGGGACCGACTTCGACCAAGGAGTGTCGTCATGACGCGGTTCTCGATCGTCTTGCTGCTCGCCAGCGGCTGTGTCCTCCCCGCAAATGCCGCCGATTATTCCTGCAACAATCTCGTGCCGGCGGGGTCGCGCATGATCTGCCCCGGCTTCGAACCCAACTGGGCCGTGGAACTGATCTGCGAAGAGCCGGTCATGTCGTCGAACTATATCAACGCTTTCAGCGGCGACGAAATAACCGAGACTCCAGGCAACGCCTCGGTCACATCGCAAGACCCGTGGAGCTTCTCCACCAGCCACGGCATCGAAGGCACGATCGCCTTCACCCCGGGTCAGTGCCAGGACGAGAGCGATCGGTTCTTCGATTTCACCCTGACAACCACGGCGCAGCCGGATTTCCCAGGATCGATCCCGGATATCTGCTGCAGGATTGAGAGCAACCGTTAGCCGCGGGCCATATCCTGACGGGATCGGAGAGCCCCAGCCAGGATAGGCACGCGTTTGCCTAGCGCGTCAGCCTTTTGTAGGTCACGCGCTTTGGATTGACACTGTCCGGACCGAGGCGACGGATCTTATCCTTTTCATAGTCCTCGAAGTTGCCTTCGAACCACTCGACGTGGCTGTCGCCCTCGAAGGCGAGGATATGGGTCGCCAGCCGGTCAAGGAACATCCGGTCGTGGCTGATGATGACGGCGCAGCCGGCGAAATTCTCAAGCGCATCCTCCAGCGCGGCCAGCGTCTCGGTATCGAGGTCGTTGGTTGGTTCGTCGAGCAGGATGACGTTGCCACCGGACTTGAGCATCTTGGCCATATGCACGCGGTTGCGCTGACCGCCCGAAAGCGTGCCGACCTTCTGCTGCTGATCGCCGCCCTTGAAGTTGAAGGCGCCGACATAGGCGCGGCTGTTCACTTCATGCTTGCCGAGCTTGATGATGTCGTTGCCGCCGGAGATTTCCTCCCAGACCGTCTTGTCGCCGGCCAAGGCGTCGCGGCTTTGATCGACATAACCGAGGTGGACTGTATCGCCGACGCGAAAATCGCCGCTGTCGGGCTGTTCTTGGCCGGTGATCATGCGGAACAGCGTCGTCTTGCCGGCGCCGTTCGGACCGATCACGCCGACGATGCCGCCGGGCGGCAATTTGAACGAAAGTCCATCGATGAGAACCTTGTCGCCGTAGGCCTTGGTGATGTCCTCGGCTTCGATCACAACCTGGCCGAGACGTTCGCCGGCGGGAATCGTGATGGCGCCATCGCCCGGCTTGCGGTCGCTCGCCGACTGCACGAGTTCGTCATAGGCGCGGATACGGGCCTTGGATTTCGCCTGTCTCGCCTTGGGGCTGGAAGCCATCCACTCGGCCTCGCGCGCAAGCGCTTTCTGTCGGGACGCCTCTTCGCGGCCTTCCTGCTGCATGCGCTTGGCCTTCTTCTCAAGATAGGCCGTGTAGTTGCCCTCATAGGGAATGCCCCGGCCACGATCGAGCTCGAGAATCCAGCCGGTGACGTTGTCGAGGAAGTAGCGATCGTGGGTGACCATGAGAACGGCGCCGGGATATTCCCGCAGGTGCTTTTCCAGCCAGGCGATGGTTTCGGCATCGAGGTGGTTCGTCGGCTCGTCGAGCAGCAGCAGGTCGGGCTGCGACAGCAGCAGCTTGCACAGCGCGACGCGGCGCTTTTCACCACCGGACAGGTTGTCGACCGACGCTTCGCCGGGCGGGCAGCGCAGCGCATCCATCGCCATCTCGACCTGGCTGTCGAGATCCCAAAGGTTCTGGGCATCGATGACGTCCTGAAGCTTGGCGCCTTCTTCCGCCGTCTCGTCGGAATAGTTCATCATCAGTTCGTTGTAGCGGTCGAGGATCGCCTGCTTCTCGGCAACGCCCTCCATCACGTTTTCAAGAACCGTCTTGGTCTCGTCCAGTTGCGGTTCCTGCGGCAGATAGCCAAGCTTCGCGCCATCTGCGAGCCAGGCTTCGCCCGTGAACTCCTTGTCCAGCCCGGCCATCACGCGCAGCACGGTCGACTTGCCGGCGCCGTTGGGGCCCAGAATGCCGATCTTGGCATCGGGATAGAATGACAGGTGAATGTTCTCGAGGATCTTCTTGTTGCCGTAGGCCTTATTGAGCCCGGCCATATGATAGATGAACTGGCGTGCCATAGCGCGCGATCTTCCTTGAAATCGAGTGTGGATTTGCCGGATATGTGTGGTCGGCCCCGCTTGTAGGCAATGTTGCCAGTCGGGGCAATCGCCATTGCGGACACTTACAGCATCGGAATTTGATGACAGAGACGTTTTCAGCCAGCTCGTTTGCTGCGCCCGATGGCGCCGTGTTGAACGTTCATCATGCCCCACCGGCAGGCGATTGCAGAGCCGTTATCCAGATATGCCACGGGCTGGCCGAGCACGCCGGCCGCTATGGCAAATTCTCCGAGCGCATGGCGAAGGAGGGTTATGCCGTCTTCGCCCACGATCATCGCGGTCACGGGGAAACCCGGGCACCTGGCGCCCCGCTCGGCCAGTTCGCCAAGAGCGGCGGCTTGGAAAAAGTGGTGAGCGACGTCCTCTTCGTCCGGCAATTGGCCGCAGACCGCCACCCCGGCCTGCCAGTGATCCTCTTCGGCCATTCCATGGGCGGTCTCATCGCGCTCAACACGGCGATTTCGCGGCCTGACGCCTATGCCGCGCTGGCAATATGGAACGCCAATTTCAAGGCCGGGATCGCCGGCCGCGCCGCACAGGCTATTCTCGCGGTCGAACGCGCCTTCAAGGGCTCCGACGTGCCAAGCACCATCATACCGCGCCTGACGTTCGAGGCATGGGGCAACGCGGTGAACAACCACCGCACGATGTTCGATTGGCTGTCGCACGATCCCGCTGTCGTTGATGCCTACATCGCCGATCCGCGCTGCGGCTTCGACGCCAGCGTCTCCATGTGGCGCGACGTCTTCGCACTCGTTTATCGCGGCGGCGATCCAGCCAATTGGCAGGCCTTGCCGAAAGCGCTGCCCATCCACCTGCGCGGTGGCGGCGAAGACCCCGGCACGGACTACGGAAAGGCCGTCGCATGGCTGGCCACCCGGCTGAGGAAAGCCGGGTTCACTGACGTGAGCTTGACGATAGAGCCGGCGATGCGGCACGAGACGCTGAACGAGGTTGGCGCCGAGCGCGCGATCGCAGACTTTGCCACCTGGCTTGACCAGGCGGTTCCAGGACAGACATCACGAGGAAATCGAGCATGAGAACTGGCGGAGAACTGATCGTCGACGCCCTGGTGGCGAACGGAACGAAGCGCCTGTTCTGCGTACCGGGCGAAAGCTACCTCGCCGTGCTCGATGCTCTGGTCGACGCCGATATCGGCGTCACAGTCTGCCGGCAGGAAGGCGGCGCGGCAATGATGGCGGACTGCTGGGGCCGGCTGACCGGCGAGCCAGGCATCTGCTTCGTAACGCGCGGGCCTGGCGCCACCAATGCTTCGGCCGGGCTCCACATCGCCCGGCAGGACTCCACGCCGATGATCCTGTTCATCGGCCAGGTGCAGCGCGAGGCGCGCGAGCGAGAAGCCTTCCAGGAAGTGGAGTACCGCCGCGCCTTCACCGAATTCGCCAAGTGGGTCGGCGAGATCGACGACGCGCGGCGCATTCCCGAATTCGTCACGCGCGCCTTTTCGGTGGCGACGTCCGGCCGCCCCGGACCGGTCGTCCTGACGCTTCCCGAGGACGTGCTGCGTGACCGCGTCGACGCGCCGGCGCCGAAAGCATACACCAGGGTGGAGACCTATCCGGGCGCGGCGCAGATGGAGGAAATGGAACGCCGGCTGCTTGAAGCCAAGCGCCCCTTCGCCATTCTCGGCGGCTCACGCTGGAGCGAACAGGCCGTCAGCAGCTTCGCGAGCTTCGCCGAAAGGCACGAACTGCCCGTTGGCTGCTCTTTCCGCCGCCAGATGCTCTTCGATCATCTCCATCCCTGCTATGCCGGCGATGTGGGCATCGGCATCAATCCGGCGCTCGCCGAAGAGATCAGGAACGCCGACCTGATCCTGCTCGTCGGCGGCCGGATGTCGGAAATGCCGTCATCGAACTACACACTGCTGGAAAGTCCCTATCCGCGCCAGACGCTCATTCACGTTCATCCCGATGCCAGCGAACTCGGACGGGTCTACCGTCCGGACCTTGCGATCAACGCCAGCCCGAACGCCTTCTGCGCTGCCTTGCCAAAGGGTGATCACAACCCGCCGCCAGCCGGTGCCGACCGCGCAGCGCGTCTTCATGCCGGGTATCGTCAATGGTCGAAGCCGCCCTCCTCCGGACCCGGCCAAGTCCAGATGGGCCAGGTGATGACGTGGCTGGAGGACAACCTCGCCGAGGACGCGATCATCACCAACGGGGCCGGCAACTACGCGACATGGGTTCACCGCTTCCACCGTTTCCGCGGCTTTGCCACTCAGGCCGCGCCCACATCCGGCTCGATGGGGTACGGGCTCCCCGCGGCCGTCGCGGCCAAACAGCTTTTCCCGGAACGCGACGTCATCTGCTTCGCCGGTGACGGCTGCTTCATGATGCATGGCCAGGAGTTCGCGACGGCCGTCAAATACGGCCTTCCCATCATCGTTGTTGTGGTCAACAATCAGATGTACGGCACGATCCGCATGCACCAGGAACGCGACTATCCCTCCCGCGTCAGCGCCACGGACCTCACCAATCCCGATTTCGCCGCGCTCGCCCGTGCCTATGGCGGCCATGGCGAGAGCGTGGCGCAGACCGAGGACTTCGCGCCGGCATTCGAGCGAGCGCGTGCAAGCGGCAAGCCGGCGATCATCGAAATCACGCTCGATCCCGAAGCGATCACGCCGACGCGCACCTTGAGCGATATTCGCGGCGGCTCTTGAAACGCCGCGAAAACCTAGTTTCGGATGTGACGCGTCATCTCGTAGATTTTGGTCGACCGCGCACCGGAGCGGCAGTAGCCAAGCATCGGGCGCGGCATTTCGTCGAGACAATCGACGAAGGCGTGGACCTGATCGGCGCTCACGCCTTCCGCGCCGAACGGCACCTGGCGGATTTCCAGTCCGAGGCGCTCCGCTTCCGCCTTGATATCGGCAAAACCGGTCTGTTCCGGCGCTTCGCCATCCGGGCGGTGGCAGACGATGGACTTGAACCCCTGGTCCTTCACCGTTTTCACGTCCTCCACCGCGATCTGGGAGGAAACCGAGTACTCGTCGTTGATCCGGCGGATGTCCATGCGTCACCTTTTTCAAGCCTGAAATCACTGTCGCCAGTGATAGGCGGGCTTGCCGGCAAAAATCAAGCACGCCGCGTCTTGACGCGCACCGCGGCCAGAGAGAACGGTGCAGCGAACATGAACCGGGACCATTGCGATGCTGAAGACCATACCGTCAATGATCGATGCGGAACTGCTGTGGGTGCTTCGCTCGATGGGTCACGGCGACACGCTGACGATCTGCGACAACAACTTCCCGGCAACTTCGGTCGCGCTGCATACGACGAGCAAGCGGCTGGTACGGGTCGCGGGCCACGACACCACCGCGCTGGCCGAGGCGATCTTCGCCCTTTTCCCGCTCGACACCTTTATCGATGCGCCGATCGCCCACATGCAGGTTGTCGATGCACCTGACAGCCGTCTCGAGGTGCATCACGCCTTCAAGGCGGCGGCCGACAGGGCCGAAGCACGCGATGTCGCCATGACGTCGATCGAGCGCCACGCTTTCTATGAAGCCGCGCGCCGGAGCTATGCCGTCGTTCAGACAGGCGAAGCCAGGCCGTATGGGTGTTTCATCGTGACGAAAGGCGTCGTTTTCGACTGAGCCTCGGCCTTCGTCAGCGATCGCTCTCGCGCCACCTTGGATTGATCCAGGGTTCCAGGTTTTCCGGCGCAAGCGGCGTCTTGCCGAGAATATGATCTGCCGCCTTCTCGCCGACCATGATCGACGGCGCGTTGAGATTGCCGTTCGTGATGCGCGGAAAGATGGAACTGTCGGCAAGGCGCAGCCGGTCGACGCCGATCACGCGGCATTCCGGATCGACGACAGCATGCGAATCGTCGGCGCGGCCCATGCGGCAGGTGCCGCAAGGATGGTAGGCGCTTTCGGCATGGTCGCGGATGAAACCGTCAAGATCATCATCGCTCTGCAGATCGGCGCCCGGCTGGATTTCCTTGCCCGCGAATTCCTTGAAGGCATCCTGGCTGAAGATCTCGCGCGTCAGCCGAATGCAGCGGCGGAAATCGATCCAATCCTGCTCGGTGCTCATGTAGTTGAAGCGGATGACGGGTTTGTCCATCGCCTCGGCGCTTCTCAAAGATACCGAGCCGCGCGACGCTGAGCGCATGGGACCGACATGCGCTTGAAAGCCATGCCCTTCTGCCGCCGCCTTCCCGTCGTAGCGCACGGCCATCGGCAGAAAATGGTATTGGATGTCGGGATATTCGACGCCTGCCGACGAGCGCAGGAAGGCCGCACTCTCGAACTGGTTCGACGCACCGAGGCCGGACTTGAACAACAGCCATTGCAGCCCCACCAGCGCCTTGCCGAGGAGATTGTAGTGCTTGTAGAGCGTGATCGGTTGCAGGGACGCCTGCTGGATATAAAGCTCCAGATGATCCTGCAGGTTCTGGCCCACGCCCGGCCTGTCGGCGACAACGCTGATGCCGTGTTCGCCAAGATGCCGGCCGGGCCCGATCCCCGACAGCATCAACAGTTTTGGTGAATTGATCGACGATGCGGCGATGATAACCTCACGCCGCGCCGTGACGGTCTCGATATTCCCGCCCCGCTCGATCTCGACGCCCGTCGCCGCACCGTGCTCGATCACGATCCGCCGTGCGAAGCAGCGCAACAAGGTGAGGTTCTTCCGCTTCATGGCCGGCCGCAGATAGGCATTGGCCGTCGACCAGCGTCGACCCATCCAGACCGTCTGCTCCATCGGGCCGAAGCCTTCCTGCTTGCGGCCGTTGTAGTCGTCCGTGACCTCGAACCCCGCTTGCCGACCCGCGTCGACGAAGGCGCGATAGAGCGGGTTCTTGCGCGGCCCCCGCGTGACGTGAAGCGGTCCGTCCTTGCCGCGCCACGACGGATCGCCGGCACCGCTGTCGGCGAATGGCCCACCGGCGTGCCAGTGCTCCATGCGCTTGAAATAGGGGAGCACATCGGCATACCCCCAACCCGCAGCCCCGCTCTCCTCCCAATGATCGAAGTCGCGCGCATGGCCGCGCACATAAACCATGCCATTGATCGAGGAAGAGCCGCCGATCACCTTGCCGCGCGGGGTTGCAAGACGGCGGTTGCCAAGATGGGGCTCCGGCTCGCTCGAAAAGCCCCAGTCGTAAATGCCCATATTCATGGGATAGGACAGTGCGGCCGGCATCTGAATGAAGGGGCCGACATCGCTGCCACCGTATTCGAGCACCAGCACGGAGTGCCGGCCATCCTCGGAGAGACGGTGCGCCATGGCCGCCCCTGCCGAGCCGGACCCGATAATGATGAAATCCGCTTCCATCCTGTCTTGCCTCAATAAGGCGTTTCCTGGGGCCCCATGGCCACATAGACGCTTTTGACCTGGGTATAGAAATCGACAGCCGCACGGGCATTCTCGCGGCCGACACCAGACCGCTTGACGCCGCCGAACGGCATCTCGACCGGGGTCAGATTGTAGGCGTTGATCCAGCACGTCCCGGCCGCCAGCTTTCCGATGACGCGGTGCGCGCGCTCAAGATCGCTGGTATAGACGGCCGCGGAGAGACCGAACTCCGTGCCGTTGGCACGCTCCACGACGTCCTCCTCATCGGTAAAGTCGAGCACGCACATGACCGGTCCGAATATCTCTTCGCGCGCGATCGTCATGTCGTCCGAAACGTCCGCGAAGATGGTCGGTTCGACATAGGCGCCGGTTTCGAGTCCCGGCAGAGAGAGCGTCGATCCGCCCACAACGAGCCGGGCCCCGTCCCTGGTGCCTGCTTCCAGATAGGCAGCGACCTTTTCGCGATGGTCGTGCGAGACGAGCGGACCCATTTGCGTCGCCTCATCCATCGGGTCGCCGATGACGATGGTGCGCGTGCGCTCGCCCAGCCGCTCAAGAAAGCGCTCCTTGATCGCCTTGTGCACGAAGACGCGCGTCCCGTTCGAGCAGATCTGGCCCGACGAATAGAAATTGCCGAGCATCGCTCCCGAAATGGCATTCTCGACGTCGGCATCGTCGAAGACGATCAGCGGCGACTTGCCGCCAAGTTCCATCGTCACATGCTTGATGCCCTTGGCTGCGGCGGCATAGACCTTGGCCCCGGTCGGCACCGACCCTGTCAGCGACACCTTGTCGACCAGCGGATGTTCGACCAGTGCCGCGCCGACATCTCCGAAGCCCTGAACGACGTTGAACAGCCCCTTTGGCGCGCCCGCTTCGATCAGGATTTCCGCCACTTTCAGTGCGCAAAGCGGCGTCACTTCGGATGGCTTGAAGATCATTGCGTTGCCGCAGGCAAGCGCAGGCGCAGCCTTCCAGCAGGCGATCTGCGTAGGATAGTTCCAGGCGCCGATACCGACGCAGAGGCCGAGTGCCTCGCGGCGCGTATAGGCCCAGTCGCGTCCGAGCGGAATCGTTTCGCCATTGATGGTCGTTGCGATGCCGCCGAAGAATTCCAGGCAATCCGCGCCCGAGGTTGCGTCAGCCACCAGCGTTTCCTGGATCGGTTTGCCGGTGTCGAGCGTCTCGAGTTCGGAAAGCTCCCGGTTGCGCGCGCGGATGATGTCCGCGGCGCGGCGCAGCACGCGCCCGCGCTCCACCGGCGCCAGCGCGGCCCATTCCCGCTGCGCGCGCCGACCGGATTTCACGGCACTGTCGATGATCGCCGGGGTCGCCGAATGAAGGCGCGCGATCGTCTCACCCGTTGCCGAATAAACGACGTCGAGCGCCGCGCCGGCAGGGTCTTCGACATAGGCGCCATCGATGAAATGAGAAGCTTCGGGTTGCGCGCGCATCACTCGCCCTTCGGATAACGGTTTGCGGATTCGACCACGTTCAGGTCCATGTGGTTGCGCATGTAGCGCTCTGAGGCCCGTTGCAGCGGCTGATAGTCCCAGGGGTAGTAGCTGCCGTTGCGAAGCGCGTCATAGACGACGATGCGTCGGGCCTGGCTCTCGCGCACCTCGGCGTCGAAGGCGGCCATGTCCCATCGCGCCTCGACCATCTGCGCCATTCGGTCGGCCTCATCGCGATGGTCGGGGTCGGCCGCAAGGTTGGTCATTTCGCCCGGATCGGACTCAAGGTCGTAGAGTTGCGGCGGATCGATTTCACAGTGGACATATTTCCAGCGACCGTCACGGATGCCGACCAGCGGCGCGACCGACGCTTCCGCCGCGTATTCGAAAGGCACCGGCCCGCGGCTGCCAGTGCCGCTGGCCAGCGCGACAAGGCTTTCGCCATCCGTCCAGGGCGCGACCTCGTCGAGCGGAATGCCGGCGAGCGCGGCGAGCGTCGGCGTGACGTCCAGCGTCGAGACCGGCTCGACTATGCGTGCGGAAGCGATACCCGGGGCCGCGATCATCAGCGGCACCCGCGCCGATCCCTCGAAGAAATTCATCTTGTACCAAAGGCCCCGCTCGCCGAGCATGTCGCCATGATCGGAAACGAAGACGATGATGGCCTCCTGATCCGTCGCTGCCATTGCCGAGAAGATCTCGCCGATCTTTTCATCGAGGTAGGAGATGTTGGCGAAATAGGCACGCCGCGCATTGCGGATATGCTCGTCGGTGATGGTGTAGCTGCGCCAGTCATTGGCATCGAAGATGCGCTTTGAATGCGGATCGTGTTCCGCATAGGGGATGGCCGGCACCTGCGGCAGCAGATGATCGCAATCGGCGTAGAGGTCCCAGTATTTCCGCCGGGCAACGTAGGGGTCGTGCGGGTGGGTGAAGCTCACCGTCAGGTGCCAGGGACGCTGATCCTTGCCGCGAGCGTAGTCATAGATTTTTGCGACCGCGTGGTGCGCGACGTCGTCGTCATATTCGAGCTGGTTGGTGATCTCGCCGACACCCGCGCCGGTAACCGAGCCCATGTTGTGATACCACCAGTCGATCCGTTCGCCGGGCTTGCGGTAGTCGGGCGTCCAGCCGAAATCGGCGGGGTAGATGTCCGTCGTCAACCGGCTTTCAAAGCCGTGCAACTGATCCGGGCCAACAAAATGCATCTTGCCCGACAGCGCGGTCTGATAGCCGGCCCGGCGCAGATGATGGGCGAAGGTCGGAATATCGGACGCGAACTCGGCGGCATTGTCATAGACACGGGTTCGGCGCGGCAGCTGCCCGGACATGAAGCTGGCGCGGCCGGGCGCACAGAGCGGCGAGGCCGTATAGCTGTTGACGAAACGCGCCGAGCGGGCTGCCAGCGCCTTGAGGTTCGGCGCATGCAGCCAGGGGGCCGGCCCGTCCGGAAACAGCGTACCGTTCAGCTGGTCCACCATCAGCACGAGGATGTTGGGCTGCGTCAAACCGATTTCTCCGTCAATTGCGTATCGATGTAGGCCTCGATCAGTGCCACGGCCTCGCGCGGTTCCGGGCGGCCCTTCTTCAGCGCGTGGCGAATATAGAGCCCGTCGATCAGCGCGCCGATCGTCTCGGCGATGTCCGTTGGCCTGTCGCTGAGCGGGCGCAGGGCGTAGACCAGATTACTCTTCAAGCGCTTGGTGTAGACCTGGAGCAACTGGAAGGCTGCATCGGACCGGCGCGCCTCGACGTAAAAGGCGAGCCAGGCGGAGACGGCCGCATCGCGGAACTGCTCGCTGCCGAAGCTCGACGATATGATCGTCGACAACCGCTCGCGCGGCGACTGATCGGAAGAAAGGCGCCCCTTCGTCACGTTGCCGAATTCACGCAACAGATGGCGCATGGTCGCGATGAGGATCTGCTCCTTGTTGCCGAAATAGTGGTGTGCGAGCGCCGCGGACACACCGGCACGCCGCGCGATCTGCCCGACGGTCACGTCGAGCCCGCCGCGAACGCCGATCTCCTCGACGGCAGCGTCGATCAGAGCCTGTCGACGGATCGGTTCCATGCCGATTTTGGGCATCGCGCAATCCCGAGAACCAAAAAATACTTGCAATCTCGGGCTATTTTATTTTGATTGACGCGTCAATCAACAAAAATCCTGCGCTTCTTCACGAGGCGTGACGGTGATAGTTTGAGCCCTCAGACGTCGCAAACGGCGCTGATGGGACGAACCGAAACAGGGAGATTACATGACACGCCGAATGAACACACTCCTCAGCGCGACGCTTCTTGCCTCCACCCTGGCAACGCCCGCGTTCGCGCAGGCAGAATGCGAAACCGTCAGGTTCTCCGATGTCGGCTGGACCGACATCACCGCCACCACCGCGACAGCTTCCGTCATCCTCAAGGCGCTCGGCTACGAGACCGAAGTCACCGTCCTGTCCGTCCCGGTCACCTACACCTCGCTGGCGAACGGCGATATCGACGTCTTCCTCGGCAACTGGATGCCGACGATGGAGGCCGACATTCGCCCCTATGCCGACGAAGGCACGGTCGAGACGGTTCGCACCAATCTGGAAGGCGCGAAATATACGCTGGCCGTTCCGCAATACACCTATGATGCCGGCCTGCAATCCTTCGACGACATCGCCGAATTCGCCGAAGAACTCGACAGCCAGATCTACGGCATCGAGCCCGGCAACGACGGCAACAGGCTGATCCTCGACATGATCGAGAACGATCAGTTCGGCCTCAGCGAATTCGAGATCGTCGAAAGCTCCGAACAAGGCATGCTCGCGCAGGTTGGCCGGGCGGTTAACGCGGAAGACCACATCGTCTTCCTCGGCTGGGAGCCGCACCCGATGAACGCCAATTTCGACATCGCCTATCTCGATGGCGGCGATGACGTCTTCGGCCCCAACTACGGCGGCGCGACCGTCCTGACGAACACGCGGGCCGGCTACGCCGAAGAATGCCCGAACGTTGGCGCATTGCTTGAAAATCTCGAATTCTCTCTGGAGATGGAAAACGAGATCATGGGTGCGATCCTCAACGACGGTACCGAGCCGGAAGAAGCGGCGACCGCCTGGCTCAAGGACAATCCCGACGTGCTGGAAAGCTGGCTCGACGGCGTCGAGACGCTTGACGGCGGCAATGGTCTGGAAGCCGTTCAGTCTGCAATTCAATAACGGCAACGCGCGCCGCCGGACATTCGGTGCCGGCGGCGCCTCTGCTCTGGACACATGGTCCGATCAGGCCGTGAAGTCGAAGCACTCTCCCACCGAAGCCCTGCGGGAACTCACATGGACTGGCTTGAAGACAACAAGATACCCGTCGGCGCCACCGCCAGCGATGCCGTGGCATGGCTGACGCAGAACGCCGCCTGGTTTTTCGACATGGTCGCCACCGTCATGGAAGCGATCATCGATGGCATTTTATGGGTGCTGCAAACACCGCACCCGCTGGTCGTGGTGGTGGTCTTCTCGCTTCTTGCTTTCTGGCTCCAGAAATCATGGAAGGCGGGCGCGCTGACGCTTGTCGGTCTGCTCTTTGTCATCAACCAGGGCTACTGGGAAGAAACCACCGAAACACTGACCCTCGTTCTTTCGGCCTGCGCATTGTGCATGGGCGTCGGCGTCCCGATCGGCATAGCGTCCGCCCACCGGCCGAAGCTCTATGCGGCATTGCGTCCGATCCTTGACCTCATGCAGACCCTGCCGACATTCGTCTATCTGATTCCGGCTATTGTCTTTTTCGGGATTGGCATGGTGCCGGGGCTGATCGCGACGGCGATCTTCGTCATCCCCGCCCCCATCCGCCTGACCCATCTCGGCATCTCATCGACGCCCTCGGCCCTTGTCGAGGCCGGACGCGCCTTCGGAGCGACGCCGCGCCAGATGTTGTGGAAGATCGAGCTGCCCTACGCCCTGCCGCAGATCATGGCCGGCCTGACGCAGACGATCATGCTTTCACTCTCCATGGTGGTGATCGCCGCTCTGGTCGGCGCAAGCGGCCTGGGCGTTCCGGTCGTTCGGGCGCTCAACACCGTCAACACCGGTCTCGGCTTCGAGTCGGGCCTCGTCATTGTCGTCGTCGCGATCATCCTCGACCGCATGTTCCGCCGGGAGCGCGGCGCATGACCATGGACAAGCAGCCCCTCATTCGTTTCGACAATGTTTCCATCGTCTTCGGCGACGATCCAAAGGCGGCGCTGCCGTTGATGGACGATGGCCTCACGCGCGGCGAGATCCAGAAACGCACCGACCAGGTCCTCGGCGTTCACGATTGCTCGCTGGATGTCGCGGAGGGCGAGATCGCAGTGCTGATGGGCCTGTCGGGCTCGGGCAAGTCGACGCTTCTGCGCGCCGTCAACGGCCTGAACCGGGTCGTTCGCGGCGCCGTGATGGTCGATGCCGGCGACGGCCGGATGGTGGACGTGACGCGCGCCGACCGCAAGGCGCTGCGCCAGTTGCGCACCGAACGCGTATCGATGGTCTTTCAACACTTTGGTCTCCTGCCGTGGCGCACGGTAGAGGAAAATGTCGGCTTCGGCCTCGAACTGGCAGGCGTCCCGGCGTCGCAGCGAAAGGATCGAGTCGCCGCACAACTGGAAACGGTCGGCCTTCGCGAATGGGCCGGGCGAAAGGTGCAGGAACTGTCGGGCGGCATGCAGCAGCGTGTCGGCCTTGCACGGGCCTTCGCCACGGGCGCGCCGATCCTCTTGATGGACGAGCCGTTCTCGGCGCTCGACCCGCTGATACGCACGAAATTGCAGGACGAACTGATCGCGCTTCAGGAAAAGATGCGCTGCACCATCCTGTTCGTCAGCCATGATCTCGAGGAAGCCGTGAAGATCGGTGACAAGATCGCCATCATGGAAGGCGGTCGCATCGTCCAGGCCGGCCGGCCGGAAGATATCGTTCTGCGTCCGGCCAACGATTATGTCGCCGAGTTCGTCGCCCACCTCAATCCACTGAGCGTCCTTTGCGCGGAAGACGTCATGCGCACCGACAAGGGTGGGACGAACGAGACCGTTAGCGCGTCTGTAAAGCGCCAAACGCCCGTGACCGAGATGATCGGCCTCATGACGAAGAACTATCCAAGTTCGGTCGCGGTGATCGAGAAGGGCGAGGTCGTCGGGGCTGTCAATCCGGCCGATATCCTCTCAGCGCTCGTCAAACGTTAGCGCCGGCTATCCGAAAGCGCTGGATGCAGGAAACAAGCGCTTCGCCGGCTTCCTCGATCGGGCCATCGTTGGACAGGGTGAGGCAACTACGAGCCTTGATCTCGAAGCCGGTCGCCCGCGCCAGTCGCGCGGTGATCTCGGCCTCGCTTTCGCGCCCGCGTCGGCGCAGCCTTTCTGCCCGGACAGGTGGACTGACCGTCACGTGGACGACCTGCAACGCCTGATAGCGGGCATCGAGTTCGGACAATGTCGCCCGTGAACCGTTGGCGACAGCGACCCCACCGCGTTCGAGATGATGATCGACCGCAGCCGGAAAGGCATAGTTCAGTCCGTGGGCCTGCCAGGCGAACGCGAATTGCCCCTGATCGCGGGCCGCGTCGAATGCGGTCTCATCCATGCCGATATGGTCTTCCGACTGCGCATCCGGCCTTCGCGTCACGATCCGGCGCACGAAAAGAACATCGGGCGCCTCGGCAAGGCGCGTTCGCGCAAAATCAATCAGCGTATCCTTGCCCGAACCGCTTGCACCGACAATGACGATGAACGCTCCTCTCCGGGTTCGGGGGGAATCGGTCATCAAATGACCCGCCTGCCCTGCCGCCAGACCGTGCGCACGACGGGCAGGTTTCCATCGAGCCGGACCCGCACCAGATCACCGCGTTTGCCGATGGCGAGTTCGCCGCGATCGGTAAGGCCGACACGATTTGCCGGCGTCAGCGTCACCATGCGGATCGCGGCGGCAAGATCGATAGAGGCAACGAGCCCGTCGCCGAGAACGAAAGCCGCCTGGATGAGGCTGAACGGAATGTAGTCCGATGAGAGAATGTCGAGCAAATTGGCTTCGGCAAGTTCGCGCGCAGAGACATTGCCGGAGTGGGAGCCGCCGCGCACCAGATTGGGTGCCCCCATCAACACCGCCATGCCTGCCTCATGCGACCCTCTCGCCGCTTCGAGCGTGGTCGGAAACTCGGCGATGTGCACGCCCTGCTTCACCGCGTCGTCGACATGAGCATCGGTCGCGTCGTCGTGGCTGGCGAGCACGATGCCGCGCTCGGCGCAGTGGCGCGCGATGGCGCTGCGATTGGCCGGTGAGTTTGCTTCCGATTGGGCGATGCGTCTGGCGCAGAACCGGTCGAACACGTCGTCCGGCATCTTCAGCTTGCCCTGATAATAGGCACGATAGGCTTCGATATGTCGGAACTGACGCTGACCCGGCGCATGATCCATCAGGGAGACCAGTCCGACACCGCCATGGTTCTCGAACTGGCGGAATGCATCGAGACAGTCTGGCGCGGACACCTCGCAGCGGAGATGGATGAAATGCTCCGCGCGCAGCCGGTTACGGTCCACACCCTCGCAGATGGCGGCTTCAAGTCGCATCATGTCGTCGATGCCAAGTTCGGCATCCTCGTCCATGCCGACGCGCAGCGCATCGAAAACCGTGGTGATGCCGGCCGCCGCGATCTGCGCGTCGTGGGCCAGCAGGGCCACTTTCGGATCCCAACGCACGCGCGGCCGCGGCGCGTAGTGTCCCTCAAGGTGATCGGTATGCAGTTCGACGAGGCCGGGAACGAGATAATCGCCTTCAAGATCGACACCGTCGATGTTGGTGGCGCCCGCGCCGATCTCCACGATCGACCCACCGCGAAGAACCAGGTGCCCGTCCACCACCTCATCGGCCAGAACAAGCCGCGCATTTCGATAGACGCGTTCGTCCGCCTCGCCTTGCATGTCGATCGCCTCTATCATTTCGCCCTTGCACCAAGCCCCTTTCGGCCATCGACCCGCCCCATCGGATGGAGCGAATCGACAATGAACGGCGCACCGCTTTCCGGCTCGATGAAAAGCGCCAGGCTCGCAACGTCAAGCGGCTCACCCAGCAGCGGCTCGAAATAGGCGGCCAGCGCCTGCTCCACCTGCGGTGCCTCCTCCTTCGCGATCGGCCCCGTCAGGGTCATGTGGAAGCGGAACATGTCGAAGACAAACGGGTATCCCCACCGTTGCAGATACTCCAACTGCCGGCAGGTCAGCGATCCGCTCGATCGTCGCTCCAGATCCGCCTCGCTCAGCGCAGCGCGGTAAGGCTCGAACCGCCGGACGACGGCATCGGCAAGATCTTGAAGCGCCGGGCTTGGCACCTCGGGCGTGAGCGCGAAGAAGGGACCGATGCGGTTAATCGCCAGTGGCACTGCGAATGGTTCGAGCCTGCCGCAGAATTGCATGAGATCGGCAAGAAGCTCTGATTCGGATCGATCGGCGGCAAGTTGGAACGGCGCCTTGATCGTGGCGTGAAATCCGTATCGCCGCGGTGCTGCGGTATGATGCCAGATGTCATCCGATGTCAGGCCGGCCACTGCTGGCGACTCGATCGCCTTGCCGGAGAAAGCGTCACGCCCAAGCCAGCGCGCCGCCGCCATGGTCAGCGGATGTCGCGCGGGCGGGGTGAAATAGAGGGCGTATCGCATCGGGCATCTCCGCCGTTTCAACCCCGGCCTAGTCGATTTGCGTGACAGATTGAAGACCGGCCCGACCTCCCCGAAATGATCGAAAAGCCGTTCATTAACAGAATGATCCGGCTACGATGTGAATCGAGGTCTTAGCCCAGCGCCTCTCCTTCAAGACCAAGTGCTTTCCGCATCGCGGCGATTTGGGAACATTTTTCGTGGAATGCCGTCCAGTCGTCGTTCTCGTCAATGAAACTCCATATGCGCTCGACTTCATCGACCAGCATCGTGCAGGGCGCACTGCCGTCGAAATAGTCGCTCGCAGCGTCGGGCACCGAGCGCGTCGCGAACTGCGCCATCAGCCGCCGCACCTCGGAAAATTCTGCGCCCGCATAGATGTCGGCATGAGGGCTTCGCTCGGCACGCGCCGCGCTCGCCTCGCCGCCATGCCAGTCGAAGAAGACACGCTCGAATGGCAGCGCACTTGCCGCCAGAAAGCGCCAGAATGCTTCGGCGAGATCCCGGTCGCATTGCCCGTCCGTGGCGACAAGCCCGAGACGGGCGAGCAATTGCCGGTCGAAGGCACGGCGGTACATGTCCGGGAAATCGGACAGGACGCGCTCCAGCTCCGGTTGACCGACCAAGGGCAGCAGACATTCGGCAAGGCGCGCAAGGTTCCAGAACAGCGTTTCGGGTTGTCGGCCAAAGGCATAGAGCCCTGTCTGGTCGAAATAGGCGGCGGTGAAGCTCGGATCGAGAACCGGCAGAAAGCGCCACGGGCCGTAGTCGAAGCTCTCGCCGGTGATATTGATGTTGTCGGTATTGAGCACGCCGTGAACAAAGCCGGCCGCCATCCATTGCGCCCCGGTGCGTGCGACCTGCCGGCACACGGTTTCCAGGAATGCCAGAGCCTTTGCGGCTTGGTCCGGCCGCTCGCAATCCGGCATGTATGTCGCAACCGCATAGTCGAGCAGTTTAACCAGCTTTTCCTTGTCCTGAAGATAGGCCAGACGCTGGAACGTTCCGATCCTGATATGAGAGTGGCTGAGCCGGACGAGCACGCTGGAGCGCGTCGGAGATGGCTCATCACCGCGCATCAACGCCTCGCCGGTCTCGATCAGGCTGAAGGATCGGGACGTGTTGACCCCGAGTGCCTCGAGCATCTCGGTGGCCAGGACCTCACGCACACCACCCTTGAGCGTCAGCCGGCCATCGCCCTGGCGCGACCACGGCGTTTGTCCGGAACCTTTCGTGCCGAGGTCCAGCAAGCGGCCGGTGTCGTCGTGCAGCTGCGCGAACAGAAATCCGCGCCCGTCTCCGAGATCGGGATTGTATTGGCGGAACTGGTGGCCGTGATAGCGCAGTGCCAGTGGCTGTGCCAGCGACCCCTCCAAAGGCGTGAAGCGAGCGAAGTGCTCTATCCATTCAGCATCGGACAACGTCGCGAGACCAACCGGGCCAGCCGCGCGGTCGTTGCGGTAGCGGATCGTGTGGCGAGGAAAGTCCGCCGGCTCGACGACGTCGAAAAATCCCTCGCCAAGCGTCGAATGGCGAACCGATGGATCATAATGCGGTGCGTAGGCCATAAAACTCCAATTCGCGCTGGTCCGTCGTCAAACGGCGGTCGCAACCCGGCCGGTGCGTCGTGCTGTCAGCCGCTCCAGGGCGGTGAGCCCGTCATAGGACAGAACGGCCAGTGCCGCCACGATGATCCCGCCTTGCAGAACGAAGGCCGTATTGCTGGACAAGAGCCCTGCGATGATCACCTCCCCGAGTGTCGGTGCAGCCACGGTGGACCCGATTGTCGCCGTACCGAGCGAAATCACGAAAGCAAGACGGATGCCGGTCAAGATGACGGGAAAGGCCAGCGGAAGCTCCACGCGCAGCAGACGCTGGAAGCCTGTCATGCCGACACCGCGCGCGGCTTCCCGCACGGTCGGTGCAAGCCCCGTCAGCCCTGTCAGCGCATTCTCGAAGATCGGAAGCAGCGCATAGAGAAAGAGGGCGATCAGCGTCGGCTTGGTGCCGAACCCGACGATCGGAACCGCAAGCGCCAGGACCGCAACGGGCGGGAACGTCTGGCCGATATTGGCGACACTGCGCGACAATGGCAGGAACTCACGGCCAAAATCACGCGTGACCAGAATGGCAAAGCCCACCGAGATAAGCGCCGCGGCCGCCGTCGCGGCGATCGCGATCGCCAGATGACTGATCGTCAGCGACAGAAGGCTGCCTTGATTGTAGATCGCCGGTGCGTTGTTCGCGACCAGCAGGGCAAGCATAGGCTCGAATGTCTCCGGCCGGAAAAGAAAGATGAGGAGCACGACGAGTGTCACCGCGCGCAGGAGCCTTGCCGTCGTGATTGTCATGCCGGACGAGCCGCCCATGGCGAAATCGCGTCCATGCGGACCCGCCCCAGCGCGTTGCCCTGGTCATCGACGACCGGAAGGGTATCCCTGCCCTGCCACAACATGTTGGCATAGGCCTCGCGCAGCGACGTGGCCGGCTGCACCGGCTCGCCCTCGGAGCTACCGGGCTCGACGATGTCGCCCACCTTGCGCAGCGACAAGAGCCTGAAGGGCCGGTCGGCAGTACCGACCAGATTGTCGACGAACTCGCTCGCGGGCTTCACGAGCAGCGTCGCCGGATCAGCATACTGAACGATCTTGCCTTCTGCCATGACGGCAATCTGATCGCCGAGTCGCATCGCCTCGTCCATGTCGTGCGTGACGAGCAGCACGGTCGTCTCGAACCTGCGCTGGATTTCGAGCAGGTCGTCCTGGGCCTTGGCCCGGATGATGGGATCGAGAGCGCCGAATGGCTCGTCCATGAGGAGAACGTCCGGCTCCGCGGCAAGCGCTCGGGCAACGCCGACGCGCTGCTGCTGGCCGCCGGAGAGCTCGCCGGGGTGGCGATCGCGATACTGTGACGGCTCCAGTTGGAAAAGCGTCATCAGCTCGTCGACACGATCGTCGATGCGCCGCTTTTCCCAGCCCGCCAGCTTGGGCACGGTAGCGATGTTCTCAGCGACCGTGCGATGGGGAAACAGTCCATGCCCCTGGATCGCATATCCAATCTGACGGCGAAGAAGATGGCCGGGTATCTCGTGCGTGTCCTTGCCGTCGATGAGAATGCGCCCCTCGCTGGGTTCGACCAGCCGGTTCACCATTCTCAGGAGCGTCGTCTTTCCCGACCCCGATGTGCCGACGATGACGGCGACCTTGCCGCGCTCCACCGTCATGGAGACGTCATCGACGACCGCCTCCTCGCCGTAGCGCTTGGTGATGTGTTCGATGTCGATCATTGAGACCCCTTCTGCACACCGGACGGACGCATGATGTCCACCAGCGCGTCCATGATGACGGCGGCCGCGAAGGCCAGCGTGACGGTCGGCAACGCGCCGAGCAGGACGAGATCCATCGCGGTCTGACCGACACCTTGAAACACGAAGACGCCAAACCCGCCGCCGCCGATCAGCGCGGCGATCGTGGCCAGTCCGATGTTCTGGACGAGCACGATGCGTATCCCGGTCAGTATGACGGGGAACGCCAGTGGCAGCTTCACGGAAAACAGGCGCTGGCGCTCCGTCATGCCCATGCCCGTCGCTGCCTCGCTCACATTTGCCGGGATGCCAGCAAGGCCCGTGACCGTGTTCGCCACCACCGGCAGCAACGAATAGAAGAAAAGGGCGATGAAGGCCGGCGCCGCGCCGATGCCACTGACGCCGATAGCGCGCAGGATCGGCAGTTCCGTCGACAGCCAGGAGAGCGGCGCGATCAGAAGGCCGAACAGTGCGATCGATGGCACCGTCTGCATGATGTTCAGAACGCTCAGCACGGGCCCGCGAACCGCGCGAACCTGATGGCAGAGGATTCCTAGCGGAATACCGGCCAGCGCCGCCATGAAAAGCGACCCGAAGGCGAGAAACAGATGTCGCCGTGCCTCACGGGCGAAGCTGCCCGCGCGGTTCTCGTATTCGCGCATCACCGAAAGATCGTCCCAGATGCCGCTCGCAAGAAAGGCGGCGAGTGCCAGCCCGGCCAGCAGGACGAGGCCGATCCGCAAGGATGGCTTCGGATCCATGCGGGTCAGCGCGTCGGTCGCCATCAACGCGAAAATGCCGAAGAGCAACCAGAAGCCGGAGGCAGGGGACGCCCGGGCGACCGCGTCGGCGCCTTCGACGAGAAACGACGCGGACACACCCACGACCCAGGCGAGAACCGCGATCGCTGCAAGACTGGCAATCAGACGCATCATGGCCGAGGTCTTCAAGAGCGCCGCCACGCCAGCCACGCCGATCGAAGCAAGCAGAACCACCATCGGCCCGGGCGGCATGGCTTGTGCAATATCAACCGTTTCGCCGAGAACGATGCGGTTTGCCCTGAAGACCATGAGAGGCGCAAAGCCCAGCGTCGCCAGCAGCCCGATGGCGATGAAGACACCGAGCTTGTCGAGGGCCGGCAGCACCTTGTGCCGTGGGGAAGCGATCATCGCTCTGGCATCCATGGCGCGACTGTCAATCCTTCCGCCGTCAGGCTTCATCCATCCAACGCGCCCTGGATCGCCTTTCGCCGGCAGCGCGCCGACAACAGGAGGCGAACGCTATTCCAGAAAGCCGTTTTCCGTCAGGTAATCCTGCGCCACAGCATCGGCCGGTTCGCCGCCCACCTGAACACGGCCGTTGAGCTCCTGCAGTGTTTCCAGCGACAGCGACGTGAAGACCGGCTCGAGAATATCGGCAATGGCCGGGTATTCTTCCAGCGTCTCTTCGCGCACGATCGGTGCCGGGTTGTAGACCGGCTGGACGCTCTCATCGTCTTCCATGACGACCAACCCCGACGGCGCGATGCCGCCATCAGTGCCGTAGACCATGGCCGCATTGGCGCCGTTCGTCTCGCGCGCCGCCGCCTGGATCGTCGCCGCCGTATCGCCGCCCGAAAGCGTGATCAACTGTTCCGACGTCAGTTCAAACCCGTAGGTTTCCTGGAAAGACGGAAGCCCTGCTTCGGAATTGACGAACTCCGCCGACGCGGCAAGCACGACATTGCCGTCGCCATTCGCCCACTCGGCAAAATCGCTCATCGTCTGAAGTCCGCCTTCAGAGGCCACGTCCTCGCGCACGGCGATTGCCCAGGTATTGTTGGCAGGCGCCGGCGTCAGCCATACGATCTGGTTCGCCTCGTAGTCGAGTTTCTTGGCCTCTTCGTAACCGGCCTGCGCATCGCGCCACACATCATCGTCTGCCCGTTCGAAGAAGAACGCGGCATTGCCCGTGTATTCGGGATAGATGTCGATCTCACCCGCCGTGATCGCCTCGCGCACCACAGGGGTGCCGCCCAGCTGCAAGCGGTTTTCCGTGGGGATGTCGTTGGCTTCGAGCATCTGCAGGATCATGCTGCCCAGAACGCCGCCCTCCGTGTCGATCTTTGAAGAAACGACGACTTGCGCGTGCGCTGTCGAAACGAACCACGCCGTCGTCGCAGCGAAGGTCAGGGCTTTGAGGGAAAGGCGGATCATGCTGGCCTCCTGATGCGGGAAATTTGCGCCTCTCGAAACGCGTTGAACGTCATTATGTTGCGGAAGCTTGCGACGATTCAAGGCGGGAGATGGCGATTCCGGGGATTGGCCCTGCCACGCCCCTTGTCGCGACGAGACCGTGCTCGTCATTATCGCTTGCAGCACACGGTCTGTGCGGGTAGTGCGGGCGACACCGAAGGAACGGATCCGATGCAACCGAAAAGCGTCCCGCCCGCCTTGATCGATACGCTGGAGGCGATTGCGCGCGAGGCCGGTCGCATCATCCTCCAGATTGCCGCGCGCACCACCGGAGCCGACGAGAAACAGGACGGCTCGCCGGTGACCGAGGCCGACCTCGCGGCCGAGCAGATCATTCTTGCCCGGCTGGCCGAGGCCTTCCCGCAAATCCCGGTGGTCGCCGAGGAGTCCGTTGCCGCCGGCCGGACACCGACGCTGACCGAGGCGCATTTCTTTCTTGTTGATCCGCTCGATGGCACCCGCGAATTCGTTGCCGGGCACAGCGACTACACGGTCAACATCGCGCTGATCGACGATGGCGTGCCGGTCGCCGGCGTGGTGCATGCCCCGGCGAGAGGCGAAACCTATCTCGGCTCGGCGAACGGCGCCTGCTTCATTGACGAGACGAACCCGGGCGAGCGGCACCCGATCAAGGTGAAGCCGTCGTCCAGCAAGGTCGTTGCCCTAGCCAGCCGCTCGCACCGGACCCGCGAAACGGATGATTATCTCGCGGCCGAGGGCATAACCGATTGCCTGTCGGTCGGCTCCTCGCTCAAATTCTGCATGATGGCAAAGGGCCTTGCCGACGTTTATCCGCGTTTTGGCAGAACCATGGAATGGGACACGGCGGCGGGCGATGCGGTGCTTCGCGCGGCCGGCGGATCAACGAAGACAATCAATGGCGAGCCGCTGCGTTACGGCAATTGCGCCAAGCACTTCGTCAATCCCGATTTCATCGCGCGCGCCCAGCGCTAACCAACCGTAAACCTCGTGCCATCACTGTCGTCTTTATGGATCGGAAACGATTCGCGATTGAGCGTGGGGTGCATGATGCCGGTCGAGAACCGGCTCATGGCGAATGAAAAGCGGGCGGTACATATCATGAGTAATTTGAATGCGGTTGCGGATGCATCAGGACAGGTGGTCGTCTTTCCACTCCATCGTCGGTCGGGCGCGGTCCGTGTCGCCGCGGCCAAGCTGTTGAGAAGCCGCACTGCTGCCGCAGCCAACAGGTACCGTCACACGCTTGCTCAGGAAAAGTTCGCCGAGCTCGCGGCGCTCGGCCTCAGTGAAGACGAGCAGGATGAAGCTGTCGGCGCGTTCCTGACGGAAGTCGAGCGCGAGATGGCCGAATTGCACTACGAACGGATTCGCCTGCACGTCTGATGGCATGTCTCAGCCGCCGCTGATGGCGGTGATGACGAAGACAGTGCTGCCCGCGCGAAGCGGCGTTGAAAGGCTGCTTCGCGCGCCTTCCACGAAGATGTTTATGTGCTTGCGCACCGCAGGCCGTGAATCCCGGATCCGGTCAGCCATCCCCGGCCATCGACGGTCGAGCGCATCGATCATCTCGCCGACTGTCGTTGCTTCAACGCACACGACCCGTTCCGAGCCGGGGAAGAGGTCGACGAGCACCGCCGGCAACTTGACGGTCACACTCTGTTCAGGGGCCAAACGTTCCTGAGGCATCGGGCGGCCTTCAATCGTTCACGACCATCGTCTCGACGGAAAGGATGGATGGCAGATGCTCGGCGATGAGCGTCCAGCTGTCACCCTCGTCTGCGCTGGCATAGAGCGCCCCCGATGCGGTGCCGAAATAGACGCCGGCGGGATCCATGCGATCGGTCGCCATTGCCTGACGCAACACGTTGAAGAAGACGTTGTCTTGCGGGAGACCCGCGCGCAAATCCTGCCAGCTTTGGCCGCCGTCGCGCGTGCGCCAGACCGCGGCTTTGCCATCCGGCATGTAGCGACCGGCCGAATCGCCGTTGAGCGGTATCAGGTACAGCGTCTCCCCGTCGCGCGGATGACTCGCTGCCGGAAACCCGAAACTGGAAGGCAGGCCATCCTCTATGCTTTCCCATTTCAGGCCGCCATCGTCACTCCGATACATCCCGCAATGGTTCTGCTGATAAAGACGTCCCGACCCGTCGCCCGCCATGACAAGGCTGTGCACGCATTGACCGAATTCGGGGTAGCGCTGGTCTTCCGGCAGGAAATCGGCCCGCGTGCCGCGATTGCGCGCGTCCCAGCTCTTTCCGCCGTCTGAGGAATGGAAAACGCCCGCCGCGGAGATCCCGACCCAGATCGCACTTTCGTCCTTCCGGTCAATGAGCAGAGAATGGAGTATGAGGCCCGCTCCGCCCGGCATCCAGCGCTCCCGCGTTGGATGGTTCTGCAAACCATCGATGTGCTCCCATGTCTGACCGTCATCGGTGCTTTTGAAGAGACCTGCGGGCTCCACGCCGGCATAGAGCGCGTCTTGGCCGCGGGCGAGGCTCCAGACCGATTTCACCGGATCCTTGCCCTCGGGATAGGCGAGACCCTGGCTCGAGTGACGCCAGCTTGATCCGGTGTCCTCTGATCGCCAGACGGCGGGACCGAACCATTCATTGCCGCCGCCGCCATAGATGACGCCGGTTTCCTCGTCGCCGATGACGTGCTGTATCGGCCAGGTATCGCAATGCGGCCCACTGAGGCGCCAGTTCGAACGGTTCTCATCGGCTTGAAGAATGAATGCACCCTTCTTGGTGCCGAGCAGAACGAGAACCTTGGCCATCGTGACACTCTCTCCCTCAGGCCGGCGCATGCGACATCACCGCGCAGCGCCCTTACCACAGCTGGACAAAATGAGTTGATATCAACATTATGGTTCGATGTCAAAGTCCGAAGCCACGCCGTATTCGGCGACGATGATGGTGCGCGACGCGTGCCTTTGCCTTCACACCCAACGCGCGGCCCGCCGTCTGGCGCGTCTTTTCGATGAGGCGTTCCGCCCGCTTGACCTGACAAACGGTCAGTTCTCGATCCTGATGGCGCTGAACCGGCCTGAACCGCCGACGATCGGCAGCGTGGCCGAACTGCTCGCCATGGACCGCACGACGCTGACGGCGAGCCTCAAGCCGCTGGAGCGCCGCGGCCTGCTCCAGATCGCGCCCGACCCATCCGACAAGCGTGCGCGCCGGCTGAACCTGACCGCTTCGGGTCGCGCGCTTCTGGCCGAGGCGCTGCCCATCTGGTGCCGGACGCACGAAGAGGTCGAGAACACGCTTGAGAACGCGGACGATCTGCGCCGCGAACTCGGCCGGCTTCTCTGATCGCCGATCAGGCGCGCTCGGCGAGCGCCTCTTCGCCCTTGCGCGCCCGTACCAGGTTCATGAAACGACGGAAAAGATAGTGGCTGTCCTGCGGGCCCGGCGAAGCCTCAGGGTGGTGCTGAACGGAGAAGACCGGTCGCCCCTTCACCGCAAGTCCGCAATTCGATCCGTCGAACAGCGAGACATGCGTTTCTTCGACGCCATCCGGCAGCGACGACGCATCGACGGCAAAACCATGGTTCATCGAAACGATCTCGACCTTGCCGGTTGTGTGATCCTTCACCGGATGGTTCGCGCCATGATGACCCTGATGCATCTTCGTGGTGCGTCCACCGAGTGCCAGCGCGAGGATCTGGTGGCCGAGACAAATGCCGAAGATCGGAATGTCCGTTTCCATCAAGGTCTTCAGAACCGAAACCGCGTAGCGTCCCGTCGCAGCCGGATCTCCCGGGCCGTTGGAGAGGAATATGCCATCAGGCTGAAGGGCGAGAATATCGTCCGCGCTGGTATTCGCCGGCACGACGGTAACCTTGGCACCGAGACCTGAAAAGAGCCGCAGGATGTTCCGCTTCACGCCGAAATCGATCGCGACGATGTGGTAGGCGGGCGCGTCACCGGAGGCAGCGTATCCCTGGTTCCAGACCCAGGGTTTTTCGGTCCACTGCGAAGACTGGCCGGAACTTGCCTCTTTTGCGAGATCGAGATCGACCAGACCCGGCCATGCCTTGGCCTTCGCCTTGAGCGCCTCGATGTCGAAAACACCGCCCGGATCGTGCGCGATCACGGCGTTGGGAGCGCCGTTCTCCCGGATCCATGCGGTCAGCGCCCGTGTATCTATGCCGCTCAGCGCGATGATCCCCCGGCCCTTCAGCCACTGGTCGAGATGCGTTGCTGAACGATAGTTGGACGGTTGCGTGATGTCCGCCTTGAAAATCGCGCCGACCGCACCGTGCCGCGACGCCGGTGTCAGATCCTCGATATCCTCGTCATTGGCACCGATGTTGCCGATGTGGGGGAAGGTGAAGGTGACGATCTGCCCGAGATAGGACGGGTCGGTCAGGATTTCCTGGTAGCCGGTGAGCGCCGTGTTGAAGCAGATCTCGGCCACCACGTCGCCGACGGCGCCGAGACCTTTTCCTTCGATGACCGTTCCGTCAGCCAGCACGATCACGGCGGTCGGCTTGTCGGTGGTCCAGGGGGGGGGTGTTGGAGTATTGCTGTCGTTCATCAAGGTCTTCCCTTGGCCGGGGCCCACTTGAATGCAGGGGCCGAACACGCCATTTAATGTCGTCGACCGCGCGCTGCCGAACGCCGACCTTTCAAAAGGCGGCCTGATTGATGTAGGCTGTGCGGGCTGTTCGAGCCGGAAAATAGTCAATCGGCCCGGCCCGGTCAATGAGTTCGGCTTAATAGACACGAATTAAAAACACAAACAAAACAAAGCTTTGCACCTTTGCCAGATTCTGCATCGAGCATGCGGGGCAAGGGTGCTGGTCTCGAACCAGGAGTAAGATGCGATGCGCGAGAAACTCGCACAATCGTTGAAGGATGCCCTCAAATCCCGCGACAGCCGCAAGGTTTCCACCGTGCGGCTCATTCAGGCTGCGATCAAGGATCGCGATATCGCCAACCGCAGCGCCGGCAAGGATCCGGTCGGCGACGACGATATCAACGCGATCCTGGCCAAGATGATCAAGCAGCGCGAGGAATCAGCGCGTATCTATGAGGAAGCGGGTCGCCTCGAGCTTGCGGAGCAGGAGCGCGAGGAAATCACCGTTATTCAGCAATTCCTGCCGGCGCAGATGTCCGAGGCCGAAGTCGATCAGGTGTGCGCGTCGGTGGTGGCCGAAACAGGCGCCCATGGCCTGCGCGACATGGGCAAATGCATGAACATGCTGAAGGAACGCTATGCCGGTCAGATGGATTTTTCCAAGGCATCGGGCAAGGTCAAAGGCATGTTGCGGTAACTGCGCCGCCTCTAACGACCGATAAGGGCGCCCCTTGCGGGTCGCCCTTTTTTCGTCGGTGCTGTGAACATCGGGCATAGCGGCAGGTGTTTCCGTGCGCTCGGCGTGGCGACCGTGGTAAGAACGGGTGACGAGAGACACCGACAATGCGCTTTTCCCCCAACTTCCTGGACGAACTCCGCGATCGCGTGCCGATCTCCGAAGTCATCGGCACGCGCGTATCGTGGGACAAGCGCAAGACCAATGCCGGGCGTGGGGACTGGTGGGCCTGCTGTCCGTTCCATGGCGAGAAGACACCGAGTTTTCATTGCGAGGATCGCAAGGGCCGCTACCACTGCTTCGGATGCGGCGTTTCCGGCGACCATTTCCGATTTCTGACGGAATTGGAGGGTCTTTCCTTTCCCGAGGCCGTGGAGCGTGTCGCCGATCTGGCCGGTGTGGCAATGCCGGCGCCCGATCCCCAGGCCGAGCGCCACGAGCGCCAGCAGGCGACCCTCACCGACGTCATGGAATTGGCAACGGCGTATTTTGAAGATTGCCTTCAGCGCAGCGAGGGCGCCCCCGCGCGCGCTTATCTCAGAGAACGCGGGCTCACGGGCCGCACGATTCAAACCTTCCGCCTCGGCTATGCGCCGGCTGCCCGCAACGGCCTCAAGGAATATCTGGCCTCGAAAGGCGTGGAGCGGGCTCAGATGGAAGCCTGCGGCCTGCTCGTTCACGGCCCGGACATTCCCGTATCCTACGACCGCTTTCGCGACCGCATCATGTTCCCGATCCTGTCGTCGCGCGAGAAGTTGATCGCCTTCGGCGGTCGCGCAATGGCGCCGGACGCACCCGCCAAATACCTCAATTCCAACGAAACCGAACTCTTTCACAAGAGCAACGTCCTTTACAATTTCACCCGCGCCCGCCGCGCCGCGCAGGGCGCCGACGGAGCTGGCACCGTGGTCGCGGTCGAAGGCTATATGGACGTCATTGCGCTGTATCAGGCCGGCATCGAGAATGCCGTTGCGCCGCTCGGCACCGCGCTGACCGAGATGCAGCTTGAACTGCTGTGGCGCATGACGCCGATGCCGGTGCTGAGTTTCGACGGCGACGAAGCTGGCAGGCGAGCGGCCAACCGGGCCGCAGATCTCGCACTGCCTGCCCTCAAGCCCGGTCGCTCCGTTCGATTCGCTCTGCTGCCGGAGGGCAAGGACCCCGACGACCTCGTGCGCCATGACGGACGCGCGCCGTTTGACCAGATCCTCGCCAATGCCCGGCCGCTGGCCGACATGATCTGGCAGCGCGAAAGCAGCGCCGGAACCTTCGATACGCCCGAGCGGCGCGCAGAACTGGAGGCGCGCCTGAAGAGCATCACTTCGGCGATCGGCGATGAGAGCGTCCGGTTCCACTACGCCCAGGATATGCGCGAACGCATGCAGGCCTTCTTCCGCCCTGCTACCACGGCCTATGGCAACCGGCCCGCCAACCGCAACGGCCAGCAGCGCTTCGGTGGAAAGCGTGCACAGCAAAACGCATTCGGCCCGGCATCGGAGCGGTTCACCGCGTCCGATCGACTGACACGGTCGGCGCTCGTGCGCGGCATTTCCGATCTGCCCGCTCTGCGCGAGAGCGTGCTGGCGCTCACCGTCGTCAATCATCCGGAACTGATCGTCGAGGAATTCGACGAAATCGCCGCAATCGAATTCGACAACCGAGAATTGACGCGCCTTTGGGCAGCAGTGCTCGGCGCGTCGTCCGACGGCAGTGCCATGAACCGGGAAACGATGCTGGAATCGCTGTCACAGGCCGGGTTCGCACCACTTGTCGAAGCCCTGGAACGGCAGATTCGCAATGCCCGAATATGGACGGCGACGGCCGAAGCTGTTCGTGAGGACGCGAGCGAGGGGTATTTCCAGGCGCTGTCTTTGCACAAGCGCACCCGGGCCCTTCGATGGCAGCGACTGGAGATCGAGCGCGAGGTGGCCGATGCGACCGAAGACGGCGACGGTGGATCGATTTCGGCTCTGATGCTGCGCTTGCAGCAGGTTCAGGACGAAATCACCCGGCTCGAGCAGCAACACGCGATCATCGACGGGTTCGGGGTCCTCTCCGGCCGGATCAAGGGACCGGCGCGCGCATGATGCCGCGGGGCCACGAGTTGCCACGGGAGCGGGAAAGCGGTATCCCGCGCCTTGCAGAACGACGTTCGAAACCTAAATGTGATCCTTGGACGGTCGGCCAGGGTCCGGGCCGACCGGTGGCCCGAAGAATGAGCCGGCAAGCGGCTCAACTCGTTTTGCTCGTGATTTGCGTTGAAGGCGCGGTTTTTTCCGTGCCAGCCTTGACGTCGGTAGAATTTGTGGGAATCACCATTGCTGATGGCATCATTTGAGGTCCAGGCAAATCATATTACAGCGACGTGTCACCAGTCACGCTTGCCGATCAAGGCCGTCTGCCCGCGGGCACGGCAGGCCGCAACCACTTGGAAAACGATGGACCGTTAAACCGCCGCAAAGCTGATTTGCGGGCCGAGCGCGACTGAACGAACGACAGGCGCGGAAGACCGCTAAATCCAGGCGTCAGGGAAAGTGATCAGGACATATGGCAACGAAGGTTAAGGAAAACGACGAGGCGGAAGTCGAGCGCGAAGGCTCGGGCGATGGTCCCTTGCTCGATCTGTCCGACGATGCCGTCAAGAAAATGATCAAGGCCGCGAAAAAACGCGGCTACGTCACGATGGACGAGCTCAATTCCGTCCTCCCTTCGGAGGAAGTCACCTCCGAGCAGATCGAAGATACGATGTCCATGCTTTCCGACATGGGGATCAATGTCGTTGAGGATGAAGAGGAGCAGGAAGAACAGAAGGACGATTCCAGCGACGACGAAAGCGAGAGCAACGAGCTGACGACGAGCGCCGGAACGGCTGTCACCACTGCGAAGAAAAAGGAACCGACGGACCGGACCGATGATCCGGTGCGCATGTATCTGCGCGAAATGGGTTCGGTGGAACTCCTGTCGCGCGAGGGCGAGATTGCCATCGCCAAGCGCATCGAGGCCGGCCGCGAGACGATGATCGCCGGGCTTTGCGAGAGCCCCCTCACCTTCCAGGCCATCATCATCTGGCGCGATGAGCTGAACGAAGGTTCGACGCTGCTGCGCGAGATCATCGACCTCGAAACGACCTATTCGGGCCCGGAGGCCAAGGCGGCGCCGCAGTTCCAGTCCGCCGAGAAGATCGAAGCCGACCGCAAGGCCGCCGAAGAGAAGGAAAAGGCCCGCCGGGAACGCGCCTCGAGCGACGACGTCACCAATGTCGGCGGCGAAGGCACCTCGATCGAGGATGACGAGGACGACGACGACGAATCCAACCTGTCGCTCGCAGCGATGGAGGCCGAACTGCGGCCGCAGGTGATGGAGACATTCGACCTCATCGCCGACACCTACAAGAAGCTGCGCAAACTTCAGGACCAGCAGGTCGAGGCGCGGCTGGCGGCGACCGGCACGCTGTCGCCCTCCCAGGAGCGCAGCTACAAGAAGCTGAAGGACGAACTGATCACCGCGGTCAAGTCGCTGGCGCTGAACCAGAACCGCATCGACAGCCTCGTCGAGCAGCTCTACGACATCAACAAGCGCCTCATGCAGAATGAGGGCCGGCTGTTGCGCCTTGCCGAGTCCTACGGTGTGAAGCGCGATTCCTTTCTCGAGCAGTACCGCGGCGCCGAGCTCGACCCCAACTGGATGAAATCGATCTGCAACCTCTCCGCAAAGGGCTGGAAGGAATTCGCCAAGAGCGAAAGCGGGGCGATCCGCGACCTGCGCGGGGAAATCCAGAACCTGGCCACCGAGACGGGCATTTCGATCACCGAGTTCCGCCGCATCGTCAACATGGTGCAGAAGGGCGAGCGCGAAGCCCGCATTGCCAAGAAGGAGATGGTCGAGGCCAACTTGCGCCTCGTCATTTCCATCGCGAAGAAATACACGAACAGAGGCCTGCAGTTCCTTGATCTGATTCAGGAAGGCAACATCGGCCTCATGAAGGCGGTCGACAAGTTCGAGTATCGTCGCGGCTACAAGTTCTCGACCTACGCGACCTGGTGGATCAGGCAAGCGATCACCCGCTCGATCGCCGACCAGGCCCGCACGATCCGCATTCCGGTGCACATGATCGAGACGATCAACAAGATAGTGCGGACCTCGCGCCAGATGCTGCACGAGATCGGCCGCGAGCCGACGCCGGAGGAGCTGGCCGAGAAACTGGCCATGCCGCTGGAAAAGGTCCGCAAGGTGCTCAAGATCGCCAAGGAGCCGATCAGCCTTGAAACGCCGGTCGGCGACGAAGAGGACAGCCATCTCGGCGATTTCATCGAGGACAAGAACGCGGTCCTCCCGATCGATGCGGCGATCCAGGCAAATCTGCGCGAAACCACGACCCGCGTGCTCGCCTCGCTGACGCCGCGTGAAGAACGTGTTCTCAGAATGCGCTTCGGCATCGGCATGAACACCGACCACACGCTGGAGGAAGTCGGCCAGCAGTTCTCTGTCACCCGCGAACGCATCCGCCAGATCGAAGCGAAGGCGCTGCGCAAGCTCAAGCATCCGAGCCGCTCGCGCAAGCTGCGGAGCTTCCTCGACAGCTGATGCGACCATCATTCAAACAAAGCCCGGCCTCGTGCCGGGCTTTTTCATTCGGTGTGGAGGATGGCCATGCAGCGCACGACGATCGAGATCGAGACAAATGGTGGGGGCCTCTATGAGGTAACCGACGATGTCGCACGCTTCGTCGCGGACGGTCGGGACAGCAGCGGGCTTGTGCATCTCTTCCTCCGTCACACCTCCGCCTCGCTGCTCATCCAGGAAAACGCCGATCCGGACGTTCGCCGCGACCTTCAGACCTTCTTCACCCGACTGGTTCCTGAAGGCATGGCCTGGATCACACATACGACCGAAGGCCCCGATGACATGCCGGCGCACATCAAGGCGGCATTGACACAAACGGCGCTGACCATTCCGATCGAAGCAGGCAGGCTGCTCCTCGGCAGGTGGCAAGGAATCTACCTTTTCGAGCACCGCAGCCGACCACACAGCCGTCAGGTCATCCTTTCGCTGTCGGACTGAGCCCGTCGCTTCGAAACATGCTCATTTAGCAGGCTCTTGACCTTCACGGGAACGTTACTGCGCGCTCCGCGTTCATCTGCCGATCAACGCAACAAGGAGGCCGCGATGGCTGACCACAGAGATCCCAACGACCCCAGCACCCCGCCCCGCCCGGTGGACCCGGTTCACACCCATACGCGCGAAACCGTCGTGACCAACAACACCGGCAGCAGCGGCGGCGGTTCCGGCTGGTTCATCGCGGGCCTGCTCGTGGTTGTCGTCGCCATAGCCGCGTTCTTCTATATGAACAGCGGTGGCGGAGAAGGCGGAGCTGGCGTTGATGTCGACGTGACGGCTCCTGCCGACAGTGGCGGCGATGCAGCGCCCGCGCCGGATGCCGCGCCGGCCGAAGAGGCTCCGGCGCCTGCCGATGACGCCGCTCCTGCCGACGACGCCGCCCCGGCGACGGAAGCCCCTGCCGACGCGGAGCCCGCACCGGCACAGTAATTCCAGATAGAGGGTACGGTCCGCGCCGTGATCCCGAGTAACAACAAGAACGCGCGGAAACGACTTCGCCCGGCTTATGCCGGGCGACTTTATTGAGAATTTCCAAGGCAATGGGATGAAACGATGCACAAAAGCATGACCGACAGCCCCGCCACCCCTTTCATGAAATCGATCGCCCTTCTCTTCATCGCCGTTACGGCGAGCGGATGTGCCAGCGGATATGTCACAGGCGGCGTCGCGTCCGCCAGCGCCTCCAACGGCCGTGTGGAGATCGACAGCCGGACCGGCCGCGCAGAGATCGGCCCCGGTGGCGCACGGGCGACGACCGACCGGTCGAGTACGGCCCTCTGCGTTGACCCTGCAACAGGTGTTGCCGTCGTCTGCTGATCCATCACACCCTGAGGATGCCTCCATGAGCGACCACACATCGCCTATCGATTCGTTTCTTGACGCGCTCGACCGACAGGACGGAACGGCCATTGCTTCGCTGCTATCCGCCGAGGTGGCCTATGATCCGGGCTTCGGTGACCGGATCATCGGAGCAAGCGCCGTTCGCGACACCTTGATCGAGCGGGCGACGGCGCTCAAGGAACGGCATGGCGACCGCCTGTTCCTGGCATCGGACGATGGCAGCCGGGTCGCCGCCGAAGTCACGCTGCGTGGCATCTATGATATGTCGCTGCCGCAGTTCGGGCCTGCCGAGGGACAATCCTATTCCGTTCCCGCCGTGCTCGTCGCTGAAATGGAAGGCGGGCGGATTTCCCGGCTTTCCCGATATCTCGATCAGGACCGCTTTCACGCTGCGCTCGGCGAAGACTGATTTCTTGCACACCTTGCGGATGAACGGGCCATGAACGGCCGGTTCCATCTCCGTTCAGGCATCAGGACCTAATCTCGAAAACAGATCGCTCGGGACGGTGATCGCGTTTCAGATTGATAAGCCCTGTTTGTCTGGTGGAGAGAAGACATGTTTGCAAAGATCATCAAGACCGCTGCCCTGAGTGCAATGCTGGCCCTCGGCGGCATCGGCGCAGTGGCGACAACCGCCGCAACCAGCCAGCCCGCGGCTGCGCAGGCCAGCTTCGAATTCCGCTTTGGCAATGCGCCCATCGTGCGCCACCGCCACGCCCCGCCGCGCTATGCCCGCAACTACTGCGATCCGCGTCAGGCTGTTCACAAGGCAAGCCGCATGGGCGTGCATCGCGCCCACGTCGTGCGCAACGCGCCGCGCCGCGTTGCTGTCAAGGGATTCAGCCGCGGCCACCCCGTTCGCCTGGTGTTCGCAAATCAGCGCGGCTGCCCGATCATCGCTTCCCGTTAATCAGCCAGGGACGCCGATCGGCCCCGCCTGTGGAAAGCCCCGCCACGTCACCTCGGCGGGGCTTTCTGCGTTTCGCACTATTCCGCGTCTTCGTCGATCTCGAAGGTCATCGTGACGGTGACGTGGTAGAGATTTTCGCCGCTCGCCACCGGCACGCTGGCATCGGCGGCAAAGCTTTTCGCCATCTCGGCCCGCGCCATCGGCATGGGCGGCGGGGCCTGCGTGCTCTCATCGATGCGAAGGATGCGTCCGAGCGACACCCCGGCGGCGTCAGCAAGTGTCTCGGCGCGTGCCCGTGCATCCCCGACCGCGTCTTCCCGCGCTTCGGCCAGCGTTTGCGCGGGATCGTTATTGGTGAAGACGATGTTGCCGCCCTGGTTCACCCCGAGCGAGACCGATGCATCGAGAAGCGCCCCGAGCTTTTCGAGATCACGCAAGCGCACCGTCAGCGTGTTGGAGACCTCATAGCCGGTAATACGCGGCTCGCGCACCTCGTTCTCGCCATTCGGATAGACATATTGCGGGTTGATGCCGAACCCCGAGGTCTGCAGATCGCGCTCGGCAATGTCCTCGTCGCGCATCGCCTGAAGGACTTCCTCCATCGCCTCATTGCTGTCGTCGAGCGCCTGACGCGCCGTCTCCGCTTCGCGCAGGACCGTCAGCGTGACCAGCGCCATGTCCGGCGCGACGGCCGCGTCCCCCTCACCGGTGACGGAGATCGTGCCCGGCTGTTCCTGTCGCGTCTCGACCGCCTGCGGCTGGGCAAAAACCGGGCTGTTCATCCCGGCGGGCACGACGAGCACCGCGAGCATGGCCATGCGGAGTTGAGTGCTGATCATTGATGAGGCTCCTTGAATGCGATGCGTGAAGCCGGAGTGTTGAGAAGGGAATGTGTGGCAATTGCGGCACCGGCTTGTGAGCCCTGCAAATTTGCTTTAGGAGCGAAGCCGCGCCGCCCGATCGAGCGTCGCGCACGGGGCCATTGCGCCCCAGGTGGGGCCTGTAGCTCAATTGGTTAGAGCCGGCGGCTCATAACCGCTTGGTTGGGGGTTCGAGTCCCTCCGGGCCCACCACACACTTTCCAGGCTCTGATTGTCCGGCTGATCTATGGCACTTTGGCCCATGGCCGTGTTCGAGAGCAGACTGCTCGCATCACCAGCGCCAGAAGGCACTCAGCGCCAGCACATAGACCACCATCATCTCCAGTCGCCCCGCGATCATCGCGAAGACAAGGATCCATTTGGCCGAGACCGGCAGCGTGGAAAAATTGCCGGCCGGGCCGATGATCTCGCCAAGGCCGGGACCGACGTTGGCGATCGCGGTGGCCGACGCGCTGACGCTCGTTGCGACATCGAGCCCGATGACCTGAAGAGCTGTGGCAACGACGGCAAATGTCGAAAAGTAGAGAAAGGCGAATGTCATCGCATCCGCCGTATCGCGCGACGAAAGACGTTGAGCCCCGTAGCGCGCGCTGCCGCTCCATCTGGGATACATCACACGCCAGACGTGCTGGCGGATCGTCTGCGCCACGACCACCATGCGATAGGCCTTGAACCCGCCGGAGGTGGAGCCCGAACAGCCGCCCAGAAACGTGATCAGGAAGAAGACGGCCGCAACGCTGGAATGCCATAGCGTATAGTCCTCGGCGGCATAACCCGTTGTCGTCACGACGGCGAGAACATGAAAGACGGTCGTGACGAGCGGATCGAACTGCGTCTCCACATCGCGCCAGGAGATGATCAGCATGAGGAGCGCCACAGATACCGCAAGTGTCGAGAGATAGCAGGCGATCTGCGGCTCAAGGCGGTGCTGGCGGGCAAAGACGATCTGGATCAGGTAGATGAACGGCAGGCTCGAAATCAGCATGAAAAAGCTCGAGGCCCACAGGACTGGCTCGGACTGGAACTTGCCCATCGAGGAATCCGATGTCGAATACCCGCCGGTCGATACGGTGGTGAAGGCGTGATTGATCGCGTCGAACGCATTCATGCCGAGGGCGAGATAGACGGCAAAGCAGAACGCGGTCACCGCCAGGTATAAGATGGCGATGTGCACGGCATATTGACGGAACCGCGCGAACGGCTTTTCGGCGGTATCGGACGACTCCAACGTGAAAAGCTGCTGACCGCCCGAACCGATGACCGGCAGGAGGAACGTCGCAAGCACGACGAAGCCGATGCCACCAAACCACTGCAGCATCGATCGCCACATCAAAATTCCGCGATCCATGGAGTCCAGTCCCGAAAGCACGGTGGAGCCGGTGGTCGTCAGGCCGGAGGCGGACTCGAAGAAGGCATCGGTGAAACCGATATCGAGATCGGAAAGATAAAGTGGAATCGCGCCGGCCAGCGACATCGACAGCCATGCCGCGTTGACGAAGAGGATGCCTTCGCGGCGTTTCCACTGCGCGCTCGGGCCGCGCATGGCGACGAAGACGAGACCACCGGACAACGTCACGAGCGTCGCGACGGAGAGAAAGTCGACATACCCTCTGCTTCTGTCCGCCCAGTCGACAAGGGCAGGTATGCCCATGGATAGGCCCATCATCATCCAAAGGGCCGCTATGGCAGGCAGGATGTTCCTGAAAACGGCAGGCAAGGCGTTCGGCGCTCGGTTTGGCTAAGTCGCCTCACGCTAAGGGCCGTGAACAGCCAAGTCGCATAGACAGGCCATAACCCGTTTATGCGTTGTTTACGCTTCCCGACCGTTTTGAGCATGGAGAATTGACGGACGCGTCTCTCATTGTTGGCCGATCTTCATCGTCCTGGAGACGTGCCATGTTCACGCTCATCTTCTTCGCCTTCGCAGTTGCCTTCTTCTTCGCAGCCGCCGCCTTCGTGCGGCTCTGCGAAAAGCTCTGAGGTCCGGATATGACCTTCGATCTCGTCATTGGCGGGCTGACCGCGCTCGGCCTCATCGCTTATCTCGCCGTTGCGCTCGCCCGGCCTGAACGTTTCTAGGAGCCGGAAATGGCTGCGGATATCCTGCAATTCATCATCTATGCCGCATTGGTCACGCTGCTGGCGTGGCCGGTGGGGCTTTATATGGCGCAACTGTATTCCGGTCATCGGACCGTTCTTGCGCCAGTGCTGGCGCCCGTCGAGAGAATGACCAATCGCCTGCTCTGTGTGCGCGAAAATCATGGTCAACGCTGGACGCAGTACGCGCTCGCCTGCCTCGCCTTCAACATGGCGGGATGGGTGATCCTCTATGCAATCCTGCGCCTTCAGCACCTTCTTCCCTTGAACCCCGAAGGCCTTCCGGCACTTTCGCCGGATCTCGCCTTCAACACGGCTGTCAGCTTCGTCACGAACACCAATTGGCAGGCCTATGGCGGTGAGACCACCATGTCGTATCTTTCGCAAATGGCGGGCCTGACGGTGCAGAATTTCGTATCGGCAGCCACGGGCATCGCTGTGGGCGCCGCCGTCATTCGGGGATTCTTCGCCCGCGAGACGAAAGAGATCGGCAATTTCTGGGTCGACCTGACCCGCACGCTTCTTTACGTGCTGCTGCCGCTTTCCATCGTGACGACGCTCTTTCTCGTTTGGCAAGGCGTTCCCCAGAACCTCCTGGCCTACGTCCAGGCAACGACGCTCGAAGGCGGTTCGCAATTGCTGGCACAGGGACCTGCCGCTTCGCAGATCGCGATAAAGCAGCTTGGCACCAACGGCGGCGGCTTTTTCAACGCCAACTCCGCCGTGCCCTACGAGAACCCGACGCCCCTCACCAATATCGTGCAGATGGTTGCAATCCTGCTGATCCCGGCCGCCTTCTGCTTCATGTTCGGCAAGATGGTGAAGGACAGCCGCCAGGGTGTCGCGATCTTCGCGGCCATGGGCATCCTTTTCGTCGCCGCACTCGCATTCACCTATTCCGCAGAGGTCAGTGGCAACGCGCTTTACGACGATCTGCCCATCGATCAGACGGCGGGCAACATGGAGGGAAAGGAGGTGCGCTTCGGCACCGGCAACTCCGCGCTCTGGGCTGTTGCGACGACCGCCGCCTCCAACGGCTCCGTAAATTCCATGCATGACAGCTTCACGCCGCTTGGCGGGATTGCGCTGATGCTGCAGATGCAGATCGGCGAGATCATCTTCGGCGGCGTCGGATCGGGCTTTTATGGCATGCTCGCCTTCGTCCTGCTGACGGTCTTCATCGCCGGGCTGATGGTCGGGCGCACACCGGAATATCTCGGCAAGAAGATCGAGGCGAAGGAGGTCAAGCTCTCCGTCATAGCGTTCCTCGTCATGCCGCTCGGCGTCCTCGTCTTCGGCGCGGCTTCCGCTGTCCTACCGGTCGGGGTCGCCTCGCTGCAGGACGCGGGCCCGCATGGTCTATCTGAGATCATCTACGCCTACTCATCGGCGACCGGAAACAATGGCTCGGCTTACGCAGGCTTCGGCGCAGGCGTGCCGTACCACAACACGATGCAAGGCATCGCGATGCTGCTCGGGCGCTACGCCTTCATCATCCCGATGCTCGCGATTGCCGGTTCGCTTGCCGCCAAGAAGACGGTCCCCGCGTCGGAGGGAACGTTCCCGACACACACGCCGCTCTTCGTGACGCTGCTGATCGCGGTCATCCTGATCATCGGCGGCCTCACCTTCTTCCCTGTTCTCGCTCTCGGGCCGATCGCCGAACATCTGGCGATGACGGCTGGCGAGACCTTTTGAGGATGCCTTCCATGAAAAGATCGTCCGAGATCGGGTTGTTCGACAAACGGGTGATCGGCCCCGCATTCGGTGCCGCGCTCGCCAAATTCGATCCACGTGTGCTGGCGAAAAACCCTGTGATGTTCGTCACGGAGATCGTCGCGGCGCTCTCGACCCTGCTCTTCATAAGAGACTTGATGACAGGCGCGGAGAACGCCGCGCTTGTCGGCCAGATCGCGGCCTGGCTCTGGTTCACCGTCTATTTCGCGAACTTGGCTGAAGCGGTCGCCGAAGGCCGGGGCAAGGCGCGGGCGGATACGCTGCGGGCGACCCAGACGGAGACTAAGGCGAAACGGCTCAAAACTGCCGACGACCGTACGGGCGAGACGGTCTCTTCGCATAAGCTCAAGCCCGGCGATATCGTGCTAGTGGAAACCGGTGACATCGTCCCGTCCGATGGCGAGGTGATCGAGGGTGTCGCCTCGGTCGACGAATCAGCGATCACCGGGGAATCAGCACCTGTCATCCGTGAATCAGGCGGCGACCGCTCCTCCGTCACGGGGGGCACGCGGGTCGTTTCCGACTGGTTGAAGGTGGAAGTGACCGCCAAGCCCGGCGAAAGTTTTCTCGACCGTATGATCTCCATGGTGGAAGGCGCCGAGCGCCAGAAGACCCCGAACGAGATCGCGCTTAACATCCTGCTGGCTGGCATGACGATCATCTTCGTGGTCGTCGTCGCTACTCTGCAGCCCTTCATCATGTATTCTGGAGCCGCCGTGCCGATCGTCTTCCTGATCGCGCTGCTCGTCACGCTGATCCCGACGACCATCGGCGGGCTTCTCTCCGCCATCGGCATCGCGGGCATGGACCGTCTCGTGAAGGCCAATGTCGTCGCCAAGTCCGGCCGCGCAGTCGAGGCGGCAGGCGACGTCGACACATTGCTCCTCGACAAGACCGGCACCATCACCTTTGGTGCGCGTATGGCCGATGCATTTGAGCCGATCTCAGGTATCGATCCGAAAGATCTCGCCGAGGCCGCACTTCTCGCCTCGCTCGCCGACGATACGCCGGAAGGCAAATCCGTCGTCGACCTCGCCCGCAAGCAACTCGGCCGTTCGCATGACGGCAGCGACCTCGTCGCCGAAACGATCCCTTTCTCCGCACAGACCCGGCTTTCCGGGGCCGATCTCAAGGACGGCCGCAAGCTGCGCAAGGGGGCATCGGACGCGATCCTCAAATGGTGCGAAACGGAGCCGACGTCGCAGATCACGGGTCTCGTCGAGGCGATCGCGAAATCGGGCGGCACACCGCTTCTCGTCGCCCGCGACAAAAAGGTGCTCGGCGTCATCCACCTCAAGGACATCATCAAGCCCGACATCCGCGAACGCTTTGCCGAACTGCGCCGGATGGGCGTAAGAACGGTGATGATCACCGGCGACAATCCATTGACGGCCGCCGCCATCGCAGCTGAAGCAGGCGTCGATGATTTCCTCGCCGAAGCGACACCCGAACGCAAGCTCGAACTCATTCGCGAGGAACAGGCGGCGGGCAAGCTGGTTGCCATGTGCGGCGACGGCTCAAACGACGCACCCGCGCTTGCCCAGGCCGATGTCGGCGTGGCGATGAACACCGGAACGCCCGCTGCCAAGGAAGCGGGCAATCTGATCGACCTCGACAGCGACCCTACCAAGCTGATCGAGATCGTGCTGGTCGGCAAGCAATTGCTGATCTCGCGTGGCGCATTGACCACGTTCTCGATCGCCAATGACGTCGCCAAATATTTCGCGATCCTGCCGGCTCTGTTTGTCGCCGCCTATCCGTCGCTGAACGCGCTCAACGTCATGGGCCTCGAGAGCCCGGCAAGCGCGATTCTTTCGGCGGTGATCTTCAATGCACTGGTCATTATCGCGCTGATCCCGCTGGCGCTCAAAGGCGTTGCCTATGCGCCTTCGAGCGCCGCCAGCCTGCTTCGCCGCAACCTTCTGATCTACGGCCTCGGCGGCCTTATCGTACCGTTCGCCGGCATCAAGCTGATTGATGTCGTGATCAACGCCATCGCAATCGTATAAGGACCAGCGCCATGCTCTCTCATCTGAGACCCGCATTCATGATGATGGCGATCTGCACCATTGTCTTCGGCATTGCCTATCCGTTCGCCATGACGGGCGTCGCCCAGGCACTGTTTCCCGGACAAGCAAATGGCAGTCTGATCGAAAGGGACGGCGTCATACTCGGCTCGGCGGTCGTTGGTCAGGCTTTCGAAGGCGAGGCGTATTTCCATCCGCGTCCGTCGGCGGCGGGCGATGGATACGATGCGGCGCGTTCATCCGGCAGCAACTATGGCAACACCAGCGCCGCATTGATTGCGCGGGTAACCTCCGACGTCGAACGCCTCGAGGCCAGCGAGCGCAATCGCGTCCCAATCGATCTGGTGACGGCGTCGGGTAGCGGTCTCGACCCCCATATCTCGCCAGCCGCCGCCTCCTACCAGGCAACACGCGTGGCGCAAGCGCGCGGTCTGGATATCGACGTCGTTCGCGCGCTGATCCGACAGTCAGTCGAGGGGCGAGACCTCGGTCTCTTTGGCGAGCCGCGCGTCAACGTGCTGGCGCTGAACATCGCACTGGACGATCTGACCTCCGATGCGGAAACTCCAGCGAGCGGGGAGACAGAATGAGCCGATGAGCGACAAGGAAAAACGGCCGGAACCGGAAGCGCTTCTGGCCGAAGCCAGCAAGGAAGGAAAAGGCCGTCTCAAGATATTTCTTGGGGCGGCTCCGGGCGTTGGCAAGACCTTCGCCATGCTGGAGGCGGCGCGCCAGCGTCAGGCAGCGAATATCGACGTGGTCGTTGGCGTCGTCGAAACCCATGGCAGGGCCGAAACCGAGCGTCTGGTTGCCGGACTGGAGGTGATCCCCCGGATGCACCTTGCCTATGGCGGCCGCTACCTTCCCGAAATGGACCTCGATGCCGTGCTTCAGCGGCGGCCCGCGCTCGTTCTCGTCGACGAACTGGCACACACAAACGTCAGCGGCAGCCTCCACGTCAAGCGTTTCCAGGACGTCGAGGAAATTCTGAATGCCGGCATCGACGTCTATGCGACGCTGAACATCCAGCACCTTGAAAGCCTCAATGACATCGTGGCGCGCATCTCGAACGTTCGTGTGCGCGAGACCATCCCGGACGGCGTTCTGGAACTCGCTGACGAGATCGAACTGATCGATCTGCCACCGGAGGAACTGATCGAACGTCTGCGCCAGGGCAAGGTTTATGTGCAGGACCAGATTGCCCGCGCGATTCAGAATTTCTTCTCGAAGGGCAATCTGACCGCCCTGAGGGAACTCGCGATGCGTGTCGCGGCTGATCGAGTCGATGCGCAGATGACGGCCCACATGAAGAGCCATGCCATCGCCGGGCCCTGGCCAGCGCAGGACCGTATTCTTGTGTGCGTGAACGAGGCTCCGGTCGCCAAGACGATGATCCGGGCAGCCAAGCGCATGGCCGAACGCGCCCGCGTCCCGTGGATTGCCCTTTCCGTCGTCACCCCGGCCAGCGAGAACCTGCCCGATACCGCCAAGGATGCGCGCGCCGAAGCGCTCAGGCTCGCCGACAGCCTTGGCGCCGAGGTCGTCACGCTCAACGCCGAATCTGACGTCGCCAACGAAATCATTGGCTTTGCCCAGAACCGGAACGTCAATCGCATCCTGATCGGGCGGCCGCGCGCCCGCAACTGGTTCGCGCGCTTTCAGCGCGAGACAGTCGCCGACCGGCTCATTCGCGAAGGTGAAAAATTCGAGATCACCATCATCTCGCCCGACCAAAAGCTCGGTGCGGGTGCCACAGTCGGCAGCGCCGTGCCCAAGCCGAAATGGGAGCCAAAGGCCTATGGCGTGGCAACGCTGGCCACGGCGGCAGCCGGGCTTGTCGCCACCCTGGCCAACCAGGTGCTTCCGACGGAAAGCCTGTCGCTCTTCTTTCTCGTGGCCGTTCTGGCGACGGCGACGCGTTTCGGACTGTGGCCCTCGATCTATGCCAGCGTCCTGTCGTTCCTGACTTACAACTTCTTCCTCACCGAGCCCTACTACACCTTCCACATTGCGCAGGAGCACCTGATCCTGACGCTGTTTCTGTTCCTGGCAGTCGCCATCGTCACGGGCAACCTTGCAGCCAGACTGCGCACCCAGATCGCCGCTCAGCGGGCAATCACCAAACGCACGTCCAACCTCTATGAATTCAGCCGCAAGATCGCGAGCGTGGCCGCCCTCGACGATGTCATCTGGGCGGCAGTCCACCACGTCGCCTCGACCCTGCAATGCGCCTCTCTCATTCTGATGCCCGACGAGAAGGGCCAGTTGGAGGTGATCGGCGGGTTCCCGCCCGAGGATCGTCTCGACATCAAGGATCGCGGCGCGGCGAAATGGGCTTGGGAGAACGGTGAGCCCGCAGGCTGGAGCTCCTCAACGCTGCCGACCTCGTCATGGCTTTTCCTGCCCTTGAAGACCGCCCAGGGCACACGTGGCCTGCTCGGCGTCAAATTCGGCACGCGCGACCAGCTAGACCCGGAACAACGGCGGCTTCTCGATGCGCTGGTCGATCAGGTCGCCATCGCCATCGAGCGTACGCTGCTCGCCTCGGACATGGAGGAAACCCGCCTCCTGTCCGAAACCGAGCGCCTGCGCGCGGCGCTGCTGTCATCGGTGAGCCACGACCTCAGGACCCCGCTGGTCTCGATCATCGGCGCGGCATCGACCCTGGTCGAGAGCGAAGATGTCCTTGATGCACGCGGCCGCCTTGCCATGGCCGAGACCATCCGCGACGAAGGCGAGAGACTGAACAGGTACGTCCAGAACCTTCTCGACATGACGCGGCTCGGATATGGCGCACTGCAGCCGCGACTCGACGCGGTGGAATTGTCCGACATCCTCGGACGCGCCTTGCGGCAACTTCGCCATGGCCTGGAGAACCATCAGCTCGTTCGCGTGATACCACACGATTTGCCGCCCATCGCCGGTGATCCTGTGCTGCTCGAACAGGTGCTGGCAAACCTGTTGGACAACGCAGCCAAATATGCCCCGGCGGGCACGAAGATCGAGGTGTCCGCCCGCCTTGAGGGCGACAATTTGGTCGTCGCAGTTTCGGATGAGGGGCCCGGCATTCCGGCCGTGGACCGGGACAAGATATTCGATATGTTCTATCGCGTAAGAGCCGGAGACGGGCAGCCAGCGGGAACCGGCCTCGGGCTTGCCATCTGCAAGGGTATTGTCGAAGCACACGGCGGCAGAATTGCAGTCACGTCGAACGACGCGAGCCAGTCAGGCACGAAATTCACGGTGACCCTGCCGGTCGCCGCGAGCGTTGCCTACCAGGAAAGAGACGCCTCATGAGCGGCGAGACGATCCTCCTCGTCGAAGACGATTCGCAGATCAGGAAATTTCTGCGCGTCGCGCTGGAGGCGCATGGTTTCGTGATCCATGAAGCCATCCGTGGCGCAGATGGCATATCGAAGACCGCGACCGAGGCCCCGGACCTCGTTGTCCTCGACCTTGGGCTGCCGGATTTCGATGGCAAGCAGGTGATCGAACGCATCCGCGAATGGAGCAAGGTGCCGATCCTCGTCCTGTCGGTTCGCAACGCCGAGGACGAAAAGGTGGCCGCGCTGGATGCGGGAGCCGACGACTACATCGTCAAACCATTCGGCATTGCAGAGCTTCTGGCGCGTATGCGCGTCGCTTTGCGCAAGAAAGACGATGGTCAAGCGCAGCCAAGTGATACCTCGACCCTTGCCCAAGGCGCCCTCGTGGTCGACCTCGCCCGCCACAGCGTCACGGTCGATGGCGAACACATACGGCTGACCAGGAAGGAATTCGACCTGCTCGTTCTTCTGATGCGCAGCGCCGGACGGATCCTCACCCACAAGCAACTCCTGTCGCAGCTCTGGGGACCGGCCAACGAAAATGACGTTCAGTATCTTCGCGTGTTCGTGGGACGGCTGCGGCAGAAGCTCGGGGATGACCCGACCGCACCGCGGTTCATCCTGAACGAACCGGGCGTTGGCTATCGCTTGATCGATGAAGCCGGCAGCTGATGGTGCCTTTCATCCCTGCACTGCCATTTCCATGACCAGACACGTCGCGAAAACAAGGCTATGCTCCGCCATCAGCCACTCGCAGTCATGGCGCGCCGGTGTCCGACATCCTCGACTTCCAACTCCTCGTCATCATCGCTCTGACCTTCGTCATCCACCTGATCGGGACGCTGGCCTATGCCTTTCGCATCGCGGGAATTCGCACGGGCCACATCGCCATCGCGTTTTCCCTGTTCAACGTCCTCGTTCTCGTGTCGCGGCTATCCAACTCACTGCAAGCGCCGTTCATGGCCAAGCGAGTCGAAACGGCGATCTCTGCGCAGGCCGCATCCGGACTCATCGTTGATTTCAGCCTGATACTGGCGTCTGCCTCAGTCGCGACGGTGGTCGGCGGCCTGCTGATCCCTTCGTTTCAGCGCTACTCATCCAATGCCGTGCGCAGCTTTCACAGGACGCGGTCGATGCCCCGTCTTCTCCTGCGGACGCTCACACCGCGAGGGGCTTCGCTCGCGATGCATTCGCTCGCACTGCCGAGCCACCGCAACCTGGTCCAGCTCGCCCGGCCGAAGAATATCCCCTTCGCGATGATCGCCATGAACTTCCTGGCAAGCGCGCTCTGGACGGTGGGCGTCCTCGCATCGATCTATGCCGGTATTCTGGAGCCGGAATTCCGGGTGACGGCAAGCTCGCTTTCATCGATGATCAATGGCATCGCCACCATCATGATGTTCATCCTGGTCGACCCGTATCTGTCCGGCATGACCGACGACGTCGTCTCCGGGCGCGTCAGCGATGGCCACTTTCGGCGTGTGATCACCTGGCTTGTCATCAGCCGGCTGTGCGGAACCCTTGCCGCCCAGTTGCTCCTCCTGCCGGCCGCCCATGCCATTGCCTGGATGGCGCGCGCGCTTTGAACAGAAGCGATCCGGGAAAAAGACAAAATACGGCGTCCAGCGTCCTTGCCTCTTGGCCGTCCGGACATTGCACTCCTGCGTCGACAAGCGTGCCGCGTCGTGCTCATCTGACCTGAAGCCGTCAGACGCCGAATGGCGAGGCGGCGGGAGACCTTTGATGCTGACCCTCGTCCTCTCCGCGGTCGTCGGGCTGCTTTTTGCAACGCTCGCGGTCGCCTTGGTGCTCGGCAGTTATTCGATCGCCCGGCACTTTCTTCACAGCGGCGACGCGGCCGATCGAACGCATGACGTCGTCGGCGCGGTGGCAACCCGTATTGCCGCGCTCCACGGCCTGATGCTAGCGCTGGTCTATGCCCAGGAACTCGATGACTACAAGGGTATCCGCAACCTGTTGACCGAGGAGTCCGTTGCCGTCTCCGATGTCTATAACGACATCCGACGCTACGGCGGCGAAGCCGTCGATGTGGTTCAGGGCGACCTCGCCCGCTATCTCGACGTCGTCGTCGACGAGGAATGGGATATGCTGGGTCGGCGCGAAGGGCTGTCGCCCACGGCGTGGGGCTTGTGGCAAGGCGTCTACGAGGCCTTGCTGGACCTCACTCCCGAGACGGATCGCCAGTCCTTTCTGGCCGGCCGGATGCGCGACCGCATCACGCAGGTCGCCCGTTATCGGCAGATGCGCGATGCGACGGCGATAGGCGGCTTTGGTTCCATGTTCTGGGCCCCCGCGCTGATCGGGATCAGTCTTCTGTCTGTTTCGCTCTACGTCTATCGCCCAACTCGAAGTCATCTGGTCCTGATGTCGATCTTCGGGGCCTATTCGGGTGTCATCCTCTTTTTCATCTATGCCTTCGCCAATCCCTTCGAGCAGCCCGGTCGCCTGGAGCCCGAAGCCTTTCAACAGCTGTTGAAGGGGGAAATCGGAACGCGCCTGGAAGAACCGGTCAGGAACTGATGTGGATATGGCGCATGCGCTGACGGATGCGCTCGAAAGCACTATCGAGTTCGCCCGCGTCCCTTGCGTCGATGTAGTGCGCGGCCGAGCTCGCACAGCCCTTCAGCAGTTCTTCCGTTTCATCATCGCTGCGCTCCAGGCGGATGGTATAGATGGTGACGCCGTCGGCTTTGGCGTTCTCACAGGCATTCAGCGTCTTGTCGTCCATCGTCTCGGCAACGCGCGTCAGCGGCGTGTCGTCGGAAACAAGGCGCTCGTCGACGATGTAGCCGAAACTCGAATAGGACGATCCGAGCGCGTTGGGCAACAGGTCCCAGTCGTTGCGCCCGTCGGAGACGAAAATGACGACCTTGTCATTACTTCCCTCGGACGAGGGCCGTCCGCCCGTGAACGGCTCACCAGGCGAAAGCACTCGCCACCCCCACATCATCCCTTCAAGCATGTTGGTTCGCCCGCTCGCCTCCAGCGAGGCGATGTGCCGCTTGACCGCCACCATGTCGCTGGTGAGAGGCAGCAATGGCTGCGAGGCACAGTCGAAGTTTGGTCCCTTCGCCTTTCGGAAATCGTCGTAGAACGTGGAGACACTGTCGTCGACTGCCGGGGTCCGGCCAAAAAGCGCTTCACTCAGCCCGGCAAGAATACCGAGCAGGCCGCCGCCATCCTCGTCGTCGTCATCATCGTCCTCCTCCCCGCCCCCGGCGCCACCACCCGTCATCTCGATCTTGTACTTGTTCGTCAGCCGATCGGCCTTGCTGTCGGTGAGGTCCGTTCCCGCATCATCGAGATAGTCGTTCGCGTAGAGCGGCAATCGACCGTCGGTATCGCTCGGCTCATCAATCGAGAACGCCGGAACGAACAGGGAGCGCCGGTCTTTGCGAGTGGCGGGAATATCGGCGGTGTCATAGGCTGCCGAGCGGTGCGCAACGCGCGTCTCCACGCAGCCATCCCATGCTTCACCCAGATGATGGAAGACCTCGAAACGGCTGAGCCCCGGCAGAAGCTCGCTCTGCGCAACCGGGTTCTTGCCCTCGACGTCGAGCCACCGCGCACCACCACGAACCATCTTGCGGCCACGAAACTGTGGTCCGTATTCCGGTCCGACATTGACGAAGGTCGAGAATGGCACGGAGGCGAAGCTGAGATTCTCTGAGCGCCCGACATCGATTTCCATCTGGTCGACGAACGAAATGGCCGCTTCCTTCAGGCTGTCGAGCTTCTCTCCTTCCATCCCGCCATTGGTGTCGAATACTAGGCCGATCTCATAGCTGGTGAAGGCGTAACTCGCCGAGGATACGACGCCGAGACGGGTCTGCTGCAATCCGAGAAGATCACCGAAATAAAGCTGCGGGTCATCTTCCATCGCAACTGTCCAGGTGTTGCCGGCTCGACTGACGGTCACCTTGGTCGTGGAACCGTCATAATTCGCCTCGACGAAATTCGCGGCGATCTCCTGAGCTTGCATGACGGTCAACCGGTCGCCCGCCTGCGCGACGGCCAGCGCCGCCCCATCGGAGGCATCGCGCATGGCGGAGCGTTGTGACGAGGCAGATCCGTAGTCCACCGCAAGCCCAGCAGCAGCCAGCAGAGGCAACGAGCAGAACGCAAAAGCGACAGCCACGTTGCCGCGACGATCGTCAAGCAACCGCTCGGACATGAGCTCTTATCTCCACAGTATTGAGAGATAGCCTTGGCTGCTAGACATGAAATTTCCGTGAAAGATCGAAACGTAATTTGCACAGTCTACGGATTTGCCCCGAGACTTGCTGAACCTCACAGATTGGCCGAGAACGTGTCGCAGTCTTGCAGGCGGCCGGTCTCGAACCCCCGCTGAAACCATTCGCGTCGTTGCTCCGAGCTGCCGTGATTGAAGCTTTCGGGAACGATATAGCCCTGCGTGCGGCGCTGCAGCGTATCGTCACCGATCTGCGTGGCCGCATTTAGCGCCTCCTGCAGATCGCCAGCCTCCAGCAGACCGCGTTCTTCGGTGAAATGGCCCCAGATGCCCGCGAAACAGTCCGCCTGCAGCTCGACCCGTACCGACAGCGCATTCGCCTCGGCCTCGCTCATCCCCTGCCGCATCTCGTTGAACTGCGGCAGGACGCCGATGAGGTTCTGGACATGATGTCCGACCTCATGCGCCACCACGTAGGCTTGCGCGAAATCCCCCGCCGCATCGAACCGACTGGCGAGCTCATCGAAGAACCGCAGATCGATGTAGACATGCTGGTCCGAAGGACAGTAGAACGGCCCGACCGCTGCGCTGGCCTGCCCGCAGGCGGACTCCACGGCACCATCGAAAAGAACCAGCGTTGGCTCGGGATAGTCCGCGCCCTCCGCCTCCATGATCCCGTTCCATGTGTCTTCGGTTTCGGCCAGAACCGTGGCGATGAATTGCGCATGCTCGTCGCGCCGATCCGGGGCAAGACCGTCCGTCGGAGCCTGTGTCTGGGTGATCGACCCGCCGCCGGCTCCGCCGTCGGAAAAGAGCACCATGGGATTGATGCCGACAGCCCAGAGGATCAGCGCAAATACCGCAAGGACGACGATCCCGCCGATCCCTCCCCCGCCCCGGACGGAACCCATCGGAATTCTCATCCGGCGACCACCGCCCCCGAAGCCGCGCCCGCGCCTGTCGTCGATATTGGAACTTTGACGTCGCCCTCTCCAGCGCATGGCGCCCGATCCTTCTGTTGGCAATGATACACTCAAGCGCCGATCAGCGGAATTGGTTCCGGGTGGACCGCTTTGTGCCGCGATATCCCGCACCTCTTTTTCAAACTGTCACAATCGCGTGCGAGAAATGGCAATGATCAGGCGCACACGATGCAACGAGAACGGCAGCGCACTCGCCTGGCAGGGAGCTTTGCGATGATAAGACGACGTCGATCATCCAAGGGCAATGCCAGGTTCACCGACAGTGGGCTTGCAGCCCCGCTCCGGCAAAAGGGACGGCGATCATGAAGGCTGAAGAGTTCAGGCGCTGGCGCAAGGCGATGGGGCTGAAGCAGAAAGAAGCGGCCGAGGCCCTTGGCCTCAAGAAGCGCGTGATCCAGTATTATGAGAAAGGTGATCGCGATGGACGCAAGGTTGCGATCCCACAGACCGTCGCGCTGGCCTGCTTCGCCGTCGCAAAGGGCGTGACGGACTATCGAGCAAGCGAGTTCGCCGAAGAAACCGAGTGATCCTTCCCGCCGGCAACGTGGCAGCAAATTTTCCCCGCGCAAAACGGCGAAAACCGGTCTCCGCAGGGTTTTCCTGCCGGACCCTTTCCCCTATAAGGCCGGCCTAGCCTTAAAACTGAAAAGAACGAGCCCGGGTCCCGCACCGCGTCCAGCCGTGCGCATACCCCGTGCCGACCGAAAGATGGATCGCCATGCCGAAAAGAACCGACCTCAAATCGATCATGATCATCGGCGCAGGCCCCATCATCATCGGGCAGGCCTGCGAGTTCGACTATTCCGGCACCCAGGCGGTCAAGGCGCTGAAGGAAGAGGGCTATCGGGTCATCCTGGTCAATTCCAACCCGGCGACGATCATGACCGATCCGGAGCTTGCCGACGCGACCTACATCGAGCCCATCACGCCGGAGGTCGTCGCCAAGATCATCGCCAAGGAGCGTCCCGACGCACTGCTGCCGACCATGGGCGGCCAGACGGCGCTCAACACCGCTCTTTCGCTGAAACGGATGGGCACGCTGGAGCGCTACAACGTCGAGATGATCGGCGCCAAGCCGGAAGCGATCGACAAGGCCGAGGACCGCGCTCTGTTCCGTGAGGCAATGGCGTCGATCGGCCTGGAAACGCCGCGTTCGATGCTCGCCAACGCCACGGAGATCAAGGATCAGGACCGCAAGGCCCATGAAGTGCTGAAGGCCGAGGTCAGAGCGAAATTCTCCGGCGAAGCCCTCGACGGCGCGCTCGATGATCTCGAGACGAAATGGAATCTCGGCGAGACGGACCGCAAGCAGCGCTACATGAGCCATGCGATGGCGATCGCCGCGCAGGCGCTGGATACGATCGGCCTGCCCGCGATCATCCGGCCGTCCTTCACGCTCGGCGGCACGGGCGGTGGCATCGCCTACAACCGGAATGAATTCTTCGACATCATCTCATCGGGGCTCGACGCCTCGCCGACCACGGAAGTGCTGATCGAGGAAAGCGTCCTTGGCTGGAAGGAATACGAGATGGAAGTGGTCCGCGATCACGCGGACAACTGCATCATCATCTGTTCCATCGAGAACATTGATCCGATGGGCGTCCACACGGGCGATTCGATCACCGTCGCGCCGGCCTTGACGCTGACGGACAAGGAATACCAGATCATGCGCAACGCCTCGATCGCGGTGTTGCGCGAGATCGGCGTCGAAACGGGTGGCTCCAACGTACAGTTCGCGGTCAACCCTGGCACCGGCCGCCTCGTCGTAATCGAGATGAACCCGCGCGTGTCTCGCTCGTCCGCGCTGGCCTCGAAGGCCACCGGCTTTCCGATCGCCAAGATCGCGGCGAAGCTGGCCGTCGGCTACACGCTCGACGAACTGGAAAACGACATCACGGGCGGCGCGACGCCGGCTTCCTTCGAGCCGTCGATCGACTATGTCGTCACCAAGATCCCGCGCTTTGCGTTCGAGAAGTTCCCCGGCGCCGAACCAATCCTGACGACCGCGATGAAATCTGTCGGCGAGGTAATGGCGATCGGCCGCACCTTCGCCGAATCGCTGCAGAAGGCGCTGCGCGGCCTCGAAACCGGGCTGACGGGACTGGACGAGATCGAGATTCCAGGCCTTGGCGAAGGCGACGACCGCAACGCCATCAAGGCCGCGCTCGGCACGCCGACGCCGAACCGTCTGCGCATGGTGGCCCAGGCGCTGCGCCTTGGCATGAGCGAGCGTGACATTCACGAAAGCTGCAAGATCGACCCGTGGTTCATTGCCCAGTTCAAGGCGATCATCGATATGGAAGGCCGCATTCGCGCGCATGGACTTCCCGGCGATGGCGACAATCTGCGGATGCTGAAGGCCATGGGCTTTTCCGATGCCCGCCTCGCCTCCTTGACCGGCCAGTCAGAGCGCGATGTCGCCAAGCTTCGCGACACGCTCGACGTCCACCCCGTCTTCAAGCGCATCGACACCTGCGCGGCAGAATTCGCCTCCCCGACCGCCTACATGTACTCGACCTATGAGGTGCCGTTCGCCGGCGAATTGCGCTCCGAAGCCTTTGTGTCCGACCGCAAGAAGGTCGTGATCCTCGGCGGCGGACCGAACCGGATCGGCCAGGGGATCGAGTTCGATTATTGCTGCTGCCATGCCGCCTTCGCGCTCGCCGATGCGGGCTTCGAGGCGATCATGGTCAACTGCAACCCGGAAACGGTCTCGACTGATTACGATACGTCCGACCGCCTCTATTTCGAACCGCTGACTGCCGAAGACGTGCTGGAGATCCTGCGTGCCGAGAAGGAAAAGGGCACGCTGCACGGCGTCATCGTCCAGTTCGGCGGGCAAACGCCCCTGAAGCTTGCCGAAGCGCTGGAAAAGGCTGGCATTCCGATCCTCGGCACGGCCCCGGACATGATCGACCTCGCCGAAGATCGCGATCGCTTCCAGAAACTGCTGACCAAGCTCGATCTCAAGCAGCCGAAGAACGGCATCGCCTATTCGGTCGAGCAGGCCCGGCTTGTAGCAGCCGAAATCGGCTTCCCGCTGGTCGTGCGGCCCTCCTATGTTCTGGGGGGCCGGGCAATGCAGATCATCCGTGAGGAAGGAGGCCTCTCCGACTATCTTCTCGGCACTGTGCCCGAACTGGTGCCCGAGGAGATCAAGGCACGCTATCCCAACGACAAGACGGGGCAGATCAACACGCTACTCGGCAAGAACCCTCTCCTGTTCGACAGCTATCTCACCAACGCAATCGAGGTCGATGTCGACTGCCTGTCGGACGGCACGGATGTCTATGTCTCGGGCATCATGGAGCACATCGAAGAGGCGGGTATCCACTCCGGTGACAGTGCCTGCTCCCTGCCGGTCTATTCACTCCCCAAGGCGATCGTGGATGAGCTTGAGGCCGAAACACGGGCGCTTGCCAAGGCGCTCAACGTCGGCGGCCTGATGAACGTGCAATACGCCGTCAAGGAAGGCACCATATACGTCCTCGAGGTCAATCCACGTGCCTCGCGCACGGTGCCGTTCGTCGCCAAGACGATCGGCACGCCGATCGCCAAGATCGCCGCCCGCGTCATGGCCGGCGAAAAGCTGTCATCCGTCCTCGAGGTCTATTCTGCACCGTCCGAACCCGGGCGCCTCGACCACATCGCCGTCAAGGAAGCGGTGTTTCCGTTTGCCCGCTTCCAGGGCGTCGACACGCTGCTTGGACCGGAAATGCGTTCCACCGGCGAGGTCATGGGCCTTGATCGTGATTTCACGCTGGCCTTCGCGAAGTCCCAGCTTGGTGCCGGCGTCGAGCTTCCCCGCGACGGGTCCGTCTTCGTCTCGGTGCGTGACGAGGACAAGGAGCGGGTTCTTCCGGCGGTCGAGACCCTCGTCAAGTCCGGGTTCCGCGTTCTGGCGACGGCCGGTACCGCGGCCTTCCTGAATGCACGTGGCATCGAAGCCTCGAAGGTCAACAAGGTGCTGGAAGGTCGTCCCCACGTCGAGGATGCGATTCGCAACCGCCAGGTTCAGCTCGTGTTCAACACGACCGACGGCGCCAAGGCGGTATCGGATTCCAAATCGCTGCGCCGTGCCGCGCTGATGCAGAAGGTGCCGTATTACACGACAATGGCCGGGGCCGCAGCCGCCGCGCAGGCCATTGCCGCGCTCAAGGCAGGAAATCTCGAGGTTCGCCCACTGCAAGCTTACTTCAGCGATGCTTCGGCAGATCGCTCGCGCGCATGATCTTTTTTCGTGAACTCTGCGTCATTATTTGATAGTGGTCGTCGCTGGACACTGAGAACGGTTCCGAGGTTGTCGCTTCGAGAACCGTTTTCTTTTTTGCCCCGAGCCCATCAGGCTGGCTATTGCGCGATCGCAATGCCCGGCCATTTAGCGTGCGATACGGGACCGAGAACGAAAAGGAAAAAGACGATGGTCGACAAAGTGCCGATGACCCAGAGCGGTTATCAAAAGCTCCAGGAGGAGCTGCGCGTTCGTCAGCAGGAAGAGCGCCCGCGCATCATCGAGGCCATCTCGGAGGCCCGCGCCCATGGCGACCTGTCGGAAAATGCGGAATATCACGCCGCAAAGGAAGCGCAGAGCCACAATGAAGGGCGCGTCACCGAGCTTGAAGACCTGTTGGCTCGTGCCGAAGTGATCGACCTGTCCAAGATGTCGGGCGACACCATCAAGTTCGGCGCGACCGTGAAACTGGTCGACGAAGATACGGAAGAGGAAAAGACCTACCAGATCGTCGGCGATCAGGAAGCCGACGTGAAGCAGGGCCGGATTTCGATCTCCTCGCCCATTTCGCGCGCTCTCATTGGCAAGAGCGTGGGCGACTCCATCGAGGTCAACGCGCCCGGCGGATCCAAGGCTTACGAAATCCTCGCCATCAACTGGGGTTGAGACGGCCAGCGCCGTCTCACCTTCCCCGTGCCCGCCGCGCCATCCCTTGTCCACGTCGACGCCGTCGACGTGATCGCGCCCAATTTCAAGCGGCGCCTGTCCGGCGTCACGTCGACGATCATCCAGCTCGTGCCACGCCAGCGCGCGCTTGGCTTGGCAATCGCCACGCTGGGCCCCGGTCTGCCCGACGATCTCCCCCGCATTCGGTTTCGCGACCTGCGGCGCCTCTGGCGGCGACGGGCAGAAGGCCGCCCACGCGTCTGGCACGCCCGGCGCAATGTCGAGATGCTTCCGGCCATCATCCTTCGCGATGTCGCGCGCATGCCGTTGAAGATCGTCTTCACCTCGGCCTCGCAGCGCCAGCATACGCGATGGTCGCGGTTTCTCATTGCACGCATGGACGCCGTCGTTGCGACGAGCCGGAAAACGGCGGCTTACCTCCAGCGTCCCGCAACGATCGTCATGCACGGGATCGACACCGCCCGCTTCCGTCCCGCCGATGAAAAAAGCGCCGCGAAGAAGCGGCTCGGGCTCGAACCCGACAAGCTGCATGTCGGCTGTTTCGGCCGCGTGCGGAGGCAAAAGGGCACCGATCTCTTCGTCGACGCCATGATCGCGTTGTTGCCCGCCAACCCCGATTGGATTGGCATCATCGCGGGCCGCACCACCGCCGAGCATCACGGCTTCGAGCAGGGGTTGCGAGAACGGATCAAGGCTGCCGGCCTTAGCGACCGCATCCGCTTTGTCGGCGAACACACCGATATCGACGCCTGGTATCGTGGACTCGATCTCTTCGTCGCGCCGCAGCGCTGGGAAGGGTTTGGCCTGACGCCGCTGGAGGCGATGGCGACTGGCGTTCCGGTGATCGCAGCCGATGTCGGCGCATTCAGCGAGTTGATCCTGGAGGCCGAGACAGGGACGGTGGTGCCGCCTGACGATCTTGCAGCAATGATCGAGGCAACGGCGCCCTATATGAACGACCACCTAATGCGGCTCGAACGAGGCCGCAGCGGTCTTGAGCATGTCGCACGGAGTTTTCCCCTGGAACGCGAGGCCGCCGCGCTCAATGCCATTTACGCCGAACTGATGGGCAATCCATGACACCCGTCGATACGCTGATCATCGCCAAGGACAGCAAGTACGGCCTGACGCGCGACGGCGAGATTCTTGCCCGAGCGATCGAGGATTGCGGCGGCGGTACGGTCCAGATCGTCGGCCTTCGCGATCGCGGTCTTTTCGAGCGTTTGCTGCGGCGACGACGCGCGCGGAGGGCTATCCATATCGAGCGCGCCTTTCCGCGATGGTTCAGCGCCGCGCAGGAACACATCCTGATCCCCAACCAGGAGCGCTTTCCAAAGCGCCACCTCGGACGGTTGAAACGCATCGACCGGGTTCTGGCCAAAACCCATCACGCCGAGACGATCTTTGCCGGTCTCGGCGTTGAAACCCACTATCTCGGCTTCACGTCCGAAGACCGCCACGATGCCGCGGTGGCAAAGGACTGGGATGCTTTCTTCCATTTGGCCGGCGGCAGCACGGTCAAGGGCACGGAAGATATCCTGGCGCTTTGGGCGGACCATCCGGACTGGCCAACGCTGCATCTGGTACAGAAGGCCGCTCTTGCTCCCAGGGAAATCCCAGCCAACGTCAACCTGATCGCCCGCTACCAGGGCGACGAAACGCTGCGTGTGCTGCAGAACCGCGTCGGCATGCATCTTTGCCCTTCGCGGTCGGAAGGATGGGGGCACCATCTTGTCGAAGCGATGTCGTGCGGCGCGCTCGTGGTCACGACCGACGCGCCCCCGATGAACGAACATATCGACGGCACCAATGGCTGCCTCGTCGCGCCGTGCCGCGATGCGCCGCGCCATCTCGGCACGAACTATTTCGTCGACAAACAAGCTCTGGCCGAAACGATCAGGTCTCTGATCGCTCTTCCGAAAGAGGAAAAGCAACGGTACGGGGAGGCTGCACGCAAGACCTTCCTTGCAACCGACCGTGCGTTTCACAGCCGGGTGCGCGAATTGCTCGGCTAATCCTCAGTTCTCGATTTCGCCGTTCGCGGCGCGATAGTCCTTCGCCTCGGACATGAAGGTGTAGGTCGCCATCATGCGCGCATAGATCAGCCCCGGAATCCCACAGAGGAAATACCGCTTCGCCACATAGAATTTCAGGAAGGTGGCAAAGGGGCTGAAGACGAGTTTGGCCAGCGACGGCGACTTGCCGGCAGCGCGGCGCTGCCGAACCTTCAGCGAGGAATATCGATTGGCCTTCTTCACCTCCTCGGCCAGGGTGATCGCTCTTTCATGCAAAAGCCAACCGGATTTCGCCGGAAGCATTCCACCTTCGACATCGATCTTCTCGTGAATGACGCGGTTCGGATCGTAGCGTCCCCTGCCCTGGCGCGTCATGCGTGGATGGCGCTGCGCGGCGACCATCGGGTGTGCATAGCCATAGCCTGGAAGCCAGTCGCGCTGCCGCACGGTGATCGCCGCGACATCAGCGGGCGCCGTTGCCGCAAGCGCGGTCAGTTCACCCGCAAGATCGGGATCGATCCGTTCGTCGCAATCGACGTTGAGGCACCACGGCTCAGTGGTGCGCTCCAGGGCGAACTGTTTCTGCCGCGCAAAACCCGGCCAGTCATTGTGGTGAAGATCAATCGGAAAGCCGCGCGCCTTGAAGTCCTGGATGAGGTCGAGCGTTCCGTCCGTCGATCCGGCGTCGACGATGACGATCTGGCGGCAGAATGTCAGGCTCTCGAGACATCGCCCGAGCGCGTCGACTTCGTCGAGACATATGATATAGGCCGAGATCGGGCTGGTTTGGTGGTCCATCGAGGGGCAACCGTCATCCAGTTTTTTCAGATTGGGCGCAGATACCACCCTTGGCCACGACTGCAAAGGACATGGAATGACGGATGCGATACGCAGGATCGACGCGGCCTGGCGCCGCATGCGCCGCGGCGCACTGCGCAAGCTGGCGTCCGGCAAGCGGGGCCGCAAGACGCTGATCGACATGATGGACCCTGCTGTCCTCGCCGTGACCCTCGATTGCGGCGACCACCGCCTCTCCTTCTCGCCGCACGAACTGATCGGCCGACGGATTTTCGCCCATGGTGACTTCGATCGCGACAACGTCAGGCAGGTAATCGCGATACTGGCAGAGCGCGGCTTGCTCGATGAGCGGCGCAGGGCCGTCCTCGAGCTCGGCGCCAACATCGGCACGCAGACCGTCTATTTCTGCCTCAGCGAACGCTTCGACAAGATCGTCTCCGTCGAGCCGGACCCGCGCAACCTGATGCTGCTCCGGCGCAATGTCGTCGAGAACGGCTTTGGCGGGCTTGTCGAGATCATCGAGGCGGCCGCCGGCGACAGTGACGGTTCGATCGAGCTTTTCCGAAGCCACGGCAACCACGGCGACAGTTCGATCGTACGCTCGCGTCATGATGCCGGTTCGATCACCGTTCCGATGCGCCGCGTCGACGAGATCGTATCAACGTCGGATATCGGCCCGCAGGAGATCGCGCTTGTCTGGATGGACATCGAAGGCGCCGAGCCGGCGGCCTGCCGCTCCATGGCGGAATTGATGGCGGCCCGCGTGCCGATCATGATGGAGTATTCGCCGCTGATGTATGGAGCAGAGGGTCACGCGGAGTTCCGCGCCTTTCTCGCGTCGTTCTATGACGACGCGATGCTGTTTCGGCGCGGCCAGATCACGCCCATCAAGGTCGCCGACATTCCCGACGGACCCGAACAGTTCGATCTTCTGCTCTTGCCTTGACGGGTCCTCAGACCTCGACCATCCCCTCATCCTTGATCTGGCGTATTGTCAGCATGGTGCGCACCGTGTCGACATTCGGGGCAGCTGTCAGCGTGTCGACCACGAAATCCTGAAAGCTGGAAAGGTCCTTGGCCACGCAGTGCAGCAGGAAATCGCTTTCGCCCGATACCATCCATGCCTCGCGTACGATCGGCCACTCACCGGTCATTGCCGCGAATTGCTTCAGATTGGACTCGGATTGATGGATGAGCCCGACCATGGAAAATGCGACCAGATCGTAACCGAGCGCGTGAGCGTTCAGCAGCGCACGGTAGCCGCGGATGATGCCGGCTTCTTCCAGCTTGCGAACCCGTCTGAGACACGGCGGGGCGGAAATGCCCACGCGTTCGGACAGATCCACATTGGTCATCCGTCCTTCTGCCTGCAACTCGCGCAGGATTTTCATGTCGATCGCGTCAAGGTCCGCGCGAAAAACCATGCTTCCATTCCCTAAGACATAAAATGACGAACGCTGCCATTGCAGCGCAAGGATATTGCTTGAACGAATCCCATGTCACCACCTAGATCATTTCCCGTCTCGACGGAAGCGCTGGCGACACAAGGGTCGCGAAAGCGTGATGGCTGTTGTGCGAAACTGTGCCCTTGGCCTTGAAAGAGGGGGCGGCGCGTTCGTAAATTAGGCGACATGAATTTCCGGGCACTGTCGCCCTCTTTGCTGGAAGGAACTGGCCGATGAGCCCTCGCCATACCCCGGTCCTGATCATCGGCTCCGGTCCGGCCGGATACACCGCCGCGATCTATGCTGCCCGCGCCATGCTGAAGCCGGTGTTGATCGCCGGGATGGAACAGGGCGGCCAGTTGATGATCACCACGGACGTCGAAAACTATCCCGGCTACGCCGATCCCGTTCAGGGGCCGTGGATGATGGAGCAGATGCTCAATCAGGCGATCAACGTGGGCACGGAAATCGTCAACGACCTCGTCGTTGACGTCGACACCACCACTCGCCCGTTCCGCGTCAAGACGGACGGCGGCGTGCTTTTCACGGCCGACGCACTGATCGTCGCCACCGGCGCCAAGGCAAAATGGCTCGGGATCGATACCGAGCAGACCTTCATGGGATTTGGCGTGTCCGCTTGTGCGACATGCGACGGTTTTTTCTACCGCAACAAGGACGTAGTCGTTGTCGGTGGCGGCAACACGGCGGTGGAGGAAGCACTCTATCTTTCCAATCTGGCCAAGACGGTGACGCTGGTCCATCGACGCGACGCGCTGCGCGCCGAACGCATCTTGCAGGAGCGCCTTTTCGCCCGCGACAACGTCAAGGTGGTGTGGAATGCGGTGATCGACGAAATTACCGGCACACCTGCCAAGCCGCCGATGCCGCCGTCCGTTACCGGCGTGCGGCTGAAGGACGCGGAAACGGGAAATGTCACGGACCTTGCGGTCGATGGCGTATTCGTGGCGATCGGCCACGCGCCGGCCGTGGATCTCTTCAAGGGCAAGCTGAAGCAGAAGCCGAACGGATATCTCTGGACCGCCGCGGATTCGACCGCCACCGACGTGCCCGGCATCTTCGCGGCCGGCGACGTCACGGACGATATCTATCGACAGGCCGTCACCGCAGCGGGTATGGGATGCATGGCGGCGCTGGAGGCCGAAAAATATCTGGCCGCTCAGGTCCATGTGGCCGAGGCCGCCGAATAGTCGATCGACGACTGACATGATGCGACTGCGCCGGGGGACGATAAAGACGCATGGTAGCACCATTGGACTGGGACAAGCTGCGGATATTCCATGCCGCGGCGGAAGCGGGCTCGTTCACGCATGCCGCCGAAGCGCTGCATCTGTCGCAGTCCGCCATCAGCCGCCAGGTCAGCGCGCTGGAGCATGAGGTCGGCGTCAAGCTGTTCCATCGCCACGCCCGCGGCCTCATTCTCACCGAGCAGGGCGAGATGCTCTATCACACCGCTCATGACGTGCTGCTGAAACTCGAGACCGTCCGCGCGAGGCTCACGGAGACGAGCAACAAGCCCAGCGGCAAGCTGCGCGTGACCACCACCGTCGGCCTCGGCCAGGGATGGCTTACCGAAAAGGTCCAGGAATTCCTGGAGCTCTATCCCGACATGCAGTTGCAATTGCTCCTCGACAACGAGGAACTCGACGTCAACATGCGCCATGCCGACTGCGCGATCCGACTGCGACAGCCCCAGCAGCCGGATCTGATCCAGCGCAAGCTGTTCACGGTGCATCTGCACGTCTACGCCTCGCCGGCTTATATCAACCGCTTCGGCGAGCCGCACACCTCAGACGACCTCGACGATCATCGCATCATCACGTTCGGAGAGCCCGCACCGGGATACCTGCTCGGCTTGAACTCCCTGGAACTGGCCGGACGCAGCCCCGACAATCCGCGCGTCCCGCATCTTCAGATCAACAATCTTACCTCGGTGAAACGGGCCGTGCAGATGGGCGTCGGCATCGCGATGCTTCCCGACTACATGATCGGCCGGGAAAGCGGACTCGTTCAACTTGCGACGACCACGGAAGTGCCGGCATTCGACACCTACTTCTGCTATCCTGAAGAGATGAAGAACGCAGCTAAGCTCAAGGCATTCCGCGACTTTCTGATATCGAAAGCACGCAACTGGAACTATTGAGGTCAGCGCCGGAATTCCGCGGCAGCGGGCGCATAATTCCTCGTCATGTTGCTTAAATCCTCAGCATGACACCGTCGGCGTCAAATCGAACTCAGTAACGCGCGACAGTGGATCTTGATTCAGCAGACACCGCTGGCTTTCGACGGATTCTCAATTTCACAACGCAAATAACAGAGGAAGATAGGTCATTCGTCATCATCATGCTGGCGGCAACGCTTGATGCAGCAGTTCCTGATATGATGAGAACGCATGGCAGCGTTGCAGAGCAACAACTTGATGAATGCCGGTTAAAGCATCATATCGCCTAAAGCAGATGCACATGGATGACTAATTTCCTCCCACGTCATCGCATCTTGCTGTTCCCCTCTGGAGGTTTTTGACCTTCTAACTAAAAAGGGCCCGGGATTTCCCGTGGCCCTCTTTTTTTTCCGGATGAAATGGTGGGCGACGGCAAGCGCCGCCCGACCCGATCATTCACAGGCTGCACAGAACCGCTGAATCCGCGAGCACGCCTCTTCAAGCAGCTTTTCCGACGTCGCGTAGGAAATGCGGAAGTTGGGCCCAAGGCCGAACGCCGAGCCATGGACGACGGCCACGCCTTCCGTCTCCAGCAGCTCGGTGACGAAATCCTCGTCAGTCTCCATGACCTTGCCGCTCGGCGCCTTCTTGCCGATGAGCCCCGCGCAGGAAGGATAGACGTAGAACGCACCCTCGGGCGATGGGCATTCGATGCCTTTTGCCTGGTTGAGCATCGAAACGACGAGGTCGCGGCGACCTTCGAATACCTTCTTGTTCGCCGGGATGAAGTCCTGTGTGCCGTTCAGCGCTTCCAGGGCCGCCCATTGCGATATCGACGACGCACCGGACGTCTGCTGGCCCTGGATCATGTCCATCGCCTTGATCAGTTCCAGCGGCCCCCCGGCATAGCCAATGCGCCAGCCGGTCATCGCATAGGCCTTGGAAACGCCGTTCATCGTCAAGGTACGATCGTAGAGGCTTGGCTCCACCTGCGCCGGCGTGGTGAACTTGAAGTCGCCATAGACGAGGTGCTCGTACATGTCGTCGGTCAGGATCCAGACGTGTTCATGACGCATCAGGACGTCCGTCAGCCCCTTCAACTCGGCCTCGCTGTAGGCGGCACCGGACGGGTTCGACGGTGAGTTGAAGATGAACCACTTCGTTTTCGGCGTGATCGCCTTCTCGAGCGCCTCCGGCGTCAGCTTGAAGTTGTTTTCCAGCTTGGTCTCGACGAAAACCGGCTCGCCGCCGCAGATCGCCACCATTTCGGGATAGCTGACCCAATAGGGTGCAGGAATGATGACCTCGTCGCCCTTGTTCAACGTCGCCATGAACGCATTGAAAAGGATCTGCTTGCCGCCTGTCCCGACGATCGTCTGGGCCGGCTCGTAGTCCAGTCCGTTCTCGCGCTTGAACTTTGCCGCGATCGCCTTGCGCAGTTCCGGAATGCCTGACACTGGCGTGTATTTCGTCTCGCCGCGCTTGATCGCCTCGATGGCCGCATCCTTGATGTTGTCCGGCGTATCGAAGTCGGGCTCACCGGCGCCGAGGCCGATGACGTCGCGCCCTTGTGCCTTGAGCTCGCGAGCCTTCTGGCTGACGGCGATGGTTGCGGACGGTTTGACGCGGGAAAGAGCGTCGGCGAGAAAGGCCATGTTCACTACTCCAGTCTCGAAGATGATGCGCTCGGCAAGGCGGCGCGCCGTTGGAAATGCGGCACAGATATGTCGAATCACGCTCGTAGATACAAGCCAATTGGCAGGAATCCGTCGATGAAACGCCGTTAACGGCCTAAAAGGCAATTCGTGCCAATGTGGCACGGTTGTGCATCAAGCCCAGGGTCATGTCGACGAACCTGCCACCCAACATCGTCCGTGAAGACGACGGCACCTATGCCGCGATCTATGGACCGTTCGCGCTGCACACGGCGTTTCAGCCGATATTTCGTCAGAACGCCGGCGGAGGGCTGCGCCTTCAGGCGTTCGAGGGACTGATCCGCCCATCGAAAAGCGGCGTCTCCTGCCCGCCCTTCGCGTTGTTCCGCGCGGTATCGCCAGAAGACCGCGGCATGGTGGATGCGCTGTGCCGGCGCCTTCACATGCTCAATATGGGTCAGATGAACCGGCCCGGCGCCGCGCTCTTTCTCAATTTCGACCCCAGTCTCTTTGAGGATGCGCGCACGACGGCACGCGAGGCAGACAGCGTTTGCGACCTCGCCTACCAGATCGGGCTGGCACCGCATCAGGTCGTCTGCGAGATCACCGAAAAAAAGGCGCACAACCGATCGGCGCTGGTGGCGATCGTCGAGGACTTCCGTGAGCGCGGGTTCCGTGTCGCGGTTGACGACTATGGGGCCGCCGAATCCGATATTGATCGCATCGAACTTCTGCGGCCGGACATCGTGAAGTTCGACGGCGAATGGGTCCTTCGCTATATGGAGCATCAGCCGGGGATCGACCTTCTTAAAGAGACCGCCGCGCGGTTCCGTGCCAATGGCATCACCACTCTTTTTGAAGGCTTGGAAGAAAGCTGGCAGGTCGACCTCGCCATATCGATGAAGATCGACCTCTTCCAGGGCTACGCGATCGCCAAGCCACAAATGCTGCCGACAACCTTCGCAACGCTGTTTCCCATTGATCCCGATCCGGAGCCGCGGGTCGCATTGGACGGCGCCAGCCTTGCTTGCCAACACCAGCGCGAGGATGGCCCGGCGCTCGCAGCGATTGCCGCGAGCGTGGCTACCGCTCCCGTGAGGCGCCCCCCGCGCCGCACCTTCGGAAGGCGTGGCGGGTAGCATGTGGAACACCGATGCCCTATCTGCCTGAGTTGTCCACGCCGAGCGGAGCGAAGCATGCTGAAAATCATCGTCCTATCGCTCGGCGCCGTCGTCCTGGCCAGCCTTGCAGCCTTCTTGTTGATCGGTCGCGAGCGAAGCTGGGAGTTGCTGGCTGGTCCGGCAGATCTGGGACGCTATGATTTCGAGGCGGAGGCCCGAAGCGCCACGGCAAACGATGCGCTGGCGTGTGCGCCGGGGCTGTGCCGCACTGCGGACATCGACGTCGCACCTTTTGAAGATGCCCCCTCGGCCGTGATCGAAACCATCATCGCCCGGCTGCGCGAGATGAACCCCCATTTGCGCCGGGTCGACGACGGCGACGATGCCGGATATGCACGGCTTGTCATTCACACGCCGCTGATGCGCTATCCCGATACGGTCGATATCGCCGCCACGCGTTTGCCCGATGGCAGGACGGGCGTGCGGGCCTATTCGCGTTCCAAGATCGGCTCGGGCGACATGGGCGCCAACCGCAAGCGGCTCCGGACGCTTTTCGAGTTCGCTCAGCGCGGCCAGGTCAGCGGCCAACTCTCCGGCCCACCTGCATAATCTCCGTCGCACTCCCCCTTGGCGCGCTCTTCGCGCAGCACCAGGTTGAGCCCGTACTCGTCCTCCTTGATCGCCCAGGCCTGATACCCGCCGCAATCGCCGATCCCGCGCCCCTTGAAGAAACTCGTCAACCTGTCGTCGATTGGCTCATAGCTGATGTTGTAGGCCATTCTCGACGTCGTCGGCCCTTCCTCCGTCATCGTGGGCAACGCCAGGGGCCGGAATTTGCCACTCAGGCCGGAATAAAGAACGTAAGGCTGGTTGTAGGCTCCGCCTGGGCCACACGGCGCACCGATCAGTTCCTGAAGATCGTCTTCCGCGACGACGAACGCACCGATTGCAGCGAACCGATCCGGCTCCATGTGACAGTCGGACTGCTCATCCTCGAAATCTGCCCGTATCTCCGGCGGAAGGTCGGCTACTGCAGTGATCTCACGCACGCGTGCTTCGTCCGGCACCGGGCGATTGCCGACCGTTTCAAGCGCGTCAAGGCGCTGCAGGCGCCCCTGAGCCTCGTCGATGAAAACCAGACCGGCCGTGACGCCGGCAAGTGAGACTTCGATTGCACTGTTCTCCAACCCATCGATTTCGGCCGTCATGCGGATGCCGTCGGTCATCGCAGTGAGCAGGTCTGCTGGCGCTTCGATCGCCGGGATCCGCCACTGCCAACCGTCACTTTCCGTCTGGCCATCTGCAAGCAGGAACGAAAAGGACGCGTCGTCGTCGATCCGCAGGATCAATTCGGCCATCTCCGCGTCCGCGTGGCTCAGCGCTTCACCGAAACCGAGCAGCAAATTCACTGGCGCATCCGGCGCGGAAATACGTTCGATGGCGATGGTTCGCAGCATCGCATCGCCGGCACTGTCGTTGTACTCCAGCGAGCACGTCAGCCCGTTGCTGCATCTGGCCCACCAGTCGCGCACCTCCTTGAAGGTGCCGGCATCGGCCTGCTCGGACCCCAGCCCGACGCACAACATGAGGAGGCTTCCTGATACGGCACGGACAATGGTCATGGCGCGCTCCGGTGTCGGCGGATCATTGATCGCACTATCAACCATTCGAATTTGCCGTAGGCAAGCGCAACTGGTAGCCGGTCGCGCCGAAGGATCGAACAAGACGATGAGGAATAGATGAGCCGCGCCACCGCGAACGGACTGCTTCTGCTTGCCGGAGCGATCTGGGGTATGGGCTTCATCGCCCAGTCCACAGCGATGGCGTCAATCGGACCATTCCTGTTCGTCGGCCTGCGGTTCCTGATCGCCACCCTTGTCACCCTGCCCTTCGCGTTCATCGAAGCAAGCCGCAGCGGCACCGCCGTCGATCGCAACGGCTGGATCGGCTTTGTCTGGATCGGATTGGCGCTCTTTGCCGGCATCATCCTTCAACAGATCGGCCTGCTGACGACCACCGTCACGAATTCGGGGTTCCTGACTGGGCTTTATGTCGTCTTTGTCCCCTTTCTCATGGTGCTGGCGCTGCGCATCGCGCCGCATCCGGTCATATGGCCCGCTTCGGCATTCGCCTTTGCCGGCCTATACCTGCTTAGCGGAGGCGCGATCGTTTCGCTGCGTGCTGGCGATCTGCTGACGATCCTCGCTGCCGGATTCTGGGCGGTCCAGGTCATCCTGATCGCCAAGTTCGGCACGCAGACCGGCCGTCCGATCACGCTCTCAGCCTGTCAATTTGCGATATGTGCTGCGCTGGGCCTTGCGGGGGCGGCGCTGCTCGAACCGATATCGCTGACTGCGGTAGCGGCCGTGCTGCCGGAAATCCTCTATGCCGGAGCGATTGCAAGCGGCCTCGCCTTCACCCTCCAGGCCATCGGCCAGCGCCATACCTCCCCGGCCCTCGCCGCCATCCTCTTGTCGACAGAGGCCTTGTTTGCGGCCTTCTTCGGAGCCTGGTTCCTGGGGGACAGGATCGGATCTCTCGGCTATGCCGGCGGCTTCCTCATCTTTGTGGCAATCGTCGCGGTGGAAGCCCTTCCCGCACTGCAACGACGCAAGGCCGCGCCATCGGCAGAGCGGGCCTGAGCCGCGCCCGTCACGAAAGTTTTCCTTGCCAACCGTAGACAACTCCAGCAATCTTTCCGTGTTCGGGCACGTCGCGAACGCGGAAAGTCGTCCATGGACGCGTTCCGGAGATGCATGGATTCTCCGGGCCAATCGGGCGGGCGCCATGCCTTGAGGCGGCCCCGAGATGACAGGACCTTTCCCACCCCTTTTCGTACGAGCCTGTTCAAGCCCGTTGCGTTGGACGGGTTTTATTCGGTTTGCCGCACGCGTCGCGGCGGCGGCAGGAAAAGGACGTCTTGGAATGCCGGAAAGTGGTACCGTAAAATTCTTCAATGCCGACAAGGGTTTCGGCTTCATAAAACCCGACAAGGGTGGCGCAGACATCTTCGTGCACATCTCCGCGGTTCAGGCCTCCGGACTGACTGAACTGTCGGAAAACCAGAAGGTCAGCTTCGAGACGGAGCCTGATCGCCGCGGCAAAGGGCCGAAGGCGATCAATCTATCGGTCGAAGGCTAACCCGATCGCGCAATGTCTCTTGAGGTCCGCAGGCATTGCGGGCGGGAGCCGTCGCGCGTTTTTTTGGCCGGATGATCCGCCAGTTCCGTCCGTTCACATGCCATTCAGCTAAGCCGCCATATTTTGACGACATTGCTCCAGGCAATCTTTCCGGGGGCTGATGGTCTTCAATCGGGTTTGCGATCCCGCAAGGATGAATGTCATGAAAAAACTGGCAAAAGCAGTCGTTCTTTCCGGCGCCGCTGCGGCGACGGTCCTCGTTTCCATGTCAGCCGCGATGGCTGATCATCGCGGATGGCGCCACCATGGCCGCCCCGTGGTCATCGAACGCCATCACCACAACAACAATGGTGTCGCACTCGGTGTGCTGGGTCTTGCCGCAGGCGCCGTCATTGGCGGTGCGATCGCCGACAGCCGCGCCAACCAGCGTGTCTATGTCGAGCCCCCTCGCCCGACCTACTATCCGCCGGCACCGCGCTACTCGCAGCCGGTCGTCTATGAGAGCCTCGAGCCGTGGTCTGGCGCTTGGTACGACTACTGCTCGGATCGCTACCGCTCGTTCAACGCATCGACCGGCACCTATCGTGGCTATGATGGCCGGGAGCATTTCTGCGTCGCCAATTGATCTGAAATTGGCATCCGAATGCGGGAGGCCGGCCTTCGTGCCGGCCTTTTGCTATCTTGGCGGGCCGGACTGCCCACCCGTTCGGGAATCAAAGTCCAGTCAGGAACGGGTTGGTCCGCCTTTCCTCGCCGATCTGGCCGCCCGGTCCGTGTCCGCACAGAAAACCGAACGTATCCCCGAGCGGCAGCAGCTTGTCGCGAATGGAAGCAAGCAGTTGATCGTGGTTGCCACCAGGCAGGTCCGTGCGGCCAATCGAGCCGCGAAACAGAACGTCGCCGACATGGGCGAATTTGGCTGCATGGTTGACGAAGACGACGTGGCCCGGCGCATGGCCCGGACAGTGCAGAACCTCAAAATCGTGCCCTCCGAAGGAGACCGTTTCGCCCTCGTTCAGCCATCGGTCGGGCGTGCAGTTTCGCACCGCTCCGTCGAGACCGAATTGCTGCGCCTGAACGGCCAATCCCTTGAGCAGGAAATCGTCATCGCGATGGGGACCCACGATGTCCACCCCGAGCGCTTCCTTCAGTTCCATCGCCCCGCCGGCATGGTCGATATGGCCGTGCGTCAGCCAGATGGCCTCGATCGTGATGCCTTGCGTGGTCAGCGCTTCCTTGATCTTCGCCACCTCCCCGCCTGGATCGACGACGACGCCGATCTTGGTTTCAGCGTCGAAAAGGATGGAGCAGTTCTGCTGGAAAGGTGTGACCGGAACGATTCCGGCTTGTAACTGTCCCAAATGGACCTCCTATGCCTGGAGACGGGCGCCGCGTCCTTGGCCGCGCCCGATCTCCGGCATCGCCTATCAGATATGTCCGATAATCGTAAGCACGCACGAGACGGGCGCCGGAAGGCGCCTGCTCGAACTCTGCGCGCCACCAAACAAGGCTTGATTACTCTGCGGCCATCCGCTTGGGCTGCACTTCGGCCATATAGTCGTTCATCAGGTTGCTGGCGATCTCGCCCACGCTGAAACGGTAAGGGCCGACCTCCGATACAGGCGTCACCTCCGCGGCCGTACCGGTGAGGAAGCACTGCTCGAAGCTTTCCAGCTCCTCAGGCATGATTGCCCGCTCAACCACTTCATAGCCCCGACGCTTTGCCAGTTCGATGACCGTGCGGCGGGTGATGCCATCGAGGAAGCAATCGGGCGTTGGTGTATGGAGGACGCCGTCCTTGACGAAGAACACGTTGGCGCCGGTCGCCTCCGCGACCTGACCACGCCAGTCGAGCATCAGGGCGTCGGCATATCCCTTCCTCTCCGCGGCGTGCTTGGAAAGCGTGCAAATCATGTAGAGGCCGGCCGCCTTCGACTTCGATGGCGCGGTGCGCGGATCGGGACGGCGCCACTCGGCCAGATCGAGCCGAATGCCCTTCAGCCGTTCCTCCGGCTTGAAATAGCTCGGCCACTGCCAGATCGCGATGGCGAGATTGATGCGGTTGGCCTGGGCCGAAACACCCATCATCTCCGAACCGCGCCAGGCGATCGGCCGCACATAGGCATCCGCAAAACCCTGCTTCTCCAACAGTTCATTGCATGCCGCGTCGATCTCTTCGACGCTGTAGGGGATCTCGAAGCCGAGAATTTCGGCAGATTTGACCAGCCGCTCGGTGTGTTCGGTCAACTTGAAGATCCGGCCGCCATAGGCCCGCTCGCCCTCGAACACGGCAGACGCATAGTGCAGACCGTGCGTCAGCACGTGCACCTTGGCATCCTTCCAGGCTACGAACTCGCCGTTGAACCAGATATGGCCGTCAAGCTGATCAAAAGGAACGGATGCCATCGTAGTTTCCTCCGCCGACTGGGCGTCTCTTGTGTTTTGAGCTTTGCAGCGCATCTTGCGGGCAGTCGCGAGCGAACACGTCTGCGCAATCCGCGTGGTCGCATCACCGAAACGTAAACCGGAAATGCACCTCAAGGCTAGCAATTCGGTAAAAATATGTCAACATGGCTGACATATTTGCAAGGAACGGAATTCGAAATGCCTGCAGGCGTAACAATCAACCCTTTGACGTCCTCGGCGCTTGAGGACGACGCAATCGATTTCGAGCTTATCGAGCTGCTGTTTTTCGCCTATCGCGACTTCACGTCGGACCCGGATCAGATTCTCGATGGCATCGATTTTGGCCGGGCGCATCACCGCGTGGTGCATTTCGTGGACCGTCAGCCGGGACTGACGGTTGCCGATCTTCTCGACACGCTCAGGATCACGAAGCAGAGCCTTGCAAGGGTGCTCAAGCAGTTGGTTGACACCGGATACATTGACCAGGTCGCCGGTCCCGAGGATCGACGCCAGCGCAAGCTCTACACCACCGAAAAAGGCCACAGGCTCGCCATGGCGCTTGCCGAGCCACAGTCTCGCCGTATCGCCAAGGCACTGGAAGCCGCGGGGCCGGAGAGCAGGCGCACGGTCGCCAGATTTCTTGCCGGGATGGTGGGAAAGACGAGCGTCTAGAGCTACAGGTTTCCAGATGCTATCACTAATATGCGGACCAATCGTCCGCCAGAGAACTGCAGCATGCCCGGCACCCTTGCGTCGGCGCTTTGGGAGAGGACAGGCGTGACAACCGAGACGAAGATCGAACCCTTGTCGGACGATGCCCCGCATTTGCTGGTCGTTGACGACGACACCCGCATCCGGGACCTCCTGAAGCGGTATCTGTCCGAGCACGGCTTCCGCGTGACGACTGCGAGCGAAGCGGCGGAGGCGCGGCGCAAGCTCGAGGGCATAGACTTCGATCTCTTGATCCTGGACGTCATGATGCCCGGCGAAAGCGGGATCGATCTGACGAAGAGCCTGCGAGAGATCAAGGATGTCCCCATTCTCATGCTCACGGCCCTGACGGAGGCCAACAACCGCGTCGAGGGCCTGGAGGCCGGGGCGGACGATTATCTGCCCAAGCCCTTCAATCCGCGCGAATTGGTGCTGCGGGTCAACAACATCCTCAAGCGCGGCGCTCAGCCCTCGACACCCAAGATCGAGCAGGTCGTGTTCGGCCCCTACACGTTCATCATCACCAAGCGGGAACTGAAGCGCGGCGCCGAGCAGATCAGACTGACCGACCGAGAGCAGGAGATCATGGCGCAGTTCGCCGAGCGCGCCGGTGAAACCATTCCGCGCCATGAACTGGTCGGCCTCGATGCCGACGTCGGCGAGCGCACGATCGACGTCCAGATCAATCGCCTTCGCCGCAAGATCGAGACAGATCCCGCCAATCCCATCTGGCTGCAGACTGTGCGGGGCATTGGATATCGCCTGAGCGTCGAATAAGGTTGCCTTTGCGCGCCGAGGGCTGGGAGGGACACGGTCCGCTCACTTGCGCAATCCGGCAAGGACCGATGCAGGGATGACGCCACTCGACACGATCAGACGCGAATACGAGACCTACCCGGCGCGTGGGTGGCGCCGTCTGAGCCGGTGGTTGCGCAAACGGGTTCCGACCGGTCTCTATGCCCGCTCGCTGCTGATCATCATCGTGCCGATGGTGCTGCTGCAATCGGTCATCGCATTCAACTTCATGGAGCGGCACTGGCAAACGGTGACCCAGCGTCTCTCGACGGCCGTGACGCGCGACATCGCGGCCATCATCGACATCATCCAGACCTATCCGCAAGACGACGACCACGCCGCAATCATTCGCATCGCCCGCGAGCGCCTGGCGCTGAATATCGCGATAGAGCCGCCAGGCGACCTGCCGGCGCCGCGGCCCAAGCCGTTCTTTTCCATCCTGGACCGGATTCTCTCTGAAGAGCTGTCCCGACAGGTGCGCCGTCCATTCTGGATCGACACCGTCGGAAACTCCGATCTGGTGGAGGTTCGGATCCAGCTCGATGACGCCATCCTTCGCGTGTTCGCCCGGCGCAGCCAGGCCTACGCCTCCAACACGCACATCTTCCTTCTGTGGATGGTGATCACCTCGCTGGTGCTTCTGGCCATCGCCATTCTCTTTCTGCGCGGCCAGATCCGCCCCATTCTTAAGCTTGCCGAAGCGGCGGAAAGCTTCGGCAAGGGCCAAAAGATGCCGGAGAATTTCCAGCCGCGCGGTGCCGATGAGGTGCGCCGCGCCGGCCAGGCCTTCATCCAGATGCGACAGCGCATCGAACGCCAGATCGAGCAGCGCACAGCGATGCTGTCGGGCGTCAGTCACGATCTGCGGACCATTCTGACCCGCTTCAAGCTGCAACTCGCCTTTCTCGACGATACGCCGGAGGTGCAGAGCCTCAATCAGGATGTCGAGGACATGCAATCCATGCTGGAGGGCTATCTCTCCTTTGCCCGCGGCGAAGCCGAAGAGGACATCGGCCAACTCGACCTTCGCGCGCTGTTCGCAAGGATCGAGGAAGACGCGGCCTTGCTGGAAACGAAGCTGGACATCGCGATAGAGGGCGAACCCTTCGTCAACGTTCGGCCGAACGCATTCTCGCGGCTCGTCAACAACCTGACGTCGAACGGATTTCGCTATGCCGACAGCGTTCGGCTAAAGGCCAGCCACGGGCCGCGCTGGCTGACGATCACCGTGGATGATGACGGGCCGGGCATCCCGGAGAGTGCACGGGAAAACGTGTTCAAGCCATTCTTCCGGCTCGATGAGGCGCGCAATCTCAACGAGAGCGGCACCGGTCTCGGCCTCGCAATCGCCCGCGACATCGCGCGCAGCCACGGCGGTGATGTGACACTGGAAGCAAGCCCGATGGGCGGTTTGCGTGCCATTATCCGGGTGCCGTCCTAGACCGGCATGGCGTCAGAACAATCGGCCGCCGTTGGGCACCGTCTTGTCGATCGCCGCCAGGACGACCGCCCCTTCATCGTCGGGAAAACCGAGCGTCAGCACTTCGGACCGCATCGGTCCGATCTGACGCGGTGGAAAATTGACCACGGCCATCACCTGCCGGCCCACCAGTTCGTCCGGCACGTAGTGCTTTGTAATCTGCGCCGACGATTTCTTGATGCCAAGATCATCCCCGAAGTCGATGCGCAGCTTGATGGCAGGCTTGCGGGCCTCGGGAAATGGCTCTGCTTCCACGATCGTCCCAACGCGGATATCGATCTTCTCGAAATCGTCCCAGCTGATCGTATCGCTCATGCCGTCAGTCGTCCTTGGCCAGTTCCTGTGCCCGCCGCTTGGCCGCTGCCACGGCCTTGTCGAAAAGCGGCTGCATCCCGTCTTCGGCCATCAGCATCTCAAGCGCGGCCGCTGTCGTACCGTTCGGTGACGTGACGTTCTTTCGCAGCGTCGCCACCTCGTCGTCCGAACGATGCATCAGTTCGCCTGCACCCGACACGGTCGCCCGTGCAAGCCGCATGGCAAGATCGGCGGGAAGACCAGCCTTGCGTCCGGCCTCCGCCATGCATTCGGCGAGATAGAAGACATAAGCCGGACCGCTGCCCGAGACAGCCGTCACCGCGTCGATCAAGGATTCGTCGTCGAGCCACTCGACCGGCCCGGATACCTTCAAGAGCGCGTCGACGGCCGCACGCTGCCTGGCGTTCGTCCTTCCGTTGGGCACCGCGGCTGTGATGCCCCGCCCGACCATTGCCGGGGTGTTCGGCATGGCACGAACGATCGCGACATCGCCAAGTCCGCGCTGAAGCGCATCGATCGTTGTTCCGGCGGCAACGGAAACGGCAACAGTCTCCGGTCCCACCAAGGAACGCAGACCGGGCAGGACCTTGCCCATCATCTGCGGCTTTACCGCGAGAAAGAGAACGCCGGCTTTCAGGTCATCGCTCGCGGCGGCGAGCACCTGCACCTTTCTGGCATTGCAGAAGTCCCGCATATGCTCGGAAGGAGATGGATCAACGACCACGACATCCGACCCGGACAACCCGGCATCGAGCCAGCCGCGCATCATCGCACCGCCCATGTTGCCGGCTCCGACGAGAACGACGGGACCGGCCTCGGTCATTGCATCAGACTTGCTGTCCGGCACATCAGGCCTCGCCGACGGTCTCGAAAAGAACGGTTTCCAGGGCGCTCTTGGCTTCCATGCCCGACCAGACGACGAACTGGAAGGCCTGGAAATAGGTCTCGCAGGTTTCCAGCGCGCTGGAGAGCAAGACTTCCACTTGCTGGTTCGTGGGCTCCGCACCGCCCGAGAGCAGCAGTGACTGCCGGAAGATAACGACGTCCTCCTGCTCCCACAAATCGAAATGTCCCATCAGCACCTGGCTGTTGATCTGCGACAGGAGACGAACCACCTCGGTGACCCGGCTTGGCGCGACCTTCATGTCGAATGCGCATGCAAGATGAAGCGCCTCGAACTCCTCCATCCAGGAAAACGAGATGTGATAGTCGGCCCATTTGCCGTCGACGGTCATGGCGATCTCGTCCTCGCCGGCCCGTTCGAACGACCATTCGTTCGTCGCAGCAACGAATTCGATCATATCGACCGGATTCATCGCTCGTTCAAAATCCATATCCGTCAGGCTCATGCCACACCCTTCAAGAACCGGAACCAGCACATGCGCGTTCGAGGTGCGAACCACGCCGAATGTACCAGACTTGCCGGACCATCCCCATAGACAACTCGAAAACTCGACTCCGCCATCATGGGGGAGAGGACCGCTCGTCAGGTCCGCTTCGAATCATCATTAAAAATCAGTGTATAATGCGAGAGTCCCGACGCCATCCCCTCCAGGACGACACATGAAAATCGGGTGTGGACAGTCCTTGTCAGTTTGATTCAGCGGCGAGTCATAACCGACTCTGCAACAAGCGTTTTCAGCGTCCCGCGGCCGGCGCCGGACGGCCGCGAAAAAATGTGGAAAGCTGCTTTCGGCCTGCGAGCCTTAAGCGCCTGTCCCATCGTTGGACGCGCCCGAGGCCAGCTTTGCCTCCAGCTGCTCCAGACGCTGAAGCAGCTTTTCGTTGTCGTCGCGGGCGCGGATCGCCATCTCGCGAACGGCCTCGAATTCTTCACGCTTCACGACGTCCATCGAATTCAGCACCCGCTCGGCCTGGCTGCGGAACGCCGTTTCCAACTCATGCCGAACGCTCTGGGCAGTGCCCGCAGCGTCTGTCATCAGCTTTGCGAAATCGTCGAGAATGCGGTTGGTACCGGTGGGCATGATCGTGGGCCTCTTCGTCTTGCCTGCTAAGGGCCGCATTGGCCATGCAACGAACTAGGTTCTGAAGGCCGGGAATTCAAGCCGAAAGCACGATTGCGGGGCCCTCGGCGCGCACGTCGGGGTATCTGCCTTGACCACACCGCGATCGCCCGCCATCTTCCGCCCGAATTCAACCGAGGGCATCGCGCTTGGACTATCTTCTGACCCCGCTGGCCGTGCTGCCCTTTCCTGAGATCGATCCCGTCATCGTGTCGATCGGGCCGTTGGCGGTTCATTGGTATGGCGCGGCCTATGTGGTCGGCATCCTGCTCGGCTGGGCCTATGCGCGCCGTCTTGTGGGCAACGCTGCCTTGTGGCCCGGCGACAGGCAGCCGATGACAGTCGCCGAGCTCGACGATTTCCTGCTCTGGGCCGCGCTCGGCATCGTCGCGGGCGGGCGCATCGGCTATGTCCTGTTTTACGACCTTGGCTCGTTCCTCGCCAATCCGCTCAGCATTTTCGCGGTATGGAACGGCGGCATGTCGTTTCATGGCGGCCTGCTCGGCACCACGCTTGCCATCGTCCTTTTCGCACGAAAGCGCGGGATCAATGCCTGGAGCCTGCTGGACACGATCGCGGCGGTTGCACCGATCGGGCTGTTTTTCGGCAGGATCGCAAACTTCATCAACTCCGAACTCTGGGGCCGGCCAAGCGACGCGCCCTGGGCATTCGTGTTTCCGACCGGCGGACCGATGCCGCGCCATCCGAGCCAGCTTTATGAAGCGGCTCTGGAGGGCCTCGTCCTTCTTGCCGTTCTCGCCGTCCTCATCTTCGGGCTCGCCAAACTGAAGACACCGCGCTTCGTGGCAGGGGCTTTCATCTGTGGCTACGGCATCTCGCGCATCATCGTTGAGTTCTTCCGTGAGCCGGACGCGCATATCGGCTATCTGGCCGGAGGCTGGCTGACCATGGGCATGCTCCTCTCATTGCCCATGCTGATCATCGGTGCCTGGGCCATGGCAACGGCCAAGCCGCAGCCGGCACCCGGCCGGCCGACGACGGCGCCTTGAGATGTCTGCCTCACCGGCCGACGGGCCGACGCGGCTGGCGCAAAAGATGGCGCGCCTCATCCGCACCAGCGGTCCGATGACAGTCGCCGATTTCTTTGCCATGTGCCTCGCCGACCCCGATGACGGCTATTACCGCAAGAAGGAGCCGTTCGGCGCTGCCGGCGATTTCGTGACGGCACCCGAAATCACCCAGCTCTTCGGTGAGATGCTCGGCATTTTCGTCGTTCAGGCCTGGCATGCGCAAAGCGAGCCCCGGCACGTTCGGCTTGTCGAGATCGGGCCCGGTCGCGGCACGCTGATGCAGGATGTGTTGCGCGTCGTGACCCGCATCGCCCCGTCCCTTGCCGCCTCCATGACGGTTCATATGGTCGAGATGAGCCCGCGCCTCGCCGATATCCAGCGCCAGACGCTTCGCGATGCAACGCCTGCGATCACTTGGCATGAGACATTGGCCGATGTTCCCGGCGGGCATCTTTTCGTTCTGTCCAACGAATTGTTCGATGCGCTGCCCTTCCATCAGTTCGTCGCCGAGGGCGGACGATTTCGTGAGCGTGTTGTCGCGCTGGACCAGGATGGACGTTTGTGCTTCGCCCGCGGCGCGGGCAGCATCGACCCGGCAATGCTGCCGCAGGACGCCGCGACCCAGCCAGATGGCACGATCGCTGAGGTGGCGCCCGCGCGTGAGGCGCTGATGCGCGAGATCGCGGCTCGTCTGCGCGCAGATGGCGGCGTTTGCCTCACGATCGATTATGGCCACACGACCGCCGGCTTTGGCGATACCTTGCAGGCGCTGCGCGCCCATCGTTTCGATGACCCGCTTGCCGCGCCCGGCGAGGCGGACCTCACCAGCCACGTCGATTTCGAGGCTCTGGCGAAAGCTGCTTTGAGCGAGGGCGCATATATTGCGGGGATGGCGCCGCAGGGTGATTTTCTTCTCGCGCTCGGCCTCTTGGAGCGTGCCGGTCGCCTCGGTGCCGGCAAGTCGCTGGAAGAGCAAGCCGCAATCCAGTCTGCGGTCGAGCGCATCGCCGGCTCCGGCGAAGGTCGAATGGGTGAGTTGTTCAAGGTGCTGGCGGTTACCGGCACGCCCGTCGACCTGCCGCCGTTCGCGCGGCCGCAGGCGGCTGGAGCGAGCTTTGTTGACAGAACCGGCCGCCGCGGCCACCATCGCCGCGCCTGATGTGAGGGGACATAGCCATTCATGCTAGCCGACGGACGACCCGAGCCGATCGAAAGCCCCCTGCTGGGCTCTGCCGTGGCCGATGGCGGAATCCGTCATGGCTTCTTCACGCGAATCGGCGGCGTCTCGGGCGGCATCTACAAGGGCTTGAACGTCGGCATGGGGTCGGATGATCGCCCCGACGATATCAAGGTCAATCGGTGCCGTGTGGCAGGCTGGTTCGGCCAGACCGACGTGCGCCTTGTGACCCCCCACCAGATCCATTCTCCACAGGTCGTGGTCGTCAGTGAACCATTCGGCAAAGAACGGCCCCGCGCCGATGCCGTGGTGACGGCGACCCCTTCCCTCGTGATCGGTGTTCTGACGGCCGATTGCGGGCCGGTGCTTTTCGTGGATCCCGAGGCTCGCGTCATCGGTGCTGCCCATGCCGGATGGCGCGGCGCGCTCAGCGGCGTTCTCGAAGAGACAATCGAAGCTATGGTCAAGCTGGGCGCGCGCCGAGATGCCATTTCGGCGGCCCTCGGCCCCTCCATCAGCCGCACCCATTATGAGGTCGGTCCGGAGTTCGTCGAGAATTTCCGCGCGGTTCGCACTGAGAACGAACGCTACTTCTCGCCGTCCGCAAAGACGCATCACGCCATGTTCGACCTGCCCGCCTATACGCTGGATCGTCTTGCCGCAGCCGGCGTTTCTGCGGAATGGACCGGGCATTGCACCTATGCTGACGAAGACCGCTTCTTTTCCTACCGGCGCACGACCCATCGCGGCGAACCGGACTACGGCCGGCAGATCGCCGCCATCGCAATTACGGAGTAAGACCCATGGCCCCTCGCTTCCCGACGGAAGAGTATGCCGGCCGGCTGGAGCGCCTGCTGCTGACGATGAAGGACGAGCGCCTCGATGCACTCCTGCTCTTCGCGCAGGAAAGCATGTACTGGCTGACAGGCTACGACACGTTCGGCTTCTGCTTCTTCCAGACGCTCGTGGTGAAAGCCGACGGCACGATGACGCTCCTGACGCGCTCTGCCGACCTCAGACAAGCGCGACACACGTCCATCATCGAGAACATCAACATCTGGACCGATCGGGCCAATGCCGACCCGACAACGGATCTGAAGAACCTTCTGGACGAGATGGACCTGCTTGGCTGCCGCATCGGCGTGGAGTACGACACCCACGGTCTGACCGGCACCAACACACGCCGTCTCGATAATCAGTTGCAGTCCTTCGGCAAGATCATCGACGCGTCCTATATCGTCAGCCGCTTGCGCCTCATAAAGAGCCCTGCCGAGATCGCCCATGTTCGCAAGGCCGCAAAATTGGTCGATGGCGCATTGGACGCGGCCCTGCCGCTGATTGAACCGGGAGCGCGCGAATCCGACATCCTGGCCGCCATGCAGGCCGCGGTGCTGGCCGGTGATGGCGACTACCCTGCCAATGAGTTCGTCATCGGATCGGGCGAGGACGCCCTGCTCTGCCGCGCCAAGTCAGGCCGCCGCAAGCTCAACAAGAACGACCAGCTGACCCTCGAATGGGCCGGCGTCAGCGCCCGTTACCATGTGGCGATGATGCGCACCCTAATCCTCGGCAAACCCAAGGCCCGCCACATCGAACTGTTCGAGGCCTGTCAGGACGCCCTTCAGCAGATCGAGCCGGTCCTGACCTCGGGCCACACATTCGGCGACGTTTTCGATGTCCATGCCCGTGTCGTGGACGATCGCGGCCTGGCGCGCCACAGGCTCAACGCCTGCGGCTATTCGCTCGGCGCGCGCTACGCCCCTTCGTGGATGGAGCACCAGATGTTCTACCAGGGCAGCGCGCAGACGATAGAGACCGACATGACGCTCTTCGTCCACATGATCATCGCCGATTCCGACGCTGGCGTCGCCATGACCCTCGGCCAGACCTACCTGACGACACCGGAAGGTCCCGAAGCCCTCTCCAAACATAAGCTTGAGCTTATTCAACGTTGACAGCCTTGGCGCTGCTCCCCCATAAGGTGGTCAACGATGGATCATCGATGCCGTCCTGACCGATCTGGGCGGCACGCTCGGGGGCGAGCTCATGGTACGAAACGTCTGCGGGATTCGCTGCACAGCGATCCTGGCCTTGCTGTTGCTGGCAGGATGCAGCACCAGCGACGGCCCGGTTGCAGCTCTCATGCTGAACGAGGACGAGACGACAGACACGCGCATGGCGCTAGCCGGGCTTTCGGAAGCTGAACCCTCCCTGAAATCGAGCGAACAGGCGAGCGTGCGCTTTGCGCCGATCATCGGGGCTCCATTAAGCGCAAGTGACCCGTTGACTGCCGGCCTGCGCGCGGCGGCGAGCCGCCAGAACATCGCCATCCGCTCCTTTGCCGACGAGACGAGCGACCATGTACTGAAAGGCTATATGGCCGTGGATACGTCCGGCGAAGGCACCACGGTCATCTATGTCTGGGACGTCTTCGACGAATCCGGCCAACGCCTTCACCGCATTCATGGCACCACGGAGACCATCGATACCGGCGACGAGGGGTGGGAGGCCATATCCTCCGACCAGTTCCGGGAAATTGCCGAACGCACCCTCCTCGAATACGGGAACTGGCGCAACGGCACGTCGGCCTGATCGGCCGCCGGCTGCAGCGGTTTACGTCCTTCGACTTGCAATCGCGGGCACACAGGCTAAAAGGCCGGGCATCAGGCGCGACGACAGGCGGACCAACATGAAAATCTTCGCGGGCAACTCGAACAGGCTGCTTGCCGACTCGATCTGCAACTACCTCAATCTCCAGCTCGGCAAGGCCAGCGTCCGGCGGTTCGCCGATCAGGAGATATTCGTCGAGATCCAGGAGAACGTGCGCGGCGAGGACGTCTTCGTCGTTCAGTCGACCTCCTATCCCGCCAATGACCACATCATGGAACTGCTCATCATGATCGATGCGTTCCGTCGCTCCTCTGCGCGGCGCATCACGGCGGTTCTTCCGTATTTCGGTTACGCCAGGCAAGACCGCAAACCCGGTCCGCGCACGCCGATCTCGGCAAAGCTGGTGGCCAATCTCATCACCCATGCCGGTGCCGACCGGGTGCTGACGCTCGATCTCCACGCCGGGCAGATCCAGGGCTTTTTCGATATTCCGACAGACAACCTCTACGCCGTGCCGATCCTGTCGCGCGATGTGAAGGAGCACTACGATCTTTCCAACGTGGTCGTCGTGTCTCCCGACGTCGGTGGCGTCGTGCGCGCGCGCGCTCTGGCAAAGCGCCTCGACGCTGCCCTAGCCATCGTCGACAAGCGGCGTGACCGTCCGGGCGAATCGGAGGTGATGAACATCATCGGCGAGATTTCCGGCAAGGACTGCATCCTGATCGACGACATCGTCGATTCCGGCGGCACCCTTTGCAACGCGGCGGACGCCCTGCTCAAGCAAGGCGCGACCAGCGTCACCGCCTATATCACGCACGGCGTTCTGTCTGGCGGCGCCGTCTCGCGCGTTGCCTCTTCCAAGCTCAAGGAGCTTGTGATCACCGACTCCATCCAGCCTTCGCCGTCGGTGCAGAGCGCGCACAACATTCGCGTCATCACCACCGCCAACCTCATCGGCGAGGCGATCAACCGCACCGCGGCCGAAGAATCGGTTTCCAGCCTCTTCGACTGATCGGGACGGCCGGACCCGAAGGCCCGACCCGCCTTCCTATTCGGGCAACTTGCGCACCGCACCCTTGTCGGCACTTGTTGCGAAGGCCGCGTAGGCCTTGAGCGCCGTCGTCACGTTGCGCTTGCGCTTCTCTGATGGCTTCCAGCCGGCATCCTGCTGCGCGGCGCGGCGTGTCGCCAGTTCGCCTTCATCGACCGCGAGCTGGATCGACCTGTTCGGGATGTCGATCTCGATCATGTCGCCCTCGCGCACCAGCCCGATCGTTCCACCATTGGCCGCTTCGGGCGACACATGGCCGATGGAAAGCCCCGATGTGCCCCCGGAAAACCGGCCGTCGGTGATCAGGGCGCAGGCTTTGCCGAGGCCCTTCGATTTCAGGTAGCTGGTCGGATAAAGCATCTCCTGCATGCCTGGCCCGCCCTTCGGCCCTTCGTAACGAATGACCACCACGTCGCCGCTCTTCACCTCATTGCCGAGGATTCCCTTGACCGCCGCATCCTGGCTCTCGAACACCTTGGCCGGCCCCGAGAACTTGAGGATGGATTCGTCGACGCCTGCGGTCTTCACGATGCAGCCGTCGATGGCGAGGTTGCCGCGCAGCACGGCAAGGCCACCATCCTTCGAGAACGGGTTCTCGGCGCTGCGGATGACACCCTTCTGGCGGTCGATGTCGAGTTCGCCCCATCGCTGGTCCTGGCTGAATGCCGTCTGCGTCGGAACGCCGCCCGGCGCGGCCCGATAGAAATCGCGAACCTTCTGGCTGGACGTCGCCGCGATATCCCAATGATCGATGGCGTCGCCGATCGTCTCGGAATGTACGGTGGGCTGCTCGCGGCGGATGAGGCCGGCGCGATCGAGTTCCCCCAAAATCGCCATGATGCCGCCGGCGCGATGGACATCTTCCATGTGCACATCCGCGATCGCCGGTGCGACCTTGCAAAGGCAAGGCACGTTGCGCGACAGCCGGTCGATGTCGTCGAGATCGAAATCGATTTCGCCCTCATGGGCCGCTGCCAGGATGTGCAGCACCGTGTTGGTGGAACCGCCCATCGCGATGTCGAGCGCCATGGCATTCTCGAACGCGCCTTTCGAAGCGATCGCGCGCGGCAGCACGTTGGCGTCGTCCTGCTCATAGTGACGCCGTGCCAGATCGACGATCAGGTGCCCGGCTTCCACGAACAATCGCCTACGATCGGCATGTGTTGCGAGTGTCGAACCATTGCCCGGCAGCGAAAGACCAAGCGCTTCGGTCAGGCAGTTCATCGAATTGGCCGTGAACATGCCCGAACAGGAACCACAGGTTGGGCAAGCCGAACGCTCGATGACCGCCACGTCCTCGTCCGAGACGCGCTCGTCGGCTGCCGCCACCATGGCATCGACAAGGTCCATCGACTTCGTCTTGCCGTTGAGAACCACCTTCCCCGCCTCCATCGGGCCGCCCGAAACGAAGACGGTCGGGATATTGAGGCGAAGCGAGGCCATGAGCATGCCTGGCGTGATCTTGTCGCAGTTGGAGATGCACACCATGGCGTCGGCACAATGCGCGTTGACCATGTACTCGACGCTGTCGGCGATCAGTTCGCGCGACGGCAGGGAATAGAGCATCCCGTCGTGGCCCATCGCGATCCCGTCATCGACGGCGATGGTATTGAACTCCTTGGCGACCCCACCGGCACTTTCGATTTCGCGCGCAACGAGTTGACCCAGATCCTTCAGGTGAACATGACCCGGCACGAACTGGGTGAAGGAATTGACCACGGCAATGATCGGCTTGCCGAAATCATCGTCCTTCATGCCGGTTGCGCGCCAGAGGCCACGGGCCCCCGCCATGTTGCGTCCGTGTGTGGTCGTGCGTGAGCGGTATGCGGGCATCGCGTCGTCCTGACTTGTGGTCCATTTTCATCGGCAGGCACAATCGTCTCTTGAGGCTCGTTTGGCAACATCGGCGCCGCGCACAGGCGACGCGCCCAAAGCTTGCGCTTCCGGCACACATCCGGTATGTACGCGCCGTCCGCGTAGACACCCTTGGAGGCAACGCGGATGAACTTCTCGATAATGAGCAGTTCCACGTCTCGAAAGCGGCATGTCCGCGCGAGGCGCTCCAGATCATACCTCGAAAGGAAATGCCATGAGCGATACATACGAGCTCAAGGCCGAGGCGCGCGAACGGGTTGGTAAGGGGTCCGCCCGTGAACTTCGCCGCAACGGCAAGATTCCCGCTGTCATCTATGGTGACAAGCAGGACCCGATCGCGATTACCTTGCCCTACAAGGACGTCACGAAGAAAATTCACGGCGGCGGCTTCATGACCACCATCGCCACCATCGTTGTCGACGGCAAGAAGATCCGCGTCCTGCCCAAGGACTATCAGCTGGATCCGGTGCGCGACTTCACGATGCACGTCGATTTCCTGCGCGTTGGCAAGAACACGATCGTGACCGTCGAAGTCCCCGTTCACTTCGAAAACGAAGAAGCATCGCCCGGCATCAAGCGCGGCGGCGTGCTCAACGTCGTGCGTCACGCCGTCGAAGTTCATTGCCCGGCCGACAAGATCCCTGACTACTTCGCAGCCGACCTGACCGGCCTCGAAATCGGCGATGGCATCCACATCTCCAACATTTCGCTGCCGAAGGACATCGAGCCGACAATCACCGATCGCGACTTCACGATCGCGACGATTGCTGCGCCGGCCGTCCTGACGGCGGAAGAGGAAGCCGAAGGCCAGGAAGAGCCCGAGACCGATGCAGATGCGGTTGAAGGTGAAGACGAGGCCGAAGGCGAAGACGGCGACAGCGAAGGCGACGCCGAAGAGAAATAGGCCTCCGCCTTTATCGATACGCATTCTGCGGCCCGGTTACGCTTGGCGTACCGGGCCGCAGGCTTTATATGCCTGCCCGACGCCGTTCACTCGCGACCCATTGGAGCAATCCATGCAGATCATTGCCGGCCTCGGCAATCCCGGTGCGCGCTATGCCGGGAACCGACACAATATCGGCTTCATGGCCGTCGACGAGATCGCTCGGGCCAACGGCTTTTCTCCCTGGTCGAAGAAGTTCAAGGCAGAGATCGCCGAAGGCGAACTCGGCGGCGAAAAGGTACTGCTGCTCAAGCCCCAGACCTTCATGAACGTGTCGGGTGAGGCCGTCGGCGAAGCCATCAGGTTCTACAAGCTGGGACCAGATGCCCTGACGGTCATCTATGACGAACTCGATCTGCAGGCCGGCAAAGCCCGCATAAAGACCGCTGGCGGCCACGGTGGCCACAACGGAATCAAGTCGATCGATGCGCATGTCGGCAAGGATTACCGCAGGGTCCGCCTCGGCATCGGCCATCCCGGTGCAAAGGAACTGGTCCACAACCATGTGCTCGGTGACTTCTCGAAAGCCGATCGGGCATGGCTCGAGCCGTTTCTTGCCGCGATCGGCGAGAATGCCGCGATGCTTGTTCAGCGGGATGATTCCGGCTTCATGAACAAACTGGCGCTTTCCCTCACAGGCGCGGCGCAGGCCCCTGCCCCCACTGCTCCGGTCGGCAAGCCGGCCAAGGGGCGCAGCCACATTCGCCAGGCCAATCGGCCGCAATCACAAGGCCCAGCACCAACGGGACCGATGGCCGACATGCTGAAGCGCCTCTTCGGCGGAAAGAGCGGCGATTGATGCGCTCAGGCGCCGGCGCCTTGACGTTCTCGTCGCACTTGCTCAATACGCACACAACAATCGTTCACCGCACGGGATTAGGGTTTCATGGGTTTTAAATGCGGCATCGTCGGACTGCCCAATGTCGGCAAGTCGACGCTTTTCAACGCGCTGACAAAGACGGCCGCGGCCCAGGCCGCGAACTATCCCTTCTGCACGATCGAGCCCAACACCGGCGAAGTGGCCGTGCCCGATGAGCGCCTCGGCAAGATCGCCGCGATCGCCAAGTCGAAGGAAATCATCCCGACCCGTATCTCATTCGTCGACATCGCCGGCCTCGTGCGGGGCGCCTCGAAGGGTGAAGGGCTGGGTAACCAGTTCCTCGCCAACATTCGCGAGGTCGACGCGATCGTCCATGTGCTGCGCTGCTTCGAAGACGATGACGTGACGCATGTCGAGGGTCGCATCGATCCGGTTGCCGATGCGGAGACGATCGAGACCGAACTGATGCTCGCCGACCTGGAGAGCCTCGAACGCCGCACCGATCAGATGCGCAAACGCGCCACCGGCAAGGACAAGGAGGCCGTTCTGCTCCTGCCAATGATGGAGGCGGCGCTCAAGCTGCTCCAGGACGGGAAGCCGGTGCGGTTGCTGCTCGACGGCATCGCGGCGGAAGACTTGAAGCTTCTGAAGTCGCTCAACCTCCTGACGTCAAAGCCGGTTCTCTACGTCTGCAACGTGTCGGAAGGCGACGCCGCCGAGGGCAATGAACACACTACCGCTGTCGCCACCATGGCAGAGGGACAGGGCGCCGAGGCAGTCGTCATCTCCGCTGCGATCGAAGCGGAAGTCGCTCAACTGCCTGAAGACGAGGCCCGCGAATTCCTGGATTCCATGGACCTCGAAGAGCCGGGACTCGATCGGCTCATCCGTGCTGGCTACCGTCTTCTGGAACTCATCACCTATTTCACCGCCGGCCCCAAGGAAACGCGTGCCTGGACCGTGCGCACCGGTTCCAAGGCACCGCAGGCAGCGGGCGTCATCCACACCGATTTCGAGCGAGGCTTCATCCGCGCCCAGACGATCGCCTATGACGACTATGTGGGCCTCGGCGGTGAAGTCGCGGCGAAGGAGGCGGGCAAGGCGCGTGACGAAGGCAAGGAATACGTCGTGCAGGATGGCGATGTTCTGCTTTTCCGGTTCAACACGTAAGGGCCGGCCGCGGTGTATGACGATAGCTATCTTCACTATGAGGATTTCGAGCCTGGCCGTGTCTTCGACCTCGCCCCTGTGACCGTCACCGCCGGTGAGATCATCGAATTTGCCTCACAGTTCGATCCACAGCCGATGCACCTCAGCGAGGAGGCGGGAAAGGCAAGCATCCTCGGCGGCCTAGCCGCATCCGGCTGGCATACCTGCGCGCTGCTCCATCGCATGCTCTGTGACGCGATCATCAGCAGGGCAGCCTCCGAAGGTGGTCCTGGCATCGAATACGCCGATTGGAAACGGCCCGTCCTCGCCGGCGATACGCTGTCGGGAACATGCACTGTCGCGGACCGGCGCCTGTCCGCCTCGCGCCCCGCGATAGGCATTCTGACCATCGAAGCGGAACTGACCAACCAGCGCGGCGAGATCGTGTGCCGCACACGCCAGCCAGCCATGATGCGGCTGCGCCGTGTGGAGAAGGCGCAATGAGCGGACTCAATTACTACAAGGTCGGCGAGCGCCAGGATTTCGGAACGCACACCTTCACCGCGCAAGAGATCATCGCATTCGGCAAGAAGTTTGATCCCCAGCCCTTCCATGTCGATGAGGCCAGGGCCCGCGACAGCATGTTCGGCGGACTCTGTGCCTCAGGCTGGCATACCGGAGCGGTCTGGATGCGCAAGATTTGCGAATTCCGCGAGAAGGACTTCGCCCGGGTCGCCGAGAATGGCGGCGTGCCGCCGGTGCTCGGCCCCTCCCCTGGCATCAGGAATATGCGCTGGTTGAAGCCGGTCTTCGCGGGAGAGACCATCCGTTTTGGCTGCGTGGTGGCAAAGACGCGCGTGCTGCGGACCAAACCGGGATGGGGACTCGTTGAGACCCACAATTTCGCCGAAACGCTGGACGGAAAGACCGTTATGGCATTCGACAGCGCCGTGCTCGTAAAGATCTGACCCAGTCAGTCGCCTTCGAATTCCACCAGCGTGCGCACCTCGACCCCCAGCGCTTCGAGCTTCCGCCGCCCGCCCAGATCCGGCAGATCGATCACGAAGCACGCAGCGACGATCTCAGCCTCCATTTGCAGCAGAAGCTTGCAGGCAGCCTCGGCGGTTCCACCCGTCGCGATCAGGTCGTCGACGAGGATCACTTTCTGGCCAGGCTCGACCGCATCACGGTGCATCTCCATCTCGTCGACGCCATACTCCAGGCTGTAGGCGATCCGCACCGTATCGTGCGGCAGCTTGCCCTTCTTGCGGATTGGTACGAAACCAGCCGAGAGCTGATGCGCGATCGCGCCGCCGAGGATGAAGCCACGCGCTTCGATCCCCGCGATCTTGTCGATCTTCGTGCCGGCATAAGGATGCACCAGATCGTCCACCGCCCGGCGGAAGGATCGCGCGTCGCCAAGCAGCGTGGTGATGTCACGAAAGACGATGCCGGGCTTCGGATAGTCGTGAATCGCCCGAATGCTCTCGGTCAATTCCAGATAACGGCTCATCGCATGCGACCTTTCTCCTGGCATAAAAAAGGCGCCACGCAGGTGGCGCCTTTGATCGACATGTTGCGGCTTGCTCCGCGTCCGATCAATGCTCGATGCGCGACCAGATCGTTTTCTTGGTGAAATAGAGCAAGGTCCCGAAGATCAGCAGGAACACGATGACCTTGAAGCCAAGCGCCTTGCGCTCTTCCAGGTGCGGCTCTGCCGCCCACATCAGGAACGCGCTGACATCGCGGGAGTACTGCTCCACCGTTTCCGGCGCGCCGTCGTCATAGGTGACGATGCCCTCGGACAGCGGCGGCGCCATGGCGAGCGACGGACCGTTGATATAGTAGGGATTGTAGTAGGTACCCTGCGGAATCTCGGTGCCTTCGGGCGCCTCTTCATAGCCCGTCAGCAGCGAATGGATGTAGTCCGGGCCATTCTCCGCATACATCGTGAAGATGTCGAACACGAAGTTCGGGAAGCCGCGCTCGACCGCACGGGCCTTCGCGATCAGCGAGAAGTCGGGCGGCACGGCGCCGCCGTTGGAGGCGGCTGCCGCTTCCGGATTGGCGAACGGTGCGGGGAAGGTGTCCGAGCCTGTCGCCGGGCGCATGAACATGTCACCGCCAGCGTCCGGACCGTCCTCGACCTCGTAATTGCCGGCCAGCGTGCGAACCTGGTCTTCCGAATATCCGAGATCTTCCAGATTGCGGAATGCGACCCGATCCATCGAGTGGCAGGCGGCGCACACTTCCGTGTAGACCTTCAGGCCACGTTGAAGCTGCCCCTTGTCGTAATGACCGAAGGGGCCGGCGAACGACCAGTCGACATGCTCTGGCTTGTGCAGCGGATAGTGCGGCGTTTCGTGCTCCTCCTCCTGCGCGAAGGCAGCGCCCGACATGGCGAGCCCAGCGAGGAAGGCGAGCGAAAGAAGGCCGGAAACAAGCTTTTTCATCGAGATAGATCCTTTCAGAGCCGCTTGCATCAGGCGCGATCTTCGGGTGCCGAAACAGCTGCCGCAGGCTGGCCGGAGCCACCGTTCTTGCGCGATAGCACTGCCTCGGAGATGGAGTTCGGAACCCGCCTTGGGGTCTCGATCATGCCGAGCAGGGGCATGATGATCAGGAAGAAGGCGAAGTAGTAGAGCGTCGAAAGCTGCGACGCGGTCACATACCAGCCCTCAGCCGGCCGCGAACCAAGCCATCCGAGGAAGACGGCGTTGATGGCGAACACCCAGAAGAACACCTTGTACCACGGCCGGTAGACCGCCGAGCGGACCCGCGAGGTGTCCAGCCAGGGCAGGAAGAACAGCACCGCGATCGAGCCGAACATCGCCAGAACGCCGCCGAGCTTGGAGTCGATCGGGCCGATGTTGAAAGTGATGGCACGCAGGATCGCGTAGAACGGCAGGAAGTACCATTCGGGCACGATGTGCGATGGCGTCACCAGCGGGTTGGCCTGGATGTAGTTGTCTGCGTGGCCGAGATAATTCGGAATGTAGAAGATGAAATAGGCGAAGAAGACGAAGAAGACGACCATCGCCAGGGCGTCTTTCAGCGTCGCATAGGGTGTGAAGGCCACCGTGTCGGTCTTGGTCTTCACGTCGACGCCTGTCGGGTTCGTCTGGCCGGTCACGTGCAGGGCCCAGACGTGCAGGATCACGACGCCCGCGATCATGAACGGCAGGAGATAATGCAGCGAGAAGAACCGGTTCAGCGTCGGATTGTCGACCGCGAAGCCACCGAGGAGAAGTTGCTGCAGCGGTTCGCCGATCACCGGGAACGCAGTGAAGAACCCGGTGATGACCGTCGCACCCCAGAACGACATCTGGCCCCAGGGCAGAACGTAGCCCATGAAGGCCGTCGCCATCATCAGGAGCAGGATCACGACGCCGAGGATCCAGAGGATTTCACGCGGCGCCTTGTATGAACCGTAGTAGAGCCCACGGAAGATGTGGATGTAGACGGCGATGAAGAAGAACGAGGCGCCATTGGCGTGCATGTAGCGCAGCAGCCAGCCGGAATTCACGTCACGCATGATCTTTTCGACCGAATCGAACGCCATCTGCGTCGAAGCGGCGTAGTGCATGGCAAGCACGACGCCCGTCAGGATCTGCACGACCAGCATCACCATCAGGATGCCGCCGAAGGTGTAGGCGTAGTTCAGGTTCCGCGGAACCGGGTAGGAAACGAAGGAGTCATGCATAAGACGCGGCAGAGGAAGGCGCGAATCGACCCATTTTCCGACGCCCGAGCTGGGCACATATGTGGAATGATCACCACTCATTGAATTGTCTCTCCTCGCCTCAGCCGATTCGGATCATGCTGTCCGAGATGAACTCGAACGGCGGCACCGGAAGGTTTTCGGGTGCCGGGCCACGGCGAATGCGGCCGGCAGTGTCGTAGTGCGAACCGTGGCAGGGGCAGAACCAGCCATTGTAGTCGCCGGCCTGGCCAAGCGGTACGCAGCCAAGATGGGTGCATGAACCGATCATCACGATCCAGTTCTCCATGCCCTCGCCGGCCGAACGGTTGAGATCGGTCGCTTCGGCATTCGGTATGTTTTCGTTGCGCGCGACCGGGTCTTTCAGCTCCGCCAGCTCGACGGCCTGCGCGGCCTCGACTTCTTCTTCCGTGCGGTTGCGGATGAAGACGGGGCGACCACGCCACTGAACGGTGAGCGACATGCCCTCGGACAACGACGACACATCGACCTCGACGGAGGCCAGGGCCAGCGTCGACGCATCCGGCCGCATCTGGTCGATGAACGGCCAGGCAACGGTTGCACCGCCGACCACGGCGGCCATGCCGGTCGTCAGGAAAAGGAAGTCGCGACGGGTCGGTTCACCGCCGGGCTCTGCTGTCGTTTCGTGTTCGCTCACGGCTCAAACATCCTCTGCGCATGATCATGGCGGGTAGCGGCGTAACGTCGCCTGCGGCGCCGAAACCTAAGGAATGCCCCCGCTGGCGAGCGCTGCCAAACGCCCGTCATTTTGCGGGTTTCTATGCTTGATGGCGAAATATGTCCAGTCTCGACAGGGCCATATGGGCACATTGTCGCGGGATAATCGCTCGACGGTCAAAGCCCTGCCGCATGGCGTGTCGCGGCCTCTTGCGCAGGACGCGGCGCACCGCATCACTCAGCCGCCAGTTCCCCGCCGATGAAGCCGCCCGATTGGCGCGTCCACAGTTCGGCGTAAAGGCCGCCTGCGGCCACAAGTTCGGCATGCGTCCCGTCCTCGATGATCGCCCCGCGATCCATGACGATCAGGCGGTCCATCTCCGCAATGGTGGAGAGTCGATGCGCGATGGCGATCACCGTCTTGCCCTCCATCAGTCGGGAAAGGTTTTCCTGGATGGCTGCTTCGACTTCGGAGTCGAGCGCCGAGGTCGCCTCGTCGAGAATGAGGATCGGCGCGTCCTTCAGCATGACACGGGCGATCGCGATCCGCTGGCGCTGCCCGCCGGAAAGCTTGACACCCCGCTCGCCGACGTGGGCGTCGTAACCCTTGCGGCCCCGCACGTCTTCTAGCATCGCGATGAACTCGCTGGCTTCGGCTTTCCTTGCCGCCTCCATGAGACGGGCATCACCGGCATCCGGCCGGCCGAAGAGGATGTTGTCGCGGATGGAGCGATGGAGCAGGGACGTATCCTGCGTGACCATGCCGATCTGCTGTCGCAGGCTCTCCTGTGTCACACCGGCAATATCCTGCCCATCGATCAGGATGGCTCCGCTTTCAAGGTCGTAGAAGCGAAGCAGCAGGTTGACCAGCGTCGATTTTCCCGCTCCCGAGCGGCCGATCAGACCGATCTTCTGGCCCGGCTCTATGACGAGAGAAAGGTCGTCGATGACGCCGGAACTCTTGCCGTAATGGAAGGCGACGTTACGAAATTCGATGCTTGGCCTCTCGATGACGAGCTTCGTTGCATCCGGCGCGTCGCGCATTTCGATCGGGCGCGCGATGAGCTCCATCGAGTTCTGGATCGTGCCGAAATTGCGCATCAGCGCGTTGAGCTGCGTCATCATGCGGTTCAGGAGCATGTTGAGCCGCAGCACCAGCGCCATTGTGAAGGCGACGGCGCCGCTGGAAATGCTGCCGGCGAGCCAAAGATGAACGGCAAGGCCTCCGATCGCCGCGATCATCAGTCCGGAAAGCAGGGCGAGCGAGGCACGAACGCTCGTCAGGTTTCTGGTGAAGGGAATGATGGCGGAAAGAAATCGGTCGAAACCATCGCGTATGTAGAGGTCGTTCTGATCGGCCCGACCGAATAGCTTGAGGGTCTGCACGTTCTGGTAGCTGTCGACGATCCGGCCGTTGAGCATGGACGACGCCTCGGCCGATGCGCGCGCCCACCTGCGAATGCGCGGCACGAAATAGCGAGCCAAAAGGATGAAGCCGCCGATCCAGATGGCGACGAGCGCGGAAAGCCGCCAGTCGAGACCCGCCACCAGTGCCATCGTCGTCGCCGTGTAGATGATGACGAACCATACGACCTGCAGGATCGAGACCATGAAGTCGCCGGTCGCCTGACCGGCCTGCCATACCTTCGTGACCACCCGGCCGGCGAAGTCGTTCTGGAAGAAGGACAGGCTTTGCCGCGCGACATGCGCATAGGCCTGCCAGCGTACGAGATTGTAAAAGCCTGGCACGATCGTCTGTTCTTCGACGAGTGCTGCAAGCGCCGTTACCACGAAACGTGCGACGACGATGACGAAAAGCATCACGAGCAGTTCAGGCCCGTGGGCAGCCACAAGACCGGCCCAGCCGTCCGCCGGTTCGATCGAATCGAGCAGATCGACGATGCGACCGACAAAATAGAACAATGCCGCTTCCAGAAGCGCCACCAGCCCGCCAAGCGCGAGCATTGCCGCAAAGGGCCAGCGGGCCTGGCTGATATAGAACCAGACAAACGCCACGACGCTGCCCGGCGGCCTGAGATTGTCGGTGGTCCGGAAAGGGTCGACCCACCCCTCGAATAGTCTGAAGACGCGTTTGACGATCATCTCCTGCGATATAATGCACTGACGCGGCACCGCAATCGGCTTGCGGGCCCGCGCCGGCATCGTTCAAACTACTCCGCCGCCTCTTCGCCCTGCCTGTCCGTGGAAATGAACCCGCCGGATTGACGCGACCAAAGTTCGGCATAAAGCCCGCCTGCCTCGATCAACGAAGCATGAGAGCCGGTCTCGATGACCTCGCCGCTGTCAAGCACGACGAGGCGGTCCATTTCGGCGATGGTCGAAAGCCGGTGGGCGATCGCAATCACCGTCTTGCCTTCCATCAAGGAAAACAGATTCTCCTGGATCGCTGCCTCCACTTCCGAATCGAGCGCCGACGTCGCTTCGTCAAGGACCAGGATCGGCGCGTTTTTCAGGAAGACACGGGCGATCGCGATCCGCTGACGCTGGCCGCCCGACAGCTTCACGCCGCGCTCGCCGGCATGGGCATCGAGGCCGACACGCCCCTGTTGATCCCTGAGCTCCTGGATGAAGTCCCAGGCATTGGCGCGCCGCGCAGCCTCGATGATCTCCGCATCGCTCGCCTCCGGCTTTCCATAGGCGATGTTGTCGCGGATCGAGCGATGCAGCAGCGCCGTGTCCTGCGTGACGACGCCGATGTGAGCACGAAGGCTGTCCTGCGTCACATCGGCAATGTCGACGCCATCGATGCGAATGCGGCCCGACTCCAGGTCGTAGAAGCGAAGGAGCAGATTGATCAGCGTTGTCTTGCCCGCGCCCGAACGCCCGACGAGACCGATCTTCTCGCCAGCTTCAATGGAAAGCGACAGGTCCGATATCACGCCCGATGTCTTGCCGTAGTGGAACCGAACCCGCTCAAACGCGATCCGCCCCTTGCGGCTGACGAGATCGCTGCTTTGCGGGCTGTCGGTTACCGCCTGCGGCTGTGCCATCATCGCCATGCCATCCATGACGACGCCGATATTTTCGAATAGCGCTGACACCTCCCACATGATCCACTGCGACATGCCGTTCATGCGCAGCGCAAGACCGATGGCGATGGCGATGGCGCCCACCGAAACCGCATTGCCCATCCACAAGCCGATCGCCAGTGCCGATACGCCGAAGACCAGTAGCGCATTGTTGAAATAGATGAGCACCTGGAAAAGCGTCACGAGACGCATCTGACGATGCACCGTCATCAGGAACTCGTCCATGCCCTGGCGCGCATAGCGCTCCTCGCGCCCGGCATGCGAAAAAAGCTTTACCGTCGAGATGTTGGTGTAGCTGTCGACCACCCTGCCCGTCATCGTGGATCGAGCGTCGGCCTGGGCCCTTGAAACCTGCTTCAGCCGCGGCACGAAATAGACGATCAGCGAAATATAGATCGCCAGCCACAAGAGCAGCGGCAGCACCAGCCGAAGGTCGGCGCTGGCGATCATCACGATCATCGAGACGAAATAGACCACCACATAGACGAAGACGTCGAGCATCTTCATCACGGTCTCACGCACGGCGAGCGAGGTCTGCATGACCTTGGTCGCGACTCGTCCAGCGAACTCGTTGGCAAAGAAGCCGAGGCTCTGGCGCAGCAGATAGCGATGCATCTGCCATCGCGCGATCATCGGGTAATTGCCGAGCAGCGTCTGGTGAATGAGCATGGACTGCACGAGCACGATCAGCGGCAGGCCGACGAGCACAAGCGCCGCCATCGCGGCCAGCGTCGTGCCCTCACGCGCAAGAAAGCCGTCGGGGTCAGCCGCCGCCAGCCAGTCGACGATGCTTCCAAGGAAGCCGAAAAGCAGCACTTCTCCGATCGAGATCAGCGCCGTCAGACAGGCCATGGCGAGCAGCCAGGGCCACGCCTGCCGCGAATAATGCCAGCAGAACGCGACGAAGCTTTCCGGCGGACGGCCGGGCGGGTCGGCGGGATAGGGATTGAGGCGTCGTTCGAACCAGTCGAACATATCGTTGATCCTTGAATGGCCGGCGCAGAAGCGGGCGGTCGGGACCGCCTGGCGCGACACAGACAGATCGTCTGCTGCACCGGGTAAATGAGAAGAAGAACAAAGGCGCAGCCATGGCCGCTGCCGCATGCGCGGCTTGACCGATGTGAGCCGGATGCCACTGACCGCGACGACCGGATGACGCAGATGGCGGTTTGGCTGAACGCTAGAAAATGGGCAACCGTGGCGCTGTCATTGTTCGTGCCGGAAGGCGATGGCCGTCTGTCATGTCCATGCAAACCTCCGTGCTGCGCGTGTTGCGGATGGTCTCATACAAAATGATGCGACAATCCGCCACCCCCTCCCGATAAAAAACGCCTGACCGCGCCCGGATTTTCCGCCCTTGCGAGGTCGCGCGGCCCGAGATACCTCCATGCGCATGAGTAACCGCATGGCGATCGCCCTCTATCAGCCGGACATTCCGGGCAATACCGGCACCATCATTCGGCTTGCCGCATGTCTCGGCTGCAGCGTTGAAATCATCGAGCCGGCCGGATTTGATCTCACCGACCGTGCGTTGAAGCGTGCGGGCATGGACTACGTGGAACGTGCTGCGTTGAACCGCCACCTCAATTTCGAAACCTTCGATGCATGGCGAGAATCCGAGCAGCGCCGTCTCGTTCTTTTGACGACAGCGGCCGACGAGGACTATGCCGATTGCGAATTCCGAGCCGACGACATCCTGCTTTTCGGCCGCGAAAGCGCGGGAGTGCCCAAGGATGTCCATGAGCGCGCCGATATCAGGCTCACCATTCCCATGCAGGCCGGAGTGCGATCGCTCAACGTCGCGATGGCCAGTGCCATTGTGTGCGGAGAAGCCATGCGCCAGTTGCGGCACGCTCGCTAGATTTGGCGAAGGGAGAGCTCTGGCTCCGGCGCACCGCTTCAGCCATCTCTGGATGGAAAGGATCGAACGTTTCAGTGATGGCATGGGTGAGCTCCGTTGTTGTGGAGCCCATCTCATAAGACCTCAACCTAAGTTGAGGTCAATGCCATATGCACGGGGAAAATCGCCGCCGCGTTCCCGGTCAGTCGGCCGTCGGCAGCCGTCGCATGGTGAATTCGATGCGATCGTCGGGCAATTGCCGCCACGTCTCGATCTCGGTCCAATAGGCCGCCTTCGGCCAGGTATCGAGCCATTCGCGCGCTTTGGCGCGGGCGGCAAGGCGGGGCAGAACAAATGTCTCGCGAATGAAGGAGGACGCCGAACCGCGTGGACCTTCACGCCGGCCCTTCGCGATCTGACGGCGAAGACCGTCCATCGGCGGCGGTGGCTGTCGTTTGGCCATGGCGCCCTGACCTCATCAAGCTTCGGCTTCCACAATCCTGAATAAAAGGATAATCGCGCCATTTGAGAAATGCGAGTCGAATCGGCACCGGCTGGCAATACCGCGACCGGCTGGTTGCAAAATGGCGTGCGAGCGGCAATCGTGCCGTCGAGCAGCAACAAGCAAACGGGGGCATGGAACATGGAACGACCGGACCTTCCGGCGGCCGTCCCGGACGACATCGAAAACAAGAAGGCGCGCGCCAGGTCCTGGTTCGAGACCCTGCGCGATACGCTTTGCGCCGCACTCGAGACGCTGGAAGACGAGGTCGAAGGCCCGCTCGCGGACATGGAACCGGGCCGTTTCGTGCAGTCGCCCTGGGCGCGCGACGGCGGCGAGGGTGGCGGCGGCGTCATGTCGATGCTGAACGGCCGCGTATTCGAAAAGGCCGGAATCCACACCTCGACCGTACACGGCGAATTCTCGCCGGAGTTCCGCAGTCAGATTCCCGGCGCCGAACAGGATCCGACATTCTGGGCATCGGGCATTTCGCTGATCGCTCATCCCATCAACCCGAACGTGCCGACGGTGCACATGAACACCCGCATGGTGGTCACGACCAGTCAGTGGTTCGGCGGCGGTGCCGATCTGACGCCGGTGCTTGATCGGCGTCGCACACAGAGCGATCCCGACACGCTGCTGTTCCACCGCGCTATGGAGATCGCCTGCAACCGGCATCCCGTGGCGGACTATGCAAAGTACAAAGCCTGGTGCGACGAGTATTTCTTCCTGAAGCATCGCAACGAGCCGCGCGGCATCGGAGGCATCTTCTACGACTGGCTACGCTCTGGCGAAGAGGACGGGGGCTGGAGCGCGGACTTTGCGTTCACGCAGGATGTCGGACGCGCCTTCGCCATCGTCTACCCCAAGATCGTGCGCGCGAACTTCAATTCCGGCTGGAGCGAGGCCGATCGGGACGAGCAACTCGTGCGCCGCGGCCGGTACGTGGAGTTCAATCTGCTGCACGATCGGGGAACCATCTTCGGTCTGAAGACAGGCGGCAATGTTGACTCCATCCTGTCGTCCCTGCCGCCGGTCGTGCGCTGGCCCTGATCCCGCCCGGGTGAACTTTCTCAGGCCCAGCGCGTTTTTCCCTCGTCTGCTTCACATGAACAGAAGGGAGACGAGCGATGAAAACCTTTCAATGCGGTTCCCTCGTACCAGGATGCGCATGGGAAACGTCGGCCGAGGAAGAGGCGGAAGTGGTTCGCCGCGCGGTAGACCACCTGCGTAGTGCGCATGGCGAAGCCACCGTGCGCGAGAACATGGTGGAAAACATCAAGCAGCGCATAAGCGAAGACACCGCCCGCAAAGCGGCCAGCTGATCACGATTGCGATTGTTGAGAGCGCGCGACGGCTTCGAAAAGGAGGTCGTCGCGCGTCATGGTAAAATTGCTTTCAAGCCATAGACCTTCGAGCGTCTTTTGCAGAGCGCCGAGTTCAGGACCGGCTTCGAGACCCACCTCCTTGAGGTCATCCCCATTGAGCGGGAATGCCGGGCGCTTCCACTTGTCGAGGCGCGCGATGAGCCGCGAATAGCCGGCAGCTTCGGCCAGGGCGTTGGTGTCGGACCGCGCCCTTTGACGCGCAGCAGAAAGCGCCAGGCGCAGCCAGTCGCGCATTGATGCGAGATCGCATCCATAGAGCACCCGATTGAACGCCATGTCGCCGATGTCGTGCTTGACGGGTTGTGTCCGGGCCCAGCCGACGAGCCGGCGGCTTTCTGCACGCGACAGGCGCAGACGCTTGGCCATTGCCGCAACGCGATCGGGATCGGGCGGCACCATGGCCATGATCCGCAGTAAGGGGTCCGCGTCCCAGCCGAACACCTCTTCCGCGTGGATCAGCGGGGCGATGGCATCGATCCCCCATTTTTCGGTCTCCGGCAGAACGGCAGTCAGGACACCGGTCTGCCGCATCCACAAGAGCGACCGCGACGGGTCTTCCGCCGACAGAAGCTTCTTCAATTCCATCCACACGCGTTCGGCGGAGAGTTTTTCCAGTCCAGCCTTCAGTCGCGCGGCGGAACGCAGCCCGTCAGCATCCGGCCGCCCCTCGCCGTACCAGGCAAAAAACCGGAAAAAGCGAAGGATACGCAGATAGTCCTCGGAATTCCTCAGATCTGCGTCGCCGATGAACCGGATCGTCTTTGTCTCGATGTCGTTGAGGCCATCGACCAGATCGATCACCTTTCCCTGAGCATCGAGGTAGAGCGCGTTGATCGTGAAATCCCGCCGCGCCGCATCCTCCGCCCAGTCGGTGCCGAACACCACGTCGGCCCGCCGCCCGTCGGTTTCCATGTCGGTGCGCAACGTCGTGACCTCGAAGGGATGACCGTTCCGCACAAGCGTCACCGTGCCGTGGTCGATGCCGGTGGGTATTGTTTTGATTCCCGCCTTTTCGGCCCGCGCCATGACCTCGTCCGGCAACAATGTCGTCGCGATGTCGACATCGCCGATGGCAAGTCCCATCAAAGCGTTGCGCACCGCGCCGCCGACGATGCGCGCTTCTCCACCATCGGCGTTGAGCAGCCCGATGATGGTCTGCACGTTCTCGTCCTTGAACCAGTCCGACCCTGACAGGTCCGCCGCCGTTCGGTCCATGGTCGTCCCCGCGCTCATGCATAGAGCCTTTCGTAAAGCGTTCTCAAAATACCCGCCGTCACCCCCCAGATGAAGCGGTCATTATATGGCATCGTATAATAGTGCCGTTCCCGGCCCTGCCACACCCGGCTTTCCCGAAAGTGATTCCCCGGAGTCATAAGGAAAGAAAGCGGCACCTCGAAGACATCATCGACTTCCTCGGGGTTGGCTTGAAGGCGGAAACCCGGCTTTACCAAGGCGAGCACCGGGGTGATGCGAAAGCCGGTCATCGTCAGATAAAGCGGCAGCCGTCCGACGGGCTCGACAAAGCGGGGGTCGAGGGAGATTTCCTCTTGTGCCTCCCGCATCGCCGCGGCTTCGGGCGAGGCATCCTCCGGGTCGATTGCGCCGCCCGGGAAGGCGATCTGGCCTGAATGCTTGCGCAGCGCCTTGGCCCGCATGGTCAGGATGATGCGGGCATCGGATGCATGATCGTCGATCACGGGAATGAGCACGGCTGCGTCGCGGCTTGCGACCCGCTCCAGATCGGCCACCAGATCGGGATTGAGCTGATGATCCCCGTGATCACGGAATGCGGCGGCGACGTCATCGGCAGAGCGTCTGTGTGCGAGTGCCCGTTCGCGAAAATCCGACGCCGAGAAGGACAGGTTGTTCATCGCCGCAAGTGGTCCGCTCATTGCGCCAACGCGTCAAGCCGTGCGGCAGGCATGATCGGGAAGACCGAGCCGCCGGAGCGCAGCACGAACATTTCCTCCCCGTCGATATCGAGCCGCTCCCCCAGTTCCACCAGATCATACATCAGTGGCCGTGAGACCAGCGCTTCCAGGCGTCCGCGCACGTGAAGGTAGGGCTTCAGCGAATCATGATCGCCGGCAACGTCGAAGCGCAACGGACGATCCGGGCCCGCCTCCACCACATCGCCGACATTGGTCCGAAAGGTCAGCGTCTGGACACCGCCGCGCTCCGTCGCGGACATCTCGACCGCGAGAAAGGGTGCGTCCTCGACCCGAATCCCGACCTTTTCCACAGGTGTCACGAGGTAGGTCTTTCCGTCCTCGTCACGCCGCAGGACGGTCGAGAAGAGTCGCACGAGCCTTTCGCGCCCGATTGGCGTACCGAGGTAGTACCATGTGCCGTCTGCCCGGATTTCCATGTCGAGATCGCCGCAAAATGGCGGGTTCCAGCGCTCGACCGGCGGCAGGCCGCGCTCGGTCGATGCCGCGCGGGAAATCAGCGCAGCCAGCCCCGCAGCGCCGCCATTGTCCGCGTCGGCCCCGGTGATTGTCTTGTTCGTGGTCTCGTGTGCCATCGTTCCGTCCAGCTTTCCGCCTAACTCACCACATAGTTATTGCAAAGTCGCTTGCCACCAAGGGTCGAGAGAATAAGCTGCGTGAACAGGATGGTTGCCGATCGACCGGCCGCCGTCGATGTGAAAATGCCTTTGCGCATTTCGTCGCGCCGCCAAAGCCCCCGATCCATGCGCAAAGCCCCTGCCGGAGTGAGACGATGGGTGTGACGCAATCCGTGACGAAGCCGCTCGACGAAAAGGCGATGGTACAATCCGCCGAGCGCGCACTCGAAGACATCGCCCGCATCCGCTCCGAGATCGCCAACGTCATCTTTGGCCAGGACGATGTCGTCGAACAGGCGTTGTTGTCGATCCTGTCGGGCGGCCACGCGCTTCTTGTCGGCGTGCCCGGCCTTGCAAAGACGAAGCTCGTCGTCACCCTCGGCACGGTGCTCGGCCTGTCGGCCAGCCGCGTCCAGTTCACCCCCGATCTCATGCCCTCCGACATCATCGGGTCGGAAGTCATGGACCAGGACGAAACCGGCAAACGCTCCTTCCGCTTCGTGCGCGGCCCGATCTTCACCCAATTGCTGATGGCAGACGAAATCAACCGCGCCTCGCCGCGCACACAATCGGCACTCTTGCAGGCGATGCAGGAGTATCACGTCACTGTCGCAGGGGCACGCAACGACCTCCCTGCCCCATTCCACGTTCTGGCAACACAAAATCCGCTGGAACAGGAAGGCACATATCCGCTGCCCGAAGCACAGCTTGACCGCTTCCTGATGCAGGTCGACGTGCGCTATCCGGATTTGTCGGCCGAGCGAAAGATCCTTCTTGAGACCACCGGCGTGGAGGAAGCTGAGGCCGAGGCAGTCATCGATGCTGCGCGGCTTCAGGAAATCCAGGCGTTGATCCGGCAAATGCCGGTCAGCGAGAGCGTGGTCGACGCTATCCTCGATCTTGTGCGCTCGGCCCGGCCGGGCCACGGCAATGACGAGACCGACAAGCACATCTCCTGGGGTCCGGGCCCGCGTGCCGGTCAGGCGATGATGCTCTGCGCCCGCGCCCGCGCGCTCTATGACGGCCGGTTGGCTCCTTCCGTCGATGATGTGCGCGCACTGGCCGAGCCGGTTCTGCAGCATCGTATGGCGCTGAGCTTTGCCGCAAGGGCGGAAGGGATGAGTGTGCGTGACGTGATCGCGGGCCTCGTGCGCTCTTCGCAATCCACCTGAGGAGTTGGAGCCGCTGATGGCGCCTCTCGGAAATATCGTCGAAAAGACAGGAAGTGCCGCTGCGCTTGCCCGTGCACGCCAGCGCGCGGCTCTCATTCCGGACTGTCTTGTCGAGGCACGGCGCGTTGCCAACACGGTGATCGCGGGGTGGCACGGTCGGCGCAAGCGCGGCATTGGCGAGAATTTCTGGCAGTTCCGTCCCTACGTTCCGGGCGAGAGCCTGTCACGCATCGACTGGCGCCGCTCGGCGCGCGACGATCATACCTATCTGCGCGACAAGGAATGGGAAGCCGCCCATACGATCTGGCTCTGGGCCGACATCTCACCCTCCATGACATTCAAGTCGGGGTTGGGGTTGGTGTCGAAGGAGGGCCGTGCGCTGGTGGTCGTGCTCGCGCTGGCCGAGATATTGGCGCGGTCGGGCGAACGCATCGCCTATCCGGGCATTCTTGAGCCGGTTGCCACCCGCAATGCCGCAGAACGGTTGGCCGCGGCCTTGGCCCGCTCGCCCGACAGCAGCGGCATGCCCCGTCTCGATGGCGTCAACCGGCGCAGCGATCTCGTCCTCGTCAGCGACTTCCTCGATCCGCCGGAAGATGTCATCGCCCGGCTCGATCCGGTCGCGCGGCGCGGTGTGCGCGGCCACCTGCTCGAGATTTGCGATCCGGTCGAGGAAACGTTCCCCTATGCCGGGCGCACGGAATTCCGCGACCCGGAGACCGGCGGAAAGCTCACCATGGGGCGGGCCGAGACAATTCGCGATGATTATCGCTCGGCCTATCTTGCAAGGCGTGAAGCTGTCGCCGGCACCATGCGCCGGCTTGGCTGGAGCTACACCACCCATCGCACCGACCGCCCGGCGTCCGAAGCGCTGGTCGCCCTCCATATGTACCTGTCGGGCATGCCGTCGAACCGGTCCGCCGCGCATGCGCGCGAGGCGTCCTGATGCTCGGCCTACCGCTCGCATTCGCCGCACCGGCCGTGCTTTTCGGACTGATCGCCCTGCCGATCATCTGGTGGCTCCTGCGATTGACCCCGCCGCGCCCGCGAGAGGAGATCTTTCCTCCGCTGCGCATCCTGGCACGCATCACCCGGCGCGAGGAGACGCCGTCGAAAAGCCCGTGGTGGCTGACGGCCCTGCGCCTCGCGCTCGCCGGGCTCGTCATCCTTGCGCTCGCCGATCCGGTCTTCAATCCGCGCGAGAATGCGATCGCGACCGACGGCCCCCTGGCGCTGGTGGTTGACAATGGGTGGGCGAGCGCACCGGATTGGGATGCGCGCACCGCCCGCGCCGAACAGCTGATTGCCGATGCGGAAAGCCATTCGGTACCGGTTTCCCTCGTTTTCACCGCCGATCGCGATCACAATGCAGCACCCGCCTCCGCCGCCGAGGCGCGCGACCGGCTGAACGCCGCCCGCCCCCAGCCGCTGCACACCGATCGCGCGCGAGCAATGGCCGCAGTCGTCGACGCGACGCGCGACGACACACCGGCGACGCTGGCCCTCCTCGGGGATGGCATCGCCGACAGAGACGGCGAGGAAGAGACGGCGGACCTGATCAGGGCGCTTGGAGTCGACACGGTGCAGCTCTACGAGGGACAGGCAGACACCTTGGCTCTGACCGAAGCGGAGAATTCCGGCGATGCCTTCCTCATCGAGGCGACGCGGCTCGATGCGGGGGCGGCCCGATCCGTTCCCGTCGCGGCACACGACGTGCGCGGCCGCTCGATCGCAGAGGGCACCATCGAGTTCCCTGCCGGAGAAACAGCCGGGCGCGGCCGCATCGCTGCACCGTTCGAATTGCGCAACGATTTCGCGCGCCTGTCGGTCGAAGGCGTCGGCACCGCCGGCACGACATTCCTTCTCGACGACAGTTTCCGTCGCCGTCGCGTGGGACTGCTTTCGGGCGCCCCGACAGACATGGCACAGCCGCTGCTTTCGCCTCTCTACTACATCGAGCGCGCCCTGGAACCTTATGCCGATCTGGTCCGGCCGGAGAACGCCGAACTCAGTGCCGCGATCCCGGAATTGCTGGAGAGCCGGCCATCGGTTCTCGTCATGGCCGACATCGGCACATTGCCGGAGGATGCCTACGGTCCCGTGACGCAATGGATCGAGAATGGCGGCACGCTGCTGCGCTTCGCCGGACCGCGCCTTGCCGGCGCCGAGGCGGATGATCCGCTTGTCCCGGTGGAACTGAGGCAGGGTGAGCGTGCGCTCGGCGGCGCCCTTTCATGGACGGAGCCGCAGGCGCTTGCCCCCTATGCCGCCGAAAGCCCATTTGCGGGCATGCCGCCACCGCAGGACATCATCGTCAACAGGCAGGTGCTGGCCGAGCCGTCCGCCGATCTTGCCCGCAACACCTGGGCCAGTCTCGAGGACGGCACGCCGCTGGTCACCACGCGCGCCGTCGGCGGCGGGCGCATCGTGCTGTTTCACGTCACCGCCGAGGCGACGTGGTCGAACCTGCCGATTTCCGGCGACTTCGTCGAAATGTTGCGCCGGACCGTGATGCTTTCGGCCGCAAGCGGCATGTCGGCCGAGGCGGGCGGCGGCGAGCCGCAAGCGCTCCCGCCCTATCGACTGCTCGGCGCCGACGGTCTTCTGACAGACCCCTCCGGCGACGCTCGGCCGCTGCAGATCGGGACGGACGACGCGCAGGATGTCTCTTTCGAGCACCCGCCCGGTCTCTACGGCACGGAAGACGGCTTCACCGCGCTCAACCTCATGCGTGCGGATGACCGGCTGGAGCCGTTCGCCCTGCCTGATACAATGGATATCGTCCGCTCGGGCTATGTCGATGAGGAGGCCCTGCCGCTGAAGCCGCACCTGTTCACGCTCGCGCTCATTTTGTTGCTCGTCGATACGGTGATCGTCATGGTGATGTCGGGCGCATTCCGTGGTCTGTCCCGACATTTTAGCAAGAGCGCGACCGTCAACCTGTTTGCCGGTCTTCTGGTTCTGGCGGCGGCGTTCGCCCCGACCGGCGCAAGCGCGCAGGAGAGCGACACGCATGAGGGGGACGCTGATATCCTTGCCCAGCTGGACACCACCCACATCGGCTATGTCGTCACCGGCGAAGAGGACGTCGACGCGATCAGCGAGCGCGGGCTCGTCGGCTTGTCCCGTTTCCTTGCCTATCGCACCGCGCTTGAACCCGGCGCTCCTGCCGGACTGGACATCGAGACCGATCAACTGGCGTTCTATCCGCTGATCTACTGGCCGATCAGCGCCACGGCCCCGATGCCCTCCGATGCCGCAATCAGCCGGATCGACGCCTACATGAAAGCTGGCGGGACGGTGCTTTTCGACACGCGCGACCAATTTTCCGGGCTTGGCGACCAGACCAGCCCGGAAACCGAGCGCCTGCGCGCCATTCTCGCCAACCTCGACATTCCGCCGCTGGAACCCGTGCCGGAAGAACACGTACTGACCAAGGCCTTCTACCTGCTGCCGGAGTTTCCGGGCCGTTATCGGGGCGGCGAAATGTGGATCGAACAATTGCCCGACGACGAAACCGACGCTGACAGGGCCATGGCTTCGGCCGACGGTGTCTCGTCGGTCATCATCACCGGCAACGACCTGGCCGGTGCCTGGGCGGTGGATGACAATGAAGTCCCGATGTTTCCGACCGTGCCAGCCGATCCCGCGCAGCGCGAATATGCCTATCGCACGGGCGTCAACATCATGATGTATATGCTCACCGGCAACTACAAGACCGACCAGGTCCACGTTCCCGCCCTTCTTGAGCGCCTCGGGCAATGAGGACAGCCGGCTGATGACCTTCGATCTGTCCCCTCTCCTGCCAGCTTTCTGGCTCGCTGCCTTCGCCGGCATCGCCGCGGTGCTCGTTGCCCTTGCCCTGATGCGAGGGGTGCGCGGCGCCTGGATCCGTGCCGCCGCGCTGGCCGCGCTGATCGTCGCCCTGCTCAATCCGGTCCTTTACAGGGAGGATCGCGCGCCGCTGTCGAGCATCGTCAGCATCATCGTCGATCGCAGTCAGAGCCAGCGTTCGCAGGAACGGACCGCGCAAACCGATGCGACGCTGGCCGCACTGCAAGACCAATTGGCGCGGCATGACCGTTTCGACGTTCGCGTTGTCGAAAGCACAACAGGTGAAGACGAGGATTCGCCCTCCACGCGGCTTTTCGAAACCCTGGCCTCATCCATTCAGGATGTGCCGACCGCCCGTTTCGGTGGCGCCATCATGATCACCGACGGCCAGGTTCACGACGTGCCCGAAAGTGCCTCCGCGCTTGGTTTCAACGCGCCGGTCCATGCCCTCGTCACGGGCCGGCCGGACGAGACGGATCGGCGCGTGGAGATGGTGGAGGCGCCCCGCTTCGGCATCGTCGGTGAAGATCAGAGCGTCAGCTACCGCGTTGTCGATGATGGCCTTTCCGTCGGCGACACGGCGAGCGTCGACATCCGCCTCAACGGCCAGGAAATCGCCACGGAAACCGTGACGGTGGGCGAGGAGCGTATGTTCCAGTTCGAAGTCCCGCACGGCGGCAACAACATTCTGGAGTTCGAGACCGCGGTGCTCGATGGCGAGATCACCGCGGCCAACAACAAGACGGTGATGGAACTTGAAGGCATCCGCGAGAATTTGCGCGTGCTCCTTGTTTCAGGAGAGCCCCATGCCGGTGAGCGCGCATGGCGCAATCTCCTGAAGTCAGATGCGTCAGTCGACCTCGTTCACTTCACCATCCTGCGCCCGCCGGAGAAGCAGGACGGCACGCCGATCAACGAGTTGTCCCTGATCGCTTTTCCAACGCGTGAGCTTTTCGTCGAGAAGATCAACGAATTCGACCTCATCGTCTTCGACCGATACCAGCGTCGCGGCGTGCTGCCCGTCCTCTACTACGATTACATCGCGCAGTATGTGGACCAGGGCGGCGCCCTCTTGATTGCGGCCGGCCCGGAACATGCCGGAACCCAGTCGATCGCTTCGACACCGCTGGCCCCGATCCTGCCCGCCGTGCCGACGGGAGACGTCACCGAGGTTGGCTTCCACCCACGTCTTTCCGATGACGGGCGGAAGCATCCCGTCACCCGTGATCTTCAAGGCGGCACGAGCGAGCCGCCGGATTGGGGGCGCTGGTTCCGGGCGGTCGAGGTCGATGAGCCGGAGGGCGACACCATACTGAACGGGCCCGACGGCGAGCCGCTTCTGGTTCTCGACCGCGTCGGCGAAGGCCGCGTCGCCATGCTGTTGTCGGACCATGGCTGGCTCTGGGCGCGCGGGTTCGAGGGCGGCGGACCGCATACCGACCTTTATCGACGCGTCGCCCACTGGTTGATGAAAGAGCCGGCGCTGGAAGAAGAGGCCCTGACCGCCACCGCGCGCGGCCGCACGCTTCAGATCGAGCGGCAGACCATGGAGGATGAAGCCGCACCGGTTACCGTGACACGCCCGACAGGTGAGGCCGTGGAACTGGAACTGACCGAAGACGAGACCGGCCTCTTCACGGCTGAACTGCCCACCGAGGAAGTTGGCCTGTTCGAGGTCGCCAGCGGAGACCTCACGGCCCTTGCCCATGTCGGCGCCGTCAATGCGCCGGAGTTTCGCGGCACCGTCTCGACGACCGAAAGGCTCGACCCGTTGGCGACCGAGACGGGCGGCACGGTCCGAAGGGTGAGCGATGGCGACGGTGCGCTCGTTGTTCCGAGCGTGCTGCCGGTACGGGGCGCCGTTCGGGACGCCGGCGGCGGGCGGATCGGACTGCGGATCACTGACGAAACCGTGCTGCGCGGTGTGGATCGCTATCCGCTATTCGCCGGCTTCCTCGGGCTGGCGGCGCTCCTCCTGGCTCTCGGCGGCACCTGGTATCGTGAGGGTCGCTGAGACATCTGGTCCGGGGTCATCGGCGCGCCACGAGACCAGTCCGGCAAGGCGCGCGTCCGTCGGATCGCAGCCGGCGACAAGCACCCGTCGCAGGTCGACGGGTCCGGGGAAGGCAATGACGCCCGCCGGCACGGGCTTGAAGCCGAGTGGCTGATAGTAGGGCGGGTCACCGACGAGCAGCACGCCCCCGCTGCCATTCCGGCAGGCCGCCTCCAGCGAAATCCGCACCAGTTCACGCCCGATGCCGAGATTCTTGTAGTCCGGCCTCACCGCCAGCGGCCCAAGGAGATGCCCCGCGATCGCGCCGATCCACACTGGCGTCAGGCGCACCGAACCGACGACCTTGCGCTCGGCCATGGCGACGAAAGAGAGTTCCCGGCAATGCGGACCCTGCTCCCTGAGACGCTCGGCTGCCCTGACGAACCGTCCCGGTCCGAAGGCTTCTTCGTTGATGAGACGGATCGCCGCGTCGTGCGCTGCGTCTTCGTTCAGATAGACGGTGTGGGATTGGGGCATGGATGCACAACCAGGAAGAGGAAGACGTCGGACGAAGCATTGCACCCGCGCGAATAAGCGCGGGGACTAGAATCGTCGGGCGTCTCGTCTGTTGGCCATGCTGGTTCCCATAGAGTGTTTTGGCGATAGCACGGCGTTTCCCTGGCGCGCAACGCAAAAACACTCCGTTCACCGCGATAGGCTCGCAATTGCAGGCAGCGGTTCTAGATGGAAGCAAGGATCAACGGAATGGAGACCTTGCGCGATGGGTATGCTGGTGGAGGGCAAGTGGGAAGATGTCTGGTACGACACCAAGAAGTCGAAGGGTCATTTCAAGCGCTCGGAATCGCAGTTCCGCAACTGGGTCACCCGTGACGGTTCACCTGGACCGTCTGGCCAGGGTGGCTTTGAGGCCGAGCCTGGCCGGTATCATCTTTACGTTTCCTATGCCTGCCCGTGGGCCCATCGTGCCCTGATCATGCGAAAGCTCAAGGGTCTGGAGGACATGATCTCCGTTTCCGTGGTCGACTATCACATGGGCGAAAACGGGTGGGAGTTCAAAGACCGCGATGGCGGAACGGTCGACCACATCCATGGCTTTTCGAAACTGTGGCAAGTCTACACGGCCGCCGACCCGGTGTATTCCGGCCGGGTCACTGTTCCCGTGCTGTGGGACCGGCAGAAGAAGACCATCGTCTCCAACGAATCCGCCGAAATCATCCGCATGTTCAACGAGGCCTTCGACGGGGTTGGTGCCTCAGGGCCCGACTTTTATCCGGAAAGCCTGCGCGCCGAGATCGATGCGATCAACGAGATCGTCTACGACAGCGTCAATAACGGCGTCTACAAATGCGGGTTCGCGACGACGCAGGAGGCCTATGAAGAGCATTTCGAAGCCCTGTTCGAAGCCCTGGACATGCTGGAAGAGAAGCTGGCCGACCAGCGCTATCTGGTCGGCGATACATTGACGGAGGCAGACTGGCGGCTGTTCACGACGCTTGTGCGGTTCGACCCTGTCTATGTCGGCCACTTCAAGTGCAACCGGCAGCGTCTTGTCGACTATCGCAACCTCATCGGCTTCACCCGCGAACTCTACCAGACGGCCGGGATCGCGGAGACCGTCGACCTCTTTCACATCAAGCATCACTACTACGGCAGTCACGAGACCATCAATCCGACCGGGATCGTCCCGCTCGGACCGGACATCGACTATACCCTGCCGCACGGTCGCGAACGGTTGGCCAAGGCTGCCTGATCGATGGGCAGACTACCAATAGGGCGATGGGGTGGAACCATTCAGTTCCTCAAGTCTTCTCCGGGTGGCGGCGGTCGTACCGTCTGGCAGTCGGTCGGTTGGGAAAAAGTCCGCCTCGGCAATCTCGCGATCAGCGTGTTTCGGCGCATCCTGCGTCACGGAAGAGCAATGATAGAGCAAGACATGGTCCCAGCGGCTCGCCGCCCGGTTCAAATAGGCCGCGAAAAGCTGCGGTGGACCATTCACCCGCAGGTTTCCCTCTTCGCGCAGTTCCTTCTCCAATGCCTGGCCGGCGCTCTCGCCGCGTTCCACGCCACCGCCGGGCAGATGCCAACCCGAGACGTAGGTATGGCGCACGAGGAAGACGCGTCCCTGACCGTCGAAGGCTGCCGCCCGCACCCCCAGGATCATCGGCCGCTTGAGAAGGAAGAACGGATGCAGCACCTTTACCATGAGACGTTCGCGCAGGCCGCGGCGCGGCGTTGCGCCTTGCCGTTCCTTTCCCCCGTCTCTATGCCTCACTAGATGTTCAGGCTTGCTCATATTTCAGATATCCATCTCGGGCTGGAGCGCGTGCCATCGGTGCGCGAACTCGCATCGAAGCGCATCACCGGCTATGTGAACTGGCGGCGCAATCGGCGCAAGGCGCTCTTCGGCGATGTTCTGGAATCGCTCCTTGACGACATCTTCGCGCGCGGCCCTGATCACCTGGCGATCACCGGCGACCTGGTCAACCTTGCGACCGACAATGAGGTCGACGTCGCGACGGCCTGGTTGGAAGCGGTCGGCGACTCTCTGTCGACTTCGGTCGTGCCCGGCAATCACGACGCTTACGTTCCGGGCGCCTACGACAAGGTCGCCGTTGCCTGGCGCGACTACATGACCAGCGACGATGCCCGCCGCATCCGCCCCGACAACGGGCTCTTTCCCTATCTGCGTGTTCGCAAGAACGTCGCGATCATCGGGATTTCGACGGCGACGGCGACCCCGCCCTTTGTCGCCAGCGGCTATTTCGGCATCCCCCAGGCACGCCGCACCGTCGAGTTGCTGCAGGAGGCCAAGCAGGCGGGCCTCTTCCGTGTGATCATGATCCACCATCCCCCGGTGCGTCGCGCCGCGATCTGGCACAAGCGCATGATCGGCATTGGCCGGTTTGGCCGCGTGCTGCGTGAGGCCGGTGCCGAGCTGGTGATCCACGGGCATACACATCTCAACACGATCCACTGGCTTCAGTCGCCGGCCGGCCTCGTTCCCGTCGTCGGCATTGCTTCTGCCAGTCAGGGCCCTGGCGGCAAGAAGCCCACGGCGGCCTACAACTTCTTCACGATTGACGGAAAAGCCGACGACTGGTCCTGCCGTCTGCAGCGCTTCCAGCTCCCCGAAGACGGAACGAAGACACCCGTCGAGGTCAGCGACGATGATCTGACCAAGCCCGAGACTGTACCGCCCGGTCACATTCCGCCCGAGCTCGGCCAGGATGACCCGGAAGGATCGCCCCTCTCAATTGGCAAGGCGTTCGGCGAAGACGGTGATGAGCGCGAGCCCGCCGATTATGCAGCCCGTGAAGAACCAGATAAGCGCCGCTAGCAGCGCCCGAGACCGCTTTTCGCCCTCATCGCGCGGCGCCGAAGTCACGTGAGGTGACGGTAGCGGTGCATCGGGGCCGGTCGGCGGCGACATCCTCTCACTGGTCTCACGCCCTGAGCGGTCGTCGCGCGAACTGCGGCGCTCCATGAGATCACGACGCGAGCCTGCGCGGCTCTCGCGCATGGTCTCGAAATCGCCCTCCAGAAGCCGCTGACGCTGGATCAGCCGCTCGGCGACGTAGCGTGCGACCGCGTCGGCGGTCAGGTCCATATTGGCGCTCTCGCTGATGACCGTCCGGCCGAGCCGCGTGTCGCGAACGAAGCGATAGGTTCGCCGATCGCGTCCCATATGGACATGCGAGACAGCATCGATCCAGAAGCGCGGCTGGAGGCCGGACGACAAGGCGAGATCGAACTGATCGTCATCGGCCGGCACTTCCGCGATGATGTCTTCCAGGGACTGCGCCAGAAGCTCGAGTCGCGCCCGGTCGGCGTCGCGCATTTCTACGACGACGTCGTCCCGCTCGGCGGCGGCGACCTTCACCTCCCGCACGATTTCCGCAAGGCGGCGGGACTTCGATACAGGTCGGCCGTGATCGTTCATGCCGTGAGACCTTGTCACAAAGAGCGCGTTAAACAGCCATTTAGCATAGCTGCCGTCCTCTTGGCGAGATTGACGCACGGCATCGGCGGGGACCAGCAACAGCTTTCAGCGCGCGGCCGCAAGGTTCTGGGCGATCAGCGTTGCGACCGCATCGGGTTGCTCCTCGATCAGCATGTGACCGGTATCCTCGAAGACATGCGCCGCGAACAGCGGCGGTAGCTTGTGCGCCTGGCGGGTGGGCAGCACCCTGTCCTGTGTGCCCCACAAAACCTTGACCGGCATGGTGAGCGTAGCCAGACCATCGCGCGGCAACATGCCCTGCACCTTGCCACCCGAGCCATCCTCGCTGGTCATGGAGGGGAGAATGGAACGCAGCGCCTCGGCCGCGCCCTCCGCCTGGCGCAATCCGACAAGCGTATCGATCATCCGATCGGGCACCACATTGTTCCAGCCGAACATGTGTTCCAGCGCAAGTCGCATCTCCTCGCGCGTCGTTGCCGAGGCATAGCGCGCCAGAAGACGATGGTTGATTTCAGGGCCGAAACCGCCCGGCGCGAGAAGGGTTAGTGAGGCCGTGCTTTCCGGTACGCGCAGCGCAACGAGCGCCGCGACCGCTCCGCCCATCGAGTGGCCGACCAGATGGAAACGATCGAGCCCGCGCGCTTGGAGATCGGTCAGAATGGCCTTCGCCATCCTTCCGGCACCGCCGACCCCATCGGCCAGCATCGAGCGATGGTGGCCGGGAAGATCGTAGGCAAGGCTCGCGTGCGTACCCGCCAACTTTGCGGCCACGCTTTCCCAGACATCGGCGCAGGCTCCGAAACCGTGCAGAAGAATGACGGGACTGCCCGACACCGTCGCGCCGCCGGTTGTCGCGTGAAGTTCCGTCATCGCTTCTTGCTCCTATCAGCGCGCGTCGAGGATGCGATTGGCCGCCGAGACGATTGCCTCGAGCGACGCGGCGACGATGTTCTGATTGACCCCGACACCGAAGATCGTGCGTCCGTCGTGCTCGACCTCCATGTAGCAGATCGCCGCCGCATTCGACCCATGCTGCATGGAATGCTCCGAATAGTCGGCAACCGTCATCTCCAATCCAAGATGCCGGTTGAGCGCATCGACGAAGCCGTCGACCGGACCGGTGCCCTTGCCTTCGATGCGCTTCGTCTCGCCTGCGTCGATGATGTCGGCGGCAACGATGCGGATCCCCTTGCGCTCCGGATCGGAGAAGGTTTGATGATCGATGAAGGACAGGCGCGATCCGGGCTGCGAGACGTAACGCTCCATGAACCGCTCATAGATGCGCCGCGAGGCCAGTTCCTTGCCCTCTTCGTCAGTGATCCGCTGGATATCCTCGCGGAACTCTGCCTGCAGTTTCTTCGGCAGGTTGAGCCCGTAGTCCTCCTGCAGGATGTAGGCGATGCCGCCCTTGCCCGACTGGGAATTGATGCGGATGATCGCCTCGTAGGAGCGGCCGACATCCTTCGGGTCGATCGGCAGATAGGGCACTTCCCACAATTCCTTGTTCGCGACCTTGATCGCCTTCATGCCCTTGTTGATCGCGTCCTGATGCGAGCCCGAGAACGCGGTGTAGACGAGTTCCCCCACATAAGGGTGACGTTCCGGGATCGTCATTTGGTTGGAGTATTCGTAGACCGCCTTCATCCGCTCGATCTGCGAGCAATCCAGTTCGGGATCGACGCCTTGCGTGAACATGTTGAGCGCCAGCGTGACGACATCGACATTGCCGGTGCGCTCGCCGTTTCCGAACAGCGTGCCCTCGACCCGGTCGGCACCCGCCATCAGTCCCAGTTCCGTTGCCGCGATGCCCGTCCCGCGATCGTTGTGCGGATGCAGCGAGACGATCAGGTTCTCGCGGTTGTCGAGGTTGCGGCACATCCACTCGATCTGGTCGGCATAGATGTTCGGTGTCGACATCTCCACCGTAGAAGGCAGATTGACGATCAGCTTGTTGTCGGCCGTCGGCTTGACGATTTCGGTGACGGCATTGCAGATCTCCAGCGCCACTTCCAGCTCGGTGCCGGTGAAGCTTTCGGGCGAATATTGGAAGCGATAGCTGTCCGCGCCCTTCGACCCCGCCTTGTCGGCCATGTCCATGATCATCTTGGCGGCGTCGGTCGCGATCTGCCTGATGCCCGCGACGTCCTTCTGGAAGACGACGCGGCGCTGCAGTTCGGACGTCGAATTATAGAAATGGACGATCGGTCGGTGAGCCCCTTCGAGCGCCTCGAATGTCCGGGTAATCAGTTCCGGGCGGCACTGGACGAGTACCTGCAGCGAGACATCGCGCGGCACGTTCCCCTGCTCCACGCACCACCGCGCAAAATCGAAATCTGTCTGCGAGGCGGAGGGAAAGCCGATCTCGATTTCGGGAAACCCCATCTCGAGGAGCAGCTTGAACATGCGCTCCTTGCGATCGTGACCCATCGGGTCGACCAGGGCCTGGTTGCCGTCGCGCAGATCCACCGAGCACCAGATCGGTGCCTTCTCGATGCGCTTTGCCGGCCACGTCCGGTCGGCCAGATCGATGACCGGATAAGGCTGATACTTGGCAGCGGCCGACGGCATTCCGCGGCGGGGCGTCGGGGCGGCGGCGGTCTTGGTGTGAGCAGTCATGGGTTTCGTCTCCGTCTCCTCCACCCGCGACGGTCCGGCGCGCAGGCGGTGACCTCAATCGGTCATAATATCGTTGCTGTCAAAGGGGTCGAGGAGCGTCGGGCCGGCGAGCCTTGTCGGCCGCCGGGCGCTCCTCAAAGGACCCGGCAACCGCGTGTAAGGCCGAGGAGAAGGAGCGAGCTGAGCGTACGCGAACGGGCAGGCCGGGCGAATATCGCCTGGCCGAATGCATTAAATGCCGTGTCGCGCCTCTTGCTCATGAGCAAGGCTATAGCCGAGGATGGCCGAACTGACAAGGCAGTTACCGGCGCCGGTAGAGCGCAAGCGTCACCGGGGCAAGCGCAGCGGTGATGAGCGCTGGCGCGATCAGGGCCAATCCGACATCGCCCCAGCTTCCTCCTCCATTCATCAGACCCCGGATCGCGGTCGTCATCAGGCTCACCGGGTTGACGTCGACGAAGGCGCGCAGCCAATCGGGCATCGTGGCCGGATCGACCATGATGTTGGAGGCGAAGACAAGCGGAAAAAGGAAGGTGAAGCCGAGCGTCATGACGGTTGTCGGCGTGCTGATCAGAAGGCCGAGTACGATGAAGATCCAGCCCATGCCGAATCCGATGGCGACAAGAAACGCGAACGCCCCGAGAACGCCGGGCAACCCCATTTCGGGCCGGTAGCCAAGCAGGAGGCCGATCGTCAGGATGATCGATGCGGCAATCAGATGACGCAGGATGTCACCCACCATCAACCCCGCAAAAGGCGCCAGCGGCCAGATCGGCAAGGAGCGGAAGCGGTCGAAGAGTCCCTTGCCCAGATCGGTCGATAGCCCCATGCCGGAATAGACCGCGTTGAACACCACCGTCTGAACAAGGATGCCGGGCAGGAAGAATTGAAGATAGTCGCTGGTGGATCCGGCCAGAGCCCCGCCAAAGACGAAGGTGAAGAGCAGCGTGAACATGATCGGGGTCATCACCAGATCGAACAGCTGCTCCGGCACATGGCGAAATTTGAGCATTGCGCGCCATCCGAACGTCAGCGCGTTCGAGAGCGCTGACGGTTTGGGCGGCCGCGCGACGGTCTTCAGCACGGCGGGCGGGGCGTCGCTCATGCGCTCATCCTTTCTTCTTCCGCGTCCCTGCTCTTCTCGCCGGTGAGCGCGAAGAAAACCTCGTCGAGGCTCGGCTGCCCCATCGAGAAATCGGTGAGTTCGATCCCCTGCGCGATCAATGCGGCCAGCGCCCGGTTGGCGGCCTCCGCAGATCCGGCCATCGCCGACAGTTCGGCGCCCTCGGCAGACTGCTGGATCTCCACGCCGAGTTCTTTCTCAAGTACGGCCGCCGCCGCCGCGCGCCGCGAAGCATCTGCAAGCGAGACATGCACGAAGCCCGAACCCGTCTGCGCCTTCAACTCGCGGCTCGTCCCCTCGGCGATCTTTCGCCCCTTGTCGATGACGGCGATGCGCGCGGCCAGTTGATCAGCTTCTTCCAGATATTGCGTGGTCAACAGGATCGTCACACCCGATAGCGCCAGTTCGCGGATCATCCGCCAGACATCCTTGCGTGCTGTCGGATCAAGCCCGGTCGTCGGTTCGTCGAGAAAAAGGACACCGGGTGTCACGATCAGCGAGGCGGCGATATCAAGGCGTCGTCGCATACCGCCGGAATAGGCCTTGACCTGTTTCGCCGCCGCAGCCGCGAGGTCGAACGCCGCGAGCAGGTCATCGGCACGCTCACGCGCATGACGCCCCTTGAAGCCCCAAAGGCGCGCCAGAAGAATGAGATTCTCTCGGCCTGTCAGGTCCTCGTCGAGCGAGGCGAATTGTCCGGTCATGGCGATGGCGCCGCGCACCGCATCGGGCTCGGAAACGAGATCATGTCCCATGACGCTCGCCGTGCCGGAATCGGGCCGCGCCAGGGTGGCGAGCATGCGCATCAAAGTCGTCTTGCCTGCGCCATTCGGGCCGAGAATGGCGAAGATCATCCCTTTGGGTACCAAAAGATCGATCCCTGCAACGGCCGTTACATCGCCGAAATGCTTGACCAGCCCGCGCGCATCGATGGCGGCCGTCCCACTGTTGCGCGGCGAAAAGCTCGATATGTGCGACATTGCGGGATCCCATGTGAATGCTGGAAAGGCGGTGCTCTCCACAAGGACGTGCGGGCGGGGCGCGAACCGACATCGGCAATGAGAGAAATCCAGGAACCACCGGTCCTGTCCTGATGGACGGTCTCCTATAGCAGTTTTCGGACGATATTGAAGCAAAGGGCGCGGCGTCTGTGCGTGCAAGTGTCTACTGCACGCGGCGCGGTTCGCCGGCGAAGGGGCTGAGGCCGAGCCATTGTTGCATGGCGCGGGAGATGACGGGGTCGCCCTCAAGCTCCAGGTGGCCGGCATCGAGTTCATGACGCACCGCCGAAAGGCCCATCCAGATGGCCGTCATGATGCGCAGTGAACTCCTCACGAACAGATTGACCTCGAAGCCCGGATCGAAGCCGCACAGATCGACGTCGCCCTCATCGACGACCAGCCACCAGCGCTGCTTTGCAGCCGGCAGTTCGGGGTACAGGAACTGAATCGTGCAGCGCCGCTTCGGCAACGGATCGGGGTTGAGGCGGCGGCGCATGTCCCACATCAGCAAGGATGGATCAAGATTGCGCAGCGACAGCTCGGATTCGACCCACCGCTGCCCCCAGGATCCGAGTTCCATCACGATCGGCCGGAGCTCTTCGCCAGCGGGTGACAGCTTGTAGGCCACGATCGAGCCGCCGCCGCCACGCTCCGCCTCGATGATGCCGGCCTGCTCCAGGCCCTTCAGCCGCTTGGAAAGCAGGGCGGGCGACATGCGCGGTACGCCGCGTCGGATGTCGTTGAAGCGTGCCGGCCCGCTCAGAAGCTCCCGGATGACGAGCGCCGTCCATCGGGTGCAAAAGATCTCCGCCGCCATCGAGACGGGGCAGAATTGGCCGTATCCTCCGCGGTCCTCCATACCCGATCACCCTGAGCAGCCAGCCCTCGGCGAGCATACAGCGAAGCCGATCGAGGCGCCATGGACGCCCGATTCATTTCCTGAACTGGACGCGCTTGCCGTCCGGGCGGAAAATCTGCCCGCAATGATGAAGGAGTGACCATCATGTCGATTGCAACAATGGACGCATCGGCTCTGGGGCAGCCGTATCATTCAAATGGCAGCGCATCGCTGGCCGAAATCGTCAACGATCTGACGCCGGCCCTGGCGGCGCGGGCATCGGCAGCGGACGAAACGGATGTTTTCGTGGCTGAGAACTACGCAATGCTGAAGCAAGCCGGCCTCGTTGCTGCCGGGGTTCCCGGCGAATTGGGCGGAGGCGGCGCGGATGTCGCCGAACTCGCCGACATGCTGCGCCGTATGGCGCATGCCTGCGGCTCCACGGCACTGGCGTTTTCAATGCATACCCATCAGGTCGCCATCCCGGCCTGGCGCTGGCGTCATCAGAAAGTGTCCGCCGTGGAACCGCTGCTGAGGCGGGTCGCTACCGAAAATATTGTTCTGCTGTCGAGCGGCGGTTCCGACTGGATCGGCGGCTCGGGTGAGGCCCGCAAGGTGGAGGGCGGCTATCGCGTCTCGGCCCGCAAGGGCTTTACCTCCGGCGCCGAAGCCGGCGATCTGCTGATGACGGGCGCGATCGCCAAGGAGGCAGATGGCACGGCCAAGGTTGTCCATTTCGGCGTCCCGATGAAAGCGGCTGAAGTGAAGGTCGACAAGACATGGCGAACGCTGGGCATGAGGGGAACGGGCTCAAACGACGTCTTGATCGATGATCTTTTCATTCCCGATCAGGGCGTTGCCTTGACGCGCAAGGCGGGCGAATGGCATCCCGTCTTCCAGATCATCGCGACGATCGCCTTTCCACTGATCTACGCCGCCTATCTCGGCGTTGCGGAAAGCGCCCGCGACATCGCCGTGAAACTCGCCGGCAGGAAGGAACCGACGCCCTACGCGCTGGACATCGCCGGCCGCATGGACACGGCACTTCGCGCTGCCCAGCTCGCACACCGGCACATGGTGTCGATGGTGAACGACACGGTCCCCGATGCCGACAGCGTCAACGAGACCATGATCGGCAAGGCACTGGTCGCACAGAACGCCATCCGCGCCGTCGAACTGGCGATGGAACTTGCCGGTGGACCCGGCTTCTACCGCAGCCAGGGACTTGAGCGCCGCTTCCGCGACATCCAGGGCGCGCGCTATCATCCTCTCCAGTCCGGCCAGCAGGCGCACTACGCCGGTGCGCTCGCGCTTGGGCGGCCGGTCGAGGCGATCTACTGACAACTGGTCGACGGCCGGGATACCGGTCGTCGACCTCCGCTGACATTTGGCGGATAGGCGGCGAAGGCGCGCCGTGGCAGTTTGTGGGCCTCACCTGATGATTCCCGCAGACAAGAAGACCGGCGTCATGATCGATCCCTCCCGCCAGCGCATCAACCCGCTGCACCTTGCTGCTGCCTTCGGGACAGGCGGTCTGTTGACGCTGATGGTCCATTTCAATGGCGAGCTCGCGCGATATGGCAATGCGCTTTTTTCCTCCTGGACGGCGCATGGCACGGGCACGCTTGCAGCACTCGCGCTGCTGGCCGCTCTGTCGCTACGCCGACACGTCGCCGATGACGGCGCGAAGACGCCAGCACCGCTCTGGGCCTATCTCGGCGGCATTTCGGGCGCCGTCACTGTCATGCTGACGGCGGTGACGGTGAATTCGCCGTTGGCGCTCTCCGGCACGCTGGCACTCGGGCTCGCGGGACAGGTCGTGTTCGGGCTTGCGGCCGATCGCTGGGGGCTCTTCGGGCTTCCCCGGCGCCGGCCCGACCTGCGTGATATCGGCGCCTTGGCGCTCATCGTCTGCGGCAGCCTGATCATCATCGTCTTTGCGATGGAGCCGGCATGACGTTGAATATCCTCTTTGCTTGCCTGGCCGGCCTTTTGGTCGGCGTCAGCCGGCAGGTAAACGGGCGGCTCAGCCTGTCGACATCGCCGCTCATCGCATCTTTCTGGAACCATCTGGTGGGCTTCGTTGCGCTGACGGCGTTCGGCTTCGCCGTCGGCGGCCTCATCCCGCCTGGCGCAGCTGATGCCCCCTGGCACGCCTATGTCGGTGGTCCCATCGGCGTCATCTTCGTCGCAGCCGGCAGCTGGCTGATCCCTCGCATCGGCGCGATCAACACCGCACTGCTCGTTATCGGTGGCCAGATGGTCTCGGGTGTCGTCCTCGATGCGCTGCGAACGCCCTCCCCCGCTTTTCTCGCGAGCGCGCTTGGCGTCGCACTCATCCTCTCCGGCATGGCGCTGACACACAGGCGCCGTTGAGAGCGCCTTGTTTTGAACACGAAGATGCTCTAGGAGACGGTCATCGATATTGCTTGTTGAACTTTGTTACCGCGCGCCAGAGGGCGCACCCGACGATTTTCCCTCTCAATTCGACCGAACCGTTCGCCGGATGATCGTCCGCGCGAGCAAGACTGCGTGACCGATTGAAAGGACATCGTCATGGCTACAGGTACCGTAAAATTCTTCAACTCCACCAAGGGCTTCGGCTTCATCCAGCCGGACGACGGCGCTGCTGACGTCTTCGTACACATCTCGGCCGTTGAACGCGCTGGCATGCGCACGATCGTTGAAGGCCAGAAGCTGAGCTTCGACGTCGTCAAGGACAACCGCTCCGGCAAGAGCGCCGCAGAAAACCTGCAGGCTGCTTAATCAGGATATCATCTGGATGTGACCGCGGATGTACCGGCACGTTTGAGATGAATGGAGAGGTCGGGTTCATCCCGGCCTTTTTGCTTTTTCTGAAAAGGAGTTCGGGCATGACCGAGGAAACCACGAAAGACAACCTGTTTCGCCCGAGCCGTTCGAAGGCCGAAACGAAGGCCGAGATAACGGACAACGCGGCGCGCGCCGCCATCCAGGCCGAAGTCGATCGTCGGGAGTCCAAGACCGCAAGGCTCCGTGAGGCTCGCCTCGCAATCGAGGAACAGGCTGCCGCAGAAGCGGCCGCAGCACCGGCCAAGCCGACCAAGCGCAAGCCGCGCTCGAAGACAGCGAAGACCTGAGAACGTTCCTGGCCGAGCTTTCATTCGGCTCGCGCCCGCCGCGCAAAGCCCCTTCGGTGCAAAGCTGAAGGTCTCTACCTAGATGCGCACGCCATGCGCCTTGACGCCCTCCGGCTCGACATGGATGGCGATCCGTGCTCCCGGCAATTTCCGACGAATGGCATCCTCGATCCGGTCGCAGATTTCGTGCGATCGCGCGACGCTCATGTCCGCGGCGACCACCATGTGGAAATCGATGAAGGTGACGGCCCCCGCCTGTCTTGTCTTCAGGTCGTGAACGTTGAGCGCTCCGCCCGAGTGGTCCGCGATCGCCTGCTTGATGGCCGCGTCGTCCTCCGGCTCCACGGCCCGGTCCATCAGGCCGCCGACGGACGCCAGGATCACCTTGGACCCCTGCCAGAGAATGTTGGCCGCAACGATGATGGCGAGCAGCGGATCGAGAATGGCGAACCCGGTGAAAATGGCAGCCACGAGCCCCACGAACACACCGAGCGACGTGATCACGTCGGAAAAAATGTGCCGGCCATCGGCGACCAGTGCAGGTGAACGGTGCGCGCGACCGTTCGTTATCAGGAGATAGGCCCAACCGGCATTGACCGCGGCGGCGAGCATGTTGATCGCAAGACCGGTCACCGGCGCTTCGGGCAATTGCGGCGCAAAGAGCGCAGGCAGGGCCTGCTGCATGATTGCCAGCGCCGCAACGACTATCAGCACGCCTTCGATTACGGCAGAAAGATACTCCGCCTTGTGATGGCCGAAAGGATGGTCGTCATCCGCCGGCTTTTGCGCATAGGAAATCGCATAGTAGGCGATCAGCGCGGCAATGATGTTGACGATCGACTCCAGGCCATCGGACAGCAGCGCGACCGACCCCGTCACCCACCATGCAACCAGCTTGAGGCCGGTCACTGCAACGGCGACGGGGATCGACCAGAAGGCGAGCCGCCTGACACGTCGGTTCACTTCAACCATACGAAGGTCTCAAGCCGCCTCAACCTTGCGACGGCGCGACAGATGCGCGACGACATTCTCGATCATTTTCATACCGACGTCGCCGCCAAGGCTCATGATCGATTCTGGATGGAATTGAACGGCCGCGACGGGCTCGCGGGCATGTTCTATGCCCATGATGGTTCCGTCCTCGCTTTCGGCCGTGATCGTGAAATCGGCAGGCAGGCTGGCCGCATCGGCGAAGATTGAGTGGTAGCGACCAACAGTTACCTCGAAGGGAAGTCCGGAGAAAACCGTCCCCGGATCGACGATCCGGATGCGCGAGGGTTTGCCATGCATCGGCAGGGCCAACTGGCGCAACTCTCCGCCATAGGCCTCTGCCAGCGCCTGAAGCCCGAGACAGACGCCGAACATCGGGATTGCGCGCGCCCGCACCCGCTTGATCGTCGCCTTGCAATCGAAATCCTTCGGGCTTCCGGGGCCGGGTGACAGGACCACGAGATCAGGGTCGAGCCGCTCCAGGAGATCGTCCGCGACCGGCGAACGCACCGTGGTCACTTCGGCACCGGTCTGGCGGAAGTAATTGGCCAGCGTATGGACGAAACTGTCCTCATGATCGACCAGCAGGATGGAAAGACCGGCTCCGACTTTGTCGGTCTCCTGCCTGTCCTGTGGCGTCTTGCCCGCGCCGGCATCACGAATGGCCGAGATCATGGCCGATGCCTTCAGTTCGGTCTCCGCCTCCTCTTCTTCCGGCACGCTGTCATAAAGCAGGGTGGCACCGGCGCGCACTTCCGCCACGCCATCCTTGATGCGGATCGTCCTCAGCGTCAGGCCGGTGTTCATGTCGCCATTGAAGTTCACCATCCCGATCGCTCCGCCGTACCAGGCGCGCGGGCTCTTCTCGTGATTCTCGATGAACCGCATGGCCCACAGCTTCGGCGCACCGGTCACCGTCACGGCCCAGGCATGGCTCAAGAACGCATCGAACGCGTCCATGCCATCGCGAAGCCGCCCCTCGATATGATCGACCGTATGAATGAGCCGCGAATACATCTCGATCTGACGACGGCCGATCACCTTGACCGAGCCGGGCTCGCACACGCGAGACTTGTCGTTGCGGTCGACATCGGAACACATCGTCAGCTCCGACTCGTCCTTCTTCGAGTTCAAAAGCTTGAGGATCTGTTCGGAGTCGGAGATTGCATCGTCGCCGCGCTTGATGGTTCCCGAGATCGGGCATGTCTCGACCCGCCTGCCATTGACCCGGACGAACATTTCCGGCGAGGCGCCGATCAGATATTCCTGATCGCCGAGATTGATGAAGAAGGAATAGGGTGACGGGTTGATCGCCTTGAGGCGCCTGGAGATCGCCGACGGGTTCGATTGGCAGCGTTCCTTGAACATCTGTCCGGGCACCACCTCGAAAAGATCGCCGCGGCGAAAGCTTTCCTTGGCCTTGCGCACCAGTTCCGCATACTCGCCCGGCTGATGGTCGCAGCGCTCCGGCACCACGTCGGATGGGCAAAATGGCTCGGCCTCGATTGCCCCGTCCTGCCCCTTTGTCGTAACGCCTGCCTTTTCGAAGTCGTAGCGGTCGACCCAGGCTTTTGCGGAATAGTGGTCGACGACGAGAATCTCATCGGCGAGGAACAGCACGACGTCGCGCTGGTCCGCCGGCCGGTCGAGCTTGAGGGGAACCGGGTCGAACTGAAACGCCAGATCGTATCCGAATGCGCCGTAAAGGCCGAGATTGCCGTCCTGGTCCGAGCGGAAAAGATCGACGATCGAGCGGATCACGGTGAAGACGGTCGGCGCGCGCGAGCGTTCCTCTTCGGTAAAGCTTCGCGACGGCATGTCGACCGTGATCGGCAGTCTTCGCGACTCAAGCGGATGCAGCGAAATCTCGGGCTGGCCTTTCAGATGCGCGGCAACCACCGCAAGAAGCGCCTCGCCCCGCCCGTTATAGGCCTCGATCGTGATCTCTCGCCCTTTCGACGTGATGCCGAGCGGCGGATCGACGATAGCCGTATCCCAGCGCGTATAGCGGCCCGGATACTCGTAATTGGAGGAAAACACCGCGCCGCGCCGCTCGTCCAGTCGGTCGATATAGCTGTCGATCGCGTCGTCGTAGCTGATCGGCCTGCGCGCGCGCGTCACCGTCACACCGCCCTCGGTTTCGAACTGCTCCGAGCCGTCCGCAAGCATCGTGGTCGCCATCGATTGTCACCCTCTTCGTTCTGGCCCATGTCGCGTCCCGCGCGGGCTGGAACAAAAAAGCCGCCGGGAGATCCTCCAGGGCGGCTTCGGTCTTTCAGTCACGCACGACTGGTCGCGGCCGCCTTAGCGAGCCCACCACCAATTGTTGCTGTTGCGTGCCGTCATCATGCAGATTTCATTAGCCGCGATCCTCAGGCGGCGCAACCGAATTCGGCCGCCCTCACACGACGCGACGATGGCTGCGGACGACGACGACGAGGAAAAGGACCATGGAGACGAAGGTTGCGATCGAGCCGAGCGCCGCCAAGGCTTCCGTGGTTCCGCGGATTGCAAGGGCGATGCCCGGCACCATCAGCCACAGTCCCACCGTTGCCAGCACGAAATGCACACGGGGAAGCATCCCTTGAGCCGCATGCGGCACCAGATGATAAAAGATACCGAATATCGCCATCGTCACCCAACCGACGAGATTGAGGTGGCCATGAGCCGGCGACAGCGTGTGATCGTGGCTGATCGCCATATAAAGCCCGAAGATCATTCCGGCGGCGACGTAAAGTGCGGCCGACAGGAAGAACCAGTAGGAAATTCCCCGCATCGAAACCCCCGAAGGATGTCCTGCCCCAATGCATGGACAGTCTACAGGCCGGCCGGCGGCGAACAATCTCCTCTTTCGGAGGAACCCTCCGGCCTCAGGCGCATTCGTTTCACACCATGTCGCGCGGGCACGTCGTTCGTGAAGTGACACCGGAGCCGCGCCACGGTCTCCTGCGGCAAAGAGGGGAATCATGCTGAAAAATCCAGTTGCTCGTGGGTCACGGTTTTTTCGCTGCGCCGTGCTGGCGTGCATGGCCGGCACGAGCCTTTGTCTCTCCTCGACACCGCCCTCGGCTCAGGAAGCACGTCCTCCAGTCCCAGAAGAAGCCCCCGTTCCCGCCGAACGTCCCGACCCGCCGTCCGACCAGCCTGAAGAGCCGGCCGAGAAAGAAGCTGCAGGGGATGACGAGGCGGGCGAAGCTTCAACCAGTGAAAGCGACGATACGGCCAAGGCGTCGCAGAGTGATGCCTCAGGCGGCGACGACGATGAGAGCGAGACCGTATCTCCTCCACCCGAGGAAGACGCGGCGGCGCTTCGCGTGTGCCGCGCAGCGCTTCGCGGTCTCGGCGCAACGTTCGAGCGCGGCGATCCGATCCTGCCGAATGGCAGCGACGAGGCAGGCTGCGGCGTCGCGGCACCCTTCACCGTTTCGCAGATCCTGCCTGACATTGAGCTTGAGCCCGAGACGCAAATGCGCTGCGAGGTGGCGCTCAACCTCGCGCGCTGGGTGAAGAAGGAGGTGTTGCCGGCCGCCGCCGCTCTCGATCTCGGCCCAGTCACCGCGCTCAACCATGGCTCCACCTATGTCTGCCGCTCTCGCAACAATATCGAGGACGCCAAGATTTCCGAGCACGCGAAAGGCAATGCGGTCGACATCATGAGCTTTGCGTTCGAGGACGGCACGACCATTGCCGTCTCTCCGAAGGAAGGGGACGGAGACGCCGCGGAGGCGTTCCAGAAGGCCGTGGGCTCAGGCGCCTGCCTCTATTTCACCACGGTGCTCGGCCCCGGATCCGACCCCTATCACGACGACCACCTGCACCTTGACATCGCCCAACGCAACGGCGGTTTCCGGCTCTGTCAGGCACCGTAGCGTCGCGGCGCTCCGTCATAGCTCCTTGAGCTTCGGCGGTGCGCCAACCTCCACCTCGCTGACGTCCTCGCTCGCAAGCCCCTTCATCAGCGCGAAGACCATGGCAAAGACCATGATGAAGATCGGCAGCCCGATCACGGTGATGACCTGCTGCAGCGCTGTCAGTCCAGCCTCGCCGGCCAGGACAATGAGCATGACGGCGACCGCGCCTTCCGAAACGCCCCAGAAGACTCGCTGGCGCGTCGGGCCTGGCTCGGCATCGCCCGTGCACAACATGTCGACGACGAGCGAAGCTGAATCCGAGGAGGTGGCGAAGAAGATCGCCACGATGACGATCGCCAGCCCCTGGATGAGCGTCGTGAACGGGAAGTGCTCGAAGAATGCGAACATCGCAAGCGGCACGCTCTCCTCGACCGCCGCCGTCATCTGGCCGGCCTCGGCGCCCAATGCGTCACGCGCGGCCTGGCCGATGCCGTCGATCTCCATCGCCGACCACCCGAAGATGGCGAACCAGACGAGGGTGAAGAGCGAAGGCGCGAAGAGCACGCCCAGCACGAATTCGCGGATCGTGCGTCCTTTCGAAATCCGCGCGACGAAAATGCCGATGAACGGCGACCAGGTCACGGTCCAGGCCCAGTAGAACACGGTCCAGTCCGCTTGCCAGCCCCAGCTGCCGCCTTCGCTGGTGTATTGCGCCATCATGTCGTTCCAGAACGCCATGGGGATGATGTTCTCGATGTAGATGCCCAGCGTCTCAATGATCCCGCGCAGCAGGAAGATCGTCGAGCCGGTGAAGAGCACGAACAGCATCAGACCCGTCGCCATGGCGATATTGATGTTCGACAGCAGCTTCACGCCCTTGTCGAGCCCGGCGACGATCGAGGCTGTCGCGACCGATGTCAGGACGACGATGATCGCGACCTTGGTGACGACATTGTCGGGTACGCCGAACAATTCGCTGAGACCCGCATTGATCTGCTGCGTGCCGAGACCGATGGAAACCGCGACACCGAATAGCGTCCCAAGAAGCGCGAATATGTCGATCGTCTTGCCGATCGGCCCGTGAATGCGCTCCTTCAATATCGGGTAGAAGACGGAACTGACCCGGACCGGCAGATTGTAGCGATAGATGAAGTAGGCAAACGCCAGACCCGGCAACGTGAAAATCGTCCAGGTATGCAGGCCGAGATGATAGAGCGAGAAGCCCATCGCCTCTTCCGCCGCCTCCACGGAGAACGGCGTGACATCGGCATGGGGCGGGCTGGAGAAGTGATAGATCGGCTCGGCAACGCCCCAGAACATCAAGATCGTGCCGATCCCGCCGGCAAACAGCATGGTGAACCAGGACAGGTTGTCATAGGCGGGCTTGGCATCCTGGCCGCCGAGCCGGATGGCGCCATAGCGGCTGATGGCCACCCAGAGCAGAAAGAACAGCCAGACATTGACGCCTAGGATGAAGAACCAACCCAGATTGGTCACCACCCAGGTGCGGCCGGCCTCGAACGCATTGCCGATCGCTTCGGGAGCGATGACCAGAGCCAGAAGGAAGACCAGCATGAATGCGGCCGATACGAAGAAGATGATCGGATCGGTTCGCAATCCGAGCTTGTGCGCCAGTTCATCCAAAGCCTTGCTCCCTCTCGCTTCTAATCCACCTAGGCGGATCGTCGCGGCCGGCAAGACCCCATTCGACAGCCCGAGCCGCGTGTTGGCGACGTGGACGAAAGGCCCACACGCACCGGCAAGAGTGGCGGGCAACCGAGCCGGACGCAACCCGTGGTCGTGTCTGCGATGGCCCGTCCTCTAGAAAAGGCCCTCGATTTCTCCTGATGCATTCAACCTGATCGTTTCTGCGGAAGGTGCTTGCGGCAGGCCCGGCATCGTCATGATCGATCCGGCGATGGCAACGACGAACCCCGCACCGGCCGAAAGGCGCACTTCGCGGATCGGCACGGTATGGCCGGTCGGCGCGCCTCGCAGATTGGGATCGGTCGAAAACGAATACTGAGTCTTCGCCATGCAGACGGGAAGATTGCCGTAGCCCTGCGCTTCCCACTGGTGAAGTTGATCGCGCACGCTCTTGTCGGCAATCGCTTCGGAACCGCGATAGATGCGCTGCACGATCGTCGTGATCTTGTCGAAGAGCTTCATGTCGTCCGGATAGAGCGGCGAGAACTGGGCGATCCCCGCGTCCGCCAGCGCCGCAACCTTTTCCGCCAGGTCCTCGATGCCTCGCGATCCGTGGGCCCAGTGCCGGCAGATGACCGCCTCCTCTCCATAGGACGCGACATAGTCCTTCATAGCGTCGAGTTCGGCTTCGGTGTCGGTCGCGAAATGGTTGATGGCCACGATCGCCGGCACGCCGAACTGTTTGACGTTTTCGATGTGCCGCCCGAGGTTGGCGCACCCCTTGCGCACCGCTTCGACGTTTTCGCGGCCCAGATCGCCTTTCGCGACACCGCCATTCATCTTCATCGCGCGAACCGTCGCGACGATGACGGCGACAGCCGGCTTGAGCCCTGCCTTCCGGCATTTGATGTCGAAGAATTTCTCGGCCCCGAGATCGGCACCGAACCCAGCTTCCGTGACCACATAGTCAGCCAGCTTGAGCGCCGTTTTCGTAGCGATGACCGAGTTGCACCCATGTGCGATGTTGGCGAAAGGGCCGCCGTGCACGAAGGCGGGATTGTTTTCCAGCGTCTGCACGAGATTCGGCTGCATTGCGTCCTTGAGCAGCACGGTCATCGCCCCATCCGCATTGATGTCGCGGGCATGCACCGGCGTCTTGTCACGGCGATACGCAATGATGATGTCGCCGATCCGACGCTCCAGATCGGCAAGGTCGCGCGCCAGGCAAAGGATTGCCATGATCTCGGATGCGACGGTTATGTCGAAACCGGATTCGCGCGGAAAACCGTTCGCCGTCCCGCCCAGCGAGCAGACGATCTCGCGCAGGGCGCGGTCGTTCATGTCCATGACGCGGCGCCAGGCGACGCGGCGCTGGTCGATACCCTGCGCATTGCCCCAGTAGATGTGGTTGTCGATGAGCGCGGCCAGCAGATTGTGCGCCGAGGTGATGGCGTGGAAATCGCCTGTGAAGTGAAGATTGATGTCGTCCATCGGCACGACCTGCGCATGGCCGCCGCCGGCCGCCCCGCCCTTCATCCCGAAGCATGGGCCGAGCGATGCCTCCCGGATGCAGATCATCGCCCGCTTGCCGATGCGGTTCAGCCCGTCGCCGAGGCCGACCGTCGTCGTTGTCTTGCCCTCCCCGGCCGGCGTCGGATTGATCGCGGTGACGAGGATCAGCCGCCCGTCCTTTCGCCCATTGAGCCCCTCGATGAACGGCGCGGCGACCTTGGCCTTGTCGTGACCGTATGGAATGAGATGCTCGTGCGGAATGTCGAGCCGCGCCCCGATCTCCGCAATGGGAAGCTTTTTCGCCGCACGCGCGATGGCGATGTCCGATCCGTTGGCCGTCATTGGTCCTCCCGACCCTATTGGTTCTCGTTGTCCATCGCTTGCCACTGTAAGCGAGAAACGACGCACGCCTTGGCGTCATGCGACATCACGCATTGTCCCAGCGCCATATGCAAACTGAAAAAGAACGGGCGGAACCTCAACGGCTGTCACGTGTTTTCCGGGGCGAAGGGACGTGCCCAAACGAAAGGATAACAATAATGAACAAGAAGCTTCACAAACTGCTCGCGGCGAGCCTCATGGCTGGCACTTTCGCAATCGCACCCGTCTACGCCCAGGACAGCGGCAGTGATGGTAGCTCCGGCGGATCTGAATCAAGCTCGGATGCTGGTGGCGCAGATGCTGGCGGAGCGGATGCCGGTGGCACGGACGCTGGTGGAGCCGACGCTGGCGCAGATGCCGATGCAGGTGCGGATGCCGGTGCGGATGCAGACGCCGGGACCGATGCCGGTGCGGATACCGGCACGGAAGGTGGCATGAGCACACCTCCGGGCACGTCCGACGATCCGCAGACCGACGCCGGACCTGGTGAAGACACCGACGACGGTCAGATCGATACGCCGAGCGACACCGACATCGGCGTTGATTCTGACATTGATGGCACGTCCGGGACCTTCGATATCACCGCCGATCAGGAAACCGAGATTCGTCAGATCTTTGTCGAGACCGCACCTGAGCCGGTCGTTGTCGACTTCGATGTCGCGACGGGCGTCGTCGTTCCGAACACCGTGACGCTGGCACCTCTCCCGCCGACGATCATCGAGGTGGTCCCCGAGTACGAAACCTATCAGTATTTCGCGCTCGATGATGGCCGCATCGCGATCGTCGATCCCACGACCCTTGAAGTCGTCTACATTATCGAAGGCTGATCGTCCGATCAGAACCGCGACTGCGAAGCCGCCCCATGGGGCGGCTTCTGCGTGTTGGAGCCGATCTTCAGCCCCTGCCCTTCAGCCATCACCCATCGCGATCAGGCTGGCATTGCCACCCGCGGCCGCCGTGTTCACGGAGACGACCTGTTCCTGCGCAAACCGCGTCAGATAGTTCGGGCCGCCCGCCTTGAAGCCTGTGCCCGACAGACCTGAACCGCCGAAGGGTTGCGTCCCGACGACCGCGCCGATCATGTTGCGGTTGACGTAGATGTTGCCGACATCGAGACGGTCGACGACCTGGCTGACCGTCGAGTCGATCCGCGAATGCACCCCGAGCGTGAGGCCGTAGCCGGTCGATGCAATCTTGTCGAGAACCACATCAAGCTTCCCCGCCTTCCACCGGACGACATGCAGCACGGGTCCGAAAATCTCCCTGTCCAAAGCCTCGGCACGGTCCAGTTCGACGATATGCGGCGCAAAATAGGTGCCACCGGTCATTGGCTTGCCAGCATACCGCACTGTCTGGCTGGCGCCGCTCTTGTCGATGTGGGCCTGCAACATGGCGAGTTGGTCCTCATCGATCACAGGCCCGATATCTGTGGAGGGATCGGCGGGGTCACCGATGTTGAGGGCCTTGGCGGCGCCCTCGATCATCTCCAGCATACGATCGGCGACATCGTCCTGCACATAGAGCAGCCTCAGGGCGGAACAGCGTTGTCCGGCAGAGCGGAACGCCGACATGACGACATCGTCGGTCACCTGCTCGGGAAGCGCCGTCGCATCGACGATCATCGCGTTGAGGCCGCCCGTTTCGGCGATGAAGGGCACGATCGGCCCGTCCTTCTCGGCCAGCGTGCGATTGATCACACGGGCCGTTTCGGTCGACCCTGTGAAGGCCACACCGGCAAGCGCGGCGTGCCGTGTCAGGGCGGCGCCGACATCGCCGGCGCCCGGCAGATAGACAAGCACATCGGCCGGCACGCCGGCGCGATGCAGCAGGCGCACGGCCTCATATGCGATCAACGGCGTCTGTTCCGCCGGTTTGGCGATCACGCTGTTGCCAGCCGCCAGAGCGGCGGTCACCTGCCCCATGAAGATGGCGAGGGGGAAATTCCACGGACTGATGCAGCCGAAGACACCGCGCCCGCGCCAGCCATAATGATCGTCTTCACCCGTCGGGCCGGGCATTTCGCGCATCGCGCCGAAAAGGTCGCGGGCCCGCCCTGCATAGTAACGGCAAAAATCGACGGCCTCTCGAATCTCGGCGATGCCGTCGTCCAGCGTCTTGCCGGCTTCGCGCGACAACAGCGACATCAATCGGTCGCGGTCCTCCTCCATCAGGTCTGCCGCCTTTTCGATGATGGCGGCGCGCGCATCGGCCGGCATTCGTGACCAACGCACAAATCCTTTTCGCGCCGCAGCCATCGCCGGATCGACATCCGCCTCCGATGCGAAAAGCACCGTGCCGACCGTCCGTGAATGATCGACAGGCGATATGACGGATTGTGCCGTACCCGAGACCTTCAGGCCCGGCACCAGCGGCGCCGCATCGACAGGAGCCGTATGGCTGCGCATCCCGCTCAAGAGACCGTTCAGGGACTCCTCGCATCCAAGCTCGATCCCGGCGCTGTTGCGGCGGTCGCCATAGATCGCATGCGGCAGGGCGATCGCGGCATGCCGGGCCGACTTGCCTTCGTCCAGCGACAGATGGTCCTGAGGACGTCGCAGGAGTTCCGCGATCGGCACCTTGTTGTCGCCGGCGACTGTGACGAAAGACGAGTTGGCCCCGTTCTCCAGGAGCCGTCTGACGAGATAGGCCAAGAGATCGCGGTATCCGCCCACCGGCGCATAGATCCGGCAGGGCACGCGGTCGTTGCTCCTGGCAAGTTCGGAATAGACGGCCTCACCCATGCCGTGGAGCCGCTGGAATTCGAACCCGGAGCGATCCGACCCAGCCATTTCCAGGATCGTGGAGATCGTCAGTGCGTTGTGCGTCGCAAATTGCGGATAGATGCGTTGGCGCCGCTCCAGCATGTCGCGTGCGCAGGCAAGGTAGCAGATGTCCGTTGCCGGCTTTCGCGTGAAGACGGGATAATCGGCAAGTCCGCGTTCCTGCGCCCGCTTGATCTCGGTATCCCAGTAAGCGCCCTTGACGAGCCGCACCATCATGCGCCGGCCCAGCGACTGGCAAAGCTCGTCGATGAAGGCGATCACCTGCGGGGCACGCTTCTGGTAGGCTTGGATGGCAAGGCCGAAACCATCCCACCCCTCAAGCGAAGGATCGGAGAAAACGGCCGCGATCACGTCGAGCGACAGTTCCAGGCGGTCGGCCTCTTCCGCATCGATGGTGAAGTTGAGATCGAACGTCTTTGCTTGCTGAGCGAGTTTGAGTACGTCGGGGACCAGTTCGCTCAGCACCGCCTCACGATGCGTGGCGAGATATCGCGGATGCAGCGCGGAAAGCTTCACCGAGATACCCATCGTGTCGGGCAGTGCGCGCTTGCCGGTCTTCGTCTGCGCTTTCCCGATTGCCGCGATCGCATCGGAATAGGATTTGAAATAGCGTTTCGCGTCGTCATGGGTGCGCGCGCCCTCGCCAAGCATGTCGAAGGAGTGGCGATAGCCCTTGGCTTCGTTCTTTGCCGCACGGGAAAGCGCCTCCTCGATCGTTTCGCCAAGGACGAAGTGATGTCCGAGAAAGCGCATGGCCTGCCTTGTCGCTGTACGCACGGTCGGCATGCCGAGACGGCGCACGAGACCCTGCATCACGCCTTCGGGCGTTTCGCCCGGACGGATCACGCGCGCCGATAGGCCGAGCGCCCAGGCTGAGGCGGAAACGAACCAGGTATCGCCCTTTCCGTCCGTCGATTCGTGTTCGCTCCAATGGCCCTCACGCAGCTTGTCCTCGATCAGCTTGTCCTGCGTGGCCGCGTCGGGCACCCGCAACAGCGCCTCGGCCAGGACCATCAACGCCAGCCCCTCGCGTGTGGAAAGCCCGTATTCGCGCAGGAAATCTTCAACGCCGCCCATGGACCCCGCATTGTCGCGGATGGCCTTGATCAGGCGCCCCGCCCGTTCATCGACTGCCTTGTCCGCGGCGCCGTCCAACGCGATACGGCCAAGAAATGCCCGCATCAGCCGATCGTCGTCGCCCGCATAGGGCGCCGAGAACCGCGGTTGCGTCACATTGGTCTGGATCGTCATATCTATGCTCCGGAACGAAGATGGGTGCCGCGACGATAACAAATTCAGAGAATGCTTTTTGTCCATTTGTCGGCTTTTGCGCGCGACTTTGAACTGGCCGAGGCATCAAATCAGTCCAAAAGCTCATGCAGCTCGCCAGCGGCAAAACTTTAGGCGGTGTCAGCCGTCCACAGGCTCGCCGGCTGGGAGCGGACCGCCGAAGCGGGCGGCGTAGGCTGAATCCGCCAATTGCCTGCGCCGTTCGACATCGTCGAAACTCAGCAGTCCATCAGCCTTGAGATCGATGGTCGCGGCGAGGTAGCCGGCCGCTGGTCGCTCCTCATCCCCCGGCGCGTCAAGCCCGAGCGTCCCGCGTTCTATATCGACCCGCAGCTTGTTGATCAGCACCTGCAGTGCCGCAACGTGTCGCACGAGCCTCTGGAGATAGGCCTCATGGGGGCCGAGGCGGGCATCCAGGTGCTCCCGCCGCTTGACCAGCGTCATCTCGCTTTGCTGAAGATTGGCGATCGTCGCGTCGATCGCTTCCAACTCGGCGTACTCGTCGGTCTGGTCGAGATCGAGCCGCCTCAAGCCGAGATCGGCGTGACGCGCCCTTGCGGCGTCAAGGTCGCGCAGGATCGAACCGTAGCGATCATTCAATGCGGCAAGCTTGTCTTCCAGTTGTTCGACATCGAGCAGCACCGCGCCGCGATGGGTCGCCAGGTTCTCCACCAGAGCGGAAGCGATGTGCAGCCTGTCGAGGTCGCTGATCTGCGATTCGGGCGGTGTCCGTCTGAACCGGCGGCGCGAACGTTTCGGCGCCGGGTCATCGGACTGCGAGCCGAAAGCGCCGACCCCGGACAGGATCGGCACGAGTTTGACCGCCAGGTCTTCGACGGCATCCGATGCACGCTGGCCATCATGAATCGGCGCGCCGGCCACATCGTCGTCCGCATCGCCATCAAGGAGTGCCCCAAGCTGCGTCGAAACGTGCTGTGAAGCCACTCGCACGTCATGGATTGCCGAGCGGAGCGCATTCAGCGCATCCGCCGTTCCTTCATCCCGGTCCGCCATTTACGCTCCGCCAAATCTTCCGGACCGGTCAGAGCTAGCGCAATTCCTGCGCCGAGGACAGGGCGAATGCTGCGGACTATTCGGCCGCCGACGGGTCCGTCAGATAGGCGATCAGGTCGCTCAGACGCGTCTCATCCTTGATCCCGGCAAAGGCCATGCGCGTTCCTTCCACCACGCTGCGGGGATTGGCGAGAAATTCTTTCAGAGCTGCCTCGTCCCATACCTTGTCGCCTTCGCCGAACGCTTGCATCGCCTCCGAATATTCAAACCCTTCGACCGATGCGACAGGCCGCCCGACGATGTCGACGAGGTGTGGACCGACCCGGTTGGTCTCCGCATCGACGACGTGGCAGGCCTGACATTGTCGAAACGCTGCTTTGCCCGCCGCGGCATCCTGCGCCATGACTGGGGTAGCGAATACGGCAGCGGACAAGGCTGCAAGAACAATGCGCTGGACCATGATCCTGTCTCTCTCCCTGAAGGCCGGCGCGCCGGCGCTTGACTGGTCGCAGACAATTAAGGGCAAGGACACAGGCAGAGAAACCGGCCTATAGTACCGTCCGTACCAAAGACGGATATGGACGAAAGGCCCTCGCTAGAGGCGCGAGCCCATCAGTTCCAGCCAATGCCGCCGGCAGTACGAGACGTACTTGTCGTTGCCGCCGATATCGATCTGAGCCCCTTCCCGCACCGGCTCACCCGTTCCATCCATCCGCACCACCATCGTCGCCTTGCGTCCGCAGGAACATATCGTCCGGATTTCACGCAGTTCGTCGGCAATCGCCAATAGAGCGCGGGAGCCGGGGAAGAGATTTCCCTGGAAGTCCGTCCTCAGCCCATAGGACATGACCGGTATCGAAAGATCGTCGGCCACGCGTGCCAGTTGCCACACCTGTCGCTCGGTGAGGAATTGAGCTTCATCGACGAAGACACAGGCAACGGCGCCCTTCGCATGTTCCGCCTTCACGAATGCAAAAAGGTCATCGCCCTCCGTGAAAGGGGTGGCATCTTCGGCGAGCCCGATGCGCGATGCGATGCGACCGGAACCGGCGCGATCGTCGAGGGCGGCGGTGAGCAGCAGCGTGCGCATGCCGCGTTCGCGATAATTGTAGGACGCCTGGAGGAGCACCGTCGATTTGCCTGCATTCATCGATGCGTAGCTGAAATAGAGCTTTGCCATGAAATCCTCCGTGAGATGCGCAGCCGGGTAATGGGCTTGTCGCCAATTCCCTTGCCTGTTTGAAGACCCACGCAGCGCTTTCAACAGATCTGAGCACCGCGCTATGCTGGCGCTCCACGGCAAACGAGGAGAGACCGGTGCCGCAAGAAAAGTCCCCACCAGCCGAAGCGTCCCGAACCGGCGTGATCCGGGAGACCGATGCCGAAGCGCTGTCGCTGGCGCGCCGCCTGCTGCGCGGCGCACCGTACGGAGCGCTTGGCGTCATCGAACCGGAAAATGGATATCCGTCCGTCTCGCGCGCACTCATTGCGACCGACCCTTGCGGAGCGCCGGTCATCCTCGTATCGCAGCTTTCCGGTCACACGAACGCGCTCAAGGCTGACCCCCGCGCCTCGTTGCTGGTGGGAGAGCCCGGCAAAGGCGACCCGCTTGCCCATCCCCGCCTGACGGTTCAGTGCCGCGCCGGAACGATCCCGCCCGACGCACCGGACTACGGCGCGATCCGAAAGCGCTTCCTTGCCCGCCATCCGAAGGCGGAACTCTACGTCGATTTTCCCGATTTCCGTTTCATTCGCCTCTCACCACTTGCGGCCAGTCTAAACGGGGGGTTCGGCCGGGCCTATCGCCTGACCGCGGACGATCTTCTGATCGACAGTCCCGCCAGTCGTGAATTGGCACAGATGGAAGGTGACGCCATCGCGCATATGAATGGCGAACACGGCGATGCCATCGCCGCCTACGCAAAGGCCTTTGCAGGCGAAGCCTCAGGCTCCTGGCACATGACGGGGATCGACGCATGCGGGTTCGAGATCGCCAGCGGCGACCGGTTGCACCGGGTTGAGTTCGATGCCCCGCTTGCCTCGGCTGGGCAATTGCGCGGCATCCTCGTCGCAATGGCAAAGCGCGCAAGAGCAATCAATTAAATTCGAATGTCTCATTGCGTGACGGGAACCCTGCCCTGTTGCTAGCCGTTATTGCGTCATGATGAGCACGAGAACAGAATCCAACAACGCGGCCGAACGGCCCTCCTCCGAGCTGATCGAGGATGCCGAGGCGCTGAAAGGCAAATCGGACGAAGCAGCCGACCTGCTGTCCGCAATGTCGAATTCCAAACGGCTGCTGATTTTGTGCAATCTCGTTGACGGCGAGATGCCGGTCGGGCAACTCGCGGAAACCGTCGGTCTCAGCCAGTCGGCGCTGTCGCAACATCTGGCGAAGCTGCGGGCACGGAAATTGGTGGCGACCCGTCGTGACGCACAGACGATCTATTATTCGATCGCCTCCGACAGCGTCTATCGCGTGCTCCAGACGATCGGCGACATTTTCCTGAACCGGCACCTCGAGCCGGGCGGTCTGAAATCAAAACAGGCGGCGGCGAACTGACGCCTTCGGCCTATTGAACGGCGCCGATACCCTCGGCTTCCATCAAGCCGAGCAGCGAACGCATCTGCGGCCGATTCTCCACAAGGTCGGCTATGGTGTAGTCCTGAAGCACCGCGAAGAAAGCGTTCAAGGCCTTGTAGAGAGCGGCATTCAGCGAGCACGAGTCGATCAGCGGGCATTCTGCCGCGTCGTTCTCGAAACATTCCGCCATCGCGAAACTGTCCTCGGTCGTGCGCACCACTTCGTAGAGCGTGATCTCGGACGGTGCCTTGGCCAGGCGCACCCCGCCCTTGCGTCCACGAACGGTTTCCATGAGACCGGCTTCGACCAGAGGCTGGAGAATCTTGAAAAGAAAAAGCTCGGAAACACCGTAGGCGGCGGCGATCTCCTGCACCCGGCTCAACCTGCCACGGTCGGCCGCTGCGCAGTACATCAGCATCCGGATAGCGTAATTGGTCTGTTTGGTCAGGCGCATCTTGAAGATCCAAATCCTTAAATCGGGTCCACCCTACATAAAGGCTTAATTAGAATAATTCCAGACTGCGACTCGCATTTGTTCGCCTCCAAACCCATGCTACAGGAAAACATGAGTTGCAATGACAGCTTTGGGATTGTGGGCTTTTCCGGCCTCAGGTGACGACCGTCGGCCCCTTGCGTCCGGTTCTGGACGAAATGCCGGCGATTTCATCCGCGGCTCTGATGAGATCGGTCAACGCGTCCTGGGGATCGAGGTCGTGTTTCGCCACATCCGGCTCGAAGCGTTCCAGATAGACCCGCAGCGTCGCGCCGCTGGTTCCCGTCCCTGACAGCCGATAGACGATGCGCGAGCCGCCCTCCATGAAGATCCGGATCCCTTGCCGCTCGCTTCGCGACCCATCGATCGGATCGTCATAGGCGAAATCGTCGGCCCGCTCGACGATAACCGACCCGAAGCGGGTTCCGGCCAGGTTGGGCAGGCGCGCGCGCAGGGCCTCCATCAGATCTTCCGCAACCTCGACGTCGATGCCCTCGTAGTCGTGGCGCGAATAATAGTTGCGGCCGAATTCGGCCCAGTGCTCGACGGCGATCTGCGCAACGCTCTGGCGACGAACGGCCAGAATGTTCAGCCACATCAGGACCGCCCACAGGCCATCCTTTTCCCGCACATGGTCGGAGCCGGTGCCAGCGCTCTCCTCTCCGCATATGGTCACCTTGGCGGCATCGAGGAGGTTGCCGAAGAACTTCCAGCCCGTCGGCGTCTCATGCATGGCGATGCCGCGTTTCTCCGCGACCCGATCGGCTGCCTGGCTTGTCGGCATGGACCGGGCGATGCCCTTGATGCCCTTGCGATAGCCCGGCGCCAGATGCGCGTTTGCAGCGATCATCGCCAGAGAATCGGATGGCGTGACGAAGAAGTTCCGGCCGAGGATCAGGTTGCGATCGCCGTCGCCGTCGGATGCAGCGCCGAAATCGGGGCCGTCATCGCGCATCATCATGTCGAAGAGCGTTTTTGCATGGACCATGTTGGGGTCGGGATGGTGCCCCCCGAAGTCCGGCAACGGCTTCGTATGCATCATTGCCTCCGGGTCGGCCCCAAGGCGGCGAACGAAGATCTCTTCCGCATAAGGTCCGGTGACCGCATGCATCGCATCGAACACCATGCGCGAGCCGGACTTCAACAGGGTGCGGATGGCCGCGAAATCGACCAGCGTCTCCATGAGATTGGCGTAGTCGGTAACCGGATCGACGATCCTGACCTCGCAAGGGCCAACAGAGCAGCTTCCTAGGCTGGATATGTCGACATCGGGCGTCTCCGCGATGCGATAGCTGTCGATTTCCTTGCTGCGCCGGTAGATGGCCTCAGTCACGCTCTCGAACGCCGGCCCCCCGTTCTCGCCATTGTACTTGATTCCGAAATCCTCGTTCGGCCCGCCAGGATTGTGGCTGGCCGAAAGCACGATACCGCCGAGCGCCCCGTTCTTGCGGATGAGATGCGATGCCGCCGGTGTCGACAGAATACCGTTCCGGCCGATGAGCAGCTTGGAGAACCCGTTCGCCACCGCCATGCGGATTGCGGTCTGGATAACGGTCTCGTTGTAGTAGCGCCCGTCGCCGCCGATCACCAGCGCCCGGCCATCCCGCTTGTCCTGCACATCGAAGATCGATTGCAGGAAGTTCTCGACGTAATTGGGCTGCTGAAAAACCGGCACCTTCTTTCTCAGCCCGGAGGTTCCCGGCTTCTGGTCGTCATAAGGTGTCGTCTTGATGGTTTTGATCATGAGGCGGGCACTCGGCAATGGCGGGAAGGCAGTTTGATCGCGCATCATATCGAAGGCTTGCTGAAGCGCCAATCAGGCAGTGTGAAGGCCAAACGTCCGAGCAGCCCGAAGTTTCCGTCCGTGCACAAACGGAAAGAAATCTCGCATTGTGATCAATTCTCGCTGCGTCTTTCAGATTTATTTGGATTTGGTCGGCTATGCAGATCCTCTCTGGAGGGCTTAGCCATCATGATGACAATTCTGTCGTGCCTGGTTTACGAACACGACCCGCGTTTCCTGGCCGTCGCGGTCCTGATCTGCACGACCGGCTGCTACCTCACCATTCGGCTTTTCAGCCGGGTGCGCCGCTCGAGCGGTGGCAGACGCATCGCCTGGCTCTTCCTCACCAGCCTGCTTGCAGGTGGCACGATCTGGACGACCCATTTCACCGCGATGATCGGCTACCTGCCATCAGTGCCCTATGGGTTCGACGCACAATTGACCTATTTTTCGCTGGTCGCGGCGGTCGCCTGCATCTTCATCGCAATGCTGGTCAGCGCACTCGCACGGGAAAGCATGTTCGTCGAGGTCGGAGGGGCGCTGATCGGCCTGTCGATCGCCACCGTGCACTACATCGGCATGGCGGCCTATGACTTGCAGGGAACGGTCGAGTGGGATCGCAGCTTCGTGGTCGCTTCCGCCATATTGGGCGCGGCGTTCGGGGCGTTGGCGATGAATCGCCTGGCCCGTCCGCACACACGCTATTGCCGCCACGGCAGCACCGCATCTCTTTTGCTGGCGATCTGCGCCGTCCATTTTACCGGGATGGGCGCGATGACCGTTGTTCCCGACGCCTCGTCCCAGATGCCCGAACTCGTCTTGCCGCAGGGCGTGATGATGACGGGAGTCGTCTCCATCATGCTTCTCATCCTGGCAGCCGGCGCTGCCGTTCACTTCATCGACAGTGAAAACCAGAACGAAGCGATCCAGCGCTATCGCCACCTGGCCATGCACGACCCGTTGACCGGCCTGCCCAACCGCACCTACCTGACCACGACACTCGATTCCATGACCCGCGGCGTGCTTGATCCAGCCACCCGCCTCGCCATCGTCGCCTTCGACCTCAACCGCTTCAAGCAGATCAACGACGTGCACGGCCACACCGCCGGCGATGCCCTTCTTCGTGAACTGGGACGCCGACTTGCAGCATCGCTCCGGGATGGAGAGGTCGTCACCCGCATCGGCGGCGACGAGTTCGTGGCCATCAAGCCCGACATTCAGACCAAGTCGCAGGCCCGCGCCTTCGCCGAGCGTATCATCGAAGTCGTCGAGCAATCCTTCGAATACAAGCGCAATCCGCTGTCCGTCGGCGCCAGCATCGGTATCTCGCTCTTCCCGACGGACGGCCGCGCCGTCGACATGCTGCTGACACGCGCCGATCTGGCGATGTACCGCGCCAAGGAGGCCGAAGGGCAGCGCATCTGCTTTTATGATGTGTCGATGGACGAGAGCAATCGCTCCAAGAGCGCGCTGGCGTTCGACCTGCGCCAGGCCATCGCCCGCAACGAGCTGGAACTCTATTATCAGGCCCAGAACGACACCGCGTCCCGCCGTCTCGTCGGGTTCGAGGCGCTGTTGCGCTGGAACCATGCCGAGCGCGGGCTGGTCTCTCCGGTCGAGTTCATTCCCATCGCCGAGCAGAGCGGGCTCATCTGCGATATCGGCGAATGGGTGATCCGCGAGGCGTGCAACGAAGCTGCGACCTGGCAGGATCCGTTCCGCGTCGCCGTCAACGTCGCGCCGCTTCAGTTGGCGCAGAACAATCTGCCGACCATCGTCCATGAAGCGCTGCTCAATTCCGGGCTGGAGGCGTCGCGCCTCGAGCTGGAGATCACCGAGTCGGGCATCATCGCCGACCAGGCCCACGCACTTCATATCGTCCGCCAGTTGAAGGCGCTTGGCGTGCGCATTGCGATGGACGATTACGGCACGGGATATTCGTCGCTGGCCACGCTGAAGAACTTCCCCTTCGACAAGATCAAGATCGACCGCTCGTTCGTCGACGGCGTCATTTCGAGCCCGCAATCCGCCGCGATCGTCCGCGCGACGATCATCCTCGGCGCAAGCCTCGATATCCCGGTCCTCGCCGAGGGCGTCGAGACCGAGGAACATCTGGAATTCCTGAATGCCCAGGGCTGCAAGGAAGTGCAGGGCTATTTCTTCGGACGGCCGATGCCCCAGTCGCAGCTCGATTCCTTTGTGCGCCAGAGCGGGCCTGTCGGCATTGCTGCGCCCGAGACTGCCCGGCCAAAGAACGAAGGACCCGACCGGCAAGTCGCCTGACCGGCGAGAACACGAAATGCAGGCAATAAAAAACCGGCTCTGGGGGAGAGCCGGTTTTTATGAGTTGCCTTGAGGTTCGGGGCGGGCATCAAGGCAATTAATAGCGCCGGACAGGGTGTTTCGGGGGGTGGGGAAAGAACCCGTCGTTGTGAACGCTACAGGCCTTAAACGGGCGACCGCGCAATCGGTTCCAGGTCGACTAGATTTTTTTTGAAGAAATTTCCGCGATCTGCTGATCGATGGCCTCGATCGTCTTCTGCGTCTCGACCGCATCGGGATTGTCGGCGACGATTATGACGAGGGCGTCCCGCCACTCGTTCAAAAGGGCAACGCGATCCTGGGGGGCCAACCGCTGCGAGGCTGCCGATCCGCTGCCGTACACCTGCGGTTCGTAGTTCGTTTCCATGGCCCCTCCTCCAACCTTCTCTCGTTCCGGTTGTATAGAATGCGGAATGCATTTCGCCAAGCGGAATTGGAGGCGAATAGCCGTCACGCACCCCTAACGGAAAGTAGCGTTAAGGCATTGCCAACGCATACAGCGACCTTGATGGATTTGGATGTACGACGCGGGGCGCGCCTGGAAGGCGGCGCTGCCGCCGCCTTCCTTCCCGTGCGGATTTGGAACGGCGGCGAGGCCGCCAGATCGTGGATTACTCGACTTCGTTGGCCGGCAGGGCGTTGAGAAGCCCATAGCGCTCCTCACCGATTTTCCCGAGCAGTTCGAGTTGCGTTTCAAGGAAGTCGATGTGGCCTTCCTCGTCCTTCAAGAGATCCTCGAAAAGATCCATGGTGACGTAGTCGCCACAGTCGCGGCAGATGTCGCGCGACTCCTTGTAGGACGTGCGGGCGTCGTATTCACCGGCGAGATCCGATTCCAGGACTTCCTTGACGTCCTGGCCGATGCGCAGCGGTGCTACCGTCTGCAGGTTGGGATGGCCCTCGAGGAAGATGATGCGCTCGATGATGCGATCGGCATGATGCATCTCTTCGATCGACTCCTCGCGCTCTTTCTTGGCGAGGCGGCCGTAACCCCAGTCATCGAGAAGCCTGTAGTGGAGCCAGTACTGGTTCACCGCTCCCAGTTCCAGGAACAGCGCCTTGTTCAGTCGCTCTATGACCCGTTCGTCGCCCTTCATGATGCCTCGTCCTTCCATACTGATCGAGCAGCGCATTCAGCCGCTCCAGGAATGGAATGACGTCTGCGCTGGGTGTGTTGCGGGTGTGATAGGCTTCGCTCACCCGTTTGATGGTCTCCACCACATTGGGGAAACATCCGCAACATTTACCGCGTTTGGAAAGCGCATGGTAGACTTTCGCCGGCACGATGAGCTGCCAACGGTCCTCATCGAGGAGCGCGACGATGGTCTCCTCGATATCTTTCTGGCTGATGTAATTGCAGTGGCACACGATCATCGCACACCTCCAGCGGCGTCGACGCCGCGCTCCAGGCGGTGGGTGCAGGATGATTGCCGGACATCGGAAAACGCCAAGACGAACTCCACAACAATGAGCCGATCTCATTCGGCCGATTGCCCATTTATATGATACGGGAATTCAACTTTGTCAAAATGTCCCTCGCTTAGCGCATTGAAATCAATAGTTTAGAATTATTCTAGACTGCGGTTGCCATCTTTTCGAAATGCATTTTGTCTCGAATTTTCAGGATGTTCTCCCTGCCCCGGATCAGCGCGCACGAGCCGCGCCCCCGTTGTTCGCCGCGCATTCACATGCATGCGGATGACGCTCGTGTTGCATTTTCGAGCGACGCGCCGCACGTGCCGCGCTCTCGTGTCATGCAACCACGACGATGTGGCCCGGCACCGGATTTTCGCTGCGCTATCAGCAATCTGGGCTCAGAAAAATTTCTGTGGATGAACGCCTCCACGCTTTTTCTTCAACGTCGTGAATGGATGCGTGAAGACAATTCATGGCTTGCGGCGTCCATCTGTCGCATTCGCGGCTCGCCTCGCCCGCTGCCGCCGCTATAGTCCGCGTCAGTGCCCAGGCTTGGGCCTGCAACAGACTGTTCGGGGAATTCCATCACGTGAACGCATCCACCTCCCCCAATGTCGCGGCATCGGCCACGGCGACGTTCGAGCTCGACGGCCGCTATTCCTGGACCCGTCTTGCCGTCTCGGTGGTGCTGGCCACGGTCGGCAGCGCAGGCATGTGGTCCGTTGTCCTCGTCATGCCGGCCGTCGAGCAGGAATTCGCGATCGCCCGAGCCGATGCCGCGCTGCCTTATACCGCGACGATGATCGGCTTTGCCCTCGGCAACCTCCTGCTCGGCCGCGTGGTCGACCGGTTCGGCATCACCCCCTGCCTCATCCTCGCCGCCGTGATGCTCGGCGCCGGCTTTGCCGGGGCAGCGATGACCCATGACATCGTCGCGTTCTCGCTGCTGCAGGGTGCGCTGATCGGCATTGGCACCTCCGCCTCCTTCGGCCCGCTGATCGCCGACGTGTCGCACTGGTTCCGCCGCCGCCGTGGCATTGCCGTCGCCGCGGCGGCCAGCGGAAACTATCTGGCGGGCGCCATATGGCCCATGGTGCTGAAGGACATCGTCGCAGAGGATGGCTGGCGCGCCGCCTATTTCGTCGTGGCCGCGACCTGCATCGTGGTGATGATTCCCCTTGCCCTGATGCTGAGGCGGCGCATCCCGCCCGATGCCGAGACCGATCCCAACACGGTCGGCCGCGATCCACGGACGGCCGGCAGCGTTTCGCTCTCGCCGCGGGCACTGCAATGGCTGCTGGCGATTGCCGGTATCGGCTGCTGCGTGGCGATGTCGATGCCGCAGGTGCATATCGTCGCCCTGTGCGCCGATCTCGGCTATGGGGTGACAGCCGGCGCCGAGATGCTCTCCATCATGGTGGCTGGCGGCGTCGTCAGCCGGCTGGCCTCCGGCTTCTTGGCCGACCACATCGGCGGCGTACGCACGCTGATCCTCGGCTCGATTCTCCAGATGCTCGCGCTGATGCTCTATCTGCCGTTCGACGGGCTGACATCGCTTTACGTAGTATCGCTCGTCTTCGGCCTGTCGCAGGGCGGCATCGTCCCGAGCTACGCCATCATCGTGCGCGAGTACCTGCCGGCCCGCGAAGCCGGACGGCGGGTGGGCACAGTCATCATGGCCACCGTCATCGGCATGGCGCTCGGCGGCTGGCTTTCAGGCCTCATCTACGACTGGACGGGGTCCTACCAGGCCGCCTTTATCAACGGCATCGCCTTCAATGCGCTGAACATCGCGGTCATCGCCCTCGTCCTGTGGCGCACGAAGGAGGCCCCACCGCTGGGCGCAGCCTGAACGGCGCGCCCTCAGCGCCCCGGCCAGGGCGCGCCGGGCTGGGGACCCTTGTGGCGCACCGTGCCGGCCGCCAGGATCCGCATCACCGCAAGCCCGTCGGAGACCGGGGTCAATGGCTTGCCGCCAGTCCGGATGCAGTCGATGAAATGGGCGCATTCGCGCGTCAGCGGCATGCCCTTGTCGATCGGCACATAATCCGGCTCGGCGTTGTCGAACGACCATTGGCCGTCCTCCTGCCAGACCTTGTGCCGGTAGAGAACCAGCTTTTGCGGCCAGTCCGCCACGTCGTCGAACACCGCCATCGCCGCATCGCCGACGATCGTCAGCCGGCGTTCGCGGTAGGGATTGAGCCGCGAGGTGAAGACGTGGCTCCTCAATCCGGATGGAAAGGTCAGATGCAGATGGGCGAAATCGCTGAGATGGTCGACAACGGCCGTACCCTCGCCCGAGATGCGCTCCGGCTCTTCGCCGGTGATGGCGAGGATGAGCGACAGGTCGTGCGGCGCGATATCCCAGAGCGCGTCGTTCTCGGGATGGAACTTGCCGAGGCCGACACGATGCGAATGGATGTAGCGCACGCGCCCCAGCACCCCGTCTTCGATCAGGCGCATCAGCCCTTCGAAGGCCGGATGGAAACGAAGCACATGCCCGGTCATCGCAACCACGCCGGCCGCCTCGGCAGCCCGCACGATCGCCTCACCGTCCTCGACCTCGAGCGCGATCGGCTTTTCCACCAGAACGTGCTTTTCCGCGGCAATTGCCCGAAGCGCATTGTCCGCGTGCGATTGCGGCGGCAGCGCAAGCACCACGCCATCGATCGACGGATCGTCGAAGACCGCTTCGGGATCGAGCGCCCGTGCGCCCGTCTCCCTACCGAGCGCCTCGGCCCGCTCGCGGTTCCGGTCGGCCACGCCGGCAAGCGCGCCGAGCGATGCCAGCGTGCGCGCATGGTTGCTGCCCCAATAGCCGCAGCCGATGACGGCGATGGCAGGCGTGGACCCGGCCGCGGCCGCTTGCTTGGTATCTGAAATCGTCGAAGCCATGATGGCCGAGGCAATAGTCGCCGTCCGGCAAAAGCGCAAGTCGATCAGGCCCCGATTTCCCACCAGCCCCGCTTGACACCCAATTCCACCCCACCTTATAAGCCGCCCACCCGGAGCCGTTGGCAAACACCCAGGCGCCGGGCCCTGGCGGAGTAGCTCAGTCGGTTAGAGCAGAGGAATCATAATCCTTGTGTCGGGGGTTCGAATCCCTCCTCCGCTACCAAAAACCTTCAATGATTTCAGCTATATAGCTCTCGTATCGAAATGGCATGCTCGCATCCCAATGTCGCTGGGCTTCAGGCGCTGATACCGACATTACCGCGATGCCCGTCAAAGAGCCCTGCGAATGCCGACGGCGGACCCCATGATGATCATCATACCCCGGATCGCCGCATTATTGCGTCGTGAAGCGCCCAAGCAGCTTGTCCAGCCCATGCCTTGCACTCAGCGGATCCTGTCGCTGATATCGTTGTTGCGCCAGGGCTCGGGCAGGCTGGATTGCGGACAAAACTGAGCGCTGTGAGATTCGCCGTTGGCGTATGTCCGCGAAAAGCGGCCCTCGCCCTCGATTGTCCATTCCACCACCATTTCCCGCACAGTCTCGCAGACCTCGTTGACGACGAAATGGCGGCTGTCTTTCGGGACGATTTGAGCGAAGGTGCAGATCTCCCTTCCGCCCGCGACGAGTTGATCGCGCTGCAGAAGAAAGAGCGTTGCATTGGAGGCGTTGGAACAGGTGGTGCTGGTGTCGACATAGAAGCCGCGCATCAAGGGAAGTTCTGTGGCCGACGCGCCGCTGGACAGCGCAAGAAGCACTGACATCAGGCCTGAAAAGCGACCCATTTATTCGCTCCTTCGCTCAGCGTTTTGCTGTCCCGCCAATCGGGGGCCCGGTCGTGACGGCTCAGTGATCCTCGACGAGACAGGTATAGGATGCGTGGACGTAGCCGCTCGGGCGGCCCTCGGCCTCGACATCGACCTGCATCCAGTTCCCGACCCGCCCCCATTCTTCTATCCGTGTCCCGGCTGGCAGTTTGAGCAGCATGCGCGACCGCACGTCAGGCTGATCGCGCAAGGCCAGGAAGTTGTCTCCGTTGGGGTCGAGCCTGCAGACCGCATAGATGTCGACCGACACGCCCCAGGCGCTCGATACAGCCATGAAGACCCCGAAAACGGTGAAGAAGATGGCCCTCATGTCGATCCTCGCCTGTCTGGCCGTGCAAAGTCCGAAATGACAATCGGGCAGATCATGTCGGCTGTTCGCCGCACGGTCAGGTCTTCGTCCGGCATTGACCGACCCGCTCGCAGCCAAGGCCCGCCCGGAACTAGATCATCCCGCCGCACACCGAGTCTCCCCTCAATTGGGAGCCCGACACGCCTCGTTCGACTGATGAATACTGGACGGATGACGAGGCAGGGCCAATAGCGGCTCCACCGGCGATCGTGTTATACTGACATCGCCAGCTCTAGGCTCCACGGATGCCCATGCTATGCCGTCGCCGCGCAGACATGTCGATGATACGTTTGATCTGATCGAGCAGATATACGGCGCGGCATACGATTGCGTCGTATCGGATGACCTGCTGGACTCCCTCAAGACATATTTTCGCGCTGCCGCGACGATCCTGTTCACGCAGGCGCCTGGAACGACACAGTTCAACGCTCTGGCCCATTCCGGCTTCGAGGATCGCTTCTTTCAATCATACCCGGAGATCGCGGCGTGCAATCCCTGGTTTCGTGTTCCGGGTTACATGCGGCCCGGGCGCATCCTGACCGAGCGATCGCTCGACGCGGCCTATGGACGACAAAATGCCTACCAGGAGAGCGCATTTTATGCCGAATGGGCTCGGCCGCAGGGATTTGAGCATTCCATCGGCAGCGCGCTTATGGCTGAGGGCGAGCATCTGGTCAGCTTCACCTTCATGAGATTGTTGGACGAGGGCCCTTTCTCCGCCGCGGACGAAGGCGACTATGCCCTGATGTCCCGCCACCTTGCCAAAGCCATCAGAATCTCTCAGCGCATCGCAAGGTTCGGCGTCGCTGCGCGAACGGCCCGGTCCGTCATTGAACGGCTGCCGCTGGCTGTGATGTATCTGGATCGTAGCGGTCGCATGTGCGACTGCAACGGCAGGGCAGAGGCGCTTCTGGCCGCCCGCGACGTCTTCACCGTGAGGCAGGGTGTGCTCCACGCAACGAGAGCGTCGGAGGATGCCCGATTGCAGCGCCTCAGTCGAAGCGCTGTCGGCTGCCGCGGCAAGGTGAGTTCCGCGTTCTTCGAGGTGCTGTCCATCTCGCGCGACGACGCGGCCACCCTGTCCCTGACGGCAATCCCCGTCGATGCCGGGATGGCTTCCTGCGGCGACGCGATCGTTGCCGCGCTCCTGATCAGCAGCCCCGACCAGCGGCACCCGCCGTCGGCCGATTATCTCGCGGCACGGTTCCAACTGAGCGCGCCAGAAGTTCGGTTGGTCACCTCGCTGATCGAAAAGGATGGCCTGAAGCAGGCTGCCGCAGCCGCCGGCATGAGCTATGAAACCGCGCGCTGGCACCTCAAGGCGATCTTCCAGAAAACGCAAACGCATCGTCAATCCGATCTGATGCGGCTGCTGACAAACGATCTGGCGGCGGCGATCGCCTCTGCTGGCTGATCCGGCAGCGTGCGCCATCGGCTGCATGCGTGGCGGCAGGTCGCGCGCGACGGGAACGGCGGCCGATCCTTCGGCGCGCGCGAGGTCGCAATCCCGGCAATAATAGTCAGATTGGCTGTTGCGCCGGTCGTCGCAGACCGGCTATCGAGGCAGCGGCTGTAATATGCGGCTGCATCACAAGGGCCGCGAGCATGACTCCAATCGACGACAAGGCGCATCTCCCCAACTCGGTTCATCCCGCGCTCGCTCGAGCGCTGGAGGAAAGGGGCTATCGCCAGCTGACGCCGGTTCAGATGGAGATGGCTGAGCGGGCCGAGGTCGACGCCGATCTGCTCGTTTCGGCACAGACCGGTTCGGGCAAGACCGTCGCGTTCGGCATCGCGCTCGCCGCGACCCTGCTTGGCGGCGCCGATCGGTTCGACGCACCAGCCCGCCCCCTCGGGCTGATCATCGCGCCAACGCGCGAATTGGCGATCCAGGTTCAGCGCGAGCTCGGCTGGCTTTTCGCCTCGACCGGAATGCAAACGGCGACCTGCGTCGGCGGGATGGACATGCGCAATGAGCGCCGCGCACTGGAGCGCGGGGTCCATCTTGTCGTTGGAACACCCGGACGTCTGCGCGATCACATCTCACGGGGCGCGCTCGATCTTGGTGCGCTGCGCGCGGTGGTGCTCGATGAAGCCGACGAGATGCTGGCCCTCGGCTTCCGCGACGATCTCGAATTCATTCTCGGCGCCGCGCCCGACGAGCGGCGCACCCTCATGTTCTCGGCAACCGTGCCGCGCGGTATCGCGGAGCTGGCCAAGACCTTCCAGAAAGACGCGCTGCGGGTCGCGGCCACCGCGTCGAGCGACCAGCACGCCGACATCGAATATCAGATGATGCTGGTGCGGCGCGACGAACGCGAACACGCCGTCATCAACGCGCTGCTGAACTCCGACAGCACCAGCGCGCTGGTTTTCTGCCACACGCGTGAAGCGGTGCGCCACCTGACGGCGCGACTGGGCAACCGGGGCTTCTCGGTCGTCTCGCTGTCGGGCGAGATGGCGCAATCGGAGCGGTCGAACGCGTTGCAGGCAATGCGGGACGGCAGGGCGCATGTCTGTGTGGCAACGGATGTCGCGGCGCGCGGGATCGATCTGCCCAACCTCGATCTGGTGATCCACGCGGATGTGCCGAGCAACCCGGCAACGCTATTGCATCGATCCGGCCGGACCGGACGGGCGGGCCGCAAGGGCGTTTGCGTGCTGATCGTGCCGGAGCACCGGCGCGGCGCGGCGCAACGCGTGCTTGCATCGGCCAGACTGACGGCTCTCGTGCGCGGAGCGCCCGGCATTGCCGAGATCGAGACCCGCTACCGCCGGGAAATTCTGGACCTCGCGCTGACCGCCGAAGCGCCGGATGACACGGAAGCGGCCTTTATCGCCGACATTTTGGAAAAGGTTCCCCCGGAGCGTATCGCTGCCGCGTTCCTGCGCCAGAATCTCGCGGCACGTCCGGTACCGGAGGATATCACGGCCCTGCCGCCCGCTGCCATGCAATCGAAGAAGCCGGCGCGGAGCAAATGGCAGGATGACGACGGCGGCGCGCCACCTGCGCGCGCGCCGCGCGGACCCGATATGGAAGGCGGCGTCTGGTTCACACTGTCGATCGGACGGCGCCAGCGCGCCGACCCCAAATGGTTGCTGCCGATCATCTGCAAGGCCGGCGGCGTCTCCAAGCGTGATGTCGGCGCGATCAGGATCGACGAGACCGAGACACGCTTCGAGATCGCGGCCGACAAGGCGGACGACTTCGCCGCAGCGGTCAAGCGGCCCGGCAGCACCGAGCGAGGCATCGTCATCGCTTCGGCCGCACAGGCGCAAAAATCAGCGCGACCTGAAGGGCCGCGTGGCGGGAAAGGCGGCAAGCCGGGAAAGAAGCCTCCGCATCGCGGCAAGTCTGCACAGGCCGATCGCGCGCCGTCCCGCAAGCACCAAGGCAAACCGAAGCCAAGAAGCTGAGCCGAGCCAAAAGGCCATCAGCACAAACCGGGCGATTGCGGCGACTGCCGGCAGCCATTGGCCCAAAGCTGCCTTTTCTTCGGGCTGTCGCGTTCAAGGCAGCTGCGGTAATCTGGGCACCATGAAGCTCAGTCAGACCATCCGGTTCTGCACCTCTGCTGATGGCACCCGAATAGCCGTCGCCTCCTGCGGCACGGGGCCGGTCATCCTACGCGCCGCTCACTGGCTCAGCCATGTCGACTACGACCTTGAAAGCCCGGTCTGGCGGCCCTGGCTGGAAGCGCTCTCGGCGCGCAACCGGTTCGTCCGTTACGATCCGCGCGGTTGTGGCTTGTCTGAACGCCACGTAGCGGATCTGTCGGTCGGTGCATGGCATGCGGACCTTGAGGCCGTGGCCGCTACGGTCGAGGAGCCGCGCTTTGTCCTTCTGGGTCTTTCGCAGGGAGGCGCGCTCGCCATCGTCCATGCTCTCAGGCATCCCGATCGCGTGTCGCACCTCATTCTCCTCAACGCCTATGCCCAGGGTGGCAGAACCCGCGCCAGGACGGCGGAACAGCGCCTGGAAGCAGACACGCTGGTCAATTTCGTTCGCATCGGCTGGGGCCGCGACAACCCTGCGTTCTGCCGTTTCTTCACCAATCTGTTCATTCCTGACGGGACGCCGGAGCAGCATCGCTGGTGGGGCAACCTCGAGCGGGAAACCGCGACCGCCGAGGTCGCGGCCGAATTGCTGTGGCAGATGCAGGGGCTCGATGTTCTCGATATGGCCTCCGCCCTGCGTGTGCCGACCTTGATCGCGCACTGCCGGGGCGACATGCGCGTACCCTTCGATGAAGGCTGCAGGCTTGCCGCAACGATTCCCGGGGCCCGGTTCGTGCCGCTCGACAGCAAGAACCACGTGCTTTTGCCGAGCGAGCCGGCCTGGACGGTCTTTCAGGCCGCGCTTGATGACTTTCTGGGGCAGGATGGGCCGATGCGGCAGCGCGTTGTCGGAGCGGGCCTGACGCCGGCCGAAACGGCGGTGCTCGATCTCATTGCCGAGGGGCTGGACAACCGGACCATCGCCGAACGGCTCGGCAAGCACGAGAAGACGGTTCGCAATCAGCTTTCGGCGATCTTTGACAAGCTTGGCGTTCACAGCCGTGCCGAGGCGATCGTCAAGACGCTGTCGCGCTGATCCCCTGGCGTGTCCTTCGCAAGACACCGGTTCTGAGGGACATGTGTCCCGGCTTTCTTCGCAATTTCGTCACGCGGGCGGGACGCCCGCCTCATGCTTGGCGCTGCCGCCTCGCGCACCATGCCGTGAGAGAACCGGCCGACCTTCGGCCCGTCAACGGGAGGTGCTTGCAATGACCGAGTTGAACGAGGCAAGGCTCAACGAACTTGTTGGCAAGGTGCTGGGAGACCTCGGCGGCGCCGTCAGTGTGCCCCTGGTGCGCATCGGAGACGGGCTTGGCCTATACCAGGCGCTCAAGGAGCATGGTCCACTGAGCGCCGAGGCGCTGGCCGACCGCACGGACTGCGCGGTCAGATATGTGCGCGAATGGCTGGCCGCCCAGACAGCCTCCGGCTATGTGCACCATGAAGACGGCCAGTTTTCGCTGACCGCCGAACAGGCCTACGTCTTCGCCGAACCGGACAGTCCCGTCCATCTGATCGGTGCGTTCGATACGGCAGCGGCGATGGCCGAGAACCAGAAGAAGGTACAGGTCGCGTTCAAGTCGGGAAAAGGGGTCGCCTGGGGCGAACAGGCGGGATGCATGTTCTGCGCCGTCGCACGCATGTTCCGTCCGGGATACGTCAACGCCCTGGTCCAGGCATGGCTTCCGGCGCTCAACGGGGTCGTCGCGAAGCTGAACGCCGGAGCCACGGTCGCCGACGTCGGCTGCGGGCATGGCGTCTCGACATTGCTGATGGCGCAGGCGTTTCCCAAGTCCCGCTTCACCGGTTACGATTTTCATCCCGCCTCGATCGCGGCCGCAACCGCTCATGCGATGGCGCATGGGTTGACCAATGTCAGGTTCGAGGTTGCCCGCGCACAGGATTTCGACGGGTCCGGCGCCTTCGATCTCGTGACCTGTTTCGACTGTCTTCACGACATGGGCGATCCAGAGGGCGCAGCGCGCCACATCCGAAAAGCACTGAAGGAGGACGGCACCTTCATGGTTGTCGAGCCGATGGCCGGCGACACACTGGAGGACAACATCAACCCTGTCGGCAGGCTCTATTATTCGGCCTCCACGATGATCTGCGTGCCGACTTCGCTTGACCAGGAGACGGGCCTCGCGCTCGGCGCGCAGGCCGGCGAGCGGCGTCTTTCCGAGGTCATCCGCTCTGGCGGCTTCACCCATATCCGCCGTGCAGCCGAAACCCCGCTCAACATGGTGCTGGAGGCGACTTAGCCCCGCAAGGCACGGATTTTGCAACGCTTCTCGATAGGCGCCTGCATCCGTTGCTCGCCGTCTCAGCAGCCGCTGCGGTATGTCAGAACAGGCCAGCGGCCGGCGCGCACGGTCTGCTGGCGGATCCACCCGTTGGCATCCGCAATGCGCACCTGGCACCAGCGCCCGTCGGACGCCTCGAGGCACTGGCCGACCGAAACGCATGTGTTTCGGGGAATGACATCGACCACGGCCGCATCGGGCCGGGCCTCGCGGCGCGCGTTCAGGTTGACCATCACGGCCACGGCCGCCATCTCGCCCTCATCCACGGCCCGCGGCGCGGCAAGGTCGCCCGTCGCCGCGCAGCTGGCCGTATAGCCGAGATAGAGGCAGGCGCCGGCGCGCAGCGCATCGGGCGAAAACGCCTGCTTGGCGACGTCGGCACGCTCGAAGATGACGGCATCGCCGGTGGCGGTATCGCCTGTCATGCGTGTCTGGTTGCCGCCCAGGCGCAACAGGATTTCTCCATTGTCATCCAGGACGGCCAGCTGGTTCTCGACGATGCCCCACGTTTCGGCCTGCGAAATCGGAGCCGCGCAGGCTTCGACCGACAACGCGTAGTGGGCGTCCGACGGTTCCTCGTTCAGCGTCAGCCGGCAGGTGCCCTCCTCGCCGAGCGAGGGTTCGAAAGTCTGCCATGCGCCTGCGAAGGCGGCGATGAATTCCGCTTCCGTCTGCGCCTTGGCTGGAACCACGAAAAGTGACGCGACGATCAGCTGAACCGCCAGTGCGCGTATCGACCCCATTGAATGCCCCTTCCCCTGCCGCGTTCCGAACGGCTCAATACGTTGTCTGCGTGGTCGCCCGCGAGACGACCGCGCCATCCTCCATCACCTCGACGGTCACCGCGAGACTGTCGCCGGCCTGCAGCGAAAGGCCGACCCGCGCGACATCGGCGCTCTCCCCGGCGGCAAGATCGAGATGCGCGCCCTGCCGCGTCGAGGTCCGGCCGGACGTGCCGGATTTCTCGATCACCATCCGCGCCTCGTATCGCCCGCCCTCGAGCGCCGTCGCCCGCCCGACGATCGTCACGCCGCCATCGCCCGGCTCGATCGAGACGGCGGCGAGCGCCGGACCCTCATCGGCGTGAGCTAGCTGCCCTGCCGCCATCAACCCGGCCAGGACCATGATGAGCCGGCGCATCTCAATTGCCGCCGATGACGGACTGGATGATCGTCACGCCCCCGGCGCTGTTCGTATCGACCGTGACGCCCGTTCCCGGATTGATCGCACTCAGGTTTGAGCCATTCTGGATGTATGTCACGTTCTGGCCGTTCAACACCGTGAACTGCGCAGTATTGTTGCTGCCGAGCTGGCTGAGGAACCCGCTTCCGTCCTCGACATTCAGACTTCCCTCATTGTCGTCGCCATCTTGAAGGATCGTCCCGCTCGACCCTGGGCCGACCATCAGCGAGGCAATGTTGCCCGTCCCTTGCTGCCCCAAAGCCCCGAGTCCGCCCGCACCGACGTTCAGCGCCCCGACATTGCCGTTCCCATCCTGAAGCAGCCGCGCAGTGCCGCCATTTCCCGTCATGGTGATCGACGCCGAATTACCGACGCCATCCTGCAAGGCCCGATCGGCGTTCTCATAGGCGACCGTGCGCGCCGTCGCCGTCTCGCTGAACTCGACGGTTTCCGTCACCTCATCGCCCGCCTCATCACGCACAACGACCGTATCCGTCCACCGCTCCGTCGCCGTCACGCTGCCGCCCGACGTCATCTCCAGCCCGCGCACCGTACTGCCGCTCGCCTCGCTCTGGTCGATGAACAGCGTGTTGGCGCTGCCTTGCTGCTCGATATAGACTTGATTGTCCTGTGCCGGCACGGGTGCGGCCGAGAAAACGATCACGGCGGCACTGGAGAGGATGGTTGCCTGAAATCTTTTCATGCGCATGACCTCCAATGCGGCCGATCTAAACTCGGCCCTACCAGGATATCTGGCTGATACTCACTATATTGCCTCTTCCGACTTGAGAAAAGGCCGCGATGTTGTTTTGTCCGGCCTGGCTGACGACAGCCTGGTTGGCATGGCCGGAGATCTGCGCCATCAGCGCGTTGGCCGCGCCCGACTGGCGCACGGCGAAGAGATTGTCGTTCCCAAGGACCGCAAGCTCCAGGCTGTTCGCCGCGCCGTTCTGCTGCAGGACGCCCGGCCGCATTTCCATCTGCGCCGCAGCGCCGGCAAACTCGCCAGCCCCGCCATTGCCGTTGCCCGACACCAGGAGATCGAGCCTGTTGCCCGCCGCCCCTGCCGCGCCGGCGTTCGCCTGTTCGATCGTCAGCACATTGCCCCGCCCCGCGATGTCGAGCGTCACCGTATTGGCCGCTTGGGTCCGATCCTGCGGCCAATGGTCTGCGGCCAGCGCCGGCAGGCTTGCCAGAACAAGACCACCGGCAACGGCCGATCCGAGTGAAATGAACTGTCGCATTGCAAGATCTCCCGAATGGTGCGGGAGAAGTCTTGCAGTCTTCCGTTAATTTATAGTCTTCGCCCATCATCGCGGGTCCTGACCTTCACATCATTTACTGCCGTATCGATGCACTGTTGCGCCGGCCGCTCTGTCTCAGCCAGGCGCCATTGCGCTCGCCGTCCTGCACGATCAGCGCCTGGTTTGCTTGCCCCGCCATTTCCAGATCGAGGCTGTTGCCGGCGCCGGACTGGCTGAAGGCGAAGCGGTGCGCGTCACCCAGCGCCCGCACCGTGGAAGAATTGCCGGCCCCCTCCTGGCGGATATCCCCCGGCGCCAGCGCGCGTTCCGTTGCGGCCGGCATCAGTGCCCCGCCGAACCCCGCGCCCGGCGCGTTGATGAAATCGCCGCTCGCCAGCACCGAGACCATGTTGCCGCCCCCACGCTGGATGATGTCGAACGACCCGAAGCTGCCGGCATGCTCCACGCTGGCGCGGTTCTCCGCGCCCTCCTGCGTCAGTGACAGGGTGTTGCCGTCGCCGAACTGCAGCGCCGCCATCTCGTTGCCCGTGCCGATCGCGCTCGCGGCGACGTCGTTGCCGGTGCCGTCCTGGTGGAACCCGTAGAGGTTGCCGGTCCCGCCATCGGCCAGATAGGAAAGCGTGTTGGCGCTGCCGAGCTGCACGATCGCTGCCTGCCCCGGCCGCCGCGGCCCGGTGAAATCGCGCGCGAAATCCGACAGCCCGCCGCCAACCGCGCCCGAACGCCCGCTCCCGGAACCAGGTCCAGTGTCGTCATCGCGCCCGTTGCCGTCGCTGAGAAATGTAAGCCGCGCCCGGTTGCCCGGCCCGCCCGTCACGTCGTTGTTCTGCTCGATGAGGTCGACGAAATTGCCCGCCCCGCGCATCGCGACCTCGGCCCGGTTGTCCGTCCCGCGCTGGCTCAGCGTCATCAGCGTGTTGCCGCCCAATGCCTGGTGCAGCATGAAATGATTGCCCGCGCCCCACTGCCAGAGCTGTTCGGCGCCATTGCCGCCGAAGATGCCGCCGGGATCGCCGCCCGCCTGGCTGATCTGCATGACATTCGCCGCGCCGCCCGTGCCAGGGGCCACCTGCACCGCCTGGCCGATCCGCTGGCCCGCCTCGCCGGCAAGGCTCGCCTGGTGGATCTCCAGAAGGTTGCCGACGCCCGCGCGCCCGCTAAAAGCCCGCTGCGCCACCGCCTCCACCCTATGGCCGGAAGACGGCTCCAGATTGCGCTGCTCGATCAGAAGAACGTTCCTTTCGCCGCGCTGGTTCGGCCCGTTGGCGCGATAAGGCCCGACCCGAAGCGCCGACCCGACATCGTTGCCATAGCCATACTGGTCGATGGTGATGCTATTGAGGTCGCCGAACTGGTTCAGCCGGGAGACCGGATCATCCTCCCCGACAAGATTGCCCGCGCCTTCCTGCGTGATGGTCACAGTGTTCGTGTCGCCCACCTGTCCGAGAAACGCGCGGTTGAATTGATCAAGCGTTTGAGCAATTGCAGTGCTCATGGAGAACAGAACGGCGAGAAAAGCGAGCGGCCCGCGGACGCACATTGGTTCACGCTCTAAGTTGAAGCAACCGGGCGGATCTTCTCCGCCCGGTTGAAATTGTAATTACTGGCTGATGCCGACGTTGTTGCCGTCGCCGTTCTGAACGAAGTTGGCGACGTGTCCGTTACCAATCTGTGCGACCACCGCCTGGTTGCCGTTGCCAACGCCAACCGTGCCGGTGATCTCGTTTTCGTTGCCGTTCTGATATGTGGCGAACGCATTGCGGTCCGTAAGCACAGTCAATTCAACCGAGTTTCCGCTGCCACGCTGGAAAAGATCGCCTGCATTGAAACCTGCGGCGAAACCATTATCCCTAGCGTCATTGCGGGCCGACCTCGCCGCGCCTGTAAAGACAGGGGACGAGGGAGCGTTGTTCCGATCTCCTTCGATTCTCACCATGACGCTGTTGCCGTCTACGCCACCCCGCCGGATTTGGGTAACGTTCAGCTCGTTGCCATCACCCTCTATGTAGAGACCGGCTCCGTTGCTGCCATTCTCCTGATGAACATCAGTGATATTGTTACTTCCTAGGATATCAATGCCGATATCATTGCCACTGCCGAGCTGCGAGATCACAGCGGAGTTGCCGTCGCCGGTGCGAAGCATCGCCATTTCGTTGTTGCTTCCGTTGATGACAACGTCTCCGAAGTTGTGGTCACCTTCATCTCTAACTTCAAAGAAGTTGAAGTTGCCGTCAACGTCAATAGTCAGATCATTTCTGCTTCCTCTTTGACGAACGTCGCCCGGCCTGTCGGTGACCGAAAAGGCAAACGATGCCGCCGAGAAGTCGGTATTCTCCTTGAACCCGTTATCATTTCCGTCTATTTCGATCGTGAGTTGGTTCCCAACGCCACTGCTGATTGGCTGACCGGGGCTTGTTCCCTGCGTAACGAAATTCAGCCTGTTCCTTGAACCACCCATGGTGATGTTGGCCTCATTAACACGGCCAATCTGATTAAATTCGTATATCGAATTCTCGGAACCACCTTCCTGAACAATAATTGACTCATTTTGGTTTCCGAGTTGCTTGAACGTGCGAATTCTGTTTTCGTTTGATGACTGCGTCACCAAGCCAACATTTCCGTTGGCGCCAACGGCACCCGTAGGTCCCTGTATAGCACTACCACCGTTCTCTGCACCAAAGAGGTTGTCGTTGCCTGACTGTATGACTGTAAGTTCATTGTTGTAGCCGTCTTGCGTCACAGGACCAAGCGGCGGATTGCTGCTGTTCTCACCTGCGCGGTTTCCGTTACCTTCACCTTGCTCAATAGAGATGGTGTTGTTGTTACCGATTTGAAGCGTATCGGCTTCGTTGTTTGCCCAAGCCGCACCCGCCATCAGGCCCAGCGCCGTCGCGCTCATCAATACTGTCTTGAAAGAAGTCATTGTTACGCACCTTCCCGTTGTCCGCCCGACCTTGATCGCCGGGAACGCTGTTGAACGGCGGCCGATTGCGGTCCGGGCTTTGGCGCATGGCTTCGCCCCCATGCTGCTCGGTGGTGCAGCATGTTCACGCGCCATGGCGTTGCCGCGGCCTTTCAGCCACAGGCAAGAGATCGAGCGGAAGGGTTTCCGGAATCCCCCCAAGGACGACGGATGTCGTTGTTGTTGCCCACTTCGTTTCGGTTAATAATCCCTTAACCCGCGGTAAAATTACCGTTCACTTTCGGGAGAGTCAAAAAGAATCGACTCTCATTATGGACCAAACGCGTTTTTAACCTTACCGCCTGAAATCTAGACGGTTTTGGAACACGGTATTCCCGCTTTGATACAGATTGAACACGAATATCACCCATTTGCCGTATGTAGAGCGACCGCTTCACGCGCTCTCAACAGAAGTCGAACCGATTGGTATTTCAGTTATCGGGAATAAACCGCCTCATCACCGACCCTACAGTCCTCCGTCATTCCTGTGCTCGTCACAGGAATCCATACCGTCAACCGCCCGGCAGCAAGATTTTCTCGGCAGCATCGCCCGAGCCGATGGGGGAGAGGCATGGACCCCTGTGACAAGCACAGGGGTGACGAGCGGGGAGTTGGCCCCAAACCGAAATATCACGCGCGCCGCGACATCATCCGCCGACGCCAGCCCGTTGCGATATTGCACCACCGTTCCCTCCTCCGGCATGCCGGGAAGCCACCGCCCCACCATCTCCGTCATTCCTGTGCTCGTCACAGGAATCCATACCGTAAGCGCCCGGCAGCAAGGCTTCCTCGGCAGAGCCGCCCGAGCCGATGGGGAAAGACGCGCCGCCTGTTTTCATCCCCCGTTTTCCCCACCTCTCAGGCCCGTGGCATACTCTCCCCGTCCTTTCCGGCTGGAAGTATTCGCAAGACGTTCGGATGCGGGAAAGGACCGGCGCTTCCGGTCGCAGCTAACGTGGCTGTGGCCCGGAGCCGGGCAAAAAGGGCTCCCGCCGGCACTATGACCGGCTTTGACTGCGTGCTCATGCAAGTCGCTCGGGTTTTCGCGGGCCGACACCCGCCATGAACCCGGGTCGACGCAGAGAGCTTCGACCTGCCCGGAGAGGGGGAGACCCCTCGCAGAACGCTGACGGAGCGCGAAACCCGCGCCATATCCATCCAATCTGTATCACGGCACGGTCTTCGCGCTCCGTATCCAGATTGCCTGTTCCATCCACCGGGCGGTCAAGGCCGTGCCGGGCAGAAGGCGTGTGCGGGAGCCGAACGGGCGAAGCCGCGTCATCGCGACCCCCTCACCAGCGATTTCCAAGGACTTGGTCTTGCGCCCAAGCCCAGGAAATCGCGTCCTCTCCCACGAAGGGGGAGAGGTGACACGAGGAGAGCGCAACACCCCACCTCTCCCCATTGTGGGAGAGGACGTAAAATCAGCATCTTAGCGCAAGCTAAGTGCTAGATTTTACTGGTGAGGGGGGTGAGGAACGATGACCGCAGATCTAAAACTGCACCGCGATTTCAGAGACGAACGCCCGCAGCCATAGCGAAGGGCAAGGCCAGATCCGCCGACGCAAGCGAGCAGCGCTCATCTCCCGCCAATCGCGTGGCACGCAGGGAACGCCGGAGAAAAACGCATGATCCAGCATTCACGGATGCAGAGCCGTTTCTGTCAGCGTCACGGCTGCCTAGCCCTCGACGGATGCCACGTCGCGCGGCTTTTCCTCGGCCGCATCGTTTGGGGCGCTGCCCAGCGTCTCGCCCTCGCCCTCCGGCGCCGGCGGCAGGTCGCGCCGTGCCGGCGATGCGGGCTGCGCCTGCGGCGCGGTCTGCGCCGGTGCGGCACGGCGTTCAGCCGGCGCGCTTGCCGCGCGCGGCGAGCGGATCGTCTGCACCCGCACGGGTCGTGGCGCCAGCCCAGTCGTCTCGGCGATCTGCGTCGGCGCGGCGGTCGCCGGCGCCGGCCGGGTCTGCGCCGCCAGCGTCAGGCGCTCGTCATATTTGCGCGCCCGGTAGGCGGTGACATAGTCCTGGCCGAGCCGCTTGTCGGCGAACTGCCAGATACCGAGTTCGGCGCCCTCCACGATCAGCGATTGCACGGCCGCCTCGATGGCCGATTCCACGGCGATCTGCTTCGGCTCGTTGTAGGTCACGCCGGCCTCCGCCTCCAGGAGCTCGTCGAGCTTGAGATAGCGGAAGGCCCCGCCCTGGAGCGCGTAGGAGGCGACCGCCTTGCGCGTCGACACCGTCGCCAGCACCTCGCCGGACTTGGTCGAGACCGCGCGCAGCGTCACCGTCACCGTGTCCTGGACATATTTCGTGTCGCCGCCGATGCCGAGGAAACGCGCCCCGGCGCCGCCGGTGATCGTGTTGGTGTCATAACCGATGATCCCGCCCTCGATGATGATCCCGGCATGCATCAGCGGCGGCAGGATCGAAGCGTCGATCCGCTGTTCGTTGCGATAGATGCGGCGCATCTCGGTCAGGATCTGGCGCTCGCGCAGCAGATTGTCGAGTTCGGAACGCTCCAGCACGGTAAACCAGCGCCCCTCGCCGGCGTCCTGCAGCGCCTTGACCAGCATCGGCGCCCCGCCCTGCGTCACGGCACGCGACAATGTCTGCACGTTCTCGCGCTCACGGTACTGGCCGGTCAGGTCGTTATACTCGTAAACGGCGACCACGGTCTTCTCGACCGGCGCCGGCAGCCGGCGCAGCGCGTCGTTCGGACGCGTGACGGCCGCGACCGCGGGCGGGCTGTCGAGGAATGTCTCCTGCGTCACCGCGCAGCCGGCGAGCATCATGGCTCCCAGAACCGCCGCCAGGAGAGATTTGGTTACGCCTACACTGTGGTCCGCCATCGAGCCCCCGCCCTCATCTTCTCTGCCAAGTCCCGCGCCCCCCGGCCCCGTGACTTCAAGATCAATCGTTGGTCACCAGTTGCGGCACGACAATCCGCGTGATCGAGCCGTCGGTGAAATCGGTGATGGTGAGCGCGATCGAATCGAGCGTGCGCTCGAACGCCACCTCGGTGTCGCCGAACGTGACGACGCCGTTGTCCTGCGGGTTGTCGCCGAAGATCGCATCCGTCACCTGGCCCGCCAGCGCCGAGAGCAGCCGCCCCTGCAACTGCCGCACGAAGAGGTCGGCGTCGGCATTGCCGGTGTCCTCGCCCGGCTCATCGCCGCCGCCGAGCATTTCGTCGATCTCCGCATCGCTCGCCGTCGCCTCGCGTTGCGCCGCGGCGGTGCCGAGAAGATGGGCGGAATTGAGCGGGCTGCCGCCGAAAGAAGGATTGATCGGCGTATAGACGAGATCGCCGGCTGCTGCAGCACTGCACAGCAAGGCAGCGCTGAGACACAGTACGCCTTGACGAATACCGAACATTGAAACCCCCGAACTGAACTTCGAATCCCGCCCCACTCATGTTTCAGATTAGACGATAAGTTTTTCCATTCATAACTCCAATATTAAATGCCATCGATTTTTCTGAACTGTTGCGCACACAGCACAGTCGGCGGCTGAACCGGCTGGTCATTCGACAAAAGAAATGAATATTTCCGCATATCCCGGCGCGTGGCGCGTAGACCAAGCACTTGCAACGGCAAGACAATCGCAGCCGGGCAGATCGTATCGGGCTGTGCTGTGCAAGGGTCAGCCGCTATCACCACCGGCAGCGAAGGCCGGGCAATGATCGCCCCGCCCCGCTTCGGTCGGGCAAGCCGCGCGGCGTTTCGTATGCTGAGAGGCTATTCGGCCGCCTCAGTCACGGCATGATCATCGAGAGAAATCTGCGCCGCGTTCAGCCGGCGATACGGTCCATCGGCGGCCATGAGCGCGGCATGATCGCCGATCTCCGCGACCTGTCCGTCGACCACCACGGCAATGCGGTCGGCGTTGCGGATCGTGGCGAGGCGGTGCGCGATGACGAGGACGGTACGGCCCTTCGACAACTCGTCCAGCGCGCGCTGGATCTGGCGTTCCGTTTCCGTGTCGAGCGCCGAGGTTGCCTCGTCGAGGATCAGGATCGGCGGGTTCTTGAGGAAGATCCGGGCGATGGCAACACGCTGCTTCTGGCCGCCGGAAAGCTTGACCCCACGCTCGCCGATCACGGTGTCGAGGCCATCGGGAAGACCGTCGATCATCTCTTCAAGACGCGCCCGTCTGGCCGCCTCAAGGATTTCCGCTTCGCTGGCATCGAGCCGACCATAGGCGATATTCTCGCGCAATGTGCCGGCAAAGAGGAAGACATCCTGGCTGACGATCCCGATATGGCGGCGCAGCGACGTCATCGTGACGTTTCGGATATCGTGCCCGTCGATGGTGATCTGGCCGCCCGTCACTTCATAGAAGCGGGGAACCAGCGCCAGAAGCGTGGTCTTGCCTGCTCCGGAAGGACCCACGAAGGCGATGGTCTCGCCGGGTGAGACGCTGAGGCTGACCCCGCGGATCACCGGACGGTCCTGCGAATAGCCGAACTGCACATCGTTGAACGCGATCGCCCCGCGTGAAGCATCGAGCAACACCGCGTCTTCGGCATCGACGATATCGGGTTCGGTCGCCAGAAGCTCCTGGTAGCGCCGATAGCCGGCGATACCCTTTGGATAGATTTCGACGACGGCCGCGATCTTCTCGAGTGGCTGGTAGAATACGTTGATCAGGAGCAGGAAGCCGACAAATCCCCCGACCGTCAGGGTGCCGTTGGTGACGAAGTACGTCCCCGCGATGAGGATCACCACCTGCACCACGCGCATCCCGAGAAAGTTGATCGCAAGCGTCGCGGCCATGATCCGGTAGGCCTGATGCTTGACCATGCGATAGCGGTCGTTGTCGGCGGCAAAAAGCGCGCGCTCGTGATCTTCGTTGGCGAAAGCCCGAACGACGCGGGCACCGCCGACATTCTCCTCGATCCGGGCATTGAATGCTGCGACCCGGCCGAATTGTTCGCGCCAGTTGCGCGCCATCGCTCCTCCGTAGCGGATCACCAGCCACATGATCAGCGGCGCGATCGCGCTGGCGATCAGCGCGAGCTGCGGATGCACCATGAACATGAGGATGAGCGCGCCGATGAACGTCATCACGGCCACGAAGAGATCTTCCGGCCCGTGATGCGCCACCTCCCCGATCTCCTCCAGGTCCTTGGTCAGCCGCGCGATCAGGTGGCCGGTCTTCTGTTCGTCGAAGAACCGGAATGACAGCTTTTGCAGATGATCGAAGGCGCGCCGTCGCATCTCCGTCTCGATCGCGATCCCGAGGACGTGGCCCCAATAGGTGACGACCACCATCAGGCCCGTGTTGACGAGATAGATCGCCAACAGGCCGGCTGCAGACAGGAGAATGAGAACCCAATCCCCACGCGGAAGCAGGTGGTCGACGAAAGCCGTCACCGCCAGTGGGAACCCTAGAGACAGAAGCCCGGATAGCACTGCGCTGCCGAAATCGGCGAAGAACAGCCGCTTGTGCGGGGCATAGTAGGAGAAGAACGAACTCAGCATGGCTATCCGCGGTGATCGGTGGGCATCGTCGCGAGCAACATCCAGAATGTGATGCCGGCGCATGAAGCGACGGCCGCACTCTTAGATTAACTGGACTTTGTTTGTCCAGTTATCATCCGATGAGAAAGTCGTTCGACGCCGCCTTGGCGCGCCATGCACGCTTAAGCGACATGAACCGGCGGATTGACCTCGTCCGGATTGGGCAAGGGCAAATCATCCGGCCAGGGGTCGGGTTCACGGACGGGCTCAGGATCGTCATCCGGCGGCAGGTCCGGTTCGGGATCCGGCTGCGGAACAGGCGGGCGCCCAGGCTCGGGCGAATGCTGAAGGAGTTGAGTCATCATCTTGGCCTCGCTCTCCGTCTCAACGAGCTCCGGGCTACAGCGTTCCGCGAAAGACGGAACAATGCGACTAACATGCTGTTTCGCGGCAGAGACAGGATGGAGAATGGTGGATGGTGACGCGCGATCTTAAAGCATTGGCCCTGAACGGCACATTGAAATCCAGCGCCGACGGTGTCTCCTCGACCGATCGCATGATCGACCTGCTCCTGGAAGAGTTGCGCCATCAGGACGTTCGCGGCAGTACGCTGCGGCTGGCCGACCATGACATCAGGCCGGGCGTCACGTCCGACGAAGGGGAAGGCGACGCCTGGCCGACGATCCGATCGCAGGTGCTGTCCTGCGACATCGTCATCTTCGGCACGCCGGTCTGGATGGGCCAGCCCTCCAGCGTGATCAAACGGGCGCTGGAACGGATGGACGCGTTCATCTCGGAGAAGGACGACGGCGGGCGCATGCCATCCTACGGGAAAGTGGCCATTGTTGCCGTCGTCGGAAACGAGGATGGCGCCCATCATGTCTCCGCCGAAATCTATCAGGCAGCCAATGACGTCGGCTTCTCGCTGGCGCCGAACGCCGTCGCCTACTGGGTGGGTGATGCCATGGGCAGCACCGATTTTCGCGATCTCGACGAGATACCGGACACAGTGGCCGGTGCCGTGAAGATGGCAGCACGCTCGGCGGCGCATCTGGCGCGCCTGCTTCGCGCCAATCCCTATCCGGACGTCAACTGAGGAGCGCCCCATGAACAAGACCTCACCCCCCGAAAGGCAGGAAAAAACGCATCAGCCCGGAAGCGAAGATGCCATGCACCCCGCACCAGACTACATGCCCCGATTTTCGGGATCAGGACGGCTGTCGGGCAAGACGGCCATCATCACGGGCGGTGATTCGGGCATTGGACGTGCGACAGCCGTTCTGTTTGCGCGCGAGGGCGCAAACGTCGCCATTCTGTATGGAGACGACAACGAGACCGAAGACGCGGAGGAAACGCTCGACCGCCTTCGCGAAGAAGGCGCGAAATGCTTTGCGTTCAAGGGAGATGTCGCGGATCGATCCATTGCGCAGAAACTTATCGCCGATGCACTCGACCGGTTCGGCGGCATCGACGTTGTGGTGAACAACGCGGCCGAACAGCACTATCAGGAAGATCTGACAGACATAACCGAGGATCAACTGACACGAACGTTTCGCACCAATGTGTTCGGGAGTTTTTACGTCACCCAGGCCGCATTGCCTCATCTGCGGCAAGGCGCGTCGATAATCTGCACCACTTCGGTTACCGCGTATCGTGGCCAGCCGACACTGATCGACTATTCGTCGACAAAGGGGGCCTTGCTCGCCTTCGTGCGCGCCCTTTCCGCAAATCTTGCCTCCAAGGGCATCCGTGTAAACGGGGTCGCACCCGGCCCGATCTGGACGCCTTTGATCCCGGCGTCATTTCCGGCCGAAAAGGTAGAGAGTTTCGGCACGGACACTCCGATGGGCCGGCCGGGGCAACCGAATGAAGTTGCTCCAGCGCTTTTGTTTCTGGCCTGCGAAGACGGGTCCTATTTTACCGGCCAGGTGCTGCATCCCAATGGCGGCGACATTGTCGGCGGCTGACGACGTCAGGCACAGCGACGCACACGCACCAAAGTAGATCATTCAAAATGACTGCCAATTCCGTCAATTACATATGTTAATACACAAAAAATATCATGAAAACCGCGATTTCGTACTTCAATTGCCGGAACGGTTGCTACCGCCATCCGTTGCTGTTGCGTGCTGGGGATCGATCACGCCATTGGAGTGCGAAAATGTTGAATGCGAACCAACCGAGGGTGCATTCGGGAGCCGTTGCGGCGGAGACCGCATCGGGGCTCAGGGCCGAGTTGTCAGGCATCACGGATATGATCGCGCCGTTAAGGGCCTTTGCTCGGACGTTCTGCCCTGACCCGAGCGATGCGGATGATCTGGTACAGGAGACTTTGACAAAAGGCATTGCGAACATTCATCAGTTTCACGCCGGCACCAGCATGAAATCATGGCTGTTCACCATCATGCGGAACAGCTTTTATACCCGCATCAAGATTTACAATCGGGAATGCCCGGCGGCGGCGGACTGTGCATCGCTGCGTCCGACCGCGTCGCCGTCACAGGAATGGACCATTCGCGGCCAGGAGGTTTCCCGAAACATCCAGCGCCTTCCCTACGAGCAGCGTGAGGTGCTGATCCTCATCGTCATGCTCGGTATGAGCTACGAGGACACGGCGGAAGTCTGTGACTGTGCAATGGGCACGGTGAAGAGCAGGCTCAATCGAGCGCGTCAGCATCTGGTACAATTTTCGGGCGAGCATGCGTGCCGCAACATGGTGGAGCACACCGACCAGATGTACTATCAGCACTGAAGCGCTCGGTCCGTCCTCCCGCAATTCATGAAACTTTCGTGACACGCCGGTTGGGTTGTTGTCACGCAAGCTGGGCATGCTTATCGACTTTTGCATGGAGATCGGTGGGGATGCGGGCATGGATAGGACGAACTGCGACGCGTGCGATGGAAATGCCGGTGAAGTCTTTCTCGCGTTCCTGAAGCTCGGCCTGACCTCCTTTGGAGGACCGATCGCCCATCTTGGATATTTTCGCGATGAACTTGTGCTGCGCAGGCGTTGGATCGATGAGAAAGGCTATGCCGATCTCGTCGCACTTTGCCAGTTCCTGCCTGGTCCCGCATCGAGCCAGGTCGGTTTCGCCCTCGGGTTGAAACGCGCCGGTTATGCAGGCGCGCTTGCGGCGTGGGTTGCCTTTACCTTGCCCTCGGCCATCTTGTTGGTGGCGTTCGGCATGGGGGCTGCCGCGGTGGACGGGCCCCTCGCAACCGGTATCCTGTCCGGGTTGAAAATCGTCGCCGTGGCAATCGTGGCGACCGCCGTCTGGGGCATGGCAAGAGCCCTTTGCCCGGATCGGAGCACAGCCGCCATCGCGCTCGCGGCATTGACGCTTACCGCGGTCCTGCCGGGCTCTGTGGGGCAGATCACCGCGATCGTACTTGGCGCCTTGGCCGGCGGATTTCTGACCATGCCGGAGGAAGAGGCCGAACAGGCCGAGACCATCCGCTTTCCGGTCAGCCGGACAGTTGGAACGATCGCGCTTGTTGTCTTTGCTGCTTTGCTCATCGGTCTTCCGATCGTTGCCGCCGGCGGTGAGCCGGGAGCTGCTGCGCTCTTTGACGCATTCTACCGGTCAGGGTCCCTTGTCTTTGGTGGCGGCCACGTTGTCTTGCCTTTGCTGGAAGCGGAAACAGTCAGGGCTGGCTGGCTGTCGGCCGATACGTTCCTCGCCGGCTACGGCGCAGCCCAGGCCGTGCCTGGCCCCCTCTTTACCTTCGCAGCCTACCTCGGCACCGTACTTCCATTTCCGCCAAACGGTCTTCCTGGCGCCTCGATCGCGCTGATTGCGATTTTTCTGCCCGGCATGCTGCTGCTGATCGGAATACTGCCGTTCTGGCAGGCGTTTCGGCGCCAGCGCATCGCTCAGGTCATGATGCGCGGGACGAACGCGGCCGTCGTCGGCATCCTCGCTGCCGCCCTTTATGATCCCGTCTTCGTTTCGGCCATCGATGGCCCCGCTGCTTTCGCGCTTGCCGCGATCTGCTTTGTGCTTCTGGCAGCCTGGAAGATGGCGCCCTTTATCGTGGTGCTCGTCGCGGCCCTTGGCGGAATTGTGGTTTCCACCGTCTGATTTGTTTTCGGTGCTGGAACCGTCCGCCAGCGGGGGCGTTCTAACCGCATTCAAAAACAAGAGGATACCAGCCCATGACTCCGCTGAATGGATTGTCCGCGATTGCACTCGCCACGGCACTGGCCGCAAGCGCCTCTGGCGCGCTCGCCCAGCCGGCTGACCTCATCGAAATCGAGACGGATGCACAGATGGTCGCGCCGTTCGAAGTCAGCGTCGACCAACTGGAAGACATGAACGTCATGACCGCCGATGGCGAGACGATCGGTGAGATCGAAGAGGTTCTTGGTACGGCCGATGGGCAGCCTACCGCGCTTGCACTCGAAGTCGGTGGCTTTCTCGGCATCGGTGACAAGGACGTGATCGTGATGCTCGACCAGGTGACGATGGTGGACGGCTCGATCAGTCTCGACATGACCAAGGAAGAAATCGAAGCGCTGCCGGAATGGAACGACTGACCATCTGCCGGGCATAACCGAACCGACAATTCCGGCGCCGCATTCCCATCATGCGGCGCCGTATTGCGTAGCAAGCCGGTTCGGCGGTGTCGGAGCCGGCGCGGCGGCGGCGTAGCCACTTCTCAAACGCACCCGCGCTCGTGTCGACGCGATCACGGCCAGCGCGATAAAGAACAGCATTCCCGGATCGGCCGTCCCGCTGATCAGCGATCCGGCGACCATCCCGGCCAGAGATGCCGCGCGCACGGCGCTGACGGTCGCCTCGGTCTGCCGATCGACCGCACCGCGCATTTTTCCCAGCCCTCGAAAGATGACCAGAGCGAGCGCCGCCGTCATCAAGGCGCCTATTGCGCCAAGCTGCGAAATCACCGCGATTGGCCAGCTCGAGGCGCGAGAACTGCCAAAACCGATGCCGAGACCTCCCGTGTCCGCAAAAGCTTGCAGGCTCTTCATGTTCCAGTATGTCCGCTCCTGACCCGAGTCGGAGCTCAGCTTGTTGAAGACCATGTCGTCGACCAGGCGAACGAACGGCTCGAAGAAAGCGCGGTCGCTGAGAACGAGAGCAAGCATCAGCAGAGCTCCCGTCGTGAACGTCACCACGATCAGTACGTCATCCTGGCTGAACCGCTTTGCCACGAGTGACTGCCCAAGACCGACGAGCACCGGAAGCGATATGATGGCGATCCCGACATAGGCGGTGGATGAGGTCGACAGAAGAAGGAGCACCAGGAGAGCGAACGTCAGATTGCGCGCATAGCGCGATCCGGATTTGCGCCAATAGGTATAGCTGAAGGCGATGCAGGCGAGCGAAACGGCGCCGAAGGAAGAGGCTTCCGAGAACGCACCGGCGATGCGCCAGAAGCCTCCTTCGCTTGCTTCCGTCAGATTGACGTAGTTGGCGGTTCGGATCGGCGCCAGAAGATCGCCGGCGCCGGCCAGCTTGCCGACGAGGTCTATCGCCCCCATGGCGCAGTGAAGGCTTGCCCACACCAGAAATCCGCGCCGGACCTGTTCCAGCCTGTCACGCGCGAGCAGAAGAACACTGAGGCCGATCGACGTGATCGCGCCCAATGTGAAATATGCTGTCTGCGTGATGTTGGAATTCACCGGAGCGAGAGAGGCCTCGACCACGCCGTAGCGCGAGCTCGATTGAACGAAAACACTTGTCTGGCCAAGGAAGAAGCGCGGAAAAAGCCAGGCGCCGATGATCGCGTATGCGACCAGGCCGACGATAAGCCAGTTGACGCGGATGGTGGCGAAAGCCGTACCCAATTCGCTCCACAAATGTCGTCGGATCACCATCGTGCCGACGAACAACGCAGCGAACATGGTGTAGATCAACGGAGAGGACCCGCCCAGCGAGGTCAACGTCATCAACGACGTGGATCCGAAGGCCAGCGCCGCGATCATCGCGATGATGACGGGCCCGCGCATGTAGTATCCTGCCGTCAGAAGCAGGGCGCAGACGACGAAGCCCATGATCGATATCTGCATGCCGGGCAGCTCCGTCCATTCCGCTGGCCGTGGTATCGGCGCGCATCGCGTATGCCTATGGTTCCGCCGCATCGCGCCGCCGGCAAGACGGCCAAACGACGTAGCATCCTTTGGGCTGGGAAAGCGCGTTGGCCCGGCTGCGCATTATCACCTTCGCATCAGGACTTCATCAATGAAGCCCGCTTACGCGCGCGATAGACGATATGGTCCATTGACGTCGGGCTGGCTGAACTCGGAATGGCTGATGGGCTCGATGAACCCTGCTGGAGAACCGTCATGGAAGTGCGCCCCGCCCGGCGTGGTCTTTGTCCAAGTGACATTGCGCTGTTGCTTGAAATCTATCGCTCCGCCAAACGCGTCGAGGCCGCGTTTCCGCAAGTTCACATTGCCGGCAACGCAGCGCGTCGCCTGATTGCGGCATTCGACATGCCCATCGAGGAAGAACCGCCGCTCGCCGCCATGCGCGTCAGGGGACGCGCCTGACGCCTTTGGCGGCATGCCGATCCAAAGCGCGATCGAGGCATCGTTCGGCGACCATCCGGCCGATCGGCAGGGCCGATGTCGCCGCCGGCGAAGGCGCGTTGCACACATGCAGGCTGCGCTCGCCTTCCACGAAAAGGAAATCGTGGATCATCTCGCCCGCCGCCGTCACTGCCTGGGCGCGAATGCCGGCCTCCTGAGGCAGGAGGTCATCCAGCGTGAGGTCTGGGCAGTACAAGCGACACTTCTCCAGATAGCGGCGCTTTGACAGCGAATTGGCTGCCTCTTCGGCGACATTCTTCCTTTGCTGCGCGAGCAGCCGCCAGAAGCCGGAAAAGGATGCGATGTCCCACATGTCCTGCGGCGCCATCGCCAGCTTGCCGTATCCCTCGCGCGCCAGGCCGAGGACGGCATTGGGCCCCACCGTAATGCCACCATCGATCATTTTCGTCAGATGGATGCCGAGAAACGGCAGTGAAGGATCGGGAGCGGGATAGATCAGGTGTCGGACGATGTCGTTTCGGGCGGCCGGCAACCGGTAATACTCGCCGCGGAACGGCAGGATGCGAAAGTCCGTCCGCGCACCGGCGAGCCGCGCGATCCGATCGGACTGAAGACCAGCGCATGTGACCAGATAGCCCGCCCGCCACGCCTCGCCGCCTGCGCCGACCTCCACGGCATCTTCATCGACCTCGATGCGGTCGACGCGACGTCGAAGGAGAATCTCTCCGCCGGCACGCCTGATCCTCGCCGCCATCGCCGCGGCCACGGCGCGATAGTCGACGATGGCCGTCTTTGGGCTGAGAAGCGCGCCCTGCCCCACGATATTCGGCTCGATTTCGCGCAGGTGGTCCCGCCCGATCCGCTGGAGTGTCAGGCCGTTCTTCGTTGCACGGTCATGGAGCGCATCGATGCGTTGCATCTCCGTGGCGCTGGTCGCGACGATCAGCTTGCCACAGGTGTCAACGGCAATCCCCTCTTCGGCACAAAACCGCTTCGTCGCTTCCGCGCCTTCCGTGCAAAGCCGCGCCTTCAGACTGCCCGGCGCATAGTATATCCCGGCATGGATGACGCCACTGTTGTGCCCGGTCTGATGCCGGCCCACCCCGTCCTCCTTCTCGATGAGAACGAGGCGTGCATCGGGCTTCATCTCCAGAAGATTGAGGGCCGTTGCCAAACCGACGATACCGCCCCCGACAACGCAGAAATCGTATGTCACCCGCAACTCCCGCCCACTTTCCGGCACAGTGAAGACAACAGCCGCCAGCCGCCGATCCGTCCGATGCTTGGCACAATCGTCGAGCCCGCGATAGGGGAGCCGTGGTCGGGCTTAGGTGGTGGCTCCCCTATCCTGTCCACGCAATACTCTGGACAGGCCACGTGGGTTGCTGACGTTTCACGCTGGCACGGCAATCATTCGTCTCACGTCATTCATCGTCAACTAAGCAATCGAGGTAGAGACTGCTATACCTGATGAGCGAAACATCAACTATTTCATAAATGTGGCCATAGACCAGCCGCATCCACTACGCCCGTCGTCAACCATCCGACCCGACAAGAACTGAGCTCGGAATATAAGTGCAAACACCTAGAGCAGTACTTTTTTACGACTTGATTGATTTTTGTTAACCATCACCCCCTGTGATCGCCATACAGTAACACATAGCCATACAAGACATGGCGGCGGGGCAAGCTGAACTCTCGATAGAAGACCAAATTTCTCTATCGCGCGCCTCAATAAATTTTGTCGTTATATTTGGTTTCGGTGGCAACGATCACTCGAAAGAGGGTCATCGTGTGGAAAGGCGGGTTATGCGTATGGATACAGCAGCACGATATGGCAATGGCACATCGGCAGCGTCTGAAAAGGGCGGGATCGATCTGGCCAGATATGGGCTCGGTGGAGCAGGCGACGTTGGCGAATGCGAGCAGTGCCTTCTCGTCATCGACAACCGGGCGCTCGGCAGGGAATGCCTGTCGAAAGCCCTCATCGACCATAACCTGGGCATGGAAGTCGCCGCTATGGGTTCGGTCGAGGAATGGCGGAAGGACCGTGCCTATCACACGCCGCTCGCCGCAATCCTGCTCAATCTTGGCGGCCGCAGGATGAGCGATGCCGGCGTCGCCAACGAAGTGACGCGGCTGGCAGCGGAATTCAAGGCGATCCCGGTGATCATCCTGGCTGACACAGATGACCTGAAGCAGATCCTCAAGGCGCTGGAATGCGGTGCGCGCGGCTATATCCCGACCTCCGTCGATATCGACGTGTGCGTGGAGGCGATCGGACTTGCGATCGCCGGTGGCATCTTCGTGCCGGCGAGCAGTGTCCTCGCCATGCGCCATATGATCGAGACGACCACGCAGGAGGCACGGCCGCTGACCGGCATGTTCACCACCCGCCAGGCCGAAGTCGTCGAGGCGCTTCGCCGCGGCAAGGCCAACAAGATCATCGCCTATGAACTGAAGTTGCGCGAAAGCACAGTGAAGGTCCACATCCGCAACATCATGAAGAAGCTCAAGGCGACCAACCGGACGGAAGTGGCCTACAAGATCAACGACATGTTCCCGATGGAAAGCGCGCTCGGGATGCCGCAGGCCGCCAGCAACTGATATCTGCATGGGGTGAAGCCGCCTCCGGCCCGATCAGATGATCGGGCCGGCTTTTTTTGTCGCCGGCGCCCGAAGATCACGCATGTTGCAGGGATCGGCCCGCGTCCCAAAGCAGCTTCTCCCACTTAAGAGCGTGGGCGACGATCGTTGAAAGGTCGTTGTAGCGCGGGCGCCAGTCGCACTCGTTCTTGATCAACCGGCAATCTGCGACAACCTTCGGACTGTCGCCTGGGCGGCGCTCGGATGGAATCGCCGGGAAAGCGACCCCCGAAACGGCCTTGACCGCTTCGATGACCTCAAGGACGGAGTAGCCGACCCCATAGCCGCAATTCATGGCGATGCTGGTCCCGCCAGCCCTCAGACGCTGGAGCGCGAGGTAATGCGCGATGGCGAGGTCGCTGACATGAATGTAGTCGCGCACGGCCGTCCCGTCGGGCGTGTCGAAATCGGTGCCGTAGATGTTGACGTGGCTGCGCTTGCCGACGGCCGCTTCGCACGCGATCTTGATCAGGTGGGTGGAGATGGGGCTGATCTGTCCGGCGCGCCCGGCCGGGTCTGCGCCAGCGACATTGAAATATCGCAGCGCCGTGAAGCGCAGTGGCAAACTCATGGAAACGTCGCGCAGCATCATCTCCGTCATCAACTTCGACGTTCCGTAGGGAGAGAGCGGCCGCAGTGCCCCGTCTTCCGTCACCGGCAATCGCTCGGGATCGCCATAAACGGCGGCGGTCGAGGAAAATATGAAATGACGCACACCCGCTTCCAGCGTCGCCTCGATCAATCGGCGGGAGGCATCGGTGTTGTTGCGGAAATACTTGAGCGGATCGCTGACCGACTCATCGACGCGGATCGATCCGGCAAAATGGATCACCGCATCGACGTCAAAGGTCTTCATCACGCGGTGGACGAAAAGCTTGTCGGCGACGTTGCCCTGCTCGAAATGCGCGCCCGGCGGCACGCTTTCACGAAGACCCGTGCTGAGATCGTCGATCACGCAGACCGTCTCGCCCGCATCCATGAGTGCCAATGCCGTATGGCTGCCGATATATCCGGCACCCCCGGTGATGAGAACCGCCATGACGAGAACCTCCGCTTGTCTACAGCGGCATGCCATGAAGGCAGCATCGTCCGGCATCTGGCCAATCGAGGTACGGGACGGACCTCAGACATGAAGTGCACGGGTGCATCGCGCCGCATCGGCGGCGCCGGCAGTGAGAATTCAGCCGATTGGAGGAAGCCGGCATCCAAAATGACAAGACGCGCCACTGGCGTCAGCCTGTAGACTTGCGCCGACCCATCAAACCGCAACGCGCCGGAGGCCGGCCCCATGACGCGGCATTTTTCCCGTTTCGAACGCTCGACCGATCTTCAAAGACGCGCACATCGGCTGATCCCCGGCGGCGCGCATACCTATGCCAAGGGCGACGACCAGTATCCGGTCCTCGCGCCGGGCTTCATCGAACGCGGTGCCGGTTGCCACGTCTTCGACGTCGAAGGCAATCGCTACATCGAGTACGGCATGGGCAACCGGGCCGTCGGCCTCGGCCATGGCTATCAGCCGGTTGTCGAGGCGGCCATGCAGGCAATGCGCGACGGGTGCAACTTCACCCGTCCGGCGCGGCTCGAGGTCGATTGCGCGGAAGCCTTTCTGGATCTGATCGGAACGGCCGAGATGGTCAAATTCTGCAAGGACGGCTCGGATGCAACCTCGGGCGCTGTCCGCCTCGCCCGTGCCTACACCGGTCGCGACATGATTGCCTGCTGCGGCGACCACCCGTTTTTCTCGACGGATGACTGGTTCATCGGGACCACCGCCATGCACGCGGGGATACCTGACGCGATCCGCCAGCTCACCGCGACCTTCCGCTACAACGACCTTGAGAGCGTCGCCAGTCTCTTCGCCCGCTATCCCGGCCGCATTGCAGCGCTGATCCTGGAACCTGCACGCAACGAGGAGCCACGCGACGATTTCCTGCACGAGGTCAAACGGCTGTGCCACGCCAACGGCGCGCTCTTCATCCTTGACGAGATGATCACCGGTTTCCGCTGGCATGCACGCGGCGCCCAGCATATCTACGGCATCGAGCCCGATCTTTCGTGCTTCGGCAAGGCTCTGGCCAATGGCTTTTCAGTATCCGCGCTTGCGGGAAAGCGCGAATATATGCGGCTCGGCGGGCTCGATCATATCGACAAGCCGCGCGTCTTCCTGCTTTCGACGACGCACGGCGCGGAAACGCATGCGCTCGCCGCCGCGATCGCCACAATGAGGATCTATCGCGACGAGCCGGTGATCGCGCATATCGAGCGGCAGGGCAGCCGCCTGGCCGAAGGGGTCGCCGACGCTGCGCGGCGGCATGGCGTGTCCGCGCAGGTCGCAACCGTCGGCCGGCCCAACTGTCTCGCCTATACGACATTCGATGCCGACGGCCGTCCCTCCCAGGCCTTCCGAACACTGTTCCTTCAGGAAACGATCCGCCGCGGCGTTCTCATGCCCTCGCTCGTCGTGGGATACACCCATGACGACACCGCGATCGACGAAACGCTCGAGGCGATCGACGGCGCGCTCGAGATATATGCGCGCGCGCTCGAAGACGGCGTTGACCGTCATCTCGTCGGCCGCCCCTCCCAACTCGTCTACCGGGCCTACAACCAGCCACCCGCCATCGCAGCCGCCGTGACCTGACCCATTGGCCGATTGGGCGATGGTCGCCGGCCACGGTTCATCCCAATGGCCACGCCCTCCCCGATTGGCGCACTGCAGCGCGCGTACGGGTCGGGTTAGTTTTTGCGTCGAACGCGCGCCGGATCACCGGGCGCACATTGTCGAAAGGACGAACGATGAAAGTTCTCGTCACCGGCCACCAAGGCTATATCGGCTCCGTCATGGTGCCCATGCTGCTGGCGGAGGGCCACGAGGTCACCGGATACGACACCAACCTCTACAGCCGGTGCGCCTACGGCCCTGGTGGGGAGCAGACGGCCGTTCCTTCGATCGCCAAAGATGTCCGCGACGTGAGCCCTGCCGACCTGGAGGGCTTTGACGCGGTCATCCACCTCGCCGCGCTGTCCAACGATCCGCTCGGCAACCTGGACCCTGAAACGACCTATGACATCAACCACAGGGCCAGCGTGCGCATGGCGAAGGCCGCAAAGGATACAGGGGTCCCGCGCTTTCTCTTCGCCTCCTCGTGCAGCAATTACGGCTTGTCCGGCGAGGACATCATCGATGAGACGGGGACGCTCAACCCCGTCACCGCATACGGCCGCTCCAAGGTGATGTCGGAGCGCGACATATCCGAGCTCGCCGACCATGCGTTCACGCCGGTCTATTTCCGCCCCGCAACGGCCTACGGCGTGTCGCCGCGTCTGCGTTTCGACATCGTGCTCAACAATCTCGTTGCCTGGGCCGTTACAGAAGGCGTCATCATGCTGAAGTCGGATGGCAGCCCATGGCGGCCAATCGTCCATATCGAGGACATCTCGCGTGCCTTCATCGCCGGATTGACGGCGCCGAAGGAAGCCGTTCACAACGAGGCCTTCAATGTTGGCCAGACGGCACACAACTACCGCATCCGTGACATCGCCGCGATTGTCGCGGAGGTGGTGCCGGGGTGCCGTCTCGAATTTGCTGCCGATGCCGGTCCGGACACACGCTCCTATCGCGTCAGCTTTGAGAAGATCGCCCGCGTCCTGCCTGCTTTCAAGCCGCAATGGGATGCGCGCGCCGGCGCGGTCCAACTCTATGAGACCTACAGCGGCGCAAACCTGTCGTTGGCCGAGTTCGAGGGACCGCGCTATCAGCGCATCGCCCATATCAGACATCTCATGGCGGATGGTCTGCTCGACCCGGACATGCGCTGGCGCCATCGCGCATCCGGCCTGGCCGCCGCGGAGTGAATGAGCCACCATGACGATGCATGCTTCCGCGCCGCCTGCCCGACCCGCCGATGGCGTATGCGGCGCGGAACTTCACGATCTGGCCGCACGGCTCTATCCGATCTGCCGCAGCATCACCGGCGACGGCGTCCGGCAGACGCTTGCTGTCCTGTCCGAGCATCTTCCCATCGCGGTGCGCGAAGTGCCGACGGGTACGCAGCTTTTCGACTGGACCGTGCCGCAGGAATGGCGCGTCCGGTCAGCGCGCTTGCGCGATCCGGGCGGACAGATTGTCGTCGACTTTGCCGATAACAACCTGCATCTGATGAGCTACAGCGCACCGTTTCGCGGCCGGATGTCGCGTCAGGCGTTGAGCGCTCACATCCACACGCTGCCCGATCAACCCGATCTCATTCCGTATCGAACGTCCTACTATAATCGCGACTGGGGTCTCTGCATGGCCCATTCGCGTTTCAGCGCATTGCCCGAAGGCGAGTATGACGTTGAGATCGATACCGACTTCGTCGACGGCAGCCTGACCTATGGCGAGTATGTCCATCCGGGCACAAGCGATCGCGAGTTCCTGCTTTCCGCTCACATCTGCCATCCCTCGCTCGCCAACGACAATTGCTCGGGCCTTGCAGTCCTGACCATGATGGCTGCGATGCTGAAAGGCCGGCGCACACGCTACGGATACCGCTTCCTGTTCGCACCCGGCACGCTCGGTGCGCTGGCCTGGCTGGCGGCCAACGAGGAGCGTGCGCAGCGGATCGATCATGGCCTGATCGTCTCATGCGTCGGTGACGCCGGAAGGCCGACCTACAAGCGCAGTCGTCAGGGTTCGGCCGAGATCGATCGGATCATGGCCCATCTCGTCAAGCGCCGCGGCGGATCGATTCTGGACTTTTCGCCCTACGGATATGACGAGCGTCAGTACTGCTCGCCAGGCTTCAACCTGCCGGTCGGCCTCATACAGCGTAGCGCCTTCGGGACATTTCCCGAATATCACACTTCCGCTGACAATCTGGCGTTCATTCGCCCCGAGTGCCTGGCGCAGTCGCTGGATCTCCTGTGCGAGGCCATCGAGATCGCGGAAACGAACTGGACCCCGCTCAGCCTCAATCCGAAGGGAGAGCCGCAACTTGGCCGGCGCGGCCTCTACGCAGCCATAGGCGGACGACACTCGACCGGTGCAAGCGCGATGGGACTGTTGTGGGTGATGAACCTTGCCGATGGCCGGCACAGCCTCCTCGACATGGCCGAGCGCGCCGACATGCCCTATGCCGACATCGCGGCGGCTGCGGCATTGCTGCGCGATCACGGTCTCCTGTCCGACGCGTCAGCCGGGCACCAGGTCGCCGAGTAACGGCCAGTTCTGGTCTCTCTGGGAAATCGCACCCACCGGCAGTGGCCAGTCTATGGCGAGCAGCGGATCATCGTAGCGAAGCCCGACTGAGGCGTCGGGCACATAGAACTCGGAGATCAGGTACGACACCATCGCATCATCGGTGACGGTCTGGAAGCCGTGTGCAAACCCCTTGGGTATATAGATCTGCCGACGATTCTCCGCCGACAGCTCGTAGCCGATCCATTCGTATCGGGTCGGGGACCACGACCTGAGATCGACGATGATGTCGATGATGGTACCGCGGATGCACGAGACGAGCTTGACCTCCCCATGCGGCGGCAGTTGCAGGTGCAACCCGCGCAGGGTGCCCCGTCGCACCGAATGAGACTGACTGTGCTGGACGAAACGTGTCTCCAGCCCCTGTTCCGCGAATTCGCGTTCGCAGTAAGTTCGCATGAACGAACCGCGATCGTCGAGCGCCGCGGTCGGCTCGATCAGCCACGCCCCCTCCAACCTCGTTTCCCTAAAGCGCATTGCCGCAGCCCAATTCTGCCGGTTGTCCAGATGCGGAATTGTCGCCGGCGACCACGGCGGCGTAAGCGGGCCATCGGTAGAAAGCGCCATCCCCTTTTCGGTCAGGCCGGATGAGCCATCATCCTCCCTAGGACGTGTCCGGACCCTCGGGCATGACGTGCCTTCACCCTAAGTCCCGTCCCGCATGCGCACCCTGCCCCAACGGATGAGGGGCCCCCTCGGATGGCCGGATCGCAAGGCCAAAGGACCCAATCTATCGTCGTGCCAACCTATGCGGACGCCACCCACACTGCGCTGCATGAATCACCACCCCATCCGACCGGAGCACGCGATGAACATCAGGGCCGTCGAAACCAAAGTGGGAAGTACCATCCTCCCCGCACCAGCAGCAACGAGCTGCCGGCTCTGCGGCCGCAACCTGCGCCACGGCTTCGTCGATCTCGGCATGTCGCCGCCTTGCGAGAGCTTCCTTGCCGCCGAGGACGTCGACCAGATGGAGCGCTACTACCCGCTCAACGTGCTGGTCTGCGATGGGTGCTATCTCGTCCAGCTGAAGGAATATGTCAGCCCCGAGGCGATCTTCACCGAATACGCGTATTTCTCGTCCTTCTCCACCAGCTGGGTGGAGCATGCAAAGACGTATTGCGAGCAGATCACGGCTCGGCTCGGCCTCGGTTCGGAAAGCCTCGCCGTCGAACTGGCCAGCAACGACGGATATCTCCTGCAGCACTTTGCGCCGCTCGGTGTGCCCGTTCTCGGCGTCGAACCTGCCGCCAATGTCGCCAGGGCCGCGGTGAAGAAGGGCATTCCAACACTCGTCGACTTCTTCGGCGTGGCGCTGGCCGAGCGCATGGTCGCGGAGGGGCAAAGGGCCGATCTGATCATCGGCAACAATGTGTTGGCTCAGGTTCCCGACCTCAACGACTTCGTGGCCGGCATCGCGATCCTGCTGAAGCCCGAAGGGGTCGTGACACTGGAATTCCCACACATCGAGCGCCTGATCGCGGAGAACCAGTTCGACACGATCTACCACGAGCACTTTTCCTATTTCTCGCTGCTGACGATCGACATCATGGCCGCGCGCCATGGCCTGCGCGTCATCGACGTGGAAGAGTTGGCCACCCACGGCGGATCGCTTCGCGTCCATCTCGCCCATGGCACAAGCAGCCACGCCACGAGCGTGCGCGTTCCCGAACTGCTGGCGCGCGAAAAGCGCTTCGGCCTGACGGAGATGGCGACATACGCCTCGTTTGGCGAGAAGGCCCGGCGCGCCAAGCGCGACCTCCTGCTGTTCTTGATCGCGGCCAAGAACGACCACAAGCGCATCTGCGGCTATGGCGCGCCCGGCAAGGGCAACACCTTGCTGAACTACTGCGCCATCGGCACCGATTTTCTCGACTTCACCGTGGACCGCAATCCCTACAAGCATGGCAGGGTGACCCCCGGCATGCATATTCCGATCCTGCCGGTCAGTGCGATAGACGAGGCAAAGCCGGACTACATCCTGATCCTGCCGTGGAACCTGAAGGATGAGATCGCCAGGCAGATGCACCATGTCGCTGCGTGGGGCGCCAAGTTCGTCGTCCCAATTCCCTTCGTCACCGTCATCAACCCAGCGGAGCAACCACGATGAGAGTCGTCCTCTTCTGCGGCGGACGCGGCACGCGCATCCGCGAATATTCCGAGAATGTGCCGAAGCCGATGATTCCGCTCGGCCATCAGCCGATCATCCGGCATGTCATGCAGTGGTACAGCGATTACGGACATGACGATTTCGTCCTGTGCCTCGGCTACAAGGCCAACGTCATCAAGGACTTCTTCCTCAACACCCGTCCGCAGACCTTTGCTGATTGCGTCGTGACGGGCGGCGGCCGGGATGTCCAGCTGCTCGATCCCGCCGGCAGGGACTGGCGTGTGACGCTGCTCGACACCGGAATATGGCGCAACATCGGCGAGCGCCTCTGGGCCGCGCGGGAGCATGTACGCCACGAGCCGATGTTCCTCGCCAATTACAGCGACGGCCTGACCGATGTCGATCTCAACGACATGATCGACCGCTTCAAGGAAAGCGGCAAGCTGGCCTGCTTCCTCGCCGTGCGTGCACCACTGACCTACCACCTCGCAGACATCGCGGAGGACGGCCGGGTGCGCGAATTCCGCACGACCGACACCTCGGAGATCTGGATCAATGGCGGCTATTTCGTCTTCAAGCCAGAGATCTTCGACTACATGCGCGAGGGCGAGGAACTGGTGCTGGAGCCGTTCTCCCGCCTCATCGCCGACAACCAGCTCATGGCCTACAAACACACCGGATTCTGGCGTTCGATGGACACGCTGCGGGACTGGCAATCGCTGGAAGACATGGTCGAAAAGGGTGACATGCCCTGGCTGGCGACGCCGGCAGCACGCTCCGCACAGCATCAAGTGGTGATGGCCGCTTCATGAAACCGTTCGGACTGGCGACGAGCGGCGAACGACTGTCCGTGCTGTGTCTCGGCGCGCACTCGGACGACATCGAGATCGGCGCAGGCGGCACGATCATCGAACTGATCGGCCGCGGCGCAAAGCTCGACGTTACATGGTGCGTTCTGAGCGCCGCAGGCGAACGCAAGGCCGAGGCAACCGCCTCGGCCGAAGCGTTCCTCGAAGGTGCGCAGTCACGGACAATCGAGACCGCCGATTTCGAGGACAGCTATTTTCCCGACCAGCAAAAGCCGATCAAGACCTGGATGATCGCAGTGCGGGACCGTGTCCGCCCGGACATCGTCTTCACGCACACGCGCCGTGACGGCCATCAGGACCATCGCCAGGTCAATGCATTGACGTGGAACGTCTTTCGCGACCATCTCATCCTCGAATACGAGATACTGAAATGGGACGGCGATCTCGGAAGGCCGAATTCCTACGTGCCGCTCTCCGAAAAGACGATGGAGCGCAAGACAGATCTGCTGATGCGCCATTTCGGATCGCAGCGTTCGAAGGATTGGTTCGATCCCGACGCTTTTCGCGCATTGGCACGGTTAAGGGGCATGGAGTGCCGGGCGCCTGAGCGCTTTGCCGAGGCGTTCACTGTGCGCAAGACGCGGTTGTTCTGACCGCATTCGTCACCATCGTTCCATCGCAACATCATCGAGCATGTCGGAAAGTCGGCGCTCCTGGCATTCCAGTTCCCGCTCCTGCTCATCACGGCAGGCCTCTATCGCCGCGCCGATCTTTGCGCGTTGGCCTGCCAGGGTTTCGAACTGGCTGATCAGAAGATCACCGTCGAAATGCTCTACATGCTGGCAGTACTCCGCGAGACCGAACTCGGCCATCACGACATCGTTCTTCTTCGAATAGCCGAGCGAGATCGTCGGCTTGCCCATCTTCAGGGCGCAAATGATGTTGTGATAGCGGGTGGCCACGACGATGTCGGTCTCTGCGATCTGCTTCATCAAGCCATTCAGGTCGTACGCCGGTTCGAAGACGAGTGCGGCGTCCCCAAGCTCGGGACGTTCCCGTCTCACGATGGCGCGCAGAGCATCCACCGCTGTCGCGTCGCCGAGTTCGCCCGTCAAGAGCCGCACGCCATGGCCACGATCCAGGAGATAGATGACGAACCGCACGAGCCGCGCGATATAGGCGTCGAAGATGGCGCGCCCCCCGTCTTCAAAGCCATACCAGCCGTAGTAGCTCATCACCCCGACGCCGACCGTCAGTTTCGCGCCATCCACTCGTGGCGGCGCGTCCGGACGCTTCAGCTTGAACACAATGTCCGGGAAGATCGGGTCGGCTGCGGTCGATAGACCCGACGTCTCCAGAAACGTCTTAGACAGGCGATCGCGATAGCTCCGGTAATGCGCCAGCCGCGCGGCCGTGACCATCAGGCGGCGGTTCCAGACCCTGTCGATCGGCCCGGCCCCGATGCTGACGAATGCCAGTCTCGTGCCGGCAAGCCGCGCTGCCAGGCACCAACGAAGGAGGTCCATCGGCATGCCGAACGGCCATTCACCGAAGTCGTCGAGTATTCCCGTGCCGGGAATGATCGCGATATCGCTCCGCCGCATCGCCGACAGCATGCGCGCGCTCTCCGGCACCAATCGCAAAATCTTGAGAAGCCGTCGCAATGGTCGCGGAAGTGCTGGCTTCTCATCGTCGTCGATCGGGCGGATCGGCAGAGCGTCGATATCGAAGGCTGCCCGCACGACCGAAGGATTGGCGCAGATGCAGAGCAACCGCGCATCGGGCCGTGTCGCCCTGAGGAAATCGAGCATGGTCTCCAGCGATCCGTCATTGCCGAAATTGCCGCAACCGAAGAGGCCGAACAGTGTGATGCGGAGTGGACGACCGTGCGCGCCTTGCGCCTTGCGGCTGATGCCGGTCACTGCCGGACCGCGCGGCGCCACCTCATCCGCGTCGCTGCGTGTATCGATGGCGATCGTCATAGGGCCTTCTCCATGTGGCTCGCGCCGACGAGTTCGAGCAGCCAGTCGGAATAGCCGGCAAAGTTCCTGCCGGGCGGTGTGAATTGCATTTCACCGGCCGGGAAAGGAGAGCCGGTCACCGGGGCAATGCTCCCATTCGAAGGATCGCGCCACCGGGCGACGATGGCTTGTCCGTCCAACTGCGCGAGATCGACGCTGACTTCCGTCCCGGCGGGCAGATAGATCAGAGCAAACGATCCGTCGCTCGCGCGCGCCGCTGTCGCCGGCGCCTCGCGCACCCCATGGTCATTGACGACCAGTCGGGCATCGACATCCGGTTCGAGCAGCCACCAGCGCATCGGTGCGATGATGTCTTTCAGCACTGTCATGCTGCGCGAGCCGCGGCTGTTCAACGCCTGCTGCCACGTCATCGGCGCTTCGGTGATCCCGGGACCGTCGAAATGCCAGATCGGATTGTTGCCGAAGATGTGGCCCGACGCACCCGACAGGATCGCCTGATAGGCCTGCATGCGCATCCGATGCTCGCTGGCCTCGTGTTCGTTCTCATAAGCGCTTTCCATGAGAAAGAACGGCATCAACGGATCGAGCGCATATTGACCGAGAGAAGCGTCTCGCACGGATTCGTAGGTATAGACGTTGTTCAGATCGAGCCATGGTTCTCCGGCCCAGTATTCCAGAGCAGCCCAGCCCGGAGACCCGTGCGCCGTCTGCAACGCGCCGGGATCGCCGGCCTTGATCCCGGCAACAAGCGCACGCACGAGATTCTTGTCAGGCGGATTGTAGTCGCCGCCCTGCACCCAGACGATATTGTCGAGATCGCCGAAACGTTCGCCGACATAGACGCCGTAGTCTTGCATCGTCTCCGCGCCGGCCGCCTCCATCTCCTGATACCAGCCTTCCGATCCGCCTCCATTGCCCGCGTAGGCGGGAGCAAGGAGAACGACCAGGCCGAGCGAGCATGCCTGTTCGACCACCCAGCGCGCATGATCAAAGTAGACGGGATTGGGCCTGGCAAAGGGATCGTTGGTGAGAAAGGGACTCATGCCGTAGGCATTGGCCGGGGCCTTGCTGGCGAACTTGTGCTCAATCAGATTGACCAGGATGGCGTTGAAACCCCGTGACGCCCGGTCCTTCAGATAGAGCGACGTTTCCTCTCGATCGAGCTCGGCAATGAGCGACCAGGCGGTATCGCCATGCAGGAAGAAAGGCGTGCCGCCATCATCGCGCATGAAGCGCTCGCCCTCGGTCATCTTGAGCGGAAAGGCCGCGCTGGCCGGGCTGTCACAGCCAGCCGCCGCAGCGCCGCTCACGGTCATCAAGGCGCCAGCCGCGATGATGCCCCAAAGCAGCGTCCGCGAACGCCCGCCCCGTCCAGCGCCTTGACCGATCCGCAACCTATCCATCGGTACCCGCTTCACCTGCAAAAAGGGCTGCGTGGCGCGAGCGGAATTCGCCGGACTGCACGATCCCGAGCGCGATGCCCGTTCGCGACAGGCCGCCCGCCTTCAACTCTGCAGCGTAGCTGTCGAGCCCGTGCGCATCGGCCTCTCGCCCGAGCAGCAACTCGAATAGGAACGCGACGTAATCCCGGTCGCTCATGCCGAGCGGCCCATAGCGCTCGGCGAATTCGGGAGAGGAAAGAAGAGGCCGCAGCCGCGCGGCAATGCCGGGCTCGGTAGTCGCCAGAGCCTGCCACCGCGCAACGTCCGCCTCCTCGGCGGCGCGACCGAGAATGAGGCAATAGGCGTAGCGCGCCGACGCATCGGTGCCTTCTTCGCCGGGATCTGCGAGCGTGGCGAGGTCGCATGTCCGGGCCGGCGGATCGTCACGCGGTCCGCGAATGAAATCCCGCACAGCAGTATAGGCCGGCTTCGGTTCGCCGGCCACCCAACCGCCGTCGGATTTGGGCAGGAGACGCACCAGACCCATGTAAGCCTCAAAGTCCGGGGCCCAGTAGGTCTCGTCCAGAAGCTCGTAGATGTGGGCAGCTTCGAGCGGATAGTGCTGATTGAGTTCGAGGAGCCGGCGCAGCGTATAGGTAAGGCCTTCAGCTTGCTCGAGCTCTCCATTCTGGCTGCCGAGAGGGTGATTGAATTCCGTGAGCCAGATCGGACGGTCATAGACCGCCAGCTTCTTGAAGGCCCATTCCGGATCCTGTCCATAGGCATGCCAAACCGAGATATCCCAGTCGATCCCGTCAGCCTCAATTCGCTCGAATGCGCCGATGTGGCCCCATCCGGCCGTCCCGATCGCCTTGCGGATGTCCGGGTCGACCTCGTCGATGCCCTCTGAAAGCCCATCGAGAACGGCGCTCACCTTCGCCCATCGCGGGCCGTAATAGTCGTCTGCCGACAGCCCGCCGGCCGGACCCCACTCGCAGGGATACTGCGTGCCGTCGTCGCGCATTTCGCACGGCTGTATGATCGCGTGGTTTTCCATCTCGTTGCCGAGTTCCCAGACGCGAATCTCGTCCTTCAACGGGGCGGCGAGCGCAATGGCAAGCGCGCGCGCCTTGGCATGCAGCTCCGGCACGCTGTCCTCATCGAGGTCCACATTGCCCGGCGTGATTACCGGCAGGATCTCGATGCCCCGCGCCTTGCCGGCGCGCGCAAGTTCGGCGAGCGTGACCACCTCGCTCTCGTGCGAAATGTCGACACGATAGGACGTCATGCCGAGATCGGCGACATAGTCGAGCTGCTGGTCGATATCAACGCCAGGATAAGATGCGATCGGATGGCCGTTGACGCCCCAGATAACCGGATCTGCAAAGGCGTCGCCAGACATCAGCAAACTGAACGCAGCAACCACCGTCCATCGTGAAGCCATCGGTCCGACCCTCGTTCAACATCGGCAGACTATCGGCAGGTGGTTGTCTCTTCAGCTTCACAAATCGGCGAAAACCAGAACGAGGCTACCCCATTCGAGGGGCGCGATCAGCCATTTTGCGGGCCTGACGACCGCAAGACACACTGGGAGAAGACGAAGGCCCTCGGCCAAGCTGGCAGCGGCGAACCATTGACCGCGAGACCCTTCGAACAATGACCGGCGTAAAGCGCGCGCTCTTCATTTCCAGCTTCGATCGCTATTTCGCGATCATGGCGAACATCCTCACGCTGGCCATCGTCTCGCGACTTTTGCAGCCGGAAGAGATCGGTGTGTCCGTCATCGGCATGGCCGTCGTCCTCATCGCCATCGCTTGCAAGGAATTTGCCAGCTCCAACTTCCTGATCCAGCGAACCGAGCTCGAACGCGGCGAGGTTCGAAGCGCCTTCACCGTCATGTTCGTTCTGACGCTCGCCATCAGCGCGGCGTTGTTTGCCGGAGCGCCCGTACTCGCACGAAGCTACGAGGAGATGCGGCTGGTGCCGTATCTTCACGTGATCGCGCTCAGCCTCCTCATCGAGTTCGTCCCGCTCCAACTCATCGCACTCCTGCGTCGCGAGATGGCATTCGGAAGGGTCGCGCTGATCAACTGCGCGGGTGCGCTGACGGCAACCGTCGTTACGTTGGCACTGGCGCTGCTGGGCTTCAGCTATATGAGCTTTGCCTGGGCCTGGATGGCGCAGGCCCTTGTCAGCGCGGCCCTCGCCATCGCCTGTCACCGACAGATCTGGATGTTCCGTCCCTCGCTGCGCCACTGGCGTGCCGTTCTGCGGTTCGGCGGCTACAATGGCAGCACCATCATGCTGTTCAAATTGTACGAATCGCTGCCCTACCTGATGCTCGGTCGACTGATTTCGCTCGATGCTGCCGCGATGTTCAGCAGAACGCTGATGATCTGCCAGTTGCCGGATAAGGTGGTGCTTGGCGGGGCGATCTCCGTCATCCTGCCGGCATTCTCCGAACAGGCCCGCCAGGGGCGCGATCTCAAACCCTCCTACCTTCATGCTCTGGCGATCGTCACCAGCCTGCAATGGCCGGCGCTTTGCGCATTGGCGATCCTGGCATATCCGGTGGTCGACCTGGTGCTTGGCGACCAATGGCACGCCGTCGTCCCGCTGGTGCGGATCGTGGCGCTGGCGAGCCTGTTCGCCTTCAGCTTCGAATTGAACTATCCGGTTCTGGTTTCCATGGGCGCCGTGCGCGACGGCTTCCTGCGCGCGCTGATCGTCTGCCCGGTCTCCGCACTGGTTGTCGTCGGCGCAGCCTTTACGGGAAGTCTGACGAACGTCGCCGCGAGCCTGGCGATCATCATCCCGTTCCACGCTTTCGTGTCGCTGCACTTCGTTCAGCGCCGGATCGGCCTTTCCTGGTCTGCGATCGGCGGCGCCATCTGGAAGAGTGCGGCGGTGGCGCTGATCACGGCGCTCGGACCGCTGGCTGTCGCGGTGGCTTCAGGGTATCGCCTTGATCTTTCGCTCGCCGGAATGGCCGCTTCCGTGGCTCTGGCGGCCCCGGCCTGGTTGCTCGGATTGTGGGTGACCGGCCACCCCATGCTGAAGGAGCTGGCAGCGCTCTTTCCCCAGCGCTGGCATCGCAAGGCGGGGTCAATTCCGATCGGCTCGGCCCGTTTATGACTGCCGCGACAAATTCGCGATGGACAGGTTCGCCCAAGCGAGCGACAGAACGTCCCGCGCGCGATCGACCGGCCGGTCCATGCGCCAGAGCCAACCGATCGGTGGCAGGAACGCGGAACGGCGCCGCCACCTGCGCGACAGCGCGAGGAGCTGACGGCCGGTCGTCTGGTCTCCGCGCGCGATATGCGAGATCGCCGACCAGTAAGCATGTTGTCCAAGGCCGATGCGCGCCATCGCCATGAGATCGGCGATATGGGGCAGCACCTGCCCCTCATGCGCGAAGAAGCTGACGAACGCGCGCTCACGTTCCACGAAGTCCCGACATTCGACACCCTGGTAGTCGGTGGACATCCGAACGGGATGATAGCGCCGCAACGCCTGGACCGTCTTGATGCAGGCCACATCGCCCACCGTGGCGAGACGCAGCCACATCTCCAGATCGTCCGTATAGGGCAGATCGGCCCTGTAGTGCCCGACGCGCTTTTGAGCCGCAGTACGCCGGACGACGGTGTTGGCACCGATCGAGTTCACCGGTGTTCGGCAAAGGTCTGCAATGAAGTCGGCGCCGCGCTGCGCGGTCACATCGGCGGCCTGGACGCAAACGGCCGTCGTGGCGAAAGCCTCCTCCTGCGCAATGCGTCCCTCGATCCCGTGCACGAAACTGATGCCGGGATCGGCCTCCAACACGTCGATTGCCCGTTTGAGAGCGCCAGGCACCAGAACATCGTCGGCGTCGAGAATGAGGAAATAATCCGCGCTCGCCCAGTCAACGCCCTCATTGTAGCTGGCCGTGGCACCGCAGTTCTCATCATGCAGGCGCACATCGACGCGCTGATCCTTGAGCGCAAGGAAGGCGGCGATGAACCGGCTGTCATCCTCGGACGCGTTGTCGATGATCAGCACCCGCAGATCAACACCCTGCTGCGTCAACACACTTTCCACGGCTTGCGTGAGATAGCGCCCGTAATTGTAGCAGGGGATGACGATGTCGACGCTGGCCATCAGCTGTGTCTCCTGTGCGCAACGGGCAGTTCGTCATCCACCTTGCGCATGATTGTCAGATAGGTCTCGGCGATGCCGCGCCAGGTGTACCTGGCCGCGCGTGCCCGCCCCTTCTCGATCATGGCGGCCCTCAGGCCGTGTTCGTTCCGCAGCCTTTCGATGGCTGCAAGCCATGAGGCGGGCTCGTCCGGATCGGCATACAGGGCCGCATCTGCGCACACTTCAGGCAGGCACGGCGCAAAAGACGCGATGACGGGGCAACCAAGCGTCATCGCCTCGACCGCGGGCAGTCCGAAGCCTTCGATGCGTGATGGAAAGACGAAGCAGAGCGCGGAAGACAGCGCACTGGCGAAGTCGTTGTCGTCGACCCGGCCGAGAAGCAGGAGGTTTGCCGGCATTCGGCCGGCCTGCGCCCGTATGAAATCGGCATCGACATCGCCGGCCATCCAAAGGTCGAGACCCATCGCCTCCAGCGCTCCGGCCAGCTTGAGGACAAGGCCGGTGTTCTTGTAGGCCTGTGGCCGCCCCAGTGCGAGCACATAGGGGCGCGAGGGCGCGGCGATGAGAGCGGAGCTGGACGCATTCCAGCGCGTTGCATGGTCGGCGCCGTTGTAGGTGACGGTGATGCGGCTCGCCGGGGCGATGCCATACTGCGCAAGATGCTGGCGCGAGAGCTCCGATACGGTCGTTATCGCCGCCACCCGCCGGCCGAGCAGCGGCAGCACGGCGCGATGCGCCAGCCGAAAGCCGAAGCCGTAGCTCTCCGGCATCAATCGCGTGTGCAGGTCGTGGATGCAGACCACCTGCCGGGAAACGCTGACCGGCGCCAGATTGCAGAAGCTGACAAGCCCGCCGGGAACATGCCGGGGCAGTTGCATCTGCACCCAGACCTGAGGCAGACGCGGCCTTCGAAATTCGGGCACGATCCGCTTCGCGATCCAGTCGAGGGACAAGCCGCCATCCCCCTCGCACGGCGCGACAAGATCGATTTCCAGGTCACGTGCCAGCGGATGTCCTTCGCCGATCAGCCAGTCCAGCGCAAGCGTCACTTCACGCGCATAGCGGGCAACGCCCGTCGGCTTCAGCCCGAGAAAGTCACCGTTTATCGTCCACCGCCTGGTGAGCGCGCTGTGCTCTGTGCGACGCCGAAATGCACCCGTGCTCCGCCGCTCCTTGGACGGTTCGGCAAACTGCAATCGCGAGGGCCGGTCGAACGGCTCTTGTGAAGGTGTGGGCGTCACGCGGATCTGCCTTCATATCGGGTCCATCCGTTTCTAGCATCGTGTGCAGGTCCCACGCCTTCCCACATTGGAGGTATCGGTCGGCGTCCGCAGCGCCTATCTGGATGAGGAACGGCCATGCCGTGGCCGGCCGCTCCACGAAAGAACGACCTGACGCAGCACAACCCTTACGCCAGACTGCAGGCTCGAATGTGGATCGGAGATCACGGCGATGACACGGCGATGGATCGTCAACGGTCGCTTCCTGGCGCAGCCTGTCACAGGGGTGCAGCGCTATGCCCATGAAATTGTCACCGCCCTCGATCGGCTGATGGCATCCGGACAGCTCCTGACCCGTGATCTGGAAATCGAGGTTCTGGCACCGCCCAATGCGGACCATGTGCTGGCCCTGAAGACAATACCGATCAGGCGCGTCGGTTATCTGACAGGCCATGCCTGGGAACAGGCCGCGCTTCCCACCGCCGTTGCTTCAGGCGGGCTTCTCAGCTTCTGCAATACAGGCCCGATCACGGTGGGCCGGCAGATCGTGTGCATTCACGACACGAACGTCTTCAGTTGGCCGCAGAGTTATTCGCTGGCCTTTCGCGCGCTCTATCGGCAATTGCTGCCGCGGCTGGGCCGCAGTGCGGCCAATGTCGCGACGGTATCGCACTATTCGGCTGGCGAGCTCGTGACCCATGGCGTTGCGACGGCAGACCGCATTCTCGTCGCACCGAACGGCCACGACCACGCGGCACGCTGGCGTCCGGCTCATTCGGCGGCAACACGCGCCATCGCCGGCCGCGATCTGATCGTCATGATCGGAAGTCCAGCGCCCCACAAGAACATGCGCCTGATGCTCGATATGGCTGAGCGGCTCAAGGAGCTCGGATTGCGCATTGCAATTGTGGGCATGAGCAATCCGCGCGTTTTCAGTGAAACGGCCATGCGCCAGCCGGTGGACAATGTTCTGTGGCTCGGCCGGCTCTCCGATGCCGAGATGGCAGCGCTCTTGAAGGACAGCCTTTGCCTTGCCTTCCCTTCCTTTGTCGAAGGTTTCGGATTGCCGCCGCTTGAAGCAATGGCACTTGGCTGCCCGGTCGTGGTATCGGACCGGGCGAGCCTACCCGAAATCTGCGCGGATGCTGCGCTTTATGCCGCGCCGGACGATGCGGATGCATGGTTGGACCAGTTTCGCCGGCTTCTTATGTTTCCGGCGCTGCGGCTGGACCTTGCGGCGCGTGGCCGGGCCAGGGCAGGCCATTTTCGCTGGGAAATGTCGGCAGAAGCCTATCTTCTCGCAATGGCGCGGGCCGACGGCCACTTCATTGAGGAAGAGCAACCGCGCCAGCGCGCCGAAGTCAGCTGAACCTGTCAGTGAGAGGCGATCTGCACGGCCAGGCGGGCAAACGCTTCGGCAATCTCTTCGTCGAAACGCTGCTCGGAAAATCGCATCGCGTTGTCCCTGCAGGCCTGCGGCGTGATCGCGCCCCCCTCGGTTTCGAACCGCTCGACCGCCTCGATCACCGCCGCCACATCCTGACGCCGGAACAGGACGCCGGTCGGACGAGGCGCACGGCCGAGCGGCGCCACGATGTCGGCTGCGCCGCCGCGCGCGAACGCGACGAGAGGCGTACCGCATGCCTGTGCCTCGGCGAGTGCGATGCCGAAATCCTCGCAGCCCGCGAAGACCATGGCCCGTGCCGAGGCGACGGTCTGGACATAGTCGGCCCGTGGCAGAAAGCCGGCAAACTCGACGTTGGGGCCGGCAAGTCTTCGCAAGGCCGACGATTGCTGCCCATCGCCAATCACCACGAGCCGGCGCTGCGGCATGGCATTGAATGCCTCGATGACAAGATCCGTCCTCTTGTAGGGTGCCAGAAACGATGCCGCGACATAATGATCGGATTTCTTCGAGACATAGGGCAGATGGTCCGTATCGACGGGCGGATGGACCACCTCAGCCGACCGCCCGTAAATCCGCCCGATCCGCCCGCGCACATAGGACGAATTGGCAAGCATGAGGTCGGGCCCGTTGGCCGTTCGGGTGTCCCATGAACGCAGCCGGTGGAAGAGATAGCGACAAAGGAGGCCTTTCGGACCCCAGCCCAGCCGGCCCTGCGCCAGATAGGAAAATTGTTCGTCCCACGCGTAGCGGACCGGGCTGTGCACATAGGAAAGATGGGGCTGATCCGGCCGCGTGATCACACCGCGGGCGAACGCGGCCGATGAACTGATGACCGCGTCATAGACGGTGACGTCGAACTGCTCGATAAGAAAGGGGCAAAGGAAGAAAAGAGAGCGGTAGTAGCGCCGAACCATCGGCAGCCGATTGGCTGGCGAGGTGTGAAAACGCACACCCGGGAAATGCTCGGCCTTGATTTCCGGCGTCAGAAAATCAAACAGCGTGAACACCTCTGCGTTCGGGAAGATGCGGCACAGCCGCGCCAGAACGCGCTCCCCGCCCCTGAAATCCGGGCACCAGTCGTGAACGATCGCGATACGGGCATTGCGGTCCAATACCTGTTGCATCATCGCGCTGGCGTCCGCGCGCTCGATCGGCAACACATTGCGTTCCGCCATCGTCATTGCGCCTGCCTCCACGCCCATCTGTCACTGCCGATAGTGTGAAGCGCCGATGCGCGTCGCAAGACCGTCCATGGAGGGCAAAAGGCACTGCAGGTTACGCCCGACGGTGCAGGTATTGGGCAGGCTGGGCGCGACCATCATCCGAACGGGGGATGGTCCGACCGACACACGCACGAAACGCCCCCATTGTGCGAACTTAAGGCGAAGTGGCCGGTCCGCTACGGTCGGGTTCGAACACACGCCGTGAAAGGTCGCCAGACACGTCATGATGAAGCTGGTCGTGGTCATCCCCACCCTTGGTCGCTGCGGTCAGGTAACCCGCCTGCTCGCGCATCTGGACCGGCAGACGCGCCGCCCGGACGCCGTCATCGTTTCGGCTCCGGACCCCACTCATGTCGAACGCTTTCCCCTCTCGTCGTTTCCTGTTTCGGCCATCTTCGGCCCGAAGGGCCTGGCGGCGCAACGCAACTCGGCGCTTGAGGCCGTGGCGGGCAAATTCGATATCGTGACCTTCTTTGACGACGACTTCGTCCCGGCCGACGACTACCTCGACGGGATCGTCAGTGCCTTCACCGCCCATCGCGAATGGTCGGTGGTCATGGGCCGTGTCGTCCTCGACGGCGCAACCGGCGCCGGCTTCGACTGGGACGATGCGCTGACGGCCCTCGCCGAGACCTCCCAAAAGCCGCCGCCCCTGCCGGCCATCATCGAACATGTCGGCGCCTACGGATGCAACATGTCGATCCGTGCCGCCGCCATCGGCCCATTGCGGTTCGACGAGCGGCTGGCGCTTTACGGTTGGCAGGAAGACATCGATTTCACCAGCCAGATGCGCGCCCATGGCCGCTGCGTCCAGCTGAGCCACTTGCGCGGCGTGCACCTCGGCCTCAAATCGGGCCGCGTCAGCGGCGAACGCTTCGGGTATTCGCAGATCGTCAACCCGATCTATCTCGTGCGCAAGGGCACCGTGCCGGCTAGCTTCGCGCTGCCCTTGATGCTGCGGAATATAGCCGCAAACCTCTTTCGCAGCTTGCGTCCCGAGCCCCATGTCGACCGCCGGGGGCGACTGCGCGGCAACCTGCTGGCCTTTGCGCATCTGTTGAGAGGACGGGTCGAGCCGGAATACATCGTCAACATCCAGCGCATCAGGTGGTGGCCATGAACAGCTGCGATACCGCAAGGCCGATCCGGCGCCGGAGGGCCTCTCGCGCATTGGCATTGGCGCTGTCAGCAGCCGTTCTCGCCGGAGCAATGCCGGCCGCGGCCGATGAATACGAGCTTGGTCCGCAGGATCGCATAAGGCTCAAGATCTACGAGTGGCGGCCCTCGCACGACACCATTTTCGAATGGACTGCGCTCAACGACCAGTTCACCGTGGCAGCGGACGGCACGCTGTTCCTGCCCTTCATCGGCGAGATAAGGGCGGAGGGCACCCTGCAGGGCGACCTGGCCCGCACGATCGCCGAGCGCCTGCGCAATCAGATGGGCCTTGGGCGCGCGCCTGACGTGGCAGTGGAGATCGTTCAGTACCGGCCATTCTACATCGTCGGACAGGTCGTCCAGCCCGGCGAATTCCCCTACAGGCCCGGCCTCACGGTACTGCAGGCCGTCAGCATCGGCGGCGGGTTGAAATCGAGTGAAGAGACGGCTTCGCGGCTGGAGCGCGAGGTGATCGCCGTGCGCGGTGACCTCGATCTGCTGAGCCTGTCGCAGATCGGCCTGGAGGCACGCCGCGCCCGCTTGCAGGCCGAGTTGGAAGATGCCCCGGAGATCGCCTTCTCCGAGCAGTTGAGCGCGCTCGGTCAGGAGCCGTCGATCCGCATGCTGATGGATCAGGAACAATTGATTTTCGAGGCACGGCGCGACGGCCTTGCCACGCAGGTGCGCGCCCTCACCGAGCTGGAAGCTTTCTTGAAGGAAGAACTGACGGCGCTGGAAGGCCAGATGGTCTATTACGACAAGCAGATCGCCCTGGTGGAGAAGGAATTGTCCGGCGTGTCGGCGCTGGTCAGCAAGGGCCTCGCCGTGGCACCCCGCGAGATCTCGCTGGAGCGGTCACTGACCCAGGCGCAGAGCGAGCGCCTGTCGGCCAGCACCAGCCTCATGCGCGCGCGCCAGGAGATCAGCCGCACCCAGCTCGCCATCCTCGAGCTGCGCAACAGCCGGCGCAACGAAGTTACCGTCGCGCTGCGAGACACGCAGGCACAGCTCGACGAGCTCGCCAGCCGGGCGGACACGACCGTTCAACTGCTCCATGATTCAGAGGTCACCGCACCACGGCTCCTGGCACTGCGTCGACAGACCGAACGCGCCGAACCGACCTACACCATCCTGCGCCCGGGTACGGAAGGCACCACCGAGATACCGGCCGAAGAAAGCACGGCCCTTGAGCCGGGCGATACGGTCAAGGTCGAACTGCCGCTGCCCGACTACGAGCGGCTCGATCTGATGAGCCGAACACCGGGCGCGCTCCAAGGACCAGACCCCATCTCGCCATCTTTGACCGGCGGCATTGCCGCCGCAGATCGCGCACGCCCCGCCTCGACGAACTGAGCGCGACACGCCTGATCCGGCGATTTGAACTTGACCACCGGCGATCTATCTCCGATTGAAGAAGTCCGCGTGCGATCAGGGGAGACGAGGGTGCATTGGAGCATCGTCACCGTTGCAGCCATCGGAATGCTCATGGGATTGCGATTTCGCGCCCCGGCGCTTCTTGCGGTAACTTTCCTGACGATCGCAGCCGGCTTCTTCTTCTTTGACCAAAACCGCGTGTGGTCGACCGTCTGGCTCGTCCTGATCCTGCAGTCCGCCTATCTGACAAGCCTCTGCCTGCTGATGCTGTGGCGTCGCCGCTCCTCCTGACGGCCGCATCGGCCGCGTAAGCGACACGGTTGTCAGGATGCCTGATCGAAGCGCATGACCGCGACCACGGTGCGAAGGAGAATGACGAGGTCTGTCCCGATCGACCATCCGCGCACATACTGGCTATCGAGCGCGATGCGCGAAGCATAGTCGGTGCTGCTACGGCCGGTGACCTGCCACAACCCGGTCAGTCCGGGACGCACGCGAAGATAGTCGCTGACCTGCTCGCCATAGCGCGGCAGTTCATCAGCTACGATCGGACGCGGGCCGACACAGCTCATCTCGCCCTTCAGAACGTTGAAGAGTTGCGGCAGCTCATCGAGACTGGATTTGCGAAGGATGTATCCGAAGAAGGTAATGCGCGGGTCACGACGAAGCTTGTGGCATCGCTCCCATTCGGCCGCTGCCTCGGGATTGCGCGCCAGATGCTCGGCCAGGACATCCTGACCGTTCATGACCATCGTACGGAATTTGTAGCAATCGAACGGCTTGCCATCGAACCCGACCCTTCGGTGGGCGAAAATCGCCGAGCCGCCGGTCGTCGCCCGCAGGACAATCGCGATGATTACCATGATCGGGGCAGCCAGCAGCAGGGCGGTCAGAGCGATCGCAAGATCCAGCCCCCGCTTGATCCATCCGCCTATCGGCCGGGCCGGCGCGATCCGGTTGCCGGTGCCACTCGGCCGATGTGTGTCACGCGGGAATGCCGCCGCTTCATGGCTCATCATCTGGGATATCATCCCGGCCGGCGCGCTTTTCTCGTTGGTAGGCCCGGCCGGCGCGACCGTGCCCATCGCTGCGGCAACGGCCGGATGCGGTCCGCGATCGAATGCCATGAGGCGAAGCCAGCTCTGCAGGTTTACGGTGCCCATGTGCCTATGCCGAAATGCCACTTTGAGCCCCCAGTCTCCAAGTTTCAGCCCATTTCGGGCAAGGACGGCAAAGGTGGTATCGGCAGCAGTGATGTGCCTACGTCCTAAGCCGAAGGCACTAGCCGTCTCACCTATCGCCGATACCGGTCACGCGAAGCGATCACCACCTTTGCGATGACGAGACCGATGATCGGGCATTTGTTGGCGTGCAGCGCCGTCACCAGTCCGGCCAGAAGTTCCATCGAGGTCTCACCCCATTCTGCAACGGGAATGATGCCGTCGAGCATGCCGCCGATCGCCAGCTTTTCGGCGCCGGAAGACAGCGGTGGCAGATCTACGAGGATGACGTCGTAATCCTCCAGATCGGCGAGGACGGCTTTGAAATTCTTCGGATTCAGCAAACCGCGCGCCGCGCTGAAGCTGCTCGGGATAAGGTCGTAGCCTGGCTGGAAGATGGGAACGACGCTATGCTCGATCGCTTCGTCTTCGAGATAGACCTGAGCGGAAGCCCCACGCGGTGCCAGGGCCCTTGAAAGTCCCGCATGGTCGATATCCGCATCGATGACGAGCGTGCGCATGCCCGAAGCAGCGTACAAAAGCGCAAGGTTGCTGGCGACCACGCTGCGGGCATATGAACCAGCCGGCGAGGTCAGCCCGATGCAACGCATCGGATGAGCGGCCTCGGCAAGATTGATCGCCGTTTTTGCTTCCCGCATCGCATCGGTAAATCGCGAACGCGGCGCGCGGCGTGCCTCATCGAGCCGGCCGGCACGATTTCGGCCGTAGCCCACGGTCGGCAACTCGCCAAGGCAATCGACATCGAATGCGTGGCGCACCTGCCGTGCGGAGCGGACCGTGTTGTCGAGCGTGAAGCGCAAGAATGCCAGGCTCACCCCGCCCATCAGCCCGGCGAGCGCGCCGAAGACCAGCGCAAGCTTGGAGCGCGGCGCGCTTGCCGACAGGGGCGGCGTCGCCGGCGTGATCACACGCGCATCGGCGACCGGGTAGGATTGCTGGCTAACCGAGCTCGTATAGGCCTGAAGAAAGCTTTCGTACATTTTTCGATAGGTGTCCGCCGTCACGACGAGCTCTTCCAGCGTCGGCGATTGCGGTGTTTGTCCATCCGTGTCCAGTTCGCGCTCGGCACGCGGAGCGACGCTGTAGTCGTGCTTGGCGCGGAAGGCCTGGGCAATCTGCGTCGCCTCGTTCATTTGCGCACGCATCTCGTTCAGCCGGCTTTCAAGCCATGCTCCACCCTCGCGCGCTGCCTGCGCCTTGGTTTCCACCTGCTCACGCACGAACTGTTCGGACACCGCATTCGCGACGGCGGCCGCATTCTCGGCATCGAGCGAGCGGAACGTGATGTCGATCGCGTAGGACACGCCGAGCCGCCGGACGTCCAGGCCGCCGCGAAACAGGTTCATCGTGCGCCGGTCCTGCTCGAATTCCGTCGGCGCCGTGCGCGTCGCCGCATCATCGGCGAAGAGACCGACGACGAAGTTCTGTGTGTTCACGAACCATGGATGCTCGGCCCATCCCGTAGCCACGCCGATGATTGCGAAGAAGCGCTGGAGACGAATATCGAGGTCGGGACTGCGCGAGCGGTTGAATGTCGCATCAGTCTTCAACCCGAGTTCCTCGATGACCATCCAGGCGATCTTCTCCGACTGCATGACGGCGATCTGGCTTTCGATCTGGGCAGTATCGAGTGACAGATTGACGTCGCCCGTCTGTTGCTGCTGAAGCAGCTGAGGCAACTTCGGATCGATGAGCATCTGGGCCCGCGCCGTATAGATCGGATCGCTCGTCGCGACGTAGAACCATGCGATTGACACGGCGATCGCCATGCAGATCGCGATGGATATCGCGTAGCGTCGCGCAAAGCCCATAATGTCGGACAGGCTGACGAAGTCCGATTCCGCCCTGTTTTTCTGGTCGGAAACCGATCGCCACGGTGCAGTCAACATACTATCCATTCAGGGCCCCAATCGGTTCCAAGCGCACTGGGCTGTTGGCGGTGTCGCTCAACGCGTTCGGCAATGACAGGACCACGACCACGGCCTTCCTCTGGAAGAGCCGTCGCCTGTTTCGTTCGAACCTTTTTGAATGTGCGGCCCTGACCTGCCGAAAAGCTTACGCCTGCCCATTAAAACGTAAACGCCGCCATAGGAGGTAGGAGCGTTACACCGGGCCGTTGGCGGTCATCCAATCGGCATCGGCCCGGACGGAAAGCGGGAAACGGCGGCATGGCCGGTGGCAGCCTTGCTGTGGCTGGTCGCCTGGCGACCGTCCCTGAAGACGACCGGAAGTGAAAGTTGCAGGTCTGCCAGGAACCGCGCCTGAAGAGCCAGTTCGGCCGATCGCCTTTCACCGGCGCACATGCGCTCTTCCATGACGTCGACCGCGGATTGGAGCCCGGCTCGCCCATCATCGTTTTCGAGAGCCTGCATGGCAAAGCCGGCACGTGATGCGGCACGCGCCCGTTGCCGTCCGATCCGGCCGATCTCTCGCTCAATGTCCGTCGTCACCTGCGCAAGGACGCGCTGCAGACGCTGGAGCCGGCGCCCGTCAAGCGACGATGCCGTCAACTCTCCGACGAAGAACCGCATGATCCTCACCTTTCACCATCAGCCGACAACGCTCTGGGCGCCTGCGAAATGATAGCCGAATGAGGATCAGGCAGCAGACCTCCGTTTGACGGATGCGGCCACACGCCCTCGCCCATCCTTGGTAAGGCTTGCCGAAAATCCGCGATCTGGCGGAGCGATCATGCGGCCTCGTCGCGGGTCACATAGTTGAGGACCGGGCTCAGCCAGCGCTCGACGTCGCGGACGGCCATTGCCTTGCGGGCCGCATAGTCCTCGACCTGATCGCGTTCGACCTTGGCGACACCGAAATAGTGGCTGTCTGGATGGGAAAAATAAAGGCCTGAGACGGAGGAACCCGGCCACATCGCATAGCTTTCGGTCAATTCGACGCCAGTGGCGTTCGTTGCATCCAGCAGCCCGAACAAAGTCGCCTTTTCGGTATGATCGGGCTGTGCGGGATAGCCTGGCGCGGGTCGTATGCCGTGATAGCGCTCTGCGATCAGATCCTCGGCCGACAATGTTTCTTGGGGGGCATAACCCCAATATTCGCGACGCACGCACTCATGCATCCGTTCAGCGAACGCCTCGGCGAAACGGTCGGCCAGCGCCTTGACCAGAATGGAGGAGTAGTCGTCGTTTGCCCTCTCGAACCGTTCGGCGATCGCCACCTCTTCAATACCGGCGGTAACGACGAAACCACCGAGATAATCGGTGTGCCCGCCATCTTCCGGCGCGACAAAATCTGCCAGCGCGGTATTCGGCCGGCCGTCGCGCTTGGACAGTTGCTGACGCAGCGAATAGAACGTGGCGAGGTCGCGTTCCCGCGTCTCGTCGGCGAAAAGCCGGATGTCGTCACCGACGCGGTTTGCTGGCCAGAAGCCGATGACGGCACGTGGACGGAACCACTTCTCTTCGATGATCTTCGCCAGCATCGCCTGTGCGTCGGCATAGAGCTGCCGCGCCGCCGCACCCTGCTTCTCGTCTTCCAGAATTTTGGGAAAACGCCCTTTCAATTCCCAGGTCTGGAAGAACGGCGTCCAGTCGATGTAGCGGGCAAGCTCCGACAGATCCCAATCATCGAAGACCTTGGTACCAAGAAAGGACGGACGCGGTGGCTGATAGTCGGTCCAGTCGATCTTGAAGGCATTTGCCCTCGCCTTCTCCAATGGCAGACGCTGCTTCTCGGCTTCCGAGCGGCGGTGGGCATCGGCGACTTTCCGATATTCCTCCCGCACGGTCTCGATATAGGCCGGCGCGGCGCTTTTCGACAGAAGCTTGGAGACCACGCCGACGGCGCGGCTGGCGTCCGTCACGTAGACGGTCTGCCCACGTTCATAACGGGGGTGGATCTTGACCGCAGTGTGCACCCGGCTCGTCGTGGCGCCACCGATCAAAAGTGGTACATCGAAGCCCTCGCGCTCCATCTCGCCAGCCACATGAGCCATCTCGTCGAGCGACGGCGTGATCAGCCCGGAAAGCCCGATCGCGTCGACATGGCGCTCTTTCGCGACTTCCAGGATCTTCGTCGCAGGCACCATGACGCCGAGATCGATGATCTCGAAATTGTTGCAGGCAAGGACGACGCCGACGATGTTCTTGCCGATATCGTGGACGTCGCCTTTCACGGTCGCCATCAGGATCGTGCCCGCCGTCTTCCGGCCGGCGGCTTCGCCTTGCGCGTTCTTCTCCGCTTCCATGTAGGGAAGCAGGATGGCAACGGCCTGCTTCATCACACGCGCAGACTTGACCACCTGGGGCAGGAACATCTTGCCGGATCCGAAAAGGTCTCCGACGACATTCATCCCGGCCATCAGCGGGCCCTCGATCACATGAAGCGGACGCTCCGCATTCTGCCGGGCCTCCTCGGTATCGGCATCGATGAAATCGGTAATCCCGTTGACCAGCGCATGCTCCAGCCGCTTCTCCACCGGCCATTCGCGCCAGGCCAGATCCTTCTCCCTGGCTTCGCGGCCACCGCTTCCCTTGTAGCGCTCCGCAAGCTCCAGCAACCGCTCGGTCGCGGTTGCGTCGCCGCGCGACGGCACCCGATTGAGAACAACGTCTTCACAGGCGTCCCGCAGTTCCGGATCGATCGTCTCGTAGACGGCCAGCTGGCCGGCATTGACGATCCCCATATCCATGCCGGCCTGGATCGCATGGTAAAGAAAGACAGCATGCATGGCCTCCCGCACCGCCTCGTTGCCCCGGAACGAGAAGGACAGGTTGGACACGCCGCCCGACACGTGCACATGCGGCAACGTCTTGCGGATATCACCTGTCGCGCCGATGAAATCGGCGCCGTAATTGTCATGCTCTTCGATCCCTGTCGCGACGGCAAAGATGTTGGGGTCGAATATGATGTCTTCCGGCGGAAATCCGACGGTCTCGGTCAGGATGCGATAGGCACGAGCGCAGATCTCGACCTTGCGTTCTCGGGTGTCGGCCTGTCCGCTTTCATCAAAGGCCATGACGACGATGGCCGCGCCATAGTCGCGGCAAAGCCGCGCCTGCTTGACGAAACCCTCTTCCCCTTCCTTGAGCGAGATCGAGTTGACCAGCGCCTTGCCCTGAACGCACTTGAGCCCGGCTTCGATGACCTCCCACTTTGAAGAGTCGATCATCACCGGAACGCGCGCGATATCCGGCTCGGCAGCGACGAGGTTGAGAAAATCCCGCATCGCGGCGGCCGAGTCGATCAGACCCTCATCCATATTGACGTCGATGATCTGCGCGCCGCCTTCGACCTGATCGCGTGCCACGGCGAGCGCCGCCGCGTAGTCACCGCCCGTGATCAGCTTGCGAAACTTCGCCGACCCGGTCACGTTGGTCCGCTCGCCGATGTTGACGAAAGGAATGTCGGGGCGAAGCGTGAAGGGTTCGAGACCCGAAAGTCGCATCCGCCGCTCCGGTGTGGCCACGACACGCGGCGCATGGCGGGACACCGCCGCCGCTATTGCCGCCACATGCTCGGGCGTCGACCCGCAACACCCGCCAACGATGTTGACCAGGCCTTCGCGGGCGAACACCTCGACCTGGTCGGCCATTTCTTGCGGGCTCTGGTCGTATCCGCCGAACTCGTTTGGAAGACCGGCATTGGGATATGCGCAGACGAGCGTTTCTGCGACCTCGGAGAGTTCCGCCAGATGCGGCCGCATGGCATCAGCGCCGAGGGCGCAGTTCAACCCGATGGTGAACGGGTCGGCATGGCGCACCGAATGCCAGAACGCCGTTGGCGTTTGACCGGAAAGCGTACGGCCCGACAGATCGGTGATCGTGCCGGAAATCATGATCGGCAGCGTGATCCCCCTGCGCGAGAACACCTCGCGGCAGGCAAAGATCGCAGACTTGGCGTTGAGCGTGTCGAAGATCGTCTCGATCAGGATGATGTCGGCCCCGCCGTCGACCAGTCCTTCGATCTGTTCGCCATACGCTTCGCGCAGGTCGTCGAAGCTGACGGCGCGGTAGCCCGGATTGTTGACATCCGGCGAAATGGACGCCGTGCGATTGGTGGGACCGAGCGTGCCGGCCACAAACCGCCGCTTGCCGTCCTTGTCTTCAGCCCGCCGTGCCGCACGCCGGGCAAGGCGCGCGCCGTCGCGGTTGAGTTCGTAGACCGCGTCCTCCATGCCGTAGTCGGCCTGTGCGATCCGCGTTGACGAAAACGTATTGGTCTCGAGAATATCCGCTCCCGCCAGCGCATAGCGGTAATGAATGTCTTCGACCGCAGCGGGCTGCGTCAGGATGAGAAGATCGTTGTTGCCGCGCTGGTGGCATGCGCAGCCGCTGAACCGGTCGCCGCGAAAATGGTCCTCATCGAAATCCAGACCCTGGATTTCCGTGCCCATGGCCCCGTCGAGGATGAGAATTCGCTCCGCCGCAGCGCGACGCAGCGCGGTCAGGACATCCACGCCCGAGCGTGGCCCGTCGTCGGGACCGAAAAGAGCATCACTGAAGGGCGCGGAATCTGTGGGAGCATTGGCCATATGCCTAGCTCACATAAAGACATCTTTATGTCAATATGTCATTACCTCAACGACGCTCGGGCTCGAGATTGAGGTAGATGGGCTCGAACTGCGCAAACCGTTTCAGTGAAGTCCAATTGACGATGGTGATCTGACTGTTTTGCCATCGGATCAGGTCGCGTTCGCGCAATTCGCGGATCGTGCGGTTGATATGGACGGTCGAAAGACCGAGCGCATCGCCAAGCTCGATCTGGCTGATCGGTAGGCGGAAACTGTCCTCTTCCACCATCTCCACGACTTGCAGTCGGCAGAACATCTCGCAGATCAGATGCGCCAGCTGCCCCGCCGCCGACAGACGCCCGGACGTCACGATCCAGCGCCGGTGGATCGCCGCGTCGATCAGTGTGGACAGCCACAACAGACGCGTCAGATGCGGCTGCGTCTGTGAAAGTTCGCGCAAGTGCGTGTGTGGGACCATCGCCACGCGACAATCCGTCAGGGCGGCAACCGAATGATCCATGCGCGCCAACAGAAAACTGTGCAGGTCAACGAAATCGCCGGGAACGTGGATTGCGCTGATCTGTCGTTTGCCATCGGCAAGAATGTGATACCGCGCGGAGAACCCGGAAAGCAGCATGCAGCTTTCGGTCGGGTTGTCGCCCTCGCGCACGATGTCGACCTTCGCCGGAAAAACCTTCTGGTTCGCGCTCATCTCCAGGATGATGTCGCGCTCGGCAGGACTGAGCGCATCGCGCTTTTCCAGATGAAGAAGCAGGGGATTGGTCAAAACGAAAGCTCGCGCGTGAATTCAACCGTGCCGCCAATCGAACGGCGAAGCAGCTTGGTCTGCATGATCATTGAAATATCCTTCCCCCCGATTTCGTTGGCGATCTATTCCCGGCGCAGAAGGTCGGAGAATCTGAACCGCAAGACCAATTCGCCCTCGGCGTCATAGATTTGCGCGACCCAGCCGGTTCTGTCGAGGCCCTCCGATATGCCCTCCCGCATGAGATCCTTGGCACCCTTGACGGCTTCCTCGCACAGCGCGCCATCTGCCAGATCGATGCCGTCGGACCGATCGACGAAGCCGTCTTTGCCGCAAAACTCGAAATAATAGGTGGGCAACGTTTTCTCCACCATGAGTACCCATGCTTCGGCATCACCTTGGATCGGGATGCCGCAACGGCGGCGAGAGTCGCGGACCGGACGGGACAAGGGTGGGTGCCGATCCCAAGGCCAGGCGGGAAATCGGAAAAACCGTCCTGTGCCCTATGCCGTCGCGTCCGATTGACACGGCCCGCGGCTCCGACTCCTGAACCCTGGCAAGGCGGCGATGTTCCCGGCCGACGGCAAAGACTTTTTCTGGTGCCACATGTCCAAGGTCCGGAACATCGGACATGGCTCCCGGTTCGGCAGGACCCCGTGCCGGACGGCACGGCGCCCACCGAAAAAGGAGCATCAAACGATGGGACTGTTCTCGAAGGATATCAAGACGATGGACGATCTCTTCGTGCATACGCTGCGCGACATCTACTATGCAGAGATGCAGATCGAGAAGACGCTTCCCAAGATGATCGAAAAAGCCGGAAATGCGCAACTGCGACAGGGACTTGAAGATCACCTGAAGGAAACGCGCGGCCATGTCGAACGGCTCGAACGGGTTTTCGAGATGCACGGCGAAAAGCCCAAGGCCGTCAACTGCCCCGCGATCGACGGCATCTTGAAGGAAGGCGACGAGATTTCCGGCGAAGTGGACGACCCAAAGGTCCTCGACGCGGCTATCGTCGCAGCCTGCCAGGCTGTCGAGCATTACGAGATGACGCGCTATGGCACGCTGATAGCCTGGGCGCGCGAGCTGGGGCGAAACGACTGCGCCGAATTGCTCAAGCAGAACCTCGAAGAGGAAAAGGCCGCGGATGCCAAACTGACCGACCTGGCCGAAAGCCGCGTCAACAGTCTGGCTGCGTGATGCCAGCCATGGAAGCGGTCATGGGCGTGGACGCTTTTGCGCCCATGACCATCAAAAGCGCCGGCTGACGAAGGAAGAGCCGGCAAGGCCGAACCGCCACGGCAGTTCTTTGGCCTTCGATATGCCGATGCGCGGCCCGCTCAGAACAGCATCGCCCACGGGGGCCGCCATCGGCAACGCGATGGAACCGAACGTATCGCACTGAAAGGGCTGGCCGTTGTCGGCGTGAGAGATGGCCAGCGCCTGACCGATCTTTCCCGGCCCCGAGCAAAGCGAGCGCAGGTCCGAGCGTCCGCGTCGCTCTTGCATCAACGCGATGGCGGTCGTCGGTTCGAGCGCGCGGATCAGGACCGCGTCTCCCCTCCGGCACACGACGTTGAGGCACCAGTGAACGCCATAGGAGCGATAGACATAGGCGCGCCCCGGCGGGCCGAACATCGCCCGGTTTCCCTTCCTTTCGCCGCGGAAACTGTGCGAGGCGGGGTCATCGCCATGATAGGCTTCCGTCTCCACCACGACGCCACCGACGCCGCGCACGAGAAGATGGCAGCCGATGAGATCGCGCGCGACGGCACGAGCGCTGCGCTCAAAAAAATCGGCCGGCACCGGCTTTGGAAAAGACGTCATGGTCTCACCTTAGCCGGGCCGGCGCTGATTGTGGATGATGGCCTCAGGCGCTGGCGGCCTGGTCCGTCCCAATCGACTGCTGGCGGATTTCTCCAATGAGCGCGATGCAATCCTTGCGGCATTGCGCAAGCATGCCGGGATCACCAGCGACTGTCGCCAATTGAAGATTGAGGTAGGCATCGTTCAGCGAGCGAAGCATCCGCTCGCCCGTCGTCCTGTCCGCGATTCCGAGCGCGAGTTCCGCGGCCAGCCGCCGCGTTCGCAAAAGCCGGGCCTTGTCGGGTATCTTCGGATCGTTGACATGCGCAAGCAGTTCTTCCGAAACGTTCGTCATAACCACCGTCCTTTCAAACGTGGCAGGATGTTTTCGCGTTGCCTAATTCAGCGCAATAACAAAGGTTAACCGGGCGATGATTTGATCTTCTGCAACAGTTCTCACGATTCAGCGCAGATACGCGCCGTCGAATTCCGCGATGGCGGCCAGCCGGTCGCAATCGAGAATATCGAGTCGACCGGCTTCGAAGGACGCCAGGGCGCTCTCGCGCATGATACGCAGCACGCGGTTGACGTGGACGACCGACAGGCCAAGCACATCCGCAAGGTCCGCCTGGCTCAGTGGGACGGCAAGCGACCCGTTGACCGGCTCACCGCCTCTTATCCTCACCGCCAGCTCGCAAAAAAGCATCGCCATGCGCTCCAGCGCGGACCGGCGGCCGAGCGCACCGATCCATGCTTCCAGGATCGCCTGCCGCCTGCCCATCTGGCGAATGATCGCACCATCCACCTTGGGATTCGTCCGCATCGCGCCAGACAGTTCGCCGGGTGAAAGGCTCGCGATCATCGCCTCGCTCATGGCGAGGATATTGCCCGCAGCCTTCGCCCCGCCGAGCGCCGTCGCATTGATGAGGTCGCCGGCACAATAGATCGCCAAGATCTGCCGTCTTCCGTCGGACAGCAGATCATAGCCGACGCAAAGCCCGGCATGCACATAGATGATGCTGGGCGCCGCCTCCGCGCAGGCGATCTGCGCTTTCGCCGGCACTGTTCGTATCTGGGAGAAGATGTCTTCGAGCTTCACCGCGGCAGGACCCACCGACATCGGTCCGTGGAACAGTTGCCGGGCATGGCTTGAGCGATGGACGAAGGGATCAATGCGGACATGAAGAGGACGGGATGTGGACCGGACATACTCGTGGAGTGGCCGCGACTGCATGCTGCTCCCCCGAGTCGGCAGCGACATTATCCGCAACCCTGCCGCCCGCAACTTACACATGTTAATCGCAAGGCTGGATGGTGCGGGCACGCCAGGCCAAAACACACGTTCGGTCATGCGGCGCCGCTCGTGTGTCACGCAACCCCAAGGCAGATGGCGCGATGCCCTGAAACGTTTCAGATATCGAAGGAATCTCGCTGGTTGATAAAGCTGAAAATAGAAGCACTGTTGAAAAAGCGCCTCCTAGCCGGAAGCAGTGTTGTGTTGAGGCAAAAAATCCGGATTATGCATCAGCATTGACCTGACCTTTGCTTCGCCATTCTGTTGAGCGACTGAGACCCACTCCCAGAACCTTTAGTAGACGAATTTGAAGAAGCAACTTATTGGTGCGCCGATAAGTATTTACCCCTATATACAATTTCGAACTCATAGCGGTACATTATACGGGCAAGATTCACCTGGAATTAACCCGGAAAGGCATCAGACTGAACCCTAATTGCCCAGGCGACAGGGGTTGATTGTCAATTTGAAAGTTTTTGGGGTTTATATTCGGGGCGTTTCTGCTTAGTATAGAAAAGGTAAATTCACATCGTAGCGTAGCAAAGTTGGTGATCGATGTTGAACTTGGCCACAGACTCAGTACAGCAACCGCATATCGGTCGGCGCAAGGCGACGGCCCAGTCGGTCCTGCTGGTCGACTCCGATCTGACGTTTCTCGACAGGGTACGCTCGGAACTGGAGCAATACGAAGTGGACTGCCACGTGGCGAGCAGCGCGGACGAGGCGCTGATCCGGTTCGGTGAACAGGGCTCCATCTCGTTCGTTATCGCGAATATCGACCTGCCGCGCATCAGCGGCATCGAACTCATTCGCAAACTGTCCTTCTGGAAGCGGCGATATTTCGCCGGCATTCTCGTCGCCAACGACGCGACGTTCGACGATGCCATCTCCGCTTTGCGCCATGGCGTGACCGACTTTTTGTTGAAGCCGGTCTCCACAGACGAACTCATGAGCGCCATCAACCGGGCCATGGTCACGCGTGTCGGTGAAGGCGATGGCGGCCGTGAGTCCGTCACGATCGAGGGACGCGAAAAGATCATCGCGCACCTCACCTCGGCGCGCAACGCGCGCCAGCATATACTGGGGGATCGGGAACTTTCCGACATCGCCTGGCATATGTTTCTGGAAATCGCGCTGGCCGAGGGGCTCGGCCGCAAGATTTCCGTCTCGAGTGCGTGCGTTGCCAGCCATGCACCGTCGGCCACCGCATTGCGCCATCTCGCCAGGCTCGAAAATTACGGCCTGGTGAAACGCACTGAGGATCCGGCCGACCGGCGCAGCTGGCTTCTCTCTCTGACTGACAGCGGCCATCAGGTGCGCGATCAGTTCATCGACCGCATTACCCGCGGCGGCATCCTGCGTTTCGACGCGCAGCAGACCCGCCGCGACCTCTACTGACAAGAAGCCGACCTTCTACCGGGGAACTGCACTGACAGCCGGGGCCGAAAGGCCCCGGCCTTTTTGTGCGCGCAGCCAACCGGGAGGAACGGATTCACCGCAGCATGCTCGTCGATTCACCAGCAGTCTAGCCTCCCGCAACCCCCTTCCTCCGTCATGCCTGTGCTCGTCACAGGCATCCATACCGTTGAGCGCCCCGCAGCAAGGTTCTCTCGACAGAACGCCCGAGCCGAAAGGGGAGAGGCATGGACCTCTGTGACAAGCACAGAAGTGACGGAGGAGAGAGACATCACCCTCCCCCTTTTCCCCGTCCCTCGCGCCCGTGCCATACTCTCCTTTCCTTCGCCGCGACGGGATGGGACAGGTCGACGGTCCGGCCCAGGGCGAAGGACGGCGCTTCCGCCAGCGGTGAAACGTGGCCGCCGGCCGGAGAGATCCCGAAACGGTTCCCCCTGGCACTATGACCAGGTTCGGCTGCGTGCCCGTGCAAGCGGGCCGGCCGCGCGTCCCCGAAAGGCCGAGCGCCCGAAGGGATGGCCGGTCCGCGCAGAGAGCTTGAACCGGGATCTGACGGAGGATGCTCCCGAGAACGCCGCCGGGGCGCGAAGACCGCGCCATGACAACACACATCTCCAGGCGGCTCGATCCTTGCGCCCCGGACCCGTCACTGCTGCTTTCCCCCTGGCGCCCGCATGGGCCGAAAGGGCGCTTTCGCGCGCCCGCTGCCGACCGCACAAAACAAAAAGCGCCCCGGCACGAAGCCGGGACGCTGAAAGACCACCAAGGTCGGGGCACGCAGTACGAAAAGCCCCTCCCCGCCCGGCCTTAGACGAAGTCGACCCAACTGGAAGAGATCGAGCCGAACTGATTGGCTGCACCTTCCAAGGCGATTTCAAATTCAGCTTCGTTGAACAGGACATCTCCTCCGTCATTGAGGAAAGGTGCGATCCCGAAACTTCCAGCGTCTTCGTTGAAGAGCAGCTGAACGTCGGCGCCGTTGGTGTCCTGATTAAACGTGCCGTTTTCGTTGTAATTGCCGATGCGGGCGACCATTCGAACATCCAGCGTTGGATCGCCAGCTCCGATGATCGTCGCTGCATCGTCCTCATAAACTGCGATCAAGTAGTTCCCGGTGAAAGCCCCGTCAGTGTCGATGAAGATCACGTCGCTCGAGCCGGAGAAATCTGTGATCGTGTCCTGCATGAAGCCGTTCGGGTTGTTTGATTTGCCCGTTTCCACTGCATCGGGGAACTTGCCGTCAGTGAAGTCAAACCAAAACTGATCCGCACCAGCGCCACCGGTCAGAACATCCCCAAAGATGCCGTTGTCGGGATCGGCGTTGCCATTTGCGCCGCCGACAATGATGTCATTGCCAGCGCCACCATCGAGAACGTCGTTCCCAGCAATCTGATCATCGTCATCAATGCCAGTGTTGCCAAAGTCAGACGTGATGTCCGTACCGTCGGTGTCGCCAACATCTTCATCGTAGCCCGTATCGCCATACAGACGATCATTGCCGGCACCACCATTGACGACATCGTCTCCGAACAGGCCAATCAGCACATCATCACCACCGTTACCGTTAAGGACATCGTCCTCGTGGGTAGCGGATACCTGATCAGCCTGGTTCGAGCCGTTGAAGGTGAAGCCAGATGCATCAGTCGGGTCAGCGTGGATCACGGTCAATCCAGAGCCTGTTAAGCCTACAGCATCTATGGTCGCGAAGTTATCGTTCGCGAACAGGAAGCCGCTTACCGTACCGGCTCCCGACACTTCGAGGAGCGACCCGCCTGCCTGAGCATTGAGGTCTAGTCCGATGAGATTGTTACGATTGACAAAGTCAAAGTCGGGGGCACCGATAAGTCCGCCGATCGGCATCGCATTCATTCTGACGTCGCCGAATGCATCACCCTGCACGACTGCACCTTGTGCAGAGTTGATGGTCATCTGATTGACGGAAGCAGCAGAAAGCCAATCGTCCCCGCGAAGCGTGACCTGTGCGCTGGTGCCGGTCGTGATGGCAATCTGATCGATGGTTGCAGCACCATCGGGACCATCAGCCTCAATCTCACCGACATCAATGAACGAACTCACGCCTGCGCTAATCGTAATGTTCTCCAGATCCTCTGCTTCTTCATCCGTCCCAATCGAACCAACGGCGATGTCGCTATCGCTAGCCGATGTGATCGAGTAGGTCTGCAGACTGCCAGCCTCACTCATCAAATCGCCGCCGATACCCGGCAGAAAAACATCGCCTGCTGCGGTTGAAACAATTGAGAGCGTTTCGACGGCATTGCCATCAACGATCACTGTATTCGCGTCGTTTGACTCGTTGACCGTGAGGTCCGCGGCGGAGTTGTTTGTGATGGTCACGCTTTCGGTCGTGTCTTCGTCGACACGAATGCCGTTGGAGACCGTGACATTGGCCGTGCCGTTGTGATTCAGCGCAAAGCTGGTCGCGTTACGGGCTTCGATGCCGCTGTCGTTGCCGGCATTGCCGATGGCTGTGGTGCCGCCGACGATGTTGACCGTCAGGTCGGTCTCGCCTTCGCCGTCATAGTCGACTTCCACGCCCTGATCGAGATTGCCTTCGACGTTGATGGTCGCGAAGGTCTCGTCCATGTTGTTGAAGTCGGCCCGGCCGGTCGAAGCGCCGAGATTGGCGGTTGCCAGGTCGTCGACATTCGTGCCGTCGAAGGTGACGGCCGCATTGAAGACCGCGTCGAGGCTTTCAACGCTCGTCATGGTCGGCATGCGGGTGCCGTTGTCGGTGAATTCGGCCACCACGGTGTCGTCGCCTTCGCCGCCATCGACCGTGTCGTCGACCAACGTGTCGCCGAAGTCGATCGTGTCGTCACCGGAGCCGAGCGTCACCGTCATCGTCTCGGTCGATTCCGAAACGTTGAGGCTGGCATCCGATTCCAGTTCCGCAGCGTCAAGCGTCGTGATCGAGGCATCGAGTGCGCCGACGATCGTGAAGGCAAGACCGGCCGCGCCGCCCGAGATGTTCAGCGTCTTGGTGTCGACACCGATCAGGTCTTCCATCGTCGAACCGAAATCTTCGGTGTCCTGAACGTCGAGATTGACCGTCTCGGTGCTCGAGTTGGCGTCGGTCTGCAGTTCGAGCGTGCCGTTGAACTCACGCACGGCGACATTCACCGTCTTGTCGCTGGTGTTGAGGTCCTGACCGTCGAAATGCAGCGTCACGGTGCTGCCGACTTCGACGTCATTGGCCAGAATGCTCGGAATTTCCGTGCCCTGGATTTCGCGCATCAGGAAGTCGGTGTTGTCGTCGACCTCGATGATGTTGACCTGCTCGATATTGGTCCAGTTCTCGGCGTTGACGACGACGGTCCCGTTCGGATTGATGTTGACGACGGAAATGTTGTCGAGCGAGCCGGCTTCCGTGCTGTCAGTGAAGAAGAAGTTGACCGTGCCGGACGAACCGGTGATCGAGTCGCCTTCGTCCCAGGTCGCGCTGGTGCCGACGACGGTGTCGAATTCGCCGATCGTGAGAACGTCGATACCCGTCGTCAGCAGCGACGAGGGAACCGGCGGGAACGTATCGGGGTCGAGACCGAGTTCGATCAGGCCCGTTGCCTGGTCGGAGGTGATCGTCTCGTCGCTGCCATCGAGCGAGAGAGCAGAGGCCTGGTCGAGAAGCGCCGGGTCGGCCGCAAGCAGGTTGGCCGCGCTGTCGGAAATCTCGAAGGTCACGCCTTCGCCCAATGTCGCGATCGCGAGCAGGGCTTCGGCTTCGGCCACGGTGAGCGGACCGGAAGGCGATTCTGTCGCCGTGACGGAATCAGCGCCGGTGATCGCCGGATCATCGGCATTGGCGAGAATGTTGTCGGCAGAATCCTCGATCGACCACGTGAAGTAGTCGGCGATGTCGAGCTCGTCGGAGTTGACTGCGCCTTCAAGGATTTCCGTGACGGCGGCAAGTGACGCCATCGCTTCGGCGATGGTCACCGCGCCGGCGTCGAAGGATTCGCCCACGATGCGGTAGAAAGTCGGCAGGTCTTCGCTTTCCAGCGCTTCGGCGACCGTGAGGTCCTGAACGCCGGCAACGAGATCCTGAAGGGCGGCGTCGACCTGTGCCTGCGAGGGCTGGCTGGCCGGGTTCGAGGTCACGTTCTGGAGGAACGCGATACCGAAGGCGATGGCATCGCCGCCGACATAGGCGTTGATCTCGGCCTGCGTGTTGATCGAAGCCGTGAACATGTTGGCCGCTGCTTCCTTCGCCTGGATCATTGCCAGGTCCTGGTTCTGCGCGGCGTCATAGATCGCGATCGCGATCTGCTCGATCGTGTAAGTGCCGTTTTCGAAGACTTCGACCCAGTAGGCCAGATCGCTCATCTGCGCGTCGCGCTCGAAAAGCGACTGATAGATCGAGTTGATGATGTCGTCTGACGAAAGACCTTCAAAACGGGCGAGATATTCTTCTTCGCCCGCCAGAGAACCATAGATAACGTCCAGGTTCGCCCCATTGTTTGTTGCATTCTGATAGAATGCCAACCCCCGCGGGTCCGCCGGACGCCCGAACAACGCAATATAAATTCCCTGCACACTAGCCATGGGAACATCCTCTCCAATTGTACACAGTTACATCAGGCACCCGAAGACACCATTCCGGCATCCCGCCCGGACCTCCAAGGTCAACCAGTCACTAGACTTGGTACGTTAAGGTGTCAATCGTATATTCAAACCCAAACGGGGACACTAATACTGATTTTTGTCATTAACGATCATATTGATTGTCAATTTTTAAACCATACAAGACTACATACATGGCGCAGAACCGCAGGTTTGATCCAGCGACGCCGATTCACCACTCATAATGGTGGCGTTATTTGGTCCAGAATGGAGAGGCGAATGACGGCTCAAAGCAATCAAAATGGGCGCGATTGTATTTGCTGCACTAAACGGCGACTGCTATCGATTTTAGTGTCAGCTTGAGTAAGACGACGTGCAACTTTTACTTCTTGGGATATCGGGCTCTATAGCAAAGGTCGAACACCGTGTACTCGCATCCGCAACAGGGATTGGATACGTCGGAAGTCCTTCGTCTCAGGCAGCGTGCCGGCCGCTGGGTTCGCATTCTGCGCGAGAACGCAGGTCTGTCGCAGCGCGAACTCGCCAAGGCGACGGGGATCGACTATTACAGCTTTATCTCGCAGATCGAATCCGGACGAGGCCGCATTCCGCCGGAGCGCTATCTGGCCTTTGCCGAAGCGTTCGGGATCGATCCCAAGCATTTCGTCCAGGAATTGCTTCGTTATTACGATCCGATCACCTACGACATTCTGTATTCGCGCGATCCGGTTTCGCCGCAGATCGGCGCGACCCGCGCCCGCGCGGAGCAGGAAGGCTGACCGTTTCCGGATGTGAATGAATGCGCGCTGACCGATAGCCGGTCAGTTGCCGGATACGATGCCGAGCAGCATCGTCGTCGTGAAGAATGCGGCGAGGGTCGCCACCATGAGCGCGGCCGCACAGACGCCCTCCATCCCGAAACGCTGACCGAAGATCGGATAGACGCTCAGCATCGGCACGCCGGCAAAAATGACGGCTGCGACGACGAGATCCGGATCGACCCCTGGAAGCAGCATGAACCCGAAGGCGACGGCCAGGGGGTGTGCGATCAGTTTTGCCGCCACGATCAGACCGACATCGAGCGCCATGCTGCCAAGGCGCAATCCGACCAGTGCCGCGCCGATGACGAAGAGTGCAGCGGGCGCTGACGCCGTCGCCATCATGCCGATCGCCGTATCGACCGGGCCGGGAAGCGTGACGCCCGAGAGCGAAAGCGCCATGCCGATCACGATGGCGATGATGATCGGGTTGCGCACGAGCCGCCGCCCCGTCGCCCTGAGGATCGTTGCCAACGACTGCCCGGATTGCAGGCCGCTTTCCGCCAGTGCCAGAGCGAGAGGAATGATCACCATGTTCTCGATCATCATGTTGAGCGCCAGCCCTACCGCGGCCAGTTCCCCGATCACCAGCACCGCCACCGGATAGCCGATGAAGCCGCTGTTGGACCCGGAACTGCCGAGCGCGGCGATCGCGGCATGGGACAAGGATCGCCCGACCGCGTAGCGCATGACCAGGAACATCGCGCCGAAAACCAGAAGCGATCCGATCGCATAGGCGGCGAGATAGCGTGCGTCGAAAAGCTGGTCGAAGGGCTTGGTCGAAAGCGCGTCGATGATCAGAGCCGGCAGCGCGAAATTGAGCACGAAGACAGCCAGGGCCTGCGCCTGATGCTTGGCGACGATGCCGCTCAGCACGGCGACGAAGCCGACCCCGATCAGAAGGAAGATCGGCGCGGTGATGGAAAAGAGGTCTAGCATTCGCCGCGAAAGAGGAAGGAATTGAAATGGATTGGGCGCATCAGATGACGGCCACCATAGCCGCTGACACCGCTACTGTCTCGGCATCCCCGGCGCGCGCAGATGTCTTTTCTGCGCGGCGATGCGGAACTGCGCGTTGGCGGCGCCATAGCCGCGATAGCCCCCACGGCGCTCCACCACCTCGAAGAAGAAGCCTTCACCATAGCTTGGGCTGTAAATCTGGAAACATTCGCCGTCGCCATCGCGGTCATAAAGGACGTTGTGCGCCCGCAGCCGGTCGGAAAAATCCGGCTCCAGACCGAATCGGGCCTCCAGATCGTCGTAATAGTTGCGCGATATCTCCAGCGGGGTAAGCCCGTTGTCGCGCATCGCCTGCGCCGCGGCGAAGATGTCGTCGGTGACGAATGCCACATGCTGAACGGCCGAACCGAAGCTTTCTGCGATGAAGCGACCGGCGAGCGTGCGCCGATTCTCCGCGCCGTTGAGCGTGATGCGCAGGGATCCCTCGCCGTTTTCGATCGCCTGGCTGCGCACAAGGCCCGCCGGGTCGACGACATCCACCATCGCCGTCTTCCGTGTGTCGAAGATCGCGGTGTAGAAGAGCAGCCAGGTCAGCATCTCCTCATAATTCATGGTCTGCGCGACATGGTCGATGCCGGTGAGCCGGCCATCCGCCGGCGACGCCTCGAAGCCATCGACGGGCCGAAATTCCTTATCCCACACGGCGGTCAATTCGGTCTTGTCGTCAAGAAAATGAACGAGCCCGCCGCCGACGCCACGGATCGCCGGTATCTTGAGCTCGCCGGGCCCGACCGGCTGGTCGAAGGGTTCGGCACCGAGCGCGCGTGCGCGCGCCACCGTCGCAGCCGCATCGGCGACCTTCAGGCCGATCGCACACACTGACGTACCGTGCACGGCATAGGAGGCATGGGCGAAGCCTTCGCGCTCGCTGTTGATGATGAGGTTGATTCCGCTCTTGTCCGGGCCTTGCCGCCAGAGGACGACCTCTTTCGAAACATGCTTGCCCACCTGGCGAAACCCGAGCCCGCGCAGCATCCGGCCGAGCGTCGCCGCTTCCTCTTCATCCGCCGCGAACTCGATGAACTCGACGCCGGAAACCGATACCTTGTCCGGCATCTTCGGAACGGCGATCTTCACGTCGGGCTCGCGCCGAACCACCGCGTCCATCAGGGCGACCAGCGAGCGCCGCCCATCGACGGCGATCGAGCGCGGCGAACCTCCGCGAAACTGGTCGTTGAAGATCTCCAGCGACAGCGCCCCATCGTAGCCCGTGGCCGCGACGGCGCGCATGAAACCGGCGACGTCGAGATCGCCCTCGCCCGGCATGTTGCGGAAATGCCGGCTCCAATAGAGCAGGTCCATATCGATGCGCGGTGCGTCGGCCAGTTGGACGATGAATATCCGGTCACCGGGGATCGAGCGGATCGTCTCCACATCGATGCCGCGGGCCAAAGTGTGAAAGCTGTCGAGTATGATCCCGATCGCGGGATGATCGGTCCGGCGAACGATTTCCCAGGCGTCCCGGTGGTCGAAGACGTGCCGCCCCCAGGCAAGCGCCTCGTAGCCCACCCGGATGCCGCGCGTTGCTGCCCGCTCACCCAACTCGCGAAAGTCAGCGGCAGCGCGGTCGATCCCGCCGAGCGCCACCGGCGACACGCTAGAACAGACGAGCATCAGGTCCGTGCCCATTTCCCCCATCAGGTCGAATTTCCGCTCCGCACGCTCAAACGCGCGCCGACGCTGTGGCTCCGGCAGTCCCTCGAAATCGCGAAACGGCTGAAACAGGGTGATGTCCAACCCATGGTCGCGCACCATCCGACCGACTTCCGCGGGCGTTGCGTCATAGGCCAGGAAATCGTTCTCGAAGATTTCCACACCGTCAAAACCGGCCGCCGCGATGGCCGCCAGCTTTTCCTTCAGGTCACCGCTGATCGAGACTGTGGCGATCGATGTCTTCATGCCGTTTGCTTCAGGTTTGGATCGGTCGCTTCGAGCGCATCACGCAACGCCGCCTCGTCCACATCAAGGCCGGTGAACAATCTGAACGCATCGACGCCCTGGTGAAAGAAGAGCTCATATCCGGAAAGCGTGCGCAGGCCTGCCGTCTCCGCCTCGATCAGGAATTGCGTGTCCACCGGCGTGTAGACGGCGTCGAAGGCCCACCGCTTGCCGCCGAGCAGTGGCGCCGGCATCGCGCTGCCCGGATAGCCCACCATGCCGATCGGCGTACAGTTGATCAAGCCGTCGGCGGGCTGGCACGCCGCGTCGATGCTGTCCGCAATCGCCACCGTCATGCCGCTGGGCTGCAGGGATGCACGCAGCGCCTCTGCCTTTGCCTCATCGAGATCGTACAGCAAGAGTCTCTCGCAACCGAGATCTGCCAGCGCGAAGCCGATGGCCTTGCCAACCCCGCCTGCCCCGGCCATGGCGACAATACCTGGCGACATGTCCCCCAAGGCGGACCGGAACGCATGGACAAACCCGGTGTAGTCGGTGTTGTGACCCTGCGGTCCTTCGCTTTCGAAGAGTACGGTGTTGCAGGCGCCGATTGCCGCGATCACCGGATCGGCCACGGTCAGCTTGCGCACCACCCTTTCCTTGTAGGGATAGGTCACATTGATGCCGCGGAAACCCTCACGCATGCAGAAATCGAAGGTGCTTTCGAAATCCTGGCCGATATCGCTCGGTATGAGCCGTTCATAGGAAACGTCCTGACCTGCAAGCGCGCCCGCCAACTCGTGAAGACGCGGCGAACGTGATCGTGCGATATTGTCTCCGATCAGTCCAAGCCGGATCGCGGCCATGTCGTTCTCCTTCCGAAAGAGCGGAGCCGCGCACGCGGCCATACCCGCTAGGCTTAGCTTGAGCGGATTGCGCGATCAACGCAGATCATCAATTTTCTATGACGAAATTCGTTTCGTCATATTTTTCTCAGGAAATCGTTCCTGTGGCCAAAGCATGGTCCACCCCGCCATTGACATGGTCCGCTAGAACACGCGCGGCTGCGTCTGCGTCGCGTTTCAGCGCACAATCTCTGAGCAACTGATGCTCCCGGGCCGCGACGTCGCCGCGAAAGCTTAACGCAATCATTTGATAACGCAGATATTTGTCGAAAATCGCGGCATGCGTTTCCATCAGCGCGGCCGATCCGCAGGCCGAAATCAACGCCTGGTGAAATTCCCAGTCGTAGCGCTTCCAGTCCTCGGTATGGCTGCGCTCGCCGCTCTCCATCAGCCGCTCCATCGACGCCAGCTTGTGGTGCGCGGCCACGACGCGCCCTTCCCATTCCATGTCGCCGACTGCGAAGGATTCCTTCAGCGCGTGGCTTTCCAGCAATAAGCGAAGGGCCGCAATCTCCCGCAAATTTTCGACGGAAACCGGCGACACCTCAAATCCGCGCTGGCCTTCGGCGACCACAAGCCCTTCTGACGCAAGACGATTCAATATCTCGCGCAAGGTTGAAACGCTGGCACCGTAGGTCTCGCGCAACCGGTCGAGTCGCAGCTTCTGGCCCGGCCGCGCGCGGCCGAATATGATGTCGCTGCGCATGCGGCGATAAGCGTTTTCGCCGATCGTCTCGACGCTGGAGTCGATGATTGCACTCAATGTGTCTCTCACGCACGCAATGGATGGGCACCTTATTGCATGGAGCAGGCGTGGCGCACAACGTCTTCAGCCTGCGGCAGGCTATCACCATACATAATCAAAAATATCAGACAATCATCAGTATGCCTATTGAAATGCACCGATGCGGATGGCATGAATTCGGAAACTGACGGCACCCGGGTTGCTGAACCCATCCGTCACGGCCATCGATCAAGGGAGGATCATTCGCCATGAACATCCACGTCACACGTCGCCGCCTCACCGGGCTCGCGCTTCTCGCCGCCCTCGCCTCGGCCACCGCATTCACCGCTCCGGCCAATGCGCAAGAGCCGATCGAGCTTCGCTTCTCTGCCGTCTTCTCCGAGCAGGATATCCGTGCCGAGATGATGCAGCGCTTTTCCGATGCTCTGGGCGACGGCTTTGCCCTGCAGCCCTATTACGGCGGCAATCTCTTCAAGCAGGGAACCGAGCTCGTCGCGATGCAGCGCGGCAATCTGGAGATGGGCAATATCGCCCCACAGGATATCTCGAACCAGATTCCCGCCTGGTCGATCCTGACATCCGCTTATCTGTTCCGCGATGCCGCCCACCTTCAGACCTTCTTCGACAGCGAAGCCGGCGCCGAAATGAAGCAGATGGTCGAAGACCAGCTCAACGTGAAGATTCTCGGTCCGACCTATTTCGGCTCACGCCAGGTCGGGCTCGCCACCGAGGAGAAGATCGACACGCCCGAAGACATGGCCGGCATCAAGCTCAGGATGCCGCCTGGCGAGGCCTGGCAGTTCCTTGGCCAGGCGCTCGGCGCCAATCCGACCGCGGTCGCCTACGCCGAGACCTACACCGCACTGCAGACCGGGGCCATCGACGGCCAGGACAACCCGCTGCCGAACGTTCAGAACATGAAGTTCTACGAGGTCATGTCCCAGATCGCGCTGACATCGCATCTTGTCGGCTATGACCTGCTGACCATCTCGCTCGACACATGGGCCGAACTTTCTCCGGAGCAACAGGAAGCCGTCCAGAGCGCTGCCGATGAAGCCATCGCCTGGAGCACCGAACAGCATCTTGCCCAGGAAGAGGAACTGGTCGCGTTCTTCGAGGAAGAGGGCCTTGAGGTCTATACGCCCGACGTCGATGCGTTCAGGACCTATGCGCAGGAACAGTATCTGAATTCGGACCTCGCGGCCGACTGGCCCGAAGGGATGCTCGACCGCATCAACGGTCTTTAAGGTAAAACGACAAGCCATCGCGGCGCCGTCTTTGCCGGCGCCGCATTTCTTGCAACTGCGCCCGCGCCGCTTGAGCGAGCTCAGGCGGGTGGTCCGCCAAGGGACGATCGATGCCAACACGCTTTGCCAAAATCGGCGGCTGGCTGCGGCGCCGCGCGGAAAATGTCGCAGCGCTGATGCTGGCCGTCATGTTCCTCGCCTTCATGGCGCAGATCGTCTTCCGATACGTCCTCAATCTTCCGATCGGCTGGACATCGGAAGTCACGCTCATCATGTGGCTCTGGCTGGTTCTGTGGGGCGCGGCATTCGTCGTTACCGAACGCGAGGAAATTCGCTTCGACATCGTCTACGGCGCGGTATCGTCCAAGGCGCGCCGCATCCTGGCCGTCGTCTTCTCCCTTGCGCTTCTGGCGATCTACACCTTCTCGCTGCCTGCCGTCGTCGACTACGTCACCTTCATGAAGGTCCAGTCGACAGCCTATCTGAAAATCCGTTTCGATGCGCTGTTCTCGATCTACGTGATCTTCGCTGTCGCCATCATACTGCGCTATCTGTGGATCCTCTGGGCAGCCATCACCGGGCCTGAGCCGGAAGATTTCGACCCGACCAAGGCGAGTTCCGGCGTATGAACCTGGCGGACCCCTTCACACTCTCCGTGGTGTCGATCGTCGTCCTCAGCCTGCTGGGCTTGCCGATCGGTCACGCCATGATCGCCTCCTCCATTCTTTATCTCTACACGGCCGGCCTCGACATGGGGACCGCGGCCGAACAGCTTTTGAACGGCATGTTCACGAGCTACATCCTGCTCGCCGTGCCGCTCTTCATCCTGGCGGCCGAGTTGATGAACTCCGGCAGCATGACCGAACGGCTCTTGCGTTTCTGCGACGCCATCGTCGGGCGCTTTCGGGGCGGGCTTGCCCAGGTCAACGTTCTGCAGAGCATCATCTTCGCCGGCATGTCCGGCTCCGCGATCGCCGATGCCGCGGGCACGGGCAAGATGATGCAGAAGATGATGACCAGCGACGGGAAGTATCCCGCCAGCTACGCGGCGGCCCTCACCGCGGCCTCCTCGGTGATCGGACCGATCATCCCCCCTTCCATTCCAGTCGTCATCTACGCGCTCGTTTCCGACGCTTCGATAGGCTACCTTTTCCTTGCCGGCATGATACCCGGAGCGCTGATGGGCGCGGCGCAGATGGCGCTGATCGCCTACACGGCGCGAAAGCGCAATTTTCCGGTTGAAAAGCCGGTGCCGCTGCGACAACTGCCGCGCATCACGCTGCGCGCATTTCCCGCCCTGATGATGCCGGTGGTGCTGCTCGGCGGCATCTACAGCGGCGTCATGACCCCGACCGAGGCGGCTGCCGTGGCTGCAGCCTACGCGCTGCTCATTTCCGGGCTGCTCTACCGCGACCTTACCCTGTCCAGCATCTACCACTCCGTTCTCGCCAGTGCCCGCACGACAGCGTCGATCGGCATGCTGATCGCCGGCGCCCTGGTCTTCAACTACGTCGTGACGGTCGAGAACATCCCCAATGCGCTGGCCGCCTATCTGCAGAGTTTCGATCTGTCGCCGATCGGCTTCCTGATCCTCGTCAACATCGTGCTGCTGATCCTCGGCTGTCTGCTCGAAGGCACGACGATCCTCCTGATCATCGTTCCGGTCCTTATCCCAACCGCTCAAGCGCTTGGCATCGATATGGTCCATTTCGGCATCGTCGTCGTCGTCAACATCATGCTCGGCCTCATAACGCCGCCCTACGGCTTGCTTCTCTTCATCATGACCAACATTTCCGGTGCGCCGTTGCGGGCGATCGTGCGGGATGTCCTCCCGTTCCTGTTCGCCATGCTCACCGCACTGATGGTGATCACCTTCGTGCCGGGCATCGTCCTCTTCCTGCCGCGCCTCTTCGGCTATGGCGGCTAAATTGCAAAGGCGTCTCGAATGGCTGCTGCGTTTCACATCCTGAATGGACCGAACCTCAATCGGCTCGGCACCCGCGAACCGGAAATCTACGGACATACGTCGCTTGCCGATATCGAGACGATGTGCCGCGAGGCAGCCGGCGATCGCGCCATCGTCTTTCGTCAATCGAACGCCGAACATGAAATCATCGGTTTCATTCACGACGCGATCGACGACAAGGCAGCCGGCATCGTCATCAATCCGGCAGCCTACACCTTCACGTCGATCGCCATTCTGGACGCGCTGAAGATGGCGCCCTGCCCGATCATCGAATTGCACATTTCCAATATCCACCGGCGCGAGGCGATTTATCACCACTCGCTCGTGTCGAAGATCGCGACGGCGGTTATCGCCGGGCTGGGACCGGAAGGATATGCGGTCGCCATCGGCGCGATGGACCGGATCGTCGGCCGCCCCGCCTAGCGGGCCATTCTGACACAGACCTTCGCGTCCGCATTGATCTGGCACAGCGAATCGCAGGGTCGAGAGCATCCTTGAGGCGAGATATTCGCGGATCGATCACGACGGCTCGTTCGACTGAACCCGATTTCAGCCCTAAGACCGCCTAATCCCGTGACATTTTTGGCGCATGCATCCGACATCGTTAACCGCGCCCTCAGGTGCAAGCAGCTTAAAAATTGGGGCGCCTGAGCGAAATTCTGACAGCCAGCCACGCCCAATTCCAGCTGCGCTAACGGGTTGCAACGCCACAAAAACACACCAAAAAGTTATATTATAGAACAGCTTATGCTATTTCAGGTTGTCCTTCCGTACAGCCCTTTCGCATCTTTCCGGACCACGTCAGTGCGTCTATTAATCGTTTGTTTTCAATATGTTGTAACCCAATCGGGTTATTGATCGAATCCCCTGCCGCAGTCTTATTTTGACGACATTCTGAGGCAGTAGGGAGAATGAATGTGGCAACAGAAAATCGAACTCCAAACAGCGTACTCGGCCTTGGTGGCGACGGCGGACTTCTCGGCGGCGGCGACGGCGGGCTTCTCGGCGGCGACGGCGGGCTTCTCGGCGGCGATGACGGCCTCCTGGGTGGCGGCGCACTTGACGGCCTTCTCGGTAGCGGTGATGGCCTGATCCTTGATCTCGACGGCGTTCTCGACCCGATACTGGGCGGTGGCGGCGACGGGCTTCTGGGTGACCTGCCGATCCTTGGCGATGTGGTCGATCTTGACGGCATCCTCGGCGACGACCTGGCCGTTGAAGACTTGCTGAACGGCGAAGGTCTTCTCGGCGCAGTCGGCAGCGGCACGGCTGACGAAGGCGTTCTCGAGCAACTCCTGTCAGGTCTCGATGTCGGTGGCGTTGGCACGGATGGCCTCGTCAGCGACCTCCTCGACAGCCCCGGCGACCCCGGCCTCGTGCGAGACCTGGTGTCGCCGATCATCGGCGACGATGACCAGAACCTGCTCGACGATGTGCTGGATCTGCTGCTCGGCGAGAACAATTCCGATCCGGAGCCTGCCGGCCCGACAGATCCCGACGAATACGACACGCAGCTGATCGGGACGAGCGGGCGCGATACCTTCACGATCGGCGAGGAATCCACCTTCGTCGCGGGTGCGGGCGAACTCGACACGGCGATCTATGAAGGGCGCGCGTCAACAGAGTTCGACGTCGACATCGGCTCCGATTCGATCTTCCTCAATGATGGCGAGGTGATCGACTACATGCAGAGCGTCGAGCGCATCGAATTCAGCGACGGAACGCTGCACCTCGATGTCGGGGTCGGCGAAAATGCCGGCATCGCCTACCGCCTGTATTCGGCCGCGCTCGACCGCATGCCCGACGCACCCGGTCTCGATTTCTGGATCGAGCAGGTTGACGTCGGCGTGGGCCTCGACCGGATCGGCCAGGGTTTCGTCAATTCCGACGAGTTCCGGCAGAACTTTGGCGATAACGACTCGCTCTCCAACGAGGCTTTCGTCGAGGTTCTTTACGAAAACATCCTGGGCCGCGACGCCAACAGCGCAGACCAGGACTTCTGGGTTGGCGAACTGGAAGACAGAGGTGTCTCACGCGGGCAGGTCCTCGCGAGCATCTCCGAATCCAACGAGAACGTCATGAACACCCAGGACGAAATCGGTTCCTTCATCTTCATCAGCTGACGATCGGAGAAGCCGACAAAGGTGGGAGCGGACCATTGCCCCTGGCCGCTCCCACTTCAATTCTGCAAGCACCTGACGGAAGCCGGGAACGGACATTGCTGGGACGCAAAGACCATACAATCGCACCTACCGAGATCGAAGACGCACTCTCGGCCCTGGAACTGTTGGTCGTCGCGATGTTCATTCGCATCGAGGAAAAGGACACTGAAGGACGCATTCTCGTGGCGCGCGTTTTCGAAGACTGCGTGACGGCCACAGAACAGGCCGCACCCGACGATCGGCAAGTCCCGCAGCCGTCCTTGAAGGCGATCCACCGCCATCTTTTGCGTCTTGAAGCGGCGGTTCGCGACAATTGACGGCGCAGTCGCGTATCAGCCGCCCGTGTCGCTCATGGTGCTGGCCAGAAGCTGCTCATCCTTCAGCATGAGCTTGAAGAATGCGCGCACCGCATCCTCCTGTTTGGTGACGCCGATCTTTGCCATCGCGTTCTTCAACTGCCGCTTCACCGTTTCCGCCGAACGCTGCCGGATATCCGCGATGTTCTTGATCGACATGCCGAGGCAATAGGCGGCGAGCACGCCATACTCTGACTTGGAAACGCTGCGCTGCCAGAAGAAATCGGAGAACCACATGGGCTTGCTCTCCGTGTCGATGACGTTGACGACGAAACCGTCCTCCATTTGCGAAGGCATGATGAAACATGCAACGATGCGACCATTCTCGGTCGACAGGGGCGTGGCGATCGACGACCGTGCCGCAGCCGCGATCTGGTCGGATGACATCGTCGCGATGCCCCGGCCGTCCTGGCGTTCGAAGCGCAGCGTGGCGCCGTCATAGGCGATCGACTGCACCCAGCCATCGACGGCCTCGCCGCGCTCCCTGCAGTCCTTCCCGAAAACGAAGCTGTATGTCTCGCTGAAGAATGTGCGCCGCTCGTTCTCCAGCAATCGCAACCGGGCCTTCAGCGTCGAGGCACGCCGGAAATGCGGATAGAGTGCCGTCAAAAGCGCCTGCGCACGGCGAACGACCTTATCGTCGTCGGTCCGCAGTTTCAGCGCGAATAGCTGTTGCATGATGGCGTCGTCGCCGAAGTAGCTCATGACGGCCTCGCGGTAGCCCTGCGGCAGAAACCATTCCGTCACGAACTCCGAACGCCCCAGTTCGACTGGGGACAACAGCCGGGTCGCCCGATAAACCCCGCCGGAATTGTCCAGTTTCTTGAGGAAAGGATTGGCATTCACATATCTGGACTTGTACGTTTCGAGGTAACGGGCGTCGATATTACTGATGATGTTGTCGACGGAGCGGGAGAGACGGTTCCGCTCATAGAAGAAGACGTCGAAATCCTCGTCGCGTTCGCTGACCTTTGAGCAGATGGCAGCCCAATCGATCTCCCTGCGATCGGGATCATAGACGTCGTCGATGATCTCCCGCACGTCCGAGTACAAGATTTCCTCGTTGTGAATTTCCAGCATGTGGTCCGTTGCCTTTCTGGAATACAAATGACACAGGCTCATTCATGGTTGTGACGCAACCGGTCATACAACCATATTGACGAGTTTTCGGATTCGCTCAAGAGGTCCGGGCACGCCGCTGAAACGGCGCCGCGGTGCATAAGGCTGCGGAAGGGCCACGGACCAGGAAGGACGGCGACGCTAAACCGACCGGCTGCTTGCGGCCTCGATGACCGCGTTGGCGTAGTGGAAGAGAACCATGCCCAGCGTCGTTTCGCTGCTGGTTGCCAGAAGCGGCGCGGCGCCCTCCACGGTCCCGAGTTGGAACTGGTATCGAGGCTCCTCGCCAATCTCGACGAATGTATGAGTGTCGATCCACAACCTCGCTTCTGTGCCGTCGATCGCAAGCAGGAAACTCCCAGGCGTCTCATCAAGGCGACCATGGACCCGCTCGACCGCGGTGATCAGTGCCGCCTTGACCCGTTGCAGCCGCATCCTATCGCTATCCGGGAATACAAGAATGCGACAAGTGGAAGGTTCCGCATCAACCAAGAATTGCATGAAAACATCTCATATAAGTATAATTACGGTATACATACGATTAATATTCAAAGCGGCACCTGGGCCTCAACGACAGGGCCGGGAATTTCCGGATTTTCGTCGAGGCACCGTCTCGTATCATCGATATTCGGCAGTATGATCGAACAACAGACGTCATCAAATAACCCGATTGGGCCATCTATGCTGCCTTATGCGCTTGAGGGCCGGCTGCCCAATCCGCGCGAACGCAATGTCGCCTCGATGCCTCGTAAGATCGCCGATGCTTTCATCCTTGCGAGACACCCTTTACAAGGGACAAAAAGGATCGATCGGCCCGGATCGCTTCGGCGTGACTGACGCCCGGCTGAAAGTGCGTTCTTAGCAGAGACCTGAATGACCATGTCCCGTCCAGACCTCACGCCGAGGATCATTGATCGTCAGGCCCGCATCTCGGTGGTTGTTCCCGTCTTCAACGAGGAAGAGGCCGCACCGCATTTCTGCAAAACCGTGGCGCCCTACCTCGATGCGCTCGGCCTCGATTGGGAGATCGTCTTTTCCAACGATGGCAGCAGCGACGACACCTTGTCCGTGCTCGTTGCGCTGCGCGCTGGCGACCCGCGCATCAAGATCGTCGATCTTACCCGGAACTTCGGCAAGGAGGCTGCGATGACCGCGGGTCTCGACCATGCCACCGGCGACATGATCGTCGTGATGGACGTGGACCTGCAAGATCCGCCGAACCTGCTGGCGCCGATGGTCGAGCGCTGGCGCGAAGGCTATGACGTCGTCTGTGGCCGCCGTCGCACACGGGAAGACGATACGGCGCTGAAGCGGCTGACGGCCGGACAGTTCTATCGCTTCTTCAATCGCATCAGCCACTCCAAGATCCCCCCGGATGTCGGTGACTTCCGGCTGATGGACAGACGGGTCGTCGAGGCAATGAAGCTGCTTCCCGAACGGGTGCGCTTCATGAAGGGTCTTTTTGCCTGGGTCGGATTTCCAACCGCCGTCATCGACTATGAGCGTCCAAGCCGCGAACACGGCGCGACCAAGTTCAACTATTGGCGGCTGTGGAACTTCGCACTTGACGGCATCACATCCTTCTCGACCGTCCCGCTGCGCGTGTGGACCTATTTCGGTATGTTCATCGCCTTCATTTCCTTCATCTACGGCGCCTTTATCATCGCCCAGACCCTGATCATGGGGGTCGAGGTGCCCGGCTACGCATCCTCACTCACGGCGGTGCTCTTCCTTGGCGGCGTCCAGCTTGTGGGCCTCGGCATCATTGGCGAATATCTCGGCAGGGTCTATTCGGAGGTGAAGCGGCGGCCGGTCTATCTGGCCTCGCGTCTTCACGGCCTCGACGAGCAGGATCCCCGTCATGAGCACCACTGACAGGCTTTTCGCATTCCTGCGCCAGATTTCCACCTTCGCCGGCGTCGGCGTCGCGGCAACGCTCGTGCACTATCTCACGGCACTCGCGCTGTCGCTGATGATGCCGATCGCCTACGCCAATCCTTTCGGGTTCGGGGCGGCTTTCTTCGTGTCCTATTTCGGCCACCTCCATCTGACCTTCCGCCTCGACCCGAGCGAGCGCCGCCATGCGCAGCGCCTGCCACGATTTTTTCTCACCGCCTTTTCGGGGTTTCTGATCGGCCAGGCCATTCTCGTCGCGCTGACCAGCATCGATGTTCTGCCGGGACCTGCAGCGCTAGCCATCGCGGTCTTCACCGTTCCGGTCATCACCTTCGTTGCTTCCCGCCTCTGGGTCTTTCGCGTGAAACCGCAGCATGATGCAACGCGTGGCTGAGAATCGGTGCACAACGTGCTTGGGTCGAATGCCCGCCTATGGGCTGTCAGCGCTTATGGCGCTTGCCCTTTTTCTGGCGGTTCATCCTTTCACTTTCATCCTGGGCGACGGTGAATTCTTCCAGGTTGGCGATGCTCCGCAGCACGTCAGCGGCTGGCTCCTCTTCGCAGCCGATGCATGGCGCTTTCCCCTGTTGACGACAAAGCTTATCGACCCGCCTGAAGGAAGCAGCATTATCCTCACCGACAGTATTCCGCTGATGGCGCTCATCATGAAGCCCTTTGCACCGCTGCTGCCCGACGACTTCCACTATATTGGAATCTGGCAATTGTTCGCGTGGATCGGGCAAGGGTGTGGTGCGGTATTCCTTATCCGCTCTCTCGGCTGTCGCGACCTTTTGGCAGCGGTCGCGGCAGCGGCGCTCGCATTACTCTGGCCTGCATGGCTTGACCGGATGAACCATACCGCTCTGCTGACCCATGCGGTTCTCCTTCTTGCCATTGGCTGTTATTTTCGTGCATCGGACGGTTGGGCATTAGGCCGCAGCGCCATCGTGTTCTCTCTGCTGTCGCTTACCGCCCTCCTAATACACCCCTACCTCTTCGCGATGTCGTTCGCCTTCTTCCTCGCCGATTTTGGACGCAGAATTTTATGCGATCCGCATCCATTGCGCACGCTTGGGATTGGCCTTTGCGCAGTAGCCGGCCTAGCGCTGGCCGCCGGTGCTCTCGGCTATGCAAACGCGGCCGGCACGCAGGCCGACGGCTATGCACATTTTTCGATGAATCTGCTTGCGCCGTTTTGCGCGGGCAGACTCGTGCCTTGTGGTCCGTTTGATGCAACGGGCGGCCAGTACGAGGGTATGGCCTATTTCGGTCTCGGCGGGCTTGCCCTTGTCGCCACGGGTTCGTTGCTAGCTCTGCCCTATTTGCTTGGCACGCTAAAGCGTCATTGGTTGCTCGTCGCCGGCCTTGTCGTAATGACGCTGTTTGCCATCTCTAACCAGGTTTTCCTGGCTCAGGATCGTTGGTTCATGTATGCAATGCTTCCGGGGCAAGACTTGATCGCCGGCATCTTCCGCGCCTCGGGGCGCTTTTTCTGGCCGGTGGGTTACGTTGTCGCTTTCACCTCCCTAGCGGCGATCCTCAGCCAAAGTACGCGCGCGACCGCAATCTTTGTTCTTGCTTGCATTGCGGTCCAAGCGATCGATGCTAAGCAGCCGCTAGCACACATCACCCATAGGGCGCATGCCGAAGACCGTTTTGATTTCGCCCAGTGGCAAGACGCCGGGTTCGGATTCCGCAAGGTTTCGCTTTCCCCGGCCTATGGCTGCGCGCCCGCCGTCGAGAACATGAAGTATCTCTACTTCCAGATGGTCGCCGCCGAGGCTGGCGCTTCCATCGACAACGGGTATCTGGCGCGCACCGATGCGGACTGCAGCGGCCCCGGAGAAGACCCCTTGCAGGAGGGCACTCTGCATGTCTCCTTCGCAAGGCAGGCAGATGTGCCCCTTGAGCCTGCGGTGCGAACGGGCCTTGCCGACGGCACCTGTGCCGAATGGACGGCGTGGAGTGCGGTGATTGTCTGCTACCCCGGCGCGACGCGGGAAGACTGGCAGAAGATCGACCTGCCGCTCACCGTGGCGCGGTAGACCCGCTCTAGATCAGGATCGCCAGAAACAGCCAGAGCGTCGCGATCAGCCGCGCCCCGGCTGCCGCGGCACCGCCTGTGCGGGCGCTCGTGCGCCACAGCGCGCCCCAAAGAAAGATGTTGTATGGAATCGGCGCTGCGAAGAAGAGGACGGCCAAGGCGATCGGTGCGCCCATCTCCAGCGCAACAATGGCGCCGCCGAAGAACGCGAGATTGATGAGGCTCGCGACGATCACCATGTCCCGCCACAAGAGCGTGGCGAGCGGTATTGTGCCATCCCAGCGATTTCGGAAGAAGTGTCTCATCCAGCCGCCGGCCTCATTCGACGGCCGGATCTTGCAGCGACGTCTCACCGATCCGGACTTTTCCAATATTCCGGCCGTCCATCGTGACCACCTCGAAGATCAGGTCGCCGAGCGTCACCCGCTCCCCGGCTTCCGGCAGATGGCCGAGTTGCCAAAGAAGAAAGCCGGCAAGGGTCGAATAGCGGTCCGTCGCGTCCACCAGATCCGTCCCGATCAGGTGAGAAACACGCCGGATATCGATCCAGCCGTCGACCACCCAACTGCCGTCCTCGCCGCGCTCCACGGTCTCCTCTTCCTCACCCTCTTCGGGAAAGTCGCCGGCAATCGCTTCCAATATGTCGATGGGCGTGGCCAGCCCCTCCAGAGAGCCGTACTCGTCCAACACGAGCGCCATCTGAAGCGGCGAGCGCCGCAACTGCTCCATCAGCCTGAGAACGTTCGCGCTCTCATGCACCACCAACGGTTGGCGCACCGACCGGTCGACATTGATGACACCCTCTTCGAGCAGGTCGCGCAGAAGGTCCTTGGTGAAAGCAACACCGATGAAATCGTCGAGACCACCGCGAGCCAGCGGAAAGCGCGAATGGCGCATTTCAAGAATCTTCTGGCGCAAATCATCTGCGGAGGCCGATATGTCCAGCCAATCGATTTCGGTCCGCGGCGTCATGATCGATTTGACCGGCCGCCCGCCAAGCGTAAGGACGCCCTGGATCATCTCCTTCTCCTCGGGCGCGAAGACCTCAGCCTCGCGCGCCTGTTCGGCGATCACATCGGCCGTTTCCCCCAGCCCGGCCTGACGGCTGCGTCCACCCAGAAGGGCGAGCACCGCATCGGCGGTCCGGCTGCGAAGATCCCCCTTCTGAACCAGCTTCTCGCGGTTTCTGCGGCCGATCTGGTTAAAGGCTTCAATCAGGATCGAGAAGCCGATCGCCGCATAGAGATAGCCCTTCGGGATGTGGAAACCGAAGCCTTCGACGACCAGCGAAAAGCCGATCATCATCAGGAAGCCAAGACAGAGGATAACCACCGTCGGGTGTTTCGATACGAACGCCATCAGCGGCCTGGACGAAATCATCATGACGCCGATGGCGATGATGACCGCGATCATCATGATGGAAAGTTCCTCAACCATGCCGACAGCCGTGATGACGCTGTCGAGCGAGAACACCGCGTCGAGCACGACGATCTGGACGATCACTTGCCAGAACACGGCATTGGCGACCTTGCGCTGCTGCTGACCCGCCGCTCCTTCGAGACGCTCATGCAATTCCATCGTCCCCTTGAACAGAAGGAACAGGCCGCCGAACAACATGATGAGATCGCGGCCCGAAAAACTCAGTCCAGCCACGGTGAAGAGCGGCTGCGTCAGGGTGACGATCCAGGCGATCGAGGCGAGCAGCACCAGTCGCATGAGGAGCGCGAGCGAGAGCCCGATGATGCGGGCCCTGTTGCGCTGGTGCTCCGGCAGCTTGTCGGCGAGGATCGCGATAAAGACGAGGTTGTCGATACCCAGCACGATCTCAAGCAGGACGAGAGTCGCAAGTCCTGCCCAGGCTGCGGGATCGGACATCCATTCGAAGATCATGACGGCGATTCCGTTGGAAGAACTGGTTATTCGAACGATTTGTTGAAGAGAAAGACGGCTGCCTTGAAAAGCGCGTAGACGACCCCGCCAACGACAAACAGCGTCAGCGCGAAGACGCTCGTGCCGAGGATGACCCATACGCCGTCACGCTCGAGGATGGCGAAGGCAAACATGCTGATGGCAAGAGCCGGCAGGATGTTCCCGAGTGGAATCGGCAAAACGAGGATGATCGCCATGATCAGGCACAGCAGCCCGATCACGTTTTCCGCTGGTTGGACGGTGAGTGCGGAAAGGCGCGGCTTGAGCAGCTTTTCCGCTCGCGCGAGCCACGGCCCGAGCCGGTCAACGAGAGCGGCGAAATCGACCCGCGTCATGGACCGGGCCGCAATGACCTTCGGAAGCCACGGTCTTTGACCGAACATCATCTGCGCCGCGAGAAAAACGAGCGGCGCTCCAAGAATGGCCGATGTGCCCGGCGGCGTCGGGATCACGTTCGGCAATGCAAACACCAGCATCAATGCGCCGAAGGCACGATCCCCCATGGCGATCAGAAGATCGCCGACGGATATGCGCTCGCGGTCTTCGTCATTGGCGAGGTCCGCCAGAATCTCGGAAAAATGCAGTCGGCGGACCTTGCGCCCCCGCCGTCGCTTGAAACGCGGACTTGGAGGCTCCTCATCGTTTGAGCCCGAATCGTCGTCCGCTTGGCCTTGCATGGTCAATTCGCTGTCCGGAAGTTCCGGCCTCGTGCAATTTGGCGTCTGCGATACTTAGAGGCGCAACCCGGCGATTACCAGTGACAAAAAACGATATGGCGCCTGACACCTCTCAACGGCTGACCGAGACGATCGAATGGCTGGCGCAGAATTCCTTCAACGAGCCGATCTGCGCGGCACCCGGTTCGATCAGGCGCGGATCGGCCCCGATCAGCGTCACCACGGCCTGCGCCTCACCTTGCCAATCGAGGATCGGCGCTGCGAGGGCCACGAGACCGGGAATGAACCGGCCATCCACCGTGGCATATCCTTGATCGCGCACGTCCGCCGCCAACCGCGCGACGTCAGCCTGGTTTAATTCCAGATCGTGGAAAATCTGCGGGCTGGCCAGTCCGCGCGCCAGTTCTTCGTCCAGAAGCGCCCCCGTGACCGCGCCCGGCAGATAGGCTAGGCATATCCGGCCGGTCGCGGAGGTCAAAAGCGGCAGGGTCGTCCCGAGACCGAGCGAGGTGGCAATGAACGATGCCGCACGCTCCCAGCGCACGACGGTGGGTCCGGAATTGCCCCAGACGCAAAGGAGCGCTGTCAGCCCGGTCTCTACTGTCAACCGATGCAGATCGTCCGACGCGGCGTTGACGAAATCATGCCTGCTCAGCGCGGCCAGTCCGATCTCGATGGCGCGCGGCCCGAGATCGTAGCGCCCCGATCGCCCGGCCTGACAGACGAGCCCGGCATGAATGAACGAGGCAAGATACCGATGCGTCTTGCTGACCGGCATGCCACACGCACGGGCAAGATCGGAGACCCCCACCGCACCTTCCATGTTCGCCATCGCCATCAATACACGCAATGCGGCGTCGAGCGACTGGATTCCGCCCTGCGCCTCGGCTTGCCGGGGTATGTCGTCAGCCATTCGCACCTCCCTCGACCATCGCCCTCAACGGCGCGACCGGAGCGGCAACGAGGCGATCATCCTCGCGCATGAAGAGCCCGCGCACTTCGAAGCCTTCCAGCGCCAACCTTTGCCCCACCATGCCGCGATAGGCGACGCGAAAACTGCGCGTGCGCCACGCTTCCACCTGCACGGAAAGACGCAGTTCGTCGCCATGCGTGACCGGCGAACGAAAGGTGGCGCCGACATCGATCAGCCCCGGACCGATCGTCCCGAGCTTCTCGGCCAGAACCGATTGCGGGCAGCTACGATGGGCGAGGAAGGCATGAAATCCTGCATCGAACCAGCGAAAGAAGTTGGGATAGAAGACGATTCCGGCAGGATCGCAATGGCCGAAGCTCACCGGCACGACATGCTCGAATAGGGAATCGTTCATTCATTTTTCCTTTGGGTAAAAATGTTTGCATCATATGCAAACGTTCGTTACGCTTTCTGTCAAGCTTGATGGCCGGTCTAGGGAGGAGGGATTTGGTGAATCTTTCGGCGGTGGACGTGATTGGCGGTGGGCCGGCGGGCCTCTACGCCGCAACGCTGATCAAGAGCGCCATGCCTTCGGCGCGTGTCACGGTGCATGAGCAAAATCCGCTCGATGCGACCTTTGGTTTCGGCGTTGTCTTTTCCGATCAGGCACTCGACTTCCTCAAGGCGGACGACCCGGCCACCCATGATCTCATAACGCCGCATATGGAGCGCTGGCGCAACATGACGCTCGTTCTCAAGGGCGAGCGCGTGACGATCGACGGCATAGGCTTTGCCGCGATCGGACGCCTGCAACTGCTCCAGCTTCTGCAGAAGCGGGCGGCCGATACCGGCGTGGAACTGCGCTTCAGCAAGCCGGTCGCTGACCTCGCGTCAATGGGCGCCGATCTCGTCATCGGCGCCGATGGGCTCAACTCGCTCGTCCGCCGCACGCAGGAAGACGCCTTTTCCCCCGCGCTCGATCACTTCCAGAACCGGTTCGCCTGGTTCGGCACGAACCGCGCATTCGACACGCTGACGCAGACCTTCGTCGAAACCGGCAAGGGCACGTTCAACGCCCATCACTATCGCTACGCACCGGGCAAGAGCACCTTCATCGTGGAATGCGACGCCGCGACCTACGATGCATATGGTTTCGATGCCATGGACGAGGACGCGTCGGCGCGCATCTGCGAGGAAATCTTCGCCGACGCACTTGAGGGCGCACCACTGATCACCAACAAATCCGCATGGCGCCGGTTTCCCAAGCTCTGGTGCAGCGGTTGGGTCGCAGGCAACAGGGTCATTCTCGGAGACGCGGCGCACACGGCGCATTTCTCCATAGGCTCGGGCACGCGCCTTGCGATGGAAGATGCGATCGCCCTTGCCCGTGCGCTTCGGGACAGTCAGGACCTTGCCGCAGCGCTTGCGGCTTTCGCGCGTGACCGTATGCCGATCGCCCGGAAGATCGTTGATGCCGCGAACACCTCCGCGCTCTGGTACGATCATTTCCCGGAAAAGATGAGCCTCGAGCCGCTTGATTTCGGCTTCGATTACATCACCCGGTCAGGACGCGTCGACATGGACCGGCTGCGCGGGCTGGCGCCGGATTTCATGGCCGCCTACGAAACACACAAGCTGCGGAGCGCGACATGACGGCGGACCTGCCCGAAGCATCGGACGCAAGGATCATCGACCATGTCGGCGAAACCGCAGGCGCCGCCGAAATCGGCTTCGACAAGGCCGCGCACTCCAATGCGAGTGCGATACTGTTCGACAATCTCGCCCGTAATCCCGACAAGCTCGCGGTAACCGGGCCGGCAGGCGAGCGCACCTATCGCGCGTTGTGTGCCGAGGCCGCGCGCTGGGGCAACGCCTTTGCCGCCGAGGGACTGAAGCGAGGCGACCGCATCGCCTTCTTTCTCGACGATACACCGGCCTTCGTCGCGGCCTTTTTCGGGGCGGTGCGGGCCGGCTTCGTGCCCGTCCTCCTCAACACGCTGACCACACCCGATCTGCTGAACTTCTTCCTGGCCGACACCGGAGCGCGCGTCGCAGTCTGCGATCACGATCTCGCGGCCGTATTCAGCGGCGAAGCGATGAATGGCACGGCACTTGAAAAGGTGGTCATCGCCAATGGCGAGGTTTCAGCGGGCAAGGCACCGTTCATCCTGGCATCGGACTTCACCGATGACATGCCGGACACGCTGGATTGCGCCGACACCGGCCCGGACGACATGTGCTTCTGGATGTATTCATCCGGGTCGACGGGCCGCCCGAAAGGGATCGTACATCTACAGCACGACATGGCCTATACGGTGCAGTCCTATGCCCGGCACCTGCTGGACCTGTCGCAGGACGATGTCTGTTTTTCGGTGCCGAAGCTCTTCTTCGCCTACGGCTTCGGCAACGGCATCACGTTTCCGTTCGCTGCCGGCGCCACCAGCCTGCTGATGCCAGGACGGCCGGAGCCGGACCGGATCCTTGAAACCGTGGAACGGTTCCGACCGACGGTCTTTTTCGGCCTGCCGACCCTCTACACCGCCCTTTGCCGCGATCCCGCCGCCAAGACCCGCGACCTTTCCTCCATCCGGCTTTCGGTCTCCGCGGCAGAAACTCTGTCGGAGGAAATCTTCGGCCAGTGGAAAAGCCTGACCGGCCTTGAGATCATGGAGGGCCTGGGCTCCACGGAGGTTCTGCACATCTATGTTTCCAACACGCGATCGGACAAGCGGCTGGGCTCGGCCGGCCGGCGCGTTCCAGGCTACGAGATCGTCCTGCGCGACAATGACGGCAAGGAAATTTCAGCCGGCGAGGAAGGCGTCATGTGGGTGCGCGGGCACTCTTCCGCGCCGCTTTACTGGAACCGCCCGGACAAGACCGCCGAGACGATGCGCGGCGATTGGCTTTACACGGGAGACCGCTTTGTCGAGCGCGACGGGTTCTACTTCTTTCAAGGCCGCGCCGACGACCTCATCAAGGTATCCGGCCAGTGGGTGTGGCCGCTCGAGGTCGAACGCTGCCTGGCCGAGCATCCTCATGTTCACGAATGTGCCGTGCTCGCCCACCAGATGGAGGACAAGCGCATGACGCTGCGTGCGTTTGTCAGGTTGCGCGAGGGTTTCAATCCGGATGCGGACGAAACCAAGGCGCTGCAGGATTTCGTCAAACGCAAGCTTCTGCCCTACAAATATCCTCGATTGGTCGACTATCTCGACGAATTGCCGAAAACCGGCACCGGGAAGCTCGACCGCCAGGCCCTATCGAAACGCTGAACAAGGACGCCCGCCATGCATCAGGCTCCGCAGGACACACCCGAAAGACGCGCCTTCTACGACAAGATCGACAAGCAGAACATGACGCCGCTCTGGACCGTGCTCGGTGCGCTCGTCACGCCGGAACCGAAGTCGAAGTGCCAGGCAGTTGGATGGAGGTTCGCCGAAATCCGGGACGCGATGATGGAGGCCGGCGGTCTGATCACCGCGAAGGAAGCCGAGCGCCGCGTCCTGATCCTAGAAAATCCGGGACTTCGCGGGGAATCGAAGGTCACCACGTCGCTTTATGCGGGAGTCCAGCTCGTGCTCCCCGGCGAGGTTGCGCCGGCCCATCGCCACACACAATCAGCGCTGCGCTTCGTGCTCGAAGGCTCCGGCGCACACACGGCGGTAAACGGCGAGAAGACGGTGATGAACTATGGCGACTTCGTCATCACGCCGCAGATGGCCTGGCACGACCACGGCAATGAGACCGACAAGCCCATGTTCTGGCTCGATGGTCTCGACATCCCCCTGGTATCCTTTCTCGACGCCTCTTTCGCCGAGGGCATGGACGATGATGCGCAGAAGATCACACGTCAGACCGGCCAATCCTACAACGAGTTCGGCCACAATCTGATGCCGGTCGACGCGCCGCGCGGCGGCCATGTCTCGCCGATCTTCAACTATCCGTATGAAAAGAGCCGTGCCACGCTGGATGCCATGAAAAAGGGCGGCGACCCGGATCCGTGCCACGGCTACAAGCTGCGCTATACCAACCCGCTCGACGGCGGCTTCGCCATGCCGACCATCGCGACCTTCATCCAGCTCCTGCCGAAAGGCGGCACCACGCCCTACCGTTCGACCGACGCCACCGTGTTCGTCTGCGTCGAAGGAAAGGGTAAGAGCCGGATCGGTGACAGCGTGATCGAATGGGGACCGCAGGACATCTTCGTCGCGCCTTCCTGGAAGCCGGTGGTCCACGAACCGGCAGAGGAATCCGTGCTGTTTTCCTATTCGGATCGCGCCGTGCAGGAAAAGCTCGGCCTCTGGCGCGAAGCGCGTGGCAACGCCTGAAAACGAGATATCGATGATCGACCTTTACTACGCGCCCACCCCGAACGGCTGGAAAGTCTCCATCATGCTCGAGGAATGCGGGCTGCCCTATACCGCGCACTTCCTCGACATCTTCCACGGCGCACAATTCACACCGCAGTTTCTTGCCATCAACCCGAATGCGAAGATGCCGGCGATCGTGGATCATGACGTTGCCGGCGATCCCGTGCCGGTCTTCGAGTCCGGCGCGATCCTGTGGTATCTGGCCGACAAGACAGGCCGCTTCATGCCTTCCGACCCCTTGGGCCGGAAGGAAGCGATGGAGTGGCTGTTCTGGCAGACCGGCAACCAGGGTCCGATGGCGGGTCAGCTATCGCATTTCCGCATGTACGGGCCGAAGGACGGGCAGGACTACGCGCTCACGCGCTATCGCGGCGAATATGAGCGCACGCTCGCCGTACTGGAGTGGCGCCTGCGCGATCGCGATTTCATTCTCGGCGAATACTCCGTCGCCGACATGCTCTCGTTTCCATGGGCCTTCATCGCCAAAAACCTCGACGTCTCCCTCGATCCGTTCCCGCAGGTCCAACGCTGGCGCGAGACGATCAAGAACCGGCCCGCCGTGCGCAAGGCGATCGATCTGATGAAGGATCGGCAGAACAAGGGCGAACACAACGCCGGCAACAACCCCACGCTTTACAATCAGGACGCCCGGCATCTGCTGGACATCTGAATGCTGGACTGCCTGGTGATCACGATGGAGCAGGTTGAGCGCAAGCCCAACCCGCCCGGCATGCCTTCGTTACGTACGGTTTCGGATCATGCCCGCAGTCTGACGATTCTCAAACTTGTCCGGCATTTGCGAAGCGTCCGCCACTGGCGGCGAGGTTCACGATCAGTGGGCTTGGCCGCCACATCACCGGGTCGTCGCGCTCGAATGCGCGGATCTTGTCGAGTATCGCGGCTGCCCCGATCGTGTCGGCATAGTGCATCGGTCCGCCGCGCCAACGCGGAAATCCGTAGCCGTGGACCATCACGAGATCGATATCAGACGCCTTCTGCGCGATCCCGTCGTTGAGAATGTCGGCGGCCTCGTTGATCATCGCCAATGTCAGCCTCTCCCGAATTTCGTCAGGAGAGATTTCGCGGCGTGTGACCTTGGCGAAATGCGCTTCCTCGGTGATCAAATCCTCCAGCAGGGGATCGACGACGGCGCCGCCGCCGCCCGGATAGCGATACCAGCCAACACTGGCCTTCTTGCCGATGCGCCCCTCTTCAACCATACGGTCGGCGATGGGTATGTAGCGGCGGTTCGGATCGCGCGTCGGAGCCCGGCGCTTGCGCTGCGCATAGGAAATATCGAGACCGGAGAGATCCTGCACCTCGTATGGCCCCATCGCCATGCCAAACTCCACCATCGCCTCGTCGATGAGCCAGGGCAGAGAACCGTCCATCATCAAGACATCGGCTTCCTCGCGATAGCGGAACAGTATCCGATTGCCGATGAAACCATCACAAACGCCGGCGAGCACCGGGATCTTCTTCAGCTTGGCACCCACCGCAAAGCCCGTCGCCAGCGCCTCGTGAGAGGTTTTGTCGGCCCGTACGATCTCCAGCAATTTCATGATGTGCGCCGGCGAGAAAAAATGCAGGCCGAGAACGCGCTCAGGCCGCGATGTCGACGCCGCGATCTCGTTGACGTCGAGATACGAGGTATTGGTCGCCAGGATCGCGTGCTTCGGCAAAGCTTCGTCGAGCTTGCCGAATATCTCGCGCTTGACCTCGATGCTCTCGAAGGCAGCTTCGATGGCGAGGCCGGCCGGCGGCAGATCGTCATAGCCTACGACGAGCGTGATGCGCGCCTGTCGTTCGTCCGCCTCTTCCTGCGCCATCAATCCGCGCTTGACCGCATCCTTGAACAATCGCCCCACATTGGCCTCGGCCCGCTCGCGCGCGCCCTCGTCGGTTTCGACCAGCGTGACAGTATAGCCTGCGCGTTCCAGCGCATAAGCGATACCAGCCCCCATCGTCCCGCCGCCAATCACGACGACGGTGTCCACTGGCACGGGCTCTGCCGCGATCGAATCGGGCTTCTTAGCGCCACGTTCGGCAAAGAAGATATGGCGCAGGGCCTTGGCCTGCTCACCTTGCCGCAATTCAAGGAAGGTTTCGCGCTCCTGCGCCATCCCGCGATCGAAATCCTCCTGTGTCGCGCGCTCCAGAAGGTCGATCGCGCGCTCCGGCGCGATCTGGCCGCGCATGCGCTTTGCGGCCCGGCTGCGCGCATCAAGGACCGCTGTCGCGTCTGCTTCGACCGCAGCGCGCTCGGACAGACGCGCACCGAAACCGAGTTTGCCGCCATCAACGAGAGCCATTGCCTCGGCAACGGGATCGTCGGCGATACGGTCGATCAAACCGACGGCCTTCGCCGCATCCGCCTTCAACACCTTGCCTTGAGGAATGATATCGAGCGCGCTCTTCAATCCGACAAGCCGCGGAAGGCGCTGTGTGCCGCCGGCTCCGGGCACGACGCCAAGCGTCACTTCGGGAAGTCCGATCGTCGCGTTCGTGCCGGCGATGCGCATGCGGCAGGCGAGCGCAAGCTCACATCCTCCGCCGAGCGCAGCGCCGTTGATTGCTGCGATCCAGGGCTGGGGCGCCGTCTCGATGGCAAGAGCCACGTCAGGAAGGTGCGGCGACTCGGGCGGCGTATCGAACTCGCGCGCATCGGCGCCGGCAGCGAATATCTTTCCTGCTCCGGTCAGCACCACCGCCTTCAGCGTCCCATCAGCCGAAAGCGTTTCGACCGCTTCCAGCAACCCGGCTCGCACTGCATGTCCAATGGCATTGACCGGCGGATTGTCGATGCTGACGATTGCGACATCGCCTTTGCGGGTGATTTGAACGGCCATTGGTGGCACCTCCACTGCTTGTGTTTGGTGCGTTATAGTGCATCATGTGCACAATAACACCACTTTGACGAGGAAACGCGGCGCTTTATGACGACGTTTAGCGATACACCCGAAACAGCGCCACCAATCCTTGTGGAACAGCGCGGCGCCCTCACCGCAATCACGCTGAACAGACCTCAGAAGCTGAACGCCTTGACCGAGGCCCTGCTGATCCAACTGGCAGATGCCCTCAAGGCCGCGCAACAAGACCAGACAGTGCGCGCAGTACTCCTTACCGGCGCCGGCAAGGCATTTTGCGCGGGGCAGGATCTGGCCGATCGAGATCCGCGCAAGCATGCTGAACCATTCGATCTGGAAGCCATTCAGACGCGCCTCTTTCATCCGGTCGTGCGCTTGATGCGCGAGATGGAAAAACCGGTGGTGGTTGCCGTCTCTGGTGTCGCGGCAGGCGCTGGCGCAGCCATCGCCCTGGCGGCCGACATCATCCTGGCCGCTGACGATGCACGCTTCATCCTCTCCTTTGCCAAGGTCGGGCTTTCGGTCGATGCCGGCGCCGGTTTTGCCCTTGTGCAGGCGCTGGGACCGGCACGGGCACGCGGCCTGATGCTTACCGGCGGGACGCTGACCGGCCGAGAGGCGGTCGAGGCGGGCCTCGCCTTCAAATCCGTTCCAAGCGCCAATCTGACCGACGAGATCGATGCATTGACCACTGCCCTCGCCGAGGGACCGACCGCTGCCTATGGCGCGATCAAGAAGGCAGTGCAGGCAGCGCATACCAGCGATTTCGAAACTTATCTGGCTGAAGAAGCGCGTCTGCAAGGCCTTGCCGGCAAGACGAGCGACTATCGCGAGGGCGTTCTGGCTTTCCTCGAAAAGCGGCAAGCCACCTTCAGGGGGCGGTGATCAGTTCTTTAGGAAACCGCGCTTGTCGACAATCTCGGAGACGGCGGCCAGGGTTTCCGGCACACCCTTGCCGCTGGTGTTGATTTCGGCCTCGGCCCGCGCATAGAGCGCTTCGCGGCTCATCAGGATGTTGCGCAGTTCTTCCATCGCCGCCGGGTTGCCGGCCATGGGACGTTCGTCCCCTTGCGCTCTCACTCTTCCCATGTGCTCTTCCGGCCGCGCCTTCAGCCAGATCGTGTGATAGTGCCGCAAGAGATAATTGAAGGTTTCCGGCTCCGAGACGATGCCTCCGGCAACGGCAAGGACGATCGAATCATAGGTCGCAGCGATCCGCTCGACCGATTGCCGCTCCAACCGGCGATAGCCCTCCTGGCCGTAAAGAGCGATGACCTCATTGACCGGCATGCCGCTGGCTTGCTCGATCTCCTCGTTGAGTTCGAGAAACGGCATGTGCCGCTGATCGGCAACGAGTCGTCCGATCGTCGATTTTCCTGCCCCGCGCAGCCCGATGAACGCGATGCGTCCCGAACGTCGCAGATTGGGATTTTCCGGATCCAGTATCTCCAGAACGCGCATGCGCTGCTCGCTCGTCGCCTGTCGGTAGAGCGAGGTGACCGAATGCACTTCGGACGTATAGGGGTCTTCCTCGCCCACCAGCCATTCGATCCGGTGGTCGAGCGCGTCGGCGACACGCCGCAGGAGGATGATGGAGATGTTGCCGGTGCCGCTCTCGAGTTGGGCGAGATAGCGCTGCGACACGCCCGACATTTCCGAGAGCACCTTGCGAGAGATGTTCTTGCGCGAGCGCGCGGCCCGCACCCGCTCGCCGACCATTTCGAGGAATCGTGTCGATTCGTCTTCTACGGAGCGTGCCCGCTCCAGCGATGTAACCGTCCCGCCGAAAGTAACGATCTCGTCCATTGACACGAACCATACTGCATGCGAATCTGAATGCACGCGTCAATTATGCATTATATTGCATCACACGCAATATCAGCCGCGACGATTACCCTTCAGCATCGACCAGGCTCTCCATGGTAAGCCGCATGTCCTCGGGCAGCGGCGTTGCCTTGAAGCGATCGGCCTGAACGGCCACGCAGACAAACTCCCCGGCAAATGATGCCTTACCGTCCTGATGACCATCGACGGCGAAGGTCATCGCCGTCCGCCCGAGTTTGGTCAGCCGCACCGTGCAGCGCAATGTGTGCCGCGGGGTGATCGGCGAAAGGAATTCCATCGACAGCTTGACGAACGGCGTTCCGGTGTTGCGGTCGAGGTTAAGCTCGAACCAGTCAATTCCGATCTTTGCCGCCCACCATGCGTCGATCGCTTCCAGCGCGAAATTCGGTATCCGGCCGGTATAGGCGATATTCGCGGGATCGCAGTCGGACCAGCGCACGGTGATGTCATGGACGAACCTGTCCCCGGATTCGGCCATCCTCAGTAGGTCTCGACATGATAGCGGCCGCTCTCGCGCATCGCGTCGCGGATGGCATGCCAGTCGCTGCCCGCTTCATCGGCAATCGCCTGAAACGCCGCCTCGACGCCCTCTTCCATCGCCTTCAGGCCACAGACGTAGACATGCGTGTCGTCGGCCCGGATGAGTTCGGCAAGCGAGGCCTTCTGCTTCAGCATCCGGTCCTGCACATATTCCTTTTCCACGGCTTCGGCACGCGAGAACACGAGATGCTTTTCCAGCACCGTGTCCGGCACCTTCTTCAGCGGACCGAAATACGGAAGAGCGTCCGAGGTACGCGCCCCGAAGAAGAGCCGCATCATCGCGCCCCCTTCTCCGGCCGTGCGCTGGCGACGCATCGTGAAGGCGCGGAACGGCGCCGAGCCCGTTCCGGTGCAGATCATCACGATGTTGGCCTGCGGATCGTTCGGCATCAGGAACGTTGCGCCAAACGGTCCCGTCAGCTTGACCTCGTCGCCCTTCTTCAGATCGCAGACGTAGTTGGAGCAGACACCATGCTCCTCCCGTTTGACCGTGAGCGAAAGGTTGTTGGTGTTCGGCCGTTCGCCGTCGCGCGGGCTCGATATGGAATAGAGACGCGGCAGATACGGGTTGCCGTTCTCATCTGTTCCAGGCGGCTGGATACCGACGCTCTGGCCTTCCAGCACAGGGAAATGCTGATTGCCGAGATCGAGAATGATATGGCGCACATCGCTGTCGGCGCCCTCGCTAGTCAGTCGGTAGTTGCCCTGCACGGTCGCCGTTGCGGGCTTCTTGAGATTGTAGAGGTTGATCGACGGCTTTGTTGCTGTCGCCGGCGCCTTGGCCTTGCCTCCGGCGCCTGCATGGGCTTCGGCCAGAAGCCGTTCGACGGAATCTTCCAGCGCTTCAATGTCGCCGCCGTCCTGGTCGCTGCCTTCCGGCTTTGCGATCTCCGCCTGTTCGGGAAGCTCCATCCACTCCATCTGCTCCTCGAGCGAATAGGGCTCGAGAACGACGCGCCAATTGTCGATCGATCCGGTGGGGCACGGCGCGATGCAACTCATGCAGAAATCACATTTAGACGCATCGACGACCACATTGTCCTCGTTATGCGTGATCGCATCGACGGGGCATGCCTCCTCGCACGTATAGCAGCGGATGCAGATTTCCGGATCGATCAGATGCTGTTTCAGCGGTGCGTTCATGGGACAGGACCCTCGCCATATTGGGCATTTGGCGCAAGACGGCTATGCGCCTGGCACTCTGGGTAAGAGCGGCCGAAACTCTTTCGCCGCCGTCATGATCGGGCACGTCCCGACCATTTGCAGAAATCGAAACCCGCGCCCCCGCCGTCACCCTCAAAACAAGAGAGAATGACGGCGGAGCGCAATGTCTCAAGCCATGTGAAGTTTGACGTATTCGAAGTCGCCCGGCTTGTTGTCGATGCCGACGCGCGGCGGTGCGATCCAGCTGGCGAACTTGCCGGGCTCCCAGACAGGCTTCATCAGCGACTGAATGAAATCGCCATCGGCCTTGGTCGGCAGCCACTCGTCCTTCTTCGCATCCCACTCTTCCTTGGAGATGATCGCACCGTCGGGATCGACGTTGGCGTCCGCGAAGACGCCAATGTGACGATAGAAGCCCTGGTGCGGCATCTTCATCTCGAACTGGACGCCAGTCTTTTCGATCGTCGCGTTCCAGCGCTTCACGCCACCCGACGCGTCGCGGACATAGTCGTCACGAAGACGCATGTTGATCGCCGACAGAGCCGGCACGTCTTCCCAGACGATCTTGCCGTCCTTGAGCTGGATGACCGGGTAGGTATCGCTGTGAAGCTGGTGATCGTCGTCGATCTTGGCTTCCTGATACCGGCCCTTGATGCCTGCATTGAAGGCATTCGCGGCATTTGTCGAGACTTCCGAGCCAAACAGATCGAGCGACAGCGAATAGTGCAGGTTGAGCTTCTTCTGGATCGTCGGCAGGTCGATGACGCCGAGCGCGCGCACCTTCTCGATGTCGTAGGGATCATCGATGCCGGCTTCCTTCATCGCCTCGCATGTCGCCTGGATGACGCGGCCGACGCCGGTCTCCCCGACGAACATGTGGTGCGCCTCTTCCGTCAGCATGAAGCGGCAGGTGCGCGACAGCGGATCGAAGCCCGACTGCGCGAGCGATTCCAGCTGCATCTTGCCGTCACGGTCGGTGAAGTAGGTGAACATGAAGAAGGACAGCCAATCCGGCGTTGCCTCGTTGAAGGCACCGAGCATGCGCGGCGCTTCTTCCGAGCCGGAGGTGCGGCGAAGCAGGTCGTCCGCTTCCTCGCGCCCGTCGGCACCGAAATACTTCTGCAGAAGATAGACCATCGCCCAAAGGTGCCGGCCTTCCTCGACGTTGACCTGGAACAGGTTGCGCATGTCGTAAAGCGATGGCGCGGTCTTCCCGAGATGGCGCTGCTGCTCGACCGATGCCGGCTCCGTATCGCCCTGGATGACGATCAGGCGCTTGAGCATGTTGCGGTATTCGCCCGGCACTTCCTGCCAGGCCGGTTGACCGACGTGCTCGCCGCACGGAATGGTCCGGCCCTCGGCCTGCGGCGCAAGCAGGATGCCCCAGCGGTATTCTGGCATCTTCACGTAGTCGAACTTCGCCCAGCCCTTCGGATCGACCGATACGGCTGTGCGCAGGTAGACGAGGCTTTCCTGAAAGCCGTCCGGACCCAGGTCGTTCCACCAGTTGATATAGCCTGGATGCCACTTTTCCAGCGCCTTGAGGACGCGTTTGTCGGAAGACAGACCGACATTGTTGGGAATCTGCGTATCGTAGGCGACGTTGATGAGATCAAGCATTGATATCTCCCGTTTCTGGGGTGAATGATGAATAGTGAACGGTGAAGCGCGCTTTGAAGAAATTGTTCTTCACGTCTTCGCCAACTCACGAGCGCGTCACAGACGCACCTAATTCGCTCTCACCCGTTCGCTATTCACTACTTACCAGTCAGCAGTCACACCCTGCGCATATCGTAATCGCCGCGGACACCGGTTCCGTAGCGCTGCAGGGCTCCGTTCTCGCCAACGGCATTCGGCCTCTGGAAAATCCAGTTCTGCCAAGCCGTAAGCCGTCCAAAAATTCTTGTTTCCATTGTCTCCGGGCCGGGGAAGCGCAGATTGGCTTCCATGCCGGTCATCGCATCCGGAGAGAATGAGGTGCGCTCTTCCAGGAAGATGCGAACTTCGTCTTCCCAGTCGATATCGTCGAAGCAATAGGTCACGAGGCCGAGTTCGTTGGCATCGTATGCTTCCAGTGTTTCGCCGATACGGCCCTTGGCTTCGTCCACCTTCCCCGGCTCTCCGAGAAAGCGGGTCTGCAGACGCGTGAGGTCGTTCGCCATTGGGAACCGGCCGAAATTGTTGTCGCTGAGCGTGATCGCCGCGACATGCCGGTTGTCGCCTTCGAAATCCCCTTCGGCCATATAGGAACGGTCGACCGCAAAGAGAACTTCGGCCAGGACGCCGGCAAAGCAGGAGCCCGGCTCGACCAGCGCGACAAGCGACCGGGACGTGACGTCGAGGCGCTTCAGCACACGCTTCCAGTAGAGCAGGATTTCGTTCGCCAGCCAATGATCGGCATTGTCGGTGACAACCTTTTCATGGGCAAGGACCGCTGCTGGATCGCCCTGGCTGCGGATGACCCAGGTGCCGAGTTCCAGTTCGTTCAAACGCAGATGCAGGATCGCATCATCGAGTTCACGGGCCGCACGCAGGATCCAGGCATCCGCGCCTTCGGCCGCGATCGCATCGATCGAGGCCGGCGCATCGCCGTCCGGTCCCTTGATGGTGATCGTGACCAGGCCCTTCTCGCGCTCGATATCGACCTCGATCGTGGAGTAAGTGACGCCGTTGTCGTTGAAGGTGCGCTTGAGCGGCGTCAGCTTGACGCCCTCGCTCGCCGCCGCCCGCGTTGACCGCGCGGCAAATTCCTTTGCACGTTCGGCAATCGTTTCATCGAACCTGGAATTGGCGACGACTTCATCGACGAGGTTCCATTCCGCCGCGCGCTTGCCCTTCACGCCCTCTTCGATCGAGCAGAAGACATCGGCCCGGTCCCGGCGAACCTTGCGCTTGTCGGTGACGCGCGTCAGGCCGCCCGTTCCCGGCAACACCGCCAGAAGCGGCACTTCCGGCAGCGCCACATTGGACGAGCCGTCATCGGCCAGGATGATGTGGTCGCAAGCAAGCGCCAGTTCGTAGCCCCCACCGGCGCAGGCACCCCTGACCGCGCAGATGTAGTGCTGGCCGGACTCCTGTCCGGCAGCTTCGAACGTGTTGCGCGTCTCATTCGTGAACTTGCAGAAGTTCACCTTGTGGGAGTGCGCAGCTCCGCCAAGCATCCGGATGTTCGCACCGGCGCAGAAAACACGTTCCTTGCCGGACTGAAGGACGATTGCCTTCACTTCCGGATGCTCGAAGCGCATGCGCTGCACGATATCCGAGAGTTCGATATCCACGCCGAGATCGTAAGAGTTGAGCTTCAGTTCATATCCATCGAACAGACCACCCTTCTCGTCGACGTCCATGTAAAGCTTCGCGACGTCGCCCTCATAGTCGACGCGCCAGTGACGGTAGTTTTCCGGGTCGACCTGAAAATCGATGCGTTTGGACACTTGAATGCCCTCCTCTGAATGCGTTGACCATCTCATAGTGCAATTTAATGCATCATGTCCAGACCCTGCGCGGAGAAAACAGTCGCCTAGGGGGATAAAGTTCCCGATCTCGTCACCAATTTATGCATTATAATGCACATTCGGCAATTCCACTGCACCTGCGGCGTCGAGAGTCATAACCAGCTTCTCCAGATCAACCCCCATCACCAGGGCATCGGTCGAGGCAAAGCGGGCCTGCAGCAAACACTCCCGCGCGATCCCGGCAAGTCGGACCGAGGCGTTGGTGCGGCCCATCGTCCATTTCAGCCGCGCATTGGCGAGCTGGATCAGGCCCTGCACCATATAGCGCTCCGCGCTGTGCGAGCGCGCATGCATCCACACCGGCTCCCAGACCTCATGCGCCTCCCAGCCGAACCCCGCATTGTAGAGCCGAAAGCCGGCAAGGTATGGCGCATTTGCGCGCCATGCCTGTGCGTCTGTCGGGTCGGGCGCCAGATCGGCCACCCTATGCACGTCGTCAGCGCCCGATGGGCGAGCCGTCAGTCCGGGAAGATAGGGCTCCCCGGGCAGCGGCCAATCGTGGGCCGTGCGAAAAGCATCCGCCTCACAGAGCGGCTTCGGCGGCATCGTCACTAAGTGCTTTCATCAACGCGGGTGAGCCCTGAACCGCCGATCGCTGCATATGGAAGCGCAGGCCGCGCAGGCCACCCAGCTCCTCGCCGCCGCCTGCCCGTCCTGGACCGCCATGAACGCATTGCGGCATGACGATGGAGTGGCCTGTGTGATTCTTGCCCACGGTCTCATCAACCAGCAACATCCGCCCGTGCCACGGCCCGAGGGTGTCGGCCACTCGCTTCTGAACGTCGGCGTCGTTCGAGAAAAGGCTGAGCGCCAGCGACCCTTCCCCCTTCGCGGCAAGTGCCGCAGCCTGGTCGATACCATCATAGGCCATGACCGTGGCGCACGGACCGAACACTTCGGTTTCGTGAACCGCACGGGCCGATGCCGCATCGTCGCAACGCAGGAGCGTCGGCTGGAGAAACGCACCGGCCTTGGCGTCGGCGCCTTCCGCCGCACCGATCTCGCCCCCCGTGACAATCTTGGCTTCCCTTGCCAGCGTCGCGATGCCTTGCAGTGCCGCGTCGCGCTGAGCGGCATCGACCAGCGGCCCCATGCGCACGGTCGCCAGCGCCGGATCGCCCACAGTGATCTTGCCAAGCTTGGCCGCCACCGCTTCTTCGAAAGCAGCAAGGTGATCGCGCGAAACGAAGACGCGGCGAATATTGGTGCACAGCTGTCCGGCCTTCACCGACAGCGCCTTGACCGCTTCGCGCACGGCCAGGTCGAAGACGACCGTGCCAGGCGCGGCATCGGGACCGACAATCGTTGCGTTGACGCTGTCGGCCTCGATCGTCACACGCGCCCCGCTCTTCATCAGCGCCTCGCCCGACTTCAGCTTCAGCCCCGTGTCGGCCGAACCGGTAAAGGCAAGGCTGTCCATCGGGCCGAGATGATCGACGAGACCGGCACCGCGTCCGCAGACAAGTGACAGCGCGCCTTTCGGCAGGACGTCGGCAGCAATGACGTCGCGAACCATTTCGTTGGAAAGCCAGGCGGTCGCCGAGGCGGGCTTCGCAACGCTGGCGACACCGGCCAGCAATGCTGTCGAGACCTTTTCCCAAAGACCCCAGGAGGGAAAATTGAAGGCGTTGATCTGCAACGCGACGCCCGGACGGGTCGTCCAGAGGTGGCGGGCGTAGAAGACAGGCTCCTTGGCAAGCTGCTCTTCGCCCGCTTCCATGATCGTCCGGGCATCGCCAAGCGTCTTGCCGTATCGGGCATAGACCTTGAGTGTCGCGATGCCGCCATCGATGTCGATCGCCGCATCAGTCGGGGTATTGCCGGAATTGCGGCGCGCGATATCGGCATATTTCTCCCGATTGGCGGTGAGCACATCGGCAACCGCGCGCAGGAGATTTCCACGTTCCGCAAAGCTCAACGCAGAGAGGGCCGCCGTCCCTTCGCGCCGGGCGAAATCCAGCGCACCCGCGACGTCGATGCCGCCGTCACAAACTTCGCCGAGGGTCTCGCCGGTCGTTGGGTTGACGAAAGGGCGTGCCTCGCCCTGGCCGGCGACCCAACCGCCGGCGATATAGCTTTCCAATCTCATGCCATTTCCACTTGTGTGTGTTCGATTCTGTCGAGCCGGGCCACGAATTCCGCGACAGCGGCGAGGGTCTTTTCAGGCTGGTCGAGGAACGGCGCATGCCGGCTATCCTCGATGATCTCGACATCGGCCGGTGAATAGATGCGGCTCTCTATCGCCTCGATCTGCTTCAGCGTCCCGTATTGGTCGTTCCTCCCCTGCATCGCCAGGACCGGTATGCGCAGATAGTCGATGACCTCCTCGACGTTCCACTCCTTGAAGCCGGGATCCAGCCAGGCATCGTTCCAGCCCTTGAAGGCAACGTCGACGTCGGCGTGATGGCGCGCGAGCTTTTCGCGAAGGCCCGCCCCATAGGCGTTCCTGGCCTCGGCGATCGAGGCCAGCCCCTCCGGCTCGGTGAAGAAATGCGGCGCGATAAGCACAAGCCCGCGCACGCGATGGTCCTGCACGCTGCCACCATAGATCGCCGCGATCGTCGCGCCGTCGCTATGGCCGAGAAGAATGCCCTCCTTGAACCCGATGGCATGGAGCACATCGGGCAGGACGTCGACGGCTTCGCGCGTCATGTAGTCGAGCGGGCGAGGCAGATCGACCGGCTCGGAGTTGCCGTATCCCGCCCGAGAGAAGCAAAAGACGCCCCAACCGGTCTCGTCCGCCAGCTTCCTTGGAAAATCACGCCAGAGCCCGACCGACCCCAAGCCCTCGTGGAGCATTACGACCGTCGGTCTTTCACCGGGTGGCGGACCATAGCAACGCGCTTCGAGCTGCTTGCCGCCGGCGGTGACTGTAATTGCGCTGTCCGTTTGCCATGCCATGATCAAGCCACCTCCTGCTGGCGCAGTTTGAAGCGCTGAATCTTGCCGGTGGCCGTCTTCGGCAACTCGTCGACGATTTCGATCCAGCGCGGATATTTCCACTTCCCGACCTTGTCCTTGACGTGCTCCTTGAGAACGTCATTGAACCCGGCAGGTACCGGTTGGGTTTTCACAACAACGAATGCCTTGGGCTTTTCGAGACCCGTCTCGTCCTTCTGCGCAATGACGGCTGCCTCCAGAACGTCTGGATGGGTGATCAGCGCCTGTTCGATCTCGAAGGGCGAGACCCAGATGCCGGACACCTTGAACATGTCGTCCGTGCGCCCGCAGTAAACCAGCCGGCCGTCCGCGCGGCGCTCGTATTTGTCGCCGGTCCGCGTCCAGTAGCCCTCGAACGTGGCACGCGACTTGTCGCGCTGGTTCCAGTAGCCGTCCGCCGCCGAAGGCCCCTTGACGAGAAGCTCGCCGACCTCTCCGACACCGACTTCGGCGCCGGCCTCATCGACCAGGCGCAGTTCGTATCCGGGCACGGCAAAGCCTGAAGTGCCATAGGCGACGGCGCCGGGCGCGTTGGACAGGAAGATATGCAGCATCTCCGTCGAACCGACCCCGTCGAGAATGTCCACGCCCGTGGTCTGGTGCCAGCGCTTGCCAACCTCCTCCGGCAGCGCCTCGCCCGCCGAAACGCATTGCCGCAGCTTTTCGAAGCCCGACGGCTTCGCCCCGTTCATCGTTTGCACCATCGCCGCATAGAGGGTGGGCACGCCATAAAAGATCGTCGGCCGTGTCCTTTCGGCCACCGCGAGCAGATCGCCCGGCACCGGCCGTCCGGCGAAAAGCACGGCTGTGGCGCCGGCGCCCATCGGAAACGTCATGCCGTTGCCAAGCCCATAGGCGAAGAAGAGCTTGGCGGCGGAAAAGACGGTATCGTCCTCCCGTATGCCGAGAACCTGCGCGGCATAGGTGTTGTAGGTCGCCTTCAGGCTGGAATGCACATGCCGCACGCCCTTGGGCTGACCGGTCGAACCTGACGAGTAGAGCCAGAACGCAGTCTCGTCGCCCGACACGTCGAGCGTTTCATCGCTCGTCTGGCTGCGATCGAGTTCCGCTTGAAAATCGAGATAACCTTCCGACCCGTCGCCGCCAACGATGAACACTGCCTTGAGGAACGGCATGTCCTTCAGCACCGGCTCCACCGTGGGCAGCAGCGCCTTGGAGACGAACAATACCTTCGCGCGGCTGTCGCGCAGGATGAAGGCATAAAGTTCGGTGGACAGCAGCGTGTTGAGCGGCGCGGGCACCACCCCCGCCTTGAGGCTGCCCCAGAAGATGATCGGGAAATCGATCGTATCGAGGACAATCATCGCAGCCCGGTCTTCACGGCCGATGCCGTGCCGACGGTAGAGATCGGCCATGCGGCCCGTGGCCTTGCCAAGTTCACGATAGCTTATCGACCGACCAGCCTCGCCGCCCTCGATGAAGGCGGGCTTGTCGGCTGCCGCACCCGCGGCATGCCTGTCGACGAAAAAGCCGGCGGCGTTCGCGCTTTCCCTCAGCAACGCATGTTCCTCCCTTGAACGGTGTCGTGGTGGCGGTGGACGTTCTCCTGCTGCAACGACCGCCGCGAGCCGGGGCGCACTATGCCCCCGGCCGGCCAATGTTGCAACATAATGCCTAAATTCTTTCGACGAATTCGAGAAACACAATCATCAACAGGGAACAATAAAATAACAAAATCAATATTTTAATTCAATTCAAACAGCTGACGCATTGATATGCATTATAATGCTTGATTGCGAAAAGGGGCTTGGATAGAGTGTTGGCGTGAGAGGAAACGCCTTGCTTTCTCGCAAGTGACGGGAAAACTGGGCAGCCGTGCCAATCCGGGCGACCCTTTGGCAGGGTTCGCAAATCAAAATCAGGGAGGAGATGCATATGAAACTGGCCATGACGACCGCACTCGCAGGTGCGATGACACTGTCGGCCTCCGCCGCATTCGCGCAGGATGAGGAAAAGATCGACGTCGGCATGATCCTGCCTTACGTCGGCGTTTACGCCTCGCTTGGCGAAGAGATCGACCAGGGCTTCATGCTGGCGCTGGAAGAAGCCGGCATGACCGACCGCTTCAATATCATCCGCGAAGACACCGAGGCCTCGCCGCAGGTCGGCGTCGCGGCGACCCGCAAGCTGATCCTGGAAGACGAAGTCGACGTTCTGACCGGTCTTGTTTCGTCCGGCGTTCTCGGCGCCGTGCGCGACTTCGTCGACCAGTCGCAGACACCGCTGATCGTCTCCAACGCCGGCAACGATGAAGCAACCGGTGAGGATTGCAGCCCCTATATCACCCGGGTTTCCTTCTCCAATGCCCAGGTCAACCGGCCGATGGGTCAGTGGCTCTATGATCAGGGCATGCGCACGGTCTATACGCTTGCACCGGACTACGCGGCCGGTCAGCAGCATATCGGCGCCTTTGTGGAAGCGTTCGAGGAAGCAGGCGGCGAAGTCGTCGGCCAGGACTACACCCCCTTCGGCCAGACACAGGATTTTGGCCCCTACCTGACGACGGCACAGGCGGCTGATCCCGATGCGATCTTCGTATTCTACGCCGGCTCGGAAGCGATCAACTTCGTCAAGCAATACGATTCGTTCGGCATCAAGGAAGAAACCCCGCTTTACGGTTCGGGCTTCCTGACCTCGCAGCTCTACCTGGAAGCCGAGGGACCGGCCGCCGTTGGCGTCGTGACGTCGCTGCACTACGTTCCAACGCTCGACACGCCGGAGAACAAGGCGTTCGTCGAAGCCTTCCAGGCTGCTGCGGACCGCTTGCCTTCGGAATACGCCGTTCAGGGCTACGACGCGGGCCGCTCGCTCGTGGAAGCCGTGAAGGCCGGCGCCACCGACCGCGAGTCCATCAAGGAAGCGCTGCGCGAGGTCAGCTACACCGGACCGCGTGGTCCGCTTGAGATCGACCCGGCCACGAACAACATCGTGCAGAACGTCTACATCTACGACATCGTCGAAGGTGAGAACGGCCTGACCCAGGAACTGATCGATACCGTCGAGGCTGTCCGCGACGAGCCGAACGGCTGCGAACTGGAATAGTCCGCGTTCCCACACGATAGCTGCCGCGGGGGTTTTCCCTCCGCGGCCTGCACCAATTACTTGCGGAAAGATCGATGACGTTCTGGATCGTCCAGGCCCTCAACGGCCTCCAGCTTTCTATGCTGCTGTTTCTGCTGTCGATCGGTCTGACCGTGATCTTCGGCCTGATGCACTTCGTCAACCTCGCGCATGGCGCGCTCTATACGCTGGGCGCCTATGCGGCTGTCAGCGCCGTGGCGGCGACCGGCACCTATTGGGGCGGCTTCGTCTTTGCTCCCCTCGCCGTCGCGATGGCCGGGGTCGTCCTCTACACCGGGCTCATCCGCCGTATGCGCAAGGCGGGCCCGATGAGCCAGGTGCTGGTCACCTTTGGTCTCATATTCGTTTTTCTCGACCTGATGCGGATCACTTGGGGAGACCTTGCCCTCTCGATCGCCGAGCCGACGCTCTTCACCGGCCGCTCCGAACTGCTCGGCGTCGCCTACCCGACTTACCGCCTCTTCATCATCGGCCTCGGCCTTGCCGTCATGCTTGGTCTCTGGGTGCTGTTGTCGCGGACCCAGATCGGCGCGATGATCCGCGCCGGCGTCGACAATGACCAGATGGCCGCTTGTCTCGGAATCAATGTCGAACGTCTCTTCTTCATCGTTTTCTGCATCGGCTGCGCGCTGGCCGGATTGGCGGGAGCCGTTGCCGCGCCCGTCCTGTCCGTGACACCCGACATGGGCACCCAAATCCTCATACCCACACTGATCGTCGTAGTCATCGGTGGATTGGGATCGCTCAAGGGCGCAATCGCCGGATCGCTGATGGTGGGCTTCATCCAGACGTTCGGCGCAGTGCTCGCGCCCCAGCTCGCTTCCGTCTCCATCTATGCCCTTCTGGCCGCGGTGCTCATCTTCCGGCCGGCCGGCCTCTTTCCGGCGAAGGCGTAACGCCCATGTTTCAGCAAACCCGAACCAAAACGATCACGATCGTCCTGCTGCTGGCGGGCATGGCACTCTACACCGGCTTTGCGGGTTTCTACGGCCGCGAACTGATCATCGAGGCGGCCTATCTCGTCATTCTGGCCATCAGCCTCGATCTTGTCGCCGGTTATGGCGGCATGATCTCGCTCTGCCATGGCGCGATCTTCGGCATCGGCGCCTACGTGTTCGCCGTTCTCACCTCGATGTACGATATCTCGCCGCTCATCGCGCTGCCGGCCGCAATCGTCGCCGGCGCGATATTCGGCCTCTTCGTCGGCGCGGTAACGTCGAAGACAAGCGGCATCTTCTTCATCATGACCACGCTCGCCTTCGGGCAGATGGTGTACGTCTATGTCTTCGAGAACCGCGCGCTCGGCGGCGACGACGGCCTGTCCGGTGTCGAGCGCATCGATCTTTCGTGGCTTGGCCTCGACATGGGCAATTCCATGCAATTCGCCTGGTTCTCGATCGTGCTTGCGGGGCTCGCCTATGTCGTTGCCGCTGCGGTCCTGCGCTCCGGCTTTGGACGCACGCTCGTCGGCATCAGATCCAACGAAGGGCGCATGCGCGCGCTCGGCCTGCCGGTGCGTCGCTACAAGGCAGTCGCCTTTGCCATATCGGGGGCCCTTGCCGCTCTGGCCGGAACGATCGCCGCACAGCAGACCATGTTCGTCTCCCCGCAGATGATGGGCTGGATGATGTCCGGCGAAGCGCTGGTCATCGTCATACTCGGCGGCCTCGGCACCCTGGTCGGGCCTGCCGTCGGCGCCGTCCTCTTCGTCTTCCTGCAGCATGAGGTCAGCGAGCTCACGCGTTACTGGCACATGATTGTGGGTATCGTTCTGATCCTGGTCGTCGTTCTCGGCAATCGGGGCGCCTACGGGCAGATCGAGCACATGATCATGCACCGTCGCCGACCCGTCGCTCCAGCCAAATCGTCCCTGGAAGCGGCCTCCGAACAGGAGGAAAGCCATGCTTGAAGCCCGCAACCTTCACAAGGCCTTTGGCCAGGTCCGCGTCACCAACGACGTCTCGATCGCGGTTGAGAAGGGGGAGCGCCGCGTCGTTCTTGGCCCGAACGGCGCCGGCAAGACCACGCTCTTCAACATTCTCGTCGGCGAGCTCTCTCCGACATCGGGAACCATCCGCCTTGGCGGCGAGGACGTCACGGGACATAGCGTCGAGGCACGCGCCAAGCGCGGTCTGGCACGCAGCTATCAGAAGAACAATCTCTTCAACGACCTGACCATCCGCGACAACCTGGCGCTCGCTATCGCCACGGCGACCGGCGCAGCCAGCCGGATGGGCGATACGCTGAGGGATCCGGCCATCGTCGAGCGCATCGAGGAAGTGGCCGCCCGCGTCAATCTGCGTGAACTGCTGGACCAGCCGGTCGATTCCGTTTCCTACGGCGCGCGCCGGCAGCTCGAAGTGGGGTTGGCACTGGCCACCAATCCGCGCGTGCTTCTCATGGACGAACCGACATCTGGCGTCGGCCCCGAGATGATCCGCGCATTTCACGATCTGCTGAAATCTTTGCCACGCGACCTGACAGTCCTGATCATAGAACACGACATGGACCTGGCCTTCGACGTCGCCGATCAGGTGACCGTCCTCAATTATGGCGAGGTCGTTTTCGAAGGCACGCCGGGCGATACGCGCGAAAGCAGTCTTGTCAACGAAATCTATCTGGGAGGCAGCGTCGATGCTTGACATCGAAGACCTCCACACCGGCTATGGCGAAACCAGGGTCATCTTCGGGCTGACACTGAAGGCCGCCGCCGGACGGGTGCTTGCCATATTGGGCCGCAACGGGGCGGGCAAGACGACGACGATGAAGGCCGTGATGGGCCTCCTGCCGGCCAGCCAGGGTAAGATCCGCATCGACGGACAGGATATCGCCGGGCGGCGCACATTCGACATCGCCCGCTCGGGGATCGGCTATGTTCCCGAAACCCGCGACATCTTCCCGTCCCTCACCGTCCGCGAGAACCTGGAACTCGCCGCTAGGCTGGCGCCCAGGAATTCGGCTTGGACGCTCGATCGCGTCATCACCTTTTTCCCCAACCTTGCCAATCGCCTGTCCAACGGCGGCAATGAGCTGTCCGGCGGCGAACAGCAGATGCTGGCGATCGCTCGCGCCCTGCTGACCAATCCCAAGCTGCTTCTCCTGGACGAGCCAACCGAGGGTCTCGCCCCCATCATCGTGCGCCAGATTCACGAAAAGCTTGCCGAGCTGAAGCGCGAAGGCATGACGATGGTGCTGGTCGAACAGAATTTCGGATTTGCCACGGCACTTGCCGACGATGTTCACATCATCGGCCGCGGCCGCACGGCCTGGCAGGGAACATCGCAGGAAATCCGCACGCGTACCGACGTCCAGCGCCAATGGCTCGGTGTTTGAACCGGCGGCGATCTTTTCTCCGATCGCCGTACGAAGGTACTAGCTCGCGTAGTCCTTCCCGCGTTGCAAAGACGCCATATTGATGGTGCAATGTTTGCGATTGGCAGATCACATGCCCACATCTCGGGTATGGATTTGTATTGTCGCTATGAACATCGGAGGAAAAGCATGGCTTGGCATACACCGAAATTCATCGAAGTGAGCTGCGGCATGGAGATCAACCGGTATGCGCCGGCTGATGGCAACGAGCCAGTACTGTTTTAACGGCAGGCGAAGGCCAACCAGATCACTGACATCGAAGTAGAGGGCGCGTGACCGACGATCATCGTTTCCGCGCCCTTATTCTTGGAGCAGCCGCCGGCGGCGGCCTGCCCCAGTGGAATTGCGGATGCGCCAACTGCGTGGCCGCCCGCACTGTGGGTTCGGGTGTCGAACCGCAGACGCAGTCATCGCTCGCCGTATCGCTCGACGGGCGATCGTGGGCGCTGCTGAATGCCTCTCCCGATATTCGCCAGCAACTGGGTGCCGCCGCGCAGCTGCATCCGCGCTGCCTGCGCGACAGCCCATTGGAATCCGTGCTCGTCACCAATGGCGATATCGATCATATCGCAGGTCTTCTGGTCCTGAGGGAAAAGCAGGCCTTCACCCTCTACGCCACCGCCGGACTGCATGACATTATCGCAGCCAACCCGATGTTCGCAGCACTCGACGCGGCTTTCGTCGAACGCCGCTCGATCGCTCTCGATGCCCCTTTCGAGATGTTGAAGGGGGTCGAGACGCGTTTGTTCGCCGTTCCTGGCAAAGTACCGCTGTTCATGGAGAGCGATGATCCCGACGTCGCGCTGGAAGGAGAACAGACTGTCGGCGTCGAGATGAAGGCGGCCGGACGCCGCATTTACTACATTCCCGGCTGCGGGGCGGTGACGGAATCGCTGGCCGCGCGCCTACGCGGCGCCGACCTCGTCCTTTTCGACGGAACGGTGTTCCGGGACGACGAAATGATCGCGTCGGGCACCGGCACCAAGACCGGGCGCCGCATGGGCCATATTGCCATGGATGGTCCGAACGGCAGTTTGGCCGGGTTGAAGGGTTTGGGGATCAAGCGCACAATCTACGTCCACATCAACAACACCAACCCCGTCTGGCGCCAGAGCGCCGAGCGGGCGCGTGTGGAGGCCGAAGGGATGGAGATCGGTCACGACGGGATGGAGGTGACGCTGTGAACGCTGGCGTATCGCGCGCCGAATTCGAACAGCGCCTGCGCGTCATCGGCGCCGAGCGCTATCACGATCGTCATCCATTCCATCATCGTCTGCATGGCGGCGCCTGCTCAATGACGCAGGTTCGTGCCTGGGTGATAAACCGCTATTACTACCAAAGCCGGATTCCGATGAAGGACGCCGCCTTCCTGTCGCGTTGCGCGGACCCGGATTTGCGGCGGGCCTGGCGCTCACGCATCGAGGACCACGATGGTGGAGTCGACGCGGGCGGTGGCATCCGCCGTTGGCTGGTGCTGGCTGAAGCCGTGGGTCTTGATCCGGACTACGTCGCGTCAACGCGTGGCGTGCTGCCAGCCACCCGTTTCGCCGTTGATGCCTATGTTGCCTTTGTCCGCGAAAAGCCGATGCTGGAGGCGGTCGCCGCTTCGTTGACGGAACTGTTCGCGCCAAAGATCCATACCGAGCGCATCGCCGGCCTGCTTCAGCATTACACCTTCGCCAACGAAGCGACGCTGGCCTATTTCCGCCAGCGCCTCAACGAGGCCCCGAAGGATGTCCGTTTTGGTTTGAACTACGTGCTCGACCATGCCGACACGCTTGAAAAACAGGACGCCGCAGCCGCCGCGCTCATTTTCAAGACCGATGTTCTCTGGTCTCAGCTCGATGCGCTGCATGCCGCTTACGTTACCCCCGCTGCAATTCCGCCCGGCGGATGGGATGGCAGCGAAGCTGTGACGATGGATGACGAGCCCATGAGGAGGCCAGCGGAATGACGCAGGAAGGCGGCATCACCATTGATGGCGCGACCGTCGCCAAGCTTGCCCGCGGCGTGCGCCTGCGCGAGGATGCCGTGCGCGGACAGAAGGTGCTGCTCGCACCCGAGCGGGCCATGGCGCTGGACGAGATCGCGGTCAAGATCGTCGAGGCGCTTGACGGCGAGCGCTCACTCGACCGCATTGCCGACGATTTCGCCGCCGAATTCGGCGCTCCACGTCAGCGCATTGCCGATGATGTCGCGGCCTTCGTCCAGGAACTGGCCGACCGCCGAATGCTGGAGGTGATTGCATGACGACCACCCTGCTCGACCGCCCGGAATCCACCCGCATCGTCAAGGCACCCCCACCGATGGCGATGCTGGCCGAGTTGACACACCGCTGCCCCCTGGCCTGCCCATACTGCTCCAACCCGCTGGAACTCACCGGGATCAAGGAAGAACTGTCCACAGCCGAGTGGATCGACATCTTCGACCAGGCCGCCGCTCTGGGCATTCTCCATTTGCATCTGTCCGGCGGCGAGCCGGCTTCGCGGCGCGACCTCGTGGAACTGACGGCGGCGGCGAGCGAGCGCGGGCTTTACACCAATCTCATCACCTCCGGCGTCGGCCTCACCGAAAAGCGCATGGCCGAACTCGCCGAGGCGGGGCTTGATCACGTCCAGCTCTCCATCCAGGGATCGACGCCGACGATGGCCGATCATGTCGGTGGCTATCGCGGTGGATACGAGCGCAAGATGGCGGTGGCCGGCTGGGTGCGCGCCACCGGGATTCCGCTGACCGTCAATGCGGTATGTCACAAGCAGAACATGGACGAACTGGGCGACATGATCGATCTCGCGGTCGACCTCGGCGCACGGCGCATCGAGGTCGCCACCGTGCAGTTCCACGGCTGGGCGGAGAAGAACCGCACTGCGCTCATGCCGACCCGTGCCCAGGTCGAGCGGACCAACGTGCTGGTGGAGCAGGCGCGTGAACGGCTGAAGGGCGTGATCGTCATCGACTACGTGCCGGCCGATCATCATTCCACCTATCCCAAGGCCTGCATGGGCGGCTGGGGACGGATCGGCATCAATGTCGCGCCCGATGGCAAGGTGTTGCCCTGCCACGCCGCCGAAACCATCCCGTCACTGACGTTCGACAATGTCCGCGACCGGGCCCTTTCGAAAATCTGGTATGAAGGTCAGGCTTTCAATGCGTTCCGCGGTGACGACTGGATGCAGGAGCCCTGCCGCTCTTGCGAGCGAAAGCATGTCGATTTCGGAGGCTGCCGCTGCCAGGCCATGGCTCTTGCCGGCGATCCGGCCGCGACCGATCCGGTGTGTATCCGTTCGCCGCTGCGAAAGGGCCTCACCGAAGCGGCAGAACGCGACGCCGCAGCCACACCGGACCCCTTCGTCTATCGCGGGCGCTGATCGATACGCTTGGTCCAGAACTGCATCGGCTTGGCGCTCTCCCGATCCTCGTCGAGATCCTGCCAGGTGAAGGTGGTCACCAGCCCCGGCTCCGGACGATAGCCCCGCTTTTCCCAGAACCGATCGAGCGGCACATAGCCGCCCGGACGGCGCGGGTGGTCGACGGGGCGCTGGACAGCGCAGAACGCGGTGGACACGAAACGGCCAAGCTGTCGCGCATGGCCCTCCCTTTCATCGAAGAAGGCAACGCCGACGCCCATGCCGCGATAGTCTTCAAGCAGCACGGATTCGCCGAAATAGAAAATCTCCGCCGGATCAAGACCAGCCGCCTTGAACGGTGCGCGAACGTCGTCCGTCTCATCCGCCATCGGCATGCCCGTGGCTGCACCGACGATCTCATCACCGTCCCGCGCAAGCACGAAGACGCTGTCGGGAGAACGGGCGTAGGTCGCCAGATATCTGGCTTCATAGTCGGCCGATCCATCGTAGAGATAGGGAAACGCACGAAAGACAGTGATCCGCAGACGGGCCAGATCGTCGATGAAGGGATGAATTTCATCGCCTTTCAGCGTGTCGAGGGAAACATGCATTCGCCCTACCCTGCTCCGTCCGTGTTGAGCCGCTTCAGCACGGCCTCGACGATGGCCTCCCGCAAGAGCGCGACGTCCATGGTGATTTCGCGTTCGCCGACAGGTGGCTCCAGGTCGGCAATCTGACTGTCGAGCAGCGAGGCCGGCATGAAATGGCTGCTGCGCGCCCGCATCCGCTGAAAGATGAGATCGCGCTCTCCGGTCAGATAAACGATGGTCATGGATCGAAGCTTGGAGCGCAAGACCTCGCGGTATGCTCGCTTGAGCGCAGAGCAAGCGATGACCACCGGCTCTTGCCCTCGCGCCGCGATCGCCGCATCGGCGACCGCACGCAGCCACGGCAGGCGCAAGGCATCCGTCAAGGGAAGGCCGGCGGCCATGCGCTTGATATTCTCGCGGCTATGAAGCGCATCGGCTTCGACAAGCGTGCCGTCAAGCGCCTTCGCCAGCTCAGCGGCAATGGCGCTCTTGCCGGTGCCGCTCACACCCATGACCAGGAGAAAAGGATCGATCGCCATCTCGGTGCCTCGTCTGGACTGTTTCGCTCCCGCAAGGAAACGATTGGTTCGTCGTTGGCGCGAATGCACTCGTATCGCGACGTGAGGACAGGGCAAAGGCGTCACGCCGCGCATGGCTCGGACCTTCCGGCCCACAGCATCCGGTCAGCCAGCGGCCTGGTGCTGCACGCGAACCCATTCGACCAGCGCATTCAATTCGCCGATCATTATGTCGGCATGCCCCTCGAGCGCGCGCATAGCGGTCTCGTCGCGCGCGATCGCTATGGCGAGCGCCCCGGCGTTTCGGGCCGCCTCGATGTCGTGCAGCGTATCGCCGACCATCGCCACGGCAGATGTCTCAATGTCGCATGCCTCGGCGAAGGCTCGGATCATGCCGGGCCCAGGCTTGGCGCCATGTCCGGAATCGTATCCCGCGATGAAATCGAACCGGTCGGCAACGCCCATCCGCTCAAGATGCGCATGCGCGTTCGCGGCTGCGTCGTTGGTAGCCAGTCCGATGCGCAGACCGGCCGCCGCAAGATGATCGAGCACGGCCGAAACGTCCTCGAAGGCCTTGAGAGACACGAGACTTTCCTCGCGAAACAGCCGGTTGACGCGGTCGCTGAACGCCGCGTCGTAGGCAACGCCCAGTTGCGCCGCCCATCCCGGTGCGAAGGAATCCGGATCGCCGGCGATGACGGGAGAATCCGGACGAAAACGCTGCTCCGCATGATCGAAGCCGGCCATGTCGGCGAGCGCGGAAAGATGACGATCATCGCCCGCACTCAGTTCGCGCAGCACCGCCGCCGTCGCCGGCCCCCAGGTCGCCGCAAAATCGAGCAGCGTTCCGTCCTTGTCGAAAAGGATCGCAGAAATGTTCCGCATGGCGTTATCGTCAGTCCGCTTCAGTGGCCCGCGCTTTCCATCCGGCGCGTTTTCAGAACATTCTCGAGCCATCCGACCTGCATCTCGGGCACCGACTTCAACAGGAGATCGGTGTAATCGTCGAAGGGCGGCGCGAGCACCTGCGATTTGGGTCCGAAGCGCACGACCCGGCCGCGGTGCATGACGGCGATCGAATCGGCGATCGCACGCACGGTCGCGATGTCGTGCGTGATGAAAAGATAGGACACCTGCGTCTCGGCCTGCAACCGGGTCAACAGGTTCAATATCCCGTCGGCGACCAGCGGATCGAGCGCCGAAGTCGGCTCGTCGCACAGGATGACCTCTGGTTCCGCGGCAAGCGCGCGCGCAATGGCCACGCGCTGCTTCTGCCCGCCCGACAGCTCGGCCGGATAGCGGTCGATGAACCCTGCGCCCATCTCGATCTGTTCGAGCAGTTGCTTTATCCGGTCCGTCTTCTTTCGGCCGCGCAGGCCAAAATAGAAGGTCAGCGGCCGGCCGATGATCTCGCGCACAGTGTGGCGCGGGTTCATCGCGGTATCTGCTATCTGGTAGATCATCTGGATCTGCCGCAACTGGTCGCGCGAGCGGTCCTTCAACGCGGCCGGCAGCGCCTCGCCCTTGAAGAGCACCCGTCCGGCCTTGGCCGGCAGGAGCCCGGTCACAACGCGCGCGGTCGTCGACTTGCCCGATCCGGACTCGCCGACGACCGCGAGCGTCTGCCCCCTCGGCAGATGCATCGAAACGTCGAACAGCACCTGGGCGCCCTCGCCATAGCCGGCGTCGACGTTCTCGATCTTGAGGACTGCGCCCTCCTGATCTCTTGCTTCTTCCTTGCGCTCGCGCCGCACGTTGACGAGCGCGCGCGTATACTCCTCTTCGGGCGCCTCGATGATCTGCTCAACCGGCCCGTATTCCACCATCTTCCCGTGGCGCAGAACCATGATGTGGTCCGATATCTGCGCCACCACCGCCAGATCGTGCGTGATGTAGAGCGCCGCCGTGCCGGTCTCCTCGATCGCCGCCTTGATCGCCGCGAGCACGTCGATCTGCGTGGTGACGTCGAGCGCCGTCGTCGGTTCGTCGAAGACGATGAGCTCGGGGTTGGAGCAAAGCGCCATCGCCGTCATCGCGCGTTGCAGCTGACCGCCGGACACCTGATGCGGATAGCGCTGACCGAAACGATCCGGATCGGGCAGGCCAAGAACCTTGAAGAGGTAGCGGGCGCGATCCTCAGCCTCGCGTTTGCTCATGATGCCGTGGCTGACGGCCGACTCGACGATCTGCCGGCCGAGCTTGTGCGCCGGGTTGAACGCCGCGGCAGCCGACTGGGCGACGTAGCACACCTTCGCGCCGCGCACCTGGCGGATGCCTCGAGGCCCTTTCTTCAGCAGGTCCTCCCCATTCAGGCGAACCTCGCCGCCGGTGATCCGCACCCCGCCCCGGCCATAGGCAAGTGCGGAAAGGCCGATCGTCGATTTTCCGGCACCGGATTCGCCGATCAGACCGAGAACCTTGCCCTTCTCCACATCGAACGAAATGCCGTCGACGATGGTGATGTCCTTGGGCGGTTCGCCCGGCGGATAGGCCGTCGCTTCAATCTTGAGATCACGAACAGAAAGCAGGCTAGCCATCGCCGCGCCCTCCCTTGAGGCTGGAGGTCCGGTTGAGCAGCCAGTCGACGACGAGATTGACGGAAATGGCGAGCGTCGCGATCGCCGCGCCGGGAAAGAGAGCTGCACCGATGCCGAAGACGATCCCGTCCTTGTTGTCCTTCACCATGCCTCCCCAATCGGCGGCCGGCGGCTGGATACCGAGCCCGAGGAACGAGAGCGCGGAAAGGAAGAGCACGGCGAAGGCGAAGCGCAGGCCGAATTCTGCCAATAGCGGCGACGCGGCGTTCGGCAGGATCTCGCGCGAGATGATCCAACCCCAACCTTCGCCCCTCAGCTTCGCTGCCTCCACGTAGTCCATCACCGCGATGTCGGCGGCGACAGCCCGGCTGACCCGGTAGACGCGCGTTGCCTCCAGCACCGCCATGACGAGGATCAGGATATAAAGCTCGCTCGGCAGGACCGACAGCACGACCAGCGCGAAGATCAGCGTCGGGATCGACATCAGGAGGTCGTTGAGACGCGACAAGACCTGATCGACCCAGCCACGCATCACCGCCGCAAGGAAGCCAAGCAGAATGCCGATGATGAAGGCGACGACCGTGGAAACAGCGGCGATGAACAACGTCGTGCGCGCGCCGTAGATCAGGCGTGAGAGCAGGTCTCTGCCGAGGTTGTCGGTTCCCAGCCAGAACTGCGCCGTGGGCGTCAGCCAGACCCCGCCGACCACTTCCGTTTCGCCGTAAGGTGCGATCAGCGGCGCGAAGACAGCGAGAAAAACGTAGAAGCAGACCCCGAAGAGACCGATCATGGCAGAGACGGGCATTGTCTTGAACATCGCCATCACCTCGGATGCCTGAGGCGCGGATTGGCGAGAACCGAAGCGACATCGGCGATCGTGTTCAAGATGATGTAGACCGAAGCAAAGATCAGCCCGCAGGCCTGCACCACCGGCACGTCCCGCTTGGAGACATGATCGACCATGTATTGCCCCATACCCGGATAGACGAAGATGACCTCGATCACCACGACGCCGACGACAAGATAGGCCAGGTTGAGCGCGACGACGTTGATGATAGGCGCCACCGCATTGGGCAACGCATGCCGCCAGATGATGCGCGACTGGCTCAACCCCTTGAGTTCGGCCGTCTCGACATAGGGCGATGACAAGACATTGAGGATCGCTGCCCTGGTCATCCGCATCATGTGGCCAACGACCACGAGGACCAATGTCATCACCGGCAGGGCGATCGCCCAGAGCCGCTCCAGAAGTGTCATGGAATCGTAGACGGTGGCGCTCGAGGGGAACCACTGCAGCGACACCGCGAAGACGAACATCAGGATGTAGCCGGAGAAGAACTCGGGCAGCGAGATCGTCGTCAACGTCACGATCGAGATGATGCGATCGAAAAAGGTGTTGCGGTAGCGGACGGACAGGATGCCGAGGATGATGGCGAGCGGAACCGCGATGGCGGCGGCCGCGGCCGCCAGAAACAGCGTATTGCCCAGCCGGCCGGCAATCTGCGTGGCAATCTCCTGCCGGTTGGAGTAGCTGACGCCGAAATCGCCCTGAACCGCTCCGCCGAGCCATTCCAGGTAGCGCATCGGTGCCGGTCGATCGAGGCCGAGCTGTTCGCGGATGTTGGCGATCGCCTCGGGGGTGGCCGTCTGACCGAGGATCGCCTGCGCCACGTCGCCGGGCAGGATTTCCGTGCCGGCGAAGATCAGCAGCGACACGGCAAAAAGAAGAAGAACGCCCAGCGCAATGCGCTGGACGATCATGGTGAGGAGCGGTCCGCCCATCCGGCCAATCCCGTCAGGACTGGTCGAGCCAGACGCGGACAGCCGCCTTCAGGTTCGAGGTTTCGTGGTTCGGGTCGGACACCCAACCCTGTACCTCTTCGCGGCGGGCATCGATGAAGTCGTTGAAGACGGGCAGGATCAATCCGCCGTCGTCACGCACCATCATTGCCATGTCGCGATACATGTCCTTGCGCTTCGTATCGTCGAGTTCGGCGCGCGCCTCAAGCAGGATGGAGTCGAACTCTTCATTGAAGAAGCGCGTGTCGTTCCACTCGGCGTCCGAATAATAAGCCGTCGAGTACATGGAATCCTGCGTCGGCCGGCCACCCCAGTAAGAGGCGCAGAATGGCTGCTTGTTCCAGACTTCCGTCCAGTAGCCGTCGCCCGGCTCGCGCTGGATGTCGAGCGTTATGCCGGCTGCCGCCGCCTGTTGCTGGAAGAGGACCGAGGCGTCGACGGCGCCCGGGAACGCGACGTCCGAAGTACGCAACACGATCGGTCCGCTATGGCCGGACTTCTCGTAGTGGAACTTCGCCTGATCGGGATCGTAGGCGCGCTGCTCGATGTCGTCGGAGAAGAGGGCGTAACTCTCGTTGATCGGGAAGTCGTTGCCGAGCGACGCGTAGCCCTGGAAGACCTGGTCCACCATTGCCTGGCGGTCGATCGCCAGCTTCAGCGCCATGCGCAGATCATGGTTGTCGAAGGGCGCCGTGTTGCAGAACATCGGGAAGATGTAGTGCCCCTTGGAGGGCACGTTCTCGATCGCGACGCCAGCGGCACGGGCAAGAAGTTCCACCGTGCGCGGCTCGACGCGGTTGATGATGTGCACCTGGCCCGACTGCAGCGCGGACATGCGAGCCGTGTTGTCGTTCATCACGATCACTTCGACGGAATCGACATGGCCCACATCGTCGCGCCAGTAACCGTCGTATTTGGTCGCCACGTGGCGCACGCCCGGTTCGTTGACCTCGACGCGATAGGGTCCGGTGCCGATGCCCGCATCCGGCGCATCATAGCCGCCGTTCGGCTGGATGATCAGGTGATAGTCCGTGAGCAGCAGCGGCAGGTCGGCATTGCCGCGCGCCATGCGGAAGACGACGTAGTCGCCGTCCACCGAAATGTCGTCGATATCGGTCAGCACGCCAGCGGCGGCAGACTGCGTCTTCTCGTCGGAATGGCGGCGAATCGTCTGCGCAACGTCTTCCGGCGTCATTTCCTTTCCGTCGTGGAAAGTAACACCCTTGCGAATCTTGAAGCGCCACTCGGTTGCGTCCTCGGACGGTTCCCAGGATTCGGCCAATTGCGGCTGCGCGCTGCCATCCTCAGGCGATTGCAGGACCAGCTGCTCACCCCAGCAATTGCCGAAGTTCTGCGGCACCTGCGTAAGGAAGGTCGCCGGATCGAGGCTGTTGGTCGATTCGCCGCCGACGAGTCCCATCTTCAGTGCGCCGCCCTTTTGCGGCGCCTGCGCCCGTACGGCGGTTGAGAAGATCGAATTGGCCGTCGCCGCCGTGATGCCGAGCGCGGCCGAGCGGCCGAGAAATTCGCGGCGGCTCATCCGGCCGCGCGTCACCTGCCTGGAAAGATATCGCGTATAATCGCTCATGATCCCATTCCCCTGTCTTCGTTAGCCTTTGTGATTGGATATATCATAGGTGCGATCGACACCATGACGCAACCGTTTGATTGATTGATTGATCAATCAAAAAAGCCGCCGATGTCCTGTCTTCTCGACCCGGCTGCATACCGCCTTCGGTGGATACCGATGGCGTTGCAGCCGCCCGCGATCTCCCTGAAGCGTTCTGCCGCAAGGCTTGCAGAGCCCTGGTCGCACCCTCAGTCGTCGCGGCGGACCGGCTGGTTCTGCGCGCCCAGTCCATCAATGCCGAGGCGCATGGTTTCGCCGCCCTTGAGATACCGCGGCGGCCTGTGTCCCGTGCCGACGCCAGGCGGCGTGCCTGTCGCGATGACATCGCCGGAATTGAGACTCATGAACTGGCTCAGATAGCTGACGATCTCGGCGACGGAGAAGATCATGGTTCGGGTGTTTCCGTTCTGGACCCGTTCGCCGTCGACCTCCAGCCATAGGTCGAGCGACTGCGGATCGGCGACGTCATCGGCAGTCACCAGCCACGGCCCGATGGGTCCGAAGGTGTCGCAGCCCTTCCCTTTGTCCCAGGTGCCGCCCCGCTCCGTCTGATAGGCGCGCTCGGAGACGTCGTTGACCACGCAATATCCCGCGACATGCGCCAATGCGTCCTCGACGGACACGTATTTGGCAGGCTGCCCGATCACGATACCCAACTCCACTTCCCAGTCGGTCTTCGCCGAACCGCGCGGAATCACAACGTCGTCATCGGGGCCGCAGATCGAACTGGTCGCCTTCATGAAGACGATCGGTTCCGTGGGAACCGGCATGCCGGATTCGGCGGCGTGGTCGGCATAGTTCAGCCCGATCCCGATGAACTTGCCAACGCCCGCCACGCAAGGGCCGATGCGGCCCGCCTCCAGTGCCGGCAGACTTTCAGGATCCAGAGCCGCGATCCGCGCCAACGTGTCCGGCAAAAGCGCATCGCCGCCGATGTCGCCAACATGCGCGCGGAGATCGCGCGCGATGCCGTTGCTGTCGAGAAGTGCCGGCCGCTCCTGGCCAGGCGCGCCGATGCGTAGCAGTTTCAAGGGGATATCCTCGCCTCTTCCATTCGGGTTATTGCCTGATCGCACACCGATGGCCGATTGTCACCGCAATTGCGCTCAAGCGTCCGCTATCGACGGCGCGATCGCCAAGCCGGATCGAGACCATGCCGAACCCCACCCGCGTCATATGGATGATCGCCATTGCCGAGACGCTTGTCTGGTCGGGGCTGTTCTATTCCTTTCCGGCCCTCATTGTCTGGTGGGAGCGCGATTTCGGCTGGAGCAAGCCGGAACTGACCGGCGCGCTCACCCTTGCGATCGTCACGTCGGCGCTCGTATCACCGCTGACCGGCCGCCTCATCGATCGCGGCCGCGGCCCGCTCGTCCTCACGGTCGGAGCGGCCTTCGGCGGCCTGACGATGTTGCTCCTTGCCGTGGTGGATACGCATCTGACGTTCTACCTCGCATGGATCGCGCTGGGCGCGGCGATGGGCTGTTGTTTGTACGAGCCATGCTTCGCGTTTCTCACCCGCGCACGGGGAGAACGCGCCGTCCAGGCCATTACCCTCGTCTCCCTGGTCGCAGGCTTTGCCGGGACGCTTTCCTTCCCGCTCGGCCATGTCGTCGCGCAAGCGTCCGGCTGGCGCATGGCGGCGCTGGTCTATGGCGGACTGATCCTTCTTGTCGCCGTTCCGCTCATGTGGTTCGCGACCCGCCGCATCGAACGCGACGTCGTTATCGAACCACAAGCGAGCACATCCCTGCCCTCCGGCCGATCCAGCGTGCTCACTCGGCCCGCATTCTGGTTGCTCGCAATCGGTTTCACGCTATTGGTCATGAACCACGGCGTTATCCTCAACCATCTGCTTCCCCTCCTGCACGAGCGGGGGATCGCGCCAGACACCGCCGTACTGGCCGCGGCCATGATCGGACCGATGCAGGTCGCCGGCCGCGTCGCCATGATGCTGGCGCAGCGCCACGTATCGATGCGCGCAATCATGCTGGCATGTTTTGTCGGCGTTTGCGCCGCCACATTGCTCTTGATGGCCGCCGGCCTGGTCCCCGCCCTGCTCGTTGGCTTCGTCGTCCTTCAAGGCGCCAGCTACGGCGTCGTCAGCATCGTGCGTCCGGCAATGACGCGGCAGGTTCTCGGCAGTGTCAATTTCGGCGCGATCTCCGGCGCAATGGCCGTCCCATATCTGCTCGGCGTGGCGCTCGCACCAACGCTTGGCTCGCTCGTATGGCTGGTCGGCGGCTATGGATTGGTACTGGCAGTCATCTTCGTCGCGGCCGTCATCGGCGGAGTGCTCGGCTGGATGGCGACGCGTGTTTGAGCGCGGTGCAATTGATTTCATGCTGCAGCGCGATAAGCTGCGACCATGCCGTCCTATCTGCGCTCACGCCTCGAAAGCCATATCGCTGTCATCTATCCGGACGAAGAGCGCGCAGCGCTGGTGGACGCGATCATCGCCGCCTTCTGGCCCGAGACGGGCAAGGCGAAGCCACGCGCCCGCGGACGGCTGACCAACAAGCCGCCATGGAGCGAGCGCGAGACCATCCTCATCACCTATGCCAATTCGCTGGTCGATGGCGATCATCCGCCGCTGACGCTGCTGCACCACTTCCTCGATCATCATCTCGAACGGCAGATCCACGGCGTGCACGTCCTGCCGTTTTTTCCATACACCTCCGACGACGGCTTCGCCGTCGTGGACTACTACCGGGTGAACTCCGACGTCGGTTCATGGGATCATCTGCGCCGGCTCGGCAAGGCCTACCGTCTTATGGCGGACCTTGTCCTCAATCACGTCTCGTCCTCTTCCGTATGGTTTACCGAGTACCTGCAGGACAAGGCTCCCGGTAAGGACTTCTTCATCGAGGTCGACCCGGCCACCGATCTTTCCGCAGTTGTCAGGCCGAGACCGCATCCGCTCTTGAGAAAGGTCGACACGGCCGGAGGCGCGCGTCACGTCTGGTGCACATTCTCCGAAGATCAGGTCGATCTGAACTTCGCCAATCCAGAGATGTTGCTGGAATTCCTGCGCATCATGCGTTTCCACATCGAAAACGGTGTGCGCACCATCCGTCTCGATGCGGTGGCTTTTGTCTGGAAGGAAATCGGCACGTCCTGCATTCACCTGCCGCAGACCCACGAAATCGTGCGTCTGATGCGCACTCTTGCCGATTATGCCGAAGTGCCGCTGCTGCTGATCACCGAAACGAACGTGCCGAACATGGAGAACCTCTCCTATTTCGGAAACCGCAACGAGGCGCATGCGGTCTATAATTTCTCCTTCCCGCCGCTTATTGTCCACGCATTGCTGACGGGCGACGCCACTGCGCTCAACCGGTGGCAGATGACGATGCCGCCGGCACCGCGCGGCTGCTTCTATTTCAACTTCGTCGCATCGCATGACGGCATCGGCCTTCGCCCCGCCGAAGGCTTGTTGAGCGAGGAGGAACTTGCGTCGATGATCGCTGCGGTGGAGGCCTTCGGCGGCGCCGTCTCCCTGCGCGCCATGCCGGACGGCACGTTCCGTCCCTATGAGATGAACATTGCGCTCTACGACGCCTTTAAGGGCAAGATCGACGGCGTGCCCGACGGATGGCGGCGTGAGCGCTTCTTGAGTTCGCAGACGGTGATGATGGCGCTGGAAGGCATACCCGCCTTCTACATCCATAGCCTGCTGGCGACCCCCAACGATCATGACAGGCGCGAGCGGACCGGCCACAATCGCTCGCTCAACCGCCACCAGTGGAACTATCCCGATCTCGAAGCACGCCTTGCCGATCCCTTGAGCGACCAAGCGGTCATCCTCGGCGAGTTGAAGCGCCGCATCGCCATTCGGACCGACCAGAAGGCGTTCCACCCCAATGCGACCCAGTTCACACTGCAACTGGGTGGCGGGCTTTTCGGCCTGTGGCGGCAGAGCATGGACCGCGAGCAATCCATCTTCGCGATCAACAACCTCACGGACCGCGCCATCGCCGTGCCACTCGTCAACCTCAACCTGATCCGCGGCGAGACATGGACCGATATCTTGAGCGGAGAGACTGTGGACGCCGAGATCGGCGCCGAGCTGGTCCTGGCGCCCTATCAGAGCGTTTGGCTGACCAATCGGGCCTCGTGACGGCGTCCACCGTCAAGCAGCATTGTCGGCCTCGACCGCCCGCTTGAGATCTTCCAGAATACCCGGCACGGCCGAATTGACGCGGCGCCAATTGGGAATGACCGGCGTCTCCATCGGGTTTTCCAGGAACATCTCGCCGGCCTTCATGATATTAGCGGCGAACAGTTCCACCGCCTGTTCCTCGCGGTGACGATCGAGCCCCAGCCCGTTCATCACGGCGTCTGCCTGATAGCTCTCGATCATGTCGAGCGCGGCGCGATAGTAGGTCGCCTTGAGCGAGCGGAACGTGCCGGAGGAGAATGTCACGCCTTCCGTCGCAAGCTTCCGGAAAACAGCCTTGGTGATGTCGATCGCCATCCGCGACAGGCCTTTCTCCGGATCGTCAGCAGACAGGTCCTGGTGCTTGTGGTCGTAGATGTCGGCGATATCGACCTGGCAGATGGCGCGCTGGCTGACATTGCGCCGCATCTCGGAAAGGACGCCGATCTCCAGCCCCCAGTCTGTCGGGATGCGAATGTCGGGAATCGTCGCCATGCGCAGTGCGAATTCGCCGGACAGCGGATAGCGAAACGCGGCCAGATAATCGAGATATTGCTGCTTGCCGATCGTACGCTCCAGCGCATCCAGGAGCGGCCCGACGAGGAGCCGGCAGACGCGGCCGTTCAGCTTGCCATCGGCGATGCGCGAGTAATAGCCCTTCGCAAATGCATATCCAAAGCGCGGATTTGCGACAGGGTAGAGCAGACGTGCCAGCATGTCCCGGCTGTAGGTGACGATGTCGCAATCATGCAGCCCCACCACATCGGACCGGCCGGAAGCCAAGGCATAGCCCATGCAATACCAGACATTGCGGCCCTTCCCGAGTTCCGTCGGAGCCACACCGGCCTTAACGAGTTGCTCGTGCAGTGCCGTCAGTCGCGGCCCGTCGTTCCACAGGATGCGGTGATGTTGCGGCAGCCGCGCAAAGAAGGCCTTCGCCTTGTCGAACTCGGCCTCGCTGGCGCGATCGAGACCGATGATGATCTCGCCGAGATACGGCACTTTCTCCAGATGATCGAGGATCGCAGGCAGCGCCTCACCCTCGAGTTCGGAGTAGAGCGACGGCAGGATGAGCGAGATCGGCCTGTTCTGCGAGAAGGCAAGCAACTCGCGCTCGATTTCTTCCGTAGGCCGGCGCGTAAGATTGTGGAGCGTGGCGACGGCGCCGGTCTGATGGAAGTCGCTCATGAGCGGAACCCTATGTGGATGTTGAATGGAGATTGATGAAGGACAGGACGGCTTCATTCCATCCGGCGGGTCCCGGCTCGCGGGTGCGCCGGATGCGGCCGGTGTCCTCACCGATGAGCCGTGGCAACGCGGGATGGGCATCATTGCGCACGATGAATGCGAAATCGGCGTGTTCGAGCATCGCCACGTCGTTCGGCGCATCGCCGAGCGCCAGCGTCACCGGCCGCTGCCCCGTTTCACCGTTGCCGTGCCATTCGATGATCTCGTCCATGCAGTCCGCCTTGGTTCTCCCCGCTGATATCGTCAGGAACCGTCCGCCCTGGACGGCCTTCAATCCGGCCTCGGCGAGAAAAGCATCGAAAGCCCGCCTTTGTTCCAAGCTGCCGGTGAAGAGACCCGGTTCGGAATGACGACGCTGCCGGGCAAGGCGAGAGGCCTCCGGTGAAAGTCCCGTGGCCTCGGCGACTTCGTCCGCGCTCATGTCGCCGAAGCCGCGAAACGCGCCGGCGGCCTCGCGCGGAAGCGCGGCGATATGGCGGCGGATCGAAAGGTAGGGATCATCATCGCCATCAGACCTCGCCGGCCAGGCGATGCCTGCGCCGTTCTCGACGATCGCCGGCAGATCGATTCCGACCGCCCGTTGCAGCGGCCGAACTTCTGCGGCCGTCTTGCTGGTTGCGAAGATCAGCGCGATACCTTTGGCCTTGATCGCGGCCAGAGCGTCGCGCGCCGCATCGAAGGAGTAGGTCTGATGGTCGAGAAGAGTGCCGTCCAGATCGGTGAATATGATCATCGTCAAAAAGGCTAGCAGATTCATCGCCATGCGACCAAGCAGGAAAGTAGGGAGATGCATGAACTTCTGACGCCGGAAGAGATGGGCAAGGCCGACCGCCTGACAATCCAAAGCGGCGTGCCGGGCATCGCACTGATGCGCGCCGCCGGAACAGCCGTCGCGGACGCCGTCGAACGGCGCGTAGGCCCCTCCGCGAGCGCGAGCGTCCTCGTCGTCGCCGGCATCGGCAACAATGGCGGCGATGGCTTCGTTGCGGCGGAAGTGTTGCGCCGGCGCGGCATGTCGGTTTGCCTCACCCTCATCGGTGACCCGGAGCGCCTCAAGGGCGACGCGAAGACGGCCTTTGAGGAATGGACCGGCGAAACGGTCCCGTTCATTCCCGATGTTCCGTTCGATCTGACCGTCGATGCGCTTCTCGGCGCAGGACTCGACCGCGACGTCGAAGGCGCCATGGCCGAGGCGATTGAAGCGGTCAATCAGAGGGCCGGCGCGGTTGTTGCCGTCGATCTGCCAAGCGGCATCGACGGGCGCACCGGGCGGGTGCGCGGCACGGCCATAACCGCCGACGAAACGGTGACGTTCTTCCGCAAGAAGCCGGGCCACCTCTTGTTTCCGGGACGCGCCCATTGCGGCCGGCTGACGCTGGCGCAGATCGGCATCGAACCCGATACGCTTCAACGCATCGCGCCGGCGATCCACGAAAACGCGCCACCTCTTTGGTGGGCGGCCTATCCGCGCCCGAAGCCGGAGGGGCACAAATACAGCCGTGGACACGCCCTCGTCCTTTCCGGTGGCCCCGCCGCAACGGGTGCCGCGCGCCTTGCTGCGCGCGCCGCGCTACGCGCCGGCGCTGGCCTGACGACCCTTGCCTCGCCCCGCAACGCTCTGCTGATAAACGCCGCCCGGTTGACCGCTGTCATGATCAAGCCTTGCGACGACGCCGATCAGCTTGCCCGCTTGCTCGCCGACCGGCGGCTGAACGCGGTGCTGCTCGGACCCGGCCTTGGCGCCGACGATCGGCAGGCTGGACGCACGCGCGCACTGGTCGAGGTGGCGCTGGAAAGCGAGGCGGGCATCGTGCTCGATGCCGACGCGCTCACCGTCTTTAACGCAGACCCACCGGCCTTGTTCGAGAAGATCAAGGCACGCAGCGCAAAGACGGTCATGACGCCGCATGACGGAGAGTTTGCCCGGGTGTTCGCGGATCTGAAGGACGTTCCGGCAAAAACCGATCGCGCGCGAAGCGCGGCCCTGCGCAGCGGGGCGGTCATCGTGCTCAAGGGAGCGGACACCGTGATCGCAGCCCCGGACGGGCGCATCGCCATCCACGCCAACGCGCCCGCCTGGCTTGCCACCGCCGGCACAGGCGACGTCCTGGCCGGCATCGTGACGGGCCTCCTTGCCCAGTCGATGCCAGCGTTCGAGGCTGCGGCTGCGGCCGTCTGGCTGCACGGCGAGGCGGGGCACGAAGCCGGCCCCGGCATGATATCCGAAGACCTCGATGCAGCGCTCCGCACCGTCATTGCCGATATTCTTGCCTGACATGGAAGCCACGACCCTGATGACCAAACCCTATCCGATCGTCGATTGGGACGATGCCTACGCCAACGCAGCCCACATCCCCGGCAGCGACGCCTTCCCCGAGCGCTGGGCCACCGAGGCCGCCCGTTTCCGCAGCGCGCAGACGGCGACGGGACGATGCCGCCTCGACATTGCCTATGGCGAGGGCGACCGAAACCGCTTCGACCTCTTCCAGCCCGCCGCCGAGCCAAAAGGCCTCGTCATCTTCGTTCATGGCGGCTACTGGAAAGCGTTCGACAAATCGTCCTGGTCACATCTGGCTGGCGGCGCGCTCGCCAAGGGGCATGCCGTGGCAATGCCGTCCTATACATTGGCCCCGCAGGCCCGGATCGGCGAGATCGTGCGAGAAATCGCCGCCGCCATCGAAGCTGTTGCCCATCTGGTCGACGGCCCGATCCGCCTTGCCGGCCACTCCGCCGGCGGTCACCTCGTCAGCCGGATGATCGCCGATCCTTCGCCGCTACCGCCGGACATTCGCGCCCGGATCGTCAACACCGTTTCGATTTCCGGACTGCACGATCTGAGGCCGCTGTGCGCCACACAGATGAACGAGACCCTTCGCATCGACGACGCCGAAGCACGCAGCGAAAGCCCCGCTCTGCTCCGTCCGGAACCTGGCGCGCGTCTTGTTGCCTGGTGCGGCGCCGATGAACGGCCGGAATTCCTGCGGCAGAACAGGCTGATTGGCCTGATGTGGGACGGGTTCGACATTGAGACCAGCACCCAGGAAGAACAAGGGCGGCACCACTTCGACGTCATCGACGGCCTGGCGAACCCTGATCACCCGCTGACCGCGGCGCTGCTTCGCCTGCCCTGACGCGCGCTTAGCGAGGGTCCATCAGGCTTTGCAGCGTGGCGGGATCTCGGCCCTCGATATGGCCGAGAACGGCGCGCGCCAATTCGCGCCCCGCCTCGCGCACATCTTCGTTGAAGACGCTGATCTCCGGACGGAACCAGGGCAGGATGGCAGTCGATTGCTTGGAGCAGATGTCGACGTCCCGGCCGAGCACCAGGCCGGCTGCCTCGATACCGGCAACGACGGCGATCGCCGATGCCCCGCTGCCGCAGACGATGCCATCGGGCCGGCCGCGCGCCCGCATGATCCTCTCCGTGCCCGCCTTGATGTCGATGAGCGCGCGATCGATGTCGATGCCCGACAGCGGCACTGCATCGAGGCCCAGATCGTGGATCGCATTCGAAAAGCCGCCCATCATGTGGGTGTAATAGGTGAGCCCCACCGGCGGCGCCAGCAAGGCAAGCCGCTTCCGTCCCTTTTGCGCGAGCCGTTCCACCGAGCGCTGCGCGAATGCGGCATTGTCGAAATCGTGAAACGGATGAACGAGCCCCATGTCGGTGCGCCCGTGCGTGGCGAAGGGGAAATCGTGTTCGATCAGGTAGCGCACGCGCGGATCGTCGGGCTCGGTACGCGAAATGATGACGCCGTCCGCCGATCCCGTTTCGAGGACGTAGCGCACCGGCTCCATCGGATCGTTGGAATGGGCATAGGGCGTGACGACGAGATGGTACTGGGTATCGGCCAGAATTTCGGAGATCCCGTAGACCATGTTGGACGTGATACCCATGATTTCCTCATGGGTGTTGAGGATCAGGCTGATCACATTGGTCTTGCCGGTTCTCAGCCGCACTCCCGCCCTGTTGGGGCGGTAGCCGATCTGCTTGGCCACAAGACGCACGCGCTCCTTGGTATCGGCGCCGATGTCCGGGGCGTCCTTGAGCGCGCGCGAAACGGTGGTGATGCCGAGTCCCGTCATGAAGGCGATCGTCTTCAACGTCGGTCGTTCCGACGAACGGTGGCTCGTCGCGCTCGGTTCGTCACGCTCCATGGTCGGTGAAGGCTTGTCCATAACCTGCGTCTCTATCAAGCACGAGCTCACCTGGCCACCGCGCTCGTGCAAATCCGACAATGCCGCAAAACCATCGCCAACTGCAACGTTATAGTTTCTGGTGTCTAGCGTCACGACAATCGTGTTGCGATGCAAAAATTTTTGCCCATCTCAGGGCATTGCATCTTCATTCTGATTGAATTAGCCTCTTACTGCAACGTTACAGTTCAGGGAGGAAATGGCGATGCGTATCGGTACCATTGCTGCGGTTCTGGCGGCCTCCACGGCCCTGCCGACCGGCGCAGCTCATGCAGTCGATCTGGAGGTGACGCACTGGTGGACGTCGGGCGGGGAGGCCGCGGCGGTCAAGGTGCTTGCCGACAATTTCAATGAGAACACCGAGCATACCTGGGTCGATGGCGCGATCGCCGGCTCCGGGACCACCGCCAATCCGATCATCATCAGCCGCATCCTGGGCGGCAATCCCATGGCGGCAACCCAGATGAACACCGGGCGCGACGCCGAAGATCTGATCGAGGCCGGGCTGATGACCGACCTAACCGAACTTGCCGAGGAGGAAGGCTGGGCCGACTTCATCCGCCCTGCCCGTCTTCTGGAAACCTGCACATTCGAAGGCCGGATCTACTGCGTGCCGATCAACATTCACTCCTGGCAGTGGATGTGGCTGAACCGCCATGTTTTCGAGGACAACGGCCTTGAAGTTCCCACCAACTGGCAGGAACTGGCAGAAGCCGCGCCTGCGCTGCGCGAGGCCGACGTCATCCCGCTTGCGACCGGCGCACCCTGGCAGGTGGACGGCATCCGCAATGTCATGCAGACCGCCATCGGCGGCGTTGAAACCTTCCTTGCGGTCAACCAGGACAAGTCGGAGGACGCCATCCGCAGCGACGACAACCGCGCCGTATGGGAGGCATTTGCCCAGGCCCGCGAAATGGTCGACGACGCTTATTCCGGTCGAGACTGGAACGTTGCCACCAACATGGTGATCCAGGGTGATGCGGCGGCGCAGATCATGGGCGACTGGGCCCAGGGCGAGTTTGCAATGGCCGGCCAGGAAGCTGGCGTCGACTATGACTGCCTGCCCGGCCTCGGCAACAACGCCGTGCTCGATACGGGAGGCGATGCGTTCTACTTCCCGCTCATCGAAGACGAGGCGACTCGCCAGGCCCAGCTGGAGCTCGCCAGCATGCTCGTCTCACAAGAAGTGCAGGTCGAATTCAATCTCACCAAGGGGTCGCTGCCGATCCGCGGCGATATCGACATGGAAGCGGCAAACGCCTGCATGGCCAAGGGGCTTGAAATCCTGAGCTCGGAAGAAGGCGTCATGCCATCGACCGAGCAGATGCTGGATTCCGATACCCAGGGCCAGATGATCGACCTCGCATTGCAGTTCTTCTCCTCCGACATGAGCGTCGATGACGCCATCGAGCGGCAGGCCGAGATCATCTCCCAAGCGAGGTAGGGCCCAGTCTCACCCCACCTCGACCCGGTCCGGGGCGATCGTCGCGCACACGATCGGTCGCTCCGGCACTGGAGCTTTTCTTACGTTGGAGCCGGAAGCCGATGGCCGCCGCCACTCGTCCTTTTTCCCTCTTTCGCAACGCCAGCGCCAAGATCGCCGCTCTGCCGATGATCTTGACGGCGCTCGGCGTGTTCGTCGGCGGCACCATCTGGACAATCGTCTATTCCTTCACCGACTCCCGGTTGCTGCCAAGCACGAATTTCGTTGGCTTCAGTCAGTATGCCCGGCTCTTCGACACACCGCGCTGGTCGGTCTCGATCTACAATCTCGCGGTCTACGGCTCGCTGCTGCTCGTCTTCTCTTTCGTCGTGGGGTTCCTGCTGGCCGCTCTGATGGACCAGAAGATCCGCTTCGAAAGCACATTCCGAACGATCTATCTCTATCCCTTCGCATTGTCTTTCATCGTCACCGGCCTCATCTGGCAATGGATTCTCGATCCCGGTCTCGGTCTGCCGAAGCTGATGCGCGACCTCGGCTTCGAGCAGTTCGACCTTGCGCTTCTCGGCAATCCCGACACCGTGCTCTTCGCGCTGGTCATGGCCGGCCTTTGGCAAAGCACGGGCTTCGTCATGGTTCTGATGCTCGCCGGCCTGCGCGGCATCGACAACGAGATATGGAAGGCCGCCCGCGTCGACGGCATTCCCGCATGGAAGACCTACCTCTTCATCATCGTTCCCATGATGAAAGGCGTCTTCATCACCACGCTGGTCATCGTCGCCTCGGGCATCGTCCGGCTCTACGATCTCGTCGTCGCCATGACGCAGGGCGGCCCCGGCTTCGCGTCCGAGGTTCCGGCGAAATACGTCTACGATTTCATGTTCCAGCGCGCCAACCTCGGCCAGGGCCTTGCCGCATCGACGGTCATGCTGGTCACCGTCTTCATCATTCTCGTGCCCTGGGCGCTGTTCGTATTCCGGGAGAAGAAGCCATGAGCGACATCACGATGACGCTGCCGGAACGCAGCCTCAGCGCCGGGCCGCGCGGCGCCAAGCCACGCCGCCGCTTCGCGCCTTCGACGATCATGCTCTATTCGGTGCTGATCATCGCCGCGCTCTATTATCTTCTTCCCCTCTACGTGATGGTGGTCACGTCGCTGAAGGGGATGCCTGAAATTCGCATGGGGAACATCTTCGCCCCACCCGTCGATATCACCTTCGAGCCGTGGATCACCGCCTGGGACAGCGCCTGCACCGGACTTTACTGCGAAGGCATCAAGGTCGGCTTCTGGAATTCCGTGAAGATCACCGTGCCAGGCGTCATCGTCTCCATCGCCATCGCCTCGGTCAATGGCTATGCGCTCGCCAACTGGCGCTTCAAGGGATCCGAGATTTTCTTCACCATCCTGTTGTTCGGTGCCTTCATCCCCTATCAGGTGCTGCTCTATCCGCTGGTGATCCTGCTGCGCGAGCTTGGCATCTTCTCCACGCTCACGGGTATCGTGCTGGTCCACACGATCTTCGGCATGCCGATCCTCACCCTGCTGTTCCGAAACTATTTCGCTGCCCTGCCAGTCGAGCTCTTCAAGGCGGCGCGCGTCGATGGCGCAGGCTTCTGGCAGATCTTCCTGCAGATCTACCTGCCGATGTCGCTGCCGATCTTCGTCGTTGGGCTGATCTTGCAGGTCACCGGGATCTGGAACGACTTCCTCTTCGGCGTGGTCTTCGCCGGCAGCCAAAACTACCCCATGACCGTGCAGCTCAACAACATCGTCAACGCCGTGCAGGGCGTCAAACAATACAATGTCAACATGGCCGCAACGCTGCTCACCGGGGCGGTGCCGCTGTTCGTGTACTTCGTTTCCGGACGGCTTTTCGTGCGCGGCATCGCCGCCGGCGCGGTGAAAGGATGATGCCGATGCATGCCCCAGCACCCATCGTCGCCGACGCGACTGAAAAGGATACGGCGACAAGCGTTTCCATCAAGGATCTGTCGCTCAGCTTCGGCGCCATCGACGTCCTGACGCATCTCGATCTCGACGTGGCCGACGGCGAGTTTCTGGTTCTGCTGGGCCCGTCGGGCTGCGGCAAGTCCACGCTGCTGAACTGCATCGCGGGCCTTCTCGACATCTCCGACGGCCAGATCTTCATCAAGGGCGAAAACGTCACCTGGAAGGAGCCGAAGGACCGCGGCATCGGCATGGTTTTCCAGTCCTATGCCCTCTATCCGCAGATGAGTGTGGAGAAAAACCTCTCCTTCGGCCTGCGCAATACGAAGATGGCGAAGGACGAGATTGCCCGGCGCGTCGCGCGCGCAGCCCGCATCCTCCAGATCGAGCCGCTGTTGAACCGCAAGCCCGCCGCCCTCTCCGGTGGCCAGCGCCAGCGGGTCGCGATCGGCCGGGCGCTGGTGCGCGATGTCGATGTCTTCCTGTTCGACGAGCCGTTGTCCAACCTCGACGCCAAGCTGCGTTCCGAACTGCGCGTCGAAATCAAGCGTCTGCACCAGACGCTCGACAACACCATGATCTATGTCACCCACGACCAGATCGAGGCCTTGACGCTGGCCGACCGCATCGCTGTCATGAAGGGTGGCGTCATACAGCAGCTCGATCGGCCGCTCACCATATACAATCGTCCCGCCAACCGCTTCGTTGCCGGCTTTATCGGCTCACCGGCGATGAACTTCCTTGAAGGAGAGCTCGTCGAAACGCCGGACGGGCCGGCGTTCCGTATGAGCCATCTGATGATCGACCTTGCCGGCTACGAAAGCGCGGAGCCGCTGCGCACGGGCCGGAGAGTCACGCTCGGCGTGCGCCCCGAGCACATCGCGCTATCGAGCGAAGGCGGACAAGACGCCTATCCCGCACAGTTCGAGCTGGACGAGCCTATGGGCGCCGACAGCCTTGTCTGGCTCGACCTTGACGGTCAGCACCTGTCCGCCCGCACGTCGGCCGGCAACACTTTCGACCCGGGGCAAGAGCTCCACGTCTCCTTCGCCATGCCGATGGCATCCTTGTTCGATGCCGAGACAGAAGAGCGTCTGTGACGTCCACCCCATCGCCAGACCTCGATCGCGGCGATTGCCGAGGTCCGGGTCACGACATCGCAATCAGACAACCGGAACCGAAATTCGGCCCTGCGACCGCCAGGACCGAATGAGACCAGAAAGGCCAACTGAAATGACCGAATTCTCCTATCAGCTCTACTCCTCGCGCAATTTCGGGCCGCTGCCCAGGACGCTCGCCATGCTCAGTGAGCTGGGTTACAGCCAGGTCGAAGGCTACGGCGCGCTTTTCGACGGGATGGACGAAAGCAGCATCGCCCGGTTCAAGAGCGATCTCGACAAGGCCGGCCTGACCATGCCGACGGCTCACTTCGGGCTAGACATGCTGGAAGCCGATCCGCAACGAGCGGTCGCTGCCGCCAGGGCGTTGGGTGTTCAGGCAGTATATTGCCCTTATCTTCAGGCCGAGGATCGGCCAGGCGATGTCGCCGGCTGGCAGGCCTTTGCCCGGCGGCTCGATGAAGCGGGAAAGCCGATGCGCGATGCCGGCCTCATCTTCGGCTGGCACAACCACGATTTCGAGTTTGCGCCGATCGATGGCGAGCGGCGGCCTCAGGCCATTGTCTTCGATACCGCTCCCGATCTTTCCTGGGAAGCCGACATCGCCTGGATCGTGCGCGGCGGCGCCGACCCTCTTGAATGGATCGAGCGCTACGGCGACAGGATTTCCGCGGTGCATATCAAGGATATCGCGCCAGCCGGACAGAACGCCGACGAGGATGGCTGGGCCGATGTCGGCCATGGCACGGTCGACTGGCCGGCGATCATGACGGCGCTGCGCGACACACCAGTGCGCTATTTCATCATGGAACACGACAATCCCGCCGATGAGGAGCGCTTTGCCCGCCGATCCATCGCTGCGGCAAGAACCTTTTGATCGGGAGACTGCAATGACAAACGAATTGGGCATCGGCATCATTGGCTGCGGCAACATCTCCGCGACCTATTTCCGCTACGCCCCGAAATTTCGCGGAATCCGCATCGTCGGCTGCGCCGACATGAATCGCGCGGCCGCCGATGCGCGCGCCGCCGAGTTTGGTGTCGAAGCGATGGACGTCGATGCGCTTCTGGCGGATGAGCGCATTGGTCTCGTTGTGAACCTGACCATACCCGATGCCCATTTCGCCGTATCCAAGCGCATTCTGCAGGCCGGCAAGCACGTCTATTCCGAAAAACCGTTGGTGCTCAGCATGGCGGAGGGCCTGAAACTGAAGGCCATCGCTGACGAAAAGGGTCTGTCGGTCGGCTCCGCCCCCGACACCTTCCTTGGCGGCGCGCACCAACTGGCGCGCAAGGCGATAGACGAAGGCGCGGTTGGCACGATCATCGGCGGCACCTGCCACGTGATGAACCACGGCATGGAGCACTGGCATCCAAATCCGGACTTCTTCTACAAGCCCGGCGGCGGGCCCATTCTCGATCTAGGGCCATACTACATCGCCAACCTGATCAATCTCGTCGGTCCGGTGAAACGGGTCGCCGCCCTGGCAACGACGCCCATTCCCGAACGAACCATCACCAGCCAGCCGCGCAAGGGTGAAACGCTGGCGGTCTCCACGCCGACCAGCATCAACGCGCTTCTGGAATTTGCCAACGGGGCCACCGTGACGCTCTCTGCCAGTTGGGACGTCTGGGCGCACCGCCATGCCAACATGGAACTCTACGGTACAGAAGGGTCGATTTTCGTGCCCGATCCGAACTTCTTCGGCGGGACGGTTGAAATCGCCGCGCGCGACAATCCCATCGAGGACATGCAGGCATGGGAGCATCCCCTCGGCGTTCCAAACGAGAAGCATGACCACGCCATGATGGCGAACTACCGCACCGCCGGCCTGGCGGACATGGCGTTGGCGATCGCCGAGAAGCGCGATGCCCGTTGCTCGCTCGAGCGCAGCCTCCACGGCATGGAGATATTGCTCGCCATTCTGCGATCGGGTGAAACCGGCGAATTCGTCACGCTGGAGACAACGTGCGAGCGCCCGGCCGCACTGGGCATAGAGGAGGCCAGGGCCTTGCTGGCGTGACCCGATGCTTGCGCGCCTCGTCTGGCCACGCTAACCCCGATGAACCATGGGACGAGGAGCGCAGACACGATGACCAAGCAGACGATCGCATTTCTGGGGACGGGCCTGATGGGTGCCCCCATGGCCCGCAACCTTTTGAAGGCCGGCCATGATGTCGTTGTCTGGAACCGGACGCGGGAGAAGGCCGAGGCCCTGACCGCAGACGGCGCCCTCCTCGCCGAGAGCCCGGCCGAAGCGGCCAGCGGCGCCGACCTGGTCATCACCATCGTCAGCGACGGCAAGGCGGTCGCCGATCTGCTCTTCTCGCAAGATGTCGCGAAAGCCATGCAGAAGGGCGCCACCTTCGTCGACATGAGTTCGATCACGCCGCAGGAGGCTCGCGATCATGCCGAGCGTCTTGCCGCAGCGGGGATCGATCATCTCGATGCGCCCGTCAGCGGCGGCACCAGGGGCGCCGAGGCCGCGACCCTCGCCATCATGGCGGGCGGCGAGGAACCCTGCTTTGAGAGGGCAAAGCCTGTGCTTGAGGCGCTCGGCCGTCCCGTGCGCGTCGGCCCTTCGGGAGCCGGGCAACTCGCCAAACTGGCCAATCAGGCGATCGTGGCGGTGACCATCGGCGTCGTCGCCGAGGCAACGTTGCTGGTCGAAAGCGGTGGCGGCGATCCCGCCGCCTTCCGCGACGCGTTGAAGGGTGGATTTGCAGACTCCACCATCCTCCAGCTTCACGGACGGCGCATGAGCGAAGGCGATTTCACGCCCGGGGGCAAGTCGTCTATCCAGTTGAAGGATCTCAACAACATCATCGCCGAGGCTAGCAGCCTGAACCTCGCCTTGCCGCTGTCCGAAGCGGTGCGCACGCGCTATCGCGCCCTGGTCGAGGAGATGGGTGGCGGCGATCTCGACCATGCCGCGCTTTATCGCCAGCTCAAGGAGCGCGAACAGGACCTTAGCTGAACGCGGCCTGACCTCATCCGGATGGATGTCCCCTTCGACTATCGGCCATCCTGCCCATGGCCGCACCGCCCCTTAGGCTTCCCAATTGCACTGTTGGGGCGCCGTCGAGGGACTGGCCGAAGGGGCAATGATGGAGAGCCCGGATCCACGCGCGCAGGAGGACGCATCGGAAGACCAGCGGCCGAACGCTCGGTTTTGCAGTGACCTGTCTCGCTTTGACGACCAACCCGCCCTTATCGAGGATGGGCAGACGATCACGTATCGCCGTCTCGCCGACCTGCAGCAATGCTGGAGCGAAAGGCTTGGCGCCCGCAGATCTCTCGTCTTTCTGGAAGCGCGCAACCACACATCGGCGATTGCCGCCTATCTTGGCTGCCTGAAAGGCGGTCATGTCGTTCATCTTTTCGGCGAAGACGAACGCGACAAACTGGCAGAGCGCGTCGAACTGTTCCGGCCAAATGTCGTGTTGTCATTCAACGCAGGTCGGCTTGAAGAAGACCACCCGCACCGCGTGACCCACGCGCTTCATCCCCAATTGCAGGTCCTGCTCTCCACATCCGGTTCAACCGGCGCACCGAAGCTCGTCAAACTGTCGGATCGGAACATTTCATCAAACGCGCTTTCGATCGCGGAGTATCTGCAGCTGGCCGCTGGCGAACGGGCGGTGACGAGCCTGCGCTTCAACTATTCCTACGGGATGTCCGTGGTGAACAGCCATATCGCAACCGGCGGCACGCTGGTGCTCACCGAGCGGTCCGCTGCCGAAGCGGCGTTCTGGACGCTACTGCGCGCCCATGCCGGAACCAGCTTCGCCGGCGTACCCTATGTCTACGAGCGCCTGCGACTGGCCGGCTTTTCATGGGCCGACGCACCCTCTCTCCGTTATGCAACACAAGCGGGCGGGCGCCTTCCACCAGACATGGTTCGTCATTTCGCTGACCTTGGCGAACGCCATGGCTGGCGCTTCTACGTGATGTACGGACAGACCGAGGCATCACCACGAATGGCTTATCTGCCGCCGGAAATGGCCGCCGCCCATCCGGACTGCATCGGCATTCCCATCCCCGGCGGCCAGATCGCACTGATCGACGAGACCGGCCGGGACATCGAAGCGCCCGATGTTGCCGGCGAACTCGTCTATCGTGGGCCGAACGTCATGATGGGCTATGCCGTTGGTCCTGCCGACCTCGGCACCGATTGCTCGGCTGGGCAATTGCGCACGGGAGACGTCGCTTGCCGAAATGCCGATGGACTGTTTTGCATCGTCGGCCGCACCGCGCGCTTCGTGAAACCGTTCGGCATCCGCATCAATCTCGATCAGATCGAGCATTTGCTGGCGCCCGAATTGCCGGGCATCGTATGTGCGGGTGACGATCGGCGCATCGTCATCGCCCTGCCGGCGAACGGCCATGACGCCCCTGTCGACAGCGCCGCGCTGACCACCCGCCTCGCGGAACACCACGGCCTGCCGGACTTCGTTTTCGAGATTGTGCGGCTTCGTGAGATACCAAGGCTATCGACCGGCAAGGTCGACTACCGCGCGGTGATGGAAGCCGCCGGGTCGGCATCGCAAAGGTCAGCCGATTTTCCCGGCCTGATGTCCGGCACGTTCTTGCGCGAAATCGGCCGGGAAATGGCACGCATCGTCGGCTTCCAGGAAAGCCAGTGGAGTGGTGTCGAGCAGATTTACGCCACGCTGGTCGGACAAGGCGCCACTGGCGCCAGCACATTCACCGATCTCAACGGCGATTCGCTGGTCTATGTCGAAACACACATGGCGCTGGAGGAGTATCTGGGTTCGGTTCCGCCGCGGTGGGAACAGATGAGCGTCGACGAACTCGAGGAGATGCGCAGCCATGCCGCACGCATTTGACCGGTATGCGTCCGGCCACTCCGGCCGGATCATCGAAACGGATATCGTCCTGCGGGCGATCGCCATCAGCGCGGTCGTCTTCAACCATTCACACCCGGTTCGACCGTTCAACTATGCCGGCGGCATGACTGTGCTGCTGATGCTCGCCGGCTACAGCCTCGCCCGCTTCGCACTCAGCCGAACCGAAACGCAGGATTTGCCGACCGTCATCCTCCGCTTTGCCACGCGTATCTGGTTGCCCTGCCTTGCCATCGTGCTCGCGTCCTTCGCAATACGCCGCCAGTTCGATCTGGCCGAACTTCTTTTCATCAGCAACTGGTTTCCCGGAAACGATCTCGCCTTCCTTTTCGTCTGGTATCCGCAGGTGGTCGTGCAGTTGCTGTTGTGCCTTGCCCTCGTTTTCTCCATTCCCGCCGCCGCTCGACAGTTCACGGCTCGGCCCCTCGCCGCCACGCTTATCGTCTTCTTGATCGTGTTTGCGGCAGGTCGCCTGTTCTCGCAGGATCATGTTCCCGATGCGCTGCGTACCATCCCGCCGCAAAGGATCGCCTGGAACTTCATTCTCGGCTGCCTGGTCTTCTTCGCGCTCGCGAGCCCGCTCGCGCCACGCTGGAACCGTGTCGCGCTGGTGTCGCTGACGATTGCCTGCGCCGCGCTTGCCTTCGGATTGCGATCGCTCGAGTTCTGGACCTTGTCGATGTCTGTGGTCCTTCTCTCATACTGGCCGCGACTGCGCCTGCCGGAAAGCCTTGCGCGCCTGTTCCAGATCGTCGGACAGGCAAGCTTCACGATCTTCCTGCTGCATGTCATCTTCCTGCGGATCTATACGCTGGGTCTTGGCCTTGAGAACCAGAGCGGTGCCTGGCTCTTTGCCATGTGCGGCAGTCTCCTTGCGTGGCTCATGGCCACCGCAACGCTTCGGGTATGGCGCCGGCTCAAAGGCAATGACTGGCTGCGTCGGTCACTGGCGCCCGTCCTGCCGGGCAGCCTGCTCGCTCACCTGCGCCCGTTGCGTCTCGGTCGGCTGGAGCGGCATTGAGCAAGGGTGCGCTATTCGACGCGCTCGGCCGTGTCGGCATCGGCATTTTCCTGTCCATAGACACGTCCCTCGCGGCGTGGCGTGGTCAATGGCGTCGGTGAAGGCACGTTGCGACGCATTAGGTCGCGGCCCGAATAAAGATCGCCGACGATCTGCAGTTCCAGACGTTCCTGATCCCGCTTGCGCACATCGTCCGTGATCGCCTGCGCGTCATCGGCCGGCACGCCAAGCCCGATCATCGCCGCATGGCCGAACGCCATGGCCGACTCAAATGTCTCGCGGATCTGATAGTCCACGCCCTTTTCGATCAGATCCAGCGCGTGCCCGCGATCGAAAGCCCGCACGAAGAGCTTCGTCAACGGAAACTCCGTCTTGACGAGATCGACGATCCGATCGGCCGCATCGCGGTCATCGACGCAGACGAGGATGGCCTGCGCCTCCGCGGCCCCTGAAGCATGAAGGATGTCGAGCCGCCGCCCGTCACCGAAATAGACCTTGAACCCGAAATCGGAGGCGGCGCGGATCATCTCCACGTCATTCTCGATGATCGAGACGTCGAACCCGCGTGCCAGGAGACCCTGACTGGCCACCTGCGCAAAGCGGCCGAAGCCGATGATCAGAACGTTGCCTTCCAGACCGTCCGCCGCGTCGATCCCGTCCATGGATTGCGGCGTGCGCGGCATGAACTGCTGCATCACGATCGCGATCAGGGGTGTCAGCGCCATCGAGATGATGACGGTGGCGGAGAAGATGGCGTTCGCCTCGACATTGAACAGCCCCGCGCTCGCAGCCGCCGCATAGAGCACGAATGCGAACTCACCTCCTTGGGCAAAAAGCGCGACCCGCGTGACGGCAACCGGATGCCCGCTGCCGAAAAGCCGCGCCACAAGATAAATGCCGACCCCCTTGGTCACCATGAAGGCGATGACGGCAAGCGCGATGAGCGGCCACTGCGCGGCGATGACGGCAAGGTCGAGCGACATGCCCACGGCAAGGAAGAACAGCCCGAGGAGAATCCCGCGAAACGGTTCGACATCCGCTTCGAGCTGATGTCGGAAGGTGGATTCCGACAGCAGCACGCCTGCCAGGAACGCGCCCATGGCCATCGACCATCCGCCCACATCCATCAGCAGGGCAGAACCGAGCACCACGAGCAGCGCCGCTGCCGTCATCACCTCTCGCGCCTCGACCGACGCCAGCACCCGGAACATCGGGTTGAGCAGCCAGCGCCCCGCAGCAACGAGGGCCGCGAGCGACCCGAGCGCGATGACAATCTGCATGGCCCGCGCTCCGGCGCTCTCGCTCTCGCCCGGGGCCATGAGGGCGACGATGGCGAGAAGCGGCACGATCATCAGATCTTCCAGAAGCAGAATGGACACGGCCTGCTGCCCGGGCGCTGTGGAGGTCTCGCCGCGCTCGTCGAGCATCTGCATCACGACGGCGGTCGACGACAGCACGAAGCCGGATGAAGCGATGAAGGCGACGATCGGCTCGAGCCCCAGCAGCCACACGCCCACCACCGACAAGAGCGCCATGCACAGGAAGACCTGCGACAAGCCGAGCCCGAAGATCTCGCGCCGCAGCGACCACAGCCGCGACGGCTGCATCTCCAGGCCGATGATGAACAGGAACATCACGACGCCGAGTTCGGCGACATGCAGGATCGTCTCCGGGTCCGAGAAGAAACCAAGACCGAAAGGCCCGATGATCAGCCCGGCGGTGAAATAACCGAGAACGGTCCCCAGCCCCAGCCGCTTGAAGATCGGGACGGCGATCACGCCAGCGCCAAGCAACACCACGACATGGGCAAGATCGCCGCCCGAACCTTCTACCGCCATCATCGACCTCGCTGAAACCGCCGTTTGTCCGTGCGCGATATTACCCTGCTTTCGCAGCGGCGATACCCGGCTGGCGGCATGGCTGTCCTGCGCATGCGAACAGCCTACATTGCGTATTGAATTAGACGCGGGAAAAAGAGAATATGCTTGTGTAAAACTCTGCGGTAGGCGGGCTGAAGGTCCGCTTCTTTCAATCGGTGGCGACTGCACACCGTATTTCACCGTCAAGCGCTCGGTCCAGGTTGCGGCGGGTTCTCGACGGGACGGTCTGTGAGCGCCGGGGCGATCGGGGCCCTTGATCGACGATGCGACCGATGGCGCAGTTGGCTGCTGCATCATGGCTCGCCGGGAACATTTCCGCCGCATTGGTCGACGCATCGCGTCGCGCAGCCCATCACATAGAAAATGGCATCAACTCGAAACCATGACCCCTAAGGGCATGTTCGAGCGGGGACTCGCGAAGGGACAAGTGGCGACCCGATCCGGACGCATCGGTCATGCGTCGTGAAGAGGGAGATGCAACATGTCTTTGAAAACGAAATCCAAGCCGAAGGCCAAGCCGGCCGACCCGTCCACTGGTGCCTTGCCGCCGGAACTGATGAATGCGCTTGCCGCGGGCCAATCCGCGATCAAATTGACGCCGGGACACGGGACGGCCGGTCGTCATCCCACACGACAGTTGCTGGACGCGCTTTCCGGTCACAAGGACCCTGGCATGTTCGGGCGGATGTTTCCCAAGCTACCGCCGCTGGAAGTGCCCGACACAAAGCTGGAAAAACTCGCCGATGCGATGCTCGACGGCGACCCAACCGACACGACGATGGACAACCCGAATATCCCGGCAGGTTTTACCTATCTCGGACAGTTCGTCGATCACGACATAACGCTCGACCTCACCTCGCTCGCCGACAAGGTGAAGGACCCGCTCGGCGTCGAGAACTTCAGGACCCCGAGCCTCGACCTCGATGCGCTTTATGGCCTCGGCCCCGACGGCAGCCCGCATCTTTACGAGCGCAATCCCGCCGACCTGTCGAAGCACGGTCCCAAATTCCTCATCGGCAAGAACATGACGGTCGGCTTCGGCGGCGTCACGGGCGATTTCTTCAACGACTTGCCGCGCTCTCCTCAAGGCATGGCGTTGATCGGCGATCACCGCAACGACGAAAACCTTCTCGTCGCGCAGACCCACCTCGCCTTCCTCAAGTTCCACAACAAGGTCTGCGATATGCTGTCATCCGGCGCCAACCCGCCGGAGAACATCTTTGCGGAAGCCCGTCGGACGGTTACCTGGCATTATCAATGGCTGGTGCTGCATGACTGGGTCGAACGGCTGACGGAACCCGGCATCGTCGCCCGCATCCTGCACGACGGGCGCAAATACTACCGCTTCAAGAAGACGCCCTATATGCCCGTCGAATTCTCCGCCGCGGCCTATCGGCTCGGTCATTCCATGGTGCGCCAGCGCTACAGCCACAACCGGGTTTTCCAGGACATAGGGTTCGACCTGCTGTTCGGCTTCAGCGGACTGTCCGGCCAGATCATCGGCGACCTTGCGCCCAATCCGCCGACAGGCCCGCTTCCCGTCTCGGTTCTTCCCAGCAACTGGATCATCGACTGGCGACGCTTCTACGACCTCGGCACACCCGCCGCGACCGGCTTCACATTCAACCGGACGCGCCGGATCGATCCGTTCCTGGTCGAGGAACTGCACAATCTGCCCGGAAACGGAGGCAACCTGGCCTTCCGCAACCTCAAGCGCGGCGTCAACCTCGGCCTGCCGTCGGGCCAGGAGGTCGCCCGTCACATGAAAGTCAAGAATCCGCTCACCGCCGACGAGATCGCCAGCGGCCCGGACGGACAGGTGGCGCGCCAGCAGGGCCTCGATAAGGCCACGCCGCTTTGGTACTACATCCTCAAGGAAGCGTCCGTGCGCCACAATGGCGAGCGGCTGGGGCCGGTGGGATCAACGATCGTCGCCGAAGTCTTCGTCGGCCTCGTCCACGGCGACACCCAGTCCTATCTCTGGCAGGTCAAGAACTGGAAGCCGACGCTTCCGGCGCAAACGGCCGGCACGTTCACCATGGCCGACATGCTGCGCTTCATCGACGACGTCAATCCGATCGGCACCTGATCGCGACTGGCTGTTGGGACCCGGCCGACACCGGGTCCCTCGCCTCACTCTCCAAGCGCTACGCCCTCACGGCGCGGATCGGCGGCGCCGATGAGGCTGCCGTCCTCGACACGAATGGCATGGAGCCCGCTGTTCATGTCGGCGGTCCGCACCTCATGGCCACGCGCTGTCAGCGCCTCGGCAAAGCCGGTCGCCTGCGTACCCTCCTCAAGTGTCGTCGCGCCGTTCGCGTTGAAGACATGCCCAAGGTCGAGCGCGGCCTGCAGATCCATATCCCAGTCAAGAGTAGCAATGAGCGCTTGCGCCACATAGCCGATGATCGAGACGCCGCCCGGCGAGCCGACAACCAGTTCGACGTCGCCGTCCTCGTCGAGCACAATGGTCGGGGCCATCGAACTGCGCGGCCGCTTGCCCGGTTCGACACGGTTGGCGATCGGCCGGCCGTCGTCGCTTTCCGGCGCGAAGGAGAAATCGGTCAGTTCGTTGTTGAGCAGAAATCCACGGACCATGATCTGCGATCCGAAGCCGCTCTCGATCGTGGTGGTCAGACTGACGGCGTTGCCTTCGGCATCGATGATCGAGACGTGGCTCGTTCCCGGCCGTCCTGGCGAAGTGTCAGGCGCCTGAAGCATCGCCTCGCGCCAGGGGGGATTGCCGTTTGCCACCGGCGTCTCGGCGGCCGCGTCGATGTCGATCAGTTGAGCCCGTGCGGTCAGATAGGCCGGATCGAGAAGTCCCTTGACGGGGACCGAGACGAAATCGCTGTCGGCCATGAACATGTTGCGGTCCGCGAACGCCAGCTTGCCCGCTTCAGCAAACAGATGCCAGCTGTCGGCATTGTCCGCACCCATCGACGGCAGATCGAAATGCTCCAGCATGCCGAGCATCTGTCCGACCGTCAGCGCGCCGGAACTTGGCGGTCCCATGCCGCAGACCTCGTACGCGCGATAAGGGTGGCAGACCGGATCGCGCTCGACGACGTCGTAGGCCGAAAGGTCTTCCATCTCCAGAAGCCCCGGATTCTTCGATGCCTGTTGAACGGCGGCGACGATGTCTTCCCCGACCTCGCCATCGTAGAAGATATCGCTCCCCTCCGCCTGGATGAGCTTCAGCGTCTCGGCAAATTCCGGGTTGCGCAGCGTCGACCCCGCTTCGAGCGCGGTCCCGTCCGGAAAGAAGTAGGACCGGGCCGTCTGGAACGACTGCAACCGCTCCGCCACCTCACCCGTCAGTTGTCCGGCGAGGCGCTCGCCGACTTCGAATCCATCTTCGGCAAGGCTGATCGCTGGCTCCAGCAGCGTCTCGAAGGGCTTTTCTCCATACCGCGCGTGAACCGTTTCCATCAGTTTCAAGGTGCCGGGCGTGCCGACCGACCGGCCGCCGACCACAGCGTCCCAGAATTCCATCGGCTCGCCGCCATCGGTGAGGAAGAGGTCGCCATCGGCGGCCATCGGCGCCGTCTCGCGCCCGTCGAAGGTCGTCAGTTCGTCCCGCTCGGCATCGTAATAGACGAGAAAAGCCCCGCCGCCGATGCCCGAGCTTTGCGGCTCCACGAGATTGAGCACCATCTGCACGGCCACCATCGCGTCGATCGCATTGCCCCCGTCAGCGAGCACGGCGTGTCCGGCTTCCGTGGCGAGCGGGTGCGCCGCCGCCACCATGAAGTCCTCGGCCGTTGTCGCCTTCGAGACACCGCGCCCCGTCGCCACTTCCGGCGCCGGCCGGGCCTCCTGAGCGCTGGCCAGGGGCACGGCGAGGCCACCCGCAGCACCAAGGACCAGACCGAGTTTCATCCATGCTGCGCGCATCGTCCTCTCCTTTGCTGACACGAGGAAAGGCTAGCGCCATTGCCCGCGGGGTCAAATCAAATCGCCGCCCCGCTCATCCACAGCATCGTCTACGACCTTCGTTTATGAGGCGATCGTTTAACTGGCTCTGGGCGGGCCGCGAACATAGTGTGCACGAGCGGTGGTGGGCTGCCGCAGGAGGTTGCGCGCGTCAGCGTGCAAGGACATGGACTTCTAGGGGAGGATACTGTTTTGGATCCCAAATCCACACAAGGGGAGGCCTACTGGCAGGCCAACCTGAGAATCATCAAGATATCGCTGGTCATCTGGGCGCTCGTCTCATTCGGCTTCGGCATCTTCTTCCGCCCGCTTCTGTCGGGCATCCCGGTCGGGGGCACCGATCTTGGCTTCTGGTTCGCCCAACAGGGCTCGATCCTCGTCTTCCTGGTTCTGATCTTCTTCTATGCCTGGCGCATGAACAAGCTCGACCGCGAATTCGACGTCGACGAACAGTAAGCGGGCTCGGGAGGGCATCATGGATCAATATACACTGAACCTGATCGTGGTCGGTGCGAGCTTTGCGCTCTACATCGGCATCGCGATCTATTCGCGCGCGGCATCGACCGGCGAATTCTACGCTGCCGGCCGCGGCGTTCATCCCGTCATGAACGGCATGGCAACGGCTGCCGACTGGATGTCGGCTGCATCCTTCATTTCAATGGCCGGTCTCATCGCCTCCGTCGGCTACGACAACTCCACCTATCTGATGGGCTGGACAGGCGGTTACGTCCTTCTGGCCATGCTGCTTGCGCCCTATCTGCGCAAGTTCGGCAAGTTCACCGTGCCGGAGTTCATCGGCGACCGCTTCTATTCGCCGACCGCTCGCATCGTGGCAGTCGTCTGCCTCATCGTCGTTTCGGTGACCTACGTCATCGGGCAGATGACGGGCGTCGGCGTGACGTTTGCCCGCTTCCTCGAAGTCGATACGACGACCGGTCTTCTGATCGGCGCGGCGATCGTCTTCATGTACGCGGTTCTCGGCGGCATGAAGGGCATCACCTATACCCAGGTGGCACAGTACATCGTGCTCATCCTGGCCTATACGGTGCCGGCCGTCTTCATCTCCCTGCAACTGACCGGCAACCCGATCCCGATGTTCGGCCTGTTCTCCGAACATAACGCGTCGAGCCAGCCGCTTCTGGCGCAGCTCGACCAGATCGTGACCGATCTCGGCTTCAACCAGTATACCGGCCACCATGACAGCACGCTCAACACGGCGCTGTTCACGATGTCGCTGATGATCGGCACGGCAGGCCTGCCGCACGTCATCATCCGCTTCTTCACGGTGCCGCGCGTCGCCGACGCCCGCTGGTCGGCCGGCTGGGCGCTGGTCTTCATCGCCATCCTCTATCTCACGGCTCCGGCTGTCGGTGCGATGGCGCGTCTCAACCTCATCGAGACGATCTATCCCGGCAACGCTGCCGTCACGGAAAGCGCACTCGAATACGAGCAGCGGCCGGAATGGATGCGCAACTGGGAGACGACGGGACTGCTTACCTTCGAGGACAAGAACGGCGACGGCCGAATCCAGTTCTACAACGAAGGCAACGCGGACTTCGCGACAACGGCTGAAGAAAACGGCTGGTCGGGCAACGAGTTGACCGTGAACAACGACATCATGGTGCTCGCCAACCCGGAAATCGCGAACCTGCCGGGATGGGTCATCGCCCTCGTCGCCGCCGGTGGTCTTGCCGCCGCGCTGTCGACGGCAGCAGGTCTCCTGCTGGCGATTTCCTCCGCGATATCGCACGACCTGATCAAGAGCGTGATCAATCCGAACATTTCCGAGAAGGGCGAGCTCATGGCGGCTCGTGTCTCCATGGGGTTCGCGATTGCGCTGGCGACCTGGCTCGGGCTCAATCCGCCCGGCTTTGCGGCTCAGACAGTGGCACTCGCCTTCGGTCTGGCGGCATCGTCGATCTTCCCGGTCCTGATGATGGGGATTTTCTCCAAGCGGGTGAACAACAAGGGCGCGATTGCCGGCATGCTCGCCGGTCTGATCTTCACCCTTGCCTATGTCTTCGCCTACAAGGGCTTCCTCTTCATCCCCGGCACCAACCTGCTTCCGGACAACGCCGCAAACTGGGTCTTCGGCATCTCGCCGGTCTCGGTCGGCACCATCGGCGCGATCATCAACTTCGCCGTTGCCTACTTCGTGTCCAATGCGACGGAGTCCCCGCCGCAGGAAATCCAGGAGCTTGTCGAAAGCGTTCGCGTTCCGCGCGGCGCGGGAGCGGCCAGCAACCACTGAGGATGACATCCCCGGCGTGCGACGGCGCGCCGGGTCGTCTGACCATAAAAGCCCCGCTCCCGCCAAGGAAGCGGGGCTTTTTCACATCAGGTGGTAGCCAGCGCTTGCGTGGGTCGCGACGACACGCCATCAAGACCGGCCAGCCAGGAATATTGGAAAAGCCAGCTCATGATCTTCATTCTCATCGGCGCGCTACTCGTCGCCATCAGCGCCGCGGCCTTGATAACGCTTCCCTTCCGGCTGACGCGCCGCAAGACACCCAAAGGCCTGCCGCCGCTCGCAGCGGGCATCGCGCTCGTCGCTTTTGTCGTGTGGAACGACTATTCCTGGTACGGGCGGACCGCCGGCGAACTGCCCGAGCAGGTCGCAATCGTCGACAGCCTCGACTACCAGGGGCCGTTGCAGCCCTGGACCTATATCGTGCCGCGGACAAATCGTTTCACTGCGGTCGATCGTTCGGCCATCCGGCGCAATGAACAACTGCCCGGCTATGCGATGTTCGACCTGATTTTCGTACAGCGCTACGAACCGACGCTACAGACGCGCCAGATCGTCGATTGCCAGGGAGGAAGGCGCGCCGACCTCACCAATGAAACCACCTACGCCGATGATGGCATGCCGCAGAATGTCGTGTGGGTTTCACTCGAGGAGAACGACCCCTTGCTTGAGATCGTTTGCGGAAGTGACGGGGCATGACACGCTGCGTCGCGGCAGCCCGGCAAGGGGCTGCCGCGAAGTTTCATGAGGGCATGCGCGATCAGGAGAAGATGTCCTCGATGATCCCGCTGTACCAGCCTTCCGACTCCTCGTAGGTCTCCTTGCGCAGTTCCGCCGTCTCGCCGGTCTGGCTGACGAAGCCCTCCATCGACGTGATCTTGCCGTCGACCGGTTGGTACTGCGCGCCCACTTTCACGCCATCGTCCGTCTCGATCAGCGACCAGCAGGTGTTGGAATAGCGCGCCGGAAAGGCTTGCGCCTCGGTCAGGTCGGCCCGCACGTTCATCGCGGCCACCTTGGCCTGGCTGTTGGCCGAAAAGCCCGACTTCGGCATGTCACCGGCGATCGAGGCGTCGCCGATGACATAGATGTTCTCGTCCACGGTCGAGCGCATGCTGTCCGCCTCGACGGGGCAGAACCCGCTGTCGTCGGTCAGGCTCGCCTCCTGCGCGATCATGCCGGCCTTTTGCGCCGGGATGATGTTGAGCAGGGCGCCTTCGAACGTGTCGAAACCGGTTTCCACAGCGCCGGCCTCAACATCCACCGAGACGATCTCTCCGATCACGTCCGGGCCGTACCATTCCACCATGCCCGGATAGTGCTTCTCCCATCCTTCCTGGAAAAGCCCCTGTTTCGAGAACGACTCCTTGGGATCGAGAATGATGACCCTGGAATTCTCGAACCCCTTCTCCTTGAAGACATGCGCCATCATGGAGGCGCGCTCATAGGGTCCGGGCGGACAGCGATAGGGATTGGGCGGCGCGACCATAACGACGCTTTGCCCATCCTCCAGCGCATCCAGCTTCTGCTTGAGTAGCTCGGTCTGCGGCCCGCCTTTCCAGGCATGGGGCGCGATCCCGGCCGCAGCCTCCGAATAACCGGGAACAGAATCCCATATCAGGTCGATGCCGGGTGAGACGACCAGCCGGTCGTAGGGAACCTCACTTCCGTCCTCCATCCGCACGATCTTGGCCTCGCGATCCACGGCAGTGGCCATGCCGGTGATCTTGGTGATGCCGTGATTGGCCACCAGATCGTCGTAGGCGTGCGTGATCTGCTGGAAATCCTTGAACCCTCCAAGATAAAGATTGGAGAAGAAACAGGTGGTGTAGCTCTCGGAATCGTCGATCAGCGTCACGTCGATGGATCCCTCGGAATCCTTGGCGATGTAGCGCGCTGCGGTTGCGCCGCCGGCACCTCCGCCGATCACCACGACTTTCGGATTTTCCTGGGCACGAAGATAGGTCGGCAGGGCAAGCGTCAATGCGCCTGCCCCCGCCAGAATGCCGAACCGACGGCGCGTAAGCAGTCCGCCGCCCGGCTTGATGATGGTGTTCCGTTTCATGAAATGCCCTCCCGTTTGAGATCAGTCCCAGCGCACTTCTATTGCGGCTCCTGGTTGGCGAAATACGCTGCCAGCGCCGCTATCTCCTCTTCCGACAGGCTGCCGACCTGACTTTTCATGACGTCGTTGTCGCGCTTGCCGGTCTGGTATTCATGCAATGCTTCGACGAAATATTCGGCGGGCAGACCCCTGATCACCGGGATCTGGCTCTCACTGCGCCCATGGCAGGCCGTGCATTGGCTCGAAAGATACTCGCCATAGGCCGCATTGGCGTCGACGGCCAGCACGCGCTCGACGAATCCATCGCTCTCCTGATCAGCCAGAGCGGGTACGGCAAGCAAAAAGAAAAAGCCTGGGATGGCGGCCAGGCGGGCCGCCTTTCCCGGGCTTGGATTGGAGTGGATCGAATGCAATGCCAAAGATCGTTCTCCTCCACTTTCTGCGCGGTCAGTCGATGGCTCCGCCGCCGCTACCCTCATCGCCGGAATCCGGCGTCACATCGAGAACCTGCGCCCGCATCGTAATCTCAGCCGGGGCATCCAAGCAATCGCTCATGCACGGATCCTTCTCAGCGTAGTGATCCTCTTCGAAGCGGTCGTCAGCGATGAAATTGCCGGCATTGGGCAGTTCGATGTCGGCGAGGTTCTCGTTGGAAAGCTCGAACTCCTCGTCCCGAACAATGTCGTTGAGATAGAGCACATAGGCCGTGACCGCATAGACTTCGTCATCGGACAAGGATCGCGCGTTGCCGAATGGCATCGTGCGCCGAACGTAGTCGTAGACGGTGGATACGTGCGGCCAGAACGAACCGACCGTCTTTTCCGGCCGATCATCCTCCAGCGTGCCCATGCCGCCCGCCAGCACAGGCCAGCGCCCAAGGCCTTCTCCAAAATCGCCGTGACAGGTCGCGCATTGATCGAAATAGACCTGCTCGCCATCGAGCACGGTGCCCGACCCGACCGGCAAGCCCTTGCCGTCAGGGCGCACATCGATATCCCAGGCTGCGATCTCCTCTTCGCTGGCCGGACGTCCGATACCGAAATTGCCGTGATCGCCGGGCCCGGGACGCTGGTCGACCGGTACGGCCGCGTTGCTTTCCGTCTCAACGGCCGGCGCCGCTTCGGCTGCGGCGTCTCCCGATTCAGGCTCGTCATCGGCGCTGGCTTCGGCATCATCCGGCGCAGCATCGCCTTCCGAAAATCCGGCCAGATAAGCCAGCAGATCGGCCATGTCCTGATCGTCCTTGATGCCGCCAAAGGCCATTTTCGTGCCGGGCACCGTGCCACGCGGATCGGCGATATATGTCGAGAGCGTTTCATGGTTCCAGACCATGCCGCCCTCACCCGCTTCAACCAGCGCATCGGAATAGGCGTAGTCATCAGCCCCGCCGGCGGTCCGCCCGAACAACGCGTTGAGCTGCGGACCAACGCGGTTCGTCGCGCCCTCTCCTACCGCATGGCAGGCCGCGCAGGCACGAAAGACCGCTTCGCCGGCCGCCGCGTCCCCGGCATCATCCTGAGCCGATGCCGCCGTGCCGGAGGAAAGCACGATTGCGGCTGCCAGGACTGCGGCTTTGCCTTCAGGAAACTTCCACATTCTCGACCGCTCCCTCCGCATTGACATGCCAAGATTGAATACCGTTGTTGTGATAGATCGAGTTTGGTCCGCGCGCGGCCCGAAGCTCCTGCTTGGTCGGCTGAACGTAACCCTGGTCATCGATCGCACGCGACTGCAGGAGAAGGTCGGAACCATCCCAGTCGAACTCGTAGTAGAAGCGATGCAGGGCTTTGGGGAACGAGGGACCGTCGAGCCGCGCAGTATGCCAGTTCATGCCGCCGTCGATCGTAACGTCCACCCGATCGATCGCGCCGAGGCCCGACCAGGCCAGTCCGGCAATGACCGTCCGTCCGCGACCATGGACGATCGGCTTTTGCGGACTGGGTGACGTGATGACCGATTTCACCTCCATCTCCCAGGTGTGCATCCGCGTCTTTCCGCCCTTGAGCAGATCGGTGTATTTCGACGTTTCCTCGCGCTGCGCCCATGGCTTGTCGCCGACTTCGATCCGGCGCAGCCACTTCACCCACATGTTGCCTTCCCAGCCGGGCACCACGAGGCGAAGGGGATAGCCCTGCTCCGGGCGCAGCGCCTCGCCATTCATCTTGAAAGCGACCAGGCAATCCTCCAGACCCTTGTCGAGCGGAACCGACCGCGTCATCGCAGACGCATCGGCTCCTTCCGGCAGCAGCCATGCGGCGCCGGATTTGATCCCTGCCTCTTCAAGCAGGTATTTCAGGGGTACGCCGGTATACATCACGCAATGGACCATGCCGTGCGTGAACTGGCATCCATTGAGCTGCGCGCCGCGCCACTCCATGCCGGAGTTCGCGGCGCATTCGAGGAAATAGACGCGGTTCTCGCGCGGGAAACGCATGAGATCCGCCATTGTGAAGACGAGCGGGGTGTCGACCATGCCGTTGATCATCAACCGGTGCTCGGCCGGATCGATCTCGGCGATGCCGGCATGATGGCGCTCGAAGCAAAGACCGTTCGGCGTGATGATGCCGTCGAGCTCGTGCAGCGGCGTGAAGTTGACCGACGAAATGCTTTCCGCCGTCAGCCAGGGCACGTTCCGCCGCACCACTTCGGATTCGAACTGCGAGGGCGTCCCATAGGGCCGGGCGTCGACGCCTTCGCCCGGATACCGGTTCCAATCCTTGATTTCGGTGATGGCCGGATCGCCTTCGGCACGTGCCGTGAGCGACCCCGCCGCCAGCGCCGCGCCGCCAAGAAGCCCGGATTTCAGAAACCCGCGTCGGCCACGGCCGCGTGCCGCCATCGTGTCGTCGTCACTCATTGATGCCCTCCCCGACAGGTGCCGAGCGGCACCCGCGATCGTCGTCACGGAAGATGCGGTTCTCCGGTCAATGCCGCCGCTCCTCCACCATGAGCGAAAGCCTAGCTGCAAGACCCGAGACGATCAATGCATAAATTTGATTTTTTGAATGTGTTGATTGGAAACCGTGCGAGAGCCGACGTTATCGCCTTGCAAGGCGCGGCGAGGGCGTGTCGGCTGCCGCGACATCCCCGTCGAACAGGATCGGCAGCCTGACCCCTGGTATGGCCGTGCCATCGGCATCGGTGAGATCGAGCCGCATTCTGCGCGCAAGCGTCTGCGGATCGGCAAAGACGTCCGCCACCGTGTTGATGGGTCCTGCCGGAACGGAGCGCGCTTCGAGCGCTTTCAAGAGCGCATCGCGACGCCACCCGCCGATCAGCGGCTCTATGATCGGCAACAACTCGGCGCGGTTGGCCACCCGGTCCGGGTTGGTGGCAAAGCGCGGATCGTCGCCCGCGTCGACACCGAGAATCGCGCAGAGTGCCTTGAACTGCCGGTCGTTGCCGACCGCGATGATGAGGTGACCGTCGAGGACGTTGAACACCTGATAGGGCACGATGTTGGGATGCGCGTTGCCGAGCCGCGTCGGCGGCGTTCCAGAGACGAGATAGTTCATCGCCTGGTTGGCCAGCACCCCCGACATGCAGTCGAACAACGCCATGTCGATCTGGCACCCCTTGCCGCTGCGCTGCCGCTCGATCAGCGCCGCCTGGATACCGATGACGCTGTAAAGACCGGTGAAGATGTCGGCGAATGCGACCCCCATCTTCTGCGGCTCGCCATCGGGTGATCCCGTCAGGTCCATGATACCGCCCATGCCCTGGATCATGAAATCATAGCCCGCCCGGTCCTTGTAAGGGCCGGTCTGCCCGAAACCCGTGATCGAGCAGTATATGAGACGGGGGTTGATGGCCTTCAGCGTTTCGTAGTCGAGGCCGTATTTCGTCAGCCCGCCGACCTTGAAGTTCTCGATCAGCACATCGGCTTCGCGCACCAGTGCGATGACCCTCTCACGATCCTTCATATCCGTGAGGTCCGCCGTGATCGACGTCTTGCCGCGGTTCGTCCCATGGAAATAGGCCGCCTCGCGCTCGCCGTCGGCGCGCGTGATGAAGGGCGGGCCCCAACCGCGGGTATCGTCGCCCGATGGCGCCTCGACCTTGATCACGTCCGCGCCGAGATCGGCCAGGATCTGCCCGGCCCATGGCCCGGCAAGAATGCGCGCCAGTTCCACCACACGCACACCGGCCAGCGGCTTTCTCATCTATCGAACCTCAAACTGTCGTCATGCAACGGGGCGCGAATGCGCCCCGCGCTTCCTTCGCACGGCTGGAGCGTGCCTGAAACCCGGCGAGCACCACTGTCGACACCTAGAAAAATGCCTGCAGCCCCGTCTGCGAACGCCCGAGGATCAGCGCATGAACGTCATGCGTGCCTTCATAGGTGTTCACCGTCTCCAGGTTCTGGGCGTGGCGCATGACATGATATTCGATCTGAATGCCGTTGCCGCCATGCATGTCACGGGCCTGTCGGGCGATATCCAGCGCCTTGCCGCAATTGTTGCGCTTGATCAGGGAAATCATCTCGGGGGCCATGCGCCCCTCGTCCATCAGGCGGCCGACCCGCAACGAGGCCTGGAGCCCCAGCGATATCTCCGTCTGCATGTCGGCGAGCTTCTTCTGGAAAAGCTGCGTGCCGGCAAGCGGTTTGCCGAACTGCTTGCGGTCCAGGCCATACTGGCGGGCGCGGTGCCAGCAGTCCTCGGCTGCGCCCATGGCGCCCCAGGAAATGCCATAGCGTGCCCGGTTGAGACAGCCGAACGGCCCCTTCAGTCCGGAAACATTGGGCAGCAGCGCATCTTCGCCGACTTCGACCCCGTCCATGACCACTTCACCGGTGATCGAGGCGCGCAGGCTGAGCTTGCCGCCGATCTTGGGTGCGGAAAGCCCCTTAATGCCCTTTTCCAGAATGAAGCCGCGGATCTTCCCGTCATGCGCTTCCGACTTGGCCCATACGACGAAGACGTCGGCGATCGGGGAATTGGAGATCCACATCTTGGATCCCGTCAGCCGGTATCCGCCTTCGATCTTCTGGGCGCGCGTCTTCATCCCGCCGGGATCGGAGCCGGCATCCGGCTCGGTCAAACCGAAACATCCGATGAACTCTCCGCTCGCCAGTTTCGGCAGGTACTTCTTGCGCTGGTCCTCGTCCCCATAAGCGTAGATCGGGTACATCACGAGCGAGGACTGCACACTCATCATCGATCGAAAGCCGGAATCCACGCGCTCGACCTCGCGCGCGACTAGACCGTAGGCGACATAGGAGGCTTCCGCGCCGCCATAATCCTCCGGCACGGTCACGCCCAGAAGTCCAGCCTCCCCCATCTCGCGAAAGATCGATGGATCGCTCTCTTCGTCGAGATACATCTTCTCGATACGCGGTGCGAGCTTGTCGGCGGCAAACGCCTTGGCGGCATCGCGGATCATCCGCTCGTCGTCGCTCAACTGGTCATCGATGAGAAACGGGTCGTCCCACTGGAAACCCGCGGCACCATCAGGACGGTCCTTGGCCTTCAGCGCTTCGCTCATCTTCAACTCCTTTAAACTTGAAATATCTGCCTCAGCTATAGCACTGCTGCCGGCTGCTAGACTAGGGTCAGTGGCGCAATTTTCGGGGCGATTTCGAGGCAATTCGGATCAATCCGTTCAAAGCGGTTTGATCGCCCGTGATTAGCGGGCCTGCGTGCTTGACAGCCATTTTCTATTCCAACAACCTCTGCCCGGGATGCGGACGCGCACGTAAACTGCGCGGTCGCTGGGGCAATCGAACAACGACAAGACAGGGAACATCTCGATGCTCAGGAACCTTCTCAACACGACCATGCTCGCTTCTGCAATGACCATGACCGCGTCCTTGCCGATGCCGGCATTCGCCCAGGATGGCGAAGTGGTCTACAATCGAGGCAACGATACCGACCCCTCGACGCTTGATCATCATCTGACCTCGACTGTCGCCGAAGGCCACCTGATGCGCGATCTTTATGAAGGGCTGGTCGTCCAGGATGCAACTGCCGAAATCGTTCCGGGCGTCGCCGAGGAATGGGAAATGTCCGAGGATGGCACCGTCTACACGTTCCATCTGCGCGAGGACGCGAAATGGTCCAACGGCGACCCCGTGACGGCGAACGATTTCGTCTTCGCCTACCGCCGCCTGCAGGACCCCGAGACCGCCGCGCCCTACGCGAACATCCACTACCCGATCAAGAATGCCGAAGCGATCAACAACTCCGAGATGGATCCGGAAGAACTCGGCGTGGTGGCGATCGACGATCGAACGCTCGAGATCACACTGGAAGGCCCGACCCCCTATTTCCTCGAGCTCCTGACGCACCAGACCGGCCTGCCGCTGCATCAGGCCTCCGTTGAGGAGCATGGAGCAGATTACACCTCGCCGGACAACATGGTCACCAACGGCGCCTACATGCTGGAAAGCTTCACGCCGAACGACATGATCGTCATGCGCAAGAACCCGGAGTTCCATGACGCCGACAATGTCGCGATCGACGTCGTCAATTATATCCCCTTCGAGGACCGCGCCACGTGCCTGCGCCGCTTCGAGGCCGATGAAGTGCTCTCATGCTCCGATATCCCGCTAGAGCAGATGGATTACATGGAGGAGAACCTGGCCGATTCCATGCGGATCGTGCCCTATCTCGGCACCTACTACCTGCCGGTGAAGACCACCAAGGAGGAGCTCTCCGACCCGCGTGTGCGCCAGGCCATGTCGATGGCGATCGACCGGGAGTTCCTGGCCGAGGAAATCTGGCAGGGCGCCATGGTGCCGACCCACTCCTTCGTTCCCGAAGGCATCGGCAACTACGGCGAACCTGCCGTACTGCCCTATGCCGAGGACGACATGCTTGACCGGGAAGATGCGGCCATCGCGCTGCTCGAGGAGGCGGGCTTCGGCGAAGGCGAACTCTCGGTCGAACTGCGCTACAACACCTCCGAGAACAACGCCAACACCATGACGGCGATCGCCGACATGCTCGGAAACATCGGCATCAATGCCACCACCGTGGAGATGGAAGGCGCGACCTATTTCGATTATCTGCGCTCCGACGGCGAGTTCGATGTGGTGCGCGCAGGCTGGATCGGCGACTATTCCGATCCGCAGAATTTCCTCTTCCTGCATGAGAGCGACAATCTCGGCTTCAACTATTCGCGCTGGGAGAACGAGGAATACGACCAGCTGATGAGCGATGCCGAAAGCGAGACGGATCTCGACGCTCGTGCCGAAATCCTCAAACAGGCGGAGACCCTGCTGCTTGAGGAAGTGCCGGTCATCCCGATCCTCTACTACACGGCAAATTCTCTCGTCTCCGACAAGCTGGTTGGATGGGAAGACAACATCATGAATGTCCACGGCACGCGCTGGATGTCGATTTCGCAGTAAAGCCGATGTCGTCGAGACGGCGTGTCGGGTGTCATCATGGCACGTCGGCGCGCCGCCGCGACCAAAGGCATCGCTACGCACTGCCTGATTGAGAGCCTGCGGGCAGCGGGCCGCCCGGCCATCTGTCCCATGCGCATCGACGGCTGAGCCATCCGGCGCCATCCCGGCACCGAGGAAGGACTCGACATGCTGGCCTACGTGTTCCGGCGCCTTCTCAGCGCTATCCCGACGGTGTTCATCATCGTCACCATCGCCTTTTTCATGATGCGCATCGCGCCAGGCGGCCCGTTCGATCTGGAGCGGCCGCTCGATCCGCTGATCATGGAAAACATCAACCGCGCCTATAACCTCGACAAGCCGATCTGGCAGCAATACCTGCTTTACCTCGGCAATCTGGCGCAAGGCGATCTCGGCCCGAGCTTCACTCGCCGGGACTTCTCGGTCGTCGATCTTTTCCGCACCGGTCTGCCCGTATCCATCCAGCTCGGCGCGATGGCGCTCTCGCTCGCGCTCGTCATCGGCACCTTTCTCGGCGCCCTCGCCGCGCTGCGCCAGAACAGCTGGGTCGACTACATGGTGGTCGGCACCGCCACGCTCGGCATCACCATACCGCCATTCGTCATCGCACCCGTCCTCAGCCTGTTCTTCGGGGTCATGCTCGGTTGGCTCCCCGCCGGGGGATGGGGCGGCGGGCAGTTGCGTTATCTCATATTGCCGGTGGCGACCCTCGCCCTGCCGCAGATCGCCATCATTGCCCGGCTGACGCGGGGCGCGACGATCGAGGCGCTGCGCTCCAATCACGTCAGAACGGCGCGCGCTTACGGCCTGCCCCAACGGGTCGTCGTGGGAACCCACGCCCTGCGCGCCGCCATGTTGCCGGTCGTATCCTATCTCGGCCCGACAGCGGCGGCCCTTCTGACCGGCTCCGTCGTCGTGGAGACGATCTTCGGAATTCCCGGCATCGGCCGCTATTTCGTGCAGGGCGCGCTTGGCCGCGACTACACGCTCGTCATGGGCACCGTCATCGTCATCGCCATGTTCGTCATCGTCTTCAACCTCATTGTCGACATTCTCTACGCATGGCTCGATCCACGCGTTCGCTATGATTGAGGAGCGCCCGGCATGACCGACATTTCGCTCGAGACGGACGTGCTCGAAAACGGCCAGGGACGCTCGCTTTGGCAGGACGCCTGGTCGCGGCTGAAACGCAACAAGGCCGCAATCGTCAGCATGCTCGTGCTGGCCGCCATGGCGCTCATCGGCATATTCGGGCCGATGTTTTCACCTCATCCCTACGACCGGATCTACCCGCAATACGTCCGCGCGCCGGCAAGCTTCGAAGCCTATCCGCGCGCCGACAACATCCTGCCCGCTTTCGAGAGCGCCCTTGCCCGCGCCCGCGTCGATATCGGCGAAGTCACCGTCGAGGGCTCGCAGGCCCGCGCCGCGATTTCCGACGACGAACCGATCGATGAGCGCATCACCCGTTATGTCGACCGGTCCGATCTCTTCTCCAATGCACGCATCGAGAACCTATCCGCCGACGGCATGACAGGCGAGATGGTCGCCGACGTGCAGAGGCTGCGTTTTCTCTTCGGCACCGATGCCAATGGCCGCGACGTGCTCACCCGCACGATGATCGGCATACGCATCTCACTGGCGATCGGGCTTCTTGCCTCCATGATGGCGCTGCTTCTCGGTGTGACCTACGGGGCTGTATCAGGCTATCTCGGCGGGCGGGTCGACAACGTGATGATGCGTTTCGTCGACATCCTGTACTCGCTGCCCTTCATCTTCTTCGTCATCCTGCTGGTCGTGTTTTTCGGGCGAAGTTTCGTGCTGATCTTCATTGCCATCGGCTGTACCGAATGGCTCGATATGGCGCGGATCGTGCGTGGACAGACATTGACGATCAAACGACAGGAATATGTCGAGGCCGCCCAGGCGATGGGTGTGACGAGCTGGGGAATCCTGCGACGGCACGTCATCCCCAACACGCTTGGTCCGGTCATCGTCTTCGTCACGCTGCTGGTGCCGAAAGCCATCCTGCTGGAAAGCCTGCTGTCGTTCCTCGGACTTGGCGTTCAGCCGCCGCTGACCAGCCTCGGGCTCCTGATCTCCGACGGAGCGGCCAATATGCGCGGCGCAAGCTGGCTCTTGATCTATCCCGCCATCACGCTGACCATCATCCTCTTCGCCTTGAACTTCCTCGGCGATGGTCTGCGTGACGCACTCGACCCGAAGGACCGCTGAAGATGAGCGACACGCATGACGCAATCCTCACCGTTCGCGGCCTTCGCGTCGACTTCGACACCAATGATGGCGTCGTCAATGCGGTCAAGGGCATCGACCTCGACGTGTTGCCCGGCGAAACCGTCGCAATCGTCGGCGAGAGCGGATCGGGCAAGAGCCAGACGACCATGGCCATGATGGGGCTGCTCGCCGCGAATGGCCGCGCCACCGGTTCGGCCCGCTATCGCGGTCAGGAACTTCTGGGCCTGCCCGAACGTGCCCTCAACAAGATCCGCGGTGAGAAGATCACCATGATCTTCCAGGAGCCCATGACCTCGCTGGATCCGCTCTACAAGATCGGGCGCCAGCTTGCCGAACCGCTCGTTCATCATGGCAGGACGAAACGGCGGGACGCGCGTCCGCGCATCATCGAGCTTCTGAAGCTCGTCGGGCTGCCCGACCCGGAGCGCCGCATCGATTCCTACCCGCACGAACTGTCCGGTGGCCAGCGCCAGCGCGTCATGATCGCCATGGCGCTTGCCAACGATCCCGACATTCTCATCGCCGACGAGCCGACGACGGCGCTCGACGTGACGATCCAGGCCCAGATCCTGGAACTGCTGGCCGATCTTCAAAAGCGGCTTGGCATGGCGATCGTCTTCATCACGCACGATCTCAACATCGTGCGCCGCTTTGCCGACAGGGTCTATGTGATGCAAAAGGGCGAAGTGGTCGAAACGCGCAAGACCGAAGCGCTCTTCACCGATGCCCGCCACCCCTATACCCGCATGTTGCTGGAGGCTGAGCCAACGGGCAGCAAGCCGCCCCCTGCGCCCGATGCCCCGGTGCTTCTTGCCGGCCGCGATGTTGCCGTGACCTTCCAGATCGGCGGCGGATTCCTGAAGGGTGCACCGGTCGACCTCAAGGCCGTCGACCGGATCTCGGTTTCCTTGCGACGTGGCCAGACGATCGGCGTCGTCGGGGAATCGGGGTCGGGCAAATCGACGCTTGGTCGCGCCCTGCTTCGCCTGCTGCCCTCGAAAGGCGCCGTACACTTCGATGGCCGCGACATTTCTACGGCGGATCGATCCACCATGCGGCCGCTTCGCCATGCCATGCAGTTGGTCTTCCAGGACCCCTTCGGCTCGCTGTCCCCGCGCATGACCATCGGCCAGATCGTCACCGAGGGGCTGCGTGTCCACGAACCGGCCCTCTCCCGGCGCGAGCGTGACCGGCGGGCGATAGAAGCGCTCGAAGAGGTCGGACTCGATCCGATCATGCGAAACCGCTATCCGCACGAATTCTCCGGCGGTCAGCGTCAGCGCATCGCGATCGCGCGTGCCATGATCCTCAAGCCGAAGATCGTGGTTCTGGATGAGCCAACCTCCGCGCTCGACCGTTCGGTTCAAAAGCAGATCGTCGATCTCTTGCGCGACCTGCAGCAGGCGCACGACCTCGCCTATCTGTTCATCAGCCACGATCTCGCAGTGGTGCGTGCCATGTCCGACCATATCATCGTCATGAAGGAAGGGCGCATCGTGGAGGAAGGCGACACGGCGTCGATCTTCGACCATCCGGAAAAGGACTATACGCGCGCGCTGATGGCCGCCGCGGTCGACCAGACGCGGTTTCGCCAGGCCGGCTGATTGCCGAAACTCCGGCTTATGGCTTTGATAGAGCTTCTGTATTGGCAATCGCTGCCGGATTTGCGCAGGATGATGGCCCCTGAACCAACAAGGAGCCACCATGCCCGGCCCCCTCGACGGACTTCTCGTCGTCGCGCTTGAACAGGCTGTCGCCGCCCCTTACGCCTCCTGCCGTCTTGCAGACGCGGGCGCGCGTGTCGTCAAGCTTGAGCGCAGCGCCGGCGATTTTGCCCGCGGCTATGACGCCTATGCGAACGGCTCGTCATCCTATTTCGTCTGGCTCAACCGTGGCAAGGAAAGCTGCACCGTCGACCTGAAGGCACCCGGCGATCTCGCCCTGGTACGCGCGATGCTGGCGAAGGCCGATGTCTTCATCCAGAACCTGGCTCCCGGTGCGACGGATCGGCTCGGCATCGGCAGTGCCGAATTGCGCCGGAGCTTCCCCAAGCTCATCACCTGCGACATCTCCGGCTATGGCGCCGATGGCCCGATGAAGACGCGCAAGGCCTACGACCTCCTGGTTCAGGCCGAGAGCGGACTGGCGACGATCACAGGAACCGAGCACGGCGCCGCCCGTGTCGGCGTCTCGGTGTGCGACATCGCCACCGGCATGCACGCCTACGAGGCCATCCTCGAAGCGCTCATACAGCGCGGCAAGACCGGGCGCGGCACGGGCGTGCACGTATCGCTGTTTCACTCGATGATGGACTGGATGAACGTGCCGTGGATCGCGCATGAATATGGCGGGAAGACACCCAAGCGCGTCGGCCTCGCTCACCCCTCCATCGCACCCTATGGCGTCTTCGAGTGCAGCGACGGCGCGGCGTTTCTCATCTCGATCCAGAACGAGCCGGAGTGGAACAAGCTCTGCACCGACGTTCTGGAAAGGCCGGAATTGCCGGCAGACCCGCGCTTTGCCACCAACAACAATCGAGTGGCCAACCGGCAAGCAACGGACGCGGCCGTGCAGGCAGCGCTGGGGAAGATGGACCGCGACACCGTCGCCCGCCGCCTCGACGCCGCCGGCATCGCCTTTGGCAGGCTGTCGGAGCTCGCCGATATTGCCGAGCATCCCCAGGCCCGGTTTGTCGAGGTCGAGACGCCGGGCGGACCGCTGCGCATCTTCGGCCGGGCCGCGGAATTCTCCGATGGTGACCGGCGCGCAGGCCCGGTACCCGAGATCGGCAGCCACGATGCATCGCTTCGAGCCGAGTTCGGCCGCAAGCCAGCCACGACGGGTATCAATTGATCAGCTTTCGCTGGTCGCCGCGTCCCATACGCCTTCGGCGACGAGCTGTGTCAGCAGATCATGACACATGGCCTCCACCGCCTGTGTCGCGGCGGTCAGCGGCTTGTCACCCGGCACGGCGACGAATACGTCGCGTCGCAACTCCGGTTCGATGATGGCCCAGGAAGAAAGCCGCCCCTGCGCGCATTCGGCCTTGATCGCCATGGCGGGAAGAATGGAATAGCCCATGCCTTCCTCCACCAGCTTCTTGATCGGCACATAGGAGTCGATCTCGGTCGTTGCATTGACAACACCGCCGCCTGCCGCCGCCGCGACCTCATCGAGAAGATCGCGCAATCCATGGCCGGCGCTCGGCACCACCAGCGGCAGATCGATCGCATCGCGGTAGCGCACCGCGCCATGCGTGACGCAGCCGGGATCAGAGCCGCTGGCCCCAAAGAGCCGCAACTCTTCCTGCAGCGCCAGTCTGAGCTGAAGACCCCGCGCATCGGGCCGGCGGTAAAGCACGCCAATATCCACCTTGCCCTCGCGCAGCCAGTCCAGGATGAAGCCGCTCATGGCCTCCGCGACCCGCAGCTTGATCTTCGGGAAGCGCTGCGCGACGTCGCGCACCAGCCGGGCCGTCAGCACCTGGCTGACCGTGCCCGGGACCCCGAAGCGCACCTCACCGGCCGGCTCTACGTCGGTGCCCCTGACGATGTCCGGCAGTTCGTCGAACTGCTGGATCAGGACACGGGCCTGGGCGGCAAGCCGCTCCCCTGCCTCTGTCAGCTTCACACCGCGCGAGGATCGGAAAAGGAGCTCCGTGCCGAGGTCCATCTCCATGTTGCGCATATGCTGGCTGAGCGCCGGCTGCGCAACGCGCACGCGTTCTGCCGCCTTGGAGAGCGACCCCTCCTCGGCAATCGCCACGAAATATCTCAGATGACGCATGTCCATGAGCAAGGAAGATATAGGCTTTTGTTATCGAAGCTAGCCCTCGATTATCTTTGCATTATGGGTACGTCTGGCCCAATCTCAGGCCCGACAACCGACACGCCAAAGGAGTGATCGACGCGATGACGAGTGCGAATGCCATGCCCGATGAAGATCTCGAAGCCATCCGCGACACGACGCGCGCGCTCTGTGCGAGGTTTCCCGGGGAATACTGGCGCAAGCTCGATCGCGAGCGCGCCTATCCGAGCGAATTCGTCGACGCCATGGCCGAAGCCGGGCTGCTTGCTGCCTTGATCCCCGAGGAATACGGCGGCAGCGGCCTGCCGCTCAAGGCCGCCGCAGCGATCCTGGAAGAGGTGCATGCCGCCGGCGCCAACGGCGGCGCCTGCCATGCACAGATGTATACGATGGGCACTCTGCTGCGTCACGGCAGTGAAGAGCAGAAGCAGAAATACCTTCCAAAGATCGCATCCGGCGAACTGCGCCTCCAGGCGTTCGGCGTCACCGAGCCCGGAGCGGGCACCGACACCCTTTCCATTTCGACGACGGCTGAAAAGAAGGGCGACAAATACATCGTCAAGGGACAGAAGGTGTGGACGAGCCGGGCCGAGCATTCCGACCTGATGATCCTGCTCGCCCGCACGGCGCCCAAGGGCTCGCTTGAAAAGCGCACCGACGGGCTGTCCGTCTTCCTCGTCGACATGAAGGCGGCACCGGAGAGCCAGCTGCGCATCCGCCCGATCCCGGCGATGATCAACCATGCGACCACCGAAGTCTTCTTCGATGATCTCGAAATTCCGGCCGACGCGCTGATCGGCGAGGAGCACAAGGGCTTTCGCTACATTCTCGACGGCATGAATGCCGAGCGGATCCTGATCGCGTCGGAATGCATCGGCGATTGTCGCTGGTTCATCGAAAAGTCCGTCGCCTATGCCAATGAGCGCAAGGTGTTCGGCCGGCCGATCGGCCAGAACCAGGGCATCCAGTTCCCCGTGGCGCGCAACCATGTCGAGTTGCATGCCGCGCGCCTTGCCGTCGCTCATGCGATCGACCTTTTCGACAAGGGTGAGCCCTGTGGGGCGGAAGCCAATATGGGCAAGATGCTCGCATCCGAAGCGTCATGGCATGCCGCCGATACCTGCCTGCAAACCCATGGCGGCTTCGGCTTCGCTGAAGAATACGACGTCGAGCGCAAGTTCCGCGAGACGCGCCTTTACCAGATCGCACCGATCTCGACCAATCTCATCCTCTCTCATGTGGCCGAGAAGGTGCTTGGCCTCCCCCGCTCCTTCTGAGGTTCGCCATGACCGACATGAATGAATGGATCGGACGCGCCGAGACGCGCCTGGACGACATCGTACGCAGCCCCGCCGCGCGGCTGGCCGCGACGCTCGGCACCTTCTCCGCCGCCTATTCGCACGACACGGAGACGTTGCCGCCGCTTTGGCATTGGCTTTTCTTCCTCGATGCAACGCCGCGCGATGCGATCGGCCCCGACGGTCATGCCGCCAAAGGCGGGTTCCTGCCGCCGATCGAACTGCCGCGGCGCATGTATGCCGGTGGGCGCTTTGCCTTTCCCTCTGCCTTGCGTTTCAACGCGCCGGCCGAGAAGCACTCCACCATCGCCTCCATCGCCGAAAAGAAGGGCCGCTCCGGCCCGCTGGCCTTCGTCACCGTGCGCCATGAAATCCTGCAAGACGGTGTGGTTGCGGCGACCGAGGAGCACGACATCGTCTACCGCGAAGCGGCCGACCCGGCTGCAAGGCCGCCCGAGCCACCCAGGTCGGAGCGCGAGATCGTCAGCGAGGAGACTGTGACGCCGGACGAAGTCATGCTCTTCCGCTTTTCGGCTCTGACCTTCAACGGCCACAGGATTCACTACGATTTTCCCTATGTCACCGGGACCGAGGGCTATCCGGGTCTCATCGTCCATGGGCCCTTGATCGCCATGATGCTGTTCGAGGCCGCGCGGCGCGACGCCCCTGGCATGACGGCGGAGACCTTTGAGTTCAGAGCGGTCTCGCCCTTCTTCTGCGGCCCGGAACTGCGCTTGGTTCGCACCCCGAACGAGGATGGCAAGGTCGCCTATGAGGCCCGCAGGACAGACGACACCCTGATCATGACGAGCCGCACCGGCTTCGCCCCGCAATAGCGAGGCGGACCAGTTGCAGCCACGATGGGACGCCGTACTGCCTAGGCGCTAACCGCCACAGGGCGCGCCGGCGCCACGCTTTGGGTGAAGCAGGAATCGAAGAGACCGGCCAGCGGCGCACCGCTGGCAAGCCCGTAGATGTCCTCGACCAGGGTCTCCGCACCTCTGGCTTCCATGCCGGACAGCACGAACAGCGCGACGGCTTTTTCGGTGAGTTCGTCGCGGGTCAGCGGGTTGTCGGGATCACCCTTGCACACCGCGCGCGTTTCCACCAATCGCTCCCCGCTTCCCGTGACGACGGTGACCTTGGCACCCCATGCAGCCGGGTAAGCGGCGTTGACGTCGCCATCGACGCTGAGCGCCGTGCGCCCGCGCAGGTCGGAAAGCGCGTCCCGTTGGTCGGCATCGAAGCTCGACGGTGTCACGCGGCCCGATGTCAGTGCCTCCGCGACACAATGCTGCAAGGAGAATTTCGCACCATAGGGCTCCGTCGGCTGCGGCCGGTCGCAGACATCGAGTGCCGCCTGGTAGGTCGCAACCTCGATCGAGGCAATGGCGGCGCCGGAAAGACGGCCATGCAGCGCAATGGCGGCGTCGATCGTGGGATGGGTATGCCGGCAGCAAGGCCATGGCTTGATTGACGAGCGAGTGAGTTCCCATGCGGCATCTGGCTGGGCCGTCACCAGTTCCGGCTGGGGATCGGGACATAGCCCGACGAAGAAGCCCTTCTCCCCCTCCAGTATCGTGTCGGGTCCGGTAAAGCCTTCACGGGCCAGCGCGGCGGCGAGCACGCCGGATTCGGCGGCGCGAGCCGTGTGCAGATGCTTGCTCATGGCGCCGGCCGAAAGGAATTCCCAGAGCCCGCCCGACTGCGTTCCCGCATTGCCGAGCGCCCAAACCGTCTGCTCTTCTGAAAGATCCATGAGGCTGGCAGCGGCCATGGCCGAACCGAAAGTGCCGCAGGTCGCCGTGTTGTGCCAAACCCGATAGTGCGCCTTGCCGACAGCGTTCCCGACCCGGCAGCATGCTTCATATCCATGCAGGACCGCCGTCAGGAAGGCAACGCCGTCGCGTCCCTCGGCCTCTGCCACCGCGGCCGCAGCGGGGATCACCACTGTCGCCGGATGTGTGACGGATGTGCGATGCAGATCGTCCAGTTCCAGAATGTGGGACAAGCCGCCGAAGTGGAAGGCGCGGCGCGCCGTGTCGCCGGCTGTCCACGGCGCGACAGCGCTCAAGGCCCTTGCTGGCGGCGTCTGGCGCGCGGCGAGCGCGCATGCGAGCGTATCGACCACGAAACTGGCCGCACGATCGAGGTCGTCCTGCGACACCGGCTTGTTCCGGATCAGTTGGACGAGGTCGCTGGTCAGGCTCATGGCCGCTTATCCTTCATGCTGATGGGCGTTCGGCCGATCGAAGCCGAAAACGCCGAAATGTGCCAATAACCAATCGCTCTGACGGCTATTGCGGGAGTGTATGGGAATCAGGCTGCCTGGTCTTTCCACTTGATGGAGCAGCCCATGGAAGCGATCTGTTCGCGCGGGCCGTTGCCGGTGTTGGCGACCATCTTCATCGCCTCGAAGAGATCGCGGGCGACATCCGGGTCCGTCGCCTGCTTGCGCGATGCGTCGAGCCGGCCGCGATACTGCAGCGCAAGTTCGGCGTTGAAGCCGAAAAAATCGGGCGTGCAGACCGCGCCATACGCACGGGCGACCGTCTGATCCTCGTCGTGGAGATACGGGAACGGCAACGCATGCTCTTTGGCGAAAAACTGCATGTTGTCGAACGAATCGTCCGGGTGGCTTTCGGCATCGTTGGAATTGATGGCGACGAATCCGATCCCATAGCGCTCCAGCTCCCGGGCCTCACGCACGATCCGGTCGATGACCGCCTTCACGTACGGGCAATGGTTGCAGATGAAGACGACCACAAGCCCCCGCGGGCCTGCCTGATCGAAGAGTGCATGGATCTGTCCGTCCGTGCCGGGCAGCCGCGCATCGATGGCCTTCCAGCCGAAGTCGCAGATCGGTGGTGTCGCTGCCATGGGTTCCTCCTCGCGAACGATCCTCTTCGCGGCAAGACTAGTGCGATAGCACCACCCCGGCAATGCGCTGCGGACTTTCCGTCACCGTGCGCTCAGGACGCTAGCTGTTGCGCCGGCTGAGCGCGTCCTCCCAGGCCAGCGCATGGCTGACGATCTGCGTGAGATCGTCGTGTCGCGGGTGCCAGTCAAGCTCGATGCGCGCGCGCTGCGCGTCGGCCACCATCGTGACGATGTCGCCGTGGCGGCGTCCGCCGAGGCGCACGTCGAAGACCCGCCCCACGACATCCCGCACCGCATCGACCACTTCGAGCACGGTGTACCCCCGGCCATAGCCGCAATTGGCGACCATGCTGCTACCGCCCGACCTCAGACGCTGCAAGGCCAGGTAATGCGCCTCGACCAGATCGCTCACGTGAATGAAATCGCGCACGCAGGTTCCATCCGGCGTGTCGTAGTCCGTCCCGAACACCTCGACGTGATCGCGCTTGCCGAGCGCAGCCTCGCAGACGACCTTGATGAGATGGGTCGCACCGCGCGTCGACAGTCCCGTGCGCCCGCACGGGTCGGCGCCGGCCACATTGAAATAGCGCAGCGCCGTATAGCGCAGGTCATGCGCCCGCGCCGCGTCGGCCAGCATGATCTCGGTCATCAGCTTTGAGGCGCCATAGGGTGAATCGGGCCGGGTCGGCGCATCCTCGCGGACCGGAATCTGATCCGGCGTGCCATAGACCGCCGCTGTCGAGGAGAAGATGAAATTGCCAACGCCGCTCTTCACGGCCGATTCGATCAGCGCGCGCGACTTGACGGTGTTGTTGAGGTAGTAGCCCAGCGGATCGGCCATGGACTCCGGCACGACGATCGATCCGGCGAAGTGGATGATCGCGTCGACGCGGCGATCGCGGATCAGCTTTTCAACCAGCATCTGGTCGGCGACATCGCCGATCACCAGTTCGGCCTCGCGCGGGACCGCCCATTCAAAACCCGTCGACAGCCTGTCAAGCACGACGACGTCCTCGCCATGCTCCAGAAGCGTCCACACCATATGGCTGCCGATATAGCCGGCACCGCCCGTCACAAGAACTGCCATGGTCGATCCATCCGCAAAACCTTTCGCGGACCATGCGCCCACAGCCTCCAAGGAAACGTTCGGGATTTCGCTAAAATTCGATGCGCCGGCAATTATTCGACCGGCACTGCGGTCTTGTGCTTTCGGACAATCGCGCCCGCGCACCCGATGTGTCAGCATTTGCCATCATCGATCGTGGCTGGTCCGGGTAGGAGCAGGCCGGCCTGCAAATGCAGCCGAGGGAGGAAGATCGGATGCTCGACAACACACCAACAGGTCGCCTTCAGCGCGTCCTGGACACGTTCGGCGAGGCGCTCGCCAAGGGCAAGATCGACGACGCGGTCACCATGTTCGCGCAGGAGTGTTACTGGCGCGACCTCGTTGCCTTTACCTGGAACATCAAGACCATGGAGGGCCGCGACGAAGTTCGCGCCATGCTCGAAAGCCAGCTCGCGGCGACCAAACCTTCTAAATGGCACGTGGCCGAGGGCCAGGACGCGAGCGAAGCCGACGGCGTTCTCGAAGCCTGGATTTCCTTCGAAACCGAGGTCGCGCGCGGCTATGGCCTGATCCGGCTGAAGGACGGCCTGATCTGGACGTTGCTCACGACCATGGTCGAACTCAAGGGCCACGAGGAACGCGCCGGCTACACCCGGCCGCTCGGCGCCAAGCACGGACAGGACGTGGGCGTAAGGAACTGGATCGAGGAACGTGAAGAGGAACTGGCCACGCTGGGGCGAAAGACACAGCCCTATGTGGTGATCATCGGCGGCGGCCAGGGCGGCATCGCGCTTGGTGCCCGTCTGCGCCAACTCGGCGTTCCGACGATCATCGTGGAAAGGAACGATCGTCCCGGCGACAGTTGGCGCAAGCGCTACAAGTCGCTCTGCCTGCATGACCCTGTCTGGTACGACCATCTTCCCTATATCGACTTTCCGAAGAACTGGCCGGTCTTCTCGCCAAAGGACAAGATCGGCGACTGGCTGGAGATGTATGCCAAGGTGAAGGAGCTGAACTACTGGACGCGCTCCACCGTCACCTCCGCCAGCTACGACGAGGAAAAGGGTGAATGGTCGGTGACAGTCGATCGCGATGGCGAGGAAATCGTGCTGAAGCCGAAGCAGCTCGTCTTCGCAACCGGCATGTCGGGCAAGGCCAACATTCCCGAATTCAAGGGCAAGGAGCGCTTCAAGGGCGAGCAGCATCATTCGTCCCGGCATCCCGGCCCCGATCGCTACAAGGCCCGAAAGGCCGTCGTCATCGGCTCGAACAATTCCGCACACGACATCTGTGCCGCGCTCTACGAGGCCGGCGTTGACGTGACGATGATCCAGCGCTCGACGACGCACATCGTGCGCTCCGATTCCCTCATGGAAATCGGCCTCGGCGACCTTTATTCCGAACGCGCCGTGCAGTCCGGCATGACGACGGAAAAGGCCGATCTCATCTTCGCATCCTTGCCCTATCGGATCATGCACGAGTTTCAAAAGCCGGTGTACGACAAGATCCGCGAGGTCGACGCAAAGTTCTACGAGGACCTGGAAAAGGCAGGGTTTCGTCTTGATTTCGGCGCCGACGATTCAGGTCTCTTCATGAAATATCTGCGCCGCGGCTCCGGCTACTACATCGACATCGGGGCCTCTCAGCTCGTGATCGACGGCAAGATCAAGCTGGAAGCCGGGCAGGTCGAGGAGATCACCGAAACCGGGGTCAAGCTGGACGATGGCAGGGAAATCCCTGCGGACGTGATCGTCTATGCGACCGGATACGGATCGATGAACGGCTGGGTCGCCGACATCATCGATCGCCAGACGGCCGACAAGGTGGGCAAGGTCTGGGGCCTCGGATCCGACACGCCAAAGGATCCCGGACCCTGGGAAGGCGAACAGCGCAACATGTGGAAGCCGACCCAGCAGGACGCGCTCTGGTTCCATGGCGGCAACCTGCATCAGTCGCGCCACTATTCCCAATTCCTGTCGCTGCAACTCAAGGCGCGGATGGAGGGCATTCCGACACCGGTCTACGGGCTGCAGCCAGTGCACCATTCAGGTTGAGGGCATCGAGAGGCGCGGCGCTGGCCGGTGTTCTGTAGGCGGGTTCGAAAGTCTGCCGCTGCGGTTCGAACGTCGGATCGAAGCGGAGAGACGTCTCACCCGTCGGATGCCTGTTGGCGCGCATCGCAGCCCAGGCGGTACTGACACCGTAGACCGACCAGAACATGATGCCCGATAGCTTGGCGACGTCTTCTATGAGATAGGCGGTGTCGCCGTGCAATCCCGCGCTGTCGACCACGATGTCCGATCCCGCGGACACCATCAGCAGAAATCCTCCGGTGAGGATATAGACAAGTTGGGTGCCGACCACGAAATCCAGATAGCGGTAGAGCCATGTCAGGAGGACGACCGCGTAGAGGCCGTAGAGAAGAACGCCCGGAAGCCCGAGAAACGGCAGCAACCCGTCATGCAGCATGAAGAGGTCGTCGCCGCCGAGGGCTGCGGTGAGCAGCCCGAATACCAGGAGCGGCTCCTGAGTTTTCGCTTGGGCCGCGAGAGCCGTGAAGATCAGAACGGCTGCGGTCGCAAACCACAAGAGGCCACCGAGGTTCGAGAACCAGCCAATCGCGAACTTGCCGTCGAACACCGCTACGGGATCGCGATAGAAGGCCGATGGCGGTATGTCGTAGGCCGGTCCGATCGAGAGTGCCGAAGCGACGAGGACCAGGTTCAGGAATACGATAGTCGCTGCAATTTGGGCCATGTCACCCCTCGAATTGATCATCGGCCCCGATTAAGATTTCCTTTTCTCCGCTCTGTTGAAAAGTCGGCTTTTCGGCTTAACCCGAACGTCATTTGGTCGAGCCGATTGGATGGCGCGCCTGCCGCCAGGCAGTCTCGCGCTTCGTTCTCCGATCAGTCGTAGTGCGTCCCCTCGAAGCGCGTGACGTCATCTTCGCCAAGATAGCTGCCGGTCTGCACCTCGATGATTTCGAGCGGGACTGATCCGCGATTCTCCAGGCCATGAATCTCTCCGGCAGCAATATAGGTCGACTCGTTCTCCCTGAGGGTGATCACCTGATCGCCCTTGGTGACCGCGGCCGTGCCGCTGACGACGATCCAGTGTTCGGCGCGGTGGTTGTGCATTTGCGTCGCCAGTCGCGCACCCGGTTTCACGGTGATGCGCCGCACCGCGTCCCTGCTCCCGCCGTCGACAGTGTCGTAGTGTCCCCACGGGCGATAGATTTCGCGATGATTGAAGTGCTCCTGCCGGCCCTGATCCTTGATCTGCGATACGATGTTCTTGACGTCCTGCACACGATCCTTGTGTGCGACGAGCAGCGCGTCTTTCGTTTCAATCACCACAAGATCGTGTGTCCCGACCACGGCGACGAGGCGCTGGTCGGCGCGCACCAGCGTGTTGCTGGCGCCCGAACTCAGCACGTCGCCGGCAAAGGCGTTGCCGCTCGCATCCTTCTCGCTGACGTCCCAAAGCGCCGACCAAGAGCCGATATCGCTCCACCCGGCGTCGAGCGGCACCATCGCCGCGTCATCCGTCTTCTCCATGACGGCATAGTCGATGGAGTCGGACGGACATGCCTCGAAGGCAGGCCGATCGATGCGCACGAAGTCGAGGTCCCTGGCGGCATGATCGAGCGCCTTTCGGCATGCGGCGATCATCTCCGGTCGATGGCGCTCCAACTCGCCGAGATAGCGGCTGGCGCGGAAAAGGAACATGCCGCTGTTCCAGAAATGCCGCCCCCCGTCGACATAACCCTGCGCCGTCTCAAGGTCCGGCTTTTCGACGAAGCGCTCCACCTTGTAGCCGGTCGGCCCGTCGGCCGCGCCGCGCTGGATATAGCCATATCCGGTCTCCGGCCGATCAGGCACGATCCCGAAGGTGACGAGACGCCCCGCCTCCGCGAGCGGCTCTGCCGCGCTGACGGCGGCCTGAAACGCGCCGCGGTCGCGGATCAGGTGGTCCGCCGCAAGCACGAGAAGCAGCGGGTCCTTTCCGTCGCCCATGGCCTTCAGCGCCGCCAGTGTGATCGCCGGCGCCGTGTTGCGTCCGACTGGCTCAAGCATGATCGTCGCGTCGGAGAAGCCAAGACCGTGCATCTGTTCGGCCGCCAGGAAGCGATGTTCCTCGTTGCAGATCACGATCGGCGCACCGATCTCGAATCCGTCGAGCCGGCGCACGGTCTCCTGCAGCATCGTGTGCTCGCTGGTCAGCGCCAGGAACTGCTTGGGATTGAGCTGGCGGGACAGCGGCCAGAGCCGGGTGCCGGAGCCGCCGGCGAGGATGACGGGAAGCAGCAAGATCGTCTTTCCTTTCTTGAGCGAATGCTCAGCGAGCCGCGGTTTGCGGTACGCTCTCGGGCCGATAGGTCTCGATGCGCTCAAGGCCGCGCGCCAGAAGCGCTTCCGCGCGCTCGCGTGTCGGCGCCTCGGCATAGCAGCGCATCTCCGGCGCATTGCCGGAAGGGCGAAAATGGATCATGGCGCCGTCATCGAAGAACAGTTGAACGCCGTCCGTCGCATCGATCCGGCGAATGGCGGCCTTGTCGGCCACGAAGCGCCCAGCCCAGGCGTGGTCGCCAGCCAGCGCATCGACAAGTGTCCGGCTGCGCTCGCCCGGATAATTCTGGATCCGCCCGCTCACCGCCACGGGCAGGCGCAGATCGGCGGCGACCGCCGCGATCGGCGTGCCGCGGCCGGCCGCCTCGGCCAGCACGCACAGCATGGGCAGGACCGCGTCGCGCGTCGGCAGCGCAGTGAGATGGGTCTCTCCGCGCGTGATCGCGGTGGCGGTGAGGAGGCCGCCATTCGCCTCGAAACCGATCACCGCCTGTCCACCGTCGGCGAGCGCATCCGCCATACCGGCGATCACATAGGGCGACCCGACCCGCGTGCGGATCACCGAGAATCCGCGGTCTTCATCGATGCCCGAATTCGAGGTCACCGGCGTTACCACGCGGTCCGCCTTCAGATGCATTGCGGCAATCAGCCCGAGGGCGTCGCCGCGCAGCGGCTGTCCTGATCCATCCGCCACGAGCGGCCGGTCGCCGTCGCCATCGGTCGACAGGATCGCATCGAGCCGATGGTCCTTGGCCCAGCGCCCGAACTGGGCAACGGTCTCACGATCGATCGCTTCGGTATCGATGGGCACGAAGTCATCGCTGCGTCCGAGCGGAACAACGGTCGCCCCGAATTGCTGGACGATCTGCGCAACGATACCCCGCGCGACCGAGCTGTGCTCGTAGATGCCGATACGCAAACCGCGCAGGGCATCGCTCTCCATGAATCCGTCGTATCGCGCGAGATAGGCGGCGATCGCCGCCTCATGCCGGTCCTCGATGCCCTCCGGCATCGGCGCGTCCTTCGCCGCAGCCTCTGCCGCGGCCTTCGCGATCCCCACCTCGTCCTCTTTGTCGATTTCCCCGTCCGGGCGATAGAATTTCAATCCGTTTCGGTCGGCCGGAATGTGCGATCCGGTCACCATGATCGACGCCGCCCGGCGCGACAGGGCGTACTGGGCCAGCGCCGGCGTCGGCAATGCGTCGCAGTCGGCCGGGACGAGGCCGGCGGCCGCAAGACCGCGCCACACGTCTGCGGCGATGGCCGGCGAACTCTCGCGAAGATCGCGGCCGACATAGACACGGTCTCCCGCGCGCGCCTGCCCCGTGGACAGAAGATGGCGGCCAAAGCCTTCGGCATGGGCAAGCGCGGCCCCCGCCAGAAGGTCAGCCGCAAGGCCTCTCAGTCCACTCGTTCCGAACTTGATATCCAAGGCAATCCCCCTGATTTCAAAGGCATCCGGCCGCCAGGCGACAAGGCAGCCGTGAAAGCACAGGCTCGGTTCGCAAGCAACCCGCGCCGCCGCCTCTCCAGCCGGACCCGGTTGACATTATATGTCAGGCGGTCGCCGAAATGTCCCCGGCCATCCGGGTAAGCCTAGAATGACGGGTTCAACCGGAAGGATAGACAAGATGGACCAGACGCCCAACCTCTCGCTGCCCTACATTGCTCCCGCCCAGGCTCAGAAACATGTGACGCACAACGAGGCCATCCGCGCCCTCGATGCGCTCGTCCAGTTGACCGTGGCCGATCGCGGCCGCACCGAACCGCCTCTCGCCAGCACCGACGGCGATCGCCATATCGTGGCCAGCGCGGCGCAGGACGCATGGGCCGGAAAAGACGGCATGATTGCCGCTTTCCAGGACGGTGCGTGGCATTTCTACCCGCCAGCACCCGGATGGGTCGCATGGGTCCGCGACGATGGCGCAGCGCTCGTCTTCACCAATGACGCATGGCAGCCCCTCGTCGATTTGCCTGAGGTCATCGAACGGTTGGGCATCAACGCCAGCGCGGACGACACCAACCGGCTGACGGTGGCGGCCGACGCATCGCTCTTCAACAATGCCGGAACCGGCCATCAGATCAAGATCAACAAAGCCGCATCCGGCGACACCGCCAGCCTGCTGTTCCAGACGGGATATTCGGGGCGTGCGGAGTTTGGCACGCCGGGTGACGATGCCTTCCGCATCAAGGTCAGCGAGGATGGCATCACCTGGTACCAGTCCGTGACAATCGATCCGGCGAGCGGCCATGTCGGCATCGCCACGGATGCACCCACCACCACGCTGCACGTCAACGGCCCTCTTCGTGTTCAAAGCTACGCTCTGGCCAGCCTGCCCTCGCCCGCCGATTCCGGCTCCGGAGCGATACTCCATGTGTGGGACGAGGCTGGCGGGTCGGTTCTGGCCTTTTCCGACGGTGGCACCTGGCGGCGGGTAACCGACCGCGCACCGGTGAGTTGATCGCGATCCCCATTGTGCAACCGTAAGGTTGACATCGCTTTGCCGCGGGTTCCACACTGCCGATGCACGAGCCAAATCCACGGGGGGACGCGATATGGTCTACGGCACCCAACAGACAACCAGCGGTTCGACCTTTCTCAACGACTACACCTTCACCATCGCCGACCTGCCAGCCGATCTCGCCGATCTTGCCGGTGTGATCGAATCCAACGCCGTCGCCGCGATCTCATACATCGCCGACCATGTTCAATGGAACGGCGTGCTCGACTTCGTGGTCCAGTTCGGCGATCCCTTCCAGTTCGGGCATGACGGGTCGGGACAGCTGCCCTCCTATGGCGGCATCGCCGCCTCGGGAAATACCCATGCCGCCGAGGAGGCCTTGAGCGGGATCGATGCCAACGGCGCCGATTTCGACGCTGGAGCCTACATCCTGCCCAACACCAACGGCACACTGACCAATTACGGCGTGCCACTCTTTCTCGATCCCGAACCCGATCCGCTGGACGATGGCGCCGTGCCTGCGGGAACGCATGATTTCTTTTCGATCTTCCTGCACGAGACGATGCATTCTTTGGGCTTCTGGTCGCTCGCGCAACATGGCGCCGGCTTCGGCGAAAGCGCCTTCGACCGCCTCACCGAAGAGCGCGGCGGACAGCATGTCTTCGTCGGCGAGAACACGATCGCCCTTCTCGGCGAGGCATTGCCGCTGGCCACCACCGGCTCGCGCGACCATTACGAGACCGGCGCGCTGAGTCCGATCGAACGCGGCATGATGTCCGAGTTCGGCAATTACGAACAGAACCGCTGGCAGATCGGCGAGGTGGATCTCGCCATCCTTCAGGACCTCGGCTACACCGTCGCCCGCGGCGGCCTTCCGCTCGCTGACCCGGCCGAAAGCCGTCCAGAGACGGGTGGCGGCGTCGAGCACATCACGGGCGGACCTAACGACGATATGTTCGCCGGCGAGGCGGGTGATCATCGATACGACGGCGCGGCCGGCAGCGACGGGATCGACTACGCCGGCGTGCGCGCCGATTTTGCGCATGTCCTCAACGACGACGGCTCCGTGACCATCGCCAAACCGGACGGCTCTTCCGATCTGCTTTTATCCATCGAGCGTGTCGGCTTCCTTGACGGCGACCTTCTGTTCGATATCGACAGCGCCAACGCTCCTGCCGCCTACCGCCTCTATGGCGGCGCCTTCAACCGCACGCCAGAGGAGGCGGGACTGCGATACTGGACGGATGATTGGCTCGATCAGGGCCGGTCGCTCCACGATGCAGCCGTCGGCTTCATCGGCAGCGCCGAATTCACCAACGCTTACGGCAGTGATCTGGACGACCGGGCCTTTGTCAGCCAACTTTACCGAAACGTCCTCGACCGCGACGGCGAGACGGCCGGCATCGAATACTGGACCGGTTTCCTGACGGACGGTCAGGGGGACAGGGCGGACGTGCTCGTGCAGTTCACCCAACTGCCCGAATATGTCGGCATCAGCGCCGCGGACGTCGAGAACGGCTTCTGGGTCGGCTGAATCCGGCGCGATCAAGGCCCCACTCTCATCGGCTCTCCAAGAACACTGCCTGATGTGCTAGATTACGGCTGCACTGAAGGAGAGACCGATGACCTACGTGAAAGACGTGGTCGGTTTGGTGGCTTTCATTGTGGCGATATCAGCCGCAGCCTATTTCTTCTCGGCCAAGCAAACCGACAATCAGATTGCCGACAACGCGCCCGTCGTCAGCGACCAGCAGGCCGCGGACAGCAACGGCGGATAGGCGTTCTGGCCAGCGGCGTGATTGCGCAGGAGCGATCGCGCCCGGTGCCGTTTGGATTTGGAACGCTGATCGAGATCAAGGCGGGTCTCGTTAAGCAGGCGCAGACTGCTGTCTTCACCGATGGAGTTTGCCATGCAACCGCTCTACCGCGCGGTCAGGATCGCGTCGATCGGCCTCTCAACCATCCTGCTCGTCGAATACGGGCTGCTTTTGACCGTTGCATGGTTCTCCTGACGAGGCCGACCTGAAAAGCTGGAGATCGTGTCATGGACAGGATGCAGGATCACGCAATGCGCAATTGGCTGATCGCCCTCCTGGCGGCAGCCGTCCTCTTCGCACTAGCCTGGTATTTCTTCGGAGGCGATCTTTTGAACGCCCCGGCCACGAGCGTCATCGACCAGGGTTGAGTGCAATGCAGCACCCCGCTGGTCGGCCCTCGCCCTGGATCGCGATCATCATCCTCATGATGGTGGCGCTGATGCTCGCGGCGATCATCTTCGGCTATGCGCTGCGTTAGAGACGTTTAGAGCGACGATCCGCCCCCGGCTCAGTCTTTCCGCGGCACGAGGGCCTCCACCGGCGCGGAAAGCGTCCATGTCAAGCTGTCCGAGCCTCGCTCGATGCGCGTTTCCCCGCTCAACGCCTGCGGTGTGATTCGCAGCAGAACGATGGACCCCAGCCCGCCGGAAGGATTGCTCGCGGCCTCGTCGATGCGCAGATCCTCGATCGGCGTACTCGTCTCGAACCAGGAGAGCGTCAGGCGGGGCGCCTCCGGCGCAGAGGCGTCGATCGACCAGGCGACATCGACGGTCCCGCCATGGGCAAAGGCGCCATATTTTGCTGCATTCGTGCCGAGCTCATGCAGCGCCATGCCGAGATACTGGACCGCATTGGACGAGAGAACGAGATCGGGACCGCGAATGTCAGCCACGTCGCCGGAGCCGAACGGTTTGAGATGCGCCCGGATGAGGTCCGTCAATCTGGTTCCGGCCCAGTTCGCTTCGACGAGCAGATCGTGCGAGCGCGCCAGCGCCATGATGCGTTCGCGCACGCCACGCTCGAACTGCGCTGAATCCGCCGTATGGCGCGCCGTCGCCTGGATCATCGACAAGATCACGGCAAACTGATTCTTGACCCGGTGGTTGACCTCCCGCATGAGTTCGCGGATACGCCGTTCGCTTTCCTTTGTCGCGCTGATGTCGCGGGCGATCTTCGACGCTCCCACGATCTCGCCGCGCGCGTTCTTGATCGGCGAGATCGTGAGCGAAACGAAAATCGGTGTTCCGTCCTTGCGAACGCGCACGGTCTCGAAACTCTCGATCCGCTCGCCTCTGCGAATGCGCGCGATGATCTCGTCTTCCTCGGTATGCTGATCGACCGGGATCAGGATCGTGATCGACCGTCCCACCATCTCCTCGGCCGAATAGCCGAAAATCCGCTCAGCGCCGGCGTTCCAGCTGGTGACGACGCTGTTGAGATCCTTGCTGACGATCGCATCGAAGGACGATTCGACGATCGCAGCCAGCATGCTGTCGCTCGCGAATGAATTCGTCGTCAGTCTGGAAGAGCTCGACATAGCCGTCTCGTACCAAGCCACCCTGGCTCACGCCATTGCGTTGTGCCGTTGTTCACAGTTGCAACGACACCAACGCCGGCAGGCTTTCTGCGTTCCAAAATACGGACAGCCGACAAGACCTTGGAGAAAAGACGGTTTCGAAAGATCTGGGAGAAATGGATGGTACGGTTGGGTGGGCTCGAACCACCGACCTCCGGATCCACAATCCGGCGCTCTAACCAACTGAGCTACAACCGCACGGGCGATGCCTGCATCGCGCTTGTTCCGGGCGTCCAGATACTTGGATAACGGCGCATTTGCAAGGGCGCGGCAAGCCCCTGCGATCAAAAAACGGGACCGGCCGCATCCGGGGACATCACAATGCTCAGCCGGGATAGCTGACGAAAGAAAGGCCGGGCAAACGCCCGGCCTTTCTCAATGGTTCGTGCGTGGCGTCAGCGCCTTAGGCGACTTTGACGTCCTTCATGGTCTTCTCGACGGCGCTCTTGCCGGGCTTCGTGACATCCTCGGAAACCTTGCGGACCGATTCCTGCCAGGACTTGGCCTGATCGACGCCCGTCTCGACCTGCTTGCGCAGGAACGACGACTGCAGTTCGATCATTTCAGCAACCGACTTGACGCCGAGCAGCGCTTCCATGTGCGAGAAGGTGCTTTCCGTGTTGACGCGCATCTGGTCGATGGCCTTGAGGCCGAGTTCGACAGTGCCGGCCTGCGCCGTTTCCATGGTGGTTTCCATGGTCTTCGTCGCATCTTCGGCGGCGGTCTTCATCTTCGCGTAGGCTTCCTTCGACTGGGCGACGCCCTTCTCGGCGAATTCGCGATAGGTGTCGGTGACCTTGGCCGGATCGAAAGCCGGGAAGGAAAAGATTTCTGCATCGGTGGTCTTCTTGGTGGTAGCCATTTCATGCGCTCCTTTGTTACGGGCCCTCTTCGAGGCACCCCGATAATGCGATGCGCCCTATATAACAAACCGATTTGTGCATTGCAACATTTTTTTGCGACGCAGCATCGACGTTAACCCTTTGCCGCGAAACACCAGGGGGCAAACGCAGCGGCAGTGGACCCGGCAAGCCGCGTTTATTAAAAAAGCCTTAATGGATGCTATCATTAACAAATTGACAACGCTCCGCGGATTGCCCGATGCCGGCTCGTGATTATCCGTTCATCGAGATCGCCGTCCACCCGGCCGTTCGCCAGCGCTACGCCGAGGGCGCCGGCCTTGCCGTCCTTTCGCGCGATATCGACTATGTCCATTGGGCCAACGGCGAAGCGGCGCGGCGCTTCGGCTACAGTTCGATCTACGGCTTTCTGGAAGACGAGACCTTCGGCGACACGGTGATTGCCCGGCAGATCGCCGCTGCAGCTCCGCGTATCGGCGATGGCAGCCCGCACAAGCTGGTGCTGCGCATCGGTTCCGGCTTCCGTCGCATGGCGACAACCTGCACACTGGAGCGTATTCGCCTGCCCGACGGCGAGGACGCACTGCTGCTCGCCCTGCCGCCCGACGATCGTTTGAAGGACAGCCTTCACCGCGCTGAGGCGATGATCGGCGGTTTTGATGATACCGACACGCACGTCGCCATTCTCGATCGCGATGCCAACACGATCGCCGCATCGCCAACGTTTTCGACCCTTGCCATTGAGCCGATCGCGCTCGAAGCGATGATCGAGGCGATCGAGCGCGAGCCCTCGCGCCTCGTCAAGCGGCAACTGGGCACGCGCCTCGGCACTCTGCCTGCGGCAACGGCGCATATCGGCGATGATCCATCGCTCTATCTGGTCTTTGCGGTCGAACCCGAACCGCAGGTGTTTGCTGCGACGCCTGGCGATGCACCGGAAGAACCCGCGAGCCTCTCGCCCTCATCCCCCTCGCATGCGGACACGGTCGGCTCTGCGCCGCCGCCAGTCGGTGTTCCGGCACCTGCCGGCACCGAACCCCGCAGCGCGCCCTTTGCCTTCGATCCGGGCGGCCGGCCCGTTCGCTTCGTCTGGAAGATCGATCAGCAAGGCCGCTTCAGCGAGATATCGCCGGAATTCGCCGCGGCCGTAGGTCCTAATGCTGCCGACGTGATCGGCCGGACATTCGATGAATTGGCGCGTGTCTTCAATCTCGATCCGGATGGTGTCATCGGCGAGCTTCTGCGCCGGCGCGACACCTGGTCCGGCAAGACGGTGAACTGGCCGGTCCAGGGAACGCCGCTATGCGTGCCGGTGGATCTTGCCGCCCTGCCGACCTACTCGCGCGAGCGCGTGTTCGACGGCTTTCGCGGGTTCGGGATCATCCGCATTGCCGATGCCGCCGATGATCCGGAACGGCTCGGGCTTGCATTGCGGCCGTCTTCAGCGACGTTTCCCGATGATCGCGCACCAAGGTCGCAACCGATCCTCGGCTTGGGCGTCCCGACGCCGTCGAACGACGACCATGCCCCGCCCCATGTCGCGCACGAGCCGCCCGCACCATTCACAGAGCCGAACGCGCCGACCGAGCCTTCTGAGCCTGCCGCGCCACTTGACCATCACGATGACGATCCGTTTCTCGGCGAGGTTCCGGCCCTGCGTGTGGTCGAAACACCGGCACGCCGTACGTCCGACAAGGTCATCGACCTGGAGCGGCATCGCAGCCGCGGCCGCGAGGGTCTGTCGCGCATGGACCAGGCGATCTTCAACCAGATCGGCGAGGAACTCGGCCGGCGCCTGGCGACACGTGCCGAGCGGATCGGCATCGACGCTCCTGAGAATGAGGCGCCTTCGGCAACACGGGCAATACCTGCGCCCGAACCCGTCAAGGCTGTCGGACTGCCGCGGCCTCCCGCGCCCGCGGAGCATATCGCGGCCGTGCACCTGCCCGTCGTCGAAGTCGGCGTTTCGATCGAGGTGGAACAATCGGCTGACACGGCAGCGGCCGAGCACGAAGTGGCTATCAACCCGGCGCGTGCGGTGATGACCCGCGCACTCGTTGACAGCCTGCCGCTCGCGCTTCTCGTCCATCGCGGCGACGAGCTGCTTCACGCCAACGACGAATGGCGCGAGTTGACCGGTTATGACGTGCCGGCGCTTGCGCGCGCCGGCGGCATCGGGGCCCTTTTTGCCGAGACCGAACGCGCACCGCAAAGGGACGAGGACGCTTCCGGACGGGGGGCACCCTTGGTCATGCGTGCCGCCCATGGCGCCGAGCTGCCCGTCAAGGCACGCCTCCAATCCATCGGCTGGCACGGGTCTCACGCCTTGCTGCTCGCGCTTTCGCCACTGCCCGCCGAGCCGGCGCACGCCGCGCCTTCGGTTCACCCGTCCCGCGCCGCGGAGATCGAGGCAAGCGAACTGCGCTCAATCCTGGAAACAGCCACGGACGGTGTCATCATTCTCGATGAAGACGGCTCCATCCGCTCCATGAACCGCTCCGCCAGCGCGCTGTTCGACTATGACGACGACGAGACGGCCGGCCAGCCCTTTGCCATGCTGTTTGCCCATGAAAGCCAGCGCGCCGTCCTCGATTATGTGGCGGGTCTTTCCGACAATGGCGTAGCCAGTGTGCTGAACGACGGCCGTGAGGTGATAGGACGCGAAGCCTCCGGTGGTTTCATCCCGATCTTCATGACGATCGGCCGGCTCAAAGGCTCGAACGGCTATTGCGCCGTGATCCGCGATATCACGCAGTGGAAGCGCACTGAGGAAGACCTGCGCGCCGCCCGGCGGGCAGCCGAGACGGCCAACGCGCACAAGAGCGAGTTCCTCGCCCGCGTCAGCCATGAGATTCGCACGCCGCTCAACGCCATCATCGGGTTCTCGGAAATGATGGCGACAGAGCGCTTCGGTCCGATCGGCTCGCCACGCTATCTGGAATATGCCCACGACATCGGCCGATCCGGGCGTCACGTCCTCGACATCGTCAACGATCTGCTGGACATCTCGAAGATCGAGGCTGGTGAGCAGCAGATGGATTTCACCGCCGTCTCGCTCAATGACACGCTGGCGGAAACCGTGTCGCTGCTCCAGCCGCAGGCGAACGCGCAGCGGGTCATCATCCGCACCAGCCTGTCGACGGCTTTGCCGGACGTCGTTGCCGATCAGCGTTCGATCAAGCAGATCGCGATCAATCTCCTGTCCAACGCCGTGCGTTTCACGCCGGCCGGCGGACAGATCGTCGTTTCGACGGCCTATGATGCGGCCGGACGCGTGGTGATGCGGGTGCGCGATACGGGGATAGGCATGTCGCGCATCGAACTCGACCAGGCCATGAAGCCCTTCCGACAGGGCAGCACCAGCCCTTCGTGGCCGCGTGGCGATGGAACGGGGCTCGGGCTTCCGCTGACGAAAGCCATGGTGGAGGCGAACAGGGCTCAGTTCACGATCGAATCGACGCCCGGCGAGGGCACGCTGGCGCAGATCGCCTTCCCCTCGCAGCGGGTACTGGCGGACTGACGCGCATCGGCTGGCGCAAAAAAAGAAGGAGGCCGAAGGGCCCCCTTTCAAAAGCAAATGCTGTTTTCCGAACTTGAGCAAGGACGATCGCCGCTGGCGGCAATGGCTTTGGGCAAAGGCAAGCGACGTTCTCAAGTTGCCCACACCATGTCGCCCCGTTCGTTACCGAAACCTTAAGACCATCCGCCAGATTTAACGTTCGGGAAAGAAGACGCGGGCCGTGGTTAACGCGCGCGTCGACACATTGCTAACCATCCTTCACTCACGCAGTGCCGGGATATCCTCGTAGAGCTTCAGCGCATCCGGATTGGCCAGCGCTTCCTGGTTCTTGACCGGCCGCCCATGCACCACATCGCGCACGGCAAGCTCGGTTATCTTGCCGGATTTGGTCCTTGGAATATCGCTCACCGCGACGATCCGGGCCGGCACGTGGCGCGGCGAAGCACCAGACCGGATATTGGTCCGGATCGCCTTTTCCAGCGTCTCGTCGAGGTCGACGCCCTCGGCGAGGCGCACGAACAGCACGACCCGCACATCGCCATCATGCTCCTGCCCGATGCAGATTGCTTCGTTCACCTCATCCATCTGCTCGACGACGTTGTAGATCTCGGCAGTCCCGATCCGAACGCCGCCGGGATTGAGCGTGGCGTCCGATCGGCCGTGGATGATGAAGCCGCCATGCGCCGTCCGTTCAGCGAAATCACCGTGGCACCACACGTTGGGGAAGCGGTCGAAATAGGCCGCATGATATTTCTCGCCGGCCGGATCGTTCCAGAACTTGATCGGCATGGACGGAAAGGCGCGATCGCAGACCAGTTCGCCCTTCTCACCGACGACGGGCTGGCCGTCGTCGTTCCACACATCGCTGGCCATGCCGAGCGCCGGTCCCTGGATTTCCCCGCGCCAGACCGGCTTTGTCGGCACACCGATGACGAAGCAGGCGCATACATCCGTGCCGCCCGAAATAGAGGCGAGGTGCACGTCGGGCTTGATGCCGTCGTAGACGAAGGCAAAGCCCTCCGGCGATAGCGGAGACCCCGTCGAGGTCAAAAGACGAAGCGACGACAGGTCATGGGTCGCGATCGGCGCCAACTCGGCCTTGCGCACCGCGTCGATGAACTTGGCCGAAGTCCCGAAGACGGCGAATTTCTCCGCCTGGGCGTAGTCGAAAAGGACGTTGCCGTCCGGATAGAAGGGCGATCCGTCATAGAGGCAGAGCGTGGCGCCGACGGCGATGCCCGAGGCAAGCCAGTTCCACATCATCCATCCACATGTCGTGAAATAGAAGAGCCGCTCGCCAGCCCGCAAGCCGCAATGCAGTCCATGCTCCTTCAGATGCTGGAGCAGGATGCCGCCAGCGCAATGGACAATGCATTTGGGAATGCCGGTCGTGCCCGAGGAGAAAAGGATGTAGAGCGGATGATCGAAGGGCAGACGCTCGAACGTGACCTCCTGCGCGGTGTGGGGCGCCATGAAATCGGCCAGTGTCACAGCGTTCTTCAGCCCGCTGGCAACCGCATCCGCCTTGCCGAGATAAGGAATGATCACCGTCTTCGCCGGCTGCAGCGCATCTTCGATGGGGCCGAGCTTTGCCGCCACCTCCTGCGACTTGCCATTGTACCAATAGCCGTCGCAGGCAATGAACAGCTTCGGCTCGATCTGGCCGAACCGGTCGGTCACCCCGCGCTCACCGAAATCGGGCGAGCAGGACGACCAGATCGCGCCGATCGAGGCGGCGGCAAGCATGAGCGCGATCGTTTCCGGCATGTTCGGCATCATCGCGGCGATCCGGTCGCCCGGGCCGACCCCCTCGGCACGCATCGCCTGCTGAAGCCGGGAGACCAGCGCATGCAGCTCGTCCCAGCTCATCTCGTAGGCGACCTTGTCTTCACCGCGAAAGATCAGGGCCGGCGCATCGCCCGTTCGCGACAGGAGGTTCTCGGCAAAATTCAGCCGCGCCTCGGGAAAGAAACGCGCACCGGGCATCTTCTCCAGATCGTCGACGATCCGCGAACCCTTGTCGCCCTTGACCTCGAAATAGTCCCAGAGGGTCGACCAGAAGCCCGCGATGTCGTCGATGGACCAGGTGTGCAACTGATCGTAGTCATCGATCGGGCGTCCCGCGCGCGGCCGCGCGAACGCCATGAAATCGGCCATGCGACTATCCGCGATCTGCGTCTCGGTCGGGCTCCAGAGCGGGGTTTGATCGCTGGTCGTCATGCGTGTTGCCTCCTCACGAACTGTCGCATCGCAGCACCGCTTACCACCCCAGCCGGCGCCAATGGAAGGGCGTATCGCGCTCGGCGATCCCGGCCAAGCAAGATTGCATTCGCACGGACAAGCCTTTAACCACTGTCAGCTGTTAGGTACAGAATTGGTGGACCCGGTTGGCCGCAGCTGAAAGCAAGAGGGATGACGGCGCGCCGTCGCGCTGGTTGCTGTCCGCCATCGCGCTGGTCGTCCTTCTATCCGTCGTCATCGTCGTCGCCGTGCCGCTCCTCATCTCCAAGGATGCGTTGCGCGAAAGGCTCGAGCAGGACGTCGGTGCGGTGACCGGGCATCGCGTCACGATCGGCGAGGCGGTCGAGATCGCTTTCCTGCCGATACCCACTGTCATCGCGCGTGATCTTGAGGTGCGCTCGTCGACGGCCAGCGCCGACGAGACCCTTCTGGCTGCTGGCGAGGTCCGCGCCGATTTCGCCATCATGTCCGCCCTGACCGGCCGGCCGCAATTCTCCAACGTCGCGCTCATCGCGCCCGAACTGGCGATCACCATCCGTGCCGATGGGACGAACAACTGGCGCCCATCCGACCGCCAGACGCCGACGGAAAACCCCGCCACGCAGAACGTAGCTCCGATGCAGACAGGTCCGATGGCGCCGCTCGGCATCGTGCGCATCGAGAACGGGGTCGTGCGGATACGCGACGAGCGACGCGGCCGTGAGGAGACGTTGACCTCTGTCAACGGAACCCTGTCCTGGCCCCGCGTCGGCCTCGGCGCGCGTGTCGAACTGGCCGCTGTCCTTCGTGACGAGCCCGTTCGGCTGGTTGCCAGCGCCGAACGACCGGCCGATCTTCTTGCCGGCGACGTTGCCCCTTTGCGCCTGACATTCACGTCCGATCTCTTGAATTTGAGCTACAACGGCACGGCCAGTTTGCGCGCGGTCCCCGTACTGGATGGTGAGATCACACTCGCCAGCCCCTCGGTGCGAAGAGCGCTGCGCTGGTCGGGCACCGAGATCAAGCCCGGCGAGGCGATCGGTGCGCTCGAGCTGGAGGCGGAAGTTCAGACCGCCCTGCCGCAGGTTCGCCTGGAAGACCTCATCATCGACATAGACGACAACCGCGGCATCGGTGCTCTGGACATCAGTTGGCAGGACGCGGAGCGACCGACCGTGGCCGGCACGCTCGCCTACGATACGCTTGATGTCGGCGCGTTCCTGCGCGCTTTCACGCCGCTGCCGAGTGATGGCGATGCGATCGCCAGCACCATCGATACCGGGTTCTTGCGCCAGCTTGGCATGGATTTGCGCCTGTCCGCGCAGACGGCACGGGTAGGAACCCTGACGCTCGGCAACCTGGCCGCCGCTGCCCGGATCGAGGAAGGGCGCGCGCTTTTCGACATCGGCGACGCAACGGCCTATGGCGGCAACGTATTGGGGCGGATCGCGATCTCGGAAGATGGATTCGACGGCGGCGGCGAGCTGCAATTCTCCGCGCAAGGCGTCGATTTCGGCGCGGTCTACGACGCGATCGGCATTCGCGGACCGTTGCCGCGCGGTGTCGGAATGATGAACATGTCGATCGTCTCGCCAAATCCCATATGGGCAACCGCCCTGCAGGATTTGCGCGGCAGCATCGAGATGACGATGCAGAATGGTGCCGTGCCGATGCTCAATCTGGCACGCTTTCGCGAATTGAGCAGCAATCAGCGCTTTTTCGAGATCGATCAGGCCGCGGAGGGCCAACTCGGCTTTACCTCGGCCAGTTTCGTCGCCGACTTCGCCAACGGCACCGCCGAGATCAAGACCGGAGAGATAACCACCGGGAATGCAAGGATCGTTCTTTCAGGGCTCATCCCCTATGATCGCGGCAGTCTTGCCATGTCGGGGGCGATCCTCGCACCGTCCGCCCCGCTTGCACCGGGTCAGGATGCCAACAGCGTACTGCAGGGCGAAGGCCAGCCGCCGGCCTCGCCGTCGAGCACCCCGCCCCTTCGGTTCTTCATCGGCGGTTCCTGGCCGAACCCGGTGATCTCGCCGATCTTTCAGAACTGACGAAAAGTCCGGCAAGCGCCCGACCCTACCGCTCGTCGAAGGCCATCCGTTCGGCGCGCTCACGCCGCACCATGCTGCGCTTGTTGAGGATGGACGCGGCAACGACACCTGTCGTCACGAGCGCGATCAACACGGTGCACACCGCGTTGATCTCGGGCGTTACGCCAAGACGCACCTGACTGTAGATGCGCATCGGCAGCGTCGTAGCCCCAGACCCGGATGTGAAGCTGGCGATGACGAGGTCGTCGAGCGACAGCGTGAAGGCGAGCATCCATCCCGCGATCACCGCCGGCGCGATGACCGGCAGCGTGACGGTGAGAAATGCCTTTAAGGGCGGGCAGCCGAGGTCCTGCGCTGCTTCCTCCAGCGATCGATCGAAGGTCACCAGACGCGACTGGACGACGACCGCAACGAAGCACATGGAAAAGGTCGTATGCGCCAGCATCACCGTCACGATCGTCCGGTCGAGGTCGATGGCGATGAAAAGCAGCAGCAGTGACAGGCCGGTGATCACCTCTGGCATGACGAGCGGCGCGAAGACCATGCCCGAAAAGAGCAACCGTCCGCGAAAACGCATGAACCGTGTCAGGGCGACGGCGGCAAGCGTGCCCAGCACCGTCGCGGCCGTCGCCGATACGAGCGCCACGCGGAAGGTCACGGATGCAGCGGCGAGCAACGCCTCGTTGCGCAGCATCTCGCCATACCATTGCGTCGAGAAGCCACCCCAGACCGTCACGAGGCGCGAAGCGTTGAAGGAATAGATCACCAGGAGCACGATCGGCAGATAAAGAAACGTGAAGCCGACGACGACCGAGACGATATTGAACCCCGACCAGCGCCCGTTCATCGTCCGTCCTCGCTCTGCCGGCTTTGCTGATGCTGGAACAGAACGATCGGCACGACCAGGATCAGAAGCAGGATGGAGGCGACCGCGGAGGCGACGGGCCAGTCGCGGTTGGAGAAGAATTCCACCCAGAGCGTCTTGCCGATCATCAGGGTTTCCGAGCCGCCGAGAAGGTCAGGGATGACGAACTCTCCGACGGCCGGGATGAAGACCAGCATCGAGCCGGCTACGACGCCCGGCAGCGACAGCGGGAACGTGATTTTCCAGAAGGCCTGCAGCCTGGTGCAGCCAAGGTCCTGTGCCGCCTCGATCAGGCTTTCGTCCATCCGCTCCAGCGCGGCGTAGAGCGGTAGAACCATGAACGGCAGATAGGAATAGACGATCCCGATATAGACCGCTGTGTTGGTGTTGATGATGGTCAGCGGCGCGTCGATCACCCCGAGCCATGTCAGCAACTGGTTCAGCAGGCCCTCGCGCCTCAAGATGCCGATCCAGGCATAGACACGGATCAGGAAGCTCGTCCAGAACGGCAGGATCACCAGCATGACCAGCAGCGGGCGAAGCGACCGCGACGCGCGCGCCATGCCGTAGGCCAGAGGATATCCGATCAGAAGCGTCAGAAGCGTCGAGACGAACGCGATCCAGACGCTCGAAAGATATGAGCGCAGATAAAGCGGGTCCTGGGTCAGCCAAAGGTAGTTGTCGAGCGTCAGTTGCCTGGCCTTGTCGACCAGCCCGGCGACCCCCTCGGTGAACTCGAAAACCGGCGTGTAGGGTGGGATCGACAGCGCCGTCGTCGAGAACGATATCTTGAATACGATGAAGAACGGCACCAGGAAGAAGACCAGGAGCCAGAGATACGGCACGGCGATGACGAGCCATTTGCGCGCCGCGCCCATCCTCAACGCTCCAGCACGACGCCGGCATCCGGCGAAAAGGAGAGCCATACCCTGTCGTGGTAGGTGAAGACCTCGCGCGACGATCGCGCCGCGTTGACCATGCTGGCCTTGATGACGGTGCCGCTGGCAAGCTTGACGTGGAAGATCGTCATGTCGCCGAGATAGGCAAGGTCCCACACCTCGCCGGCGATGCCGTTGGTGCCTTCCGCCGGCGGCTCGTGCGAGACGGCGATCTTCTCCGGCCGAACGGCAAAGCAGAGGCTGGTGCCCGGGCTGCGCTCGATCGGGTCCTCCGCCACGACGGATCCGTCGGGGCCGGCGATGACCGTGCGGTTTGCCTGCGACGACGCCACCTCGCCGTCGAAGAGGTTGATGCTGCCGATGAAGTCCGCCACGAATTTGGAGTTGGGCGCTTCATAGACCTCCGCGGGCGTTGCGACCTGGCAGATCCGCCCGGCATCCATCACCGCGATCCGGTCGGCCATGGTCATCGCCTCCTCCTGGTCGTGCGTGACGACGACGAAGGTCAGGCCGAGGTCGTATTGCAGGTCGGTCAGTTCGAACTGCGTTTCCTCCCTCAGTTTCTTGTCGAGCGCGCCGAGCGGCTCGTCGAGCAGCAGCACTTTCGGCTGCTTGGCCAGCGCGCGGGCAAGCGCGACACGCTGGCGCTGGCCGCCCGACAGCTGATGCGGCTTGCGCCCGGCGAAGCGATCCAGCTTCACCAGTTTCAGCATCTGGCCGACGCGCTCGGCGATCGCGCCCTTGGCCATCTTTTCCTGTTTCAAGCCGAACGCGACGTTGTCGGCCACCGACATGTGCGGGAAGAGCGCGTAGGATTGGAACATCATGTTGAGTGGCCGCCGATGTGGCGGGATGCCGGCCAGATCGACCCCGTCGAGCACGATCGTGCCGGAATTCGGCGCCTCGAAGCCCGCAAGCATGCGCAGCAAGGTGGATTTGCCGCAGCCCGATGCCCCGAGAAGCGCGAAGAACTCGCGCGCATGAATATCGACGCTGAGATCGTCGACGGCGGTGAACTCGCCGAACCGCTTGGTGACGTTGCGGATCGCGATCATTGGCCGTGCATCGGGATCCGACCATGGCGAGAAACTTCGCCGGATATTGCCCAGGGACTTCATGGCCGGTGCGCCTTCATTCCACTGGCCGCCGCCGGGGGCACGTCCCGGAGACGGCGGATTGGTCGATGGCTACTGTCCGGTCTTCACCCGTGTCCAGGCCCGCGTGACGAGGCGGTTGGTCCGCGCGTCATAGGGTGTCTTGGTGAACATCGTCTCCTGTGCCTCGGCCGGCGGATAGATCGCCGGATCGCTGATCACATCCTCCACGAGGAACTCCTGAGAGGCCTCGTTGCCGTTGGCATAGTAAACGTAGTTCGAGGCCTTCGCGATGACTTCGGGCTGCATCAGATAGTTGATGAATTCGTGCGCTTCATCGACATTTGGCGCGTCGGCCGGAATGACCAGCTGGTCGAACCACATCTCGGTGCCTTCCTTCGGGATGGCATAGCCGACCTCGACGCCAGCATCAGCCTCCGCCGCCCGGTCGCGGGCCTGGAAGACGTCTCCCGAATAGCCGATCGCCAGACAGATATCGCCGTTGGCAAGAGCGTTGATATACTCGGAAGAGTGGAATTTCTGCACGTAGGGCCGAATTTCCATCAGCGCCTCTTCCGCCTGCGCGATGTCCTCGGGGTCCGAAGACGTCGGATCGAGACCGAGATAGGCAAGCATCGCCGGAAAGATTTCGGCGGGGGAATCGAGGAAATGGATGCCGCAATCGGCGAGCTTTTCCGCGTTCTCAGGGTCGAACACCACCGACCAGCTGTCGACCGTTTCGAGGCCGAGCCGCTCCTTGACCATGTCGACATTGTAGCCGATGCCGTTGGTGCCCCACATGTAATTGACCGAATAGGCGTTCTCGGGATCGAACACGGCGACGCGCTCGGTGATCAGATCCCACATGTTCTCCAGATTGGGCAGCTTGGACTTGTCCAACTTCTGGTAGACGCCCGCCTCGATCTGCCGGGCCATGAACGAGGTCGTCGGCACGACGACATCGTAGCCCGAGCCACCGGCGAGAAGTCGCGTTTCCAGCATCTCGTTGGAATCGTAGACGTCGTAGACGACTTCGATGCCTGTCTCCTCGGTGAAATCGGCGAGAATCTCGTCGTCGATATAATCCGACCAGTTGTAGACGTTGACCACGCGATCCTGTGCCAGCGCCCCGGTTGTGCCTGCCGCCATGATGGCTGCTGCGGCGAAGACCCGTGTCATGCCCATGTGCTGATAATCCTTCTGAAGTCGCCCTGTTGCCGCCGGCCTCGCGCGGACCGGCGCCGTTTCTTGATTGAGTTCGAAATTAGGCGGCTTTTCGGAGGCGAACAAGCATAAATGCAACGCAATTTGCCTACCGTTCCGGCACGTTTGACCGTGCGGACCTCAAACACCCGGCGGCGAGCGCAGCCTCACGCCTGTATGACGTTGACCTTCGCGCCGACGGGTACGCGCTCATAGAGATCGATGACATCGTGATTGAGCATGCGCACGCAACCGCTCGACATGGCGTGGCCGATGGAACTCGGCTGGTTCGTGCCGTGGATGCGAAACATGGTGTCCCGCCCGCCCCTGTAGAGATAGAGCGCCCGCGCGCCGAGCGGATTGTTGGGGCCGCCCGGAACGCCGCTGGCAAACTGCCTGTTGCGCGGATCACGGCGGATCATGTTGCCGGTCGGCGTCCAGCTCGGCCATTGCGCCTTGCGGCCGACCCTTGCATCGCCGCGCAGCGCAAGACCTTCGCGTCCCACACCGATTCCGTAGCGCATCGCCCGTCCGTCACCCATGACGTAGTAGAGCCGGCGCGCCGGCGTGTCGACAACGACAGTGCCGGCCGGCTCGTTCCCGTCATAGGCGACTTCCTGCCGGCGCAATTCGGGATCGATCTCGGCCAGCGGCACGGAAGCGAGAGGAAACCGCTCGTCGGGCAGCGCTGCGTAATTAAGGCGGGCCGTTTGATACTCGGCGTTGGTGCAACCGGCGACGAATACCGCCGCGCCAGCAAGAAATCCCCGTCGTGAAAGTGACATCGTGTCCCCGAACAATAATGTGGCCCCTGTACTGGGCAGCTACGGCACTTATGGTTAAGGCTGCGTTTACGCCAGAAACTTCAGGTTGACGGAGTGTGACTTTTCCCCCTGGCATTGCCAAGCGGCCACACCTTTGAACGGCTGGCGTCGACACTGGGGCCGGATTGCCGTTCGAACCTCACTGAAAGTCGAAAGCACTCAGCCCGGTCACCATTTCGTCCAGCCCCAGCGGCCGGGTTACGGGCGGCTCCGCCCGCGCCAGGCAGCCCTGTCGCTCGCACAGACGGCAGGCTGTGCCGACCTTGGTTGTGTCGCGATCGCGGGTGCTGCCGGTGATGCTCCCCACGGCGCGGCCATAAACGATCTCGTCGCGAAAACCGACGTCGCAGCCGACCAGAAGCGCGGTGCGACGAACCCGCTCGTTGAACGCCGCCTGCGGACCCTCGAGCGTGCGCGAGACCACGAGGAACTCCGCGCCGTCGGTCAGTTCGACCGCGTCGACCAGGATCTGCCCGGGCTGGGAAAATGCGGCATGGATGTTGAGCTTCGGACAATCGCCGCCAAATCGGGCCTGCGGATAGCCGCGCGCCCCTGCCCTTCGGAACTTGTGCCCGGCATTGTCGATCTCCAGAAGGAAAAAGGGCACGCCTTCTGCTCCCTTGCGCTGCAAGGTCGTCAGCCGGTTGGCGACCTGTTCGTACGAGACGTTGAAGCGTGAGCGCAGAACGTCGATGTCGTATCGCGCTCGTTGCGCGGCAGCGAGAAACGCCGCGTATGGCATCATCAGCGCGTGGGCGGCGTAGCGGGCCAGTTCGAAACGACCGATACGGCGTGCCTCATTGCTGGACAGGCTCATGCCGTCGAGCGTGCGAACGATCTCCTCGCGCAGCGCGAGTTGGCACGCCTCCAACGCGACCTCGCGCATCTGATCGAACGGAGACAGCCGTTCGGACAGGAACAGCCGCATGGAGTGGCGATCGTAGCGACGGCGCAGGTTCGGCATGGCGTGAACCGGCAGAGCGCGCACCACGATGCCGTGCTCGCGCTTCAGCCACACCTTGATTGCGCCGGACAGATCGTCGCCCGCGTTCAATGTCTCATGAAACGCTTCCGCCGCCCGGTCGATCGCATCGAAATGGTTCGCCTGCCGCTCGAACGTTTCACGCACCTCGTCGATCGGCATCTTGGCTCCTGACGCGACGGTCTCGTGGCCCTCGCGCGCCAGAAGTTCGGACAGGTCGGAAAGGCGCTCTGCCTGCTCGCGAAACGCGCGGTAGAGCTTCACAATGCCCGCCGCCGCGTTGGGCGCGGCATCGGCGATCTCGATCAGCTCCTGATCCCCCGGCAGTTCACCGGCCAGAAGCGGATCTGAAAAAACCTCCTTCAAGGCCCCGGCCGTCGCCGTTGCTTCCCCCTGCAGTTCGTCGAGGTCGATCTTGAAGACCGAAGACAGCTTGAGCAGCAGTTGAACGGTCAATGGCCGCTGATTGCGCTCGATGAGGTTGAGATACGATGGCGAAATGCCCAGCGCCTCGGCCATGGCGGTCTGGGTGAGGTCGAGCCCATTGCGCAAGCGGCGCACGCGCGGCCCCGCGAAAATCTTCTGTTCGGCCATTTCTGTGAAAACCTTTACAGCCCGCATGCAGATCTGGGATTTTACATTTTTTACAATTTTACATCCCGATCTTGTCAAACACAAGACAGCGTGACCCGAATTTAGCGCTGATATTGCGGCATTATGTGGCGTTCTGCGGCAGCGCAATGTAAATCATGTCACACGACGTTCGCGAGATCATCGGCTTCCAGGATCGATCGCGATCCATCGGACCAAAGACTGGAGAGACATTATGACAGATTTTTACAACCTGATCCCATCTGCGCCTGAGGGACGCTTCGACGGCATCGACCGCCCGTACGGACCCGAAGAGGTCAAGCGGCTTCGTGGCTCGATCCAGATCAAGTATACGCTGGCCGAAAACGGCGCCAACCGTTTGTGGGATTTGATCCGCTCGGATGATTTCGTCAACGCGCTTGGAGCCCTTTCAGGCAATCAGGCCATGCAGATGGTCCGCGCCGGCCTCAAGGCCATCTATCTTTCGGGCTGGCAGGTCGCGGCGGACGCCAACACCGCCTCTGCAATGTATCCCGACCAGTCGCTCTACCCGGCCAATGCGGCGCCGGAGCTCGCAAAGCGCATCAACAAGACGCTGCAGCGCGCCGACCAGATCGAGCAGGCCGAAGGCAACGGTCTTTCCGTCGAAACGTGGTTCGCTCCCATCGTTGCCGATGCCGAGGCTGGTTTCGGCGGCCCGCTCAACGCCTTCGAGATCATGAAGGCCTTCATCGAGGCCGGCGCCGCCGGCGTCCATTATGAGGATCAGCTCGCTTCGGAGAAGAAGTGCGGCCATCTCGGCGGCAAGGTCCTCATCCCGACCGCGGCCCATATCCGCAACCTGACCGCCGCGCGCCTCGCAGCCGACGTCATGGGAACGCCGACCCTCGTCATTGCCCGAACAGACGCGGAAGCCGCCAAACTCCTGACATCGGACATCGACGAGCGCGACCAGCCCTTCGTCGACTACGACGCCGGACGCACGGCGGAAGGCTTCTACCGCGTAAAGAACGGTCTCGAACCCTGCATCGCCCGCGCCGTCGCCTACGCACGCCATGCCGATCTCATCTGGTGCGAAACCTCCAAGCCGGATCTGGAGCAGGCGCGCAAGTTCGCCGAGGGTGTTCACAAGGTCCATCCCGGCAAGATGCTCGCCTATAACTGCTCGCCGTCCTTCAACTGGAAGAAGAACCTCGACGACGCGACGATCGCGAAGTTCCAGCGCGAGCTGGGCGCGATGGGCTACAAATTCCAGTTCATCACGCTGGCCGGCTTCCACCAGTTGAACCACGGCATGTTCGAACTCGCCCGCGGTTACAAGGATCGCCAGATGGCGGCCTATTCGCAGTTGCAGGAAGCCGAATTCGCGTCGGAAGCGAACGGCTACACCGCGACCAAGCATCAGCGCGAAGTCGGCACCGGCTATTTCGATGCCGTATCGATGGCGATCACAGGCGGCCAGTCCTCGACGACCGCAATGGGTGAATCGACCGAGAGCGCCCAGTTCAGACCGGAGCAGGAATTCAAACCCGCCGCGGAATGATCCCTATAGCGCGGCGCTCGAAAAGGCCCCTTGGCGAGCGCCGCGTTCCCGGACCGAAAGGTCCAGACCACGAGCCAGAAACAGGAGATTTCAAGATGGCATCGATTTCACGCGTCAAGGAACGGGCCGAGGAACAGGCATCGGCGATGACGGACGGGCAGCAGGCTGCGATCCGCATGGTGGCAAACGACCTGCACCGCCTGAACCAGTCCGTGATGAAGGCGGTGGATGCCGGGGTCTCCGTCGAACTCGTCCGCTCTGCCCGCCATCATTCGGAAGGCAATTGGGGCGACCTCTTGATCCCCGTTATCGTGACCCAGGGCCGCTAAGCCCCGCAGAAGAAGGTCCGCCGTTTTCCCTGCCGGCGGACCTTCGCCATTCCAGATATCCCTGTTGGTTCAGGGTTCCACGGTCGCCATCACATGTGCGTCCGGCTCTCCCTTTCTTCCTCCTCCAGAAGATGCTCCTTCAGCAGGCGAACGTTGCGCGTATTGGCCTTGTAGGCGACGTCGACGATGGTGCCGACGAGAGGGATTGCGCCAAAAATATAGTCGAAGGCGATATTGCCGGCCATTTTGGCCTTGAGCGGGGTTGGTACACCGAGCTTCTGCGCCTTCCAGAAGATCCAGCCGGCAACGCCTGCCGCCACCGTATCGCCGGCGACCGGGACCAGACCAAGGATCGCATCCCAGCCGAAGCGGATCCCGAACAGCTTGAAATTTCGGTCGAACAGTTTTTCCACCTGCTCGAGCCGACGCAAAAGCGCCCGCCTTTCGCGTCCCCTTGGCGTGTCGTCGAAGAGCTCGGCGATCGCCGGGCCATTGGTGCGGTCGAAATCGTCGTTCTGTTCAGCCAACTGCATTGGCGTCCTCGACATTGATGCGTCGCCAGATCGCCTCAAGAAAAGAGTAGGCGGCGAAGCAGACCAGACCGACGCCCATTAGAGAAAGCAGCAGCCATCCGGCAGGCAGATCCTGAATGAAGGAGAGCGCATCCTCGATCCCCGGCGTCGAGCCTCCGTCTTCCGCGGCGTTCAGGCCACGATAGAAAAACAGAAACGCCACCACCAGAAATGCCAGCCCCCGCGCTGTGAGCCCGGCGCGCGCGACGGGGTGGATGATCTTCATGGCCCCTGACGGCGCGGCGAAATGGCGCTCATAGCCCTTGCGGACCGCCTTGACGATATGAGCGATGCCGACACCGATGAAGACGATCGTGAGTGTCATTGACACGACCTGGCTGCCGACGAAGCCGGCTATGGCCGTGGGGATGTCGGCACCGCCTTGCGATCCTCCACCAGAGCCACCACCCGAACCGTTCCAGAGCCCGAACGTATAGACGGCAAGAATACCGTAGGTGATGCCGGAGGCGATCAGCCCACCTCGAATGGCAAGTCCCTTTGCGCCTCGTCCGTGGCGGTCGGTATCGGCGAGCGCCTGGATGAACCGCCAGATGAGATAGGACACCATGCCGGCCATCAGCACGATGGCCAGCACGTCGCCGAACGCAGAACTCAGCATCGTCTGCAGCGCGTCGCGCGATCCCATTTCCTGGCCCGCGCCGATTGCGGCAAGCGCGGCGAACAGGCCGATGACCAGATAGACGAGCCCGCGCGCTGCATAGCCGATGCGGGCGAACGGCTTGAACCAGGTCTTGTCGGCGCGCGCGACCATCGCTGCGGTGTTCATGGCTCGACCTTCCCGCGTCCTATCAGATAACCCGATGCGCGCGACCCGATGGCCGATATCTGCGCGCGATATTCGATAACGGCGACGACGCACCAGACGAACGCCGCCCACGACAGACCCATGGCCCATCCGGCGACGACGTCGCTCGGCCAGTGCACGCCGAGATAAACGCGCGTCAGCCCCACCAGCACCGTGATGACGCCTGCGGTGAACACCACATAGATCATCTCGGCCCGCGTCTTGGCATAGCGCACCAGAAGCGCGCCGAGCGTCAGATAGGTCACCGTCCCCACCATGGCGTGTCCACTGGGAAAGCTGGCCGTGTGAATGACGTCGAGCTGTTCGACGATATCGGGACGCGGCCGCTCGAAAAAGCGTTTGAGCAGCGCCGAAAGCGCACTGCCCCCCGCCACCGATGCCAGGACGTAGAGCGCCGCACCGCGCCAGGCCGCGACGCCGAGATAGCCTGCCACGGCAAGCGTCAGCACCACAATGACCGGATAGCCGCCGAGCGCCGTCAGTTCGAGCGCGGTCTCCTCCAGCCAGGGCGGTCCGAGCGGGTCGCCGAGATCGGCCGGGTTGCGAAAGGCAAGCAGCAGCGCCTCGTCGAAATCGAGCGCTTCGCCTTCCATGATCTCTTCGGCAAGTTCGATGAAGACGAACAGTCCAGCCGCCAGAAACGACATGACCGCCGCCGGCCAGACAGCCTTGCGGGACAGGACGATCTTCAGGTCAGCAAATTGCATCGGCACCCCTCTCCGCCCAACAACGGCAACGGCCTGCTTCGGTTCCGCAGCCCCGCCAATAGAAAATGGGCTCCCGCGGTGGTCATGCCGCGAAAGCCCTCAGTACAAATAGGATGCTCGATTCAGCCAGCGTCAGAATTCAGTCCAGCCATCATCATCGACTGGCTTCAACGCGGCCGCCTGGGCGCCCGCCCCTCCTCCGAATGCGCCGGCCAGACGGCGGCCGAGCGCCCGTGCGGGCGACTCATCGCGCCGCGCCTTCGCTTGCGCCGCGCCGCTATCGCCGACGACATGAACGGCCGGCCCGCGAGGCTCCGCCATGACCGCGCCAGGGGCAGCGCCGTGCCCGGCGCGTCCCTCCGTGTGGAAGCGGCTGACGAGGCGGCGCAGCTGACCGGCCTGTTCTTCAAGGCTTTGGCAGGCGGCGTTCGTCTCTTCGACCATCGCGGCGTTCTTCTGCGTCACCTGGTCCATCTGGTTGACCGCGGTGTTGATCTCCTGGAGACCGACCGACTGCTCGCGCGCGGACGTCACGATCGCCGAGATGTGACCGCTTATCAGATGCACGTGCTTTTCGATTTCTTCCAGCGACACGCCGGTCTTGTTGACGTGTGCCACACCTGCGCCCACCTCGTCGGTGGACTTGTGGATCAGTCCCTTGATCTCCTTGGCGGCGTTGGCGGAGCGCTGGGCCAATTCGCGCACTTCCTGCGCGACAACGGCAAATCCCTTGCCTGCATCGCCGGCGCGCGCCGCTTCGACGCCCGCATTGAGTGCCAAAAGGTTGGTCTGGAAGGCGATGTCGTCGATGACGCCGATGATCTGGCTGATCTGCGCCGATGACGCCTCGATGCGCTCCATCGCGGCGATGGCGTCGCGCACGACAGCCCGCGAGGTCTGCGCCCCGGCCGTCGCATCGGTTACCATCCGGTTGGCTTCCTCGGCGCGCTGTGTGGTGCCGCGCACCGTCTGGGTGATCTCGTCCAGTGCCGCCGCGGTCTGCTCGAGCGATGCGGCCTGCTGCTCGGTGCGCCGCGACAGGTCGTCGGCGGCCGTTGCGATCTCACCCGAACTGTTGCGCACCGCACCCGTCGTCTCCGTGATTTCGCCCATCGTCTCGGCCAGCGAATCGACAGCGGCATTGAAATCGTCGCGCAGTGTGCGGAAATCCTCGCCAATCGCGCTGATGCGCACCGTCAGGTCGCCGCCGGCGAGGCGCTTCAGCGCGTCGCCGACGACCGTCATGGCCTCACCCTGCTCGCGCGAGACACGTTCGCTCTCGACCTCGTTGCGCTGGCGCTCGTCTTCGAATGCCTGGCGCTGGCGGGCGGCCTCAGCGTCGCTCGCATCCTTCGCCTGAGCCGACAATCGGAATGTGTCCAGCGCCTTGGCCACCACCCCGATCGTATCCGTGCGATGCTGGTGCGGCACGTCCGACTGCAAGTCGCCGCCCTCCAGCGTGCCGATGCGTGCGGTGAGCTCGCCAAGCGGCTTGCTGACGATCATGCGCAGAGCGAAGAGAAAGGCGCCAACGACGAGCAGGATGCAAACGCCCTGAAGCATCAGCGTTTCGAGACCGAAGGCCGCACCCGTTGCCGACAGGCGTTCCGTGCTCCAGACCGTGGCAACATAGCCGCGCGGATTGCCCTGGCTGTCAGCCTCGAGCGGAACGACGATCGTCACCTTACCGTCGCCCTCGGGAACATCGTCGATCACCGGTCCCGTGGGATCCCCGGCCATCACACGATCGATATCGGCAAGAGCCGGCGCTGCTTCGAAGCCCGGAAACGTCCAGGCGTCGAGCTGCGCCTTGTCGGAATTGAACGCGACGACCTGGCGAAGGTCGTGGTTCTCGCTCGAAGCATACCCGCCATAGGCTTCCTGGATTGCTTCGGGCACGTTCCATTTGATTCCACCAGCGGCGATCCGCCCGATCTGCTCGACTTCGCGCGTCCAGTTGACGAAGGCGTCCTCGCGCAACGTCGTCGCGGCCCGCTGCTGCAGGAAATAGACGGTGCCGGCGAGGCCGATGAGATTGATCACGACGATGACGGAGGCAAGCTTCGCCGTCAGCGACAGGCCCTTGAAACGCCGGTTTGCCTTGGGAGCTGAAGTCATTGAACTGGTCATGCGATTCCCCGATACGCTCAAAGCTTGTTCATGTTCACCGACACGGTGACGGCGCCGATCGGCCTGCCGGTGTCGGGATCGAAAATGGTCTTGTTCACCTGGGAGAGCAGCAGCCCGGTCTCCGCCTCGTATTCGACGGCGTCGATCTGGGTCACGCGGGAGGCCGCCTGGAAGGTCTTCTGGTGCTTGGCCTCATCGCCCTGCCAGTAATCCGAGGACGGCGTACTGAGCGCGACATTGAGGCCCTTCGCGTCCATCACGATGATCTCGACGATCATCCAGTCCGCTTCGCGCTGGCGCTCCTTGAGATAGCGTGACGCCTCCCGATCCATGACGGCCTGGACGAGCGGACGGCGATTGCCTTCCGACGCCATCTGCGCGCGCCATGTCGCATCGAGTTCATCGATCTCGCCCTGCGTCAGGCGGACGTTTTCAGCGTTCTGCGCTCTGAGCGCTGCAACGATCGGCTCCGAGCCGATCCATCCAGCCACATGACTGTCGAAATACTGCGCCACCTGCGGACGATGGTCGGGCCCTGGCCCGGCCGATGCTGGCGCGGCGAGCGAAAAGACGGCCAGCGCCAGGGCGGCGCGGCGGGTGCCGGCACGATCAAGAAGCGGCATGGTTCGGAATCCCCCCGAATACCGCGGCAAGGCAACGCCCCACCGCAGCGGTCAATATTCGTCGATGACTGAGTGATGTCGGCCTGACGTCATGTCCGCCGCGCGTCGTGCGGACGGCCAAGACTGTCCGGACGAGACCTACTTATGAATAGGATTGGGTTTCTGGAGTGTTAACGCTCAAGTGCAAGAAGCTGGGCGCAAGTACAGCGGCAAACCACAACTAGAGCTGGAAAATGCAATTAAAAGTAAGACCCCTGCCGGCACGTCGGCCGGCAGGTTGTAGCAACATTGAAAATCCTGGTCAGAAAATCAAGCTGAGAATACCGATCACGACCAGGAGGCCGATCAGGAAGATGACGCCGACGGTTCCGCCAATGAACTTCAACATGTGTGCTGTCCTTTCGACAAAGGTGTGATTTCTGCCACAACGTCGCAGACGCGGTTTCGATCCGCGGCCGCTTATTTTCGCCGACCCGCCGAACGACAATCCTGCCGTCCTGCCCTTTTCCCACATCACTCGGCGGTTTATGCTTGTCTGAAATAAGTCCTCAACGGTGATCGATGTCCTCCAGTAATGAAATTCATCCGAGCTCGGTGCGCGAGGGGCGCCCACGCAAGAAGCCGGCCTATATCGACGTCAAGCGCGGCGTGAAGGACTGGAAGGAGGCCAGCGAATGGCTCAAATGGCGTGGTATCGAGGACATCGAATGCATAACGCCCGATATCGCCGGCGTTCCCCGCGGCAAGATGATGCCGACCTCCAAGTTCACCTCCAACACCTCGCTGTCGCTGCCGTCCGCGCTGTTCCGCCATACCATCTCGGGCGAATATCCCGAGGAGACCGGTGATTTTCGCTACGATCCGACCGATGGCGATCTGAAGCTGGTGCCCGATCTCGGCACCATCTCGGCCGTACCATGGGAAACCGACCCGACGGCGCAGGTCGTTTGCGATATCGTCGACACGCAGGGAAAGGCGGTCGGCTATACCCCGCGCAACGTCCTGAAACGCGTCGTCGCGCTCTACCGCGACAGGGGCTGGCAGCCGGTCGTTGCACCGGAAATCGAATTCTATCTCGTCGCAAGGAACGCGGACCCGGACTATCCGCTTCAACCGCCGAAAGGGCGCTCCGGCCGCACCATCGCCGGTGGCCAGTCCTACTCCATCGCCGGCGTCAACGAGTTCGACGAACTGATCGACGACATCTACCATTTCTCCGAAGCCCAAGGGCTGGAGATTGATACGCTGATCCATGAGGAAGGGCCCGCGCAGCTGGAGATAAACCTGCGCCATGGTGATCCGGTCGAACTGGCCGATCAGGTCTTCCTGTTCAAGCGCACGCTGCGTGAAGCAGCATTGAAACACGACATGTATGCCACCTTCATGGCCAAGCCGATGCAGGGCCAGGCCGGGTCGGCCATGCACATCCACCAGTCGGTGGTCGACCTGGCGAGCGGACGCAACATATTCGCGCTCGAGGATGGCAGCCATTCGCCCGAGTTCTTCTCCTTCATCGGCGGCATGCAGCATTTCGTTCCGAAATCGCTGGTCATGATGGCGCCTTACGTCAATTCCTATCGCCGCCTGACGCCGGACATGGCCTGCCCTGTCAACAACGCGTGGGGCTACGACAACCGCACGACCGCTTTTCGCGTCCCCAGTTCCGACCCGACGGCGCGCCGCGTGGAAAACCGGCTGCCCTCTTCGGATACGAACCCCTATCTGGCGCTCGCCGCCTCGCTGGCCGCCGGCTATCTCGGCATGGTGCGCGGCGTCAAACCGTCGGACCCGACCGCCCATACCGCCAATGAAGGCACGACTGTCGACCTGCCGCGTGGATTGCTGGAAGCGGTGTCCCTGCTCGAAAGCGAGCCGGCCTTCCACGAGGTCTTCGGCGCCGACTTCATCGCAACCTATTGCGGCCTGAAGCGGGGCGAGTTCGAGACCTTCATGCAGGTCATCAGCCCGTGGGAACGCGAATATCTGCTTCTGAACGTTTGAGGCGGGCATGACGACCTATCGCAGCCCGATATCGCCGGGCCTGTCCTGGTATGAAGACGGCCTTGCGGGCCGCCCGGTATTCGACCCGCTCGACGGCTCGCGCCGGGCCGACGTTGTCATCGTCGGCGGGGGCTATACCGGGATGCAGGCCGCGCTCAACCTCGCCGAGGCGGGGGTCGACGTCGCGCTGATCGAAGCGGCAAGGTTCGGCGACGGGGCCTCGGGCCGCAATGGCGGTCAGATCGGAACGGGTCAGCGTGCCGACGCCGACGAACTGGAGGCCGAATACGGCGCCGAGCGCGCCCGCGCGCTCTTCGAGCTCGCCGAGGACGCAAAGCGCTATTTGCTCGACTGTGGCGAGCGATACGGCATCGACATCGACTACCGCCCCGGCCAGCTTTCGCTCGCCCACAAGGCCCGCTATGTCGATGATTTCCGCCGCTATACCGATGAAATGCGCGAGCGATGGAACTATCCGCATGTCTCATTCATGGACCGGGAAGAAACGGCCTGGCGGGTCGGTTCCAGACGGTTCTTCGCGGGCGTGCGCGACACCGGAACCGGCCACATCCATCCCATGAAGCTGATGGTCGGCCTGGCGCGCGCCGCCGCGGCTGCCGGGGCGGGCCTTTTTGAAGGCACGCGAGCCGAAAAGATCGAGGCGGGGAACGGAAAGGTCATCGTCACGACCAGGTCCGGAACGATCACCGCAAAGCATGGCCTCATCGCATGCAACGCCCATATCGACGGGCTGGAGCCCGTGACGGCAGCCCATGTGATGCCGATCCGCTCGTTCATCGGCGCGACGGTCCCTGTCGAGGATGCCTCCATCCTGCCGGGCGGCGAAGCAGTGGACGACAGCCGCTTCGTCGTGCGCTATTTCCGCAAGACCGCCGACGGCCGGCTGCTTTTTGGCGGGCGCGAGGCCTATACCTCGGAGAACCCGAAGGATATCTCGACGCATATCCGCAAGCAGATCGCCGAGATCTATCCGTCGCTGCACGACATCGAACTGACCCATGCCTGGGGCGGCTCGGTGGCGATCACCCTGCCGCGCAAGCCCTTCGTGCGCGAAGTCATGCCAGGCGTCATCTCGATCGGCGGATTTTCCGGCCATGGCGTCAAGCTCTCCAACTATTGCGGGAAGCTCTATGCCGACACCATCCTCGGCGACCGAACCCGCCTCGCCCTCTTCGAACAACTGAAGGTTCCCCCGTTTCCAGGCGGAACGAAGCTGCGCGCGCCGCTGCTGTTCCTCGCGCTGACCTGGTTCGCCCTGCGCGACAGGATTTGATGCGACAGTTTGATCGAACCGCGGGTCTGGCCTTTTTAAATCGATTAGATTACAAGTCCGCGAGAGATTAAGGAGCGGGACATGAGCAGCCAGATCATTCCGGTCGAGCCTTTCGACTACATCGTGTTCGGTGGAACCGGCGATCTTTCCGAGCGCAAACTGTTGCCGGCTCTCTACCATCGCCAGCTCGCCGGACAGTTGACCGAGCCAACGCGCATCATCGGCGCGTCGCGCTCTGCGCTTTCCCACGAGGAATTCCGCGCCTTTGCGCGCGACGCCCTGACCGAGCACGTGAAAGCGGACGAACTTGGAAAGGACGATGTCGAACGCTTCCTGGCGCGCCTGTTCTACGTTGCGGTCGACGCGAAGTCAGACAAGGGCTGGGACGAACTGAAGGCGCTGCTCGCCGAGGGCGAAGGCCGCATCCGCGCATTCTACCTCGCCGTCGGCCCGGCGCTCTTCGGCGATATCGCGCAGCACATCCGCGATCACGGCCTCATCACCGCGAAGACACGCATCGTCGTCGAAAAGCCGATCGGACGGGACCTTGCATCCGCGCGCGAGCTCAACGACACGATCGGCAGCGTATTCAAGGAAGAGCAGGTCTTCCGCATCGATCACTATCTCGGCAAGGAAACGGTCCAGAACCTGATGGTGATGCGCTTTGCCAACGCGCTCTATGAGCCGTTGTGGAATTCGGCGCATATCGACCACGTTCAGATCACAGTCGCCGAATCGGTGGGGCTCGAGGGCCGGGCCGGCTACTACGACAAGGCCGGCGCCATGCGCGACATGGTCCAGAACCATCTTCTCCAGCTCGTCTGCCTCGTCGCGATGGAACCGCCATCTTCGATGGACGCCGAAGCGGTGCGCGACGAGAAGCTGAAGGTGTTGCGCTCGTTGAAGCCGATCACGGCGGCGAATGTTGAGCAGGTCACCGTGCGCGGCCAATACCGCGCAGGGGCGTCCGCCGGTGGTCCGGTCAAGGGTTACCTTGAGGAACTCGACGACGGCGCGTCCGATACCGAGACCTTCGTTGCCATAAAGGCCGAGATCGCCAATTGGCGCTGGGCCGGCGTACCCTTCTATCTGAGAACCGGCAAGCGCATGGCCGAGCGCGTCTCCGAGATCGTCATCACATTCAAGCCGATCCCGCATTCCGTCTTCGACGAAAGCGCCGGCAGGGTGATCGCGAACCAGCTCGTCATCCGCCTGCAGCCCGACGAGGCGGTCAAGCAGTGGATCATGATCAAGGATCCTGGTCCCGGCGGGATGCGGCTGCGCCATGTGCCGCTCGACATGACGTTCGCTGAGAATTTCGACGTGCGCAATCCCGATGCCTATGAGCGCCTCCTGCTCGACGTCATCCGCAACAACCAGACGCTGTTCATGCGCCGCGACGAGGTCGAGGCCGCATGGAAATGGGTCGATCCCATTCTCAAGGCCTGGGAAGCGAACGCCCAGGCCGTTCAGGGATATACGGCAGGGACGTCGGGGCCGAGTCAGGCCATCGCGCTGATCGAGCGCGACGGGCGAACCTGGCACGAAAGGCGCTGAAGCCGATGAGCGATATCGCCCACCACGACTTTGCCGACCGCGATGCATTGGCCGCCGCACTTGCCGGCCGTATCGCCGAAACCCTGGACCGCGCCATCGCGGAGCGTGGACGGGCAACACTGGCCGTATCGGGGGGCTCGACGCCGCACCGCCTGTTTCAGGAACTGTCGACCCGCGAACTCGCATGGGACAGGGTCACGGTGACGCTGGTGGACGAGCGGTTCGTACCGGAAACGGACGAGCGTTCCAATCAGCGCCTCGTCGTCGAACGCCTGATGCAGAACAACGCGGCCCGTGCCAGCTTCGTGCCGCTCTACAACGAGGCGCCGACGCCGCATCAGGCCGCTGATCGGGCGAGTGCTGTCATTGCCGGCTTGCCGCGCCCCTTCGATGCGATCATCCTCGGCATGGGCAATGACGGTCATACGGCCTCGTTCTTTGCCGGCGGCGACAACCTCGATGAGGCTCTGTCGGAGGCGGCGGACAAGTCGGTCATCGCCATGACGGCCCCTGGCGCGGAGGAAGCGCGCCTGACGCTGACGTTCCCTGCAATTGCCGATGCGCGGTTCCTCGCGCTGCATATCGAGGGTGCGGAAAAAAAGCAGACGCTGGCGCGCGCGCAGACATCCGGCGCCGAAACCGAAATGCCGGTGCGCGCCGTGCTCCATCGGGCCGCGACACCGGTTGAGATCTACTGGGCTCCCTGAGCCTCACCGCGCCGGCCAGGGCGCCGGCCACCACTTGAAACAGGACGAAAGAACATGGCCGCCCACAAGCGTATCACCGCCATCACAAACCGTCTGATCGAGCGCTCGAAGCCGACGCGCCAGCTGTATCTGGATCGCCTGCGCCGTGCTGCAGATGCCGGCCCGCACCGCACGACCCTGTCCTGCGGCAACCTTGCCCATGGCTTCGCCGCCTGCGCACCAGCCGAAAAATCGGCCTTGGCCGGCGACCGGGCCGCAAATCTCGGCATCATCACCGCCTATAACGACATGCTCTCGGCGCACCAGCCCTTCGAGCGCTTCCCCGAGCTCATCCGGGAGGCTGCGAGGGAAGCCGGCGGCGTTGCTCAGGTGGCCGGCGGCGTGCCTGCCATGTGTGATGGCGTGACCCAGGGCCAGCCGGGCATGGAACTGTCGCTCTTCTCCCGTGACGTCATCGCCATGGCCGCCGGCATCGGCCTGTCGCACAACATGTTCGACACAACAGTCTATCTCGGCGTTTGCGACAAGATCGTTCCGGGCCTGATGATCGCCGCGATGACCTTCGGCCATCTTCCTGCGATCTTTGTTCCGGCGGGACCCATGACGACGGGACTGCCGAATGACGAGAAGGCACGGGTGCGCCAGCTTTACGCCGAGGGCAAGGTCGGGCGCGATGAGCTGCTGGAGGCCGAATCCAGGAGCTATCACGGGCCTGGCACCTGTACCTTCTACGGCACGGCCAACTCCAACCAGATGCTGATGGAGATCATGGGCCTGCACACGCCCGGCGCCTCCTTCATCAACCCGAACACCCCTCTCAGAGATGCCCTGACGAGGGAAGCCACGAAGCGCGCACTCGCCATCACCGCGCTCGGCAACGAGTTCACCCCGGCCGGCGAGATGATCGACGAGCGCTCCATCGTCAACGGCGTCGTCGGCTTGCATGCGACCGGAGGGTCGACAAACCACACGCTGCATCTGGTCGCCATGGCGCGCGCCGCCGGCATTCACCTGACATGGGAAGACATTTCCGAACTGTCGGATGTCGTTCCATTGCTCGCCCGTGTCTACCCGAACGGCCTTGCCGACGTGAACCATTTCCATGCCGCCGGCGGCATGGGCTACCTGATCGCGCAGCTTCTGTCGAAAGGCCTGGTGCACGACGACGTCCGCACCGTCTGGGGCCAGGGCCTCGCCTCCTATGCCATCGACGTGCGCCTCGGTGAAAACGGCACCGTCGCCCGCGCCCCGGCACCGAAGGAAAGCGGTGACCCCAAGGTGCTCTCGACCGTCGATCAGCCTTTTCAGCCGAACGGGGGCTTGAAGATGCTGAGCGGCAATCTCGGCGCGGCCGTCATCAAGATCTCCGCCGTCAAGTCGGATCGGCATGTCGTCGAGGCGCCGGCGCGCGTCTTCCACGACCAGCAGGATCTGATCGATGCCTTCAAGGCAGGCGAACTGGACCGCGATTTCGTCGCCGTCATCCGCTATCAGGGCCCGAAGGCGAACGGCATGCCGGAACTACACAAGCTCACTCCCTCGCTCGGCGTTTTGCAGGATCGCGGTCATCACGTCGCACTGGTCACCGATGGACGCATGTCGGGCGCTTCCGGAAAGGTGCCGGCGGCAATCCACGTGACGCCTGAAGCCTGCGACGGGGGTCCGATCGCGAAGGTTAGAGACGGCGACATGGTCCGCGTCGATGCGGTGAAGGGCGAATTGACCGTCCTGGTGGATCAGGCCACATGGGAGGACCGTCTACCCGCCGATGCCGATCTCGAACGGAACGGCTTCGGCATGGGCCGTGAGCTGTTCGCCGCCTTGCGCGCCAATGCGGGGCCGGCGAGCGAAGGCGCGAGCGTCTTGTACTGAGCAATTGGATCGGGGCGCATCATCGACGTCAGGAGGGCCATGGCGTCGCTCGACGCGCATAGCCCTCCCGGCCCCCGTAAGGCCGCCGTCAGTTCGGCACGAGCACCTGATTGACGACGTGGATCACGCCGTTCGACTGATTGACGTCGGCTGTCGTGATCACCGACGTCCCGCCATTTTCATCCATCAGGGCAAGGCCCCGGCCGGACTGCATGACGGTGAGGGTGTCGCCGCTGACCGTCTGAAGCTCGAGCTGGCCGCCATTGGCCATGACATCGCGCATCAGTTCGCCGCCGGAGAGATCGCCCGCCACGACATGGGCGGTCAGCACCTTGACGAGTTGGTCCTTGTTCTCCGGCATCAGCAGCGTCTCGACGGTGCCCGCCGGCAGCGCGGCAAAGCCTGAGTTGACGGGCGCGAACACAGTGAACGGGCCGGCGCCCGAAAGCGTCTCGACCAGTCCGGCGGCCTTGACCGCCGCCACGAGTGTGGTGTGAACCGGCGAATTTACCGCATTCTCGACAATCGACCGGTTCTCGAACATCGGCGCACCGCCGACGGTCGGGTTGGATTGGGCATGGGCTGCCCCTGCGGCCAGCGCTGCGATCAGCGCCAACCCGCCTGAAATGTTCCTGTTCATGTCACCTCCGCTTGGGTTTGTCCGTTAGTCGGGACATGAGCAGATACGGAAACGCACAGGAAAAGGTTTCAGGAACGCCTGTCAGCCGTCACTCGAACGGCGATAGGTCTGCCCCGCCGCGTCGAAGAGGTGGAGCGTTTCGCGGCCTGCGGTGAAGCGGACGCGCTCGCCGCGCCGGCTGGGATGGTTGCCCGGCATCTTGGCGATGATCGGCTGATCCTTCACCAGACCCTCGATATAGTAGAGCGTCACCTCCCCCAACTGCTCGGCAAGCGCCACTTCACCTTCGAAGATGAAATCATCGCCTTCCGCCACCGTCAGGTCTTCCGGGCGCACGCCGAAGCTTGCCTCCTTTCCGCTCTCGGCCGGATCGGTCGGGATGTCGACGGTCACGGACTTCCCACCGGTCAGGGTAACCGTCGTCTGTGCGCCCGCGCTCTCGATCTTGGCCGGGATGATGTTCATCGCCGGCGACCCGATGAACTGGGCGACGAATAGGTTGGCCGGACGGTTGTAGAGTTCGATCGGCGCGCCGACCTGCTCGATGTGGCCGGCCGAGAGAACCACGATCCGGTCGGCCAGCGTCATCGCTTCGACCTGGTCGTGGGTCACGTAGATCATGGTCGAATTCGGCATCGACTCGTGCAGCTTGTTGATCTCGATGCGCGTCGCCACCCGCAGGGCGGCATCGAGGTTGGAAAGCGGTTCGTCGAAGAGGAAGACCTTCGGGTCGCGGCAGATCGCGCGGCCGATCGCGACACGCTGGCGCTGGCCGCCAGAAAGCGCCTTTGGCAGTCGATCGAGATAGGGCTCAAGTTGCAGGATCGCGGCTGCGGAGCGAACCCGTCGGTCGATCTCTTCCTTGCTCTCCTTGGCGATCCGCATGCCGAACGCCATGTTGTCGTAAACCGTCATGTGCGGATAGAGCGCATAGGACTGGAACACCATCGCGATCCCGCGCTTGGACGGCGGGATATCGTTGACCGTCTCCCCGTCGATCTTGAGTGTTCCTCCGGTGATGTCCTCCAGGCCGGCGATCATGCGCAGCAGCGTGGACTTTCCGCATCCCGACGGGCCGACGAAGACGACGAACTCGCCTTCCTGGATCTCCAGATCGATACCGTGAATGACGTCGACGCTTCCATAGGATTTGCGGATGTCGGTCAGTGTCAGTCCAGTCATTGTGCCCTCCCGGCTCTCCCTTGGGTCGCGGGCGGCCGTACCGCCGGCGCCCGCAATGTCCTTCCCGCGCTCAGTCGAGCCGGCCGATGAATGCGTTGTAGGGTGGCAGTTCGATATCGCTCTCGCGCAAAAGGCCCGAAAAGCCATGCCCCTCAAGCCCCGTGATCCCGCCCTGCGGGCGCGGCACGGTCTGGTACGTCCCGGCGAAATTGAACATGCAGATCAGGCTTTCATTGCCGACGCTGCGGGTGAAGACCAGCACGTCGCCATCGCTGGAGAGCACCTCCATGTCACCCTTGATGAGCGCTTGCTGGCTGCGCCGGAACTTGAGGAAGTGCCGATAGTGGTTGAGGATCGACGCGTGGCGGTGGTCCTGCAGGTCGACCGCGTGGTTGCGGTGCTCGGGCGGCACCGGCAGCCAGGGCTGGCCGACGGAAAAGCCGCCTGAGGGCCGGTCGTGCTCCCAGACCATCGGCGTGCGGCACCCGTCCCGTCCCTTGAAATCCGGCCAGAACTGGATGCCGTAGGGATCCTGGAGATCCTCGAACGCGATGTCGGCCTCCGTCAATCCGAGCTCTTCCCCCTGGTAGAGGCAGACTGAACCGCGCAGGCTCATCAGAAGTCCCGAAAGCATGCGCAGATACTGCTCGAAATCATGTTCCCTGACGAGATGCAGCCAGCGCGAGGAATGGCGCATGACGTCATGATTGGAAAACGCCCAGCACGCCCATCCCTCCGGCGCCGCCGTCTGGAAGCGGCCGATCACGGACGCAACGCGCGTCGGCGTCAGCGGCTCGCCGGACAGGAAGTCGAAGGCGTAGCACATATGCATCTTGTCGCCGCCGGACGTGTAGTCGGCAACGATCTGCAGGCCATACTGCGCATCGCCCACCTCGCCGACCGCCGCGATCGCCGGGTATTCCTCCATCAGCGCACGAAAGCGCTGCAGGAATAAAAGGTTCTCCGGCTGGTTCTTGTCGCGGATGTGGTCCTGCCAGTTGTAGGGATTGACCGCCGGTGCGATCGTCGCATTGCGCAATGTCGGATCGAGCGCTGGGTTGTCGCGCAGTTCCTTGTCGTGAAAGTAGAAGTTGATCGTGTCGAGCCGGAAGCCGTCGACGCCGCGTTCCAGCCAGAACCGCGTGACGTCGAGAAGCGCGTCCTGAACGTCCCGGTTATGGAAGTTGAGGTCGGGCTGGGAAGCCAGGAAATTGTGCAGGTAGTACTGCATCCGCGTCGGGTCCCAGTGCCAGCCCGAACCGCCGAAGATGGACAGCCAGTTGTTGGGCGGCGTGCCATCCGGCTTGGCATCTGCCCAGACATACCAGTCGGCCTTGGCGTTGGATTTGCTCGCGCGGCTCTCGACGAACCAGGGATGCTGATCCGAGGTGTGCGAGATGACGAGATCGATCATCACCTTGAGGCCGAGCCGGTGCGCTTCGGCAATCAGCATGTCGAAATCGTGCAGCGTGCCGAACATCTCGTCGACGCTGCGATAGTCCGACACGTCGTAGCCGAAATCCTTCATCGGCGATGTGAAGAACGGAGAGATCCAGATGGCATCGACGCCGAGCGAGGCGACGTAGGGCAGCCGGCGTGTGATGCCGTTGATATCCCCGATTCCGTCGCCGCTCGTGTCCTGGAAGGAACGCGGATAGATCTGGTAGATCACCGCGCCTCGCCACCAGTCGCGATCGGCCTCCCGGCCAACCAGCGCCGCCGTCGTCTCGCCGGCCTTCATTGCAATTGTCATGTCTTTATCAACCACCCTTGACTGATCCCGCCAGCAGGCCGCGCACGAGGTAGCGCTGCAGCGTGAAGAAGACGACCAGGGGCACCCCGATCGAAACGAAGGCCGCCGTGGCCAGAATTCCCCAGTCCCCGCCGCGCGAGCCCAAGAGGTCGTCGGCGATCTTGACCGTCATCACCTTGCTGGCGTCGTTGCTCGGCAAGAACACCTTGGCGACAAGAAGATCGTTCCATGTCCAGAGGAACTGGAAGATGGCGAAACTCGCCAGCGCGGGAAACGACAGCGGAAGCACGATCCGCACGAAGATCTCGAAATCCGTCGCTCCGTCGACCTTTGCGGATTCGATGATGTCGCGCGGCAGCCCGACCATGTAGTTGCGCAAGAGGTAGATCGCGAGCGGCAGGCCGAAGCCCGTATGCGCAAGCCAGATTCCGACAAAGCTCTGCCCGATGCCGAGTTGGGTATGGAGCGAGAGCATCGGCACCAGCGCCAGTTGCAGTGGCACGACGAGAAGCCCGACCACGGCCGCGATGAGGAGACCACGCCCGGGAAACTGCATCCAGGCCAAGGCATAGGCGGCGAACGCGGCGATGAGGATTGGAATGATCGTCGCCGGTATCGTCACGGTCAGCGTATTGATGAACGCGATGTCCATGTTGTCCGCGCTCAGCACCGTTCGGTAATTGTCGAGCGTGAATTTCGGCGGGGTCTCCGCGAAGAAATAGACGAACGGTGTCCCCTCCTCGGGATTTTCGACAAGTTCGGCGCGCAAGGTTCCGTCGTCGGAAACGGTGAGGGTCCCGCCGTCACGCAATTCTGCCGTCGTTCCGGCTTCGAACTCGCCAGGCTGGATGCTGCGTGTTCCGAACGCCGTCACGTTCCCGCCTCCGCCGGGGAACGCGTTGGCCACGCCCTGCAGCGTGAAGACATTGCCTTCCACCACAAAGCGCTCTCCATCCCGCGTGGCGCCCTCGGCCGGAACGCGGGCGCGAAAGGCCTGCTCGACGGGCAGCGGTGCCAGCCACCAGCCGGTCTGCGAGATCTGGTCGCGCTCTCTGAACGAGGAGACGAGAAGCCCGACCGTCGGGATCAGCCAGGCCACCACCATGATGATGACGGATATGTTGACGACCCAGGTGAGCGCCGATTTGCGTCCTGCGACATTGTGCGTGCTCATCGTCCCCTCCTCACCGCAGTTCTCTGCGCGCCTGCCGGATATTCCAGATCATCACCGGCAACACGATGAGCATGATGACGAAGGCGACGGCCGTGGCCCTGCCGTCGTCGCGGAACATGTAGGCCATCATGTAGGATGGCAGGATCTGCGTCCCGAAATTGCCGCCCGTCATCGTGTAGACGATGTCGAAGACCTTCAGCACGAGGATCGTGATCGTCGTCCAGACAACCACGATCGTGCCCATCATCTGAGGCACCTTGATCTTGAAGAAGATCTGGAACGGATTGGCGCCGTCGATCACCGCCGCCTCGACCGTTTCTTCGGGAATGCCGCGCAACGCGGCCGACAGGATGACCATCGCGAACCCTGTCTGGATCCAGATCAGGATGACCATCAGGAAGAAATTGTTCCAGAAGGGAATTTGCAGCACGTCGATCGGGCCGCTTGCCCCGAGCGCCTCACGAACGGCGTTGATCAGGCCGATATCGGCATTGTTGGCATAGACGAATTTCCAGATCAGCGAGGCACCGACGAAGGAGATCGCCATTGGCATGAAGATCAGCGATTTGGCGACGTTCCCCCAGCGCATCTTGTCGGTTAGCTGGGCCGCCAGAAGCCCGAATGCGGTGGCGCCGGCGGGCACGAAAAGCACCCAGAGAAAATTGTTGAGGACGGCGGTGCGGAACTCGTCCGACGCAGCCAGCGCCATGTAGTTGCCAAGTCCGATGAAATCGGTTCCGGCGCGGTTGAACAGCGATCGCCAGAAGGACCCGACAACTGGATAGACCAGATAGAGGCCAAGCGCGAAGATCGCCGGAAAAAGGAAAAGCCAGGGCCGCACCTTGTTGGCGCGGTTGATGTTTCGCCCGGCGTTCTTTCCCTTGGCCGGGAAGATCAGATGGTCGACGACAAGATTGGACAGATAGAAATATCCGACACAACCGCCGACGCCGATGACGATGGTGATCAGTCCTTGAACGAGTGGGTTCACGACCGCCGTCTCCTCCCAGAATGCAAGGGTCGCCGATCCCCGCGCCGCAATGGCGCGCGGGGATCGTCCATCTTTCGTCGATAGCCTATTCGATCGAGTCCCAGCGCTGCTGGATGTCGGCCGCAACGGTCTCTGCATCCGCCCCGCCGACATAGTCCACCATGCCGGTCCAGAATGCGCCGGCGCCGATCTCGCCCGGCATCAGGTCGGAGGCATCAAAGCGGAAGGTCGTCGCGTCGATCAGGATCTGGTTGAGGTTGCGTTGCAGATCGGTCGGGAAGACCTCCGCGTTGACCGAGGTGTGCGGCGTCAGGAAGCCCGACTGCGCCATCCAGATCTCGTGGGCAATGGGTGTCTTCAGGAAATCGATGAAGGTCCGCGCCACTTCGCTGTCCTGCGTGATGGCGAAGAGCGTACCGGCGCCCAGCACCGGACGGCCGAGATCCTGCGCCTCGTATGGCGGCATGTAGAAGAAATCGACATCGGTGCCGACCTGCGTCCCTTCCGGGAAGAACGTCGGGATGAACGATGCCTGATGGTGCATGTAGCACTCCGGCGGGAACGAGAAGAGACCGGCCGGGCTTTCGCGGAAGTCGGTATTGGCGACGCTTGCCGAACCGCCAGCGACGAAATCGTCGTTCGTGGCAAAGAAGCCGAACTCCTCGATCGCACCGACCACCGCCGGATCGTCGAACGGAATTTCGTTGGATACCCACTGGTCGTAGACTTCCGGCGGCTGCGTGCGCAGCATCATGTCTTCCACCCAGTCTGTTGCCGGCCAGCCGGTTGCCGCGCCCGAACCAAGGCCGATGCACCAAGGCGTGCCGCCATCGGCGACGATCTGCTCCGTCAGCCCCTTCAGATCCTCCATCGTCTCGGGAATTTCATAGCCCGCTTCTTCAAAAGCGGTGGGGATGAACCAGACGAGCGACTTCACGTCGATCTTGTAGAAGAAACCATAGAGAGCGTCTTCGCCGTCCTCTCCTTCGTAGGTACCGAGGTCGACCCAGGATTCACCCGCGGCATAGTTTTCCAGGACCCAGTCCGCCGTATCCTGCTCGAGCGGCGACAAGAAGCCCCGCGCCGCCATGTCCGCTGCAAGTCCGGGCTGGGGAAAAACGGCCAGGTTCGGCGCAGAACCCGCTTCGGCGCTGATCACGATGTCCTGCTCGAAGCTGTCCGAGCCCGAATAGTTGACCGTCGCCCCGGTGGCTTCCTCGAAATAGGCGATCACGGATTCAAACAGCTCCGCGTCGCTGCCGGTCCATGGCCCGGTCATCGACATCGACTCACCGCTGAGGTCATGCTCGCTGGCAAAGCTGTCGAAGCTCTCCCAGTTGAACGCATCGTCCTCGCCCGGCGCGAACATCAGTTCCTGGGCAACGGCGCCGGTGGCCGACAGCGCCAACGCTGCAACGCTCACCATCAACAAGCTTTTCATCAGATCACTCCTCCCGATTTTGCCGTTCCTGCGACGACGGCTGTCAAAGTCGATGCGGCACACGCTAGACCGAACAAGGGTGGTGCCGCGAAATTTCAAAGCGCTTTGGCTCCTTTGAGAACATTAGATGATGCGGTGAGAGTCAAGGGCGTTTGGCCGTTCCACTTAAAAGATTCCCGAATTGCTGCAGTGCGGTCTGGAATCTGGTCTGTTTCCAGTTATCATCGCAATATTCTTGTCTGACGCTCCTCAGGCCCTGTGCAACCAGAGGGAGAGCACGGCTGCGCCGGACAGCAAACATCAAAGCGCTTTGAGCGCATCGGCGGATCGGCAACGTGAATCTGAAAGAACTGGCCAAGTTCCTGAACCTATCCCAGACGACGGTCAGCCGCGCTCTCAACGGCTATCCTGAGGTCAACGAGCGCACACGTCAACGTGTGATGCAGGCAGTCCAGGCAACCGGCTATCGTCCCAATCGGGCCGCACAGCGCCTTGCGACCGGCAAGGCCGGGTCTATCGGGGTCATCATGCCCACGGCACCGGGACGCGACACGGACCTGCATTTCGCCGAGTTCCTTTCGGGCCTCGGCGAAGTCTGCCTGTCGGAAGACATGCTGCTCGTGGTTACGCCGAGCCGACCCGAAAACGAGGAGATGACGTTCCGCAAACTAGCAGCGGGCGGTACGGTGGATGCGATCTTCCTTGCTTATATCCGAAGGAACGACACCCGGATCGACCTGTTGAAATCACTGAGCCTTCCCTTCGTCGTCCATGGCCGCACGCTGGAGGAGGATCCTGATTTCCCTCTGCTCGATATCGACAATCTGGGCGCCTTCCGCGATGCGGCGCGGCTCTTGCTGCAACTCGGTCACCGGCGCATCGCGCTGCTCAACGGACCGGACTATCTGACATTCGCGATCGCCCGCCGCATGGGCCTGGAGGCGGCGCTCGCCGAAGCGGGCATGGCCACCGATCCGGCACTGTTCCAGCATTCGGGCATGACGGACGAGAACGGCTATCGCGGCATGATGCGCCTGCTAGACAGCGCCGAGCCGCCGACGGCGGTACTGTGCTCGTCGATCCTTCTGGCGCTCGGCGCCGTGCGTGCGATGAACCAGCGCGGCCTTGCTCTTGGAACGGACATCTCGCTGATCGCACATGACGATGTGTTCCCCTATCTGAAGCCGGAACATTTCTCGACGCCGCTGACCACCACGCGTTCGCCCATCCGCGCCGCCGGCGCCCGCATCGGCGAACGCCTGATCGGCGCCATTGCCGGTGGCGGCGAGGAGCCCTTGCAGGAGGTGTGGCCCGTCGACCTGATCGTGCGCGCATCGACCGGGCCGGCGCCGGCCGAAACCAAACGGGTGCGCCGCAAAGCCGGCTGACGGGGCGTCAGAAACGCGGCGGCTCCACGCCGGCCGCCCGGCTCGCCGCGATCACCGTATTGGCCATCAGCATGGCAATCGTCATTGGCCCGACGCCCCCCGGCACCGGCGTGATCGCGCCCGCGATATCCTTCACGGCTGCAAGATCGACATCGCCCACAAGGCGCGTCTTGCCTTCGCCGCGCTCCGGCGCATCGATCCGGTTGATGCCGACGTCGATGACGGTGGCACCGGGCTTGACCCAATCGGCCTTTACCATCTGCGCGCGGCCGACGGCGGCCACCAGAATATCCGCCCGGCGGCACACCGCCGAAAGATCCGCCGTGCGCGAATGAGCGGTCGTGACGGTCGCATTGGCCGCCAGCAGGAGCGCCGACATCGGCTTGCCGAAGAGGTTCGAACGGCCGATCACGACCGCATTGAGACCGGAAAGGTCATCGCCATGCACCTTGCGCACGAAAACCATGGCCCCGGCTGGCGTGCACGAGACCATGCCGCCCCGGCTGTCACCCGTCATCAGCTTTCCCGCATTGACCACATGCAGCCCGTCGACATCCTTTTCCGGCCTGATCGACTGGATGATCGCCTCTGAATCGAGGTGACGCGGTAGAGGCAATTGCACCAGGATGCCATGGATGGACTCGTCGCCATTCAGTCGTTCGACAAGCGCCGCAAGATCGGCCTGCGTGGTGTCTTCCGGCAAGGTATGCTGGATCGAGTTGAAGCCGCATTCCTTCGCCTTGCGGCTTTTCGAGCCGACATAGACATGGCTTGCCGGATCGTCTCCGACGATGATGACGGCAAGGCCGGGTGTCGTCGCGCGATCGGCGGCGAGTTGCGCGGTGAAGTCCTTGACGCGGGCGATCACATCCGCCGCCGTCGCCTTCCCGTCGAGTATCGTTGCTGCCATGGCGTTCGCCTTTACTTCTGTTCGTCGTCAGCCGGCGCGAGAAAGCTCACTGCCCGCGCCCAGCGTGTTGACGACAGAAGGACCGAAAAATCAAGCCGGCAGCCGGCCTGTCGGCGACGCTCTTGCTTCATTTCGCGAAGAGGCGCGTCATGCTTCCATTCAGTGGCTGGCGGATTGTTCCGCCGGCGCAGACGGCGGGGCCGCCACCGGTGTGCCGCCACGCTGCATGTTGGAACGGATTTCTTCCTTGGTCAGGTAGTCGACCTGTTCGATGATGATCTCGTGGAAGACCTTCTCGCCGACACGCTCGTTGAGCGCGTCGCGGATACCGGTGCGAAATGTGGTCAGATCGAAGCTTTCGATATTGGCGAAATCGATGGTCTTGTTGCCGACGAGGTGCGTGTAGAGCTGGTCCGTGATCAGCACCTGCGGATCGATCGACAAGCGGGCGAGCTGCTCCGGCTCGGCGGTGAAGACGAGGCGGGCCAGGAAATAGCCGTGCACCGCGCCGTCCGAGATCACCGGGATGGAAACCACCTCGCCCCGGACATAGTCCAGACCGCCGAAGAAATCGGCCGGTGGCGCCTCCGCGCTCGTCTCCGACGACGCCTTGATCGAGACGTAGACGGAACCGAGCGTGATCAGGCATATCCAGACAGCGGTAACGGCAAGCTTGATCATGGATGCGCGCCGTACCGGAACTGCTCCATGGAATAGGTGCCGTCCGCCTCGGCCGCCTGGACGGCGTCATTGAGGAGATCCGTCACGCCGCGCACCGCCTCCAGATGAGCCCGCACCCGCACAGCGTTGACGTCGAGCATTGCTCGCAGCGCCTCCAGCCGCGAACGGAACGCTGGCGGAAATTCGTCAGGCCGCGTCGACTTGAAAAGGAGGTTCAGTTCGTAAAGACACCGGCTCTTGCGGGCGTTCGATGCCTTGATGTCAAAATTGACGTCGGCGCCGATGAGCGCATTCTCGTTGGCAAGCACGTTTTCGAGCCGTCCGAGAACACCGCTGATGCGCAGTTCAGTGCCATTCATTTCCATGGTATGCCTTCTTCGTTGTTGTGGGCATTGTCATCTTGCCGCCGTTGATCGGCCGCGTTTCTCCCCCGGGACCGTCAGGTCAGCCCCATAGTCCGGACTTGTCGTTGTCACTGCCCCCGCCCGACCATTCGTCGAGCGTGGCGCGCTGCAGTTCCTGCACCGGGCCGGCGGCAAGGTTGTGCTGGCTGCCGGCAAGATCGTCGCTGGGCCGATCCACTTCAACGCCATCAGCGGGCATCAGGCTTTGTGCGATTCCGATGCCGCCGCCCTCGGCCAGCATCGCCGCCAGTTGCTCGGCCATCATGCTCTTCCAGATTTCGCCGGCCGTTCCCTCACCGAAGAAGGTCGCGCTTTCCTTGGGCAGCATGGATTGAACGAAATTCTGAAGAACCATCGCCTCGAATTTCTGGTAGCTGTCGAACAGCGCGGCATCTTCGCCTGTCACGTCGCTGGCTTGGGTCTCACGCCCGCTCGCGGCCAGGCGTGCTGCGTTGAACGAAAGATCGAACGCGGCCGCCGCGCGCTCGCCAGCCTGCGAGGCGGAGCGATCGGTTGCTGCAGGACCGTTGGCGGCGAGCGCCTGGCGCGCTTGCCGAAGTTCTACGGGATCGGCCGCCTTCATGACGTCGAGAACGATGTCGCTGGGAGGGGATATGGCCAACTGTCTGATCCGTCGGTTGGCGGTCTTCGCCCTCCCTCATGGAGCGCAGCCGCAGTGCAACAGGTCGCCGCGCGGCCCGATGGCTCGTCATGAGCAGGGTCGGTCGGCTGACGTTGATTTGACTATGCATTCCGAAGCTTACCGGAGGCTTGAGTCACCGATCCGATCGAGAATGTCATAGAGCGCTTCCTCTTCTCCCGCCCGCCGTTCGTCATTGCCCGCATGACGCGCGTGATCCTCCAGGCGGTCTGCCTTGGCCCGCTCGGTCATCAGCTTCTTTTCCTGCATGCGCATGCGACCGCCCAGCATCTGGTCCTTGATCTTCAGGCGCGCGATCTGAGAACCGTAGAGCTTGGAAAAGCCGCTGTGCACCGGGTTGGGCGAGGCCAACGCGTCGACGAGGTGGTCGAGCCGCTCGGATATGGCGGCCCGTTCCATCGCAAGTTCGGCAAGCTCGATTTCGGCGATTCGTTCGATCTGCCGCTGGACGGAGACGAGACGCCTGAGTTTGGTCGATCGCGCCTTCATGCTCACTGCGTTCCGGTGAAGATCGGCTCGAACCCTCGCCCGAACAGGCGGAAGAAATCATTGGAGCCGAGATAGAGGAGGATGAGACCGCCGGCGAGCAGGAACGGTATGGAAATGAAGTAGACCGGAATCTGCGGCGCCAGCTTGTTGACCATCCCGACTGCGAGGTTGAAGGCCAGGCCATAGATGATGAAAGGCGCCGAAAGCTGCAGGATCAACGTGAAGGAGGCGAGCAGCGTGTCGGTGAGACTGACCAGCGCCAACTGGCTGTCGAAGGCCAGGCCGAGCGGCATGACATCGTAGGAATTCGTCAGCGAGACGATGACGATATGATGATAATCCAGCATGAACAGGATGAGCAGCCCGACAAAGCTCAGCATCGCCGACAGCGACGTCTGGCTTTCCATTTCATCGATACCGACGCCGGGCATGGCATTGAAGCCGATCAGCATCGAGATCACCGAACCCGCGAACTGCAGCGCCAGGACATAGTAGCGCGCCAGAAGCCCGATGACGGTGCCGATGAGCAGTTCCACCCCGACAATGCCGATATAGCCCGGACCGCCCTCGGAGACTTGCGGATAGATCGCGTCCCAAAGGATCGGCAGGATGCTGAACGATACGGCGACGGAGACGAAAAGCCGGATCATCATCGGCACACGCAGCGTCCCGAGCCCCGGCAGCAGCATGAAGCACGCGCCGACACGGCAGAACGCCGCGAACATCGCCAGCACGGTACCTTCCGGATCGCCGATCAAGAGATCGAACCCAGCACCTTGATCTCGAGGCCCTTGGCGATCTCCACATGCGAGATGACGGGCAAGGTCGCAAAGAGCCGCTCGATGATCATGCGAACATAAGGCCGTGCATCCGGTGCCGTGACGAGGACGAAGGGCCGGCCCTTGTCGAGTTCTTCGCGCACGACCTTGGTGGCCTGCTCGGAGAATTCCTCCAGATGCCGCGGGTCGATGTCGAATTCCACGACCTCGCCCTTGGCATCACGCTTGAGCGCCTGATGGAATGCCAGATCCCAGCGGTTTCCAAGCCGGAGCACGCGCAGAACGCCGTTTTCCGCCAGATCGCCGCAAAGCTGCTGCGCCATGCGGATGCGCACATGCTCGACGATCTGTTCCGTCTTGCGCACATGCGGCGCCAGCTCCGCCACGGCCTCGATGATCAGGTGCAGGTTGCGGATGGAGACGCGCTCGGCGAGCAACAGCTTGAGCACTGCCTGAAGGCCGGAATACGTCATGTGCGACGAGCAGATCTCGTCGGCAAGCTTCTTGTATTCCGGGTCCAGCCGATCCAGCAGCACCTTCATGTCCTTGTAGGACAGAAGCTGCGGCAGGTTGTTGCGGATCACCTCGCTCATGTGCGTCAGGACGACCGATACGTTGTCGATCGGATGGAAGCCTTCGCGCTTGAGGTCTTCCGTAAAGCTTTCCGGTACCGAGATCGCCGGCATGCCGAAGGCGGGCTCCCGGATTTCGTCACCCGGAACACTTGGTTGCCGCCCGCCCTGCTTAACGACCATGACCTCTCCGACGCGCAATGCGTTGGCAGCGACCACCGTCCCGTGGATGCGGATCTGATAACCCTTCTGCGGCACGGTATAGTCGTCGCTGACCTTGATCTCGGGCACGACGAATCCGTACTGCAACGCGAACTTCTTGCGCATCTTACCGACGCGAAACGCCAGCTCCTGATGCGAGCCGAGCAACCGCGCCGAAACGTGCTTGCCGAGAAGCAATTCCACCTCGGCGGTCTTGAGGACCGATTTGACGGAGTCCTTTTCCTTCTCCCGCTCCTCGCGTTCGGACACCTGCACCGCCTCGACCTCAGCCTGACGCGCCGCCTCGATCTGGCGCGGAATGAACCATCCGCCAAAGGCCATCGCGCCACCGAGAAAGACGAAGGGGAGGAAAGGCAGGCCCGGCATGACGGCCAGAAGCATCATCAGACCGGCGGCAACGAGCAGCGCGCGCGGATAATTGCTGAGCTGGCTGATGACCGCCTGGTCGGCCGAGCCGGTGGTCCCGCCCCGCGCCACGAGCAGGCCCGCCGCGAGCGATACGATCAGCGCCGGGATCTGTGTGACCAGGCCGTCGCCGACCGAGAGCCGCGTGAAGACGTCCGCCGCCTCGCCGATCGGCATGTCATGGCGCGTATAGCCGATGACGATACCGCCGAAGACGTTGATCGCGGTGATGATCAGGCCTGCGATCGCATCGCCGCGAACGAACTTCGAGGCACCGTCCATCGAGCCGAAGAACGAGCTTTCCTCCTCCAGCTCCCGCCGGCGCCGCTGCGCCTCCTTGTCGTCGATCATCCCCGCCGACAGATCGGCGTCGATCGACATCTGCTTGCCGGGAATGGCATCCAGCGTGAACCGCGCGCCGACCTCCGCGATGCGCGTCGCGCCCTTGGTGATGACGATGAAGTTGACCGTGATCAGGATGAGGAAGACGATAAGACCGATCACGAAATCGCCGGACATCACCAGATTGGCAAAGCCGGAGATGACGCTGCCGGCCGCGTCCGTGCCGTGATGACCCTGTGAAAGGATGATTCGCGTCGTGGCGATGTTCATCGCCAGCCGCAGCATCGTGGCGATCAGGAGAACCGTCGGAAAGGCCGAGAAGTCGAGCGGCCGCTGAATCCACAGCGCCACCATCAGGATCAGAACCGATAGCGCGATCGAAAAGGCAAGACCCACGTCGATCAGGACCGGTGGCAGCGGCAGGAAGAGAATAGCCAGAATGGCCACGATGCCGATCGCGAAGCCGACGTCACGACCGCGCGGATTGATGGCCGGAATTGCGATAGCCTGAGACTGCGCCATGATCACCCTGATCGGTGCTGAACGGGCCATCGCCTCATGCGACGGCCACCGTCTGCCTGACCCTGATCCCTAAAGGGCGAAACTTGCGCGAGGGTGATTGCGCCGCTGCTTCAAAAACCCGTCTCTATCCGCGAGAAGACGATGTTTGTGAAGAGCGAGATTTGCGCGCCGACGAACGGCGCGGAGATCGCGACGGTGACAAGGATCGCGATGATCTTCGGCACGAATGTCAGCGTGATTTCCTGGATCTGCGTCAGCGCCTGGACAAAGGCGATGCCGACGCCGACAGCCATCGCGACGAAGACCGCCGGCCCGGAAGCGACGATGATGGTCCAGATCGCATTCTGGACGAGTTCGAGTGCGTCGGCCTCGTTCATGGGACTGGCGTCAGCTGATCTTGACGCCCGGCGTGATCGGCAACTCGGTCCCGTCCTCCAGGGTCGCCATGATGCCGTCCGAGTAAAGCGTCACTTCCTTGACGACACCCGAGATGTCCCCGTTCATCGACGTGACCGTGCGGCCGATCACTGCATCGGCCTCGGAGAGCGCGGAGGACTGCATCAGCATCTCGAGCCGCTGGTTGGTCTGGATCGTCTGTTCGACCTGCGAGAACGTGGCCAACTGCGCAATCTGCTCGGTCGCGTCCATGGGCTGCGTCGGATCCTGATTGCGCATCTGCGCGACCAGAAGCTGCAGGAAATTGTCGTAGTCCAGCATCGCCTTCTTCTCGGCCTGCTCGGCGCTCGTCCGGGCGCTGGCCTGCGATGTGGTGGCGCTCGACCCTATCTCCACGGCGCGATCTCCTTCTGGATGGACTGGATCGTCGCCGGGGTCATCTCCGGCGTGTCGAGAATGCTCTCTTCCAATGCATAGAGGCCGCGAATGACCTTCAGCGCCTCGAACGGCTTCTTGCCACTGACGATTTCATCGACACGCTTGAGCTCGGTGCGGATCTCTTCGTTGTGGAAGCAGTTCAGAAGCATCATGACAGACTTCTTGAACATGATCATCGACTGATCGGCGCCTTCCGGATTGATCAGCATCATCTGGACGATGAAGTAGAGCTGGCGCAGCGGCGTCGAGGCGTCTTCCGGTTGAAGCACGTGATTTTCCAGAAGGAACGTCACGTCGTTGAGGAATTCCAGCGACACCTTGCGGTCAACGCGCAGGACGGCACCGTTGATGAAGATCTTCTCACCGCTCTTCAGCGAAATGCGCAGGGAACTTTTCATTTCAGGCCGTCCCGGATGATGGCGGAGATATCGATGATCCCCTGGAAGTTTTCCGACTCGCCCTTCCGGATCTTCTCGCCTTCGCGAAGGATCCAAAGGCCGACCGAGATCAGGTTGGCGCGAAGCTGCGCCTCCAGCTCGTTCTCCGGGGAATTCAGGTCTTCGATGAATCGCATCCAGACCCGGTTGGTGAAGTAGATGGCTTCGATCGCTTCGCGCGACTTCGGCCCGGCGGCCTGCGCCTGACCGAGCAGCGCGATCGACCTGTCGAGAACCTGCCGTTCCCGGTCCTTGGATTCAGCAACGTCATCCTGCTGGATCTCGGCATAAGAAAACTGATACATTCAGCCCGCCTTGTTCATTCCGCCCCGCTTGGCCGCGGTTTCGAAGTTAGAGGTAATTCATCAAGCTCAATTGCTGGATTCGCGCGGTCAGTGCGTAGGACGCCTCCATCTGCGTAAGCAGCGTGTTCATGCGGGTCGAGGCTTCATAGGGATCGACACCCTCGAGCTCGCCGATATAGGTGGCCACCACATCCTTCTGGTCGGTCAGCGCGGTGTTGGCCTTGGCCACCCGCGATTCAGCAACCCCGAGTTCGGCGCGCTCCGCGTCGATGCCGGCAATCGCCTCGCCGGCAAGGCCGACAAGCCGTTCCATGAGGACGGTGCGCGCTTCACCGGACAGGTCTTCGTCAAGCAGTTCGGCGCCGATCACCGCAGTCAACGCGAATTTGCGAAACCCTTCGGCATTGGCGTTCGTCGAACTCTCGATGATCTCGGAATTGGTGATCCGGCTGGTCATGTTCGTGTCGGACGCTTCCGACCAGAGCGTGCCCCAGTCCGCGTCGAACCGCGCCTCCAGATTGGTCAGGAACGTGTCCATGTCGGCGGCCGTATAGTCGCCCGCAGGCGTACCGGCACCAAAGGCCAGATCCAGTTCGGCGTCGAACGCTGCCTTCGCGGCAACCTCGTAATTCGCCATCGGCTTGACGTCGGTATTGACGCCGGCAAACAGAAACTCGCCGCTGCTGGACGTGTTGGAAATGGCGACGAAATTCTCCAGCATCGCGGTCATCTCGCGTTGCGCCACGCCGCGCTGTGCCTTGTCGGAACTGCTGCTGACCGTGATCAGCGTTTCCATCATCGTCTGGCCGTTGCTCGACAGCTGGCCAAGGGCATCCTGCGAAACCGAAAGGCGCTGGGCGACAAGGGCATTGTTGTCGAGAATGGAGTCGAGACGCGCCACGTCGCGCGTCAGCGAGATGGTGCGGGATGTCTTCGAACCAAGCGCCAGTCCGATATCGGCATGCCTGCCCGTGGTGATCTCGCTCTGCGTCTGCGTCAGCTCCTGCTGCGCCCGCTGCACCGCCAGCCGCACCGCATTCTGCATTGCCATCGTGGAGGTGAAGGTCGTTTTCATGTCGTTACCTCACCGACGCCAGCAGTGTGTTCAGCATCTCGTCGATCGTCGCGATCAGGCGGGACGAAGCCTTGTAGGATTGCTCGAGCTCCAGAAGCTTGGACATCTCCTCGTCGAGGTTCACGCCCTGCGACGCGGAAAGCGCCTCGCTGGAGCGGAAATACGAAGCGTTCTTGGTCTCGGCCGCCTGATCGGCCTGTTGCCGCAGCGTCTCCATCCAGCCGACCGAATTGGCGGCCAGCGTCATGATCGAGACGTTCGTTCCGGCCTGCGCTGTCTCGTCGAACGCCAGCGGCTCATCGAACCTCGTGACGAACGATTCCAGAAGTGCGGAGAACCCACCATTGCCATCCGGATTGACGACGACGCTGTCGCCGTCCCGCAGCTTCAGCGGATTGTCGACGAAGGCCTGGTCGACTTGAAGGGACATCGCGATACCGGGCGTCGGTGCGCCGGTGATCAAGGCATCATCGCCCCAGGTGAAAAGACCCGGCTCGCTTGCCGGATCGCCTTCTGCGAACATGGTGACGAGACCGCGCGCCATTTCGTCCAGCTGCGCCTGATAGGTCGGCGCGACGCTGTCGCGCACCTGCAGAAGGCCGCCGAGCGAACCCTGCGCGCTGGTGGCGCCGCCGGTTCCCACGTTGACAGCGACACCGTCGACCAGAACCGGATTGCCGGCGATCGTCGCGTCGAAGCCGCTCGTCGGCTCGAACGTCACCGCCCGCGGTATCGTCTCGAACAGCGTGGCGCCGTCCTTGGTATAAAGCGCGATGTCGTTGTTCTTGCGCGTGACGACACTGACGCCGATGATCGACGAAATATCGCCGAGCAGCCGGTCGCGCTGATCGAGCGCATCGGACACGTCTTCGCCCGCCTGCGTGCCCTGCTTGACGTCGTTATTGGCTTTTTCGAACTGGGAGAGAAGCGAGTTCAGCTCGCCGACCTGACGGCTGATCTCCTTGTCCGTTTCGAGACGCAGCTTCTGCACGTCGACCGAAGTCTCTCGGATGCCGTCAGCCAGGGTTCCGGCATCGGCAAGGGCCGAGCGTGCCGCACTGACATCGTTCGGCTTGGAGGCAAAGAGCTGCAGCGCATCGCGAAAATTGCTGATCAGCGTCGAGGGCGCCGTTTCGTAGTCATTGCCACCGAGAAGCGCGCGCAACTGATCGATGCCGTCGAGCAACGCGCCCTGTCCGCTGGCCGCACCGATGCTTGCGATGTTGTCCTTGAAAAGAAGGTCGTTGGCCGAGCGCGAGATGTTGACGACCTGCGCGCCCCAGCCGTTTGTCGCCAGCTCCGCCGCGCGCCGCGCATAGTGCGGGTTGCTCGCATTGGAGATGTTCTTCGACACAATAGATGTCTGCGTCGAGGTGTTCGACAGGATCGACTGTGCGGTATTGAGCGCTGACGACAGAGACATTCAAGAACCCCGGTACAAGTACCTTAACGCTTCAGATTGACCAGGATCTCCATGAGATCGGAGCCGGTCTGGAAGACCTTGGAATTGGCGGTGTAGCTTCGCTGCGACTCGATCATCGACGTCAGCTCCTCGGCGATGTCGACATTCGACCCCTCGAGCGCGCCGGAAATGATCTGGCCGAAATTGCCGGTCTCGGCGAACCCCGTCACGATGACGCCGGAGTCGACACCTTGCGTGTAGACGTTGCCGGGCAGCGGCTGCAGCTTGTCCGGGCTCTGCACATTGGCCATGGCGATGCGGTAGAGCGGCTCAAGATCGCCGTTCTCGTACTTTCCATAGACAATGCCCGCTGAGTCGATCTCGACTTCTTCCAGCTTGGATGGCGCAGCCCCGTCGACACCGGCATCAGAGACGTCGAAATCATAGCCAAGCGCGGTCATCCGGCTGAGATCCATCTCGATTTCGATGGCGTTGTCATCGTTCGGCTCGACCGTGAAATTCATGTTCAATCCACCGACGATTTTGCCGCTCGTGTAATCGAAGGTAAGGGTGTCGGCGTCACCGTCTGAATTCAGAAGCACGTCGTCGCCTTGTCGGCGAACCTCTAGCTCCCACTCTTCATTCCCGCCGCCAGTAGGGTCCGCCGCTACGGTCTTTGTGAAAACGAGGTCGACAATCACGCTGTTTCCGACGTTGTCGTAGACGACGAGTGAACTCTTTTCCACGTCGCCCACCGCTGCCCCAGAAGGCAGATTGCCCGCAAAATTTCCGATCGTGGAAGGCGACGCAGCAAGGTTGCCTTGGCCGACATTGATCGGAACGAGCCCGTTGAATCCGTTGACGACCGTTGCCGGATCGCCGCCGTCATAGGGATAGCCGAGCAGCGTGAAGCCGGCCGCGTTGACGAGCTCGCCCTGGCCGTTGGCAACGAACGAGCCGGCGCGTGTCAGGAACGGATCGCCGTTGCGATCGCGCACGATCATGAAACCATTGCCCTCGATGGCAAGGTCGGTCGGCGACGAGGTGAATTCCAGCTCGCCCTGCTTGTTGACGTTGTAGCGAACGTCCGTCGTCACCGCGCCGGAGTTATAGGACGACTGCGAAGTCGGCAGCACCAGCGAGGAAAACTCTGTCGAAGCCCGCTTGTAGCCGGCCGTATCGGCGTTGGCGATATTCTCCGCCACCGTGCTCAGGCGGTTGGCCTGCGCGTTCATCCCGGAAACGCCGGTGCGCATCATCCCGTTGAGGCTCATCGCATCAATCCTCTTTGATCTTCATGTCCGATGCTAGGTGGCGTGCCTTGCGCGAGGCTGGTTGCTGCGCGCGCCGGCACTGACCGACGCACGCGCCGGGCTCACGCCCAGTCGATGCGGTAGCCGAGGAAGCGCTTGGAATCGATCGGGTCGACCCCGAGCCGCTTGCGCAGCTTCTTGCGCAGCTTGGAAATGTGGCTCTCGACCACGTTCTCTTCGACGTCTTCGTCGAAAATGCCGTAGATGGCGTTGAAAATCTGGCCCTTGGTCACCCGCTTGCCGCGGTTGGCGACGAGATATTCCAGGATGCGCCGCTCCCGCCGGGGAAGCGCGAAGGCTGCGCCGTCGATTTCGGGATCGCGGCCGTCGGAATAGACGCGGATCGATCCGATGTCGGTGTAGTTGACAATGCCCTGAAGGCGCCGGCGGATCGCAGCGGCACGGGCAAGGATTTCGCGCGGATGAACCGGCTTGCGCACGACATCGTCGACACCGCTGTCATAGAGCGCCAGCGTCGATTCCAGCGAGTGTCCATCATTGACGGCGATGACCGGCGCGATCGATCGGCTGCGGATCGCTCGCGGCAGTTCGCACTGGGTCTGTCCCTGGCCGATAAGAAACGCCTCGACGGCGTCGAGATCGGTGTCCGCTGCCGTGCTGACCCACTCTTCGAACTCCCCTGGCTCGAAGCTTGCGGACGGAACCCCTTCGCGTCCGAACAAGGATTTGAATCCCTCCGTCACGAGCTCACGCTCGTCAACCACAACGATCATTGCTGCCCCCGAATCACCCGCACCCATCGCGTTAACCACGTTTTACGAATCGCGGGATTCTGGAACAACTAGAGGAAATGAATGGTTGGAATTAACAGTTGCTTAACCCTGAAGGTCCGATTTGGATCTATATATAGTGGGTATCGCTCAATATGGCACAATTAGTGATTGGAAAAATTAACGTTTGATCGACATGGGGCTTGCAAAGCCGAAATCGCCCCATTTCACGGCTGTCGCAAAATTGCAACTTTGAGTTAAGTTCCCACCCCACAGAAAGCGCGGGCGTTCGCCGTCCATTGCCCGTAGCCCGTGGCCACCAGGTTGGAGATGACACGGCATACGTAGCGCTTCTGGGCAGGGTCGTTGTCCGGCCCGGCATGATAGCGCGCCACCGCCATCGTCCAGCTTTCATGGCGCGCCTTCAACTCGGACAGAAACCGTGCCGCATAGCGCACGTTCTGCCGCGGATCCAGCATGTCCGCGACCGACGCGAAGCGGTCATGGTGATAGTGGTGATTGATCTGCATGCAGCCGAGATCGATCAGCCGCCGACCCTTCCCCTGCGCATCGGCAAAGGCGGCCAGAGCTTCGGCTTTCGAGTGCGCGAACACGGCCTTGCCCTCGATGTTGAGCGCGAAGGGATGCAAAGAACCCCGCCGTCCCGTCTCGGTCAGCCCGACCGAATAGAGGATGCCCTCCGGAATATCGTAAGCTGCGGCCGCCTGCGCGATCTCGACCTCGCAAAGCGTGGGCACGCCGGCTGCCCGCGCATCGGTGCTAGAGATAGATGCCGTTAGAAGAACGGCGCTCATGAGTGCGATCGTCGCTTTCACCCTGCCGTCCTCCGGGTTGGTTGAAGCCGCCCTGGCCATCCCGGCCCTGCTGCTGGCGCGCGCTGCCCCCTTCGCCCTGCAGCGCCGTCTGGCCCTGCTGGAGGTTGGTGGACTGCTGCGATCCGGCATTGCCGTTCGCCGCCTGCACGCGGTCGGTTCCGGCATGCTGGATGGTGACGTGATCGACGTCGTAGCCCTGGCCGCGCAGCGCTTTCAGCAGCCCGTTCTGATCGTCGTTCAATTGGCGATAGGCTTCCACCGTCTCGACCCGCAGGTCGATGCTGAGCTGCCCGTTGCTCATCCGCAGCGTTGCCATCACCGAACCGAGTTCGGGCGGGCTGAGCTGGATCTTGAGGCTGCTGGCGGCGTTCTTGGCCGCATCCAGCGTGGTCGCGGCGGTTGCCGCCGTCTGGCGCAGCATCGCCGACCACTCGGCATTGTCGCTGATCGCCCCGACGACGGACGCAACCGCGGTCTGGCCGAGCGCGACGCCGAGATATTTGCGTGAATCCACGATCGCGAAATCGGGCGTGCCGGTGCGCTTGTCGGCCACTGCTTCAAGCCGCGCCTCACCGTCAGCGCCCGCAAGCTCGGCCTTCAGGGCAGCAGGTCTTTGCACCTCGGTGGAGGCGGACAGCGTGGCCGCACGTTCCATGGCCGGCGGCATTGTCGTGCCCTCGGCCCGCGCAAAGCGGAACAACGTGTCGCCGTCCTCGCTTGCGCCCTCCGCGTTCGGCGCGGCTGGCGAGCCTTCAGCGACCGCGACCCCGCGGTTGCGCGGCATCTCGATCGTCGCCTGCGCCTCCACGCCGGCCCGCACCGAGCGCAGCAGACTATCGAGCCCGGCCACCGCATCGCCGCCCTTCCCCGCCGACTGCGCGGACGCTGCCGCCAGCAGCGCCTCGATCTGTTCCGGGGTTTGTTCGCCGCTTTCGGCGTGGTCGGCCAGCGCCTGCGCAAGGTCCTCGATATCGATGCGCGCCGTCGTCTCGCCGCTGGCTTCGGGCCTGTTGCGCCCGGCAGCTGCCGCCACAAGGGCCGCCAGTTCCATGCGGATCCCGTCCAGTGGCGCGTCAGGTGTCCTCGCCTCGACCGACAAGCGCGGCTGAATCACGCGCCGCCCCTCTTCCAGACCGAGAAGCTTGAAGAAGCGGTCGATATCCATGTCCTTCGCGCTGCCCTCATCCTGGACAATCTCTCCTTCGGCAAGGTCGATCACGAGCTCACCTTCGCCCTGCGCCAAAGCCTCCTGGCGCCCGCCGGCCTCCTCGCCCGTCCGCTCGTCGGCCGCACGGATCGCGGCGCCGAATAGCGCGTCATCGCCGGCCTCGCCGCCGCCTTGGCGGGCGCGCGCGCCAGCCGCCTGCTGGGGCGCGTTCATGGGCAGCGTATTGCCGACTGGGCCGGTCATCGGTCTTCCTCCAGAAGTTGATCCACGGACTGCAGCACATCCCGCCGCGCATCGACGAAATCGGCGATCGGCGTGTCGCCATCCTCCGGCATCGCCTCGGTCTCCGCCGGCACGGACGGAAGTTCACTGACGTCGACGACCGGCACAGGGTCGAGCTCTGGCCGCGTCGTCACGGCATCCGCGACACGGCGGGCGGCAGCCCGCAGGGCCAGGTCGCGCGGGCTCAGCGCCGCCGCGTCGATCGCCTCGAGTTCTTCCGAAAGGTCCGCCGCGTCGTGCATCGGCACGCCCGCCACACCGGAATAAAGCCCTGCAAGCGCCCGCACCTTGCCGTTGTCCTCGCCCAGCGCCTGCGCGGCTGTCGCCGTCTCGACGGCAAGCTGATCGTTACCGGCGATCGCCGCCTTGCGCGCGATTCTCAGATAGACGGAGCGGCGGCGATCGGCGTCCATATTGGCAAGAATCTGGAGGATACGCTCGGCCCGCACCGTTTCGGGATGGGCGACGACGAGATCGACGAACAGATCGGCAAACTGGCCGGCATAGGGCGAATGCAGGAAGCGCCGCGCATAACGCTCGGCATAGTGGACGCCGTCTTCCACGCGCCCTGACCCGACGCTCGTCGCGATGGAGCGGCGCAGCGCCGCCTCCTCGATGATCGTGCCCGGCGCCAGAAGCCGCGCCCTGTCGTAAAGTTCGAGCGCCATCGCCGGCTCGGAGGACAGCAGCCCGTTGGCCGCGATCAGCGCCAGATAGGGCTCAAGCCGGCTGCCGGAAAAATCGGGCAGCAGCGCCGCGATCTCCTCTCCGACCGCTGCGCCCCGCCCGCCGAGATAGCTGGCAACGAGTGGCAGCACGCGCGGGTCGACCGCCGGATCCTCGCTCGAAGCGATATGCGCGACGGTCGCCGGGTTGCCGCCGCTCATGGCATAGATCAGCGCCGCCTCGACGGTATCGCGTTCCTGGAAGATGTCATCGCCCGCCGCCTCCAGCCGCTCGTCGATCAGCGCCAGCAGATGGCGTTGCATCTCGATGGCGGAATGATCGCCCATGGCGATGGAATCCTGCACGAACTGCAGCGATCGCACCATCTTCAGCGCCGACGTGTCGGCGAACTGCGCGCTCGCCGCGCTGCCGGCGGCAAGGCTTGCCACAACCATGAGAGCCAAACGCAGCATGGCGGTCACGGCGCTCCCTTGCCCTCGACCAGGATCTCGATCCGCCGATTGGCGGAAGCGAACGGATCGTCCGGCAGCTTCAGCCGGCGGTCGGCAAAGCCCGACACCTGCACGATGCGTTCCTCGGCCAGCCCGCCGCGCACCAGCATGTAGTAGGCGCTGTGCGCACGATCGGTCGATAGCCGCCAATTGTCGTTGCCCTCGCCGGTAAAGGGCCGCGCATCGGTATGGCCGCGGATCACCACCGCGCCCTGACGGTCGGCAAGCAGCCCGCCGATCTCTTCCATCGCCAGAACCATCTCGCGCCGCGGCACCGCGGAGCCGACGTTGAACATGCTGTCCTCGCCCTCATCGGTCAGGCTGATCAGCACACCGCCTTCCGCCGGCTGCACATCGAGCCCCTCGGCCAGGCGGCCATTGGCGCCGCCCAGCGCCTCGGCAATCTCTTCACGAAGAGCCGCCGCATCCGCCGCCGCGCGTTCGGCGGCAAGGTCGGCGGGGTCGATCGCTGGCTCGGCAGGCGGAGCGGCCTCCGCCGCTGCCGTCTCTTCTGCAGGCGCCGGTACCGGTTCTGCGGCTTCGGCCACGGGGGCGGCCGGCTCCGGCTCCTCTGATTCCGGCTGGTCTTCGGCCAGCGCCTCGGGAGAGAGCATGGCCTGCGTGTCGCTCACCGGGTCCAGCGTCGGCTCGGGCGCCGCGGCTTGCGACCAGAAATCGGGATCGAACGGATCGCGATAGGCTTCCCCGCCCGAAGCGCCCGTCGAGGGGCCGGACTGCTGCGCCCCGCCCTCGCCGGCATCGCTGATATTAGTCTGCTGGCCCGTCTCCATGGCGATCTCGGCAAGCACCGCGTAGGGGTTCTCGAAGTAGTCCGCCTCCGAATAGCTTTCCTTCTCGCCGGCCGTCGCGTTCTGGTCGTTGCCCTGTTCCGCGCTGGCGCCGTCGCTTGTGCCCTCGCCCTGCGTGTCCGCCGCCGGCCGGTCGGTGATGCCTTCCGAGGCCGTGCCGTCATCGCTGATGTTGCGGTCTGCCGGCTTCTCGTCCATCAGCTTGATCGGGTTGAAATAGCTCGCGACCGAAGCCTTCGTTTCCTCGTTCGTCGCGTTGACCAGCCACATCACGAGGAAGAACGCCATCATCGCCGTCATGAAGTCGGCATAGGCGATCTTCCAGACCCCGCCATGGTGGCCTTCGCCCTCGCTTTCCCGACCACGCCGGACGATGACGATCTCGCGTTCGATTTCCTTTTCGCCGCTCACGCGAGCGCCTCCTTCAGAGCCGTCGACCAGTCGGCAAGCCGCGTGGCGAACGCCGTTCCGTCAATATCCACGCATAGATCGGCCCCGTCCGTCTCGGTGAAGGCGAAGCTGACGGCCTTGTCGGGAAAAAGCTCGACGAAGCGCGCATGAAGCTCGGCCGGACCGCTGACGGCAAGGCGGATCGCGGCGCCCTCGCCGATCGCCTGCGAAACGTCCAGCGCCAGCGCCGCGATCATCCGCTCGGTCATCGCCTCTTCCAGGAACGGTGCGATCACCGCGCCCGTCTGCCGGCCCAGCGTCTCGACGACGCTGCCGCTCAGCGCGTCGAACCGGGCGGCAAGCGTCGCGGCGATTTCATCCGTCAGGGTCTTGCGCAGCGCGTCGATCTCTTCGCCGTGGCGCGCCGTCATCGCGGCAAGCGCCGCCGCCTGCTCGGCCTTCGCCTCCGCCTCGCCGGCCGCCTGGCCGCGCGCATAGGCTGCCGCCTCGATCGAGGCGATATCGGGTTCACCGGCTTTCTCGCGCTTCAGCGAAACCTCGATGCCGGGCTTTTCGGCCGCCGGTTCGAAATCCGCATACGCCGCCTCGCCGCCAAAATCGCGCAGATAATCCGCGATCGAATGCGTCATCGCCTTGCCGCCGGTCGCCGGGCGCGTGCCAAGAAGCTGTGCCAAGAGCTGAAATCCCATTGCCGCTGCGAAGAATCCGGCGGCCAGCCACCGGATGATCGCACTGACGCTAGACGATGAAACTTGCGCGAGGATAACGACCGTCAAGAACCAGAACGGCCGGCACCTTGAGAAGGCACCGGCCGCAAAAACGCTTAAACGCGAAGCGTCAGTTCTGGAAGAGCTGCAGGATCAGCTGCGAATTCTGGTTGGCGATCGAAAGCGCCTGCACGCCAAGCTGCTGCTGCGTCTGCAACGCCTTCAGCCGCGTGGACTCCTCGTTCATGTCCGCATCGACGAGCTGGCCGATGCCCCGGTCCACCGCGTCCATCAGCTTGGAGACGAAGTCCTGCTGGCTGTCGACGCGCGACTTGATGGCGCCAAGGTCCGAGGCCGCGGTCGTCACGGAACTCAAGGCCCGGTCGACGCCGTCGACCAGCCCGGCCAGATCGCCGTCGTTCACCATCGTGATATCGATCGCGAGGATATCGAGCTGTCCGGGACGGGCCCGCAGATTCTCGATGGTGACGGGGCTCGCCTCGGCGGCACCTGTCGGGGTCGTCGTAGTGATCGTGATCACACCGGAGTTTTCGGTTGCAGTGAAGCCTGTGAAAGCCGCAGCCACAGCGGTGTCCAGATGCGTAACAAGTCCAGCGGCATCTGCGATCGCCAGTGCCGGGTCCTCGCCGTCGATCCGGATCGTCTCCGTCACGCCGCCATAGGTCATTTCGAATTCGATGCTGTCGCCCAGCGCGAGTGACAACGGTCCGGTGAAACCATCGAGTTCGATCGTGCCGGGAGCTGCCGCCGGGGTGAACTCACTCGCCGTCGAGGCGCCCACTGTCAGGCCGCCGAGCGAGAAGTTCCCCTCGCCTTCCAGCAGCCCGTAATCGGCAGGGTCGGAATTGAAGAGCGCCGTCTTGGCGGTGTCGACGTCGATCGTGCCGAGCGCGATGTTGCCGGCTTCGTCGCGGGTGAACGAAGCAACGATCTTCTGCATGCCGAAGCCGCTGACGTCGAGCCAGTTGCCGCCCGAGAAGGTCGCCGACTTCGCGAACGTCAGAAGGTCGCTTTGAAGCTGCGCGATTTCAGACTGGATCTTGCCTTTGTCGACATCAGGCTGCGAGGCGGCGACCAGCTTGGTCTTGATCTCGTCGAGCGTGTCCTTGATCGATTCCATCGCCGTATAGGCGACGTCGACCTGGGCCGCGCCGAGGCCGAGCGCGTCCTGCACCGTCGACATGGCGTTGTTGTCGGAGCGCATCGTCGTCGCGATCGACCAGTAGGCGGCGTTGTCCGATGCCGTTTCGACGCGAAGACCAGACGAAATCCGGTTCTGCGTCACGCCCATTTCGCTGTTGATGCTGCGAAGCGTGTGAAGCGCCGCCATCGCGGCGGCGTTTGTCATGATGCTGCTCACGAGTTCGCCCCTGTTCCTGAACTCATTGATCCCGACATTCCGGCATTGCCGGAGAGACGTTGCAGCGCATCATGCGCATCGGAACCGCCCCACGAACGCGATTCCTTGCAAGAGTGTTAATGTGCGATGGTTAACAGAAGCTTAATCGCCGTCGCAACCTGTTAATTCTCGTAGCCGAAACCTTAACGGGCGTAACAGGCCAAAAGAAAAGGCCGCACCATGCGCGTGCAGGGTGCGGCCTTCGTCAGTGTCGGGGCAGGCCGGCCGAATGGCCGGCTTGCCTCAATGCGCTTAGCGGAAGAGCGACAGGATGTTCTGCGTCTCGTTGTTGGCGATCGACAGCGCCTGGATGCCGAGCTGCTGCTGCGTCTGCAGAGCCTTGAGGCGGGTCGACTCTTCGTTCATGTCCGCATCGACGAGCTGGCCGACGCCGCGATCCACGGCATCCATCAGCTTCGAGACGAAGCTCTGCTGGCTGTCGACACGGGTCTTGATGGCACCAAGATCCGAAGCGGCCGTGGTGACCGCAGACAGCATCGAGTCGACGCCCTGCATATATTCCTCGAGATCGAGCGATCCGGCACTGGAGATGTCGAAGCCGGTTGCCTCGAAGAAGTTGCCGTTGTCGGAGGTACGAACGTTGCTGACGCTCAGTTCGTAGGTGTTGGCGTCGTCCGTGTTTCCATCGAAGGTGACCACAGCGCCGGCGTCGTCGATCTGCTGGATGTTCACGCCGCCTGTCGTGCCGGCGACCGCCTCAACCTGATCATTGACGCCCGCGGAAGTCAGAGCGGCGTTGAATGCGGCGAGGAGGTCTGCATCTGAGTCAACTAGGCCATCAGTGATGCCAGCATCTTCGAGAGTCTTCGCATTGATCGTAACGCGGGTTTCTTCGCCATTGATATTGATATCGAACTTGATCGCGCCGCCGTCATTCAGGTCGATAGCGCCATCGGCGGCCGCAGCGAAATCATGGACGAAAACGTCTTCGATCTCGATGGGGTCAGTATCGGCGGCGGTTGATCCGTCGAACTCGACGTCGTCAGCGGCGTTCGCCCCAATAGTAATCGCGTCGCCTTGCTCCAGCAGTCCCGTTTCATCGGTTGCGCTGTTGAACAAGGCTGTCTTAGCCGTGTCGACATCGATCGTGCCGAGCGAGACACCATTGGAATCGCGAAGGAACGAAGCGACGACCTTCTGTGTCTCGGCTTCGCTAACATCCAGCCAGTTGCCGCCCGAGAAAGTTGCAGAGCTTGCAAAAGTCTTCAGGTCTTCCTGAAGCTGCTTGATCTCAGACTGAATCTTCGACTTGTCGACGTCCGGCTGCTGTGCAGCGACGAGCTTCGTCTTGATCTCGTCGAGCGTGTCCTTGACCGATTCCATCGCCGTGTAGGCGATGTCGACCTGCGCGGCGCCGAGGCCGAGGGCGTCTGAAACGGTGGACATCGCTGCGTTGTCGGAGCGCATGGTGGTCGCGATCGACCAGTAGGCGGCGTTGTCGGACGCGCTGCCGACCTTGAGGCCCGACGATATGCGGTTCTGGGTGGTGCCCATCTGGTCGTTGATGGAACGAAGTGTCTGCAGCGCCGCCATGGACGACGTGTTGGTCATGATGCTGGACATGAAATATCCCTTGTTTCCACGCGAGAATTAGGAGGGACATACCGGACTAGTGGTAACGCAATACCGGCGATGGCGGTCTGGCATCATGCCACTCGGCGCGGGAACCCCGTCCCATATCGCCGAACCCGTCATGTTGAAGTGGAACTTCGCAGACGGGTCTTGCCAAAGCGTTAAGCCGGGACAGGAAATGCTAATATGGCACCGAAATCCGCCGGCTCGCTCAGCGCCGCGTCAGGCCGGCAATCGGATGCCGCTGCTGCATGGCATCGAGAAACCGGCGGGCCACCTTCTCAAGAAAACGGTGACTGAAAGAGCCCACTGGCGTCAGGCTTTCAAAATCATAGAGTTCGTCGGCGCGGACTTTGTTGAAATCATCGAGAATGAGGTGACTGACCTTGCCGCTCGTCCCAAGGCCGACCCGCCGGCATTCGGTTTCCGGGATGATTTCGTAGAGCCGTTGCTCATCAGCGATGCGCGGCTGCGGATGCCGTCCGGAAATCGGAAACAGATAGAGCCACTGGTCGACCTGCATCATCAGGCAGACGTGGCGAATTTTCCGGCCGCTTTCCTCACCGCGTGCGGCCTCGTGGCCCCACAGATAGTTGAAGAGGTAGACCTCACCCCGCCTCATTCACGGGAGGTCTCCGCCTCATCGATGATCTGTCGAAAGCCCGCCGCCAGATTCTCGACATCCTCGGCGGGCGCATCGGCAAGCGTGAAGGCAGTGCGTTCGCTTCGACCGCGCAGCAGGCGCTCATAGTCGCCGGTGGGCATCATCACGACCTTCGTTTTGCCGCGCTTCATCAGAAAAATCGGTTCGGTCATCGCGGCGTCGAGGACATCACCCGATCGGCGGCTGAGGTCAGAGAAAGTGAAAGTCTTCATCCGTCATCACCATGATCTGTAATTTCTGCATCATACAGAAGTTACAGATTTCGGCAATCACCTCAGACGAAAGAGCGCACCAGGGATCCCACCAGCAGGTTCCAGCCGTCGATGAGGACGAAGAACAGCACCTTGAAGGGCAGCGAGACGGCGGTGGGCGGCAGCATCATCATGCCCATCGACATGGTGATGGTGGCGACGACGAGGTCGATGACGAGGAACGGCAGCACGACGAGGAAGCCGATCTCGAAGCCGCGCCGGATCTCCGAGATCATGAAGGCCGGGGTCAGGACGCGCAGGTCGATCACGCCGTCGGTCTCGACCGTCTGGCCGCGCTCGGTGGCGATGTCGATGAAGAGGTTGAGATCTTCGTCGCGCGTATTGGCCATCATGAAGTCGCGGAACGGTTCGGCGATGAGCGGGAAGGCTTCTTCCTCGGTGATCTGCTCTTCCATCAGCGGCTGGACGCCCTCGTTCCATGCCCGGTCGAAGGTCGGCGCCATGATGTAGAACGTCATGAAAAGCGCCAGCGACACGATGATGAGGTTGGCCGGCGTCGTCTGCAGCCCCATGCCCGCCCGCAGGATGGAAAAGGCGATGATCAGGCGCGGAAAGCTCGTCACCATGACGAGGATCCCAGGCGCCAGCGAGAGCACCGTGATCAGCCCGAAGGTGCGGATGATCCAGCTGGCGACCGAGCCGTCGACGGGTTCGGTGAGGAAATCGGTGTCGATGCCTTGCGCCTTCGCCCCGGCGCAAAACACCAGGAACAGGACGGCCGTGAGGAAAAGACGGTTCATTCGATCACGAAGGTCTTGAAGAGAAGGTCGGTCACCCGCCCTTCCGAGCGCAGGCTCGCCCGTTCGCTGAGGTCCTCGCGCAGATGCTGGAAGCCGCGCGGACCCTCGATCTGCTGCAACGACACCGTGCGCAGATAGGCCAGCATGTCTTCCTGGATGACCCGCGCCATCGCCTCGTCGCCCGCCCCGTCGAAGAGCAGCGAGACTTCGAGGCGGATCCAGTTCTCCGCCGGATAGGCCAGATTGGTGGTGATCGCCGCGAGATCGATGATCGCATCGGCCGGTTCGCCCTCGGCGCCCGCGCCTTCCGCCTCGGCCGTCTCGCCGTGGCCCGTTGCGCCCTCGCGCGCCGCGGTCTGAACCGCCTCGGCCGTCGGCGCCAGGAGACCGCCCATCATCCATCCGCCGCCGGCCGCGACCAGCGAGAGCACCGCCACGACCGCGAGCGTCACGATCATCGATGGCCCCTTGGCCTTGCCGTCCTCAGGTGTCGTCATGTCACCCATTGCCCCTTACCAAAGCGCGCGCCGTCAGATCGGCGAATAGATGTCGACCAGCTGTTGCCCGACCGGCGGCTGCTGCACCTCCGTCAGCCGCCCGCGGCCGCCATAGGAAACCCGCGCTTCCGCGATCTTCTCATAGGAGATTCGGTTATAGGCGTCGACGTCGCGCGGTCTGACGATCCCCGCAATGTTGAGAATGCGCAGCTCGTGGTTGACGCGCACCTCCTGCGAACCGCTGATCACCAGGTTGCCGTTCTCCAGGACGCCGGTGACGACGGCGGCGACGGAGAGACGCAGTTGTTCCGAGCGCGCCGTCGAACCGGAGCCGTTGGTCGACGTGTTGGAGCCGAAATTGATGTCGGCATTGCCCTCGCCAACCTCGCCGAAGATCTCGTAGGCCCCGCCAAGGCCGATGCCGCTCTCGTTCACGCGGCTGCGCTCCGTCTCGTTGTCGAACGCCGCCCGGTCGTTGATGAAGATGTCGACGGTGAGGATGTCGCCGACATTGAGCGCGCGCGCATCCTTGAACAGCGCCGACTGGCTGTCCTGCCACAGCGAGAAGCTGCGATTGGTCGCCAGCGGCTGCTTGGGATAGAGCGCCATTTGCGGCGTCGCGCCATAGGTAAGGCCGCTGCCGACCGGGCTCATCGACGGCGCACGCCCGATCTCGTTGAAGGTCTGCGATCCGCAGCCGGCAAGCGTTGCACTGAGCGCGATCGCGAGGATGGCGGGTTTCATGTCGGGTTCCTCGAGGTGGTTTCGTCGCCGGCGCTGGCAATCACGCTCGTCAGCGTCGCCGCGACCTTGGTGTCCATCTCGTTGAGGATCTGGCCGGCCATGCGCGGGTTGAGTTTCATCAGGATGGCGGCGGCCACTTCGGCGCTCACCAGTTCCAGCCGCTCGGCGGCCGCATCGGGCCGCATGCCCTTGTAGATGTCGACAAGGCCGTCTTCGGCGAGCTTGAGGAAGTCGTTGCGCCGTGTCAGCCAGTCCTCGTATTCGGCGCGCCGTGCCTCAAGAACCGCGATCCGGTCGTCGATCTCGCCCTGCAGCGTTTCGAGATCCTGGCGCTGCAGCGCATAGCGCTGGTCGCGCGCCGCATCGGCGATGTTGCCGCAATAGGCCTCGATGTCGCGCTCGATCGCGCTCTGTTCGCTGGCCGCGTCCAGCCCCTGGGCGAACGCCACGGGCGAAAGGCCGGTAATGGCGGCAACGAAGCCGGCAAGAAAAAGACGCGAAACGGTTGCCGCAAGGGTCATTGCAATACGAGCTCCGCCTGGAGGGCACCGGCCGATTTGATGCCCTGGAGGATGGAAATGATGCCGTCCGGCTTGACGCCGATGCTGTTGAGGCCGCCGACCAGCGTGCGCAGGTCCGGCCCGTCGATGATCGCCACCTGCCCGCCCTCGGCATCGGCGTAGATGTCGGTCCGGTCTTCGATCGCCGTCTGCCCGTCCGAGAACGGTGCCGGCTGGACGATGGTCGGCGCCTCGTTGACCCTGACGGTCAGCGTCCCGTAGCTGACGGCGACCTCTGAGATCCGCACCCCGTGGCCGATCACGATGGTCCCCGTGCGCTCGTTGACGACGACGCGCGCCGGCGCGTCCGTCTCCACTCTCAGTCCCTCGATCTCGGCGAGGAACCGCGTCAGCGAAACCGATTGCGGCAGCGCCACCGCGACCTCCACCGAATCGCGCGCTTTCGCCGTCACCGCGCCGTAGCGCTGCCCGGTATAGGCGTTGACCGCGTCGGCAACCGCGACGGCGGTCGAGAAGTCCGGATTGCGCAGCTGGAACACCAGTTCGCCCGCACCCTCGAAGGTCGCGGCGACTTCGCGTTCGATGATGGCCCCGTTCGGCACGCGCCCGGCCGTCGTCACGCCTTGCGTCAGCGTCTGCGCCTGGCCCTCGGCCTGAAAGCCCGAAACGATCACCCCGCCCTGCGCGACGGCGTATATCTGCCCGTCCGCACCCGACAGCGACGTCATGACAAGCGTCCCGCCGCGCAGCGAGGTCGCATCCCCGAGCGAGCTGACCGACACGTCGATGCGCGAGCCGACGCTTGCGAAGGGCGGCAGGTTGGCCGTCACGAGAACGGCGGCCACATTGTTGGCGTTGGATTGGCCGCCTTCGGTCGCGATGCCGAGATTTTCCAGCATGGCGCGCAGCGACTGGTCGGTAAACGGTGCATTGCGCAGGCCGTCGCCCGTTCCCTGCAGCCCGACGACAAGGCCGTAGCCGATAAGCTGGTTGTCGCGGGCGCTTTGCACCGAAGCGATGTCCTTGATGCGCGACGCCGCCTGCGCCGTCATGCCCGCAGGCACGAACGCGACCAGCAGGGCGAGTGTGATCCAGGCTCGGATCATTGGGCCACCACCTGAACGCTGCCGTCGGCCATCACCGTGCCGGACACCGTCACGCCCGTATCGGTGTTGCGCACCTTGATGAAATCGCCGATGGCGGCGGATTGCAGCGGGCTGCCCGAGGCGGTGATCGTCAGTCCGGCATTGGAGAAGACCAGCCGCACCGGCGCTCCGCGCTCGACGGCATAGGCCTCGCGCACGGCCGAGATCGGGATCACCCGGCCTGGCAGAAGGGTCCGGCGCGCAACCGCGTCCCTCAAGTCTTCCAGCGACGAGACATAATCGGCCCGCACGTTCGGATTGGTCACCGCGACCTCGCGCAACAGCGCCACGTCGATGGCCTGGCCGGGATAGATCACCTCGTTGGGCACGATCGCCACCGGCTCGGACGCTGCAGCCGCCAGCGGCACCATCACCACGGCGGCGGCGAACCACCGCCCGATCGTCAGTTTGAAAGCGCCCATCGCCATTACGCCGGTCCTATCGAATGCCCTGCGAAACGACCGAGGCCATCTCGTCTGCCGCCTGGATGATCTTGGAGTTCATCTCGTAGGCGCGCTGCGCAGAGATGAGATCGGTGATTTCCTTCACCGGGTCGACGTTCGAAGCTTCCAGGTAACCCTGCTGGATCCGTGCGAATCCCGGATCGTCCGGCGCCCCGACGATCGCCTCGCCCGAAGCGGGCGTCTGGCGGAAGAGATTTTCGCCGAGTGGTTCGAGACCGGCTTCGTTGACGAAGTTGGATATCTCGAGCTGGCCGAGTTCCTCCAGTTCCGGCTGGTTCTCGATCCGCGCGAACACCTGTCCCGACTTGCTGACGACGATGTCGCTCGCGTTGTCCGGCACCACGATCGCCGGCGTGATCCGGTAGCCGTCGGCCGTCACGATCTCGCCTTCTGCATTGGTGTTGAGGGCGCCGGCGCGGGTATAGAGCGTGTCGCCTTCCGCGGTCTCCACCTGGAACCAGCCACGGCCGATCAAGGCGAGGTCGAGCTTGTTGCCCGTCGAGACGAGCGAGCCCTGGATATGCAGGTTGCGCACTGCCGTCGTCTGAACGCCGAGCCCGACATGCGCACCTTCCGGCACGATCGCCTGGTTGGCGCGGTTCGGCACGCCCTGGTGACGCTCGACCTGGTAGAGCAGATCGGAGAACTCGGCACGCGAGCGCTTGAAGCCGGTCGTGTTGATGTTGGCGATGTTGTTGGAGATCACCTCGACATTGAGCTGCTGGGCGTTCATCCCGGTTGCGGCGATGGCAAGAGCTTTCATGAGACGCGATCCTTAAATCTGCATACGACTGATTTCGAGGTAGGCCGTGACGATCTTGTCGCGGATGGCGATGGCGGTTTGCAGTGTCTGCTCGGCCGACATGACGGCGTCGACCACTTCGCGGGTCTCCGCTTCGCCATTGATGCCTTGCAGCGAGACCTGTTCCGCCGTGCGCAGATTGGCGGCCATGTCGCCGGCGATGCTGGCGAGGGTCATCTGGAAATCCCCCGGCTCGGCGGCAGCGCTGCCGGCCGCCCCAGGCAGGTTGGTGATGTTCGACGAGGAAGACGACGCGCTCTGTTGCACGCCGTCCAGCTGGCGCGTGAAGGAAAGAGCGGAAACGTTCTGAACCGGCCCCGTCACCATTATTGCGTCCTCAGAAGATCGATGGTCATGGAGACGAGTTCGCGCGCCTGGCGGATTGTCTGCAGATTGGCCTCGTAGGACCGATTGGCCTCGCGCATGTCCGCCATTTCGATCAGCACGTTGACGTTGGGCATCTTGACCATGCCGTTCTCGTCCGCCGCCTTGTTTCCGGGGTCGTATTCCAGCGAGAAGTCGCTGGTGTCTTCCTCGACCGAGTTGACGTTGACCATGGATGCGCCGGACAACCGGTCCAGTTCGGCGGCGAAGCCGACGATCTTGCGCCGGTAGGGATCGCCCCCAGGCAATTCGGCCGTCGACTGCGCGTTGGCCAGGTTTTCCGACACGACACGAAGCCGCGTCGATTGGGCATCAAGTCCCGAGGCAGCGATCTTGAGGGATGCGATAAGCGGGTCGACCATAATCACCTCTGGACTGTCATCAGCATCATGCGATGGAAGGAGCGCACCAGGCCGGTATTCATCTCGAACTGGCGACGGATCTCGCCGGACTTGATCAACTCGTCGGCGACGGTGACGCTGTTGCCGGAAACCTGCAGATCGACACCGTCTTCCACCCGCTCCGAGCGCACGGAGTTGCGCATGGAATCCTCGACGAAATGGGCCGGATGCGTCGCCGCCATCCGGTTTCCGGTCGTCGCGAGGACCTTCTCGAAAGGCTCGACATCCTTTGCCGCATAGCCCGGCGTATTCGCATTGGCGACGTTGCCGGCAACGACGGTCTGGCGCACTGAAAGCCAGTGCGCCTGCCGTGAGGCGAGGTCGAACAATTGAATCGGGTCCATACGCATCTCCGCTTCGTTGCGACGACCCTAGGCCGCCAATCTTGCGCGGGACTTGTCGGCGGATGGACGGGGCGCCTCAGCGCGCGATCACGTCTCCGTCAGAGGTGACGATGACCCACTCGCCTTCCCGCTTTTCCAGGCGCGCCAGGCGGCTGTTGTCGGGAAGCACCGAGCCGATTCGGACAATGTACATGCCGGCGCCGTTCTCGATCAGCGCCCGGCCGTTTGCCACATGCAGCAGCCGGAATGGCGAGCGCGAGGAAGGAAAGGGCTGATCGAGCGCACTGTCATCCGTTTCCGCCGGTGCCGCCTGGGTGGGAACGGTCGCCGTCATCAGCGGATCGAACGTTTCCGACGTTTCGCTGTCCGGGCTGTCTTCGACCAGCGGTGAGGCGTCCAGCAGCGTGCGGCCGGGCCATTGGGCAAGCCCTTCGCTGCGTGAATAGACCATCGGCTTCGGCCCGAATTCCTCCTGATGCAGAAAGACGTACCAGGGAAAGAACGCGGCGAATGCTGCAAGTGACACCCCCCCGGCCATGATGACCCGGTCGGACGTCATCAGCCGGCGATACCAGGGCGTTTTCGGTGGCAGCGGAGGATGCGGATGTGTTGGCTTCATCGTTTTGCTTTCGGCTGCTGCGCTTCACCCGGCGCGCCAGTATTGCCGCCAATGCCGGCGGCCTTTTTCATCTCTCGGGCCAGATCATCGAACGCGTCGGCGGCCAGCGGCGCATCCGGCATCTGGCGCAGCACTTCGTAGATCACCGGCACCTGCTTGACGGCCATGTCCATCTCCGCATCGAGGCCCGGCTTGTAGCCGCCGATGAGCCGCAGATCCTTCGTCTCCTCGAAACGATGGATCAGCGCGCGTAGCCGCGAGACGAGCTTTTCCTCGTCGCCAGCCCAGGCCTTGCGCGCCAGCCGCGAGATCGATGCCATCGGGTCGATCGGCGGATAGCGCCCTTCCTCGGCAAGCGTGCGGCTCAACACGATGTGACCGTCGAGGATTCCGCGCGTTGCATCGGCAACGGGGTCGTTGTGGTTGTCGCCATCAACGAGGATCGAGACGATGGCTGTTATGGAGCCTGCATCCTCGCCGCCGGGTCCGGCGCGTTCCAGGAGCTTCGGCAATTCGGTGAACACCGACGCAGGATAGCCACGCGCGACCGGCGGCTCGCCGGCCGCAACGCCGACCTCGCGCACCGCGTGGGCAAATCGCGTGACGCTGTCGACGATCATCAGCACGCGCTCGCCGGCATCGCGGAAATGTTCGGCGACCGCCATCGCGGTCAGCGGCGCCAGACGGCGCAGCATCGGCGATTCGTCGCCCGTCGCGACCACCGCCACGGTCTTCGCCATGTCGGAGCCGAGTGTATCCTCGATGAACTCGCGGACTTCCCGCCCCCGCTCACCCACAAGGGCGATCACCACCTTGTCGAACCCGTCCCCTTGCGCAAGCATGGACAGAAGCGTCGACTTGCCGACCCCGGATCCGGCGAAGATGCCGAGGCGCTGGCCGTAGCAGAGCGGCGAAAAGATATCGATGGCGCGCACGCCGGTGCGCAGCGCCGTGTCGATGCGTTTGCGCCCCATGGAGGGCGGCGGCGCCGCCATCACTGACCGCCGTTCGTTGCCGTTCGTCAGCGGCCCCTTGCCATCGATCGGCACGGCCATGGCATTGATCGTCCGGCCGCACCAGGATGCATCCGGCGCGATTCGAAATGCCCCGCGCCGAAAGACCCGGTCGGATATGCCGATCGCCGCGCCCGATTCGATCGGGCAGACGATGACCGCTTCGGGTTCGACTTTCACGACCTCGCCGAGATGCGCGCCGGTGCGGCTTTCATGAACGACGAAATCGCCAAGGTGGACGTGGCGCGATAGGCCGGTGACGGCATAGTGCCCGGTGGTGATCGCGCTCACCCGCCCGCCATGGCGAACCGCATGGTCCGGCCCGGCAAACCTGCGCGCGGCAGCGGCGAGTTTGCTGAGATGCGGCGAGGTCGACGCCCCCGTGGCCGCCTCACCGGACAAGGCCGGCCTCCATCATCATGTGCGCCCGCCCAGCGTTCGGATGGCTTCCTCGGTGGTTGATTCCGAAGCGCGCATCAAGGCGGACGCGTTCTCGAACGCGCGCGTCACCATGATCAGACGCGTCATCTCGGCCACCGGGTTGACGTTGGATTGTTCGACATAGCCCTGCACGACGCCCGCATCGAAGCGGTCGACGATCGGCTCGGCTTCACCATCGGGAATGATGGCGCTGTTCTCGAAGCGACGGTAGTTCGAATTGGGGTCGAAGGCGAAGAGGCCCAGAGCGCTCACCTGTGCGCCGTTCTGCAGCAAAGTGCCGTCGTTGCCAGCTTCCGGCGGACCGGCCAGTGGATCAAGCTGGATCGGCGCACCGCCGGCATCGAGAACCGGGTATCCGTTGAGCGTAACGAGCGCGCCTTCCTGCGTCATGGTGAACCGGCCATCCCGCGTCAAAGCCTGACCAGCCGGTGTGTCGATAGCGAACCACCCCTCGCCCCGCACGGCGAAATCCAGCGAATTGCCGGTCTGGTTCAAGCCGCCGTTTTCGGTCGAGAGATAATTGCTGCCAGACGAGACGAAATCGACGTCGGCGGGCCGCCGCCGATCAACGAGCGACTCGAATTTCACCTCCGTGGAGCGAAAGCCGACAGTGTTCGCATTGGCGACATTGTCCGCGAGCGTGGTCAGCCGCTTTTCGAGCGCGATCTGGGCAGACAGCCCGACATAGAGCGCGGTATCCAAATTACCGGCCTCCCAGTTTCAGAGTGTTGAGCGAGAGCATGAGATCGGGCGAGATGCCGAAGCTTGTCTGCTGACCGATGAGCGAGCTCGCGTCGAAGCTGCCCGCGCTCGGGTTCGCGACCTCCCACATGGTGGTGAATCGATCGAGGAACCGGGAGAGTTTCTCCGTATCCTTGAAGTCGTCGAGTGAGAACTGCTTCTCGAAGAGCTGGACCTGCTTGTCGATGTCGCTCGCGGCGACCTCCGGCGGCAGTCCAAGCGTCGTGCGCACCACTTCCGCCAGCGCATCGTCGGCGAGGATCTCGTACATGTTGTCGAGACCCGGTGCCATCCGCTCGAAGTAAAGCGCAAGCCGCACACCTGCGTTTTCCTCGCCCGCATTCTGCTCCAGCGTCTGGCGCATGTATTTGGAGACTGTGCCGAGCCGCGCGGCCTCCGTGCCCGTTGCCGCCGCGCCCAGCGCCTCGAAATCGAAAGCGCGGGCCAGATCCCTGTAACGACTGTCGGTCAGCTTGTTGGCGAAGCTTTCCTCATTGGACACGCCTTCCGTCAAAACCTTGCGGATGAAGGCCTTTGCATAGGCCATGTCTTCCAGCCCGTGCGCCTTCAAAACGTAATTGTAGAGCCGGTTGTCGGACATGAAGTCATCGACCGACTTCACCGTTTCGATCGTGTCGCGAAAATACTGCGTCTCGCGCGCCACCATCGGTTCCGCCGCGACACGCTCGATTGAGCGAGGCATATCCGCCGCAAGCAGCTTGTAGCTTGTATAGGTGGTCGTCACGCCAGGCACCGCCGATCCGTTGGAGCTCGATGCGTTAAGGCACGCGCCATGCCGCATCATGATTGGCGAAGGTAGCGGGAGTTGCTTGCGCGAAGCTTGTTCGGCGAAAGCGCGCGCACGGCGCATCAGCCAGCTTCACGCAAGCCACGCCGTCTAGGCAGGACAGGCTAAGGCGACACGCGGGAATTCACATGAACATCATCATCGGCCTGGTTCTGACTTTCGGCTCCATCCTCGGCGGCTTCATGGCGATGGGCGGGCATCTCGACGTGCTCATGCAGCCATTCGAGCTGGTCATCATCGGCGGCGCCGCGCTCGGCAGCTTCATCATGGCCAACCCCTTGAAGACCATCAAGGATACCGGAAAGGCGATGATGGAGGCCTTCAAGCACAAGGTGCCCAAACAGCGCGAATATCTCGACACGCTCGGGGTGCTCTACACGCTGATGCGCGACCTGCGCGCCAAGTCCCGCAACGAAATCGAGAGCCACATCGACAATCCCGACGAGTCTGAGCTGTTCCAGGCCGCGCCGACGGTCCTCAAGAACCGTGAGCTCACTGCGTTCATCTGCGACTACGTCCGCCTCATCATCATCGGCAATGCCCGCTCCCACGAGATCGAGGCGCTTATGGACGAGGAAATCCATACGATCACGCGCGACAAGATGAAGCCGTATCACGCGATGTCGACCGTTTCGGACGCCTGCCCGGCGATCGGCATCATTGCCGCCGTGCTCGGCGTCATCAAGGCAATGGGCGCGATCGACCAGTCGCCGGAAATCCTGGGCGGCCTCATCGGCGCTGCCCTCGTCGGCACCTTCCTGGGTATCTTCCTGTCCTATTCCGTGCTCGGGCCGCTTGCCACCAACATCAAGATCGTGCGCGAGAAGCAGAACCGCCTCTACGTCATCGTCAAGCAGACCTTGCTCGCCTACATGAACGGCTCGGTGCCGCAGGTCGCGCTCGAGCACGGCCGCAAGACGATCTCCGCCTATGAACGGCCTTCGATCGATGCGGTCGAGCAGGAGATGATGAACCCCGGCGGCGAGGCTAGAGCGGCCTGATGACGAGCGCAGTGCAACCCCGCATCGACGCCCGTTTACTCGCGCGCATGACCGGCCAGCTGGGTGATCGCAAGACGATCGCCGGCATCGTGACCGCCATCGGCGAAGCCATCTGCGCGCCGTTGACGCAGAAGATTTTCCAGGCGACCGCCATCAAGCTCGACTGCAGCCTCGCCGGTGCAACCGAGGGAACGCGCGCCGAGATGGCGGCACCATTCGATGGCAAATCCGCGTTGTGTGAAACGACGCTGACGGAGTGGTCCGACGATGTGGTGCTCGCCTGCGACGGCGGCCTCGTGATCGCCGCGACCGAACGCCTGCTCGGCGGGACAGGCGCAGCGAAATCGGCCGCGCGGCCGCTTTCCGATATTGAGCGCGACGTGGCCTTCGTTCTGTTCGAGGCCTTTGCCTCGGCGCTGGGTACGACGGTCGGCGCGACGGGGCATGAATGCGGCTTCGCCTTCGACGGCCCGCTGAAGCGCGAGTCGGATGCCCGCGAAGATGCGTACGCCGCAACGCTCCGCCTTCTCGTCGAACTCGACGGCAGGACCTATGCGCTGCAAGCCGTCTTGCCTCAGGACATGCTCCTCAAGACGGTGATCCAAAAGCCGGGCGCGCCCGAGGGTACGTCGCAGCGGGCCCCGAAATGGGTCGAGCAGCTGACCCACAAGGTGCACATGTCGCATGTCACGATGCAGGCCAACGTGGCGCTCGCGCCGGTCACGCTGTCGGCTGCCTCCCGCCTGCAACCGGGTGACGTCCTGCCCTTTGCCGACGAGAAGGATGTGCGCGTGCTGCTCAAGGCGAATGGCAAGGACCTCTACTGGTGCGAGTTCGGAAAGGCCGGCAATCGCTACATGCTGCGTCTGCAGGATCGCTACGGCAGCGAAGAAGACTTCATCCGCCAGCTGACCGGCTGACGACCCGAACCCTGCCGGGCGGCGACCCGGCCCAGGAAATGTCGAAATAAGGGGAAGACGCAATGGGTGCGAACCCGAACAAGGCCAAGCTCGATACCGATGATACGGCGGCAGACGACCCGTTGGCAGCCTTCGAAGCGGACGGCGATCCCGCGGTTGGCGATTTCGGCGCCGATTTCGAGGACGCTCCATCCGCCCTCGTCCTCAGCGACAAGGACGATGCCGCCGACGATATCGACGCGCATATCCCCGAGACGAAGGCAGGCCCCACCAGCACCGGCGCACCCAACCTCGATCTCATCATGGACATTCCGATCGACATGCAGATCGTGCTCGGCACGAGCCGCCTGCCGGTATCGGGATTGATGAACCTCACCGAAGGTTCGTTGATCGGGCTCGACCGCAAGATCGGCGAGCCGGTGGACATCATGGTCAACGGCCGTCTGTTCGGTCGCGGTGAGATCACCGTTCTCGGCGAGGAAGATACCCGGTTCGGCGTCAAGCTGATCGAGGTCATGGGCGACGTCAGGAAATAAGGTTAGCGGGTATGGAAGCGATCGGCGAGTACGGCCAGGCGGCAACGACCACACAATTGAACAAGGCACAGAAGGCGGCAGCCATTCTCATCGCCATGGGCAAGCCGATCGCCGGCAAGCTCCTGAAATACTTCGCCTCGTCGGAGCTTCAGCTGATCATCGCCAATGCCCAGACACTGCGTTCGGTGCCGGCCGACGAGTTGGAAGTGCTGGTCAACGAATTCGAGGACCTTTTCACCGAAGGCGCCGGCCTGATGGACAATGCCAAGGCCATGGAAGGCATCCTGGAAGAAGGTCTTCCGCCGGACGAGGTCGACGGCCTGCTTGGACGCCGCACGCCCTTCCAGGCCTATGAAGCTTCCGTCTGGGACCGGCTGCAATCCGCCGAACCCGAAATCATCGGCAACTTTCTGGCAAGCGAGCATCCGCAGACCGTCGCCTATATCGTCTCCATGCTGCCGCCGGCCTTCGCCGCCAAGACGCTGTTCCAGCTTCCCGAAGCCAAGCGCGCCGACATCGTTCATCGAACCGTCAACATGAAGCAGGTCAATCCTAAGATCGCGGAGATCATCCACAAGCGCGTGGTCGATCTGGTGGAATCGCTCGAAGCGGAAAAGAACTCCGCAGGCACCAACAAGGTGGCCGACATGATGAACGAGCTCGCCAAACCGCAGGTCGACGCGCTGCTCGGTGCGCTCAATTCAATCTCGTCCAAGGATGTCGAGCGGGTGCGCCCGAAGATCTTCCTGTTCGAGGACATTCTGGAGATGCCCGCTGCAAGCCGTGTCACGCTGTTCGACGACATCTCCAACGACATCATCACGGCTTCGCTGCGCGGCGTCGGGTCGGACATGCGCGAATGTGTGCTGTCTTCGATCGGCGCAAGGCAGCGCCGGATGATCGAGACGGATTTGTCCGCCGCTGGCGGCTCTGCCCGCGACAGCGAGATCGCAAGACGCTCGATCACGCAGGAAGCGATCCGCCTTGCGGCAGCCGATCGAATCGTTCTCAAGGAACGGCGCGAGACTCTCGAAGCGGCCTGAAGCCGGATGGCCGGCACGGCGGCCCTTTGATCGTCGAAACATCGAAGGGATGGCGGCCGGATGTCGGAAGAGCAGGACAAGGACAGCAAAACCGAGCAGCCGACCGAAAAGAAGCTGCGCGATGCGATGGAGAAGGGCAACATCCCCTTCTCCCGCGAGGTGCCGATCTTCGCCTCGGCGCTGGCCATCCTGGTCTTCTTCGTCTTCTTCCTGCCGATGGGCGCCAAGAGCCTGACGGGATCGCTGGTCGACATATTCGAAAAGCCCGAGGAATTGCGCCTGACCACCGGGCAGGACGCGGTTTATCTTTTTCATCACCTCTTCTTCGAGACGAGTGCCGTGCTGCTGCCCGCATTCGCGCTGATGATGGCCTTCGGCATAGCGGCCTCCATCCTGCAGAACGTGCCCCGCCCGGTGCTCGATCGTGTTCAGCCCAAGCTCTCGCGGGTGTCGCTCGGCAAGGGGCTCGGCCGCATCTACAGCGCCCAGGGCATGGTGGAATTCGCCAAGTCGGTGTTCAAGATCGTGGTCGTGTCCGCGATCATCGCATTTGCCATGATCGACGACTTCTTCTCATGGCTGCAGGCCATGTTCGTCGATCCCTCCGCGATCCTGTCCCTGATGTCCTCGACGGTGGGCAAGATCCTGGTGATTGTGTTGCTGGCGACCGCCGTCATCGCCGTGGTCGACATCCTGTGGACACGCTTCCATTGGCACAACGAATTGCGCATGAGCCGCCAGGAGCTCAAGGACGAGTACAAGCAGAGCGAGGGCGATCCGATCGTCAAGTCGCGCCAGCGCTCGCTTGCCCGTGACCGGGCCCGCAAACGCATGATCGCCGCGGTGCCACGCGCGACGCTGGTCATCACCAACCCGACGCACTACGCGGTGGCGCTGCGCTATGTTCGCGACGAAGGCGGCGCGCCGCTTGTCGTTGCCAAGGGCCAGGATCTCATCGCGCTCAAGATCCGCGAGATCGCCGAGGACAACCAGATTCCGATTTTTGAGGAACCGCCGCTCGCGCGCTCCATTTTTGCGCAAGTCTCCGTGGATAGTGTGATTCCCACGGAGTTCTACAAGGCCGTGGCGGAACTGATCCACCAGGTCTATTCGAAGTCCGAAGCCAAGACCGTCAGCAGGTGAGCAGACCACGATGATGTCATCAGCATTTACCGAGGAACGCGAAAAGATCGTCGCGGACGCCTTGAGGCCGGTCGCCAGCGAGCTGCGCCTGATCGATGCCGGCGATCTGATCTCCATGTTGAAGTTCGAATGCTATGGCGATCTGACCGATCTGGTCGCCTCGGCGGCGGAACTCTATTTCCAGCCCGGAACCGTCAAGCTTGGCATTGGTGGCGACTATTGGCTGGACTGGGGCACCCATCCGCGCGTCGTGCTCGATCTGGAACTGCGTCCCGCCGGCGTGACGGTCTATACGCGGTTGACGCTCGAGGATGCCACGGCCGGCGTCGAGATCAGCCACATCGCCTTTGACGAGCCGGCCGACGACCCTGTCGTGAACACGCTGCTTCTGGCCGAAAGCCTGACGCATGCCCGTTTCGTCGGCCCGACCGACCCGCTGACGCACTACGCAAACTGACAGCCCGCCTCGCCGAATGGTCCGCACGGCGGGCATCTGCCGCGAATATATCGCCGGCAGACCGCATCCGCTTGAAGATGATGCACCTCTAGGCGAGATAGCCGAGCCGGATCGCCTTGGCGATCGCCTGGATCCGGTTGACGGAGTCGAGCTTGGCCGTGGCAGTGCCGAGATAGGCATTGACGGTATGCACCGACAGCGTCAGCCGCTCTGCGATCAACTCGCTCTTCAGGCCCTCGCCCGCAAGCTGCAGACATTCCAGCTCGCGGTCGTTGAGGTTTTGTCGCGGCGCCGATTTCTTCAGAGCCATCGCCAGATGCGCCTTCAGCACGCCGTAGCTCTTGCGATGCAGCTCCAGCACCCGGTCGCAATCGAGCGAAAGCCGGTCGCCGACGAAGACCGAGGCGCCGTTGCCGAGGCCGCCGAGCTTGACCGGGAAGACGATTATCTCCTGGCCATCGAGCGCGGCTTCGAGCGCCTTCGTCGGTCTGAGTGCCAGGACGCAGCCTGCCAGCATGGCAAGGTCCGGTCGCCCGCCCGAAAGCGGCAGGATCGCCTCATCCATATGTGACATCAGCGAAGGCGCAAGCTGCGCCATCATCCGCTCGCACGGCGACGTCGAACTGGCCACGACCACCGCCGTCTGGTTGCTGCTGCGGCTGGCCAGAGCCCCGACATGCAGGACGAAATGGGCCGTCGCGCCGATCGACGCCGCCATCGACCGCATGTCTTCATCCGCATCCGATGCGCCAGGAGCGCCCGCTTTGTGCTTGAGCGCCCATGCACCGTTGTGCACCCGCCCGGGATTGATCTGCATGTTCATGACCGCATTCCCCTAAAGGTTCCCCGTAAACCAGGCATCGTACCGCTATGATGCCCCGCATATGTCCCTGTCGCCGGCGCCGCCCCGCGCCTTTGCTCAGATCAGTCCGTTGCGCACCGCGTAAGCGATCGCTTCCGATCGTGTCTTGGTCGAAGTCTTGCGCATGATGCTCGTGATGTAGTTGTTCACCGTGTTGCGCGAGATGCCGATGATCATCGAGATCTCATCGCTCGTCTTGCCTTCCGCGATCCAGTTCAGGCACTCGATCTCCCGATCCGTCAGGTCCAGCACGCTCTCCGGCACGAAAGATGCCTGGTCGAAGCGTGCCGCATAGTAGGCTCCAATGAGGGCCGCGTCGTGCAGCCGGTCCTGTGCCCTCACGACGTCGTCGCGAAAGAGCAGCACCAGCATCAGCCGCGCCTGTCCCGCATTGAAGGTGACCGCGCAGTAGGTGCGGCTGAGATGTGCGGGAAACCGTATGCCCGCGCCGCATCGCACGAATTCGGGCTCCATGGCTGCCATGCAACGCTCAACCTCGTTGCGCTTCGACTGCTGGCGAGCAACGACCGCGCCCAGCGAGCGCAGCAGGTCGAAAGGCCAGTTCGACGATACCACGTAGTCGTAGCCATCCTCGGCGAACACGTCGTAACGTGCGAGCAGATAATGTTCCGCACCGACGAAGGCCGATAGCAACTCCAGCCCGGCAGCGATCTCGTTGCGCTCGACTGTCAACTCAAGCTTTTGCAGCAGCTCCGTACGGCCGATCATGCGCATCCGCCGCGTGAACCGCCCACGCGGCCCTCTCCGGAATCGTCGATCGATGACGCTGCCATTGCGTCAATAATGCCCAGCACCCTCGGCTCCCTCGCCAGGTCGTGTCGCCAAACGCTTTAACGCGAGACCGGAACGCCGCAGGTCATATGATTCGCCCGCCTGAGGACAGGTTAGGTACGCGGACTCCTGCTGTCCACTACCAACTTCAGACATTCACATCCGCAGGTCGTCGCATCTGACTGGCGAAGGGGGATGATCCGAAGCCGCCGACCCGGCGTAGTGAGCGCACCAACGCTTCGCGCGAGCCGCCATCCGGCAAAAGGATGGGGGATCAGTTCATGAATCATCACGATCTCTACTTGCGCAGAAACAAATGACGTAACATTAATTCGAGCCGGAAGACGACATCTTGGCAGCAGGGGGGCCATTTGTTCGGATTAGCCGAGAAAAAGACCACGCGAGACGAAGACGACCTTTTGGATGTCGTTGGCCAGCCGAACGTCAATCTGCTGTCCGAATTCTGCGTTGTCGACCATTGGTCGGCCAACCTCGCCAACGCCATGCTGAAAATGGGGGATCAGGCCAAGACGTTCCACCAGCTGGACCCCGCGCGCGAGCGCTTCGGGCTTCTGGAATTCGTCCGCTGCTACGACGGCGATCGGCAACGCCGGATCATCCAGCTGTTCGAGCACGCCGCATTCGAGAACCGGCCGTTCCACTTCACCGCCACACTTGGACCGCCCGATAGCCGGCGCGCAGTGCAGTGCTTTGGCTCCCATCGAACGGTCGAAGGCACCGCGAGCGGCGAAGAGCTGTTCGGCCTCTTCGTCTTTTCGCGCGATCTCTACACCGATCTGTGAAAAGCGGCCGCTCAGGCGGCCTTTTCCAACGCCCATTTGCGCAGGATCTTGGCGGCGCGCTCCTCGTTGAGCTCCACCATGCGGGCAAGGCGCCGCTCTGGCCCTTCCTTGACCTTGCGGTTGAACCCGCCATCGCTCGACTGGTCGAGCCCGAGAAGATCGTCGCCGGGCTCGAAGCCGAAATCTGCGCCAAAACCTTCCATGCTGGTGCCGTCGGCCGCGACAGCGGGGCTGAAGTCGCCAAGACCCATATCGTTCTCGGCAGGCACGACCGCGGTTCCGACCGAGCGGGCCAGCGGACGCAGGCCGAACCAGATCACCAGGAGCGCCACCAGGATGAACGCTCCTGCATTGACCATGCTGCCGGCGTGGCGTGACAGGTTGTCCATCAGGCTCGTCGTTCCGGCATTTTCCTCCAGCAGCTCGTGGTCGAGGAACGTCATGGCACTCAGCGAGATGACGTCGCCGCGTTCTTCGTTGAGCCCAGCCGCGCTGCGCACGATCTGCTCGAGTTCGGCAAGGTAGGTGTCCACCTGCTCGCTGGTCGCGCCCTCGCCGAGCATTGCCTCGATCCGGCCCCGGTTGACGACGACGGCGATCGAAAGCCCCTCGATGTCGTAGCTGTTCTTGACCGTCTCCACGGTCTTGGAGTTGATCTCGAAATTGGTCTGTTCTTCGCGCCGTTCAAGCGATTCCGACGAGCTGGGGCTGCTGCCGGCGGTCTCCGGGTCGGCTTGCGGCAGGTTCTGCTCCACCGTGGCCGGTTCGTCGCCTTCCGAGCGGTTGGACAACTCTTCCTCGCGCGTCACCCGGATCGAGCGCTCGACCCGCGATTCCGGATCGAACAGCGTTTCCATGATCTGCTGCGAGTCGGTGTTGAGGTTGGCGCGCACGCTGGCGCGGAAATTGTCGACACCCAGAAACGGCGACAGTGCCTTGTCGATATTGTTCTCGATCTCGCCTTCGACCAGCTGGACGATACTGAGAGAGCGGTTGAGCGCGCTGTTGGTCTGGTCGTCGCCCGACGCCAGCAACTGCCCCATGGAATCGAGCACGGTCACGTTGTCGATGCCGAGACCCGGCACCGATGCGGCGACGAGATGGCGCACCGATTCGGCCGAGCGCTGCCCGTTGCTGCCGGAGGTGCGGATCATCACCGAGGCTGACGGCTCCTGCTCGCCGCGGCGAAAATTGCCCCGGTCGGGCATCACGATGTGGACGCGTGCGGCCGAGATGCCGTTGATCGACTGGATGGTCCGCGCGATCTCGCCCTCCAGGGCGCGCACGCGGGTCACTTCCTGCATGAAGGATGTCAGGCCGAGCGAGCCGACATTGTCGAAGAGCTCATAGCCGGCATTGGCGCTGTCCGGCAGGCCACGCTCGGCGAGAAACGCCCTTGCCCGGCCAACGGTACCGACAGGCACCCTGACGCTGGCACCGTCCGCTCCGACCTCGAAATCCATGCCGGCTTCCGCCATCGCAAGCGAAACCTTGCTGACGTCTTCGGCTTCCAGTCCGACATAGAGCGTCTCCATCGTCGGCCGGTTTAGATAGAGGCCTGCCGCCACGACCAACGCGATAGCCAGCGCTGCCCCACCGAGGACGGCAATGATGCGCCCCTGACCGAGCGCCAGGAAGCTTCTGGATAGGGGTGCCAGTCGGCTTAACAGAGTCATTCTGTGCCCAATCAACCACAAGTGTCGCCGCCATAAGACGGTGTCGGGCATGACCTTAGGGGCTGAAACTTGCGCGAGGGTGGCGGTCGCCGGGCAAAGTCAGAAGAGTTCGCAATCACCGACCGCTTCGAGACGCGGCGATGTCGTGCCGTGGCCCGAAAGACGGCGCTGCACGTCGGCCAGCTTGACGGTGCCGAGCGCGGCCGCAACATCGACCGGGAGATCGTCCGGCACGGTCTTTTGAAGCACCGAGAGAAAATCGCAAAGGGCCCGCACGCGCTGGACCGTCAGGTCGATCGACTGGATCTTGCGCATGCCTGAGGCATCACCCGCGCGACCGATATGCGGCTCCAGTTCTTCCACCTTCGCAGCGATGTCGCCAAGTTCGGCGCTGACGAGCGCAAGCACCTCGCGCAGTGCGCTTTCCGGTCGCGTCTCTTGGTGTTTCAGGGTCTGTCTCATTCGCGCCTCTCAGAAGAATTCCACGCCGTTGTCGACCGGCGGTTTTGGTGGCGGCGGCGTCAGCAGTTCGATGGTGCGCGTGCGCTCGCGCCCGCTCAGGGCATGCTGGCGCGCCCGGCCGCTGACCGGCCAGTATTCAAGCTTTCGGCCCTGGTCTCCGCCGGTCGACGAGCCGACCACGCTGATGCCTTCGTCGGACAGGAACTGCATGGCGAATTCCGCGTTCTGCTGCCCCACATTGGAGAACTGGCTGATCGTCTGCGCCCCGCCGAAGATCTTGGCTTCCAGCCGGTCGCGCCGCGCGCCGCTCTTGAGCAGTGCGTTGATCAGGAGTTCCATCAGGTGCACGCCGTAGCGGGTCGCCGCATTGCCGCTTGCGGCCTGCGCCGCGCCGGGCAGCAGAAAATGGTTCATCCCGCCCACGCCCGCCACCGGATCGCGCAGACACGCGGCGACGCACGATCCGAGGATCGTCGTCAGGACGACGTTCGGATCGGCGCTGACGGCGTATTCGCCCTGGATGACGTGCAGGCGCTCGCGCCCGTGCGTCATCGTCATTTCAACGCACCGAAGACCGCCTCGATCGCCGCGCGGATCTTGTCGACCGTGAAGGGCTTGGACAGGACGTTGTTGGCGCCGAGCTGCGCCGCCTTCTGCACCAGCGCGCGGTCGCCCTGCGCCGTCAGCATGATGAAGGCCGCACGCTTGGTCTGCGCGTTCGAGCGGATCGCCTGCAACAGGCCGAGCCCATCCATCTTCGGCATGTTGAAATCCGAAATGACGAGATGATGCGGCTGCTGCTGCATGATCGCCAGCCCCTGCTGGCCATCTCCCGCAACCGTGATCTGCGATATTCCGAGCGTCTGCAGCGCCTCCCCGATGAGCAGACGGCTGGTCACCTGGTCGTCAACGACGAGCACCTTTATCTTCTGAGCTAACGACATCATGCACTCCCAACTGGCTTGGCAGCCGTGATTGAAATGATTTCTTGGCCGATCGCCTCCAGCGGCAACTGTCTACCGACAGCCCCGATTTCGAAGGCGACCCGCGGCATTCCATAGACCACGCAACTGCGCTCGTTCTGGCCCAACGTGGCCGCACCGGCGCGATGCATCTTCAAAAGGCCCTCGGCGCCGTCCCGGCCCATGCCGGTGAGAATGGCGCCGATGGCGTTCTTGCCGGCGGTCTCGGCCACCGACGAGAAGAGGACGTCAACGGACGGACAGTGCCCGTTGACGGGTGAGCCTTCGGCAAGCCGGCACTGCGGCGCCGAGGGATTGACGATTTCCAGATGGCGGTTGCCGCCGGGCGCCAGGTAGACCCGTCCGAAGCTCAGCGCTTCGCCGTCGCGCGCCTCGGCCACCTTCGGGGCACACAGCCGGTCGAGCCGTTCGGCGAAGCTGCGCGTAAAGGAGCCGGGCATGTGTTGCGTCACGACGGTCGGCGGACAATTGGCAGGAAAGCGCGACAGCACCTGGATGAGAGCTTCCACCCCGCCCGTCGACGCACCGATCGCGATGACCTTGCGGCGCGGCCGATAGTCGGCATCGATCGCCGCTTCCGACGGGCGCGCCGGTGACGCCGGCTCGCGCCGCAATTTCGAATGTGCCGCCGCCTTCACCTTGGCCACGAGGTCGGCAAAGGGGGCGGCGTCGCCCGGAGCCGGCTTTCCCACGCAGTCGAAGGCGCCGATTTCCAGCGCCGCGAGCGAAGCATCCGCGCCGCGCTGCGTCAGCGTCGATACCATGATCACCGGCATCGGCCTCAGCCGCATGATCTTTTCCAGAAACTCCAGCCCGTTCATGTTGGGCATCTCGATGTCGAGGGTCACCACATCGGGATTGAGCGACTTGATTGCGCTGCGCGCTTCCATCGCGTCGGAGGCCTGCCCGACGACGGCGATATCCGGGTCGCGGCCGAGCACCGATGCGATCATCGAGCGCATGGTCAGCGAATCGTCGACCACCAGGACCCTGGCCGGCGCACTCATCGTGACCTCCCGGCGCGTTGGCTATCGTCCGTCCGGCGCCGATAGGTCGTGATCGCGATGTTGTCGAAGCGATCCTTGGCCGGTCCCGACAGCCGCTCCGAATGACCGATATAAAGATGGCCGCCGGGAGCGAGCATGTCGCAATAGCGGCCCCAAACACGAGCCTGTGTCTGCTCGTCGAAATAGATGACGACGTTGCGGCAGAAGATGACCTGGAACGGCCCCTTGAACGGCCATTCGGTCAAGAGGTTGAGTTCGCGAAACGCAATCAGCGCCTTGGCCTGTGGGCCGACGCTCCACCGCCCGCCACTGCCGGTCGGGTTCTCGCGCAGCCACTGCTTTCGCATGGCGGCCGGCACCGTTTCGACCGCGTGGTCGTCGTAGACACCGGCGCGTGCCTTGGCGATGATCTTGGGATCGATATCGCTCGCCAGAATGCGGAAATCGTATGATCCGATCTCCGGCATCAAAGAGAGCGCCGTCAGTGCGATTGAATAGGGCTCCTGCCCGTCCGAGCACCCCGCCGACCAGATCCGCACGCGCCCGCCCTCCCGCGCACTCTTCAGCAAGGGTGGCAGGACATGATCGCGCAGATGGTCGAAATGGTGGTTCTCACGGAAGAAGCGCGTGAAGTTCGTTGTCAGGAACGACAGCATCTCGCGCCGTTCCGCTTCGCCCCCCGGCGCCCCGACGAGCGCGCAATAGGCTGCGAAATCAGCGAGGCCCAATTGGCGAATCCGCTTCGACAGCCGCGAATAGACGAGCGAGGCCTTGCTCTCGTTGAGCGCGATCCCGGCATCGGCATAGATCATCGCCGCGATCTCGGAGAGATCGCGCCGGGTGAGCGGGAATTCCCCGTCCACCAGGAGATCGTTGCCGCCGGAACCGGCCTTGCGCGTCAGAACGGCTGTCATGCGGCTTCGCTTTCGCTCGCTCTGAACAGCGCTTCGAGCTCGATGAGGCAGATCATCCGCCCCTCGATCGCCAGCACGCCGCGCGCGAAGCTCTTGTCGAGTTCGGACGAGACCTCTGGCGTCGGCTGGATGTTCTCGCTGGTGACCGAAAGAATGTCAGACACCGCATCGACCAGCAGGCCGACGACCTTCTGATGAACCTGCGCCACGATGATGACGTGCCGTGCGGTCGGATCAGCCGCCTTCATGCCTAGCCGGCTCGACAGATCGATGATCGGCAGCACCGCACCGCGCAGGTTGATGACGCCCAGCACGAAGCCGGGTGAATGGGGAAGCGCCGTCGCCGGCGTCCATCCGCGAATTTCGCGCACCGACATGATGTCGACGCAGAATTCCTGGTCGCCGATGCGGAATGCGATCAGTTCGCGGATGCCGTCGGCCTGGTTCTTCGCAAGCTGGTTCATGGTCCTATCCTACTGCTGCCAGGGAAAGTTCGGGTTTTGCCGCATCGCCGCGCGTCCCCGCGACGACAGCGTCGACGTCAAGGATCAGCGCCACACGTCCGTCGCCAAGAATGGTGGCGGCCGCGATGCCGGGCACGTGGTCGTAATTGGCTTCAAGGCTCTTGATGACGACCTGCCGCTGGCCCTGGATCGCATCGACCATGAGCGCGCGCTGGCCGCCGCCCTCGGTCTCGACGAGCAGCGCCACACTGGCAGCCGGATCGGCCTGATCGCGCCGGAAGCTCAAGACCCGCCCGACATCGATAAGCGGACAGAACATGTCGCGGATCGAGATCAGACGCTGGCCGGCGCCGAAGCGGTGAATGCGCGAGGCCTCCGGTTGCAGCGTCTCCACGATGGCTGTCAGCGGGACCACCAGCGTCTGGCCGGCAACCGTGACGACCATCCCGTCGAGCACCGCAAGCGTCAGCGGCAGGCTCATGGTGAAGATCGAACCCTGACCCGGTGTCGAGGAAATGGTGATGCGCCCGCCCAGTTGCTGGATCGACCGTTTGACCACGTCCATGCCGACGCCCCGGCCGGAGATGTCGGAGATCTTGTCGGCGGTGGAAAATCCCGGATGGAAGATGAGGTTGTCGACCTCCTCATCGGACAGGCTGGCGTCCGGCGAGATCAACCCGTTGTCGATCGCCTTCTGGCGAACCCGCTGGCGGTTGATGCCGGCGCCGTCGTCGGCGATTTCGATGACGATCCGGCCCGAACGATGCTTCGCCGCGAGCCGCAGGGTGCCCTCCTCGGGCTTGCCGGCGGCCAGCCGCTTCTCCGGCGTTTCGAGGCCGTGATCGACGGCATTGCGGATCATGTGCGTCAGCGGCTCGGCGAGCTTGTCGATGACTGTCTTGTCCACTTCGGTGTTCTCGCCCTCGGTCACCAGCCGCACCGATTTGGATGTCATGTCGGCGATTTCTCGGACGATGCGAGACATGCGCTGGAACACCGGTTTTACGGGCTGCGCGCGGATCGCCATGACGCTGTCCTGGATCTCGCGCGTCAGTTGCTGCAGTTCCTCCAGCCCGAGATTGATCGCGGACCGGTCGGACGAGGTGCTCTCGTTGACGCTTTGCGCAAGCATCGCCTGGTTGATCACGAGTTCGCCGACGAGATTGATCAGCCTGTCGACGCGGTCGAGATCGACGCGAATGGTCGGGCTCGCATCGGCGGCGCGCCGGTCAGCCTGCCGCCGTTCCACGAACGCGTCCTGCGCCGGGACTGCAGCCTCGGCTGGCGGGGCGCTTTCGATGATCGCATCAAAGGCGGTCATGTCGAACGGAACCGGGGTCATCGGGCCGGCCTCGGCCGGTTCGCATTCGGCAACGGGAACGGCCTCCGTCTCCGCAGCGCCTGACGTCACCTCGAAAGTGCAATCCCATTCCGCGAACTCGAAAATGGCGCGTATGTCGTCTTCGCTCTTTTCGGTCAGGAGAACGATGTCCCAGGCGAGATACGCTCCCTCCGGATCGAGCGCGTCGAAATCCGGCAGTTCCTGCGTATTGCAGCGGATGGTCGCTTCCCCGAGCTTGGCCAGGTCGCGCAGGAGCAGCGCTGCCTCGTTGCCTTTCGCATAGAGCTCGGCCCTCGGCCGGAAGGTCACTGTGAAGCGTTCGGCCGCGAGCGCGGGCTCCACGTCGTCGAAATCGTCGAAGGAGAAGGGCACAGGCTCGAAGTCCGGCGCGTCCGGAGCGGGCTGCGCCGCTGCGATCGGCGCACCGCCCGGCTTTTCACCGCGCGCCAGTGCTTCCAGATCGACCAGCAACGCATCGCTGCGCTCCTTGTCGACACTCCCGCCGTCACGCGCCGCATAGGTCAAATCGGCCAGCACGTCAGCCGATTTGAGCATGACCTTGACGACATCCGCGCTCGGCTCCAACTGCCCCGACCGCACGCAATCCAGCGTCGTTTCGAAGACATGCGCGAAGGCGACGAGATCGTCGAGCGCGAAAGCCCCCGCGCCGCCCTTGATCGAATGCACGGCCCGGAAAACGGCGTTGACGGTTTCCGGATCGCTGTCTCCGTCATTGATGGCCAGAAGACCCGTTTCCAGTTCCGCGAGTTGTTCCTCGCATTCCTGAAAGAAGATCTCCTTGATTTCGTTCATATCCATGGCTGCTGTCCCGTCAGGCTGTGACGCGTTCGATGGCGGCGATGAGCTTGGCTGGATCGAATGGCTTCACGATCCAGCCTGTGGCGCCGGCCTCGCGGGCACGGTTCTTCTTTTCGGGATCGCTTTCCGTCGTCAGTACGAGAATGGGGATCGCCCGAAAGCGTTCGTCCTTGCGCACGCCCTCGATGAAACCGAACCCGTCGAGCCGCGGCATGTTGATGTCCGTGACGATGACGTCCGGGGTCGAGGCACGCAGCACTTCCAGCCCTTCGACCCCGTCCTCGGCCTGGACCGTCTCGTACCCTGCCCCGTCCAGCGTCATCAGCAGCATGTTGCGGATCGTTCGTGAATCGTCGACCGTCAGCACTTTCTTCTTCATCGTGCCACCTCCGTCGTGCCTGTCAGGTCGGGCTGGAATCCGAGATGCTGGAGCCCCGTGGCGAATGCCTGCGAATGCGCGTTGACCGCGAACGGCGTCCCGGACCGCTCCCAGGCATTGCGCGCTGCCAGGAGAACCTGAAGACACTGTCCCCCGATCCGCTCCACCGCGCCCGCATCGATCACGACGGGACGCCCCTTCAGCCCCATAAGCTTTGCATGCAGCGGCGCGGCGGCGTTCAGATCCATGATGGCTGCCAGTGCCACCACGTCGCTTTCGTCGGTCTTGCTTTCCATATCGCCCCTCATTGCCCTTTCATGTGCCCATTGGTTTGCGCCCGTCGCTCTCGCCTGCGCGCTTGCCATGTCGTCATGCCCCGAGGCTGCGCAGGACATCCCACGCCTCCCCCTGATGTGATGCTGCCCCCCAGCCATGCATCTGCGCCGAGCGCTCGCCACCCCGCCCGGCTGACGCGGAAGCCCCCCGGTCGGCGACCAGTCGAATATGATTTGCGCCCTCGCTGGCCACGCGTGCGCGGCGCTGGATCGTGAAGGCGCGCACCGTGTCGGACAGTTCAACGATGACGGTATGCAGCGCGTCGGCCTCGCCGGCCGCCGCGCCGAGATGGCGGCCGCTCTCGCCCACCGCGGTCTCGATATCGCCGATCTGCTGCATCAACCGGTCAACGTGCGTGCTGCCCGATTGCTGATCCGCTGCGGCGCTTTCGAGCGCCTCGTTGATCGCGACGACCTCCTCGCCCATTTCAGCGATCGCTGCCTGCATGAGGCGAACCCGCTCGACGCCGGTCTCGACCTGCTGCTTGGTCGCGCCGACGATGGCCTTGATCTCGCGCGCCGCGTCGGCCGAACGTTGCGCCAGTGCGCGCACTTCGGCAGCGACGACAGCAAAACCACGTCCGGCATCGCCAGCGCGTGCGGCCTCGATGCCCGCGTTGAGTGCCAGGAGATTGGTCTGAAACGCGATCTCGTCGACCGAGCCGATCAGTCGGCCGATCGTTTCGGCGGATGCTTCGATCGCTCCCATGGTGTCTTTTGCGGCCGATGCCGATTGCACATGCGCCTTCGCGCCGTCGGCTGCACGCGCGCTTTTCTGCGCGGTATCCGCGATCGCGCCACTGCCCTGCCGGAAAGTCGCCTCCAGCAACGAAAGCTCGGCCTTGGCTGGCGCGATGAACGCCTGCGCCTGACAAGCCGCTTCCCCGGCTGCGGCCATCCGCGTCATCGTCGCGTCGAGCCCGCGTTCCATCTGCTGCGCCGCCTGCGCCTGCCTGGCATGAACGTCCTCAAGGCTCTTCAGCGTCGCATTGATCTGATCGACCAGTCGGCGCTCCCCTTCCGGTCGTCTGTCGCAGTCCGGCAGTCGCGTCTGGAAATCGCCGCGCGCCAGCGCGTCGAGACCGGGTGAAAGTCGGCGCTCGAGCGCTTGCGACACCGCAAGCGAACGTCGCTCCAGGTCCCGTTCGTGGCGCGCTTCTCGCGCTGCCTCGTCATGGCGCAGCGATGCCTCGATGTTGGCGAGCATGGCTTCAAGGCGCGCGCCGATCTCGCTGGCGAGCGGCTCCGATGATGTCTTGCGCGCGAACCAGCGGCGCGGCTGATGCGCCTCGATGAGTGCGGTGATCTCGCTGCGGCAGAAGGTATGAGACAGCGCCAGGCGTTGCTGCTCACCACCAGCGCAGAGGTCGACCGGCAGGGCATCCTGCCCGCCGCTCCTCTCGGTGCCGTGTGATGACCACGCCTGAACCAATGATTGCCCCCCGGCCGCGAACGGCCCCACGTCGGCCGCGGCGTTTTCTCGCGCGCCTTCGGCCCCGTCTCATTGTGGTGATTGCTGGATACCGGTCTGCCACCGGTACGACGAAACGGCGTCATGCCTGCGGGTCGTTCGCTCTTGCGATCTTGGGACCCGCCGCGTCGTATCGGGCGACCTTAGGGGTGCATTCCTTGCATGAAGGTTAACCCGGTTTGCAACATTCGGCAGTCGGGATGGACGCCCCGGAGCGTCTGGCCGGCCGAACGCGCGAGCCCACCGGAAAACGGATGGGACGGCGTCCAACGCACACTCTTTTGCTGTCTCCACACAAGATCGGCAGGGAGATGCACTTTTCATTCGACAGCCAATACTGTGTCGACTTAGGATTGGGCGCCAAAAACTTGACCGCGCGCGCCACAATGAAGAAAGCTTCCAGCTTTATCGACCGGTTCGAGGTCGCAGCATCCCTCGGCGCGACCTTGCCGGAGCGTGCGCGCACTCTTGGCCTTGATCTTGAACCGCTCGCACGCACGGTCGGTCTCGACCCCACCTGTTTTACGGAATTCTCCGTTCATGTCAGCCTCGATCGCATGTGCCGGCTGTTCGATGCCCTGGCGACGCTCTCGGGCCGCGAGAGTTTCGGCCTCGAAGCGGCCGACGCATACGAGCCTGGCATGAGCGGCGCATACGGCTATGGGATCATGACGGCTCCCTCGCTCATGGAAGCGCTGGAGTTCGCCGTCCGTCATGTCCAGGTGGTCATGGATACGCATCACTTCCGGCTGCACGTCGACACACGCGAGGTCCGCCTGTCCTGGGCGCCGCCGTCGCCGGTGCTGCGCTCTGACCAGTTCGTCGACTTCCTGACATGCCTATACGTGGCGCGCCTGCGCGGCATTTCCGAAACCGCGGTGCGCAACGCCCGGTTTCGATTCGTGCACCCGCCGCCCAACGACATCGTCCCGTTCCGCGCCCGCCTGTCCCCGAACCTGCGTTTTCTCGCGCCCGTCAACGAGATCGTCTTTCCTCGCCTCCTCGCCGACGCCACCAATCCGAAATCCGATCCCAAGCTTTTTCGATTGATGGAAGCCCAATGCAAGTCGATGCACCGTCCCTCGCCGGCCGAGCAGGACCTTGTGACATCGCTGCGCCTGCACATTGCCGACCACCTGACCGAAGGCACGCCGACGCTCCAGATGATGGCGACCCATGTCGGAATGAGCCCGCGCACGCTCCAGCGCCGGCTCGCCGATCAGGGCATGAACGTCAACGACATCGTCGACACCACACGGCGCGAACTTGCCCGGCGCCTCTTGTCGGATGAGAAGACGAACCTGTCGGAAGTCGCCCGCAGATTAGGCTTTTCGCAACAGAGCGCCTTGACCCGCGCCGCATATCGCTGGTTCGAGCGATCGCCCTCCCAATTGCGTCGCAATGGCGGGGAGCGCTGACGAAACGCGCGGTGGGACAAATCAATGGCATCGCCGGAAAAAGGCTGATGCAGCGTTTGATGATATACGCCGCCCGATCATAGAAATCGCGTGCGTCAAACTTCCGGGAACCTGCCTTCGAGGGCCCGGATCCGAACGCCGATACGATATACCCTGAAAGCTGCTCATGCCCAAGATGTCCGAGACGGGACGCTCGCTCAGCGTCGTCGAAAGCGAATGCATTGCGCTTCTCGCAAATGGCCGCGATGTGCCGGCCATTGCAAGGGAACTCGAATTGCCACCGCATATCGTCGAGCGCCAACTCGATTCAGCGCGTGATGCGCTCGGCGCGAAGAGCCGTCTTCACGCTGTCATCCTGGCGATCGCCATGCGCGATCTAGGGGGATAGCTGCTGCTTGCGCTTTACCGGCCGCCAAGAAAAAGAGCGATCGGATCAGTGGAATGGATTGTGGCGTAGCGCAAAGAGCACGGCGAGCACGAACGCAGCCGTCAAGATGAGCGATGCCGTCACGGTCAGGCCGGTCTTGTCTCGCATCACTTCAGGTCCTCCTCTTTGTTGGTGCGCACCGAACCTGCGGGGTGGACGATTGTTCCCGTCCCTTCTGCCGCGCGGAAAGCCCGCCACGGCGCGCGCGGCGGGCTGGTCCGGTGTGGATGGCGCGCGGGCGCGCCGATCGCCGGGTTGGCGTCAATTGGCCAGGACGTAGACGACTTCGGAGCTTGCCGGCTCGACGATCGCATAGCGGCCATCCTGCAGCGCGACGTAGTTGTAGCCCTCATATTGCGGAACGAGTTCCACGACCGGCTGCGGCAATGGCTGCACCGTCACCGTGTCCGGCACGACCGCTCCGGTCACGACATCGAAATCGACGGCCACCGGCTCAGGTGCGCTTTCGACGAACACGCGGCGGATTTCCGGTACCTGTTCCGTGGTGATCACCACGCTTCCACTCGGCGCAGCCTCGACAGGCGCTGGCAGCGTCTGCGGGGCCTCTTCCACGATGACGGTCTGCGCAATGGCCGGCCCTGCCAGCAGCGAGCCGGCGATGAGAGAGGCGGTGAGCGTCTTTCCAAAGCGTTTCATGGGTTATTTCCTTTCTTTGTGAAACGTCCCGGCACAAGAACGAGCCATCCTCCATCGCGTTGCCGAACGTTTGGCGTCATTTGGAAATGCTTCGTGAGCATCTGCGCCCTATTTCCGCGAACGCGCCATCTCTTCGCCGTATCGCCGACCCATTCACCGGCGAGGTAGGCACCGAGCCATCTGCACTGCCTTGACCGAAAGAGACGTCCCATCCGGCGCGCCGCCACACTCATCGCCGTTCTCCTTCTCGCCGGCTGCGCGACGACCGCGACGCCGGGCGACGACGTGCCGACCGAGGAGCGCGCCGGCTGGATGCAGCGTCTCACCACGTCACTGAGCGGCGCCTGCGGAGAGGACAACGCCTGCTACACCATGGCCCTGCGCTTTGCCGGTTTCGCCTGGCAATATCGGGAAAACCTTCTGATTCAGACGCGCGTTTATCGTTGCGTCGGTCAATATGCGCTGAAGAGCGGCTACCGCTACGGAATGCAGCGCTTCGCCGACGATATCGCCGACGAGGCCGAGGCCAAGGGCATGGTATCCTATCTCTACGAATGCGCCGTGCCCGGATGGGCCCGCTCCTGGTTTGAGTCCGACGAGGCGATCGCCAGCGCGCCGCCAAGCGCGGTGCGCACCCGTCCGGCGCCGGGGCCGGGCAGTTATGACGCGCCGGCCAGGTCATCGCCGCCAGCCCCGAAGGCCGCCGAGGATGGGTCTGCGGACACGCGATCCCCCGGTGAGCGCACGCGCCCCGCTGCAGGTGCCGTCGGAGCGCCGGATTGACGCCTCACCGCGGTGTCTTGCAAAGACATCGTGAATAATTTCATCCATTTGGCAACGGACGATTGCTCGCCGGCCCGCGATCCTGTTTTGTGAAACGGAGGAGCAAAGGAGAGCAACATGATCCCTCGCATATCCATTCTCGCCGGCGCAGTTGCGCTCGGTCTGGCAGCGATCACCAACGTTGCGGCACAGGAGCCGCAATTCTTCCGCATAGGCACCGGCGGCACGGCCGGCACCTACTATCCGATCGGCGGACTGATCGCCAACGCCATTTCCAACCCGCCGGGCTCGCGTCCTTGCGAAGAAGGTGGCTCTTGCGGCGTTCCGGGGTTGATCGCCACGGCGCTCGCAGCCAACGGTTCGGTCGCCAACGTCAACGCGATCGCCGGCGGCCAGCTTGAATCCGGCTTTTCCCAGTCCGACGTCGCCACCTGGGCTCAGACGGGCACGGGAATCTGGGAAGATCGCGAGGCTGTCGACAATCTGAGAGCCATCGCCAACCTCTACCCCGAGACCATCCACCTCGTGGCAAGCGCCGAAAGCGGCATCGAAAGCGTCGCTGATCTGGCCGGCAAGCGTGTATCGCTCGATGAGCCCGGATCCGGCACGCTGGTCGATGCCCGCATCATCCTGGAAGCCTATGGCCTGGCCGAAGAAGACGTCGAAGCGGCCTTCCTCAAGCCGGACCAGGCGGCCGAGCGCATGCGCGACGGCGCGATGGATGCCTTCTTCTTCGTCGGCGGGTTCCCGGCCGGTGCCATCGTGGAACTGGCAAGCCAGCACGACGTCGTGCTGGTACCGATCGACGGTGACGAGGCAGGCGCGATCACCGAGGAATACACGTTCTTCGCCGAGAACATCGTTCCTGGCGGCACCTATGAGGGCGTCGATGGCGAGGTCACGACCCTTTCCGTCGGGGCCCAGTGGGTCACGAGCGCCGACCAGCCCGAAGACCTGATCTACGAGATCACCAAGGCGTTGTGGAACGACAACACGCGGGCCCAGTTCGATGCCGGCCACCAGAAGGGCAAGGAGATCACGATGGAGACCGCGCTCGATGGCGTCGGCATCCCGCTTCATCCCGGTGCCGAACGGTTCTACCGCGAAGAAGGCATGATCAAGGAATGATCGACAGCGGGCCGGCCCTCCCAAGGGCCGGCTCGACCGCTCGCGCGAAGGGATGAAGGCCATGAACGACCGAACGGCTGAACAGAGCGACGCGATGAGCGAAGCTGACATGAAGGAACTCGAGGAGCGCTATGATCCGGAAGTCCGGTTCCGGCGCCTGAGCCCCGCCCTGACGTGGTTTACGGCCGGTGCGCTGTTCCTTCTGTCGTGCTACCACTTCTACACGGCCGGTTTCGGCATCCCCCAGGCCACCACACATCGCGGGCTGCACCTCGCCTTCACGCTCGGCCTCATCTACCTTTCGTTCAGTGCCCTCGGCACCGGCCGCGATCCGGGCCGCGGCATTTTCAGCCCGCTCGGGCTGCCGCTCTATGACTGGGCCCTGGCCATCGCCGGGATCGTCTCCGCCTTCTATGTGCCGTGGATCTTCGAGGATCTGGCCTTCCGTGTCGGCGCTCCCCTGCCGATCGACATCATCATGGGCACGGTTCTCATCGGCGTGCTCCTGGAAGCCACGCGCCGCGCCATGGGCTGGCCGCTGCCGGTCATCGCCCTCCTCTTCATCGCCTACGCCTATTTCGGCCAGTCGATGCCGGGCGTCCTCACCCATCCGGGCGCCGATTGGGCCAATATCGTCAACCATCTCTATCTGACGAGCCAGGGCATCTACGGCACCGCGCTCGGCGTCATCTCGACCTACGTCTTCCACTTCGTCCTGTTCGGCGTCATGGCGATGCGCATCGGTCTCGGCCAGCTGTTCATCGATCTGGCATCGGCGCTGGCCGGCCGCTATGCCGGAGGCCCGGCAAAAGTCTCGGTTCTGTCCTCCGCTCTTCTCGGATCGATCTCCGGCTCCTCAATCGCCAACACGGTGACCACGGGCGCGTTGACGATCCCGGCGATGATCCGCATCGGCTATCCGCGCCACTTCGCGGCGGCCGTCGAGGCGGCAAGTTCGACCGGTGGCCAGATCACGCCGCCCGTCATGGGCGCGGTCGCCTTCCTGATGGTCGAGTATCTCGGCGTTCCATTGACGACGATTCTCACCGCGGCCCTCGTTCCGGCATTCATGCACTTCTTCGGGGTGCTCGTGCAGGTGCATCTGGAAGCCCGCCGGCGCGGGCTGCGCGGCCTGACGAAGGACGAATTGCCCGTCGCCTGGACCGTCTTCAAGGCCGGCTGGCTGACGACGGTGCCGCTCTTCGTCCTCGTCGCCATCCTTCTTTCCGGCAAGACGCCCTATCTCGCCGCCTTCTGGGGCATCGCGACCTGTATTCTCGTCCTCGCCATTCAGAACATCATCCGGCACGGCCTCGTCCAGTCTCTCGGCCAGACGATCAGGGACATCTTCGACAGCTTCGTCCTGGGCGCCCGCTATACGCTCGCCGTGACGGCGGCCGCCGCGCTGGTCGGCGTGATCATTGGCGTCGTCACCCTGACCGGCGTCGGCTTCAAGATCGCCTATATGGTGACGAGCGTCGCCGCCGGGTGGGCCCAGGATGTCCATGCGCTGCTCGCGGTCCTGCCGTTCGAGATCATCGGGGTCGGCAGCCTTACACTGCTCTTCACGCTGATCATGACCGCCATCGTCTGCGTCCTCATGGGCTGCGGTATCCCGACGACAGCGAACTACCTGATCATGATCGCCGTCGCCGCGCCGATCCTCTCCATGCTCGGCGTACAGCCGCTCGTAGCGCATTTCTTCGTCTTCTATTACGGCGTCCTGGCCGACATCACCCCGCCGGTGGCGCTCGCCGCCTACGCGGCCGCCGGCATCGCCGACGCCAACGCCTTCAAGACCGGCAACACCGCGTTCCGCCTCGGCATGGGCAAGGCGCTCGTGCCTTTCGTATTCGCCTTCTCGCCCTCCATGCTGATCGTCGTCGACGGCTTCACCTGGAGTGCGTTCATTCTCGCGACCGCAGGCGCGATGGCAGGCATATGGGTGCTGTCGGCGGCTTTCACCGGCTGGCTCTTCGCCCCGCTCTACCGCTACGAGCATGTCCTCTTGGCACTCGCCGCGATCCTGCTCGTCGCTCCGGATTTCTATGTCACCCTCGTCGGCATCGCTCTTGCCGCACCCGTCTTCATCCGACAGCTGCCCCAGGCCTTCTCATCGAAAGCAGACCCCCTGCCGCAGACCGGCGAGGGGTGAGCGCTGCTAGAAATGGCTTGAAATGGTGCTGCCGGAGAGATTTGAACTCTCGACCTCTCCCTTACCAAGGGAGTGCTCTACCCCTGAGCTACGGCAGCGAAAGCGCTTGGGTGCGCGGGCAGGCGGGTATTGCCATAGCTGAACCGGGAGTGCAAGCGCCCGCACCGCGCATTTTTTTGCCGTTGGCGTAACGATCCGGGTGCTTGGCCGCGCGGCACTTTTCGGGTTATGCCGAGCGCCATGAACGACGATCGCAACGACGACAAACGCGGTGAGGACGTCAGGCGGCGTGACGAGCGGCGCAAGGCGCGGCTTGCAAACGCCCTGCGCAGCAATTTGCGCCAGCGAAAGGCGCAGCAGCGCGCCCGGCGCAAGGGTGAGGCGGAAGAGGGCGAAGGATTGCCCGCCGCACCGGCCCCATCCGGCAAGGACGAGTGAAGCCGCCACCTGTTGCTTTTTCGCACCGCTCGGTGCGAGGCTTGCCGAATGATCGAATCGGTCTTGATATCCTCGCAATTCGCCCATAGCCGCTGGGGTTTGATCAGTTCGCAACGCGCCCCGCGGCACAATGCTGCCCGGCGCGTCATGAAACAGCGCGGCCCTTCGGCCGCTGCGCAACAGGGGACGGGCCTTGGCCCGTGGATGGCATGGATCGCATCAAGGTAGTCGGCGGAAACCAGTTGAACGGGATCATACCGATCTCTGGCGCCAAGAATGCCGCGCTGCCTCTGATGATCGCCTCTCTCCTGACCGACGACACACTGACGCTCGAGAATGTACCGCACCTTGCCGATGTCGAGCAGCTGGTGCGCATCCTCGGCAATCATGGCGTCGACATCGCCGTCAACGGCCGCCGCGAGCGCCAGGGCGAGGGCTATGCCCGCACCATCCACTTCACAGCCCGCAACATCGTCGACACGGTCGCGCCCTATGAGCTTGTCTCCAAGATGCGGGCCAGCTTCTGGGTCATCGGCCCGCTTCTGGCACGCATGGGCGAGGCGCGCGTCTCGCTGCCGGGCGGCTGCGCCATCGGCACGCGACCGGTCGATCTGTTTCTGGAAGGCCTTTCCGCGCTCGGCGCCGAGATCGACATCGACGGCGGCTACGTCAACGCCCGCGCGCCGAAGGGCCTCAAGGGCGGGACCTACCGCTTCCCCAAGGTCTCCGTCGGCGCCACCCACGTGCTGATGATGGCCGCGACGCTGGCCAACGGCACGTTCGAGATCGAGAACGCGGCGCGCGAGCCGGAGGTCGCCGATCTTGCCAAGTGCCTCAATGCCATGGGCGCGAAGATATCCGGCGCCGGAACCGGACATATCGTCATCGAAGGTGTCACCTCCCTGTCCGGCGCGCGCCACCGGGTCCTGCCGGACCGGATCGAGACCGGAACCTACGCCATGGCCGTCGCCATGACGGGCGGCGACGTCTTCCTGGAGAACACCAGCGCCGACCTCCTCGATGCGGCGCTCGACGCGGTCCGCGCCGCCGGCGCCGACATCACGCCCACCAATGCCGGCATCCGCGTCAGGCGCAACGGCGCCGGCATCGAACCGGTCGATATCTCGACCGATCCCTTCCCCGGCTTCCCGACCGATCTGCAGGCCCAGTTCATGGGCTTGATGACCCATTCGAAGGGGCGCGCCCACATCACGGAAACGATCTTCGAGAACCGTTTCATGCATGTGCAGGAACTGGCCCGTCTTGGCGCGCACATCTCGCTATCGGGACAGACGGCGACCGTCGAGGGCGTCGCGCGCCTCAAGGGCGCCCAGGTGATGGCGACCGACCTTCGCGCCTCGGTCTCCCTCGTCATCGCCGGCCTTGCCGCCGAAGGCGAAACCGTCGTCAATCGCGTCTACCATCTCGATCGCGGTTTCGAGCGGCTGGAGGAAAAGCTCTCCAATTGCGGCGCCGAGATCGAACGCATCTCCGGTTAGTCACCGACCTGGCGTAAAGGCGAACGATCGAAACCTCACCGCGAGAGCCCATCTGCTTTGCAACGCAGGCGATCCGTCCGTCATCGGCGCGCCGATCCGCAAGGAGGCTTTCACTCCGGCTGCCATATCCCCTCATCCCAGAACCACAGCGACATCCCCGCATCCATGCTTCGCGGGTTCCACTTCAAGGCGCGCATCGCCTCCATGGCGGGCCGCGCCGCCACCGGCGCGATCGCCGCTGTCGCGGCCGCCGCGCCCGCTCACGCCGTCCGGCAGCAAGGCACCCTCGGCACAACCGCCCAACCCCGATGGGGGAAGACGCGCCGCCTGTTTTGATCCCCCTTTCCCCCGCCCCTCGAACTCGTGGCATACTCACCCCGTCCTTTCCGGCTGGAAGTATTCGCGAGACGTTCGGATGCGGGAAAGGACCGGCGCTTCCGGTCGCAGCTAACGTGGCTGTGGCCCGGAGCCGGGCAAAAAGGGCTCCCGCCGGCACTATGACCGGCTTTGACTGCGTGCTCATGCAAGTCGCTCGGGTTTTCGCGGGCCGACACCCGCCATGAACCCGGGTCGACGCAGAGAGCTTCGACCTGCCCGGAGAGGGGGAGACCCCTCGCAGAACGCTGAACGGAGCGCGAAACCCGCGCCATCTCCATCCAATCTGCATCACGGCACGGTCTTCGCGCTCCGTATCCAGATTGCCTGTTGCATCCACCGGGCGGACAAGGCCGTGCCGGGCAGAAGGCGTGTGCGGGAGCCGAACGGGCGAAGCCGCGGCATCGCGACCCCCTCACCAGCAAAATCTAGCACTTGGCTTGCGCCAAGCGCTGATTTTGCAACCTCTCCCACGAAGGGGAGAGGTGACACGAGGAGAGCGCGGCATTTTCACCTCTCCCCTTTGTGGGAGAGGACGCGATTTCCTGGGCTTGGGCGAAGACCAAGTCCTTGGAAATCGCTGGTGAGGGGACCGGCATGCGATGACCGAAGGTCAGAAATCGCATCGCGATTTCAGTGACGAACGCCCGGAGCCATGGCGAAGGGCAAGACAAAGGCTCCACGCATCTTCTCGGCTCACTCCCCGCCAGCCCCGCTGGACCTGCAACGCGTTGCGAATTGCCCGCCGTCATCCTATGTGAACTCCAGGATAGAACCCGCCGACGCCGGCATTTGCAGTGGAATGACTTCATGGACCTCATCAAGCTCATGGCCCTAGACAGCGAGGATCTCGACGTGCTCGCCTCTCACATGCAGGACGCTGTCGCCAAGGCGAAGGACCTGAGCTATGACGCGCGCACGCATCAGTTTGCGCTGACGGCCAACCGATTCGTGTGGGAAACCGCTGGCGGCCGTCGCCGCGGCTTTGAGCGCCGTCTTGCCGCCATGCATTTCGACCGGGTGATGGCAGTGCGCTCGCGCGGCTTCGACCGAACCGAAAGCGAACGGGTCCTTTCTCTTCTAACGGTGCAGTTCTTTCCCGACGCGATCGAAGGATCGCCCGGCGGCGAGATCGAGTTGATCTTCTCCGACGACGCCTCAATCCAGTTGCAGGTGGAATGCATCGAGGTGCAATTGTCCGATCTTGGTCCGGCCTGGGAGACCCGCCACAAGCCGCGCCATCCCGACACCGCCTGATCCTGCTCTTTCGCCATCGCCGCCTCGCACTCCACCCCGTTTTTTGCTTTAACGAGAAAAGCGCGCTGGTACATCACACGCCCAAGGGGAGCCGTTCTTGCCGATCCGCCTCGATTACGCCGATGACGATTTCGAAACCCGATTTGCCGCCCTGCTGGCGACCAAACGGGAAGTCTCGCAGGATGTCGGTGACGCCGTCGGTGCGATCATCGCCGACGTGCGCACGCGTGGCGATGATGCCTTGAAGGAATTGACCGCCAGGTTCGACGGGCTTGATCTGGACAAAGTGGGAATCGCCGTTCCTCAGGACGAGATCGATGCAGCCATCGACGCGGTGGATGCGCGAACGCTGGACGCGCTGCGTCTCGCGGCCCGGCGGATCGAAGCGCACCATGCGCGCCAGCTGCCTGCAGATGACGAATATCTGGACGATCTCGGCGTCGGCCTCGGCTCGCGCTGGAGCGCCATCGAAGCCGTCGGCCTTTATGTGCCCGGCGGCAAGGCGAGCTATCCAAGTTCGGTGCTGATGAACGCGGTGCCGGCCAGGGTCGCCGGTGTGGAACGCATGGTGATGGTCGTGCCGGCCCGCGACGGCGCCATCAATCCGGCCGTCCTTGCCGCCGCGTCCATCGCCGGCATCACGGAGATCTACCGCATCGGCGGCGCGCAGGCGGTCGCCGCCCTCGCCTACGGCACGGAAACGATCCGCCCGGTCGACAAGATCGTCGGTCCCGGCAACGCCTTCGTCGCCTCCGCCAAGCGGCAGGTGTTCGGCAAGGTCGGCATCGACATGATCGCCGGCCCCTCGGAGGTCCTCGTCGTCGCCGATGGCGACAACAGCGCCGACTGGCTGGCCGCCGATCTTCTGGCGCAGGCCGAGCACGATGAAGCGGCCCAGTCGATCCTCATCACCGACACGCCCGCTCTGGCCGACGCCGTCGAAAAGGCCGTGGAAGCGCAGTTGACGACACTTTCGGGCCGCGCGCGCGCCGCCGCCAGCTGGCGCGATTTCGGCGCGGTGATCACCGTGCCCGATATCGAGACCGCCCTGCCCTACGTCAATCGCATCGCCGCGGAACACCTGGAACTGGCCGTCGAGCATCCCGAAACGCTGCTGCCGAAGATCCGCAATGCCGGTGCGGTCTTCATGGGCCGCTATACGCCCGAGGTGATCGGCGACTATGTCGGAGGATCGAACCACGTCCTGCCGACGGCCCGCTCCGCCCGCTTTTCCTCCGGCCTTTCCGTTCTCGACTTCATGAAGCGCACGTCCGTCTTGCGGCTCGGCCCCGACCAGCTTCACGCGCTCGGCCCGGCCGCGATTGCCCTGGCGGAAGCCGAGGGCCTCGACGCGCACGCCCGATCGGTTGCGATAAGATTGAACCTTCCGAGGGAATGATGACTGGCAAGGACGCGTTCCGACTCTCCGATGTCGAACTGGACGATACGATCGGCCGCTCGACGCCGGACGTCGAACACGAACGCGCCGTCGCCATATTCGACCTCGTCGAGGACAACCGCTTCGAGCCGGTCGGCCATGAGGGCGGGCCATACAGGTTGAAGCTGTCGCTGGTCGATTCGCGGCTTGTCTTCGCAATCGCGACCGAAGGCGGCAGCGGTGTCGCCACCCACATTCTCTCGCTCACCCCGTTCCGGCGCATCGTGAAGGACTATTTCATGATCTGCGAGAGTTACTACGAGGCGATCCGCACCGCCTCTCCAACGCAGATCGAAGCCATCGACATGGGACGCCGCGGTGTCCACAACGAGGGCTCTCAGACCCTGATGGATCGGCTGGATGGCAAGATCCGCGTCGACTTCCAGACCGCCCGCCGCCTCTTCACGCTCATTTGTGTGCTGCACTGGCGCGGATGACACCGATGAACGCCGACAAAGCCGACGAAGACAGCGACAAGGCCCCGGCTTCCATCCTCTTCGTATGCGGAATGAACGCGATCCGCTCCCCGATGGCCGAGGTGATTGCCCGTGACATGCTCGGCAGCGGCACCTATATAGCATCGGCAGGCGTCAGACCCGGCAAGCGCGACCCGTTCGTCGACGCCGTGCTCGAAGAAGTGGGGCTCTCCCTCGACAAGCGCCAGCCGCAGACGCTGGACGATCTGGAGGACGGCTTTTTCGACATCATCGTGACGCTGGCGCCGGAGGCCCATCACCGCGCGCTCGAACTGACGCGGACGAACGCCGTCGACGTCGTCTACTGGCCGACGCCCGACCCGACCGTGGCGACCGGGACGCGGGATCAGATTCTGGCCGCCTACCGCGAGGTGCGCGAGCGTATCCGGGCCATGGTGGCGCAGCGGTTCGACCGTTCGAAATAGGCTGCAGGCCAGTTCGACGGACCCGCGCTGGCGGACCGATCAATTCGGTTCACAAAGGTGACGGGATTGTGTAGTTTCCGCGCAAATCTGCGGGGAGGCGCTTCCCGCGCCCCGCTCAAAAGAAAGACAGCGAGTATATGGCGAAAGAAGAAGTTCTTGAATTTCCCGGTGTGGTCACCGAATTGCTGCCGAACGCGACGTTCCGCGTGAAGCTTGAGAACGACCACGAGATCATCGCGCACACGGCCGGCCGCATGCGCAAGAACCGCATCCGCGTTCTGGCCGGCGACAAGGTGCTGGTCGAGATGACGCCCTATGATCTGACCAAGGGCCGCATCACCTACCGCTTCAAATAGCGCGACCACCCGGCGCAAGCCGCGCCGCCATTTTCCCACGGCACGGGCAATCATGGCCATTTCGCACAAACTCATCCTGGCATCCGGCTCGCCGCGCCGGGTCGAGCTCCTCGCCCAGGTCGGCATCGAGCCCGACCGTCTGATGCCGATGGAACTCGACGAGACGCCCAAGAAGTCGGAGCACCCCCGATCGCTTGCACGGCGTCTGTCGCGCGAGAAGGGCGAAGCGGCTTTGGCGGCGGTGAAGGCGGATCCCGCATATGCGCGCCACCACATCCTGGCGGCCGACACCGTTGTCGCCGTTGGCCGCCGTCCGATCGGCAAGCCCGAGACGCTCGATGCGGCCTCCGACGCGCTTTATCTGCTGTCCGGCCGTTCGCATCGCGTCTTCACCGGCCTTTGCCTCGTCACGCCGTCGCGCAAGATCCGCCAGGCGATCGTCGAGACCCGCGTGCGCTTCAAGCGTCTATCGCGCGTCGAGATCGACAGCTATCTCGCTTCGGGCCAGTGGCGCGGCAAGGCCGGCGGTTACGCGATCCAGGGCCTGGCCGGCGCCTTCGTCGTCAAGCTTGTCGGCTCCTATTCCAATGTGGTCGGCCTGCCGCTCTACGAGACGGTCAACCTTTTGACCGGCGAGGGTTACGACGTGCATTTCAGCTGGCTCGAGGGAGAATGATCCTTGTCTGATGCAAGCGCCAAGGTCACCCCGTTGCGCAAACCGCGCCCCTGCCCTGAATGCGGCCAACCCTCGGCACGCGCCACCTTCCCCTTCTGCTCCGAACGCTGCAAATCCGTCGACCTCAACCGCTGGCTGACGGGCGCCTACGCCATCCCCGTTCGCGAGGAAGAGGAAGCGGAAAGCCGCCCCGATGAAGCCGACGACGGTGCTTGGGACAAGCTTTGAAATTCAAACAAATTTCCTTGTGAAGGGTGCTGGACAGCCGTCTGTGAGATGCTATAACCCGCCCACTTCGACGGGCCGACCAACCGCCCCGTCACGCTGGAAACGGCGCGGATGCCCAGGTAGCTCAGTTGGTAGAGCATGCGACTGAAAATCGCAGTGTCGGTGGTTCGATTCCGCCCCTGGGCACCAATCACTTCAGAAACGATTAGAAATCAATTGCTTCGCGGGCTTTTTGGCCGCACTTTTTATCGGTGCGGCCCGTTTATGGATTGAGGCACCATCGATTTCCTTCATTCGGCCATGGCTGTGCGAGCCCTTCGCCGATCAAGACCTCCCCCGCATCCCGGCCATCGGCCAACGTGACCGTCGCAATCTCGCGATCGTAGTAGCCGACCTCGCCGCTCCATTCGATCCGATATCCCCCGGCCATCAACTCGCGCAGGCGATCGCGCGCTTCATAGGCGAGGCGCTCTTCGCGCTCGCATTCGGCATGCCCTGGCATTTCCGGCGTATCGATCGCCTCGTATCGCCAGTTGCGGCCGTCTTCCCATCCGGTGTCGCCATCAACGATGCATGTCAGCCGGCGGGCGGCGCGATCGCCGCCTTCGCAGACCGGCGGCATCCCCGCCATTGAAAGCGCGATGATCAGTTCCAGCATTCGGCTACTCTCCCGATACGAGCTTCAGGTGCGGCTTCGCAGGCGTTCCGGTCAGCATATCCATCGCTGAAGCCGCAAGCACACGCTGTCGCGCCGACCGGGTATAGCGGTCGATCTCTTTCGATGTCGTGTGCCCGGTTATCGACATGATCTGCCGGTCGGAGCATCCGATTTCGGCAAGGCGGCTCGCCGCCGCTTTCCGAAGGCCATGCGCGCGCCCGGGCACGCCTGCCTCAATGCACCGATCACGAAACCAGTTTCCGAAGCTATCGGGGCCGTATGGCCCGCCGAACTCATTCCTGATCCATGGGTCGCCCGCATCAGGCGTGCCATCGATGATTTCGCGCAGGGGCCCGACCATTGGGATCGCCATGTCGACTGGCTTCGAATTGCGGTTCTTGTGCTGCCGGAAGACGAGCCAGTTGTCCTTGACCATGGCCGGCCCGAAACGGACCACGTCCGACCGGCGTTGCCCGGTGTAGAGAAGGAGCGCGAGAGCAAGGCGGGCCATTGTGCCGACGGCATGGACGCGCTCGTATTGCTCGACCTCTTCGATCGTCCAGGCATGATGGCCGTCGCCCTTGCTCTTGAGGTATTGGACCTCGCGCGCAGGGTTGCCCTTCACGTATCGGATATCCGCCTCGATGCCGTAGGCGAAGACTTGCCGCAGGGCCTTGAGGATGCCGTTCGCCGCTTCCGGCCGGTCGGCGTTGTCATCGCGGATTTCCCGAATGTGCCGCGGCTGCATCCGCGCAACGGGCCAAAGGCCGAAGGCCGGGACGCCTTGGCGGTCTTTCGGCTTGGCTTCGCACAGGCGGTCGAGTATCTGCCGGCGTACGCGCTGGGTCCGATCGTCGAGTTGGCCGTATTCGGGCGACTTCATATAGGCAACGATCAGGTCGCGCAGGCTCCCCTTCTCTGCCTTCTCCCGTTGCGGGCGCCCTGCCCCTGGCTTCATTTCTGCAGTCTGCGCCGCAAGGAGTTCGCGGGCGAAAGCGGCGGTCCCTGGCTTCTCCCGAAGCCTTACCCGAGGGCCGGGCTTCTTCCGGTAGTAGAGGCGGACGTTGCCGTGGCGATCCTTCTCCCGAATGATGTACTTCTGATCAATCTGCATCTGACGCATCCTATCAATCGTCCATGAATGCGAAGGGGTCGTTGCCCTTCGGGGCGACAGTAGGCAATGCCTCGAAATAAACGTCCAGTTCCTCGCGGTCCCATACTGCGCGACTGTTGATCTTTTTCGCGCTTGGCATGCGCCCATCCTTGACCATCTCGTCGAAAAGGGTCGGTCCAACGCCGATGTAGCGAGATGCTTCGACGCGGGATAAGCCGCGGGGGGCAAACGGCAAGGGGCGAGCGGCGGCATTCATTCCCAATCGATCCTTATCGTCCGAATTTCGGCGCGCTCGGCGCGCGCCAGCATGTCGTGCGTCCCGTCCCCGCCTCGAAAGGCGATCACGCCTTCAGGGGCGCCTTCGTCGATCATCTGTCGATTGCGCCAGGGGCCAGCCAGAACGTTGTAGCGACGGCCGAAGCGATCCTCGCGGATCAAGGCGTGCGGGCTGCTTACGTCGCGCCAATTGGCAGGGAAGGACTTGCCCGGTACGCCGCGCGCTTCTCGCCATTCGCGGGCCAGCTTATCGGCCCCGCTTTCGCAACCACCTTCGATCAGGAAGGCGAGCCCGAGACGCTCGACTGCCGCATCGAGGATCTGGAAAACGCGATCGGCTTTCGAATAGTGCCGCCCGCCGCAGATTATCCAGGCGCCGCGCTTCATAGCTTTACAAGCCTATCGACCCCGACGTTCTGCGGGCGGATCGTCCAGCCGTCGCCTGCCGCGCTCTTGCCATTTAACCGACCCCAGGCGAAGACCACCCACGGATTGCGCCCGCGGAGATCAAGACCGGCGACCCCGGCGCCGATGCCTTTTACAAGAAGCTTTCGCCCGGCAAAGCGACCGTGACTGACACGATAGACGGAGCCAATTTCGATCTTGGCCTTCGCTTCGGCTACGAGGCGTTCACGCAGCGCGCATAACAGGTCATATGCCTCGGCCCGTGTCTCCGCCTCGCGAGCGATTAGATCAGCGGTGCTGATATTGTCGAAGCGGCCGCTCATAGGTGTCCTTTCGAGCATACGCGATAGCTCTCAAAATCTTCTGGCGTCGCCGGCCGAATGGTGTCGATTTCGGGGTGAAGGAAGGTGATGCCGGCCAAGCGATCGAATGTGCTGCCGCGCAGGATAGATGCGTGCAGGATGCAAAAGACGTGCGGCTGGCGGGCGTCGATATAGCCGAGCGTGTGCTCGCCTAGAACGAAGTAGTCAGGTCGCGGGATCATGCTTTCTCCTTTTCTCGAACCTCCGCTTCGGCCATTTCGTTTTTGGCTTGTCGCGGGCCACAGGGGCGCCGTCAGCGCGCGCGAGCATCTGCCGCCGGGCTTCCTCCTGTGCAGCCGTCAGCCGGTTCACCTTCGCGATTGCGTGCTTGTCCGAGCCGTAGCTCGTTCCGCCCTTGCCGTTCGTCTTGACCGCGTGGCAGTCAGAATGAACGGCGCGCATGTTGTCGTTCGTGTCCGCGCCGCCGAGCGCCAGGGCATGGGCGTGGTCATATTCGACGCCGGCAAGCGGCCCGAGCGGCTCGTTGCAAAGCCGGCACGTCGCCTGGGCGGCGACGATTTCTAGCTTGTCGGAAAGGGAGAGGCGGCGGCGCTTCATAACATCGCCTCAAGCTTAGCAAGCGCAGATGCACCAATCGGATCGTTAACCCCGGCCAGCCGCTCGATCAGATAGGCAATCTCATCGGCTGTCAGTGATGGTCGATCTCCGGGCGCGGCTTCGGTTGCCGCTGCCGCATTCTTCGACCACCCACGCGTGCCAATTATCCAGTTTTCTGCAAATGACGATCCGTCCTCTCGCCGCCATTCGTGCATCTGCCACCATCGAACGCCATCGAACTCCTGCCAGATGCGGACATGCGTGTAGTGGTCGCTCTTAAACCATAACGATTTCCAAGGCGTGACGCGGCGCTCGACGGAGCGCGGGGCGAGCGCCCCTGGGGATGCCGGGACACAGCATTGAAGGCGATCAATCATGACGACCCCCGCGGCGAGCCTTAATTTCGTCCTCCCATCTCTCTTTTCGTTCATCGATGAAGGGGCCGGCGAAGTCGCGCGGCATCGGGCCAAACCTCATGATGAAATGACAGTCGGTGTATCTCTCGAAGACGAAAGCGTTCTCGCCTTCGAGATGAACTGACCATGTGACAGTGATGGCGGTCATCGCGCACGCTCCCGCTTGCGCGTCCGGCGCGGGGCGTAGCAATCTCCGCTTTGCTCGATCTTCCCGTAGCGAGCGAGGTCGCCAAGCGTGAGCCCACTGATCGCCAGGAGCCGGGCCGGGATGAAGCCTTTTAGGCCGAACTCGGCTTTCGCTGCCTTGTAGGCCTCGCGGAAGTCTGCCGCTGCGTCGCTCATGTATGCCTGCCATTCTTCTCGGGACATCCTTCCGGTCATCGGCGCCCCTTTCGGGCAAGCGTGAACGGCCCAAACCTGTGCGGATGGCGCCCAGAGTTGAGGATGTCTTTGACGCTGATGGCGAAAGGTGCGCAGCCGGGACGGCGGGCCAGAAGATAGCCCTCGACCGGCTCGCCCATGACGAGGATCGGCTCGCCGTTTGCGTCGAGCCATCGCTTCGGAAAGGGCTGCGTGGGATCGATGGTGTAGGTCATAGTGACCTCGCCCACGAAAGGATCAGCTTTGCGGCCGGGCCGGGCTTTCCCGAGAGCCGATCCTCAATTTCCTTGACCGCATAGAAGAGGGCGTCGTCGCGGCTTTCGGCGAAGCGGCCCCACTTCGGGCCGACCCTGTATCCGACGCCGCTGCCGTCAGCGTTCCAACTTGCCGACCACATCCACAAGCCGTTGGTGTGGCGATGGAGTTCGATCGTCGCCCGATCCCAAGCCATCCGGGGTTGCTCAAGGCGAAGAACCTCGTCGGGCTCGCCCTGGACGACCGGCCCATCTTTCTCGATTGGGACGGTGACCGGCGGCTTGCGCAGCGTGTCGAATAGGCCAAGCTGCATCACACTCCCGCCTTTCGCCCGAGCCCCATGGTTTTGGCGATCGCTGATCGCTTGTTGGCGTATGCCGGCGCGGTCATGGGATAGTTCGGTGCGAGCCCCCACTTGGCGCGATAGCCTTCCGGGGTCAGGCCGTGATGGGCATTGATATGCCGCTTCAGGGATTGGAACTTCGAGCCGCAGTCGAGACAGGTGATCTCGTTTTCGGTCACCGATTTGGCAACCGAGACCGCTGGCTTCGGCTTCTCCGCATCGGGCTTGTCCTCTGCGAGATCGGCAAGCGCCTTGTGGACGGAGGCGATGAAGCCCGGCATGTCGCTCGCATTGACGGCGACGTTAGAGACGTATGCCGCAACGATCGCGGTGGTATTCTCGATCAGCAATTCCTTCATGGTCTTCTTCTTTCGATTGGTAGGGTTTCGGAGATTTCATGCGGAGCGTTTCGGCCGGCGCAGTTCGCGCATTGCGCAGACCTTCACCCCGCCTGGATGCGGGGCGAGCGCGACGTGGAAGCCGTCGCCGAGGACGGTCTTGATCAGCCACATGCGGTAGGCCGGGGAGTTTAGATCAGCGGAAAGCCACCAAGGCCGGTCAGACATCGCCGCCCCCGTAGCCGAGGGGCTTCAAAGCGCATTCCAACAGTTCTCGGACAGCCGATACTTCGCTCGGATGACCGCGATCGAAGCCGTAGGCGTGAATGCGCTCGACCAATTCGACAGGCAGGACGTAGACGCGCCGCGAAGTCGGCGCCGGCGGCGGCACCTTGTATTCGAGTTTATTGCTCGACATCGCCGCCCCCATTATCTGCTGGACAACGCGGCGATGGTTTAATCCGGCCTGCGGCGACGAACTCATCCCACGCGATGCCGGAAATGATCTTTCTCAGGATATAGTCGTCAGATTTATCTCGATCATCGATCCAGCGATGTGCAATCGTTTCGTTTTCCGTCAAACCGCTTAGGACGGGAGCGTAGAGACTGGCGCACACACGGTCGCGCAACCGAATGATGCGCTCTGCCCTTAGCGTATTCCCCCACGCGATTTGCTTCTCTGTCCCCGCTAAAGCGGGTAAAGGGATGGAGAGGCCGGCCATGATGTGCTCTGCGCGATCAACAACCGCATATTCCGACCCCGGGCGATCAGCCCCGTAATAGCAAAGAGGACAAACCCGGCGTTTCAGCCATCGTTTTTTGCCCTCGTTTTCTTGGTATGCCCCGAAGAGAGAATGATTGTGCGTATGGCCGCATATGTGCTGGATATCGGCATGCTCTGCGATGGCATTGTAGGTATAGCGCCCCTCTTTTAATGAAAATCGGAAGCCGATTAATTCCAAACTTCGACCGTTACTAAAATCGACAAAATGACTTCGGAGCCCGGGGACGGTGACTGTGCCTTCGTCTTCGATAACCTCTCCGTCATCGAGAACGGCAGTGAAAGTGATCTTATCGCCTGCGCCTATTTGATATTTCCGGTTCACCGGAGAATAGCCGGATGGGTAAATAGCGCTGCTATTTGCAGTCCAAACGTCTGTCATTGCCCGCGTCCCCCGATCAACCAAGTCGCGCCCGCGAGCTTCGCCAGGGCATCGAACCGAGTTTTACTCAATGGGCGCTTGCCGGCGAGAGGCATCAGAAGTGCTGTGAGCTTCCCTTTCCACTCGTCGGTTTCGGGACGCCCCGGCGCAAGAAGCCGCTTGTAAGTTGCGCCCTCGAATTCGACTTCGAAGACGTTGCTCATCGCAAGGCAGTCCGGGCAAGGCGCTCGATCCGAGCAATCGGGATTGTCGTTGCCGCAATAGCTGGCAAATACGAGAACTTCGCGCTTAGCCATTGCCGCCCCCGATCTCGCGCAGGGCTTCGACCTTCGCGGAATTCAGTTCAGACATGGCGACATCGCTGCCGCCCGGCATATCCGGGTGGCGCTGCTTGGAGAGCGCCTTGAAGCGGCTCTCGACATCGCCGGTTGTCACAAGGGACTTCGGCCCGAAATCCATAACATCGCGCCACGATCGCTTGCGCAAACCGGCCGGCGCGGGGAGTGCCTGGAAGCCTTGAAAGGTCGCGCGGACAAGCGCGAGCGTGCCGTGTCGAAGCTCAGTCCTGCGGGCTTCAATGACATGGTGGATCGCCTGAAGGTTTGCCTCGACACTCGAGTATCGATCGACCGGGATGCAGACCTGAAGGCCGTCCCATGTGAACCATAGGGCCACGCCAGGATCGTCGGGCCGGTTCACGCCGAGCGTCACGTTCGAAGAGATCACCAGCCCTTCAATCTTCTTACCGCTGTCGCGGGCGAAGGAGGCGAGCGAGCCTTCGACGTTCTTCAGCGCACCGGCAAGCGTGGTGCGGAATTGACCCTTCTCCCGCGCCTTAGCGCGCGGCATCGTTTCTGGCCAAACTAGTGGAAAGGCGGAAGCTGTCATTCGACATCTCCCCGGAGCCGATCGGCCATGAGGCCGTCAATTTCATCCGCGATATCAGAGTTCAAGCAATGAAGATTGATATACGCGTCGCCCCGGGTTTCCCCCTTGCCGACCAAATATGCCGCGTTGACTAATATTAATGCTATTTCGACAGACGTCGCATCTTGGTTTTCGAGAATTGTCGAAATCTCCTTTGCGAGATTTCTTGCTGCCTTGATGATTGGCGAGCCACTAGCCATGGAAAGAACTCCTGTTGAAAAGGTCGGGTTCGGCTGCAATCAGACGCCGATAGTCCTCGGCGATCGCCGTCATCAGCCGAAGCTTGCGCTGCGCATCGGCGAGCTTCATTTTCCCGTTGTGGACCGCCCGCGAATAAACCCGGTGGCGGAATTTGATCTCGCGCTCGATCTCCTGAAGCTTCTCGCGCGCGCTGAATTCGGGGGCAGTCATCGAGGCATCCTCCGGTCGGCCAAGGTGCCGGCCGCAAGAGCGCGGCCGGCGTGGCGGCGGTCTATTCGGCGGGCGCCTCGCGGCCCCGGCGCTTGACCGGATCGGCTTTGAATTCCTCGACGCGGAAGCCTACGGACGCGAGCGTCTCAAGCTTGCCGGTCTTGGCTTCGACGACCGCATCGATCGCGTCGCGATGCTTTTCGAGGTCATGCGGATCGATGGGGATGAAGCCCTTGACCGTGATTGCGATGCCGTTCTCGGATGCCATTGAATGTCCTTTCTGGTTGGCGTGATTTTTGGGCGCGGCCGGCTGTGGCCGCGCCGACTATTGAAGCGTCTCGATCAGGGCCATGACCCATCGGTCCATGTGAACGAACGCGATCAGCGTCATCAGGACGTAGGCGGCGTAGCGGAGTGAGCCTTGCAGAACGACGGTGCTTCCTACCGTCGTTATGTGCTTGGAAACTTCTTCGCTCATCATGGGATCACGCCGCCGCGTAGTGGACGCGGGCGTCTGGAAGTCGACCGTCTTGGATCATTATTTCGAGGATTGCGCGCGCTGCTTCGGCATCGGCCATCGCGTCGTGAGCGTTGTCGTTGACGATGCCGAACCACTCGCAGGCAACGGCAAGCTTGACGAAGCCGCGCATGATCGGAAGCCCGTCACGGCCGTAAGGATCGAGCGAGCGCATGGCGCATATGTTGCGGGTATCTTCGAAGCGATCTGGAAGAGCCGCGCGACGAAGCTCGGCGCGCATCATCTTGCAATCGAATTGGGCATTGAATGCGACCGCGATCAGGTCGTCGTCGACATACCCATTCCATAGGTCAAGAATTTCGCGGATCGGAACGCCGTGCTCGGTAAGAAAATCGTCGCTCAGTCCATTGATCTCGGATGCCGGCCGTTTTCCTTCAGCGATCGCCCGGCGGTCAAATTCGGCGACGGTCCAGCCGTCCGGCCGAACATAAAGCTTCTTGCGATCGATGGCACGACCATGCTCATCGGCAAGGATCGCCGCGAAGCTGTACATGCGTGGCTGAGAAGGATGGTCAGCCGGAACCGGCTTGTTTGTCGCCTTGTCGCGAAAAACGAAAAGGCCGGATGTCTCGGTGTCGAAAACGACAAATTTCGGAGTGCTCATTGTTTTTTCCTGTCGATGATGAGTGGGTAGCGCCGATCAGCCCCGCGGATGGTTCATGGCGGAAAGCGCCGCGCTTGCGGCTTCAGCCATTCGCCGCTCTGCCTCGACGCCCTGGCGCCGCCGGTCTTCCGCGTCGCGAAGCTGGCGTTGAATGACGGCCTTCTCCGCGAGATAGACCCGCTCGGCTTCTAGGATCGCTTCGGTGAAACCTGCCTTGCTGCGCTCGAAGGTCTGATTGAGCGCATGGATGCGCTTGTCGCGCTCCTGAAGCGTCCGCTTAAGCTGAAGGCGCATCAGGTCTTCGCGCTCATCGGGCGTCGAGGGCTTGCGGAAGTCGGTGACGTTCTCGGCGGGCTTACTCATCGCCTTCGCCCTCCGCTTCGGGCATGTCCCAGCCCTTGAAGCCGGCGGTCCAAGCATCGGCGAGCCGCTTCTTGCTGGCGGCGGCGTACTCCTTCGGCATGGCCTTCGGGGTCATCCCCTTCTCGCGCGCCTCTTCGCCCTTCAGGTAAGCTGCATCGACCTCTTCCTGAGCGAGTTGGTCGGCGTCGGCTTCGTCCTGCGCGCTGCTCTGCGCTTCCTGACCGTCCGCCTCGGCTCGCTCCTTCTCGCCCGCTTCGTCGGCCGGCTTATCCGATGCCTTCTTGCCTTCCGGCTCCTTCTTCGCGTCAGTGGCCTTGTCTGTTGATTTTTGGTCGGCGGGCTCTTCTTCCTTCGCCTTCTCGCCCTTCGGCTTGTCGCCGAGTGGGTTTTCGACAACCTTGTGATCCGAAGCGGCGGTCTTCGATCGGAGAAGCTCTTCGACCGTCTGCTCGCCGTTTTTCAGACTGCGATAGATCGCCCGCAGCGTGACCAGATCGTCGAGGTCGAGGTCGTCGGCCCCATTGACGTTCATGATCTGGCAGACCTGTTCGGGTGAAAGGTTGAAGTGCGCGAAAGCCTTCATCACCGCGTCGCGGCTTTCGACCAGGGTCTTCGCGTCGCCCCGAATAAGCTGCTCGGCCGCTTCCAACGCGCGGCGCCAGATGCCACGCGGGACGCCGGCAAGGATCGCGTTGCGCTTGGCGATAGAGCAGGCCGCGTTGCCGGTTACGGCGATCATGTCGTCGTTAAAGATGCGCCCTTGCCTATCGCTGATCCGGCGCGAGACGGTCGCCTTTGTTGCTGAGTTGCTTTCGAGGTCGTGGAAGAAGCCCTCGGCGACGATCAGCTTATTCGTCCGATCGATGTCGACGACCTGGGCGCCGGATCGGTTGTTGCCGAATTGCGTGACGATGATTTCCGCGAGCCGGATCGATGGACCCCGGATCGGCTTGCCCCCGCGCTTCAGCGCGTAGATGCATTCTTCGGCCGTCTGTTCGTCGAGCGTCGCCAGCGAAAGAATATTGTTCATCGCCCGGCTGATTGACCGGGGATATTGGCGGGCGGTCGAAATCTGCGTATCGATTTCGGCTTTCGCGAGAACGCTGACGGTGCCGGCATCCTGCATAAGCGCAGTGCCGGTCGTCTCGATGATCTCGCCGTCTTCGGTGATGTGTTCGTTTTGAGCCATGGCGCTCAATCCTTCCCGTCTACGATGTTGTTGAGGTTTTCGATCGGGGATTTCCCGTCCGCCAAAACCCCGGCCCATCCGGCCGGGACTTCCATTTCTTCTCCGAAATGGGCGACTGCCCAATCGCGAGCGGCCTGCCAATCCGGGCAGTCGGTCGTATCAAGTTGCTCGAAATCCTTGAGGATGATCGGCCTAGCGAGGCGCCCGTATTTCGGGATTTCGTGGGTAAAGACCGGGCGCCCAACGAAGTGCGAAAGCACTTCGTAGACGGTGCCGATATCGCCCATGAGCCGGCCATCCGTGATCGAAAGCAGGCCGATCGTAGGAAGCTTCTGTGCCGTGCTCATCGGTAGCTCGCCCGCGTGCTTTCGAAGATGCGGACGCCGCTCAACTGCCGTCCGCCGGCCCGGACAAAGCCGCGGATTGCCTTCTCAATTTCGGCCTGTGAGAAGAAGGCGCGAAGCTGGTCGAGCGGCACATCGCCGATCGCCTGGACCTCGAAGTCCCACTTCGTTGCCAACGTCGATGTCCCGCCCGGGCCGCGGGTGCGGGCAAGGTCGGACGCTTTGTCGAAGGAAGCTTCTTCCGCAACACGAGCGCGCTCGTCGGCTTCAGTGGCGTGGGCAAGCGCGATGTCGGCCGCGACCTCCCGGCCGCTTTCTTCCGCCGCCTGGGCTTCCCGCATCCGTCTGTCGGCTTCATCGCGGGCGATCCGCGCCGCTTCCTCGCGGCGCGCCCGCTCTTCTGCAGCCTTCTTGTTGAGGTATGCGTCGCCGCGTTTTTCAACGACCTCGCGAGCCTTCATCAGACGCTCGGTCATCGCCTTGAAAAAGTCCTCGATCGTCTTGTTGGCGTCGAGATGCGGGCGCTTCTCTTCTTTCTTGGCGTCCTCGCATTCGCGGATCAGGCCGCGGAACCCTCGGACGAAATCGCCGACCTTGGCGTTGCCTTCGTCGTCCTCGATGGTCTGCGGAACCTCATCGCGAGCCCGCGTGAGGATGTCGGTAATGCGATCCGACAGCGTTTCGTATTCGATTGAGAGCCGATCGCTCAAAGGCGGCTGGTTGTGCTTCGGGTCATCCATTGCAGTTCCTTTCCGTTGTCAAAAATGGCGCCCGTAGGCAGCTTCGAAGTCGTCGTGGGTCAGTTCCGCGAGCGGCTCGAAATCGATCCACGCGGCGTCCGTCCCAAATCGGTCGCGGAAATTCACGAAGTTGCGGCGGGCCTGTTCGACGATCGATTTGCCGTCTTCGAGAAGAGGGTTGCCGGGCGACATCGCGCCGGACCAAACAAGCGGCGGGCCGTCACTCGCCCAGAAAATCCAGACGAAGGCGAAGCCATCGGCTTTGCGGAGTTCATCAAGCCACTCGGGATCAGGATCGCCTTCCACCATCCCGGCTCGGATGAAGCCGGCGAAGCGGGCGCGGCCTTCGAGATACTCAGCCGCCTGGACGCCGTAGCGGTAGGAGCGAATGTCGCGGATGCAGAGCGCCTTGAACGGAAGCGGCTTCTTTTGCGGATTGACCGACTTCAGGTCGACGATCGCTCGCGGCTTCAGGAAGTCGTAGCGCGCTTTGCAGCGCACCGGATGACCATCGACCTCGACGGTCCAGAAGGCGGAAACCTCGGGGTAGCCGTTATCGAGGGCGTTCGCGAGATCAGGGTGCGTCCTGATCATCTTCGCGGCCATTGACGCGCGATCATATTGCTCGCCAGGGAGAACCGCTTCCCCGCGCGGAGCGAGGATCGCCCGCTCCTTCGCCGTCAGCCGCTCAAGATCATCAGGTCGGCGGACAAAGCGCGCCCGGAAGGCATCGTTGCCTTCCAGGGCCGCGGCATGGACGGCCCGACCCATTGCCCGGGCCGCGCTATCCTTGTCGGTAGGGCGCGCAAGATTGAAGTGCGATCCGTACCAATACGCCTCCGGGGCGACGGCAAGCATCTTGTGATCGGAAGAGCCAAGCGCGGGGTCGGCGCGGTAGATTTCATCCGCAAGGCCGAAGTAGATGCCATCGGGGTGCTCGATCGTCCCGCGCATCAATCTTCGCCCCGCAAGCGCGCGATCTCGTCTTCTTTCTTGTCGGCTTCTGCCTCAAGGCTGCGAACATCTGGCGGCGGCGGATCGGCGCGTTCGGCTTCATCCGCTGCCGTCGGCGCGGCAGATGGGGCTCGTTCAATCAGTTTGATGTCGCAGAGCGCGGATGCGTCGCCCGGCAGCGGCCGTCCAAAATTGTCATAGCCTGGATCAATTCCCGGGAAACTGATCCATGCAACCCCGTCGTTTTGTGCGACGAATACGCCATCCCATCCAAAGCGAGACTTCTCGATGAGGCGAACCTTATCTCCGGGCTTAAGGTTCGGCCGGACCATCTTCAGCCTGTCCGGCGTCGGAGAGCCCGGGCTGTATTCGAGGAAGACGATATCGTCCTCGGGTCTCTGGTCGAATTTGACTGTCGCCTCGACCGCGACGACATCGCCCTTTTTGAAAAGCATCGAATTTTCCTTTCGCAATAGCTTCCCCGTTCCGGGGAGACGGGTTGTCTTCCGGTTGAAGAGCGGCCCGCTCCGGGGCCGCTGAAGGCTCTTAAAAATTCAGTCTGCGGGGCGTGCTTCCCGCGGCCCGTCGATCAGCGAAACTCGGGACAAGGTGATCATCGTCTCCTTGACCACGACCCTTTTGACCCCCCACCGCGGCATGAGAATTATCTTCTTCTGCACCCGCGATACGCGCTCAGGTCTGTACTCTTCGACTGGCTCGCTGATCATCTCCGTCTTGCCGCCCTAGATTGCTCCAAGGCATCGCTTGCCAGGAGCCTTACGGCCTTGTCGTCGAAGCCGGCGGCGCGAAGAACCGCTTGCGCATGGTCCTCGCTCACGGGGGCCGTTTCGATCAGTACTTCCGCCATCCTTTCTGTCAGCCGCTTTCGTTGGAATTCCGCAATTTCCGGTGTTGGATCAATGAATTCTGGCATCTATTCCTCGAAGGTCTCTTCCCTGGAATTGCCCAGCGTCTCGGCCGAGCGCTCACGCGTCGGTACAAAATCAAAAGCGGGCCGGGCTGGCTTCAGTACAGGGAGGCTTCCGCTCTCACCCGACCCGCTACGCGCGCCGCTCAAGCCGCGCGATCGAGAATTTTCCGTGCTTCGTTTTCGAAGGAGACGCGCTCGTCGGTGTGCGGAATGTCCCGCGCTACGGCGCTGATGCCCTGGGCAAAATCCCAAGCGGTCCTCGCCGGCCGACCCTCTTCCTTCTCGACCGTCTCCATGATCGCGGTCGCGCGGGATCGGCTGAATTTGCGCGAGGAAAGCCATTCGAGAGCTTCCTCATCGGATGCCGCGATCTTCGCCGCCTTGGCCTTCTCGACGCCTTCTCGAAGGCGTGTCGCCGATCCTTCGGCAAAGCCCGCGAGGGCGGGGCGCGCTTCTTCGACGAAGCGGCTCGGGGCATATTTTGAATGCCGCATCGAAATCTCTTCGAAGCCTTCGACGCCCCACATGAGGCGGTTGCAGCAAATCCCCCGGAGATAGAAGGCGGCAAGCTTCAGCGCGCCGGCTCCAACCTCGGAATTCGTGATGTAGAAGCCGCGGAAAATCAGGTCAGGGTCGCCGTTCGGCAGTTTGCCGACCTCTATCGGGTTGCGGTCGTCGACAAGGAAGATGAAGACATCGCGATCGCTGGCGTAGAGCGTCGTCGTGTCCTTCGTGACTGGATGCTCGGGGTCGTAGCGGCCGGTTTGCCAATCGAGGACACCCGGAACCTTCCATCGGAAATCGCCCGTCCCGTTTCCGGCTATCTGCTGGACCGCTTCAACAACCTCGCGGTCGAAGATGCGCCCATAGTCCGGCCCTGTAGCCGCGAGAAGCTCGTCGCCCGTCGAGTATGTCTTGATCCGCTCGACGCCGCGATTGTAGCGCAGGCCCCAGTTGACCGCATCGGCAACAATCTGCGTCGGAAGCTTCCGAAGGTAGCCGGCGGGCGCCTGCGCAAGCGAGGCGACCTGCCCGAAGCTCCAATGCGTCGGAGCGATCTCATTCCCGCCAGGAAGGCCGACGAAGAGCTTGTTCGTATCGTCCTTGGTCTTCGGGTCCGGGGCGAAGAATTCGACCTCCTTGTTCATGATCCGATGCTCTTCGGTGCGCTCGGCCCGGGCGGATACGGATGCGTGAAGGTCGGAAAGGGATAGGAAGCGCTGGTCTGCCGGTCTGGCAATCCACTGTTTTGACAGGTCGCTTCGCACTTCTCCCTTGTGGAAATTGCCGACCGCGTAAGAGGTCGGATTTTCGGGCGTAAGGGTGGATTGGGCGGCTACGGCGTTCATTCAATCAATCTCCAAATCTGACTAAAAAGCGTCACAAGTGGATTGATCCAACGATTTCCAACTAAATGCAACCCCCTCCGTTGGAAATTTTTAACCCTATTGTCGGACGCGCTTCTGCGCTTCCCGTCTACAGCCCGGATACCAGTATCTAGATATACCTACGTCTCATAAGATTGGGGGGAAGGGTTAGAACCCTTCCCCCCTTATAGAGATATAATAATAAATATCCGCGCACGCATGCGCGTAAGGGAATTGAAAATGTCAAGCGGCCTCAAGGTCTAAAAAAAGCTTCACCGCTCGCGTCACCACTGCGATTACCTCAACGCCCTCACCCAAGACGAGGGCCGGGTAATCGAGATCGTTATCCCCAGCCTTTGTTATAAGCTTAGTGTCAGTCGGGCCGACTAGAACGCGACGAAGCGAAATCTCTTCCTCGGGTGGATCGCCTCGCGTGGCCCGGGCCACAACCGTGATCCCGGTACGCAACGGGCCGATTGTATTTTCCCAATCTTCCCGAGCGATCGCGCCGACGATCATTCCGTCGGAAATCCCGTCCCCCGCCATCGACTGCCCTCGGACTTCGAATGCAAGATTTCTTAAGCCAGGAAATCTTGTGTCAGGTGGCATAGGAACATAGCTGTCTTCGCGGGTTTTTGGCTGAACTCGCCGCCAAGCCCCGGCTTCGCATATTCCGTATAGAGGAATTCGATCGCCTCTATCGCGTCTCGGCTCATTTTGTCTTCCGGTAAGGAATTCAATATCGCAGTCGAGCGCCTTGGCTAGTTTCGCAAGCTTGTCGTCGCGAACGTTTTTCTTTCTGCCAATAAGCAGATCGTTGATGTAGCCGCGCTCTAGGCCGGCAGATTTTGCGAGAGTGATTGGAGATTGTCCAAGGTCTTCCACTCGCGAGCGGATGCGAGCCTGAATAGTTCGATTGTCTTGCATTGTCCCTGTATCCATCTTTATCGGCCGCGTCTGCAGCGGCATTTGTCAATGTATCCCATTTTTCTGAAAACCGCTATTGACTTTTCCAACCCAAAAATAGGGTACAATCCAATCGATTTGCATCATCCGATTGGAGAAACGTATGGCCGATTTGCCTATTGAGCCGCAGTTGCGGCGCTGGCTTATCACACTTTTTGACCGTTTTGCGGAAGCGACGGGGCGCACGCCCGTTTCGATCGGCGTCAAAGTCTGCGGCGGAGACGGGTATTTTTATCGCGGCCTGATCGGCGGCGAGAAAACCTTCACGGCCTACGCATTCGACCGGACGATCGGCCGACTTTCCGACCAATGGCCGGAAGACACCCCCTGGCCTGAAGGAATTCCGCGTTTCTCTGAAAGCGATGTCCGCGAGCGAAAGCGCAAGCTGGCGTCGTAACCGCCTCTGATTTCCCGCCGATGACGGCAGATGCACTTCCCAAAATCCAACCATAGGAGCGCCGATATGGCGAAGCGAGCAAAGATGGATGCCGCGTCCTCGCAGGAAGCGAAGGGTGGCGTCAAAGCCGATGATCTGAAGCGGGTCGTTGGAGAAATCCTGCGCCACAAGGAGGCGGCTTCCGAGAGCAACGGGCTGGCGGGCCAGCATGCGAAGAATTCGATCGAGCGATACAACCTTGATCGCAAAGCCCTGTCTATCATCACCGGGCTCAAGAAGTCCGATGAAAGCAAGCGACAAGCGACGCTGCGCTGCCTGATCGAATACTCCGGCAAGATGGGCTTCTTCGACCAGCAAGACGCCTTCTCCGACGTGATCGAGGTCATGCGCGACATCGTCACCAAGGCTGATAAGCGCGAGACAGACCCGCCCAAGTCCAAAGGCGATGATGTCGTCTCTTCGATGATCAACTGATCACTTTTCGGCTGCGCCCAGGCGCGGCCGGCTCCCCCAATTTTATAGAGAGAAGCCCCGATGATTGTTTTGTCCGTAATGACCGTGATCCCGAGCCACACCGGCTTTGTTTGGTGGCCGGTCGAGTTTGATTGCGAGGATATCGACGAAGTCTTCGAAGAACTCGATGGGGCCGGATGCATCAAGGGATTGAAGTATGAAGGCGAGCGCCGCAACAGCCGGACGCTTCACGTGACGCGCAAGGTTCCGATGATCCTCGGCGTCAACAGCTTCATCTCGATCACCCCTCTTCATCAGACGCTTCTCGACGCAACTGATCCGCATCGCGAGCCGGTACTCATCGAGAGCGCCGCCTGATGCAAGATCGTGGCTGGAAAGGATCAATCCTCGCCCTCGACATCGCCAGCAATTGCGGGTGGGCCGAGGGTGAGCCGGGCGAAGAGCCGCGCTTCGGCTCGGTTCGCCTCGCCCCGGATGGCTCGTCGCAAGCAGCCATCTTCGGCGGGATGATCCAATTCCTGGGGTCGCGCCTCCAAGCCTTCCGGCCACGGACGATTGTATTCGAGGCGCCCGAGCTTTTCCGTCTGCGATCGGGCAAGGCGACCCGGCACACGATCGAAGTTCTCTTCGGGCTCCCCGCCGTCATGCAGGGCGTGGCCTACCGCATGGGCGTCCACGACCTTCAGGAAGCCACGTCCAACGATGTGCGCGGCTTCTTCATCGGGAAGCGCAACCTCAAGCGCGCAGAAGCGAAGCGGGAAGTCGTCGCCGCATGCCGGCGGCGCGGATGGGACGTCAAAAATGATGACGAAGCGGACGCGCTTGCTCTGTGGAGCTTCATGTCCGCGGTCAAGGTGCCTGAGCTGCGTCTGCAGACGCCGAAGGCGCCGCTATTCAAGGAGAACGGCGAATGAAACTCTGCAAGCAATGCAAATTCTTTCGGCCGCGCGCGACCTCGATCCCAGGCGATCCGCCGATCGTCCACGGCCTGATCCGGCAGACGGTCCGCACGGAGGACACCGACATTCGCGATCGCTGCGAGGTCATGGGCGAGATTAACGATTTCGAGCGAAGCCCGCTGACGGGCGAGCCGATGCTCATCGACTTCTCGATCGACGCCCTGGCGATGCGGCTTATCGGTCCCTGCGGGCCGAGCGGCCGGCTATTCAAAGGGGAAGGCCAATGACGCTTTATGACGGGATGCGCATAGCGGCGACTGTCATCCTCGTCCTCTTTGCCTGGAGTGATCACCGTCGAGGCATGCGGGATGCGGATGATCGCCTCTACGGCAAAGCGGCGTATCACATGGCGCATGGCGCTCTGATGATGGCCTTCGCGATCTTCGTGAGCGCGCCGCTATGACCGCCCCAGAAGGCCTGAACGATCATCAAATCGAGATCGCCGCAGTCATGTGGCGCAAGGGCAAATCAACTGCCGAGATCGCCGAGCGGCTCTCCCTCCATGAAAGCGTGATCGCCCGCAATACCTGGGCGATCCGCGACCGCGCACACGAGACAAGGATCGCCGGCCGCTGAAACGCGGGGGCGAAGAAGCAAGATGCGGATACCCGATATTCGAAATCGCCTGATCGAGAAGGCTGCACAGCACAACGATCGCGAGCTTGCGGTGCTTGCCGAGCATCTTCGCAGGCGCAAGCCGGAGAAGCGCGCGCCGAACTCGAGCCAGCCGATGACGCCAGAACTCAAGGTACTGATCCAGGCTTACAGCTTGGCCCACTCCAAAGCCTCCTACGAAGAGATTGCGCGGAAGTTCAACGTCAATATCGGGCGCGTCTCCGAAGCCCTCCGCGGCATCCGGTCCTAACTCCCGGCCCCCTCGTGGGGCCGGTTCTCTTTTCAGTCAGACACAAGAAGGATTTTGAACCATGGCGGGATCGCTGAACCGCGTGCAGCTTATCGGAAACCTCGGGCAAGACCCCGAAATGCGGCAGTCGAATAATGGACCGATCGCGAATTTGAGCATCGCCACTTCGGAAAGCTGGCGCGACAAGAATACGGGCGATCGCCGCGAGAAGGTCGAGTGGCACCGGGTCGTCTGTTTCAACGAAGGGCTCTGCAAGGTCATCGAGCAGTATCTCAAGAAGGGCTCGAAGGTCTTTATCGAAGGGCAGCTTCAGACCCGCAAGTGGCAGGACCAAGGCGGCAATGATCGCTACTCGACCGAGATCGTCCTGAAGGCGTTCAACGGCACCATGATCATGCTTGGAGAGAGCGGCGGCAGCGGCGGCGGCGGTCGAAGCCGCGACGACGACGATGATCAAGGAAGTCGCAGGAACGACCGCAGCGGTTACGGCCAGCAGGAAATGGACGACGAAATCCCGTTCTGACCGGAGGATCGCTGATGTCGGCCCAAAACACCGAGCGCGACGAAGATGCGCCAGATCCCGGTATCAACAAAGCGCCCGAGGATAACGAGGACTTCAAGCCCTCGAAGCCGATCGGCCTTTCGGAGATGTCGGACCTGATCCTTGGAGAAGGTCTTCGGCGGCGCTTCACAACCCGGGCCATAGAGCGGGAGTTCGGCAACCCGCCAAGCGAGAAGCAGCTTCGCGAGATCGAGGTCTTGCTCGCCTGTAGCAAATTCCTGGACCGGCTCGCGCCGGTCCTTCCCGAGATCAAGAAGCTACTGACCCAAAAGCCAAAAAAGAAAGACTGATTGATGTCCGCGTCGGGCGAGGACTTAGGCAAATACATGATGGCGGTCGCATCCGAGTTGTGGGGCGATCCGCGCAAAGGCGGCACGAATTCGGAGCAAAGGTTCGGGGAAGGCCGAACGGTCAATCCGACCAAGGGGACGTGGTTTGATCACTCGGCCGACGAGGGCGGCGGCGTCATCGCCCTGATCGAACGGGAGACGGGGCGCAAGGGGAAGGAAGCCGTCGACTGGCTTCGCGGCCATGGCTTCCACGTCGAAGACAATCGCCCCCCGCAAGCCCTGAGCAACCGCGATGCAAAGCCGGCTGGCCGCAAGAAGGAGCACCCGGCCGACGGCGCGAAGAAGGAGCTTGTGAAGTCGTGGGATTACACCGACGAGAACGGGGCGGTCCTTTACCAGACGCTTCGCTACCAATTCAAAAAGCCGGATGGGACGTGGCGCCTGGGTGAAGACGGCAAGCCTGAGAAGACTTATATGCAGCGCCGCAAGGCGCAGGATGGCGAAGACAGCCGCGACGGCTGGGTCTACAGCCTCAAGGGGGCGCGGATGGTCCCCTACCGCCTCCCTGATCTTCTCGAAGCGCTCTCGGGTGGCTATCGCGTTTTCCTCGTCGAGGGGGAGAAGACGGCCGACGCTCTGAATGATCTCGGCGTGCCGGCGACGTGCAACCCGATGGGCGCGAAGAAGTGGTGGGATGATCTGACGCCGCACTTCGATGGTGCCGATCTTGTCATCCTGCCGGACAATGATGACCCTGGCCGCGAGCATGCGGCGCTTGTCGCTTCAAAGCTCAAGGGCACGGCCGAGAAGATCGGCGTCCTTGAACTCCCTGACCTCAAGCCGAAAGGCGACGCCTTCGATTGGATCGAAGCCGGGGGGACGATCGAGCAGCTTTATGAGCTTGCAGCCGCGGCGAAGCCGCCGGCCTTGCCAGAGTTTAAGTCAAGCTTCGGGGCCGTATGGTTTCACGAGGTCGGAAAGCACAAGCCGCAGCGCGACTGGCTGGTCAAGAACCTGATCCTCGCGAATTCCTTCGGGATCATCTACGGCCCGCCGGGGTGCGGGAAATCGTTCCTGACCTCCGACATGATGCTTTCATGCGCAGCCTCGGCGCTTCCCGGCCGTAACCGGCCCGACTGGTTCGGATACCGCGGGCGCCCCTTTGGCGTGATTTACGTCGTCGCAGAGGGCCGCGAAGACTTCGAGATCAGGCTCCACGCTTGGCGGGCGGAGCATGGCATCGAGGATGACCAGATCATCCCCTTCGTCTTCCTGCCGACAGCGATCGACATGCGTTCAAGCGATGCCGACACGAAGCGTCTGGCGGAAGAGATCGCCGGCATATCGGCCGTGATGGAAGAACGGTGCGGCGTCCGCGCCGAGGTCGTTGTCATCGATACCGTTGCCCGCGCCCTGGCCGGCGGCAATGAGAACGCCTCGGAAGTCATGGGTGCCTTCGTCATCAACTGCGGCAAGCTTCAGGAGATGACCAAGGTCGCGTGCATCGGCGTCCACCACGGGGGCAAGGAAGCCGGCCGCGGGCCGCGCGGCCACGAAGCACTGCACGGCGCCGCCGACTTCGAAATCGAGGTCTCAGGCGCCACGCCGGATACGCCGAACCTCTGGAGCGTGCGAAAGCTGAAGGCTGGCCCCGGTGGCGCCACGCATCGCTTCCGGCTCCGACAGAAGACGCTCGGGGAAGATGTCGACGGCGACCCGATTACCTCATGCGTGGTCGTCAGCCAGCAGGCAACCGAAGAAGCGGCAGGCGAAGAGAAGCCCAAGGGCTGGAAGGTCAATGATACCGAGCGGGAGTTCCTGACCGTCCTGGCGGACATGATCGAGAAGCGGGGCGTGATGCCCCCTTCAGACGTTCTTGTGCCGCCAAAGGTCGCTCTCATCGTTGCGTCGGAAGATGTCCGAACCGCTTACAAGGAGAAGTTCTCGGGAACCGAGACGGGGACCGACGAACAGATAGAGGCGCGCCTACGGCAGCGCTGGTCGCGCGCGACGAAGAGCTTGCTGAAATTCGGCATCATCGGATCGAAGAAGCCATGGCTCTGGTTCACCGGCAAGCAGGTCCGCAACTTCCGCATCCGCGGCATCAACGAAATCGAGAACAGCTACGTCGAGCCGCCACCGGCCGAAGCGGATGATCTGCCGCCTGAGGATGATGTTCTCGATCTCCTTCAGTCGTGACGCGGAAATATCGGGAAAATTCATGGAAGATTGGGAAAGTGACATGAATAATTATCAGCGTGACAATCGCGGTGTCACGCATCGCGGCCTTGAGGATGTCTGGACGCCAAAGGCCGTCGGCGAAGAGTTGGTCGAGGCGGTGCGATGGGCGCGTGCTGCCGCCGGGCCTGTCGGCCCCTCGACCCGGATCAACAGTTTTCCCGATCTCCTGATTACCGCCGCCGAGCGCGATCTTGAGGGATGGCCGGATATCGACGAGCTTGATGCTCCCGTCCGCCGCCGGGCTTACAGCCCGGCCCGTGTCAGCCAATTCGAGCGCATCTTGTGGTGGCCGGCGCAGTATCTCCGCGAGCAGCCGGGACCGGCGCGCGTCCTGCACGTCTGGATCAGATGCAAGATCACGAAGAAGGCGAAGTTTGATGCTGCCTGCGACCATCTCGGTTGGCCGCGGGCGACTGCCTACCGCGCGCGGGACAAGGCGCTTTCAACGATCGCCCAGGGCTTGGCAGGAAACGAAATTGCGCGGGGGCAACATTGAGCCGGCACGTCTTCATCAAACGCGCTGGCGCTTCGACGCTATGCGTCCGCGCCTATAGCAAGCGCCCGCGCATCATGGCTGCGGCAAGGGGGATGCGGCGGCAAGGCTTCCCGATCATTGTGATCAGGATCGCCTTGCGCCTTAGTCCTGAGCGGTTAGCGCCCACGATGGGCGCCGCAGCTTTATTCCGCTTCTGATTTTTCGCGGACGACGATCTCAAGCCCGCAGGCTTCAGCCATCTCTTCCACCGCCGCGATCGAGGGAAGGTTCTTCCCGTAGCGCCACCGCATGATCAGGTCATATCCGCGACTTGTCGCCTGCTGGATATCGACCATTCGAATATCCTTTGCGTCGGCCGCGTTGAATATTTGACGCACAGTTGGGCTTGTGGATCGGGTCTTCTTAGGAATGCTCCCGGATCGCTTGGCAGGGCGGCTCCTGGCCGCCTCTTGACGCTTTTTTCGCTCAAGAGCCGCCCTTATCGCATCCGGCTCCCACACGGCCTTGCTGCGCTTCTTTTGCGGGTGCGGGGCGATCCCCGCAAGCTCGCCCATTGTTCGCCAGCGCGAAAGGAGTTTTTGCGGCACGCCGATAAGCTCGGCGACCTTGCCGATCGGCATAGGTGGAAGTTCGTCATTCTTCATTCTTTTTCCGCTCGTATCGGTAGATAGCAAGCCGCGCTTCGTCCGCGGCTCGGATCGTGTCGGTAGAAGTAAGGCCACCATTACCGCCCTTCCCGCGAATACCGTTCACGTCGTAGTCGACTGCAGCGATGAGCTTCTTCGCTGCCTTCAGAAGCTCTTCCGCTTGTGTCTGATCCACTTCGCTCACCGCCCATCCCCCTCTGTGCTGAGGGCTGATCGGATCACGCGAAGATCGCCCCATGTGATTTTGACGGGGCTTTTGATTTTGCCGTCAGTTAAGCAGGCTTGGTTGTCTGGAGCAAAAAGCGACGCCAGTTCATTGTCAGTCATGCCGTCGGCTTTTCCTTCGCCGGGGTTGGCGCGGAGATATTCCGCCGCGTATGCATCGACACTCTCGATCAGCCGCACAATCGGCGTCAACGCCTCCCGCAGCCTGTTGATCTCGGCTTCGGCGGCGGTGGCCTGTCTGGTCGTGTCCGCCAGGACGTTGCATGTCACATCGTGTGCGCGCTCTAGCTCGTCCCGCTCGGCTTCGGCGCGCTTGGCACGGGAAAGAGCTTGCCGATACAATTTTGCTTGCGTTTCCCGCTCCGCTTGCAGGCGGGCGACTGTGGCGGCGGAATAGAGGGGTTCATAGCTGACAGCAGGTGTTTCGGGGTGCTCGGCGACCTTCTTGGCGTTGCCTTCAATTTCGTAGACTGCCGTCTTGAAGAGAGGGTCACCCCTCTTGCCTACGGTTCGCCAAGCAACCGGATCATCCGTCACCGGGTCGGGCATGGCGGCTTCCAGTATCGCTCGCGCCGTTTCAATCCGATCCTCTTGGCTAAAGGTCGATCCGCCGCCGATAAGAGCGGCGCAACGCTCCAGCATTTCGTCAGTTATCCGCATCGGTCTTGCCTCCATATTTCTGTTGGTGAGCGAGGGCGGCGTCCATGTCTTTTTTGAACCCGGCCGACCAACTTGAATTTGGCATGACGCCTTGTTTGCGGACCACGAAGATGGCCAGTTCGGCGGCGCGCATGGAAGCCCGCAGCGCCCGCTCGGCGCTTTCCAGCCGGTCGATAGCGTTGGCACCGCGAACAACCGCAATGGCATGTCGTATCTTGAAGTTGCCGACTAGATCACCTTGGTCGTCATATACGTTGGCATAATTCGCCTCGCCTTCCGGCCCGTAGTTGATGGAATAGCGCCACGCGCCCTTATCCGTCTTATCCGTCATGATGATGTTCCTTCGGTAAATGATTGGCCTCGCCCTACCCGGAGCCGGGCGATTTCATCGGCCGCGCGGCGTGGTGAAAGGAGAACCTTGTCGATCGGCCATTCATTGCTGACGGCATCGATCTCCATGATTGATCTCTTGAGGTAATTGGCCTGATCGAGCGTTTCTTCGTAGGCGTGCTGCAGCCATTCCCGCAGGCAAAGGTCTTCGCGATCGAGCGTCTTTCCGTACTTCTCAATCCCCGTCTGTGATCGGGCAAGAAGGTCGGCGCGCACGGCCTCGACGACGCTATCCATGCTTTTCATCAGCTATTCTCCCTTCCGGGCCTGATTGCCCGTCTATCGGCCGGTGTGGGCGGATAGGCTGGCAATCCTTGGAAAAGGGGATGGAAAGGAGGGGCGCCTTTAGCGCGCCCCGATCAGTTCCCGGTGCCAGGACATTACGCGGCCGACGCAGGGATCGCCGGGGGCGACCTGTTCAAGAAGGACGGCGTAGTCCTGAAGCTTGCGGAGGCGCTCGGTGTTGCTGCGCGTCTTCCTGATCGTCATCGCGAGGAACGTCATGTGGCTGTTGTCGCGATGGCCGCAGCATCCCCCAGGCGGGACATGCGGGCGCTCAGGCGCAGCGGGATCGGAAAGGAAGGCGCTGAGCGTGTCGTAGATGGTGATCGCTTCAGCTTCCATCAGACCCGCGCCTCAAGCTCGATCTTACGGTCAAGGTCGCCAAGCGCGCCGGCAAGCTGGACGCCCGCCAGAAGCAGCGCCACGACGGCCACCACAAAAACGATCGCCCGGGTCGTTGCCGTAAAGAGTTCGGAGTGATCCTTCGCGAGCGATATGCGCTCCTGAAGCACTGGGCAGGATTGAAGCCGGAAGCCGTTCGGGCAGTCGCACTTCGGCCAGTTTGGGCAGTCTTTCATCGGAATTCCCCTTTCGCCAAGCATTCGGGAAACCCGCCCTCCGGGCGGGAAACCGGAAGGCTCCTAAATCGCCTTGATGTTGGCCGGGTGGACGGCCTCATCCCAGCCGCTCGGCTTGCTGTCCCAATGAACCATGGCGTAATCGCCAGCCCGACCAACGACGGTTCCGGTTGCCGGAATGAATGCGTCTTCGCGAACGCAAGTGCCGACGCCGCGCTTGAAGAATTTGCGGCGGGCCAGGGTGTCGGCGACCTCAGCGTTGAGAGGGGCAACGCGAGCGCCTCTTTGGAAGCAATGGGCGGAAGTGATGCGGTCTTCGGCGGTCTTCATTCGGGTATCTCCATCGGTCGTTCTCTATCGACGTTGGAGATTTACAATCAATCGTAGGATTTGACAACGCATCGGTTGGAAATTGTCGGAAATATTCGGTAATTGTGGCGGCTTAGATGAGCGGCACAAGATATAGGTCAATCATTTGAGTGGGTTCCCAAGGCCCCGCAGCGAATTTTTTTGCATCGTGTCACACCGTTGATCTTCCTCGATTTTTGCGATCCCTCCATACGTCAATGGCGAATGATGCGAAAAAATCCGCTTGACGAATGAGACAAAATGGCTGCTTTCTTCGCGTCATCAGGCTCGATCCGTGCACATACAAAGCCCGCTCATTGATTGGATAGCGGCGGGAACAAGCAGCGGGCTTTACAATCTCATTGCAATCAAGACACCGAACGAGGCGGACGCGGCCCAAGCCGCGCGCCGCCGGTAAGGTCGGTACGGCGCCAGATAAAGAGACGGTGCAGCGATGGCTAAGAACCCGCTTGTCGTCATCGAGACGCGCGATGAAGTCCTTGAGCGATATGGCAACATGCTCGGCGCTCTCGGCGAACGAGAGGCGCACAAGGCGCTTGCCCGGGCAGTCAATCGCGTAACCAATACCGTTCACAGCCGCGTCGTCCGCGCAGTTGCGAAGCAAACCAGCCTTACAGCCGGTCGCGTCCGCAAGGAGATCAAGAAGCGGCAAGTCCGGCCAGGAGGCATGGGCGCGCTGGAAGGCGTGATCTGGGCGACAGGTCGCCCGCTGCCCCTCAAGGAATTCCGGCCGAAGCAATTCTCCTGGGGCGTTCGCGCCAAGGTGTGGGGGCAGACGCAGCGCTTCCCCGGCGCCTTCATCTACGCCGGCACGTATCGATCCGGCATCTACGTCGGGAATGGCCACGTCTTCACGAACACGCGCGGGCCGAACACAAGGTCAGGCCGCAATAACGCGGTCGAGATGATGTTCGGTCCTTCGATCCCTGAAGAGATGGTCCGCGGCGAAAGCCGGCGGACCTTCGAGCAGACGGTAGCGACGATGCTGCCGCAGCGCGTCTTCCACGAGATCAGCCGCGCGCTCAAGTTCTGATCGGCAAGCGCCTCAAAAGCGGGAGCGAAAATTAACATGGGCATCCCATCCGCACCGCCGCCGCTGCTTCCCGAAGACCCCGAGCTTCGGAAGAAGGCGCAGGACGCAATGAAGCGCCAGCGTGACTTTCAAAGTCGTGGTGGAGTTGACCAGCCAGGAGGATTTGGCGGGCTGATGTCCTTCCTCCTGCTCGCCGCCTTGTCGAGCGAGGAATAGCCTGCACATCCGCAGCCCTATCATCTCCCTCAAGGGGGGAAGGGAAAACACCATAGGGGGAAGAGCCCCGAAGGGGCGGGGCGAAGCCCCGGCCCCACCTTCCATCCAACAAGAAGGGTGGCCTATGGACCCGACGATCATCATCGGCTTCAGCGTCCTCTTCGCAATCATCGCCGCATTCATCATCGGCATCACCCTCATCACCATCCGCCATCCCGACGCCTTCCTCCCCTTCCCGTCGCAGCCACCACGCCGACCCCGTGCGACCCCGCACCCCTCGGCCTCGCGAAAGAATATTGCGCACCCCCCGGGTTAGGTACCTTTCGCGCCCCCCGAATGGCGCGGAGCCGCTGCCCCCCGAAATTCGCGTATTTATAAGAAAATGAAATCGCCTGTTTGTTTTGTATAGCTTGCGGTTATAGGACGCCGAAAATGCCGAAGAACGCCGCCGATACCGCCTTCGATGGGCGGCTTGTTCCGATTGCCGACTTGACGCCGAACCCGCGCAATGCCCGGACCCACCCCGAAGACCAGATTGAGCAGATCGCTGGGGCGATGCGGGAGTTCGGCTTCACAAATCCGATCCTTGCCGACATCGACGATGGCGGCGTGATCATAGCCGGCCACGGCCGGCGCTTGGCTGCGATGAAGCTGCTCGAAGCAGGCGATCCGATCCGGCTCCCGTCGGGGCGGAACCTCCCGGCGGGCTTCGTCCCGGTCATCGACTGCAGCAACTGGTCGGAAGAGCAGCGCCGCGCCTACACGCTCGCCGATAACCGGCTTGCGGAAACGAGCGAATGGGACGACGAGCTTCTCAAGCTGGAACTGACGTTCTTGAGCGAGGCAGAATTCGACCTGGGCCTGACCGGCTTCGATACGAAGTCACTCGATCGCCTGCTTAAGTTTGGCGGAAATGCTGGCGAAGCCGACCCCGAGGAAACGCCAGAAGCCCCGGAGGCGCCGGTAAGCCTTCCCGGCGATATTTGGCTGCTCGGCAATCACCGGATCATCTGCGGTGACAGCACGGATGCCGAAACGGTCGCAGCACTGCTTGGCGGAGAGAAACCGCACCTAATGGTGACGGACCCGCCATACGGCGTCGAATACGATGCCGCCTTCCGAAATGGCATCTTGCGTGAGAATGGCACAGTCGTTGGTGCGCGAGCAGTCGGGAAGGTTCTAAACGACGACCGCGCCGACTGGCGCGAGGCGTGGGCACTTTTCCCCGGAGAGGTTGCTTACGTCTGGCACGCCGGCATCCACGCGGCGACGGTTTCCGAAAGCCTGAATGCGGCCGACTTCGCCATCCGATCGCAGATCATTTGGGCGAAACAGCAGTTCGCTATCGGTCGCGGCGACTATCACTGGCAGCATGAGCCTTGCTGGTATGCGGTTCGGAAGGGTGGAAAGGGTCACTATCACGGCGGTCGCAAGCAATCGACGCTGTGGGAAATCCCGAAGCCGTCCCGATCGGAAACCGGGCACTCAACGCAGAAGCCTGTCGAGTGCATGAAACGTCCGATCGAGAACAATTCCGAGCCGGGCGACGCCGTTTACGAGCCGTTCAGCGGCTCGGGGACGACGATCATCGCGGCGGAAATGAGCGGCCGGCGCTGCTTCGCCATCGAGTTGAACCCGGCTTACGTCGACGTTGCAATCAAGCGATGGGAAGCGTTCACCGGGGAAGAGGCGACCCACGCTGAAACGGGGCAGACCTTCGCCGAGATCAGTGCCGAGCGCACGAAGGAAGCGGCGTGAAACAAAGTCGGGCGATGTCGCTTTTCGAAGCGGCGACGAACGTCTTGGTCGGCTATTGGCTGGCGGTCGCGACGCAGCTTGTCATCTTTCCGTGGTTCGGATTGCCAGCGCGGCTTTCGGACAGCATGGCGATGGGGGCGATCTTCACGATCGTTTCGCTGGCTCGCGGCTATGTCCTGCGCCGGATATTCGAAAGCCGCCGGGGTTGACCGGCGGCTTCTCAGATCGGGGATACTCTGACTGTCAGGAGGACGTTCCGAAGTACCGGGAGGCGCGCCCGTCTTTCTCCGTTCGAAGGGAAAGCTTGCTTGCCCGGGCGATGGCCGGGACGGAAACCGCCGGCCAGCCGGTCGCTTCAAGGATTTCCTTCGAGGTCGCCCCTTCGGGGCGCATCAGGAGGCCTGCGGCGATCTCGCGCTTGGTCGGGCCGGTGCGCTCGCGGGGCTTGCGGGCCGGCTTCGACGCCGCGCCCGCCTGGAAGACCCGGCGGAAAAGATCACGCATGAAAACGTGGCTGCGCTCATCCCCGCCGATGAATTCGCGCAGGGCCTGTTCGATCGCCCCATCTTCGCCACCGGTGGCGACAGGCTTTGGCTTGAGTGAGGCCTGAGCGTCTTCAAAGTTCATGGCGAGGATGTTGTCAGGATTGGAAATACCCGCCTCTGCGGCGGCGCTGCGGAAGCGCGCAACGGCCGCTTCCCGATTGGCTGATCGCTTGAAGCCGCCGCCCGTAAGCTCTGCGGTCAGCATCGAGATTTCCTTGCCGGTGAGTTCTGCCTTCGTCATCGATCAATCTCCCTTTTCGGTGATGAACACATAGCTCTGGCGTTGGAAACAGCAACTCGAAAATGATGTGTGGTTGGAAAAAGGTGGAAGCCTATGGCGCCGAAGCAGGAAGCCGATAAGGCAGGCACAATTCCAATCGCCCAGGCCGCGCGCCTACTGATGATCAGCGAAGAGCGCGTCCGCCAACTCTGCAAAATGGACTACATCCCGCGCATTGCGCGCGGGAAGGTGACGCTCGTCGGCGCCGTGCAAGGCTACATCCGCTTCCTCAAGGACGAAGAGCGCCGGTCGTCGAAATCGGCGACAGCGACGCGGATGCAGGACGCCAAGGCGACCGAAATCGACCTTCGGATCAGGGAGCGCCTTCGCCAATTGGTCCCGATTGAGGACGCCCAGGCGGCATTCGATATCGTTCTCGGCAAGGTCCGCGAAGAATTCGACGGCATGCCGGCCCGGACGACGCGCGACATGGAATTGCGCCGCAAGCTGGAAGCCGAAGTAAATGACAGCCTCAAGCGCATCGCGAAAGCCATCGCAGCATCTGCCGAATTTTTTGAGAAGGGCGGAGAGCTTCCTTCAACCGGAAGCCCTGACGACACCTGATCAATGGGGTGCGAACAACCGCACGTATCCGAAGACGGCCGGCGTTCCCGGCGATCGTGACCCGATGCTTACGCCCTATGGCGTCCACTTCGCTCGCGCGGCCCACTCGGGCCGCTATGCGCTTTCCGTGGCGATGATGTCGGCACAGTCCGGCAAGACTGACAACATTCTTGACCTGATCGGCGCGCGCCTGTCGCAGCGGCCGGTTCCGATCCTCTACGTCGGCCCGTCGAAAGAGTTCAACACCGACCAGTTTGAGCCCCGACTTATGGGCCTGCTCGATGAGGCCGAGACGCTTAAGGCGAAGGTCGCGCGCGGCAAGCGCATGAAGAAGACGAAAAAGATCGTCGCGGGCGTTCCCATCCGGCTTGCGCATGCGGGTTCTTCGACGGCGCTGAAGTCCGATCCGGCGGGGATGGCGATCGTGGACGAATACGATGAGATGCTCGCCAACATTCGAGGCCAGGGCGATCCGCTCGGCCTTGTCCTGGCGCGTGGTGATACCTACGCGGACTTCGTGACCGTCGTCACTTCGACACCGGGCCGCGGGATCGTAGAAACCGAGACCGACCCCGTATCGGGGCTCGAGTTTTGGAAGACCGGAAGCGCCGAAGAAATCGAAAGCCCCATCTGGCGGCTTTGGCAGCAAGGGACGCGGCATCATTGGGCGTGGCCCTGCCCGCACTGCGGCGAGTTCTTCGTCCCGCGCCTGAAGCACTTGAAGTGGCCGAAGGGTGCGACGCCCGTTCAAGCGAAGCGTTCGGCCTATCTGCAATGCCCGCAGGGCTGCGCGGACCCGATCGAAGAGCACCATAAGGCCGAAATGAATGCGAAGGGCGTGATGATCGCGCCCGGCCAGACCATCGAGGACGCATTCGCAGATCGGAACGTGCCAGAGAACAGCACGTATTCGACGTGGAATTCCGGCCTCTGCTCGCCTTTCGTGACGTGGGGCGATCGCGCCGAACGATATCTGAACGCCGTCCTTTCGGGCGAGCCGGACAAGATACAGACGGCGGTCAACGCCGGCTTCGGCGAGCTTTACGCCGAGGGTGGGGGCGATCTGCCGGAATGGCAGACGCTCTTGCGAGAGAACGTCCGCCCCTACCCGGCGCGATCCGCGCCGCGCGAGGTTATTCGTGTTGCGATGGGCGTCGATGTGGGCAAGCGCACGCTCTACTACGTCATCCGCGGCTTCGGCTCGCGGGGGACATCGTTCCTTCTCGACTACGGCATCCTGCACGGAATGACCGACGACGACGTGGTGTGGGGCGATCTCGCCAACATCATGCTCGCGCCGATCGCTGGGCTGCACATTGAGAAGGTCATGATCGACAGTGGCTTCCGTCCGAACAAGACGGATGCCGGGTCGGAACACAAAGTCTACGAGTTCTGTCGGCGTTATTCGTTTCTTTGCCTTCCAACCAAGGGGCGGGACACGTTGAACGGCCGGCCTTACTCGGTCGCCAAAATCGAGGTCAAACCGGACGGCTCGAAGCGCCCTTATTCGATCAATCTTGTCCATGTGAACACCGATTTCTTCAAGGGGTTGGTGCACTCGCGGATCAAGACACCGATCGAGCAAAGCGGGGCGTTCTTCCTGCACCAAGGCGCCGACGAGGAATATGCGCGGCAAGTCTTGTCGGAAGTGCGCGTCGTCGAGCCGGGCTCGCCGAAGCCGAAGTGGGTCAAGCAGCGCAAAGACAATCACTTCTTCGACTGTGAAGCCCTTGTGGCGGTGGCTGGCTATTCGCTCAACGTTCAGACGATCCCCGAAGGGGTCGTTCGCTCGTGGGGTGATGAAGAAGAGAGCAGCCCTACGCCCTCCCCGGCCGAAGATGTACCGGACGATGATGACGACGATCCGATGCCGCCGGCTCCAAAGACTGTCGATCTCCGCAACCGCTTCCGAAATCTCGGGGCGCGCATGAGGTAATGCCCGATGCTTCGAGTTCCCCAAATTCCGCTCAAGCGTGATAGCGGGGCGGCAGCGCCGACGATCGCGGACAGCGGATTGGGGGCGCCTGCTCATGTCCGATCCGAGTTCATGCGCGGTGGCCGCGGCGTCACGATGTCGACTTGGCGCCCTGCCCTGCGCGATGTCTCCGACGATGTAGCCGCCGCCTGGGACGCGGCGGCGGGACGGGCCGTCGATGTCATCCAGAACAGCGGATGGATTGCCGGCGCGATCGAGCAGGCCGCAGCGAATACGGTCGGAAACGGCCTGCGCTTACGGTGCATGCCCGAGAACGAGCTTTTCGGAATGTCCGAAGCGGACGCGCAGAAGTGGCGGAAGCTGGTCGAGCAGCGTTTCAGCCTTTGGGCGAACAACCCGCTTGAATGCGACATCGAGGGGCGGCGCACGATCGGCCAGATGCAGGACGCGGCCTTTCGGCAGTGGTTCGCTACAGGGGAAATCCTCGCCGAGATCGTCTATCGGCGTCGCTACGGCTCGCGCTACGGGACGAAGGTCCGGCTATTGTCGCCGCATAAGCTTTCGCGCACCGACGACCCGCTCAATCGCGTGAAGTCTGGCGTGAAAATGAATGCCGACGGTCTGCCGATAGCCTACGTGGCTCGGCGTAAGCACCCGTTGATCGGCGAGTATGACGCGCTTGTCCCGGCTCGCGATGCGCTCGGACGGCCGGCGGTGATCCTCGTATTCCAGGGGCTACCCGGACAGGTCCGGGGCATTTCACCCCTGACCCCGGGACTGAAGGTCGCCAAGCAGTTTGATCAGCTTGCGGACGCGACGCTTCTTGCGTCGCTGATCCAGACGGTTTTTGCCGCTGCGGTCCAATCGGATGCGCCGACGGAGGATATCCTTCAGGGGCTTCTTTCGCCGCAAGAGCAAGCGATGATGGCAGCGGAGGGCGTATCGCCCTTTGAGGCTTGGTATCAGGCGCAGGCCGGGTGGTACGACGGGAATTCTATCGATGTCGGGATGGGCGGGCGCATCGCGCAGCTTTTCCCCGGGCAGAAGATGGAGTTCCTTTCGCCCAACCAGCCGACGACGGCCTACAAGGACTTCTCGCTTCATCTCCTTCGGGAATTGGCGCGTTGCCTGGGGCTGACATACGAGAGCGCGACTGGCGACTATTCGGATGCCAGTTACTCGTCCGTTCGTATGGCTGGGACCGAAATCTTCGCGATCACGTCGATGCGCCGGAAGCATATCGTCGCCCCGCTTTGCCAGCCAATTTACGAGGCATGGCTTGAAGAGGCGATCGAGAACGGGGACGTGCCCTTCCCGGGCGGGATCGATGCTTTCCTTGCCAACCGGACGGCAGCTTGTCGCGCCGAATGGCCGGGAGCACCGAAGCCCCAGGCAGACGATCTCAAGAGCGCGAAGGCGCATGAGGTCTACCGGAACATGGGCGTCATCACCGACGAGATGATCGCGAACGATCTCGGCGTAGACATCGAGGATGTCTACGCGCAGCGGGATCGAGAGCGAAAGCTTCGGGAGCACTATGGCCTCCCCGAGCCGGTCCAGAACAACGTAGGCGGCGCCCCGGGGCAGCAAGCAGAAGCAAGCGAGGACGACGATGCCGATCGAGCAAGATGATCCTTGCAAGCGAGCGAAAGAGCTTCGCGCGATCCGCGATGAGATCATCACCGGGGTCGGCGTCGTCGAGACTGACATCGAAAGCGGCAACGGCGGTCGGCAGCGCGTCAAGTACTCTGCGGCGAACCTTACGAGGCTCGACCAGGAGATTGCCGCGGCTGACAACGCCTGCGCGATCAGGAACGGCAAGCGGCCCCGTCGCTTCGCAATCATGCCGAGGTAGACGATGAACCGACACCTTCCCCTGCTGGCCGACAGGGTTCTAAACCGGCCCCTCCTTCTCGATCCGTCGAAGGCGGAAGTCATCCTTGCCGCTCTTGAGGGCCGTATCCTTCCCGGCTCGCTTGAGGCAGGCGATGAGGGCGCGCAGGCCGGGGATCAATCCCCGGCCGCGCTGCATCCCCAGGCAAGCCGCTTTGTTGGGACGAACCGCCGCGATAGCGCGCGGGGGTATGGCCTGACGCGGAAGATGGGGAGCACGGCGATCATCACGATCGATGGCTCACTCGTTAATAGAGGCGCTTGGATCGGCGCTTCGTCCGGCCTTGTCTCCTATGAGGGGATCGAGGCGCAGTTGATGGACGCGGCAGGCGATCCCGAGATTTCGGCGATCATCCTCGACATCAACAGCTTCGGCGGCGAGGCGACCGGCATGTTCGGGCTCGCGGCTACGGTTCGCGCGCTTCGGGAGCAAAAGCCGATCGTGGCCTTTATCAACGATGTTGCGGCTTCGGCCGCATACGGCATTGCCGCATCGGCTACGGAAGTTGTGATATCTCCGACTTCTGTCGTGGGGTCGATCGGTGTCGTCATGCTTCACCTTGATCGCTCGGACGAGCTTAAGGCGAAGGGCGTCAAGCCGACCTTCATTCACGCGGGCGCCCACAAGGTGGACGGCAATTCTTTCGGCCCGCTTACCGAAGAGGTCCGCGCCTCGCTTCAGCGCGACGTGATGACCTTCTATGACCGCTTCCTCGAAACGGTCGAAGCCGGGCGAGGCGAGCGGACGACCGCCGCCGCCGCCCGTCGAACCGAGGCGAAAACCTTTATCGGACAACAGGCCATCGACGCCGGTCTCGCAGACCGGATCGGGACGCTTGCCGAACTTCTCGCTTCGCCATCCAAGCCCGGTCCATCGGGCCAAACCGCACAGGAGACAGCCCGTATGTCCGGGGAGAACGAAAACACCATTACCGCTGAAGCCCACGCTTCCGCAGTCGCCGCCGCTCGCAAGGAAGGCGCCACCGAGGCGTCTGCGCGGATCAAGTCGATCCTTTCTTGCGATGCCGCCAAGGGTCGCGCCGAAATGGCAATGACGCTTGCCTTCGAAACCGACATGTCGGCGGAAGCCGCCGAGAAGGTTCTCGCCTCTGCACCGGCAGGTGCAACGGGCAAGGCCGATGCGACGCTCACGATCGAGCAGCGCGCGGCCGGCGCCGCCGAAATGGGCGCAGGCGGAGAGGAAGAGCCGATCGCCGCCGCCAAGGCCGGCTGGTCGGGCGTCGTCGACAACATCAACGCGCGCGTCGCTTAAGACGCGTCGCCTCGTCCTCAATCGGAGAACCCCGAAATGACCACTTTCGAAGAAGGCCGGCACCCCGGCGAATTCCTCCTGTCGGAGGCCAACTTCCACCGCAGCCGCGGTAAGGCGACCATCGCTGCCGGCGCCGGGGTTGTGGCGCCCGGCACGGTCCTCGGCGCCATCACCGCCAGCGGGAAGATGATCCCATCTGGCAATGCCGAAGTCGTCGGCAGCGAAGGCGCGGAAACCGGCGTAGCCATCGCCCTTTACGGCTGCGATGCAACGGACGCTGACCAGGAAATCGCGATCATCGAGCGTGATGCCGAGGTCAACGGCCACATCCTGACGCTCGACGATACCGTCAACGACGACACCAAGCGGGCGGCTAAGGTCGCCCAGCTTGCCGACGCCGGGATCATCGTTCGCTACTAAGCGCCGCGATCAGCCCCTCGAATTCTTTTGACCCGCTTCGAGCGGGCTTTTTTATGGGAAAAATAGGATGCTCGACATCTTCCGAAATTCCGCGTTCTCGGTCAGTGCGCTGACGGACGTGGTCAATGAACTGAAATACCGGCCCTCGCGCATCCGCGATCTCGGCCTCTTCTCTTCGACTGCCGTCTCGACGACTTCGATTGCGATCGAAAGCATCGGCGACATCCTCCAGCTTGTGAAGCCGTCCCCGCGCGGCGCCCCAGGCGAAACGCGCGACATGCCGAAGCGCAAGCTGCAGAACATCACCATCCCGCACTTCCAGCGCGATTGGCATGTCTATGCAGACGAAGTTCAGGGCATCCGCGCTCTTGGCTCCGAGACGCAGCTTCGCACCGTCCAGCAGGTCGTTGGCGAGAAGATGAATGCCAACATGGCGGACTTCGAAGTCACTGAAGAGCATGCGCGCCTGGGCGCGGTGAAGGGCATCGTCACCTATGCTGACGGGACCACGCTCAACCTATTCGATCAGTTCGGCGTCCAGCAGCAAGGCGTGATCTACTTCGATCTGTCTGCGGCTGATCCGGCAGACGGCGCGCTGCGCGAGAAGTGCGTCCAGACAATCCGTCTGGCGCGCAAGCAGCTTGGAGGTCTGAGCTTCGGCAATCTTCATGCCTTCGTCGGAGACAACTTCTTCGACAAGCTCCTGAAGCACCCCGAAGTACGCGAGACCTACAAGGGCTGGTCTGACGCGCAAATCCTGCGCGAAAGCTATATCGGCCCGAACCGCGCTTCGAACCCGATCTTCGAGTTCGGCGGCATCGTGTGGGAGAACTACGGCGAGATCGATGGCGAAGGCATCGGCGTCGGTGTCGAGGAAGCACACATCTTCCCGACTGGCGTCCCCGGCCTCTTCCGCACCTATTACGGGCCTGCGGACTACATCGAGACCGTCAACACGCTTGGCCGTCGCCTCTACTCGAAGCAATGGCCGATGCCGAACGACAAGGGCATCAACGGCGAGATGCAGTCGAACGCACTGCAAATCTGCACCCGCCCGAAGGTGCTGCTCAAGGGTAGCAGCGCCGCAAGCGGTTAAGCTGTAGCCCGCGGATAAGGAAAGTCGATCATGTCCTCGCCGTTTCATAGAGCAGCCCGTCGCGCACAGGCGGCGGTTGCCAAGGTGCACGGCGAGGACATCGACCTTATCCCGATGACATCGACAGACTATTCGACGGCCCACGATAATTCGCGGCCGATCCAGCAGATCACGGCGGTCTTGATGACCGCATCCGAAAGTGTCGGCCTCAAGGGTCAAGTGACTGGCCCGGGCAGCGACTTCCAAGGCGGCGCCCGGATCGTGACGGACGACCCGGTTCTATGGATAGCATCCGAGACCGTAGACGCGCTCGAATGGCGCCCCAAACGAGGCGACATCGTGCGAGCAACCGCACGCGAAGGTGGGCCGCGCAGTTTCACGGTCATCGCCGCGTATCCGAACGACAACGGCGATATGAGCCTATTTATGACGCGCGGGGCGGCGACGCTCCCGCCTGAAGCGGACCCGTCGCCATGAGCATTGCAGCCCTTGCTATCCGCCTTGCAGCCCGCCGCCTGATCGAAGGCGCGACAATCGCGGAGAGCAAGGTCTACGACAGCGCGATCTCTTCCCTCGACGAGCTTGTCTCGAAAGAAGGGGCGAAGCCGCTGATCATCGTATCGACGGAAGACGAGCGAGTGTCGCCCAAAGGGCGCGACGTGCTGGCCGGCGACCGATCAATAGACCTGATCATCGAAGCGGTTCTCGGTTCAGCCACGAATGCAAACAGCGAAGAAGGTGCCGTCAATATCCCGGCGACCGATGCCGGGCTCGAGTTATCACTCGCGCTCATGTCGCGGCAGATCATGCGCGCCCTATACGGCTCAAGCGGGCCGTGGGCTTCGATCTTCCGAAAGCTTGCACCCCAGGTCGGAAGTGTCCTGACGCGCCGCGGTGCGAGCGCGAGCGGCACGCGCTTCGCGGCGAAGCAGATCATCCTTACGGTCGAGCCCCTGGCCGAGCCTCCCTTCGGGGTGGCGATCGAGGGGGTTTGGCTCGAATTCATCGATGCGCTCGAAGCCGACGAAGCCTACCAGCATTTTGCGTCCGCAGTCCGAAGCGCAATCGTCGGCGAGCCCATTCCCGAGTGGCGTAGGGCGGCGCGGTCGATCGGGCTTACCGACAGTGAGGCGCGCGGTATTGGCATCTTCGGCCCGTACCTTCCACCGGAAGAGCCGGTCGAATGGAACGAGGTCGAAATCGAAGGCATCGGCGTGATTGATCAGGCCGAAATCGACAGGAACTTGCCGGATGAGTGACAATCCGCTCCAAGCGCTGACCCTTCGTGTTCTCGCGCTTGAAGCGCGCGTCGCCGGAATGGTGCGGCGCGGGCCGGTGGAAGAGGTCGATACGGCAGCACAGACGGTTCGCCTGAAGTTGGGGGAAGGCGCCGACGGCCCGTATCTATCCCCGCCGATCCCTTATGCGCAGCATTCGGGCGCCCTCAAAGCCCACATCCCGCCCCGCAAGGGGCAATCGATGGTCATCTTGAGCGAGAGTGGCGACTTCAAGCAGGGGGTAGCGATGCCCTCAAGCTGGTCGGACGCCGACAAGTCGCCAGGGGACACGGCCGAGACGAACGTGATCACTTTCGGTGGCTTCACAATCGGCTTTGCCGGCGACGTGCTTGTCATCAGCGGCCCGAAGGTTCGCCTCGAATGCGGGGGTTCGACCTTCGACCTATCCGGCGACGGTCTGCGGATGAGCGCCCCCGATTATCAGTTCGACTGACAGGAGACGCGGATGCCTGGGATCGCTTGCGTCGGCGTCGATACGGCCGGCGGCTCGCAGATGGGCGGCGGGCAATCGAAGTTTAAGGTGCGTGGCATCATCGCGGTCGTCCTGGGCGATCCGGTCACACCGCATCCGCCGCTTGTTCCGCCGGGCAATCCGCACATCGCCGGGCCAACAATGGCAACGGCGACATCGAAATTCAGAATTGGCGGCATCCCTGTATGCCGGGCCGGTCATCTGGCGTCTTGCGGCCACGCAACATCGGGACGTGGCTTCTTCCGCATCCCTTAAAGGAGCAACCGAAATGACGAAACGCGAAGACGATCTCGAAACCCTTCTGCGCGAGCGGCTGAAAGACCCGCGCGCGATGACGGCGGCGCTCTCGATCAATGCGAACCGGGTCTTCCTGACATTCGGTGGCGTTGCCCGAAATGGCCGCGTCGTCCTGCAAGTGAAGGGGGATGACCTGGAGATCGTCCATCGGCCGGAAGCTGAAGAAGACGCGGAAGAAGGCACGGAGGCCGGCGACGAAGGAGCGGAAGGCGGGGTCGATCCTGCCGACGAAGGCGCCGAGGGCGCCACGGATGAGCCGGTCGATCCAAGCGATCACACAAAAGACGAGTTGATCGAAATGGCGGAGAAGTCCGGCGTCGAGGTCAAGTCGAGCATGACGAAGGCTGAGATCGCGGAGGCGATCAACGCCAAGTAAGGAGCCCACCATGGCAGACGCGGTCGATCTTCTAAGTCCAAGTGTCGACATCGATCGCGTCACTGGCGGGAACATCACCGGCTGGGATCAGGTCGTCCAAAGCATCGACGAGATCATGCTTACCTCGTTCGGCGAGCGCATCATGCGCGAGTGGTTCGGATCGATGGTCCCTCGCCTTCTCGGCGAGAACCTGAACGAAGAGACAGTCATCAACTTCTTCGCCGCGATCGGCTCCGCTCTCGATCAGTGGGAGCCGCGCTTTCAGATCAGCCGGATCGTGCCGATCAGTGTCGATCGCAATGGTCACTTTGAAGTGCGCCTTGAGGGCATCTATCGGCCCCGTGCGCTTCTCGGTGACTTCTCGGCTGAAGGTGCTCGGAGGGTGAACGTCTTCCGTGACGGATCGGGACTTAGAGCGAGGGACGCATGAGCATCGATCTATCAAAGCTGCCGAAGCCGAACATCATCGAAGAAGTGGATTTCGAGGAAATCCTTGCGGAGATCGAGGCCGATCTAGTTGCGCGGTTCCCTCAGGTTGCGCCGGTTCTTCAGACGGAAAGCGCGATCGTCAAGAAATTGATCCAGGCTTACGCCACTCGCGAAATGCTGATGCGGCTGCGGATCAACGACGCCACCCGCGCCGTCCTTGCCCCGCTTTCTTCCGGGGCGGATTTGGATGTAATCGCTGCCCGCCAGGGATTGCAAAGGCTCGTCGTCACGCCGGCCGTTGGAACCACCCCGGCCGTCATGGAAAGCGACGATCGGTTCCTTATTCGCTACATGGCCTCATTCGATCGGCAGTCGGCCGGATCGGCCGGTCTATACGTCTCCGAAGCCATGAAGGCTTGGCCGCAACTTCATGACGTGCGCGTGAACGGCTTCCAGGTACACGGGCGCCGCGGCGACACGGACATTGTCATCATTGGCCCGGCGGGAGCCGCGCCTACGGAAGTCGAGCGCGCGCTTGTGAGCGCTGCCGTTCGCGCCCCCGGTGTCAAGCCAGAGGCCGTCAGCGTCGCGGTAATCGCCGCGAAGCGGGTAGAGTACGCCGTAGACATGGTTCTTGTCGTTCGCGACGGGCCAGATGCTTCGGTCGTTATGCAGGAAGCCGAAGCGCGTATCCGCGCGGCCGGTGATGCGCGAACGAAGATCGGCGAGGAAATCCCTCCTGGCTATCTTGTCGGCGCAGCCTTTGGGCCGAGCATCATCTCTGTTCGTGATCTTGCGCCGGTCGTAATACCGCCTGATCCCTATTCCGTGCCTGTTCTTACGTCGATCAATCTGACCGTGGAGGCGCAATGATGAACGGCGTAAGGAAAACCATTGGTCGGGACCGGATATCGGTTTGCGAAAACACCGAGAACATGGACGTCGACCTCTTTCGTGGTGATGTTTTTGAGGAAGTTCGCCGTTCTGTTTCGCTGGTTCGGCAGACCTTAACGCGAAGCGATTTCCTTTCGCGCACGACCCCGTCCCCTCTTTCACTGAGCACTCGTATTCGGATCAATTCTCCACATCGGGTATCTCGCAAATGAATGACGCATCGATCCTTCCGCGCCATTCGAGCACGACGGAAGAGGCCCTCGCGAAGATTTCGGCCGACCATCTGCCGATCCAAATCCGCGACGTGGTTAATGCTGAAGAGACCCCGGTTAATTTCGTCCCGTTCCTTGCGGGGCACGAAAGTGTCGACCTGTGGTTCAGCGATTGGTCGATGTCGCGCAAGCGGCAGATGGTCAACGAGGCGACGGAGCTTGCGAAACTGAAAGGCACCCATGAGGGGGTCGTTCGTTATCTGGCCTATGTCGACGCTGACGTGATCGACACCGTGGCTTATCCAGCGCGCTTCGTCTTCGGCCGCTCGGCCATCGGCATCACACCGATCGGCCATCCACCATTCAAGGCGCGGTATCTCGTGCGGGTCTATCTGACAAAGCCGGTGAATGCCTTCGTCCTCGGCCGCTCGGCCGTCGGGATGGCGGCACTGCGCCAGCCTGATCTTGAGCCGATCCGCCGCGCCAAGCGCGCGCTGCAGGTCTCCAAGGCACCGGAGACCGAATACCTGATCTCATTTGCCTGGCGCCGTCCGGCGACCTTCGGCGACGCCCTGCCATTCGATGGCGAAGCGCCCTTCGGCGGTTACGTCGATCGTGCGCGACTTTGAGGATGACACATGAACAAGCGCGTTGATTTTTCCAATGCCGAGATCGCTTCGCCGGAAGACCTCAGCAGCATCGGCATCTTCGCCATGGACGGCGATGAGCTGATCCATGGAGCGGCGCTCGGCTGGCCGGCACACTGGTCCCGGATCACGGTTGCTGAACTGACCTCGGACGTGGTGCAGCTTTCTCCCGGCGCCTACCACAAGGAGGGTGCGGTCTACACCAACGAAGCGCCGATCGAGGTCAACCTCCAGTCTTATAAGCCGCCGGTGTCCGGCGACGAGCGGTGGGTTGCCCTCATCCTGCGCGGTTCGGCCGTGACCAGCAACGCGACGCGAGCCTTCGAAACATCCGAAGAGCCGCTCACCGAAAGCGTCCCGGTCAACCAGTCGACGCCGAAGTATCACTCGCTCGACATGAGCGTCGTGGTGCAGACGGGGCCGATCGCACCGCCGCCAGCTCTGCGCCCGACCGTTGCCGAGAACGATTGCTGTGTCGCGTTCGTCAGGCTGACGACCTCGGGCATCGCCGAAATCGTTTCCAATTCCGGCGCACGCGTGAAAACCGTCTATGAGCTCGATGGCCGACTGACGGCTGTCGAGCAGGCGATCGAGGTTGTGGTCGAGACGACGGCAACCATCCAGACTGACATGGCTAACCTTGCGGCCAAGTTCAAGCTGATCCCCGATCCACGCATCTTTCGGCAGATCACGCGCGATGTCTCGATCACGCGGCAATTGCTTAACTTTCCCGAGGAAGCACGAAACTACTATTTCGATCAGGGCCTCCTGCGAGACTTCTGGGATTTCGCCTATGTCGGCGCGGACATGCGGGTTCTGGAGGGCATCCGCTTTCCGTACGAGAACCAACGCGAGACGCAGCTTCGGCTCTTGAACCCGGCGTCAAGCGACATCGACATCTACGACAATACGCTGGTGCTTCCGGCTTACACCGAGCGCCGCCGCATCGAGAACAAGCTTGGCAGTCTGCGCAAGGACATCGCGAACACCGTCCACACGATCACCACGGCGACGCAGCACCAGACGACCCATACATCGATCCGCTATGGCGAAACGATCAATGTGTGCGAGAACACGGTTGGCTGGCAATCCATCGGTGGTCGGAAGGCCGGTGAAATCTTTGCAGTCGGAGGCCAGGAGTTTGTCTCCAAAGGCAAGACCGACAATCCCTGGAACCAGACGGCGACGGCGCAGAACGGCCATAGCCAGTTTGCTGCGCAGCGTGTCATTCGCGACACGTTCACGTCGACCTATACGACCTATCACACCGAGCAGTTCGGCCTGTCGGGCGCTGTCTACGGCCAGACATTCGTCTGCAGCCAGATCATGGTTGCAACGTCGCTTGAGCTCTACTTCACCCGCGTCGGGTCGGAAGGTGACGTGCTGCTCTGCATCTGCGAGATCACGCCATCTGGCGCGCCGGATTATTCGTCCGTCATCGCCAAGGTGAACAAGCCGCAAGGCGACCTTCAGGTCAATGCGTGGAACAAGTTCGCTATCCCTCCAACGCTGCTTGAGCAGGGCAAGCGTTACGGCTTCTTCACGGTAACGACCGGCAACCACCAGCTTGCAGCTACCGGCGAGAATGCCTTCCCCGGCGGAACGATGTTCGTGTCGTCCGATGGCATCTGGTCGCAGGGCGACATCCGCGAAGACATATCGTTCCGGCTCAATGCGGCGCGCTTCGAAGCGTCGCGCACGGTCGTGCCGTTCGAGAACCTGCAGCTTACCGGCGGCATGTCGGAACTGCGCATGGTCTACCAGGGCTGGGAGCCGGACTTCACGCGGCTCGTCTGGGAAGTGAAGGCGGAGGGCCAGAGCGAATGGGTGCCGATGGACGAGCGGGAGGATAACCCTCTCGCCAATCTGCCGGCAAATGTTCAGCTGCGGGCCGTCTTCGTCGGGACGGAGGATGTCGCGCCGTCGATCATCCTCGACACGAATGCGCTCTCGATCACCGGGCGCATGAAGCACAACATGGAGGCGGTCAGCCAGGAACTCGACTTCGGCTTTGCCACCGACGAGCTGCAGATCGTGATGAATGTCGACGCCTATCAGGCGATCAACCACGACTTCACACCTTCTCTCATCATTGACGGGAGCGTGGTGGCGGCAACATCCGTGAGCGAGACGGTCGATCCTGAAAAACCGTCGCGGTCGACCTTCGTTGCCAACTTCACACTGGGGGCCGCGGCATCGGCCTGCCGTCTCAAGGTGGACGGCCACACGAACAGCCAGATCAACGTGCCGTTCGTCCAGGACATCCAACTCAACGCCTTCTGAGGATCACGCCATGGCTGAAAGCACTGAGCCCTATAGCGACGGGCAGACCTATCGAATGCGCGTCGCCTACCCGGCCTATGCCGGCCGTCTGAAATACCTGCCGCGCGACGAGCATCGCGCGGTGGGCTCGCTCTTGAACCGCCTCGTCTCGGAGTATGGACCCGATGTCATCGCTTCTGCCGAACCGATCTGACGGCTATCAAGTTACCGTCAACTTCACCTTGTCGCCGGCGGTCTGGAATGCTGCGTTCGGCGATGTGGCCTTGCGGCTGGACGACATCGAGGCAGTCGTTGCGGCGGGTTATGCGGCCGCGCAGGAAGCCGGCACAGCGATGGCCGAAGCCATCATCGAGAACGCCGTCTCCGATCAACTCGACCAGATCGGGCAGCGGATCGGGGATTACAACGAACAGCTCGATCTCGCCGAAGACCAATTGGCCGCGCTTCAGCAGGGCGGCGTCGAGGCGATCAACATCACGATCCCGAATTACGGGATATACGAGAACGTCAATGCGCAAGGGGCGTTCTACGAGCTCAGCGATTATATCGACAGCATCTCGGGGGCGCTCGATGGCCCGGAGGCGTTCACGTTTTCCTTTGCGGGCGGCTTGACCGTCAATTGGGCTTCGGAGTCTGATGCCATTGGAGGCGTCAATGCTTCGCGGCCCATGACCCCGCTTCGGACTGCGCAGGCCATCGCGGCTCTTGCGGGCGATGTCGTCAAAGAGGTGTTCACAGCGTCGGGTACGTTCACGAAGGAAGACGATGATTTTGCCTATTTTGTAGAACTGTGGGGCGGTGGTGGTGGCGGCTATGGATA
>NZ_NWUC01000018.1 GCF_002750855.1 Neopararhizobium haloflavum | reverse complement strand
GTCTTGCCATGGTCAACGTGACCAATCGTGCCAATGTTCACATGCGGCTTATTGCGTTCAAACTTGCCTTTAGCCATGCGGCTTTCCTCAATTTTCTATCGTGGTTCGGAAATGGGCTGGAGCGCTAATAAGCGCAAACTCCGCCAAGTTCAAGCCATCGGACGGTGACGGCGCACCCACGCTCGCGCGCCATCACCGTCCGACGTTTCAGCGTCGGCGGGACACCGCAAGTCGTGATCGCGTTCAACTCATGCAACATGACTTTTGACAGCAGCGAACTCTGGCCGGACTGATATAATATTCGCTTTTATTGTCTCATTTCAAACACTCCTGCCGCCCTGAAGTTAACCAATTGTTAGGAATGCATTGGCGCGACCTTTGCAAAGGTGCGACATTCCAATGACTTGGAAGGGACAATCCAAAATCAGGAGAGGCAGATGACAACAACCGCCACAAAGAACGATATTCCGGACATGACATCTATACTACGTCGCGGCAGCGAAGACGTTCCGCTGAGCAGCATCGAAGGACCGGATCTTGCGTCCGCGGCGATTTCCGAAGCGGGGACTTACCCCCCCGTCCGCCTGCCGAGCCGCATCCCCGGAGGATTGAAGGGTGTGACCGACGATCTGGAGCGCCATGCACGCGACTGGCGCAACACCTATCGCATGCTGGAGCACCAGCGCCCGCTCCTCGAAGCCGCCGAAATCGAACGCGACAGGCTGCATGACACGCTGAGCCGAATCGTGCCGCGCGTTCACGATGCGAACCGGGGTCTGGTCGCCAGCATGGAGATGGCCAAGAAGGGCGATTTCTCGGGTGACCTGTCAGGCCAGTTTGCCAGGAGCCTGACCGCTCTCGATGAACTGGAAGGCATAGCCGAGGCGCTCACCTCGAATCTGCTCCAGATGCGTGCGACGTGGGAGCAATATGCTCGCACCGTCATCCGCGCGCAAAAGCAGCGTGACGAACTGAAGCCGGGCATGGCATGAAGGGATCATGTTCGAGACGTTGGAGCGGGTAGCGGGAATCGAACCCGCATATTCAGCTTGGAAGGCTCCTAGAAATCGTGTGTTTTCAAGGGCGCGTGTCAACGCAGTTAGTTCATATGCATTAACTCACCTATATAAAATGACACTGTGTCAAGTCACACCAACGGGGTCGGCAATATCGCCGCCGACCCTCGTTCCATAGTTTGCCGCATATTGCAGCGCTGCTGGCATCGAAGTCGCTACAATCGGACCTCTTTCGATACAGCGGTGGACAACCGGTGAAGAATTGTAGTCGATACATCGCTTCAGCCGCAGTTGTGCCCACGGAAAACTCGAGGCGATAATTGAAGAAGCTTACACCACGAACGCGCCGATGGTTCATCGCGAGGGCTTCAAACGAAGCCAAGAGGAGTTCGCGCCACCGCCGCTTTCGCGTTGGCACGGTCGTCGGCCCTGACTACGGTCAGACGGTATACCTGCCTTCTCCCAGAGCAAGAATGCCCAAAGTGTTTTGCTTCGATGCCAATCCAATCGAGTCTATGGATGTTATCAACTCACTCAGGCGCAGCTTGCTCACTGCCTCGCCTTCTGGAGTGCGAGCTTTACGCAGACGGGCTGGCGACCCCAACAAGGAAAAGGGAGCACCGAGGTGGATCTCTCCTTACATAGACTTTGAGCCGATCGAGTTCATCTCACCCTCCGCCGCACTCGTGCTGGCCGCCGAGTACGATCGAGCCCGCCGTCTTCATGAAGACACGATCGGCGCTATAGGTCGGCTATTCGTAGTGAATGTTGGAAAGTGGGACCGAGACGTATTCAGGACGCTCTATGAGATCGATTTTTTCGAGTTGCTCGGCATCAAGCAGGGGCTGAATGAACGAGCATTTCAAACGATCCTGCCTCTGCATTCGGGAAAAAAAACCGATGCTATCACGATACGGAAGCTTTTAGATGCGCTCGAGTCAATGGTTGAGGCGGCTGGTTTGAAAGCCAAGGATGAGTGCTTTGAGATTAATGGTGCGTTAGGTGAAGCTGTTGAGAATGCGGTCTTAAGAGCCTACCCAGCTAACGGATCATTTGCTCACCCTCATGTGAACAGATGGTGGATGACGGCAGCCATAGATCCAGCTTCGCGCACGATGTACGTGGCAATCTATGATCAGGGTGTATCGATCCCCGGATCATTGAAGGATTGGAAGCGTTTTGCAGGTTTTCGGAAAAGGTTTTTTTCGTTGTTCTCCAAGGAGCCGAACCTAGAAAACCAAGAAAACGACGGGGAAATCATCCGCTTAGCTATCGAAGAATCCGCGAGCTCGACCAACCTGGAAAAGCACGGGAAGGGATTGAATCACATGAAGAGCTTCATAGATGATTGCAAGGATGGCACAATTCGCATTATAAGCCGGCGCGGTGATTATAGCTATGCGAAAGGGTCACGGCCGTTGGTCCGTAACTTGGCGCAAGGCATCGGCGGAACACTCATTGAGTGGCGGGTGCAGTTACAATGAACCCAATTGAAGACAAAATTGATATGCTTGATATAGCTGCTGATTTTTCGCAGACGCCTGGCGGTCGTTATAAGAGACATGGCGACTTTAGTGGTGAGCTGTTTCGCGAGAAATTGCTAGCTCCACGTCTAAGAGACGCGGTGAGCAACGGTCGTGTGCTTCTTGTTCGGATTGACACTGTCAATCGCTCTTATCAGTCGTCTTTCCTTGATGAAACGTTTGGCGGCTTGGTTCGTGACGAAGGATTCACCGCCGAAGAAATTCGCGATCATCTTATGATCGTGAGTGAAGCTCCTCGCTTTCAAAAGTATCTTCGCGCTGCTCAAACATATATCAAAGAGGCAGTTGAGGAAGTGCTGGCGCCTAAGGCGGCATTACACTGACTGCATCCGCGTTCAATGCGTTCATTCCGGTAGCTACTCTATTTGCGGCCATTGTAGGCGGCACCATTACCTATGCAGTGATGCGGTGGAGGCATCGGGCTGATAAGGCCGAAGCCCAGGTGCGGATTCTCAGGTCAATGTTCAGCGACCTCGCCGATATGTCAGCTAGCTATTGGTCGAAATCTCGCAGGACCGCCTCAGTAACCACAAACTCAGCCATGAGCAGCTTTAATCCGTCTCTTGACGAAGCGATGATACTCGGTCGTCTAGCAAGTGTTGAAATGCAGGTTGAGATAACAGACCCATTGCTTAGACGGATAGATCTGTTGGGCTTAGATATATATTGGGTTCCATTTCTCGACGCTTTAACGGGCGGCGGGTTTTCGAACCCTGGTCGTGCAGCCGATGCGGCGCGAGCAGAGAATGTCCAGATTTATGCAGCAAAATTGATGGCCGCCTACCAAACCGCCTTGGTCAATAGCTATTGAAGAACCGGCTTAGAAGGCGCGTGGAAATCTAACCAGATCAACAACTGCTCCAATTTCCGCACGGCTAGTCCGGCGTGAACAAATCGCGAAACTTGGAACTTTCGGATCCACCATCGGTGGCTTGCAACACCGCTCGTGGTCCGCTCAGCCGCTGCGCCAGCCATTCCAGCAGATAACTCCCCATCCATATGAGAAAGCCGCCGAGCAGCGTCCAGGCGGCAATGATCGCCCAGATCGCGCCGCGAGATCGCTCGCGGATCTTGCCGCCGAGTTGATGGATTAGCCATCCATCGCCGACGCCGCCTTCTTCGACGATCTTCGAAAGCCGCTATGGCCATTGAAGGCTGGCAGAGACAAGCGAGCACAGAGCGAAAAAACTTGCGGCGAAATTTTTTCTGTCGCGGGGGAATAATTTATGCAGGTCGACCGTCCTTCCACCGAGCACAATTCGGTTCAGAACAATAAGGGAGGACGTGATGACCACTGTAAACTCGGTGAAACGCCGCCAGTTCCTGATCGGCTCGGCCGGTCTTGCCGGCGCGGCCGCAACAGGCTTACCCGCGATCGCTCAAGGGAACGGAGAACTTCCCGCCTACGTCGCTTGGAAGGACCCAAGCGACATGATTGTCCATACAAGTGAGACGCTAGAGACCACGCGCGCCGCACAGGGCGATGCGCTCGTTACGCCATCGAGCGATCTCTACATCCGCAACAACCTGCCCGCGCCCTCCGAGGAGATCGTCGCCGATCGCGATGCTTGGGAGATGTCGGTTGAGGGCGTCGCCGAGCCCGGCGCGATGACACTCAGCGAATTGAAGTTGCTCGGATCGCAGACGGTGGTAGCGGTCCTGCAATGTTCGGGCAACGGTCGGGCCTTCTTTGACCACGAGGCCAGCGGTTCGCAATGGGCTACCGGCGCGGCAGGCAACGTGATCTGGACGGGCGTTCCGGTCCGTGCCGTGGCCGAGGCCATGGGCGGCGTCGCGGGCAACGCTGCGTTCCTGACCGGCACAGGGGGCGAGGAGATTCCCGAGGGCCTACCGCCCGAGACCATTCAGGTTGAACGCTCTGTACCAGTGGAGGCTATGGAACAAGCCATTCTGGCCTGGGATATGAATGGTGAACCGATTCCGCTGGCCCATGGCGGCCCACTGCGGCTGATCGTTCCGGGCTATTACGGTGTCAACAACGTCAAATATCTCAAGCGGCTCGCCTTCACCGCCGAGGAGAGCCCAGCCAAGATCCAGCAAACCGGCTATCGCGTGCGTCCTGTTGGCGTCTCGGGCGACCCGTCGCAGCCTTCGATGTACGAGATGAGCGTCAAGTCGTGGATTACCGGCCCGCTTGAGAATGCCAATAGCGGTCAGGTGCGGATCGAAGGTCTCGCCATGGGTGGCACTAACGCGGTGGCAAAGGTGGAGGTATCTACTGACGGCGGCGAGAGCTGGCTGGAGGCCGAACTCCTCGGCCCCGACTTGGGCGCATATGCCTGGCGGCCCTTCTTCCTCGTCGCAAACCTGGACGCCGGGACCCACACGCTCGCGAGCCGCGCCACCAACAGCAATGGTGATACGCAGCCGGAAGAGTTTGAACCCAACGAGCGTGGCTACGGGCACAACGGTTGGCGCGGCCATGCCGTCGACGTGACGGTTGGATGAGATCGGGGCAATGGATGTGCAAAAGATGAAAAGTCGGCTAGTTCCCGGCACACGCATGGCGATTGCAGGCGCGATGCTGCTTATAAATTTTGGCGGGCCGCTCGCCGCGCAGGAGGTTGATGCCGAAGCCGGCCGGACGATCTTCTCGGAGGCGGCGCAGCCTCAATGTGCGCTTTGCCATGTCCTCGCCGACGCGGAAGCCGAGGGCAAGGTGGGGCCAAACCTCGACGAGCTTGAGCTCGACGTGGAAAAGGTCCGCGCCGCTGTCACGAGCGGAGTGGGTGTGATGCCCGCATTCGAGGGCAAATTGACTGAGGAAGAGATCGATACGGTCTCGGCGTATGTCGCGGAGGTTGCTGGCAGCGGGGACTGACGCCTCAGGCGCAGGTCTCAGTCTTTGCAACTTGGCGGGCGAAAGCCAGGCGATCCATGTTTCTATGTTCTGGATCGGTTACGGCCTTGAGATAAGCCTCGATCGCCGCAAGGCGGTCGGGCTTCATGCCTTCTGCTTGGACGGCGTAGCGACGTCCATCGACGATCCAGACATCCGGCACATCGGTCTCATCCGCATACCCATCCTCTAGTCTCAAAAGCGTCAGGCGGCAGGCGTTGCGTCCCGCGTAGTGACCGGCAATGCCTCCCGACACTTCGCGAACGGCCACTAGGGCCAATCCAGCCGGGGACAAGTCAGGAAGTGGACCACCCCTCGTAAGGCGGGCTTCGGCAGGTTCTTCACCCGAGGTTAGAAAGCTTTGCTCGAGAAAGGTCTTGTGGATCGAGGCCAGGTCCGTTCGGTCCGCACCGGGCATCGCGAGGAAAGCGGCGATGGCCAAGGTTGCCGCGATCGCTCCGCTCCAAGCGAGAGGACGGACCCAGACGGGCGACGCCGTATCGCCGACGGGACGCATCTTTCGCAGGCTTTCGGACTGGGCATGCAGCCTGGCTGCCGCTGCAGCCAACTCCGGTTGCCGGGACAGGCGCCGGGCGAAGGCACGATGCTCGGGCCTCGACAGCTCGCCATCAAGATACGCGTTCAGAGTTTCCCAGTCCTCATCGCTCGGATCGGTCACGGTGTGCTCCGTTTGTCGCTCTCGGCTTCGATGATCCGGTCACGAAGCGCACGTCGTGCGCGACTGATCCGGCTCATCACCGTCCCGCGCGGCACATCGATGATGTTCGCTGCCTCGTCGTACTTGAAGCCCAGTATGTCGATCAGGGTCAAAATTTCTCGCATCTCGCTCGATAGAGTCGCAAAGGCCGCGCGGACATGCATGTCCCGCTCGTGCTCCGGATCATCGGAGCTCTCAATGGACAGACGTGTCTCGCGCTCAAGATATTCCCGGCGGACGCGACGCTTACGCAATTCGTCGGCGTTCAGGTTGCGAATCGTTCGAAATATCCAGGGTTTGAACTCACCGAGACGTCGCGGCGGCGCCTCTGCGCGCAAGGCTCGGGCCACGGCGTCCTGGACGAGGTCGTCACCATCCTCGCGCCGATCGCTGATTGAGTAGGCATAAGCTCTCAGCTCAGGCAGAAGCCGCTCGATATGCCGTCGTCGGCTCATCAGCTTGAGTATCCGCGTTCACCCGTACTCATTCATCGTCTTTAGATGCCGAGGCCACCGCCTGCAACCGGAATGCAGCGGTTTCCAGGGTCTCGACCCTCGCACGAGGCGACGTGTCGGTCGAAAGGTTGATTCTGGCCCACTGAGTCCCGAATACACAAAAAATCCCGCTGCCTCCGAGGACACGGCGGGATCAATGCAACGCCCCAGCTGACTGTGCATGGGGAGAACCGTCCGGACGGTGCAAGGTTCCCTCACGGAGGGCTGCGAGATTCGCGCCCCGCCTCCCGCCGATCGTCATTCATGCTGTCGATCTTCTGGCTGAGCACCTCGACGCGTGTCGAAAGACCGTTCACGTCGCGCCGGATCAGCTCCAGGCTCGATATGATCGTCTCCGACAGCCGGTCGATACGATCGTTCGTTTCGCCGAGCGAGCCCTCCAGGACGCCGACGCGGTAGCTGAGATTGTCCATTGGCGTGACCGCTTGGCGAAGCCCCGCAATCGATGTGTTGATCTCGGCGAACTTTTGATCGTTTGCCTGCGATCGCATCTCTCGCGCGGATTCGATCGTCGCGATACGGCTCGTCAGCTCCGCCCACGCCCAGGTGCCGGCCATGATGCCGGCGGCGATCGCAATGATGGTCGGGACATTGACCGTGATCCAGTTCAGTCGAACCGCACGATCCTGATGGACGTCCATGTGTCTGTTCTCCGCCATATGGCCCCGGTGCCCTTAAAAAACGTGTGATTGGTAGGCTGGTTTCAGTCGGCGTTCTTGGGCGCGCGATAGCTGTCAACGACGCCCATGATGAACGCGGCCGTGCCGGTGATGAGGACACCGATTGCGGCACCGACCTCCGCCGTATTGAGTTCCGGCGGCAGAACATCGAAGGCGAGCAGCAGCGTGACGACGGCGCCGGAAAACCCTGCTCCCTTGGCAATGCCTTTGCCGGCCCCTTTGGCCTTGCTCACCTGGTCCATCGGCGAGGATCGTGCAGTCGCGGCCATGGCGGCCTCCTTTATGCTGGATGAAGATGGGGCAAGCGCCGCCTCGATCGCGGCGAAGGTCTGCGGCCCGGCATAGCCATCGACGAGGATGCCGGCCTCGCGCTGCAGGTCGCGCACGGCCGCTTCCGTCATTGGACCGAAGACCCCGTCGACCGCTCCGCCATAGTGGCCGAGCCGGGCAAGGAGCGTCTGCAGCGCGCGCACCGATGCGCCGCGCATGCCGCGCGACACCATGCGGTCAGGGATCGACGGCAGGTCGCCGGCGGGTGGCTGCCAGGGCGTGTCGGGTATGCGCTGCCATTTGGCAAAGGCTGCTGCCATGCGGCCGTGATAATTGTGCTTGGCGTACCCCGGCCCATTGTAGCCGCGTGCGACGGCCTCCCAGCGATGGCCTCTAAGATCGTCGGCAATGCTGGCCACGATCAGATACTGCACCATGGCTTCGAGGTGATGTTCCTCATCCTCCATGAAGGCGCGCACCATCGCCTGCGGCGTCTCATAGCCGACCATGGCGTGGTTCTCGCCAAGGATCTGGGCAAGCCCCCAGGAGGCCGATTTGAGCGCCGCCGTCTCGTCGATCGCCATAGCCTCGATCAACCGCGGATAGCTATCAGCCGGATAGGGACGCGTGCCCCAGCTGCGATAGGCAAGCCCTGCCCGCTCCGCCTGGTCCCGCTTGTCGCCGGACAGGTTGCGGTAAAACACGTGCGGCTCGAACAGCATCTTTGGCCGCCCCTGCCCGTCAAAACCAGATCCTGCCGCCTCGACATCCATGAAGGCATGCAGTTCGTCTTCGCCGACGCCAATCCGGTGGCCGATGCGCGGCAAATCGATATCGTCGAGGCGCGCGGCCGCGCCCCGGAAACTGGTCCAGTCGGTCATCAGGATCTCCGATGTCAGAAAGAGCGGCCTAGTGCCGCGTATCGCGATGGCCGCGATGCTTGATCAGCCACCATGCCGTTGTCGCCAGCGCCATGACGCCGCCGATGACAACGCCACCGGCGGCAAGTGCAGGATTCGGCGCGCTCTGGATGACGCAGAGGCCGAGATCGAGGTGCGAGCCGATGTTGACCGCGCCGTTGAGATAATCGACGTCATGGGCGTCACAACACGATCGCCACCATCCGTCGATCCAATAGGTGCAGCCGTCCATCAGAGTAGCGCGCACTCGCGCCAGAATTCGTCGATCTGGCTCGCGTTCCAGCCGTAGAGCTGCCCTATCAGGTCGGCGAGAGGATGGCTTCTCAGAAACGTCGTCGCGCCGCGCACGAGCATCCGCGCCGGGAACCGCTCGGCCTCTGGAAGCTGCTCAATGAGCGCGCTCATTGCTGCCGGGATCGCGCCGGAGCCAACTGCATCAAGAGCTTCGGCTTCGGAGATTTCGCCACGCAAGGCGAGACCTTGAAAAAACTGGCGGTCGGATATGATCTCTGGAACGGGCGGTTCAAGAGCGGGCGGAGGCATAAACGCCTCGCCATCCCAAGTCCAGCCGATTGAAGCATTGCCCGCGTCCACCAGCGTCTTGCCGGGCAATTCGAAATCCGGTCCCGCTTCGATAATGTTGACGACGATCCCGCCGTCTATGACTGCGCGACGTGTCATTGCTTGACCCTCTTGAAACGAGTTATGCGGACTTCACCACGGGCGCCGTTGCCACCCTTTCCAGATCGTCCTGCGCCGCCCCCGCCGCCGCCGGGTATCTGTCCGGGCGAGGCGTTGCC
>NZ_NWUC01000017.1 GCF_002750855.1 Neopararhizobium haloflavum | reverse complement strand
GGGCGACAGCCACCTGTCGGAGGTTCACATCACCCACGCTTCGGTGCGTCGGATCGAATGCGATCCATCCTGCGCCCCGGAGATAGACTTTCGCCCATGCGTGGGTCGAACCTGCATCATCCGTTTGAACCTGCGGTTCATAAAGATGGCCTGAGACGGCGCGGGCTCGCAATCCGAAGGTACCGAACCGCTGGATGAAGAGCGCGACGATGTGCCGGCCGGATACGCTGGCCAGCGCCAGCGTTTCCGACAGCGTCTTGGTCTCCTTCCTTCTGTCGGAGGGCAGCCTATATAGCGGCAGGTTTCGGATAGCGATCACAACAGCCGGAACGGCGGCAAGGGGGTCGATGCCGAATGGCAACTTCCCACATTTCCTCGCTGAAACCGGTCAGTCCGGTATCGGCCCCTTGAACGGCGAGTGGTCTGGGTCGCTCTACTCCGCTCAATTGCGGCCGAGAAGAACTTACATGGGCCAATTTTTATCCGACGATGCGAGCCGCGAGCGCGTAGCTTGAAATACCGGAAAGAAGGTCGGCGCCAAGCCGCCGTTTGCCCGGAACCGCGGTGGGTAGTTCGCGTTTCCCTCGATGGCGAGAGAGGCGTTTGGGACGGGGCGCTGTTCGATCTGGCAATCGACAGAAGGTTCGCGGGTGTGACTTGCCATTGCCGGACCTGAGAAAAGGGTTCGTACCATCGTCATTCAGCAGAAGGCGGTCTTCCCGTCATGAGCGATGTGAGGGCCAGCCTTCTCACATGGCTCGAAAGACGTGGATGGTCGGTTAGCAAGCGCGTTAGTTTGATCGCTCTCGAAGTGTGGCCGATCGAGATCGATAGCACGTCTAAGGTAACGCACAGCGCTGCGTGCACCGATCTTGCTACCACGGCGCTGACGAACCAATCAGCTTCTGGCCTTATGAATTAGCGGGGCGACATCGATATCTTCGATCGCGGCCATGGCATGCTTCACGGCTGACTCCGATATTCCGTGTTCAACAACCATCACTCTGATGTTTTCCTCCAACATATCGGCGCGCTTGTCGTTATCAGCCTCCTGCCAGTCCAAGTCCAAATCGCCGTGAGTGTATGCGTAGCGTGCAACGCTTTCGAGTGATTGTACCGACCGCACTTCGACCTGACCTCGGAGCGGATCATGTCCGTACTTTTCATGATTGGGTGTCCAATAGATCACGGCGTCCTTGGCGAGCATTGAAACCTCCAAGAGAGATGAGGGGATTCGCTACTTTTGCGACACATGCGGCAACGAAGGGCCAACGAGAAAACCAACGATGCCCAGATGGCGCACGTTCCCACTCAGGGTTTAGCTACGATACACGGACGGCTGGAACGCGTCATTCTTTATCATCGCAGACCATCGAGCTCGGCACGAAGTTTGGCTGTGGTCAGCTTCGGCCTTCCTCGACCTGCAATCGTCAGGCCGCCCGAATAGGATTGCTCTGTTGACCACGGATGGTTGCGAGCGAGACGCGATTGAAGCGCACAAACAAATCCAAGACATTCGGTGAGCTTGCACAAATTGGCATCTCTTTGAACTCCTGCCGGCGAGACAGTTCGTGACTTCGCCGCAAGACATTCGAAAGCCCTGCGGGGTCGCTGTTCAGCGCCGCATGGATGGAATGAAAGTCATCGGAATGTTCGCTGGGTAGCAATTTGGTATTACGCGGGTTTTCCGTCATTGCTTCAAAAATCATTCGGCAAATCAATTCGCGAAAGAGCAATCAATTTGCCCATTTTATTTTTCGACGGAAGGCACGATTTACCGATAATCTTCGTGTGGGATGTGCTACGCTAAGTGTTCAGGGATAAAGGTGTGGTACGACGCGGCTCGATAGAGTGCCGCTTCGACCACTATGCAAGCCCGGATATCTGACATTCCGATCGTGCCGCCGCTGCGGCACTGATCTGGGTGACTCTTCACCCCCTGTCTCTAGGTATCACCATGCAGTTCCCAACGATGACGACCCAAACTCAGAAATACCTCCTCGCGGCCCTGCTTGCTGCAGCTGTCATACTCGGCACAACATGGTTCTATTCGGATGGCACACAGTTCGGAAGCCCGCCGGTTGTCGAGGGTGAGTAGAGCAAGGACGATTCTTCATGGAAGAAGCACTGCCAACCACACTGTTCATTCTTGCCATGATTTCGCTTGCGGCTGTGACGCTCGTCGGGGTCTTGTTTGTTATGACTCCGTTGTAAAATGCGGAATGGCAAATCTGCATCCGCAGGGCCGTTCATTTCTCTCGAGTAAGGCGCACCCGACATGGATACCTACAAGTATTTCCTCGCGAGGCATCAACGGACCATCGCCATCGTAGCCGTGGGCGGTGTTTTTCTCTTCATTTTCGGCTGGCCGTTATTCCACGGGGCAATGATCATTGCGCCTGAGTAAACAAACTTGAGGCGGACCCAGGCTGTGATCAGAACTCGGACGACGAGGGAAAGCCAATTGGGCCGCTCAAGCCTATGCTGCATGCGGTCCTCGTCGGACGCATCGAGCGAGAATGAAAACCACCGGCGGATATTGAAGGGCTGAATCTACGTACGATCGCGCCAGACCAGCGAGATAGCTGCCGAAAGCGAAACAATATCAAGGAACGAAAACATGACGAAGAAACCGATGGGGGATCCCCAAGGCTTGCGCACCAACGGCGGCGGTAATCCGTATGCTCGGAAGGGCAAGCGAAAGGGCAAGGTGTCCAGAACACCTGCAGGCAAATGAAAGTCGCGCGGAGGCGAAAGAGCTCCATCCCCAACTTTGCCGTTCTGGCGAGGGCGCCGATCAAGGCGGAACTTGGAAGATCATGACCACGCGTACGACGCGGACCGTGATCCGCTTCCAATCGCCATTTGTCCTGCCTGGGCTGGATGAACCTCAGCCGCCCGGTGACTATCAGGTCGACCAGGATGAAGAACTGCTCGAAGCGGGCACGCGGCTGGCCTGGAGGCGGACAGGCGCCTTCATCCACCTGCCGGCGATCGGAATGCGCGGGGCGCGCGAGCAAATGTTGCCGGTCGAACCGGCGATACTTGATGAAGCGATCCAGATGGATCGGACGCCCATATGAGCGCTTTGATGGGAATGGACAAAATCTCGAAACAATCCACCATACGATCCAGACTTCGATCCTAGCCGTAAGGGAAGTTGAATGCCTGCAATGGGCATTCGGACCTCGCGGCCAAGCGATAGAAATTGGATCGTGAACCGCCGCCGAGATCAGCCCACGCCTAACGACAGCTATTGGACCCTCGACTCCCAGAACCGGACAATCCGTTGTCGGCCCCAGACCTGCTGCCTTGGGAGATCATTTCCTGGCGGCAGCGTGTTGAGCGAACGCTGACGGCGGGTTCAGGATGGGAAGCGGACTGGGAGGCTTATCTGATCTCTCCGAGGAGGCATCCCTGCACCTGGTCGCCGATCTGCGGCGGCGAACTATCTCCGTTCGAGCCGATCAGTCAGCCGCTCGTAGGCCCTGGAACAATACGCAAAGGTCTGTTGGCAGCCAGGTAAACCGAGACTGCCCTGCTTTCCCCGCACTTCCCTTGGTCGAGGTTTCGGGGGAAAATGCTTCAAGGCAAGGCGGCTCCGCGGAGGTGGAAATGTTTGTTCGAACGATAGAGCCGGCAGAGGCCGAGGGCGAAGTGGCGTCGATCTACGAGAACGAGATGGCGTCGATGGGGAGGGTGATGGAGGCAACCCGGTGTTGGACGGCCAGAGCCGATATCCTGGCGCCAGTCGAGCACCTGTTGCACCAGATACGAGATGGGTTTTCTCTGGGGTTGGTCAACTTCCGTCTCATCACCCTCGTGGCGGCCAAACATGTACCCTCCAGCTATTGCTCCCACGTCTACTTCAAGGCGCTGTCCACGATGATTGGGAGGGAACAGGCGCTTGCAGTGCATCGCGATTATCGCAACGCCGACCTCACAGACCAGCAAGTGGCCATGCTGGCCTACGCGGAGCGGATCACGGTCGACGCCTCTCGAATAGGGCAGGACGATATCGATTCACTCCGCGCCGTCGGCCTCACCGACCGCAACATCGCCGATATCGCTCTCGCCGCATCGTTCCGCAACTTCCTGAGCCGATACTTCGATGCAGTCGGGGCAGAAGCCGAGCCGGAGTTCCTGGACGACGACTTGAGCGTGCGACGGCAACTGTCGGTGGGTCGCCGGTGATAAAAAGGAAATCTACCTCAGGCAGTCGTTCAGTCGATCGGCGCGCCTCAAACATCGAAGCTCCGACCTGACCACCAATCCAACGCTGGCACCGAAAACAACATGGCGAACAATAGCTTCGGGGAGCCATTAAACGGCAAGTTCCGGGCGGAGTGCCTGAACGCCCACTGGTGCCTGAGCCTTGACGATGCCCGGGCCAAGATGGAGGAATCGCGTCAGGACTACAACACAGGCCGACCCCACAGCGCGATCGGCAACAAGCCGCCGATATCGCTTATGAATGGCTCATCGGCGGCCGCGCCGCCCTGAGCAACCACCCCGGAAATTCCGGCCCGGGGCGATCCAAAGACGGGGAGCAGCTCAGCATCGTAAGCAGAACGAGCCCATGAATGAAGGCATTTTGGGGAGTATGTTAACTAGTTGAAATTTTCAGATATGTGGGATCATATTGACTAGCTTTATTTTGATATCCTGCGCTTTGGCACTCATACGTGGATCGGGCCGGCCGCAATCAGTTGACGTTCTCCCTAGAATGTCCCCGTCTGCAGGCCATCTCGCATAAGAGATTTCGCATGAGTGAACGGGATAACTTGTCCGGCTTTCCAGTCGATACGAAAGATGGACGCGCCTCCATGATAGGCATTGATGGAGTTGCGTCGCAGCGAGAACGAGGTCGGTATCCCGGAGCACATCACAACGGTACGCGGCTAACCGGGGTTTCCATCTCAGAGCTTCAGGATCAATACGGCAAGTGCGGCGATCCAGGCGGTCTCCGCGACGATCATGACCAGTGATCGCGGGCCTACCTCCAACAACTCCTTGAGCGACGTGCGAACGCCGAGCCCCGCGATGGCCGCGACGAGGGCCCAGCGCGAGATTTCCGAAAGCCCCCATTGAACGAAGCCGGGAACGAGCTCGATGCTGTTGATCGCCACGAGTAGGACGAAGGCGATCAGGAAGGTCGGAAAGCGGGTACGCTGCCCGTCTCCGCTGGCGCCGGAACGCATGAGCGCCAGCGTAACCGCCGCCACGACGGGCACGAGCAGCATCACACGGAACAGTTTCGTAACCGTGGCTGCGTCACCCGCCTCCGGCGAGATCGTATAGCCGGCGCCGACCACTTGCGCGACATCATGTACAGTCGCGCCAATAAAGACGCCGGCGCTCCGATCATCGAATCCGAGAAAGCTTGTTAGAACCGGGTAAGTCACCATTGCGACCGTGCTCAGCGTCGTGACGCCGATAACCGCAAAGATCGTATCTTTCTCTCCGATGCCGTGCTTTCCGCGCGGCAGGATCGCGGCGAGGGCCATTGCTGCCGACGCGCCGCAGATGCCCACCGCGCCGCCCGTAAGGACGCCAAAAGCCGACGTCTTGCCGAGCATGCGCGCGAGTACGAGGCCAAGTCCGATCGTCGTGGCGACGCCGATAACCGCGAGCGCGACGGGAATCGCGCCCAGTTCGACAACCTCGCCCATTGTAATGCGTGCGCCGAGAAGCGCGACGCCGATCCTGAGAACCGTCTTCGACGTGTAGGCCACACCCGGCATGAACAACCCGTCCGGCGCGATGGAGTTCAGTGACATGCCGATGAGAAGCGCCAGAAGCATGACCGGCGCGCCATAGTGGTCGCTCAGGAACATTGCCGCCATGGCGATGGTCGCGCAGAGAATGAGACCGGGACGCAGGATACGCATGCGCTGCATCGTGGCGCCGTCGGCGGGAAGAAATTTCATCTGTGGGGTGACTCCTGACGGCAAGAAAGCTGTTCACCCAGCGTGCCTACAGAATTTTCATCTACAATCAAGATTGACAACGATTATCGATGAAGTCATTAGGATTATCAGCAATCATATGAAGAATGGCATTTATTGTCGTCACGAGGAGGAGCGTTGTCGACGCAGTCGGAACTGGCCGCTCAGAAAATCGAAGAACTCATCATGAATGGTGAGTTCCCGCTCGGTGCGCGTATCAACGAGAGTGCTCTGGCGTCTCGTCTCGGCTTCGGCCGCGCATCGATCCGAGAAGCCTGCCATGCGCTCGTGCGTGTTGGCCTTGTCGAGATCGTTCCCAACCAGGGCGCGTTCGTGAAATCGCTGACACTTCTCGAGATCAATCAGATTTTCGACATTCGCGCTTGCCTCGGCCGTCTGGCGGGCCATCAGGCAGCCATGTCGATAGAGGCGGTCGCCATAGATCGGCTGCGTACGCTGATCCGAGACATGGACGAGGCGGCAGGCGCGCGCGACTCGGAACGCTACGTCGAGCTGAACCTCGACTTCCACGATACGCTCTATACGGCGGCCAACAATCCTCGGTTGGCCGAACTTGACCGCTCTCTCGGCAAGGAACTGCGGATATATCGTCGCCACGGGCTCGCTTTCGGAGGCGGACTTGCGGTTTCGAACCAGGAGCATCGCGAGATCATCGCATCGATCGAGCAGGGCAACTGCGAAATGGCGGGCGTCCAGCTCGAGCGGCATATCCGCAGCGGCAAGGAGCGGTTCCTCAACGCTATGTCGGCGACTGGCCGGCTCGTTCTACACAGTGAGGCACTGTTGTCCATCGGCAGCCTCCCAGACGTCAAAGCGAAGAAAAAGGCTTGAACCTGGAATGAAGATCACAAAAGTCGAATGCCTGACCGTACACCCCGGTTGGCGCAAGAACCTCATTTTCGTGCGCATCGAAACAGACGCGGGCATCGTTGGTTGGGGCGAGGCCTACAGTCAGTATGACCGCGACCGCGCCATCGCCGCGCAGGTCGAGGAGATGGGCCGCTACGTCGTCGGCCGCGATCCGTTCGAAATCCGCCACATCCTTCAGGTCGCGTTCGACGATTACGCGCAGCGCCGCGCGTCGCTGGAGTTTCATTGCGCCGCGTCGGGTATTGAGCAGGCCCTGTGGGATATCGTCGGAAAGGCGACCGACCAGCCTGTCTATAACCTGATCGGCGGCAAAGTGCGCGACCGGATCCGCGTCTATGCCAATGGCTGGAGCTACAAGATGCGCGATGCGGACGACTACGCACGCGCGGCCGAAAAGGTCGTGGAAAGCGGGTTTACCGCCCTCAAGCTCGACCCGCTGCCGCGGCCATGGCGTACCTATATTCCCAAGCAACATATCCGGCAGGCTGTGAAGACTGTCCGCACGATCCGTGATGCCGTCGGACCAGAAGTCGACATTTTGCTGGACATTCACCGCCGCCTGGCGCCCATGCATGCAATCGACCTTGCGAACGCACTGGCCGAGTTCGAACCCTACTGGTTCGAAGAGCCCTGTCAGTCCGAAAACATCAATGCGCTCGCCGACGTGCGCGCTGCCTCGCCCATCCCGACCGTGACGGGGGAGGCACTTTACGGCCGCGCCGGCTTCCGTCCCGTTCTGCGCGAACGCGCCGTCGACATCATCAATCCGGATGTCGCCAACTGCGGAGGCATCTTGGAACTGATGTATATCGCGGCCGCCGCGGAAGCGGAGATGATCGCGTGTTCGCCACACAACTACAATTCGACCACGCTCGCTCTTTCAGCGACCGTCCATGCATCGGCGGCCATGCCGAACTTCATAATCACCGAATATTTCATCCCCTTCGAAGAGTTCGGCCAGAAGATCTGCCGCAATCCGCTGAAGCCGGTCGATGGATACATCTTGCTGCCCGAGGGCCCCGGTCTCGGGATCGAGGTCAATGAGGAGGTTGTCCGCTCCATGCCGGGCAAGCCGTTCCCCAAACGCGAATTGCCGCTGCCCGAAAATGAGGGGCCGCGTGCCGCACTGCCGACAAAGGCATTCTGAGGAGGAAGAAAATGATGAGATTGACCACACTTGTCCTAACCGCATCGGCTCTTGCCGTGACGTCGGGTATCGCAACCGCTCAGGAGTTCCCGGAAAAGGACATTCGCTTCGTCGCGTGGTCGGCCGCTGGCTCGCCCCTCGACACGATGATGCGCCAGCTCGGCCGTCAGCTCAGCGAGGAACTCGGTGTCGAGGTGCCGGTCGAGAACCGTACCGGTGGATCGGGTGCCGTCGCCATGTCCTATGTCATGACCCAGCCAGCCGATGGGTACACCGTGCTGTCGACGACAGCGTCCATGACGTTCACCATGGCCAAGGGCGACGTCCCTTTCACACCCGACAACTTCACCGTGCTGCGCGCATTGCAGGCCGAGCCGTCCGCCGTGGCGGTCCGCGCCGACAGCGAACTGCAGGACATGGGTGATTTCGTCGAGTATCTCCAGGAAAACCCGAACGGCATGAGTATCGGGGGCTACGCCTCCGCCGGCTTCCATCAGTTCGTCTTCTACCGCCTCCAGCAGGAAGGTGAGTTCGAGGCGTCCTGGGTTCCCTTCGATGGCGGCAATGAAGCAGCTCTCGCTTTGCTTGGCGGCCATATCGACGCCGCGGTGCTGACACCAAGTTCGGCGACGGCACAGCTTGAAAGCGGTGAGTTCCGTCTGCTCGGTATCTCCACGGATGAGCGGGACGAGTACTTCCCCGACACGCCGACCTTCAAGGAACAGGGCCTCGACGTCGTCGAATCGATCTGGCGCGGAGTCATGGTCAAGGAAGGCACTCCCGACGAGGTGATCGATCGCCTGATCGAAGGCATCGCCGCAGTCGAGAAAAGCGAGGAATGGCAAGAATTCATGCAGAACAACATGCAGTCCCGGCTCGATCTCGACCTGGAGGAAATGCAGGAGCAGGTCCGCGCCGAAGTCGAATCGCGCCGTACCTTCCTGAAAGACAACGGATATCTCGATTGAGCGATCCAGTCCTCAAAGATGAGCGCCGTGAGGCGGCGCTCATGCGCTATGGCACCCTCGTCTTGGCCCTCGTGGTGATCGCGACAGCGATCACCATGGTGGTCGTGGCTGGTGCCTTCCCGCAACCCCGCACTCTCGGCGCGCCGGGGCCGGCACGTCTGCCGATGATATACGGCACGGTTCTCGCGCTTCTGGGCGCCGGACTCGTCGTCCGCACCTTCATCGGACCGCGTGAACCCGGTCTGAACATTTCGGGCGCCCCGCGTGCCCTCGGTCTGGCGGCGGGAACGGCGCTCTGCATCTATCTTTGGAGCATGCTGGATTTTCTCGTGCTCTTCATGCCTGCGACATTCATTGGCGTTCGGCTGTTGGGCGCGGGATGGATCGGCGCCGCGCTGACGGCGATGATCCTGCCGGCGGGCGTTTACGGCGTCTTCGGAATGCTCCTCAACGTCCCCTTCCCGTGACGACTATCGAGATCGGTCATCATCATGCAGGAAATTCTTCTCGGCGTCGAAGCTGTCTTCAACTGGCAAGGTCTGCTCGCGATCTTCATCGGCACGGCTCTCGGCATCGTCATCGGGGCGCTGCCGGGTCTCGGACCCTCGCTCGGCGTTGCGCTTCTCATACCGGCGACGTTCAGCCTGCCGCCCTCAGTTGGTTTTAATCTGCTGGTCTCGCTTTACATTGCGGCCGAATATGGCGGATCGATTTCGGCGATCCTCATCGGCACTCCGGGCACGGCGGCGGCGACTGCGACCGTGGTCGATGGCTATCCGATGAACCGTCAGGGCAGGGGTGCAATGGCACTCCAGGCGTCGCTGGCCGCCTCGACCTTTGGCGGCATCGTTGGCGCGATCGCCCTCATCGTGCTGTCGCAGCCGCTGGTGGCATTCGTGCTGCAGTTCGGTCCTCCAGAATATTTCGCCTTGGGCCTGTTTGGCCTGACGTTGATCGCAAGCCTAAGTGGCGACACGTTGCTGAAGGGCTTGGCGGCAGCGATGATCGGGCTTCTTCTCGCTGTCATCGGCGTTGATCCGGTTTCCGGCGCGCCGCGCTACACCGGCGGCTTCTTCGAGCTCTATGAAGGCATTCCTTTCCTGGTCGTTCTGATTGGAGTCTTCGCACTCGCCGAGGCGTTCACGCTGGCGGAGCGCAACGATGCCATGGAGGAAGCCCGCATCACCGACACGGGCGAGCGCCTGACGCTGCGTAGTGCCGCCGGCATGCTCCCGACGTTCCTGCGGGGCTCGGTAATTGGGACTCTGGTCGGCGCAATTCCGGGTGCTGGTGCCAACATCGCGGGCTGGCTGTCCTATGATCAGGAACGCCGCTGGTCGAAGGAGCCCGAAACCTTCGGCAAGGGCCAGATCAAGGGCGTTGCCGCACCTGAATCGGCCAACAGCGCATCGGTTGGCGGTGCGCTCATCCCGCTGTTGACGCTCGGCCTTCCGGGAAGCCCGACAACGGCCGTACTGATCGGCGCGTTGATCATCCATGGCCTTCAGCCGGGCCCTAGCCTCTTCGCCGACAGCCCCGATCTCGTCTATGGACTGTTCATTGGCATGCTCGTGGCCTTCCCGACCCTCTATATTCTCGGGATCGCTGCAATGCCGGTTTGGCGCCGCGTGCTCGCCCTGCCGAATTCGGTTCTGGCGGTCGGTATCGTCATCCTGTCGCTGGTCGGCACATATGCGCTCCGCAACCTGATGTTTGACGTATGGCTGGCGCTGATCTTTGGCGTGTTGGGATACATCCTGAAAAAGCTGCGCTTCCCGATGGCGCCGCTGGTTCTAGCCATGGTGCTTGGCGCCATCGTTGAATCGAATTACGCGCGCTCGATGATCATGTCGCAGGGTTCGCATTCGATCTTTTTCGAGCGTCCGCTGAGCGTCGTCATGATCGCGGTCGCCGTGATTGCCCTTGTCTGGCCCATGGTCTCGATGGTGCGCCAGCGCCGCGCGACCACCGATTGATGGGCCAAAACCAAAGTCAGGGCGAAAAAAGACCGCGTCAGACATCCGGCGCGGTCTTGTTAGTTCAAAGTCTGGAACGTCCAGTCAGAAGGCGGAACGGTTCATGCCGCCGCCGACGGGGATCACCGTGCCGGTGACGTAGGTGGCGCGAAGTGACGCAGGACATGCTTGCGGAATCCCGTTCACGGATCGCGCTAAAATCCCTTGGCTGGGACGAGCGGATCAAGATGAACGCATCGAAGCTTTCGTACGCGCAGAAGGCGTTCCGTCTGATGCAGAAAGTGGCCGGGATCCCTGTTGCAGAGATCTGCTGCCGGGCTGGGATCAGTCAGACGACTTCATTTGAGGGCATCAGCGGAAGCACATGAATGCCGACATCGGTTCGCTCAGCGTGCGCTCGACCTTATGGTTTTGGATCGGAGCAACACCGTCCTCGAAATTCAACGACGTTCGACGTTGGGTCATTCATCGTATCGCGGCAACGACCGTCATGCCCGTTGACATGACCGGGCCGACGTTCAGATTTAGAATGAAACAACTCAGCGACCGCCCAGGGAATCTCAACGCGCTTGATGCCAATGTCATCGAGCTGCCGATCGTCGAGTGACTGGATGATGGCGATGGCCTTCTTCTGCCGCCAGCTGCGAATTGCCGCGATAAGTACCCGTCTGTATGAAGTTCGGCTGCGTTTACCTTCCGGATTGCGGGAAGAGAGTGTTTCCGGTCCGGGTTTGGGGAGATGTGACATTGGCTCATCTTCTCGATGGCTGCGGAGCTGCCAGCTTCACGCTCGCTCTCAAAGGAGCCACTTCCAGAAAAAGAACGCGCTCATGCTCGCGC
>NZ_NWUC01000016.1 GCF_002750855.1 Neopararhizobium haloflavum | reverse complement strand
AAGAAAAGCTGCGCTTCGCCATCCGCGAAGGCGGCCGCACCGTCGGCGCCGGCATCGTCGCTTCGATCACGGAATAAACATTGCGAAACAAGTCCTCCGGCGGGGAGAATCACTCTTCGCCGGGGCTTTTGGTCTTGCCGTGACGACAAGCTCGTTATAGACCAGCGGCCGGCACACGAGCCGCGGAAACGCGGCGACGGGCCATCCTAGGGGTATAGCTCAGTTGGTAGAGCGGCGGTCTCCAAAACCGCAGGTCGGGGGTTCGAGCCCCTCTGCCCCTGCCAGTTTCGACGGCTTGGCATCGGCGCCCGAAAAGGTGGCCGGTGTTTGAGCTATTTCAACGTAAGGGCCCGATTCCCTCTTGTGGATTCGCGCATCGGCCTTTATGTAGGGTGCAACACATAACGGTGCGCGGAGCTGACTTGTCGCTTTGCGTGCCGTAATCGTATGAGCAGTATATGGCATCGAGAACAAACCCATTCACGTTTTTGCAGCAGGTGCGTGCCGAAACGGCGAAGGTGACGTGGCCGACGCGCCGCGAGACGCTGATTTCCACCGTCATGGTTCTCATCATGGTGTTCATCGCCGCGATCTTCTTCTTTGCTGCCGATCAGGCGCTTGGCTGGATCATCGGTCTCATTCTGAACATCGGCGCCTGAACGGCTGCCCGCGGGAGAATTGAATGTCAGCGCGCTGGTATATCGTCCACGCCTATTCGAATTTTGAGAAGAAGGTCGCCGAATCGATCGAGGAGAAGGCGCGCCAGAAGGGCCTGTCGCATCTTTTCGAGAAGGTTCTGGTGCCGACGGAAAAGGTTGTCGAGGTTCGCCGCGGCCGCAAGGTCGATGCCGAGCGGAAGTTCTTCCCCGGCTACGTGCTGGTGCGCGCCGACCTCACCGACGAGGCCTATCACCTGATCAAGAACACGCCGAAGGTCTCCGGGTTCCTCGGGTCGGACTCAAAGCCTGTCCCGATCCCGGATTCGGAGGCCGAGCGCATTCTGTCGCAGGTGCAGGACGGGGTCGACAGGCCGAAGCCCTCCATCTCGTTCGAGATCGGCGAGCAGATTCGCGTCTCCGACGGGCCGTTCGCATCGTTCAACGGCATCGTTCAGGATGTCGACGAGGAGCGCTCGCGCCTCAAGGTCGAGGTTTCAATCTTCGGGCGTGCAACGCCCGTCGAGCTTGAATACAGCCAGGTCGAAAAGACCTGATTGTCGATCCTTCCGCCCTTTGCGGAAGGATCAGTGTGGGAGGCCGTCGGACTTAGCCCGTCCGGCCAAAGCCGCACCACGCAACTGCAGCCGCCGGCCTTGCGCCGGCATAGTAAGGCCGGATTTACGGCCTAGGATAAGAAAAGGCACAGAGTTATGGCTAAGAAAGTTGCAGGCCAGCTCAAGTTGCAGGTTCCGGCAGGGTCGGCCAATCCGTCGCCCCCGATCGGTCCCGCGCTTGGTCAGCGTGGCATCAACATCATGGAATTCTGCAAGGCGTTCAATGCCGCCACGCAGGAGCTCGAGAAGGGTTCGCCCATCCCGTGCGTGATCACCTATTATCAGGACAAGTCCTTCACCTTCGCGATGAAGCAGCCGCCCGTCAGCTACTTCCTGAAGAAGGAAGCAAAGCTGAAATCGGGCTCCAAGGCGCCAGGCAAGGAATCGGCAGGCAAGATTTCGCGCGACAAGATCCGCGTGATCGCCGAAGCCAAGATGAAGGACCTGAACGCCGCTGACGTCGAAGGCGCCATGCGCATGGTCGAAGGCTCCGCCCGTTCCATGGGCCTGGAAGTGACGGGGTAAGATCATGGCAAAGATTGCAAAGCGTATTCAAAAGAGCCGTGAAGGCATCGACCGCAACAAGCTCTACGATCTCTCCGAGGCCGTCGGCATGATCCGCGATCGGGCCGCGACGAAGTTCGACGAGACGATCGAAGTCGCGATGAACCTGGGTGTCGATCCGCGTCACGCCGACCAGATGGTCCGCGGCGTCGTCAACCTGCCGAACGGCACGGGCCGCTCGGTCCGCGTCGCCGTTTTCGCACGTGACGACAAGGCCGCAGAGGCAAAGGCTGCCGGTGCCGACATCGTGGGCGCCGAGGATCTCGTCGAACAGGTTCAGTCGGGCCAGATCGACTTCGATCGCTGCATCGCCACGCCGGACATGATGGGCCTCGTCGGCCGTCTCGGCAAGGTGCTCGGTCCGCGCGGTCTCATGCCGAACCCGCGCGTCGGTACGGTCACTGCCGATGTGACGGCCGCGGTCAAGGCTTCCAAGGGCGGCGCTGTCGAGTTCCGCGTCGAGAAGGCCGGTATCGTTCATGCCGGTGTCGGCAAGGTGTCGTTCGACGCCAAGGCGATCGAGGAGAATATCCGCGCCTTCGCCGATGCCGTGATCAAGGCCAAGCCGACCGGCGCCAAGGGCAACTACGTCAAGCGCGTCGCGATTTCGTCGACCATGGGGCCGGGCGTCAAGATCGACCCGTCCAGCCTGACGGCCGCCTGATCAGACTTCCCGAAGGGCAGGGCGCCCTTCGAAACCTCATTTCCGGCCTTCGGGCCGGAAATAGCCGGAAACGCATGTTTCCGGCATTCCTGTCCGAGATTGCAGGTGGCTTGCCTTAATCGTCAGGCCTGCATGAGACGGGTAAGACCCGGATTTCCGACTGGTCCATGACCGGTCGCGCGTTCGGTTCGAACCTCGATTGCCTTGTGCCCGCCGGATCGGCGAAGCGCGAGGGGGCAGGATCCTCAAGCGTCGCTTGGAGATCTACTTTGAATGTCGATCCCCTTGCGGCAAAGGCAAACCGGACTTGGACTGGCGCTAATGCTGGTCCTGTCTACTGGAGAAAGACAGTGGATAGAGCGGAAAAACGCGAATTCGTCACGGGGCTGAACGAAGTCTTCAAGGCTTCCGGTTCGGTCATCGTGGCCCACTACTCCGGTCTGACGGTTGCGCAGATGAACGACCTTCGGTCGCGCATGCGCACAGCCGGCGGAACGGTCAAGGTCGCGAAAAACCGCCTGGCCAAGATCGCTCTTCAGGGCACGGAGGCCGAGGGGATCACGGATCTCTTCACCGGTCAGACGCTCATCGCCTACAGCGATGATCCGATTACCGCTCCGAAAGTCGCCGTCGAGTTTTCCAAGACCAACGACAAGCTCGTTGTGCTTGGTGGCGCGATGGGAACGACCAATCTCGATGCCGATGGTGTCAAGGCGCTCGCCGCCCTGCCGTCGCTCGATGAGTTGCGTGCAAAGCTTGTTGGCATGATCAGCACGCCGGCAACACGCATCGCTCAGGTCGTCAATGCGCCTGCGGGTCAGCTCGCACGCGTGTTCGGCGCATACGCCAAGAAGGACGAAGCCGCATAGGCGGAGCTTCGCTGTTTGAATTTACAACCAGTTCGAACCGAATAAAGGACTAGTAATATGGCTGATCTTTCCAAGATCGTTGACGACCTCTCCAACCTGACCGTCCTGGAAGCCGCTGAGCTTTCCAAGATGCTCGAAGAGAAGTGGGGCGTTTCGGCTGCCGCACCGGTCGCCGTCGCTGCCGCTGGTGGTGCAGGCGCTGCTGCTGAAGCTGCAGAAGAAAAGACCGAGTTTGATGTTGTTCTCGCCGAAGCCGGCGCCAACAAGATCAACGTCATCAAGGAAGTCCGCGGCATCACCGGCCTCGGCCTGAAGGAAGCCAAGGACCTCGTCGAGGCTGCTCCGAAGGCTGTCAAGGAAGGCATTTCCAAGGGTGAAGCCGAGGAAATCAAGAAGAAGCTCGAAGACGCAGGCGCGAAGGTCGAGCTCAAGTAAGATCGCTTTGCGATCGACCGGACCCGCGCGCATTGCGCGGGTCCGGTTCTGTCGTTCCAGGGGGAACGTCTTATCGAAACACCGATGCGAAGCGGTTTTTCGATAATGGGTTCCTCGCTCTCGACTGGATGGAGAGCGCACCCCGACGGAGCCGCCTGGCCAGCGGCCTACCGTCACACGCAGGCCCGGATGCTATATTTTTGACAAGGAGCGACGATGGCTCAGACCCTTTCTTTCAATGGTCGCAGGCGCGTACGCAAGTTTTTCGGCAAGATTCCCGAAGTCGCAGAAATGCCGAACCTCATCGAGGTTCAGAAGGCTTCCTACGATCAGTTCCTGATGGTCGACGAGCCGCAGGGCGGTCGCCCGGAAGAGGGGCTTCAGTCGGTCTTCAAGTCGGTGTTTCCTATCCAGGACTTCGCCGGCACCTCCATGCTCGAATTCGTGTCCTACGAGTTTGAAGCGCCCAAGTTCGACGTCGAGGAATGCCGTCAGCGCGATCTGACCTATGCAGCGCCGCTCAAGGTGACGCTGCGTCTCATCGTGTTCGATATCGACGAAGATACCGGCGCCAAGTCCATCAAGGACATCAAGGAGCAGTCCGTCTATATGGGCGACATGCCGCTGATGACGATGAACGGCACCTTCATCGTCAACGGCACCGAGCGCGTGATCGTTTCCCAGATGCACCGTTCGCCGGGCGTCTTCTTCGATCACGACAAGGGCAAGTCGCATTCGTCGGGCAAGCTGCTCTTCGCGGCGCGGGTCATCCCTTATCGCGGCTCCTGGCTCGACATCGAGTTCGACGCCAAGGACATCGTCCATGCGCGCATCGATCGCCGCCGCAAGATTCCGGCGACGTCGCTTCTGATGGCGCTCGGCATGGATTCGGAAGAAATCCTGTCGACCTTCTATACGAAGTCCGACTACGTGCGCGATGGCGAAGGCTGGCGCATTCCCTTCCAGCCGAACGCGCTGAAGGGCACCAAGACGGTCACCGACCTGATCGACGCCGATTCCGGCGAGGTCGTGGCCGAGGCTGGCCGCAAGCTGACGCCGCGTGTGCTGAAGCAGATGGCGGAAAAGGGCGTCAAGGCGCTGAAGGCGAGCGACGACGACCTTTATGGCACCTATCTGGCCGAGGACATCGTGAACCCGGAAACGGGTGAAGTGTTCCTGGAAGCGGGCGACGAGATCGACGAGAAGAACCTGCCGACGCTGCTGGAAGCGGGTTTCGATGAGCTGCCGATCCTCGACATCGACCATATCAATGTCGGTGCGTACATCCGCAACACGCTGTCTGCCGACAAGAACGAATCGCGCCAGGACGCGCTGTTCGACATCTACCGCGTCATGCGTCCGGGTGAGCCGCCGACGATGGAGACGGCGGAGGCGATGTTCAATTCGCTGTTCTTCGATGCCGAGCGCTACGACCTTTCGGCCGTCGGTCGCGTCAAGATGAACATGCGTCTGGACCTCGATGCGGAAGACACGGTCCGCACGCTGCGCAAGGAAGATATCCTTGCTGTCGTCAAGACCCTGGTCGAACTGCGCGACGGCAAGGGCGAGATCGACGACATCGACAACCTCGGCAACCGCCGCGTGCGTTCGGTCGGCGAGCTCATGGAGAACCAGTACCGTCTGGGCCTCCTGCGCATGGAGCGCGCCATCAAGGAGCGCATGTCCTCGATCGAGATCGACACGGTCATGCCGCAGGACCTGATCAACGCCAAGCCGGCGGCCGCGGCCGTTCGCGAGTTCTTCGGTTCCTCGCAGCTGTCGCAATTCATGGACCAGGTGAACCCGTTGTCGGAAATCACGCACAAGCGTCGACTTTCCGCTCTCGGCCCGGGCGGTCTGACTCGCGAGCGTGCCGGCTTCGAAGTGCGCGACGTGCACCCGACGCATTATGGCCGTATCTGCCCGATCGAGACGCCGGAAGGCCCGAACATCGGTCTGATCAACTCGCTCGCCTCCTTCGCACGTGTCAACAAGTACGGTTTCATCGAGAGCCCGTACCGGAAGATCGTGGACGGAAAGGTGACGCGCGACGTCGTCTATCTGTCGGCCATGGAGGAATCCAAGCACTACGTCGCCCAGGCGAATGCGCAGCTGTCCGATGACGGCGAGTTCGTCGACGAGTTCGTCATCTGCCGCCATGCCGGCGACGTGATGATGGCGCCGCGCGAGAACATCGACCTGATGGACGTTTCGCCCAAGCAGCTCGTTTCCGTGGCGGCGGCGCTCATTCCGTTTCTGGAGAACGACGACGCCAACCGCGCGCTCATGGGCTCGAACATGCAGCGTCAGGCCGTGCCTCTCCTGAGGGCCGAAGCGCCATTCGTCGGCACCGGCATGGAGCCGATCGTGGCCCGCGACTCCGGCGCTGCGATCGCCGCACGCCGTCCTGGTATCGTCGATCAGGTCGATGCGACCCGTATCGTCATCCGCGCGACCGAGGAGACGGACGCGTCGAAATCCGGCGTCGACATCTACCGGCTGCAGAAGTTCCAGCGCTCGAACCAGAACACCTGCGTCAATCAGCGGCCGCTGGTTTCCGTCGGTGACCGGATCGATGTGGGCGACATCATCGCGGACGGTCCCTCGACCGATCTCGGCGATCTCGCGCTCGGCCGCAACGTGCTCGTCGCGTTCATGCCGTGGAACGGCTACAACTACGAGGACTCCATCCTTCTGTCCGAGCGCATCGTGGCCGAAGACGTCTTCACCTCCATCCATATCGATGAATTCGAAGTGATGGCGCGTGACACGAAGCTTGGACCGGAAGAAATCACCCGCGACATTCCGAACGTGTCGGAAGAAGCGCTGAAGAACCTCGACGAAGCCGGCATTGTCTATGTCGGGGCCGAGGTTCATCCGGGCGACATCCTCGTCGGCAAGATCACGCCGAAGGGTGAAAGCCCGATGACGCCGGAAGAAAAGCTTCTGCGCGCCATCTTCGGCGAAAAGGCCTCCGACGTTCGCGACACATCCATGCGCATGCCCCCGGGCGCCCATGGCACGGTCGTCGAGGTGCGCGTCTTCAATCGTCACGGCGTCGAGAAGGACGAGCGTGCGATGGCGATCGAGCGCGAGGAGATCGAACGCCTCGCCAAGGACCGCGACGACGAGCAGGCGATTCTCGACCGCAACGTCTATGGCCGTTTGACGGACATGCTGAATGGCCATGTTGCGGTTGCCGGGCCGAAGAGCTTCAAGAAGGGCTCCAAGCTGGACCCGGACACGATGGCCGAGTTCCCGCGCTCGCAGTGGTGGATGTTCGCCGTCGAGGACGAGAAGGTGCAGGGCGAGATCGAGGCGCTGCGCGGCCAGTACGACGAATCCAAGTCGCGGCTCGAACAGCGCTTCATGGACAAGGTCGAAAAGGTCCAGCGCGGCGACGAGATGCCCCCGGGCGTCATGAAGATGGTCAAGGTCTTCGTTGCCGTGAAGAGCAAGATGCAGCCGGGCGACAAGATGGCCGGCCGTCACGGCAACAAGGGTGTCGTTTCGCGCATCGTGCCGGTTGAAGACATGCCGTTCCTCGAGGACGGAACCCATGTCGACATCGTGCTGAACCCGCTCGGCGTGCCCTCGCGCATGAACGTGGGCCAGATCCTGGAAACGCATCTGGGCTGGGCCTGCGCGTCGCTTGGCAAGAAGATCGGCGATATGCTGGATGCCTACAGCGCATCCGGCGATATCAAGGAACTTCGTACGACGGTCGACGATGTGATCGGCGGCGGACCGAAAGGCGAGCCGACGAAGGACTACGACGACGAGTCCGTCGTGCGGGTTGCCGAGCAATCGCGCAGGGGTGTCTCGATCGCCACGCCGGTCTTCGACGGTGCGCACGAGTCGGACGTCAACGAGATGCTCGAAAAGGCAGGGCTCAATGTCTCCGGCCAGTCGACGCTCTATGACGGACGCACGGGTGAAACCTTCGACCGGCAGGTCACCGTCGGCTACATCTACATGCTGAAGCTGAACCACCTGGTGGACGACAAGATCCACGCCCGCTCGATCGGACCTTACTCGCTGGTCACCCAGCAGCCGCTCGGCGGCAAGGCCCAGTTCGGCGGTCAGCGTTTCGGCGAGATGGAGGTCTGGGCACTGGAGGCCTACGGCGCCGCGTACACGCTGCAGGAGATGCTGACGGTCAAGTCGGACGACGTGGCAGGCCGTACGAAAGTCTACGAGGCGATCGTGCGCGGCGACGATACGTTCGAGGCCGGTATTCCGGAATCCTTCAACGTTCTCGTCAAGGAGATGCGCTCGCTCGGTCTCAACGTCGAACTGGAAAATACCAAGCTCGAAGAGACCCAGGACATGGAGCAACTGCCCGACGCGGCGGAATAAGATCGATAAGGGTGCGCCGCCGGTGGGCGGCGCACGTCCCGCCTCGGCGGGGTGGCACGCGGCATCCGATATGATCGGGGCGCGTGCATTGCAGTTTGAGCCGATCGGCGATCGGCGGCGATTTTGAAGCGGCTGGCAGCGGGTTGTCCCGTCCCGCGATCACCGCGCATCAAGGGGTAGCCCCCCGAAGGAGACAGGCATGAACCAAGAGGTCATGAATCTTTTCAACCCTCAGGCGCCGGCACAGGTGTTCGATTCCATCCGGATTTCGATCGCCAGCCCTGAGAAGATTCTCTCCTGGTCGTTCGGCGAGATCAAGAAGCCGGAAACCATCAACTATCGCACGTTCAAGCCCGAGCGTGACGGTCTGTTCTGCGCGCGCATCTTCGGCCCGATCAAGGACTACGAGTGCCTGTGCGGCAAGTACAAGCGCATGAAGTACAAGGGCATCATCTGCGAGAAGTGCGGCGTCGAAGTCACGCTTTCGCGTGTACGCCGTGAGCGCATGGGCCACATCGAACTGGCCGCTCCGGTCGCCCATATCTGGTTCCTGAAGTCGCTGCCGAGCCGCATCGGCACGCTGCTCGACATGACGCTCAAGGATATCGAGCGGGTTCTCTATTTCGAGAACTACATCGTGACCGAGCCGGGTCTCACCTCGCTTCAGGAGAACCAGCTTCTCTCGGAAGAGGAATACATGATCGCCGTCGACGAGTTCGGCGAGGACCAGTTCACGGCGATGATCGGCGCTGAAGCGATCTACGAAATGCTTGCGGGCATGGAACTGGAGAAGATCGCCGGCGATCTGCGCGACGAACTGGCTTCGACGACGTCGGAGCTCAAGTCCAAGAAGCTCATGAAGCGGCTCAAGATCGTCGAGAACTTCCTGGAATCGGGCAACCGTCCCGAATGGATGATCATGAAGGTGGTGCCGGTGATCCCGCCGGACCTGCGCCCGCTCGTTCCGCTCGATGGCGGCCGGTTCGCAACGTCGGACCTCAACGATCTCTACCGCCGCGTCATCAACCGCAACAATCGTCTGAAGCGGCTGATCGAGCTGCGTGCGCCGGGTATCATCATCCGCAACGAAAAGCGCATGTTGCAGGAATCGGTCGATGCCCTGTTCGACAACGGCCGCCGCGGCCGTGTCATCACGGGTGCCAACAAGCGGCCGCTGAAGTCGCTCAGCGACATGCTGAAGGGCAAGCAGGGCCGCTTCCGCCAGAACCTTCTCGGCAAGCGCGTCGACTATTCCGGCCGTTCGGTCATCGTGACCGGTCCGGAACTCAAGCTGCACCAGTGCGGCCTGCCGAAGAAGATGGCGCTCGAACTCTTCAAGCCGTTCATCTATGCCCGCCTCGACGCCAAGGGCTACTCCTCCACCGTCAAGCAGGCCAAGAAGCTTGTCGAGAAGGAAAAGCCGGAAGTCTGGGATATCCTGGACGAGGTCATCCGTGAGCACCCGGTTCTGCTGAACCGCGCGCCGACGCTGCACCGCTTGGGCATCCAGGCTTTCGAGCCCACCCTCGTCGAAGGCAAGGCGATTCAGCTTCATCCGCTCGTCTGCACCGCCTTCAACGCTGACTTCGACGGTGACCAGATGGCCGTGCACGTGCCGCTTTCGCTGGAAGCCCAGCTTGAAGCGCGCGTTCTGATGATGTCGACCAACAACATCCTGCATCCGGCATCCGGCGCGCCGATCATCGTGCCGTCGCAGGACATGGTTCTCGGCCTCTATTATCTCTCGATCAAGAACGAGAACGAGCCGGGCGAGGGCATGGTATTCGCCGACATGGGCGAACTTCACCACGCGCTCGAGACGAAGGTTGTCACGCTTCACACCAAGATCAAGGGCCGCTTCAAGACGGTCGACGAGGATGGCAATCCGGTCTCGCAGATCCACGAGACGACACCGGGTCGAATGATCATCGGCGAGCTCTTGCCGAAGAACGTCAACGTGCCGTTCGACACCTGCAACCAGGAGATGACGAAGAAGAACATCTCCAAGATGATCGATACCGTTTACCGCCACTGCGGTCAGAAAGAGACGGTGATCTTCTGCGACCGGATCATGCAGCTTGGTTTCGGCCATGCCTGCCGCGCCGGTATTTCCTTCGGCAAGGACGACATGGTCATCCCGGCCGCCAAGGCGAAGATCGTCGGTGAGACCGAGACGCTCGTGAAGGAATACGAGCAGCAGTACAATGACGGTCTGATCACGCAGGGCGAGAAGTACAACAAGGTCGTCGACGCCTGGGGCAAGGCCACCGAAAAGGTGACCGAGGAAATGATGGCGCGCATCAAGGCGGTCGAGTTCGATCCCGACACGGGGCGGCAAAAGCCGATGAACTCGATCTACATGATGTCGCATTCCGGTGCTCGTGGTTCGGTCAACCAGATGCGTCAGCTCGGCGGCATGCGCGGCCTGATGGCCAAGCCCTCGGGCGAGATCATCGAGACGCCCATCATTTCGAACTTCAAGGAAGGTCTGACCGTGAACGAGTACTTCAACTCGACGCACGGCGCCCGCAAGGGTCTTGCAGACACGGCCTTGAAGACCGCCAACTCGGGCTATCTGACGCGCCGTCTGGTCGACGTCGCACAGGATTGCATCGTCACCCAGAAGGATTGCGGCACCGAACGCGGCCTCACCATGACGGCGATCGTCGATGCCGGTCAGGTCGTTGCTTCGCTCGGCCAGCGGGTTCTCGGCCGCACGGCACTCGACGACATCAACCATCCGGTCAGTGGCGATGTCCTCGTCAAGGCCGGCAGGCTGATCGACGAGAACGACGTGGTGGCGATCGAAGAGGCCAGCATCCAGTCGATCCGCATCCGTTCGGCGCTGACCTGCGAGGTTCAGACCGGGGTATGTGGCGTGTGCTACGGCCGCGACCTGGCCCGCGGAACGCCCGTCAACCAGGGCGAGGCCGTGGGTGTCATCGCCGCCCAGTCGATCGGCGAGCCGGGTACCCAGCTCACCATGCGCACCTTCCACCTTGGCGGCACGGCGACCGTGGTCGACCAGTCGTTCCTGGAAGCGTCCTATGAGGGCAAGGTCCAGATCAAGAATCGCAACGTGCTGCGCAATTCCGACAACGAGCTTGTCGCGATGGGCCGCAACATGGCGATCCAGATTCTTGATCCGAAGGGCAACGAACGGTCCTCGCAGCGCGTCGCTTATGGCTCCAAGCTGCACGTCGATGACGGCGACATGGTCCGTCGCGGCCAGCGTCTCGCCGAGTGGGACCCCTACACCCGCCCGATGATGACGGAAGTGGCCGGTACGGTGGAGTTCGAGGACGTGGTCGACGGTCTTTCCGTATCGGAAGCGACCGACGAGGCGACCGGCATCACCAAGCGTCAGGTCATCGACTGGCGCTCGACGCCGCGCGGCTCCGACCTCAAGCCGGCGATCGTCATCAAGGACAAGAATGGCGAGATCGCCAAGCTTGGCCGCGGCGGCGAGGCACGGTTCCTCCTCTCGGTCGACGCCATTCTTTCGGTGGAGCCGGGCACCAAGGTCAGCCAGGGTGACGTTCTGGCGCGTATCCCGATGGAAAGCGCCAAGACGAAGGACATCACGGGCGGTCTGCCGCGCGTGGCCGAACTGTTCGAAGCACGGCGTCCGAAGGACCATGCGATCATCGCCGAAATCGACGGCACGATCCGTTTCGGCCGCGACTACAAGAACAAGCGGCGCATCCAGATCGAGCCGGCTGAAGATGGTGTCGATCCGGTCGAGTACCTGATCCCGAAGGGCAAGCCCTTCCACCTGCAGGACGGCGACTACATCGAGAAGGGCGACTACATTCTCGATGGCAACCCGGCCCCGCATGACATCCTTGCGATCAAGGGCGTCGAGGCTCTGGCATCCTATCTCGTCAACGAGATCCAGGAGGTCTACCGCTTGCAGGGCGTTCTGATCAACGACAAGCACATCGAGGTGATCGTTCGCCAGATGCTGCAGAAGGTCGAGATCACGGAGCAGGGCGACTCGAGCTACATCGCCGGCGATATCGTCGATGTGATCGAGCTCAACCAGGTCAATGAACGTCTGGAAGAAGAAGGCAAGAAGCCGGCCAAGGGCGATGCCGTTCTTCTCGGTATCACCAAGGCTTCGCTCCAGACCCCGTCCTTCATCTCTGCCGCCTCCTTCCAGGAGACGACCAAGGTGCTGACGGAGGCAGCGGTCGCCGGCAAGACCGACACCCTGCAGGGCCTGAAGGAGAACGTCATCGTCGGTCGTCTCATCCCCGCCGGCACAGGCGGCACGATGAGCCAGATCCGCCGGATCGCGACGTCGCGCGACGACCTCATCCTTGACGAGCGTCGCAAGACCTCGGGCGCCGGCGTCGCCGACCCGATGCTGGCGGATATGAGCGCCAAGGAAGCGGAATCGACGGCCGCCGAGTAATCGACGGTCGAAGCCGAAAACGACGAAGCCGCCATGGTCCTGCCATGGCGGCTTTTTCATGCGATGTATTCGGTTGTTTGTCGGATGGGATTGGAAAAGGTGCAGCGCGCAACGCGCGATTGTTGGCAGCAGAACCGCTCTATTGGGAAAGCATGACCTCGACATCGGTATTGACACCGGCATGCACCGTGAAGTCGCGCTGGTAGACATTGTCCTTGTTGCGCGCGACGGCGGTATAGGTCCCTTCCGACAGAATGATGGTGGAGAAGGCACCGACGCTTTCGCTGATCGGATCGCCGCTCGCCGTGAGGATCGACCATGCCGTATCGGCGATCGCCTCGCCGCCGCGCTCGGAAACGAGTTTTAGCGTCAACTCAGCCGCGCGATGCTGGATGGTCGCCTCGGTCAGTTTGCCGGCCTCGATGTATATGTCGGACCGGATCGAGGCATTGAGATCGCCGTATTCGGACACGACGTGGTAAGTGCCCGCATTGAGCCCAATCACCGTGTCCGGCTTCACGTCTGCGATAACGAGGCGGCGTTCGTCATTGGCGCCATCGCTTGCATCGTAGACCGAGAAGGAGAGTTCGCCGGGCGGAATGCGCATGTCTTCGCCTGACCGCGCGTTGAGAACGAGCCCGCCGGCATTGAGCGTGATCGACTGGCGGCCGACTGGGCCCTCGGTCGGCACTTGGAGTTTCTTGGAGACCGCGGCGCGGCCGAAGGCGACATGCAGGAAATAGTCACCAGGCGGAAAGGTCATCTCCGCCGATCCCCCTTCGGAGCTTGCGACCAGCGGCAGCTTGCCATCCGGGCCGGGAACCGAATCGAACACCCGCCAGACCAGACCGTCCTTAAGAAGCGGCGCATCCTCTGTGAGCTTTGCCTCCAGCACGACAGTGCGGAACTGTTCGCTACCGTCGTCGGCTATCGTTGGTGCGTACTGGTTGAGACCCGGCAAGTCGAGCTCAGGCATTGCCGGCTCGATCTCGTCGAAGGGTGACTGGGCGAAGGTCGGCGCGACGCCGAGAAGAAGGATGCCTGCAAGAAGCGCGATCGGTCGGTAGCTGGTCATCGCTCTCATAGGTCGGCCGCGGTTGACAAGTTTCTGGTGAAGCGTCACTTGAACCCAAAACGGGTGGCAATTTCAAGGCCAACTTGTTGTTCCGATTCATTGGGGTAGGCACGTGATGCAAGAAACGCAGGCTGAATTGAACCTTGCGCTCAAGCAATATCTTCAGACCCGCAGGTCGACGCCGGCCATGCAGTTGCAGGAGCCTGGGCCATCTCCAAGCGAGATCGAAGGCATGATCGCCATCGCCTCGCGGGTGCCTGACCATGGCAAGCTCGCACCCTGGCGCTTCATCGTGCTCGCTGGCGATGTGCGTGAGCGCATTGGACGGGAGCTTGGCCGGATCGCCGCGGATGCCCGCTCGGACCTTGGCGCGAAAGAGCGTGAGATCGAGGAAACCCGCCTGACGCGGGCGCCGGTGGTGATAGCGGTCGTCAGCCGGGCGGCGCCACACCCAAAAATCCCCGAATGGGAACAGGTGCTCTCCGCGGGCGCCGTATGCTACGGCCTGTTCATGGCGGCCAACGCCTTCGGCTACGGGGCGAACTGGCTGACCGAATGGTATGCCTATGACGACAGCGCGCGCCCGCTCTTCGGTCTGGACCAGCAAGAGCGCATCGCCGGGTTTGTCCACATCGGAACGCCGGCCATGCAACCGGCCGACAGGCCGCGGCCGGACCTGACCGACATCGTGTATTGGGCGGAGTGATCGCACCATGTTCTACAGCACCGATACCAACAGGCATGGCCTGAAGCATGATCCGTTCAAGGCCATCGTCTCACCGCGTCCGATCGGCTGGATTGGCACCAAGGGCAAGGACGGGGCGCTCAATCTCGGCCCCTATTCCTTTTTCAACGCGCTTTCAGATCGGCCGAAGCTCGTGATGTTCTCGTCCGCGGGCTACAAGCACTCCGTTCGCAACGCCGAGGAAACCGGCGTCTTCACCGCGAGCCTGGTCGGCAAGGCATTGGCCGAAAAGATGAACGAAAGCTCGATCGACGCGCCTTATGGCGTCGATGAATTCGCGCTTGCGGGCCTGACCGCGCGACAAGGTGAACTTGTTGACGCGCCGTTCGTCGATGAGGCCTATGCCGCGCTTGAATGCCGCGTGACGAGCATCTTTCGTCCGAAGGACATCGAGGGCATGGACTCCGACAGTCACGTCGTCATCGGCCAGGTGATCGGCATCCACATTCGCGACGAGGCGGTTCAGGAAGGCCGCCTCGACATGGCGAAGGTCGCGCCGCTCGCCCGTCTTGGTTATATGGACTACGCAGACGGCGGCGACACGTTCGAAATGTTCCGGCCGAAATGGGAAGGCTGAGCCGGGCTCAGCTTGTGCTCATGCCGGCGGCTTCGGCGCGCGCGAGAATGCGTTCGGCCTGACGCAGATGCGGGCGGTCGATCATCTGCCCTTCCAGGCTGAGAACGCCGGCATCGTCGCCCGCTTCCGCAAAAAGCGTAACGATCTTGCGCGAGCGCTCGACCGCGTTCGCGTCGGGCGTGAAGACCCGGTTGATCACCGGGACCTGCGCTGGATGAATGGCCATCTTGCCGGAAAACCCGTCACGGACGGCGGCACGGCACTCGCGCTCCAGTCCGTCCATGTCGCGAAAATCGGTATAGACGGTGTCGACCGCCATCACTTTCGCGGCGGCCGCGCCGAGCACGGTCAGGCTGCGGGCGAGGCGGAACATGTCCGTGTAACGCCCCTCCATATCGCGGTTCGTCTCGACACCAAGGTCGGCCGATAGGTCTTCGCCGCCCCAGGCGAGTGCCTCCAGCCGGGGACTCATGTCGATATAGCTGCGCGCGCTGAGGACGCCCGCCGCCGTCTCGCTGACAAGGGCATGGATTCGCACCGAGCCTTCCGCGATACCCGCCTCCGCCTCGCGCACGGCGATCATCGCGTCGAGCTCCTGCACATGCGCTCCGCCTTCCGACTTCGGCAGGAGGATGCCGTCCGGCCGGCTCGCGATAACGGCATCGAGATCATCGCCGGTCAGTCCCGAATCCAGCGCGTTGACGCGTACGATGATGCGCGCACGCTCGCCGTTCTCGGCCTGGGACCGGATGAAGGCGGCTGCCATTTCCCGTCCGGCCGCCTTGCGGCGATAGGAGACGCTGTCTTCAAGGTCGATCAGCAGGCAGTCTGCCTCGGCACCCGGAGCCTTTTCCAGCTTGCGGTCGGAATCGGCGGGAACGAAAAGATAGGAACGCATGGGTCAGCCTTTTCTTGCGCGCATCATCGCCTGGCGACGGCACTGAGCGACGAGGACATCATCCTGGTTATAGGCGCGGTGCTCGAATTCCACGATTCCGCGATCGGGTTTCGAGCGTGACGGACGGGCGGAGATCACCGTCGTCTCGACATGCACGGTATCGCCGTGAAAGAGAGGGTGAGGGAACGTCACGTCGGTCATCCCGAGATTACCGATGGTGGTGCCTATGGTCGTGTCGTTGACCGAAATGCCGATCATGAGCCCCAGCGTGAAGAGCGAGTTGACCAGCGGCTTGCCCCACTCGGTGGCCGATGCGAATGCAAAATCGATGTGAAGCGGCTGCGGATTGAGTGTCATGTTCGAGAACAGCATGTTGTCGGACTCAGTCACCGTGCGCCGCAGGGCATGCCGAAACACCTGCCCAGGCTCGAATTCCTCCAGATAAAGTCCCGTCATCGCTTATCCTCCCGGGTGTCCGTCATGCGCCAGCGGGGTCTAGCCGATAGGCGCCTCCAGGAAAAGCCCGATGGTGTGGTGCGCATTATGGTAAACCGAACGTAAACGATTTCTGCCTAGCGTGAACCGACGCGGAATCACGCGGCAGGAAATGGGGCAGACGTCATGATCATCGAGGCTTTTCTGCGTTGGACTGAACGAGCGGCAGCATCGGACCGGGCCAAGGCCGCCGGTTCGCTGGCGCGAGCTTATGTTTCTGGCAGGATGACATTGGAGGACCGGCGCGCTGGCGAAGCGGCGCTTTTTTTCCTGCTAGACGATCCGTCGCCAAAGGTGCGTCTTGCCATCGCCAGCGCCATCGCTGCGAGCACGGAGGCACCGCGGGCGATGATCCACGCGCTTTGCCGTGATCAGATCGAGGTGGCGAGCCATGTCGTGGCATTGTCACCGCTCCTGAGCGATGGAGATCTCGTCGACATCGTCGCCGATACCCATAGCGACGTCCAGCGTGTCGTCGCGTTGCGCGCGCGCGTTTCCGTTGCGGTGTCCGCAGCCATTGCCGAAGTTGCCGACTGGCCGGCCATCTGTGACCTTCTGGAAAATGAAGGCGCGACGATTGCCGCCATCTCGCTGCGCCGCATCGTCGAGCGCTATGGCGAGAACGGCGATGTCCGGTGCGCGCTGCTGGCCCGTGCGGACATTCCCTGCGACGTTCGCCATCAGCTGGCGATGCATGTGGGCGAGGCGCTTGCTGCGCTGCCGCTCGTGCGGAGCGCGATCGGGGACGGCCGGATCGCACGGGTGACGAAAGACGCCTGCCAGCAGGCGACATTGCGCATGGTGAGCGAAGTGGAAGTCAGCGAACTGCCGGCGCTGGTGGAGCATCTGCGCATTCAAGGCCAGCTCACTTCCGCGCTTTTGATGCATGCTCTCTGTCAGGGCAATATCGACTTCTTCGCCGCCGCGATCGTCACGCTGACTGGACAGCCCCCGACGCGAGTGCGAGCAATCCTCGCCGATGGTCGGGAGGCAACGTTGCGCGCGATGTATCGATCCGCTCAGATCAGTGAGGCGACATGTCGGGTTCTGATTTCCGCGACGCTCATCTGGCGCCGGGCTGGTCGCGACGGACGCGTCTCGACGACCGGGAGTGTGGCCGAACTGCTCATGCATCGCCATGGCGTGGAAGCCGAGCACAGCACCGAGATTGCCGAACTGCTGATGCTTGTAGAACGGCTCAACCTGACGCATCGCCGTCGCATCGCATGCGATGCGGCACTGGACATGAAATCGCGGCGCGCGGCCTGAGACGCTGCAGCGGTCAGATATCGAGATTGTCGGCGAAGGCGGCATGCTCCTGGATGAACCGGAAGCGGGCCTCGGGACGCGTGCCCATCAGATCGTCGATGGCCAGCTTCGTTCCGGCGGCGTCGTCGGAAATGGCGACCCGAAGCAGCGTGCGCCTTGCCGGGTCCATCGTCGTCTCCTTGAGCTGCGCGGGAAGCATTTCGCCCAGCCCCTTGAAGCGCCCGATCTCGACCTTTCCCCGGCCCTTGAACTCGGTCTCCAGCAACTCCATCCTGTGCGCGTCGTCACGGGCGTAGAGTGTTTTTGCCCCTTGCGTCATCCGATAGAGCGGTGGCACCGCCAGGTAGAGATGACCGTTGTCGATCAGTTCCGGCATCTCCTGATAGAAAAAGGTGATCAGAAGCGAGGCGATGTGGGCGCCGTCGACGTCGGCATCGGTCATGATGATGATGCGGTCGTAGCGCAGATCGTCGTCCCGGTATTTCGACCGCGTACCGCAACCGAGCGCCTGGATCAGGTCTGCGATCTGCTGGTTTGCGGTGAGCTTGTCGCGCCCGGCGCTGGCGACGTTCAGGATCTTGCCACGGAGCGGCAGGATCGCCTGATTGGACCGGTTGCGTGCCTGTTTCGCAGAGCCACCGGCCGAATCGCCCTCGACGATGAAAAGCTCCGCCCCCTGCGCCGCGCCCTGGCTGCAATCGGCAAGCTTGCCGGGCAGGCGGAGCTTGCGCACCGCGCTCTTGCGGCTGACTTCCTTCTCCTTGCGCCGTCGCACACGTTCGTCAGCACGCTCGATCACCCAATCGAGAAGCTTGGCCGCCTCTTGCGGGGAATCGGCAAGGAAATGGTCGAACGGATCCCGAATCGCGTTTTCGACTAGTCGTTGCGCCTCGGCCGTCGCCAGCTTGTCCTTGGTCTGACCGACGAATTCCGGTTCGCGCACGAACACGGAAAGCATGCCCGCCGCCGAGATCATGACGTCGTCCGTGGTGATGATGGAGGCCCGCTTGTTGCCGGTGAGGTCTGCGTACGCCTTCAGCCCACGCGTCAGGGCGAGGCGAAAGCCGGCCTCGTGGGTGCCGCCTTCGGCCGTTGGAATGGTGTTGCAGTAAGAGGCGACGAACGGATCGCCGCCATACCATGTGATGGCCCACTCGACCGAGCCGTGGCCACCGGCCTTGGCCGTCTTTCCGGCAAAGACCTCGCGGGTCACCTGAAAGTCCTTGCCCAGCGAAGCGGCTAGATAATCCTTCAGGCCGCCGGGGAAGTGGAAGACCGCTTTTTCCTCGATCACGCCGCCCGCCTGGATCAGCGAGGGATCACAGGACCACCGGATCTCGACGCCGCCGAAAAGATACGCCTTCGAGCGGGCCATGCGATAAAGGCGCTCGGGCAGAAAATGGGCGTTCTGGCCGAAAATCTCAGGGTCGGGGTGAAAACGCACGCGCGTGCCGCGGCGGTTCTGGACCTCGCCGACCTCCTCCAGAGGACCGAGCGGGACGCCTTTGGAGAATTTCTGGCGATAGAGCTTGCGATTGCGCGCTACCTCGACCTCGAGCAAATCGGACAGGGCGTTGACGACCGAGACGCCGACGCCGTGGAGCCCGCCGGATGTCTCGTAGACCTTGCTGTCGAATTTGCCGCCCGCATGCAGCGTCGTCATAATGACTTCGAGCGCGGACTTGTTCTTGAATTTGGGGTGGGGATCGATGGGAATGCCGCGGCCATTGTCGGTGACGGTCAGGAAACCGTCTGCCGACAGCTCGACGTCGATGAAATTGGCATGCCCGGCAACGGCCTCGTCCATCGCATTGTCGATGACTTCGGCGAAGAGATGGTGCAGGGCCTTTTCATCGGTGCCGCCGATATACATGCCAGGCCGCCGGCGCACCGGTTCGAGACCCTCCAGAACTTCGATATCCGCCGCCGAGTATCCGGCGTCCTCACGGGACGCCTGGAACTGAGTTTTCCGCGGCGCCGTCTTCGGTTCCGCGGGAACGGCAATCGCATCATCGGCCCTGGGGCTCGCAGCGGTTCCCTTCGAACCGAAACCGGAGAAAAGATCGTTGCTGTCGTCCATGCGATTGTTGCTTTCCGCCTACCGATGGGTGCCGAATCGGCTGTGAGTCTGCCAGAAATGCGGGGGTGTCGCGAGCTGCGTTCCGCAAATGTTCGCGGCGCGGGGGTGCTTGCCCACACTCTTGGCTGAGGGATAGTGGATAACGTGATGGGAAAAAAGGGCAGGGCGATGCAACTGAGCCAATTGCGCGTTCTTGTCGGCTTCGCGTGCGCCCTGCTCGTCGCGCCGAATCTGGCCCTGGCGCAGTCAGTCGCCCCCTTCAAGGACCGTCTCTTCGCTTATCCAGAGATGATCGACCAACGCGCGGACGGCCGGTTCCAGCGCTATGCCTATGACGAGGCCCGCGATATCGATCGGCGCGACTCGATCCCTGAAAAACGGGTCGACCCCGCCTATGTCGACCTCAGCGTTCGCAGACAGCAGAGGGCAGGCTCCGTCGCGTATGGCCAAAGAAACCTGGAATTTTACGAAGTCGGCGCGGCGCAAGGCGCAGACTTCGCCGTCATCTTTATTCACGGAAGGGGTGGTGATCGCCGGCTCGGCGTGGACGATTGGACCTTTGGTGGCAACTTCAACCGTCTCAAGAACCTAGCCGTGAAAAATGATGGCACCTATTACGCGCCGAGTGTTCCTGATTTCGGGACAAATGGAACGCAAGCGGTCAGCGCGCTCATCCGCCAGGTGGCGAAGGTATCGCCCGGCGCGCCGATTATCCTGGCCTGCGGCTCCATGGGCAGCCTGATCTGCTGGAGGGCGGCCGACGATGCCGCGGTGTCCGCGCTGTTGGACGGTCTCGTTATCCTCGGTGGCACGGCACATCGCGCCTTCACACAGTCCCCGGCAATGCGCCTTCGCGTTCCCATCGTCTTTGCACATGGTAGCAACGATCAGGTTTATGACTGGCGATCGCAGGCCGCATTGTTCGACGCGGTTCTCGCGGCAGCGCCGGACTACAGAACACGATTCGCCCTGTTCGAGACAGGATCACATGGCACGCCGATCCGCATGACCGACTGGCGTGAGACGCTGAACTTCATCATGTCGCGGTAAGTGAAAGCATCTGAGTAAGGCCTTGCGTTCGCATACGAAAGCGGTCTGGCCGGAGACCTCAAAAAGGAAATGGCTCCGGCGCGAGCGCCGGAGCCTTCAGGCGGTTCGGATCAGACCGAATAGTACATATCGAACTCGACCGGGTGCGGCGTCATTTCGAAGCGCAGCACTTCTTCCATCTTCAGATCGATGAACGCGTCGATCTGGTCGTCGTCAAAGACCCCGCCCGCGGTCAGGAACTTTCGATCCTTGTCGAGGCTGGTGAGGGCTTCGCGCAGCGAGCTGGATACCGTCGGGATCTTCTTCAGTTCCTTCGGCGGCAGGTCGTAAAGGTCCTTGTCCATGGCCTTGCCGGGATGGATCTTGTTCTTGATGCCGTCGAGGCCGGCCATCAGCATGGCGGCGAAAGCGAGATAGGGGTTCGCCGTCGGATCGGGGAAGCGGACTTCCACGCGCTTGGACTTCGGCGAGGAACCGAAGGGGATACGGCAGGAAGCGGAGCGGTTGCGAGCCGAGTAGGCGAGCAGGACCGGTGCTTCGAAGCCCGGAACCAGACGCTTGTACGAATTGGTCGACGGGTTTGTGAAGGCGTTGAGCGCCTTTGCGTGCTTGATGATGCCGCCGATGTAGTAGAGGCAGGATTCCGACAGGCCGGCATATTCGTCGCCGGCAAAGGTCGGCTTGCCGTCCTTCCAGATCGACTGGTGCACGTGCATGCCCGAGCCGTTGTCGCCGTAGACCGGCTTCGGCATGAAGGTTGCCGTCTTGCCGTAGGCGTTTGCGACCTGGTGAATGACGTACTTGTAGATCTGCATCTTGTCGGCGTTGCGCGTCAGCGTATCGAACTTGATGCCAAGCTCGTGCTGTGCGGCGGCCACTTCGTGGTGATGCTTCTCGACCGAGACGCCCATCTCGGCCATGACCGTCAGCATCTCCGAACGCATGTCCTGGCAGCTGTCGATTGGCGGAACAGGGAAATAGCCACCCTTGACGCGCGGGCGGTGGCCAAGGTTGCCGGTTTCGTAGTCGGCGTCGTCGTTCGACGGAAGTTCGGTCGAATCGAGCTTGAAGCCGGTGTTGTAGGGATCGGCCTTGTACTTGACGTCGTCGAAGACGAAGAACTCGGCTTCCGGACCGACGAAGCAGGTGTCGCCGACGCCTGACGCCTTCATGTAGGCTTCCGCCTTCTTGGCGGTTCCGCGCGGATCGCGGTTATAGCTCTCGCCGGTCACCGGATCGAGAATGTCGCAGACGATTGCCATGGTGGACTGGGCGAAGAACGGGTCGACATGCGCGGACTCGGTATCCGGCATCAGCACCATGTCGGACTCGTTGATGGCCTTCCAGCCCGCGATCGAGGAACCGTCGAACATGACGCCGTCGGCGAACATGTCGTCGTCGACCATGGTGGCGTCCATCGTGACGTGCTGCATCTTGCCCTTCGGGTCGGTGAAGCGCAGGTCCACGAACTTGATGTCGGTGTCCTTGATTTGTTTGAGAATGTCCTTGGCAGTCGTCATTATGCACACTTCCCTGGTTGAAAACTGAAATGATGAACCGGCGAAAAGCCGGCAGTGGTGGCTAGATGGCGTCGACGCCCGTCTCACCGGTGCGGATACGGATGACCTCTTCGACGTTGGACACGAAGATCTTTCCATCACCGATGCGCCCCGTCTGGGCCGCGTTGCGGATTGCCTCGATGGCGGCTTCAGCCGTTTCGTCGGCAAGAACGATCTCGACTTTCACCTTGGGCAGAAAATCAACGACGTATTCGGCGCCACGGTAGAGCTCGGTATGCCCCTTCTGGCGGCCGAACCCTTTCGCTTCGGTGACCGTGATACCCTGCAAGCCGACTTCCTGAAGGGCTTCCTTCACCTCGTCGAGCTTGAACGGCTTGATGATCGCCTCGATCTTTTTCATGAGAAAATTGTTCTCCGCTCTTCCCTGGAACCCGAACCCCGGGCCTGCACAGCAACGTATGCACAGGCCATGCCAATTGGCGAGGAATCGGCAAAAATGGACTTGATCCCTCTCTCTGAAACCATGAAACGCTCGCGATTTCGACGATCAACGATGCCCGAGAGATCGAAAAGGCGCATTCCAAGCCAAAATCGCTGTGGGCATGATTGCAGCCCTGAGGATGCTTCGCCACTCACTATGCTCAAAAAGTGATCGAATTGCTGAAAAAAGAGGCGTCTATTTTTGCGTCAACTCCGCGAGACGCATCGCTCCATGCGGCGCGCGGGATTTTCCTTCGGAAATGAAATAGGCATAGACATCTCGCGCGCGAGGCTCCGGCTCGTTGTCGCCGGCAACGAGCGGAAGGTCTTCCGGCTGTCCGCCGTCAGCCCAAAGCTGCGTCCTTCTTGCCCATCGGGCCAGATCGTCCTCAGGATAGCAGGTTGCAACGTGGGCGCTGCCGCGCTGAAGCCGGGCATAGACGAAGTCGCCTGTCACGTCGGCTATTTCCGGATAGCTCGCATGGTGCGCATAAACGACGGCGATGTTTCGTTTGCGCATGAGTGCGATGAATTCCGGCACGGCAAAACTATCGTGCCGCACTTCTACCGCGTGTTGGAGATCGACCCCGTCGGCGGCAGAAGGCAGCAGTTCCAGAAAGGCATCGAAATCATCGGGGTCGAACTGCTTGGTCGGCGCAAACTGCCATAGGATCGGCCCGAGCCTGTCGCCGAGCTCGGCAATGCCCTGGCCGACGAATTTCGCGATCGAGTCAGCTGCCTGCGCGAGCTCCTTTCGATTGGTGACGTAGCGCGAGCCTTTGAGTGAGAAGACGAAACCATCAGGCACACTGGCGGCCCATTTGGCGAATGTGGCTGGCTTCTGGCTGCCATAGTAGGTGGCGTTGACCTCGATCGCCGTCAGCTGGCTGGCGGCATATTCAAGTTCCCGGCTTTTCGGCAGTTTGTCCGGATAGAAGGTCTCGCGCCACGGCTCGAAGACCCAGCCGCCGATGCCGGTACGGATCACGCCAGATGCCATAAATCTCTCCTAGCTAAGGTGATTGGGCAAGCCACGGCGCGCGACAACGGCGCACGAGCCGCAAGCAGATCTCGTCTACTCAGCTGCCACCGTCTTCGCCGGCGGTCGCCGTTCCAGGAGTTCCTTAAGGAACTGTCCCGTGTAGGACCGCTTTTCCTTGACCACCTGTTCCGGCGTGCCGGTCGCGACGATCTCGCCGCCGCCATCGCCTCCCTCCGGACCGAGGTCGATGATCCAGTCAGCGGTCTTGATGACTTCCAGATTGTGCTCGATAACGACGACCGAGTTGCCCTGGTCGACGAGTTCGTGCAGCACTTCGAGCAGCTTGGCGACATCGTGAAAGTGGAGGCCCGTGGTCGGTTCGTCGAGGATATAGAGGGTCCGGCCGGTCGACCGTTTCGACAGCTCCTTGGCGAGCTTGACGCGTTGGGCCTCGCCACCCGACAGCGTCGTGGCCTGCTGGCCGATCTTGACATAGCCGAGCCCGACGCGGTTAAGCGTCACCAGCTTGTCGCGTACCGCGGGCACTGCGGCGAAGAAGTCGACGCCTTCCTCAACGGTCATGTCGAGGACATCGGCGATCGATTTGCCCTTGAACGCAACGTCCAGCGTTTCGCGGTTGTAGCGCTTGCCGTGGCAGACGTCGCAGGTCACGTAGACATCCGGCAGGAAATGCATCTCGATCTTGATCACACCGTCGCCCTGGCAGGCTTCGCACCGCCCACCCTTGACGTTGAAGGAGAAGCGCCCGGGCTGATATCCGCGGGCCTTGGATTCCGGCAGGCCGGCAAACCAATCCCTTATCGGCGTGAAGGCCCCGGTATAGGTCGCTGGATTGGAGCGCGGCGTACGCCCGATCGGCGACTGGTCGATGTCGATGACCTTGTCGATGAACTCTAGCCCGTCGATGCGTTCGTGTTCCGCCGGGTTTTCGCGCGCGCCCATTACGCGCCGTGAGGCAGCCTTGTAGAGCGTCTCGATCAGGAAGGTCGACTTGCCGCCACCCGAAACACCGGTGACCGCGGTAAAGACCCCGAGAGGAACCGCCGCGGTGACATTCTTCAGGTTGTTGCCTCGCGCGCCGACGACTTTCAGCTCCTTGCGCTTGGTCGGCTTGCGGCGCTGTGCAGGGAGTTCAACCGCGAGCGCCCCCGACAGATACCTGCCGGTCAGCGATTTCGGATTGGCCATGATATCCGACGGGGTGCCTTCAGCGATGACCTCCCCGCCGTGGATGCCTGCCGCAGGACCGATATCGACCACGTGGTCCGCCGTCAGGATGGCGTCCTCGTCATGCTCGACCACGATCACCGTATTGCCGATGTCGCGCAGGTGCTTGAGCGTGTCGAGGAGGCGCGCGTTGTCGCGCTGGTGAAGGCCAATGGATGGCTCGTCGAGAACGTAGAGCACGCCGGTCAGGCCGGACCCGATCTGGGAGGCCAGACGGATGCGCTGGCTCTCGCCGCCCGACAACGTTCCCGAGTTGCGCGACAGCGTCAGATAATCGAGGCCGACATCGTTGAGAAAATTCAGCCGGTCGCGGATCTCCTTCAAGATCCGCACGGCAATCTCGTTCTGCTTGTCGTTGAGCCGATCTGGAAGCACGTCGAACCATGCGCCAGCGCCCTTGATCGACATCTGCGATACTTCACCGATATGGCAGCCATCGATCTTGACCGCCAGCGCCTCTGGCCGCAGGCGGAAGCCGCTGCAAGCCGGGCAGGGCGCTGCAGACATATAGCGCTCTATCTCTTCGCGCGCCCAGGCCGAGTCGGTCTCACGCCACCGCCGCTCGAGGTTCGGCACGATTCCCTCAAAAGTCTTCGACGTCTTGTAGGAACGCAGGCCGTCATCATAGTTGAACGCGATTTTGTCCGAAGTGCCGTTCAAGATGGCGTGTCGCGCGGCGTCCGGCAGTTCGTTCCAGCGATCACCGAGCTTGAATCCGTAATGTTTTCCGAGCGCGTCAAGCGTCTGCCGGTAATATGGCGACGACGACTTCGCCCAGGGGGCGATTGCCCCGTCGCGCAAGGTGCGGGCCGGTTCAGGCACGATCAGCATCGGGTCGATCTTCTGCTGACTGCCGAGCCCGTCGCAGGTCGGACAGGCGCCCGAAGGATTGTTGAACGAAAACAGGCGCGGCTCGACCTCGGTGATCGTGAAGCCGGATACGGGGCACGCGAACTTTTCGGAGAAAAGCATCCGCTCATGCGTCTCATTCTTCGACTTATTGGCCGCGCCACCTTCCGCGGTCTCGCCGGGCGGCAACGGCCGATCAGCGAATTCCGCAACGGCGAGCCCGTCCGCCAGGCGAAGACAGGTCTCCAGACTGTCGGCGAGACGGGCAGCGATGTCACCGCGCACGACGATCCGGTCGACCACGATATCGATATCGTGCTTGTATTTCTTGTCCAGCGCCGGAGCGTCGGCGATCTCGTGAAACGCGCCGTCGATCTTGACGCGCTGGAAGCCCTTTTTCATCAGTTCGGCGAGTTCCTTGCGGTACTCGCCCTTTCGCCCGCGAACCAGCGGCGCAAGGATATAAAGCCGCTCGCCTTCGTCCAGCGCGAGCACGCGGTCGACCATCTGACTGACAGTCTGGCTCTCGATGGGCAGCCCCGTTGCGGGCGAATAGGGAACGCCGACGCGCGCGAAAAGCAAACGCATGTAGTCGTAGATTTCGGTGACCGTTCCGACCGTCGAGCGCGGGTTCTTGGACGTCGTCTTCTGTTCGATGGAAATCGCCGGCGAAAGGCCGTCGATCTGGTCGACATCCGGCTTCTGCATCATTTCGAGGAACTGGCGCGCATAAGCCGAGAGGCTTTCGACATAGCGCCGCTGGCCTTCTGCATAGATCGTGTCGAAGGCGAGGGACGACTTGCCCGAGCCTGACAGCCCTGTCATGACGATCAGGCTGTTGCGCGGCAGATCAAGATCGATGCCCTTGAGGTTATGCTCGCGCGCGCCTCTGATGGAGATGGACTTGAGTTCACTCATGAAGATCGCCAGATAAAATGCCGGATGTGAGCCCGGTCCATCATGCAAGGACCGGATGCGTTTGGTCTATGTAATGGGTCGCCGGTCGATGTCGAGATGGCGGCGATCGACTCGATTGACCCTGATATCTTGTGCGAATAGAACAAAAAAAGAACAAACGCGAGTGGAAAATTGCGTTGTGGATCAAGCGTTCGCCCGCACCCCCGCCTGCGCTCCGATCAGCTAGGATGCGCGTCAGCGCGGTCCACGTTTGAAGATCGCACAACGAAAGAACCGAAAAGGACACAAGGGATCATGGCAGGCAGCGTCAACAAGGTAATTCTCGTCGGCAATCTCGGCGCGGATCCGGAAATCCGCCGAACCCAGGACGGTCGCCCGATCGCCAACCTATCCGTCGCGACGTCCGAGAACTGGCGTGACAAAAACACCGGCGAGCGACGCGAGCGGACCGAATGGCATCGCGTCGTCATCTTCAACGAAGGGCTCTGCAAGGTTGCGGAAAATTACCTGAAGAAGGGCTCGAAGGTCTATGTCGAAGGGCAGTTGCAGACCCGCAAATGGCAGGACCAGAGCGGTCAGGACAAATACTCGACCGAGGTTGTGCTGCAAGGGTTCAATTCGACCCTGACGATGCTGGACGGGCGAGCTGATGGCGCCGGTGCCGGACAGGGCGGCGGGCGCGGCTCCGACTATTCGTCCGGCGGCGACTACGGGCGCCCCTCCGCACCCTCGCGCGGCGGCGATGAAGGCAACTTCTCGCGCGACATGGATGACGAAATCCCGTTCTGACGCTGGTCGCGGCTATCCTGATCGGGCCGGCGTCGTCTTGGGCCGCCCGATCGGCTGCGATCACGGAATGTTATTCTGCATAATAAAAAGCCAGTATTATTCTGCGAAAGCGATTGATGAGGCTGTCAATCCAAACATTTGTTTCATCGGCGCAGTGAACGTGACCATAATTGTAGCGTTTTTATTGCCTGTTACCGTGGTTTGACCTCAATCCTTGATTACATCCGCCTCGTCAACGCCGCCCGTTTCTTTGTGGTGGGTGGCAGTACGAGGTATGGGCTGGCTATCGCGCCAGCATTATCGAGGAAGTGATTATCATGAACATCAAGCGCTACTCCCTCATGGCCGTTGCCGCGATCGGACTGTCCTTGCCGGCCTCGGGCTTTGCATTGGCTCAGGAGACCGCACCGGCGGCGCCAGCGCCCGAGATGCAGCAGCAGGCGCCTGCGCAGGATTTTTCCGACGAGCAGCTGCGTTCCTTCGCGGTCGCCTTTCTTGAAGTCGACCAGATCAACAAGCAGTACACGCCGCGCCTTCAGGAAGCCGGTACGCCTGAGGAGCAGCAGGCCATCCAGGAAGAAGCGAGCCAGGAAATGGTGAGTGCCGTGGAAAGCTCCGAGGGCATCTCCGTTCAGGAATATACCTCGATCATGCAGGCGGCCCAGGCGGATCCCGCGCTGGCGCAGACGCTGACGGAGTATATCGGCGAAGCATCCGGTGGCGAAACCACGCCGGCGGAATAGTCGACATAGTCCGGTCCCGGCCGCGCGGCCGGCCGCACACATGATCGCGTGGGACCCTCGGTCGCTTGGCCGGGGGTTCTCGCGTGAGATGCGTTGGCGCTAGCCCCATTGCATGGACCGTTCCATCGCCCCATTTATGTCTTCGTATTTCTTGACTAAGATCGAGTCAGATATTCGTGCGAGAGGAACGGGCGCAATGAACGCACGCCATGAGACCAAGGCATCGGAACCGCTGAAGGTCATCGACCCGATCTGGAACGCGATACGGCAGGAGGCCGAAGAGGCCCTCGCCAACGACCCCGTTCTGTCCGGTTTTCTCTATTCCACCATACTGAACGCCCGCAATCTCGAAGAGGCGGTGATCCATCGCATCAGCGAGCGGCTAGACCATGCTGACGTAACGGCCAACATGCTGCGTCAGGCTTTTTTGCAGATGCGTGACGAGTGGGCGGAGTGGGGCGCATGGTTGCGCGTTGACATTCAGGCCGTCTACGACCGCGATCCCGCCTGCGGCCGTTTCATCGAGCCAGTTCTTTTCTTCAAGGGCTTCCATGCTCTGCAGACCCACCGCCTGGCGCATTGGCTCTGGCATGGCGGCCGAAAGGATTTCGCGCTCTATCTGCAAAGCCGCTCCTCCGCGGTGTTCCAGACGGACATCAATCCCGCCGCGCCCTTCGGCAAAGGCATATTTCTCGATCATGCCACGGGGCTCGTCGTCGGTGCGACGGCGCGTGTCGGGGATAACGTTTCCATCCTCCAGGGCGTCACGCTCGGCGGCACCGGCAAGGAAGGTGGCGATCGTCACCCCAAGATCCAGAACGGTGTCTTGATCGGCGCCGGTGCCAAGATCCTCGGCAACATCGAGATCGGGCATTGCTCGCGCATCGCCGCCGGTTCCGTCGTTCTGAAGCCCGTCCCGGCCAATTCAACGGTCGCCGGCGTACCCGCCCGGGTGATCGGTGCAGCCGGCTGTGAAGAGCCCTCGCGCGCCATGGACCAGTTGCTGGGGTCGTTCGTCGACGACTAGCCCATGGTGGCCGAAGCTCTGACCGTAAAACGGCGGTGGAGGGTTTACAGCGCCGGAAGCGCCATGCGACAAGCGCGCACCGCAGGGCGGCGACCTCGCCGTGCCGGCATCCAAGCCATTCCAAACAACAAGAACACGGGAGCCTCCATGAAACCCGAAGAAATCAGAAAGCTGGAAGCCTACTTCAAGCGGACGTTCAACGACCGCATGCAGGTGCGCGCACGGCCCAAGAAGGACGACTCCGCCGAAGTCTATATCGGTGAGGAATTCCTGGGCGTGGTGTTCCGCGACGATGAGGATGGCGACCTATCCTTCAATTTCTCGATGGCGATCCTCGACATCGACCTCTAGCAGCACCCTCACGCGGTCCAACCCATTACCGTGTCTGGCTGCCGCCTGCGGGCGGCTCGCCATTCTCTCTTTCCTCACTAGACGATGCGACACGTCCCGGCACGCCGCTGCTTGAACTGCGGCCCACCATCGGTGATACCGGAAGATGACGGTGTGGCATCTGGTGGCGCGTCGACGATGCGCCGGCCCGGTGTGTCGATGCCACGAGCACTCTAAAGGGAACCATAGCCCAGCAGCGGGCAGGAGAGGAGCACAAGAATGGCCATCTATCGACTGGGCGAACGACAACCGTTGCTGCCGGCCGGATTCTACTGGATCGCGGACAATGCGACGGTCATCGGATCGGTGGAGTTGGAGGAAGATGTCGGCATATGGTTCAACGCCGTCTTGCGCGGCGACAACGAGCCGATCCGCATCGGTCGCGGCACCAATGTTCAGGAAAACTGCGTCTTCCACACCGATATGGGGTTTCCGCTGACGATCGGTCGGGGTTGCACCATCGGTCACAAAGCGATGCTGCATGGCTGCACGATTGGTGACAACTCGCTCGTCGGCATGGGCGCGACGATCCTCAACGGCGCCGTCATTGGTCGCAATTGCCTGATCGGGGCGAACGCGCTGGTGACGGAGCGCAAGGAAATCCCGGACAACTCGCTCGTCATGGGTGCACCGGCCAAGGTCGTGCGGACGCTCGATGCGGACGCTGCCGCAGGGCTTGCGGCCTCTGCCGCGCACTATGTCGAAAATGCCCGCCGGTTCGCGCGCGATCTGACGCTCGTTTGACAAGAAAAAAGGCCGGTGCGCTTTGAGACACCGGCCTGCCAGTTCCGACACGGGGAATGGTCGGGATCGCTGGGAAATTCGTGCCGTGCGCCGAATTTAGCGCACGCTACCAACGGCCATCGGATCGCGGCTGTCGTTGATTGCCTTCCACATTCCGGCATGCTCGCTCGACTGCCGCTTCAAGAATGTATATTCCGTGTCCGACCACAGCAGCACGCGGTCGCGCATGTTGTCGAGGATGAAGTCGCCGTGATCGGTGCGCACGGTCAGAACCGCATGTCCGAGGCCATCTGGCTGCAATACGACGGTGATCAGCAGGTCACTGGCCGCAAAGCCGCGTTCCATCAGCATCTTGCGCTTGAGCAGCACGTAGTCTTCGCAGTCGCCGACGACCGAGGGATAGGACCAGACCTCTTCACGACCATGGATCTCCATGTCGGTCAGCGGCTGCACGGCGCGATTGACTGTGACGTTGACGTCGAGCAGAACCGCCCATTTTTCGCGTGTCAGAGTGCCTGGCGCCGTCGGGCCGCTCGCGCTGCGGCCGCACTCGGCCGCGTTGGCCCGGCAGAATTCATGGTGGCCGATCGGCTGGCTGGTCTGATTGGCTGTGACCATGTTGGCGGGAGCGGCTGAAGCGGCTCCACCCAGTCCCAGAAGGGCACATGCCATGGCCAGGGCGGCGATCGTCGTCGTGGTCTTTTTCATTGGTTGCTTCCCCGTTGTTGAGGAAACAATCGCAGAGAAATTTTGAGATCACGCGAAAAGGCGAAGTAAAAACAAGTACAAAACTAGTATAAAATCTATGCATTGCGGAAGCAATACATTAACCATGGACGGGCCCAAGGGTCCATGAAGCCGCAGCGGCTGCGGCGCCCACCCTCGGCGGCGGGTGAGGAGACCATCAAGGATGTAACAGGAAGGAAATGATGACGCGAAGCGCACCGCTGGCGCACTTGCAGACTGAGTTGAATCAGTGAACGACCCGAGACATCGGTGACGTTTTGTACCGGACACATGGGTAACACTTTTCGCTTTGCGGGAGGTGTTGATG
>NZ_NWUC01000015.1 GCF_002750855.1 Neopararhizobium haloflavum | reverse complement strand
ACGGAGCGCGAAACCCGCGCCATCTCCATCCAATCTGCATCACGGCACGGTCTTCGCGCTCCGTATCCAGATTGCCTCTTTCATCCACCGGGCGGCCAAGGCCGTGTCGGGCAGAAGGCGTGTGCGGGAGCCGTGCGGGCGAACCGGCGTCATCGCGGCCCCCTCACCAGCGATTTCCAAGGACTTGGTCTTGCGCCCAAGCCCAGGAAATCGCGTCCTCTCCCACGAAGGGGGAGAGGTGACGCGAGGAGAGCGCAACAACCTACCTCTCCCCTTTGTGGGAGAGGACGTAAAATCAGCATCTTAGCGCAAGCTAAGTGCTAGATTTTACTGGTGAGGGGGTGAGGAACGATGACCGAAGGTCAGAAATCGCACCGCGATTTCAGAGACGAACGCCCGCAGCCTTGGCGAAGGGCAGCCCCGCCGTGATCAAATTCCAGCGCCCGGTGTCACGCCTTGTCCTCGAACGTCACTTGGTGAATAGCCATCGCGCCCTCACCGCAATTTGAATCGATTGAACCAATGGCGGTTGCGCCGGCAGGGCAAGCAGTCTATCGAGTGCGCCAGTCATTCGAGGGCACCGCTCGGGAGGAGGCCTTCCGTCGTCTGGCACATGGTTCGCGTCGAACCGGCGCTTCACCCCGACTGTTGCCTCCACCCGGATTGCGCCCGCCACCAGCCGAGGGCCGGATATCGATGCACTTTCTAGCTCAACTCGTCCGCGCGATCAGCGGCTTCAATCGCGTCTTCGGGCAGATCATGGCCTGGCTGTCTCTCGCCATCGTCCTCGTCTGCTTCACGGTCGTCGTCCAGCGCTACGCCTTTTCCGCCTCCTTCATCTGGATGCAGGATCTCTATGTCTGGCTGAACGGCGTGATGTTCATGGGCATCGCGGGCTATGCCCTGCTGCGCAACGACCATGTCCGCGTCGACATCTTCTACCGGCCGGCGCCGATCCGGCGGAAGGCGCTGGTCGACCTTTTCGGCGTCGTCGTCTTCCTCATCCCGTTCACCGTCATCGTCACCATCTACAGCTGGACCTATGTCCTGCGGTCGTGGCGCATCGGTGAAGGCTCGGCGAATTACGGCGGAATGCCGGGCCTTTATGTTCTCAAGAGTTTCATTTTCGTCTTCGCCGCCGTCCTTGCGCTGCAGGGCATCGCCATGGCCGCACGCGCCATTCTCGTCCTGGCCGGACGCGAGCAGCTGTTGCCGGCCCACCTTCGCTACGTCGACGAAGCCGACGGGGAGTAAGTTTTCATGGACCTCGTACTGATCGGCGAAATCCTCGCCGGCCTCATGTTCTTCGGCATCATCGCGGTGCTGATGCTCGGCTTCCCCGTTGCCTTCACGCTGGCCGGCGTGTCGCTGCTGTTCGGTGCGCTCGGCATGATGATCGGGGTGTTCGACCCCTCCAATTTCGGTTCGCTCGCCGCCCGCTATGTCGGCTTCATGACCAATGAGGTGCTCGTCGCCGTCCCGCTCTTCATCTTCATGGGCGTGATGCTCGAGCGCTCCAAGATCGCCGAGCAGTTGCTGCTCACCATGGGCAAGCTCTTCGGCAACATGCGCGGCGGCCTCGGCATGTCGGTCATCATCGTCGGCGCGCTGCTCGCCGCCTCCACCGGCGTGGTGGGTGCGACCGTCGTCACGATGGGCCTGATCTCGCTGCCCGCGATGTTGCGTGCCGGCTACGATCCGAAGCTTGCCACCGGCGTCATATGCGCCTCCGGCACGCTCGGGCAGATCATCCCGCCCTCGACGGTCCTGATCTTCATGGGCGACATGCTGTCCGGCATCAACGCGCAGGTGCAGATGGCCAAGGGCAATTTCGCTCCCGCGCCCGTTTCAGTCGGCGACCTATTCGCCGGCGCCATCTTCCCCGGCCTTTTGCTGGTCAGCCTCTATCTCGCCTGGATGGTGTTCAAGGCGATCACCGATCCGCAAAGCTGTCCGGCAACGCCCGTCCCCGAGGACGAGAAGAAGCATCTGGCGCGCGAGGTGATCGTCGCCCTCGTCCCGCCGCTTCTTCTCATCGTCGCCGTGCTCGGATCGATCCTCGGCGGCATCGCGACGCCGACGGAAGCGGCATCGGTCGGCGCCGTCGGCGCAACGGTGCTCGCCGCCGCCAGGTGGCGCCTGTCCTTCAGCGTTCTGCGCGAGGTGACCATCGCCACCGCGACGATCACATCCATGGTGTTCGTCATCCTTCTCGGCGCCTCGGTCTTCTCCATCGTCTTCCGGCTGATGGGCGGCGACAATCTCGTCCACGAGATCCTGACCGCCCTGCCCGGCGGTGTCACCGGTGCCATCCTCGTCGTCATGCTGATGATGTTCGTGCTCGGCTTCATTCTCGATACGTTCGAAATCATCTTCATCGTCGTGCCGATCACAGCGCCGGTCCTGCTCAATCTCGGCGTGGATCCGGTCTGGCTCGGCGTCATCATCGGCGTAAACCTGCAGACGAGTTTTCTGACGCCGCCCTTCGGATTTGCCCTGTTCTACCTGCGCGGCGTTGCACCGAACCGGGTGTCGACCGGCATGATCTATCGCGGCATCATTCCCTTCGTGGGGCTCCAGGTGATCGCGATCCTGATCATGTTCATCTTCCCGGAGATCGCCACCTGGCTGCCGCGCTGGATCTACAGCTGACAGGCCTTGCTGGGCCGGGAGAACGAGAAAGGCCCGGAGCGTTCGCTCCGGGCCTTTCCAATTGCCGATCGAAATTGACGAAAGTCAGATCTCGAAGAAACGCTCGCGCGCCTGGATGAAGAGCGAATCGGTGCCTTGGGTCTTGCGGCGAACGGTCTGGAGACCGGAAATGAAGCTTTCCGCCGTCTTCTTGGTCAGTTCGTCGCCCGAATCGCGCAGTTCGGTCAGGATTTCCTTGGCCGCGTTGGCGCCGGCTTCCATGATCTCGTCCGGGAACTGCAGAATGTTGACGCCATGCTCGTCGATCAACGTCTGCAGCGCACGCGGGTCATTCGCTGCGAAATCGGCGGCGACGGCATCGTATTCGGCCTGGCAGCAGTCACGGATGATCGCCTGCAGGTCGTCCGACAGCGCCGTGTACTTCGCCTTGTCGACAACGAGCTCGGTCGCAAGGCCCGGCTCGATGAAGCTTGGGAAGTAGTAGTTCTTGGCGATCTGGTAGAAGCCGAGCGCGAGGTCGTTGTAGGGGCCGACGAATTCGGCCGCATCGAGCGTGCCGGACTGAAGGGCCTGGAAGATTTCGCCGGCGGCCATGTTGGTAACCGATGCGCCGAGACGCTCCCAGACCTGGCCACCGAGGCCGGGGGTGCGGAAGCGAAGGCCTTCGACATCGCCAAGTCCGGTCAGTTCGTTGCGGAACCAGCCGCCGGCCTGCGTGCCGGTATCGCCCGAAAGGAAGCCCTGGACGCCATACTGATCGTAGATTTCGTCCCAGATTTCCTGGCCGCCGAGATAGCGCACCCAGCCCGTCAGCTCGCGCGACGTCATGCCGAACGGCACGCCGGTGAAGAAGTTCAGGGCCTGCGTCTTGTTCTGCCAGTAATAGGCAGCGCCGTGGCTCATCTCGGCCGATCCGTCGATGACGGCGTCGAGCGACTGAAGCGGCGGCACGAGTTCACCAGCGGAATAGACCTGAATGGTCAGGCGTCCGCCCGAGGCGGCCGTGATGCGGTCGGCAAGGCGCTGCGCGCCGACACCGAGCCCGGGAAAGTTCTTCGGCCATGTCGTGACCATGCGCCAGGTCTGGTTTTCCTGAGCGATGGCGGGTGCCGCCAGAGCCGTGCTTGCTGCAAGGCCGGCGCCGGCAAAGCCAGCCTTCTTGATGAATGAACGGCGATCCATTGAGGTTTCCTCCACTGTCTGAACCCGTAAATCTGTTCGTCGGGCGACAATGGAGAATGATTGCCCCGCCGCCCCACGCTTGCTGTCACATGGCATAGCCACAGCGCGTAGTCCAGCGGGGACATTACCGTCTGCGATCGCTGACGATCGCTTCGCTTCGCCTTGGCAAACGGCTAGGCGACCAAAAGGACGATGATCACGATGACGATCACGAGGCCCAAGCCGCCGGATGGGCCGTAGCCCCAATTGCGGCTGTGTCCCCAACGCGGCAGGGCGCCGATCAGCAACAGGACCAGAATGATGATGAGAATGAGTTCCATGAAAGCTCTCCTCGGCCACCCTGCCGATCACGGGTCGGCGGCCTCCTCAAGGGGAAGGTTCGGGTGAGGTCAGACGATGCCCAGCAGCGACAGGATGAAGCCGATGACGACGACGAGGCCAACAATATAAATGATCGTATGCATACGCACTCTCCATAGATGTCTGCGAAAAACGGCAGACAAGGAGAATGGTTCCGGGCAGTATCACGCGAGTGTGAAGGCGCGGCAGAGCGAGAAAAACCTCAGGAGCCGGCGCGAACCACAGACCCTTCCGAGCGGGCGAGCGCCTGCAGATCCGCCGCCTTGAGCTCCACCGACTCGCCGCAGCCGCAGGCCGATGTCTGGTTGGGGTTGTTGAACACGAAGCCGGAACGCAGCGTCGTGACCTCGAAGTCCATTTCAGTGCCCAAAAGGAACAGGACCGCTTCCGGCGCAACGTAAACGCGCGCGCCGTCACGTTCGACAACGTCATCGGCCGGCCGCGCTTCGGTGGCGAGGTCGACCGTGTATTCCATGCCGGCGCAACCGCCCTTCTTGATGCCGAGGCGAATACCCTTCGCCGGCTCGCTGGCATTGCCGACGATCGCACGAACGCGCTCGGCGGCGGCATCGGTCATGGTCATCACGGCGAACTGACCCATCAGTCTTCTGCTCCCGCGCCATCAGGCGCTTGCATCAAATCAAATTACCTGCAGCAAAGGTAGTGTGCCGAGGTAGATGCTGCAACCGCTCAGTACCAACCCACGGCAACTTGCGCTTCCTCGCTCATGCGGTCGGGGGTCCAGGGCGGGTCGAATGTCAGGTTGACGTCGACACCCGAAACACCCTCGACTGTCGCGACAGCATTCTCCACCCATCCCGGCATCTCGCCGGCGACCGGACAGCCCGGCGCCGTCAGGGTCATGTCGATCTTGACCATGCGATCATCCTCGACATCGATCCTGTAGATCAGCCCAAGCTCGTAGATATCGGCCGGAATTTCGGGATCGTACACGGTCTTGAGCGCAGCAACGATGTCATCCGTCATGCGGGCGAGTTCATCATTCGGAATCGCGGATGCAGGCTGCTTGGCAGCCTCGGTCTCGTCCGCGATCTTCAGGCTCGATTCGGTCATTCTCGACATCCTTCGCCGGCAATTCCGGCCGCTCTCTTAGGCGATTTCGTCAGGCGAAGAAAGCACGCGCCTTGTCGAGCGCCTCCGCCAACGCGTCGATTTCGGCGCGTGTATTGTACATCCCGAAGGATGCCCTGCATGTGGAGGTCACCCCATATCGCTTCAAGAGCGGCTGGGCGCAGTGCGTCCCCGCTCGCACGGCGACACCGGAGCGGTCGATGACCATCGAGATGTCGTGGGCGTGCACACCTTCGATCTCGAAGGAAAAGATGGCACCCTTTCCGGGCGCATCGCCGAAGATCCGCAACGCATTCACCGATTTCAAACGCTCGCGGGCGTAGTCGGTCAAATCGGCCTCGTGGGCGGCGATGTGCTCGCGCCCGACGCTTTCCATGTAGTCGAGCGCTGCGCCAAGTCCGATAGCCTGGACGATCGGCGGCGTTCCGGCCTCGAAGCGATGCGGCGGGTCGTTGTAAGTGATGTCGTCTTCGCTGACGTCGAAGATCATCTCGCCGCCACCTTGAAACGGACGCATCGCCTTGAGGCGGTCCGTCTTGCCATAAAGGACGCCGATACCCGACGGCCCATAGACCTTGTGGCCGGTGAAGACGTACCAGTCGCAGTCGATGTCGCTGACGTCGACCGGCATGTGGACGGCCGCCTGGCTGCCATCGACCAGAACGGGAATGCCCCGTTCATGCGCGATCCGGCAGACTTCCTTCACATCGACGACGGTGCCGAGCACGTTCGACATGTGCGTGATCGCGACGAGCTTCGTGCGATCCGACAGGCACCGTTCGAAAGCGTCGATATCGAAACGGCCATCATCTGCAACCGGTGCGAAGACCAGCTTGGCGCCCTGACGCTCGCGAATGAAATGCCATGGCACGATGTTGGAATGGTGCTCCATGATCGAGAGTACGATCTCGTCGCCCTCGCCGATCTGCGGCATCCCCCAGCCGTAAGCAACGGTATTGATCGCCTCGGTGGTCGATTTGGTGAAAACGATCTCATCGGTCGAGCCGGCATTGAGGAAGCGCTGGACCTTGCTCCGGGCAGCTTCATACGCATCCGTCGCGGCATTGGACAGGAAGTGCAGTCCGCGATGCACGTTTGCATATTCGCTGGAATACGCATGCGTGATCGCGTCGATCACCGCCTGCGGCTTTTGTGCCGATGCACCGTTGTCGAGATAGACGAGCGGCTTGCCATACACCTCACGGGCGAGGATCGGGAAGTCGCGGCGGATCGCCTCGACATCATAGCCGTTGTCGGTCACCTTTGCGTCCATCAGCCGTGTCTTTCGAGCCAGGTTTCGATGACATCATGCAGCGCTTCGACCAGCGGCTCGTCCTCCAGTTCCTCGACGATCTCGTTGACGAACGCCTTGACGAGAAGCCCGCGCGCCTGCGGCTCGGGAATGCCGCGCGACATGAGATAGAACAAATGCACATCGTCGATATCGGCGACGGTCGCGCCATGGGCGCACTGCACGTCATCGGCGAAGATCTCGAGCTCCGGTTTGGTGGAAAACTCACCGTCGTCCGACAGCAGAAGCGTATTGGATGCCATGCGCGCATCCGTCTTCTGGGCATCCTGCGCCACCCGGATCTGGCCCTGGAACACACCACGCGCGCGGTCAAAGACCACATTGCGGAACGTCTCCGTCGAGGTGGTGTTGGGCACGTCATGGCCGAGCGTGAGGGTCACGTCGGTATGGCTGTCGCCATCCAGAAGATTGACGCCTCGCAATTGAAGATCGGCACCCTCGCCCTTGGCGACGACGTGAATTTCCTCGCGGACCAGCTTGCCGCCGGCATTGACGACGTAGAGCGTCAGGCGTGCGTTCTCTTCCAGCGTCACATTGATCTGCGAAAGGTGCGTATCTGCCCCGCCCTGGGTCTGGACGATGATCCAGGTGAGGTTCGCGTCGTTGCCGACGACAAGGTCGGTTACCGATGTGACGAAGGCGGGGTCGGAGCCGCGGTTGGTATGGCGTTCGATCACCGTGGCCGCCGCATTGGCGCCGATACGAACTGGGAAGCGCTGATGCGTGTGTCCGCCGCCGTGAGCGACCTGCAGTTCGACCGGGTGCTCAAGCGCTGTGCCCGCGGCGAGATCGAGGCCGAGACCGCACGACACAAAGGCGCCACTGATGCGGCCGATCGCGTCATCGGCGCCTCGCGGTTCCATTTGCGTGGTGACGCGACCATCGCGCAACGCGTCAGCGTAATCCGACACCTTAAGACCGGCGGGCAGATCGCCAGCGTCCGCGCCAGCCACGAGCCGGATCGCCTCGGGCACGAGCGGCTCGATGAGGCGAACCGCATCGTTGCCCCCTTCGGGAACGGACTTCAGCAGCACCCGAAAATCAGTGTAGTGCCAGCTTTCGATCCGCCGCGTCGGCAGGCCGTGATCCTTCAACTCGCCGATCAGCCGATCGCGGAGATCGGAAACGGCGGCGCTCCCCGGCAGATCCTTCAGCCGCTCGGCGAACCCATCGACAAGCGCCTGCTCGGCGAGCGTCAGCGGCGGCTTCGTTTGGATATTCATCAAGTCGTCCTCGCTCGTCGGGCGCTCAGGCTGCCGCGTCGATGATGTCTGCGTAGCCGTTCTCTTCCAGTTCCAGAGCGATCGACTTATCGCCGGACTTCACGACCTGGCCGCGATAGAGAACGTGCACCGTATCGGGCACGATATGCTCCAGCAGACGCTGGTAGTGCGTGATGACGACCATCGCCCGATCCGGCGAGCGCAATGCGTTGACGCCATCGGCGACAATCCGCAGCGCATCGATATCAAGGCCGGAATCGGTCTCGTCGAGAACGCACAGCTTTGGCTCCAGCAAGGCCATCTGCAAGATTTCAGCGCGCTTCTTCTCGCCGCCCGAAAAGCCGACATTGACCGGACGCTTCAACATGTCGGGGTCGATCTTCAGTTCACCGGCCGCTTCCCTCACCTTGCGGATGAAGTCAGGCGTCGACAACTCGCCTTCGCCGCGCGCTTTTCGCTGCTCGTTGAGCGCGACCTTCAGGAACTGCATTGTCGCAACGCCCGGTATCTCTACCGGATACTGGAAGGCGAGGAAGATGCCGGACGCTGCGCGCTCGGCAACATCCATCTCCAGAATGCTCTCGCCATTGTAGAGGATGTCGCCCTCGGTGACTTCGTAGTCCTCGCGCCCGGCGAGAATATAGGAAAGCGTCGACTTACCCGATCCGTTCGGCCCCATGATGGCGGCGACTTCGCCGGCCTTCACCGTGAGGTCGAGGCCCCGGATAATCTCCGTGTCGGTGTCCGCGATGCGGGCATGAAGGTTTCTGATTTCAAGCATTTGATTTCCGTCTAGCGTTCTGCGCCAGGGGCGCGATTGTCCAATTCATTGTGAGGCGTGCATTGGAGCGCAACGGGGCTACCCAACGCTCCCTTCAAGCGAGATATTGATCAGCTTCTGCGCCTCCACCGCGAATTCCATCGGCAGCTCCTGGATGACCTCGCGCACAAAGCCGTTGACGATGAGGGCTACCGCCTCCTCTTCGGGAATGCCGCGCTGCATGCAGTAGAAAAGCTGGTCCTCGGAGATCTTGGAGGTGGTGGCTTCATGCTCGAACTGGGCCGTTGAGTTCTTCGCCTCGATATAGGGCACGGTGTGGGCCCCGCAGGCGTTGCCGATGAGCAGGGAATCACACTGCGTGAAATTGCGTGCGTTCGACGCCTTGCGATGGGCCGACACCTGGCCACGATAGGTGTTGGACGAGTGGCCGGCGGAGATACCCTTCGAGATGATGCGGCTCGACGTGTTCTTGCCGAGGTGCAGCATCTTGGTGCCCGAATCGACCTGTTGGTATCCGTTGGATACGGCTATCGAATAGAACTCGCCCCGGCTGTCGTCGCCGCGCAGGATGCAGGACGGATACTTCCAGGTAATCGCCGAACCGGTCTCGACCTGTGTCCAAGAAATCTTGGAACGTGCGCCGCGGCAATCGCCACGCTTTGTCACGAAGTTATAGATCCCGCCCTTGCCGTTCTTGTCGCCCGGATACCAGTTCTGGACAGTCGAATACTTGATCTCCGCATCGTCCAGCGCGACGAGCTCGACGACAGCCGCATGCAGCTGGTTTTCATCGCGCTGGGGCGCAGTGCAGCCTTCCAGATAGGAGACGTAAGCGCCTTCTTCGCAAATGATCAGCGTGCGCTCGAACTGCCCGGTATTCTTCTCGTTGATCCGGAAATAGGTCGACAGTTCCATCGGGCAGCGAACGCCCTTCGGGACGAAAACGAAGGATCCGTCGGTGAAGACGGCCGAATTCAACGTCGCGTAATAGTTGTCGGTGGTCGGCACCACGGTGCCGAGATACTTTCTGACGAGGTCGGGGTGCTCGCGGATCGCCTCGGAGATCGACATGAAGATCACGCCGGCCTTCTTCAACTCCTCCTTGAACGTCGTAACGACAGAAACGGAATCGAAAACCGCGTCGACGGCCACCTTGCGCTGCTCGACGCCGGCGAGAATCTCCTGTTCACCAAGAGGAATGCCGAGTTTCTCATAGGTGCGCAAAAGTTCGGGATCGACTTCATCAAGCGTCTTCGGCCCCGGGGTCTTCTTCGGCGCTGCATAGTAATAGATGTCGTTGAAATCGATCTTCGGATAGTCGACGCGCGCCCAGGTCGGCTCTTCCAGCGTCAACCAGCGACGATAAGCGGCCAGACGCCAGTCGAGCATCCATTCCGGCTCGTCCTTCTTGGCCGAAATAAAGCGGATGATGTCCTCGTTAAGGCCCTTGGGCGCCTTGTCGGTCTCGATGATCGTCTCGAAGCCGTACTTGTACTGGTCGACATCGATCTCGCGAACCCGCTCGATTGTTTCCTGCACTGCAGGCATCGCTCTACTCCGTCTTTCGCCGGCCCCTGCGCGGGCGGCCGGTCGTGATCAATTCGGGCGCTGGCTACCAGATATCCGGCAGTTTGTGAAACACCAGCGCCGCATGTCCGTCATGCGCCAAGCGGTCCGTTCAGGCGGCGGCGCGCTCACGCCGCGTGGCGACCTGCGCCATGACGCCGAGAAACCGCTCGATCTCGTCAGGCCCCGTGCCACGCCCGATCGAGATGCGCAGCGCCCCGCTTCGGGCATCGCCTCCCATGGCACGGATCACATGGCTCTCGCCGACCTTGCCGGAGGAGCACGCCGAGCCAGACGACACGGCAATGCCTTCCAGATCGAACGCAATCTGCGCCGTTTCGGCCTTCAGCCCCGGAACGGCCACGAATGTCGTGTTCGGCAATCTCTCCACGTCGCGTGAGAGGATCACCGCATCCGGCACGGCGGCCTTCAGACCGTCTTCCAACGAACGGGTCAGACCCGCAAGCCGCTCGCGCTCGCTGGCCAGCATCTCCTGCCCTATATGGGCGGCAGCACCAAAGCCGACAATACCAATCAGGTTTTCCGTTCCGGACCGATGGCCCATTTCCTGACCACCCCCGGTGACAAGCGGCGCCGGCATCAGCATCTCGCCGCGCGAGATAAGCGCCCCCACCCCTTTGGGGCCGCCGATCTTGTGTGCCGAAAGGATGAGAAAATCCGCGCCGAGCTCTGCCATGCTGAAGGGAATGCGCGCGGCGGCCTGTACCGCGTCCACGACCAGAATCCCGCCGGCGGCGCGGACCAGATCGGCGATGGCCGCGATCGGCTGGATCACGCCGCTCTCATTGTTGGCCAGCATGACGGCGACCATGGGTAAGCCATTATCGCCAGGATGGGACGCAAGACATGCGCGCAGGGCAGCAAGGTCAATGACGCCATTGCCATCGACCGGCACGATCTCGACGTCATCGGCCGCGAAGCGACCGCCCGAAAGCACCGCGGGATGCTCGATTGCCGAAACGTAAAGCCTGCCAACCCGGACGGACGCCCGGCCCATCTTGAAATCCGGCGACAGCACGTGCGATGCGGCCTCGCTGGCGCCGCTGGTGAATGTGACGTGCGACGGCTCGGCCCCGACGAGCAACGCAACCTGTCGACGCGCGGCATTGACCATCGCACGGGCGGCGCGACCATCGGCATGGACGGACGATGGGTTGCCCGGCAGATCCATGGCAGCGAGCATCGCTGCGCGCGCTTCCTCAAGCAACGGCGCCGTCGCGTTGTAGTCGAGATATATGCGGTCCTTGCGCATCTGTCCCTTCAACGATCGATGACGAAACGGCCGGGCGCATTTTTCTTGAATTTTCCGGCGGCCTTGGCCTATGACACGCCTTCAAGTTTGTGGCCAGTCGAGCGCGTTCAAGAGATCGCGCAGTTTCGAACTGTTCTAAACTAGTTTTTACGGAGGCGAAGGGTCGCCGTCAAGGTCGCAGGACCTGGTTTCGGCCGCGATCCGCCTTCGCATCCCTCAGCGTGGAGACGTTATGCCCGAAGTCATCTTCAACGGCCCAGCCGGCCGCCTGGAAGGCCGCTACCAGCCGGCCAAGGAAAAGAACGCACCGATTGCGATCATCCTTCATCCGCACCCGCAGTTCGGCGGAACGATGAACAATCAGATCGTCTACCAGCTGTTCTATATGTTCCAGAAGCGCGGCTTCACGACGCTGCGGTTCAATTTCAGGGGCATCGGCCGCAGCCAGGGCGAATTCGATCACGGCGCGGGCGAGCTTTCAGACGCGGCAGGCGCACTGGACTGGGTCCAGTCGCTGCATCCCGATTCAAAGAGCTGCTGGGTCGCCGGCTATTCCTTCGGCTCGTGGATCGGCATGCAACTGCTGATGCGCCGTCCGGAGATCGAGGGCTTCATGTCGATCGCACCGCAGCCCAACACCTATGATTTCTCGTTCCTCGCGCCCTGCCCTTCCTCCGGGCTGATCATCCATGGCGATGCCGACCGCGTGGCGCCGGAGAAGGATGTGCAGGGGCTCGTGGAGAAGCTGAAGACGCAGAAGGGCATCCTCATCACCCAGAAGACGATCCCCGGGGCCAACCATTTCTTCTCAGGCAAGGTCGACACGCTGATGGAGGAATGCAACGACTATCTCGACCGCCGACTGGCCGGTGAACTCGTCCCGGAACCCCAGGCCAAGCGCCTTCGCTGATCAGGCGCGCTCGCGCATGTCACGCGGCAGCGCGAGCACCCCGCCGCTCACCGGGCCTTTCACATGCGTGGTCTCGGGCCATGTGAGCGCCAGACCGTGCAGCGAGCGCACCGCGAGATAGGCCCACGCCTCCGCTTCCATGGCGTCGCCATCAAGGCCGGCCTCCTCCGCCGTCACGACCCTTGCGCCCATCTCGTCCGCAAGTGCTTGCATGTCGCTGAGAATGAGGCGGTTTTTGCGCCCGCCGCCACACACGATCCAGAGCCCTGGCGGCTCGGGGAAATGGGCAGCGGCCTTGAGGATGGCGGCCGCGGTGACATAGGCCAGCGTCCGTGCACCATCGGACAGTTCGGCTTCGTCGTCCGACGGGGGCAGGAAATCGTTGCGATCGAGTGAGCGTCGCCTGTCATCGGTAAAGAAGGCATTTGCAAGATAACGCTCTGCCAGCCCCGTCACGACAACGCCTTCGCTTGCAATCATGCCGTCCTGATCGAATGGAACGCCGGCATGGCGTTCGACCCACTGATCGATCAACGTGTTGCCGGGTCCGCTGTCGAACGCGATCAGACGACCGTCTGATCCGACATAGGTGACGTTGGAAATACCGCCGATATTCACGAAGACCGCGGGCATCATGGCTCTCAGATCATCGGGCAGGCCCTCGGCCAATGCACCATGATAGGCCGGCGCGAGCGGTGCGCCCTCGCCGCCATTGAGCATGTCGTTGGCGCGCATATCGTAGACGACCGGGAGGCCAAGATCATCGGCCAGCAAATCGCCCAGACCGAGCTGGACTGTCAGCCCGTCCAGCGGTCGATGCAGAACCGTCTGACCGTGAAAGCCGACGAGATCGATGTCCGACAGCCGCAAGGCGTTGTCGCCAAGAAAGCGCCGGACCGCCTCGCCATGTCGTCGTGTCAGTTCGCGCTCGATGGCTGCAAGGTTGCCGGGACGCTCGTCGCGCTGGCGAATCGCCTTGGCGGTCTCAAGCGCCTCGGCCAACAGCCGGCGAAATGCAGGTTCATAGGGATAGGACGCCGAAGGACCGCGCTCGACGCGGGACATTCCGTCCGTGCGTAGAAGCGCGATGTCGATGCCGTCCAGGGACGTTCCGCTCATCAGGCCGATGGCGGTGGATGCGGATTTCATCGCGCTCATGGCGCAACCGCCCGCGGGCCGCAAATACGGGGATGAAACGCACGGAAAACCATGCTAATCGCCGCCTCGACGCTCGCGCGCTGCCTGCCAATGGCGCTTTCGCAGTCTCCAATGGAAGTATCGATCATGTCCGCCTTCAAGTCCGATTTCCTCCGCACGCTTTCGGAGCGCGGTTTCATCCAGCAGGTATCGGATGATACCGGTCTCGATCAGCTTTTCCAGACGGAAACGGTATCGGCTTATATCGGCTTCGATCCGACGGCACCCAGCCTTCATGCCGGCGGCCTGATCCAGATCATGTTGCTTCATTGGCTGCAGGCGACCGGACATCGTCCGGTCGCCTTGATGGGCGGCGGCACGGGAATGGTCGGCGATCCGTCCTTCAAGGACGAGGCACGCCAGTTGATGACGCCGGAGACGATCGCGTCGAATATCGCGAGCATCAAGACCGTTTTTGCCAACTACCTGACATTCGGCGAAGGTCCGCGCGACGCCCTGATGGTCGACAATGCCGACTGGCTGCTCGGCATCAACTATCTGGAGTTCCTGCGCGATGTCGGCCGGCACTTTTCCGTGAACCGGATGCTGTCGTTCGATTCGGTCAAGCTCAGGCTCGAGCGCGAGCAATCTCTTTCGTTCCTGGAATTCAACTACATGATCCTTCAGGCGTACGATTTCGTCGAACTGAACAAGCGTTACGGCGTGCGTCTGCAGATGGGCGGTTCGGACCAGTGGGGCAACATCGTCAACGGCATCGATCTTGGCCATCGCATGGGAACCGGACAACTCTATGCGCTGACCTCGCCGCTGCTGACGACGGCTTCCGGCGCCAAGATGGGAAAATCGGCAGCCGGCGCGGTCTGGCTCAACGCCGACCTGCTCGGCGCGTATGATTTTTGGCAATATTGGCGCAACACCGAAGATGCGGACGTCACACGCTTTCTCAAACTCTACACAACGCTCCCGATGGACGAGATCGCCCGGCTTTCCGCGCTGGCCGGGTCCGAGATCAACGAGGTCAAGAAGATCCTCGCTACCGAGGTGACGGCGATGCTGCATGGCCGCGCTGCCGCGGAGAAGGCGGCAGAGACGGCACGCAAGACATTCGAGGAAGGGGCGCTTTCGGAGAACCTGCCGACCATCGAATTGTCAGCCGACGATCTGGCGGCGGGCATCGGGGTGCTGGCGCTTTATGTACGAGCAGGGCTTGCGTCTTCCAACGGCGAAGCGCGCCGGCATGTCAAAGGCGGGGCCGTCCGGGTCAACGATGCGGTCGTCGATGACGAACGCCGTACCATCGGGGACGGCGACCTCACCTCCGACGGTGTAATCAAGCTTTCACTCGGTCGGAAGAAGCATCTTCTGGTTCGCCCATCTGCCTGACAAGACAAGCGCGCCATCGTGCGCGCCGGTGTTGCCAAAACATCAAAGTCCAGCGCCCCGGCGCCTGGCGACCATAACGCTTGCCCGGCTGGTGTCTCAAAAAGTTAACACTCGTGTCACGCGAAGGTTCAGGTCGCGCGCTAAGCCATGGTCCGACCCGGCGCGCGCCGGCGAAGCGACGATGCAAAGGAGCGAGTGTCCATGCCGACAGTTTTCATCAGCGAACTGCACTACGACAACGACGGCACCGATACCGGTGAGGCGATCGAGATCACCGGTCCCGCCGGCACAGATCTCACCGGATGGTCGATCGTCCTCTACAATGGCAGCAGCAACAGCGCTTACAGCACCCGGACTTTGTCCGGCATCCTTCCCGATCAAGGCGACGGGCTCGGCACCAGCGTCCTCACCTACCCCAGCAACGGCATTCAGAACGGCGCACCGGATGGCATCGCGCTTGTGGACGCGGAGGGCAGCGTCGTTGAGTTCCTCAGCTATGAGGGGACAATGACCGCGGCCGACGGTCCGGCAGCGGGGCTGACGAGCACGGATATCGGCGTCAGCCAGACGGGCTCGGAGCAGGCTGGATCGTCTCTGCAGCGTTCGCTCGACCAGACGTCTTGGGCTGCCACAGAAAGTGAAAACAGTTTCGGCACGCTCAACGGTGCGCCGGCTGACCCGTCCGACCCGGGTGATCCCGGGGATGGTGGACTGGACGTCAGTGACATTCGCATCAACGAATTTCACTACGACAATGCCGACACCGATGCCGGAGAAGCGATCGAGGTGCGTGTCAATGCCGATGCGGACCTTACCGGCTGGTCGATCGCGCTTTATCGCGACACCGGCACCGTTTACGACACGATCGACCTTTCAGGCGCCGATGCGAGCGACAGCGGCGACGGGTTCGCCTACGTCGTCGCCGAGGCAAGCGGCCTTCAGAACGGTCCGGCCGACGGGTTCGCGCTTGTCGGACCGGACGGTACCGTCGTCGAGTTCCTCTCCTATGAAGGCACGCTGACGGCAACGGAAGGACCGGCAGCGGGAACAACGTCGACCGACGTCGGCGCCGAAGAAACCTCCAGCGCACCGATCGGATCATCGATCGAGCGCGGCGCGGATGGTGCCTGGACATTCAGTTCCGGCACGAACACCTTCGGGGCGGCCAACGGCACCGATGGCGGCGGCGGCGACGGCGGCCAGGACGGCGAGCCCGCGCCGCTGCTCATCTCCGAAATCCAAGGGTCGGGATCTGCGAGCTTCTACCAGGGCGACTACGTGCTGGCCGAGGCGGTCGTGACCTATACGGTCGGAAACGGCTTCTTCATGCAGGAAGAAATGAACGACTATGACGGCGATGCGGCGACCTCCGAAGGCATCTTCGTCTTCACCGGCGGCGCACCGCAGGTGGCGGTCGGCGACCTCGTCGGGGTCAGTGGTACGGTCACCGAGTTCAACGGCCTGACCGAACTGACGGATGTGGACATTACCGTGAATTCCGCGGGGAACGATCTTCCGGACTACACCGAGATCACCCTGCCCCGGGCCTCCGCCGACATCTTCGAAGCGGTGGAAGGCATGCGAACCTCGCTCACATCGAGCAGCGAGGCGCCGATTACCGTGGTGGAGAATTTCAACCTTGCCCGCTACGGCGAGGTCGTGCTGAGCGCCGGCACGCAGATCCAGCCGACGCAGATATATGACGCACAGACGCAGGCCGACGAGATCGACGCGCTTCAGGCGGAAAACGCACTGAACCGGCTGACGATCGACGATGGCGTCTCCAGCCAGAACCCAACGGAATTCAGCTACATCCCCGTCGAGGATACGTATGACGCCAATGGCAACGGCTATCTCGACGCGGAGGATACCTTCACGGCGGACGGCCCGACCTTGCGTCTCGGGGCGGAGATGGACAGCGCCGTCGAAGGTGTCATGACCTACCAGTTCGGCGACTATGCCATGCTGGTGGACGGCACGTTGCCGGTGGACCAGGACACCAACACCGGCGCCCGCCAGGATACGCCGGCCGATGTCGGCGGCAACGCGAAGGTCGCCAGCTTCAACGTGCTCAACTATTTCACCACGCTCGGCGAGCGCGGCGCAACGACCACCGAGGACCTGGAGCGGCAGACGACCAAGATCGTCGATGCGATGCTCGAGATCGACGCCGACGTCTTGGGCGTGCAGGAGATCGAGAACAACGGCTTTGGCGAAGGGTCGGCCATGGCCGCCCTCGTCGACGCGCTCAACGACGAAGCCGCGGTACGCGGGCTTGCGGCAGACTACCGCTTCGTCGATCCCACCAATGGTGGCGACGGCATCATCGGCACCGACCAAATCACGACGGGTGTGATCTATAATGCCGCCAATGTGACGCTCGGCGGGTCCGACTACCTGGTCTTCGACGATGGCGGCGAACAGCTCAACCGTCCGGCGGTGGCTGCGACCTTCACGGATATCGAGACGGACGAGACATTCTCGATCGCCGTCAATCATTTCAAGTCGAAGGGTGGCAACGGCGAGAGCGGCAGCGGCAACGAAGATACGGGCGACGGCCAAGGCGCCTGGAACGCAGCGCGCACCGAGGCAGCGAACCAGTTGGCGGAGTGGATCGCCAGCGATCCCACGGGCTCCGGCGACAGCGACTATCTCGTACTCGGCGATCTCAACGCCTATGCTAAGGAGGATCCGGTTCAGGCGCTGCGCGCGGCCGGCTACGCCGATCTCATCGACCAGTTCATCGGGCAGGAGAACGCGTACTCCTATGTCTTTGACGGACAACGCGGGACGCTCGACCAGGCACTCGCCACCGGGTCGATGGCCGAGCAGGTTTCCGGCGTCACCGAATGGCACATCAATGCCGACGAGCCAGGGCTTCTCGGCTATTCGAGCGAGTTCAACGATCCAAGGTTCTACAACGAGGACGTTTTCGCAGCTTCCGACCATGACCCTGTCGTGATTGGCCTCGACCTCGGCGGAGACGATGCGGATCCGGCAGCCGGCTTTGAATTGGCGCGCCTGAACGACTGGTACAATCCAGCCTGGGGCGGCGGCTACAACGCGTCCTTTACCTACACCGTCCAGGAACAAGACCTGATCGATGGCTCGGTCTCGGCCTGGGAAATTCTGCCCAACTACTCCGGCGACGGCGCGATCACGAACGCCTGGGTGACCGGCTATGGCGGGGCGACCTCGCGCGGGGAGAACGCGGATGGTGACTTCGTCATCACCACCAAGGACCAGGGCTACAAACCCGAACTCGTTGCCGGAGACACGATAGACTTCTCCATCCAGGTCCAGGGCGCGGCCTTCGACGATGACGATTTTGCCTTCGACTTCAATGATATCGACAGGATGCCGTCAGGTGACGATCCGCTGATGGCCGAGATCGATGCCGGTTCGACCAACGACTGGGGATCGGGCTTCGGCCAGAACGTCTCGGTGATCAATCTTGCAGAAGCGACGATTGACGATTGGGCGGTCGAACTCGATGTGCCCGAGGGCGTGACGATCGACGTGACCAGCGTGTGGGGAGCGACGGTCACGAACGACGCGGACGGCGACCTGATCTTCATGGCCGCCGACTGGAATGCGACGATCGGAAAAGGCGGACAGGCGCAATTCGGCTTCAACGGCACCTATGCCGGGTCGGACACCATCGCCTTCGAGGACGGCGATTTCAGCTTCTATCCCGGCATCGGCGCAATGCAGGACGAGCCACTGGCCGCCTGACCACAGACGGTGCGCGGCGCTTCATGCGCCGCGCACGAAGCGCATGAAAAAACCCGCCGCGAAAAAGACGCGGCGGGTTTCTTCGTATTTTCCAGCGGATCGGACGATCCGGCAACGCTTGATCAGGCTGCTTCGCTTTCGGACTGCTCTTCAGCCTCGACGCGGGCACGGTCTGCTGCGCCCTTGGCATCGACGTCACGATCGACGAACTCGATGACGGCGAGCGGCGCATTGTCGCCCGCACGGAAGCCGGCCTTCATGATCCGCAGATAGCCGCCATGACGATCGGCGTAGCGCGTGGCGACCGTTTCGAACAACTTGCGCACGGCATCGTTGTCCTTGATCTGCGAAAGCGCCTGCCGACGGGCGTGGAGATCGCCGCGCTTGCCGAGCGTGACGAGCTTTTCCACGATCGGGCGGATTTCCTTTGCCTTGGGCAGAGTCGTGACGATCTGCTCATGGGTGATCAGGGACACGGCCATGTTGGCGAACATCGCCTTGCGGTGGCTTGCGGTCCGGTTGAGCTTGCGGCCTGCATTGCGATGGCGCATGAGCCTTCTCCTTCAGGGGCGGACCGCCAGGGGCCGATCCGCGATTTGGGGTTAATACTGGTCTTCGTAGCGCTTGGCCAGATCGTCGATGTTTTCCGGCGGCCAGGCGGGCACTTCCATACCGAGGTGCAGACCCATGGAGGCCAGCACTTCCTTGATCTCGTTGAGCGACTTGCGGCCGAAGTTCGGCGTGCGCAGCATCTCGGCTTCCGTCTTCTGGATCAGGTCGCCGATATAGACGATGTTGTCGTTCTTCAGGCAGTTGGCCGAACGGACCGAAAGCTCCAGTTCGTCGACCTTCTTCAGGAGTGCCGGGTTGAACGCCAGCTCGGTGACGGCTTCTTCCTCGGTTTCCTTCTGCGGCTCGTCGAAATTGACGAAGACGCCAAGCTGGTCCTGCAGGATGCGCGCGGCAAAGGCAACGGCGTCCTCGCCGGTGACCGAACCATCGGTCTCGATCGTCATGGACAGCTTGTCGTAATCGAGAACCTGGCCCTCACGGGTGTTCTCGACCTTGTAGGAAACCTTCTTGACCGGCGAATAGAGGCTGTCGACGGGAATAAGCCCGATCGGCGCATCCTCGGCGCGGTTGCGCTCGGCAGGAACATAGCCCTTACCGTTTGCGACCGTGAACTCCATGCGGATTTCCGCGCCCTCGTCGAGCGTGCAGATCACGTGTTCGGGATTCAAAATCTCGACATCGCCGACCGTCTGGATATCGCCAGCCTTGACGATTCCCGGGCCCTGCTTGCGAACGACCATGCGCTTGGTCTCGTCGCCATCCATCTTGATGGCGATTTCCTTGATGTTCAGCACGATGTCCGTGACATCCTCACGGACGCCGGGGATGGACGAGAATTCGTGCAGCACGCCATCAATCTGAACCGCCGTGACGGCAGCGCCGCGCAGCGAGGACAGAAGCACACGACGCAGCGCGTTGCCGAGCGTCAGACCGAAGCCACGCTCAAGCGGCTCGGCGACCAGGGTCGCCTTCGTGCGGCCGGAGCCTGAGAACTCCACCTTGTTCGGCTTGATCAGTTCCTGCCAGTTCTTCTGGATCATGGTCTTTCCTTTCGCATCCCGTCACCATCCATTCGTGACGGGCAAGACGAAGAGCCGCCGAGGAACGCGAAGCGTTCATCTCGTGCGGCATCAACCTCGGATAAAATCAGACGCGACGCTTCTTGCGCGGGCGGCAGCCATTGTGCGGGATCGGCGTCACGTCGCGGATGGACGTGATGGTGAAGCCAGCCGCCTGAAGTGCGCGAAGCGCCGATTCACGACCCGAACCCGGACCGCAAACTTCGACTTCGAGAGACTTCATGCCGTGTTCCTGCGCCTTCTTCGCGCAATCTTCGGCAGCCATCTGGGCGGCGAAGGGGGTCGACTTGCGCGATCCCTTGAAACCCTTGGCGCCAGCAGACGACCAGGCAATCGCATTGCCCTGCGCGTCGGTGATGGTGATCATGGTATTGTTGAAGGTCGAGTTGACGTGTGCGACACCCGACGAGATGTTCTTGCGTTCACGACGGCGAACGCGTGCGGCTTCCTTAGCCATATCTTTCCTTTCGATCGATCTCTACGCCGCCGTAACCCCAGCGGCTCCACCATAGAAGCAAGCAGCAAAACAGCGCGACGCGATTTTTTCTTCGCTATCGACTGCTCGCCATTTGCCCAAATTACTTCTTCTTGCCGGCGATCGCCTTTGCCGGACCCTTGCGGGTGCGGGCATTGGTGTGCGTGCGCTGGCCGCGAACCGGCAGGCCGCGACGGTGACGCAGGCCGCGATAGCAGCCAAGGTCCATCAGACGCTTGATGTTCATCGAGGTTTCGCGGCGAAGATCGCCCTCTACCTGATAATCGCGGTCGATCGTCTCGCGAATCGCGATGACTTCGGCGTCGGACAACTGGTTGACGCGACGCTCGGCCGGAATGTTGTTCTTCGAGACGATGTCAGCGGCAAGGCGCGGGCCGATGCCGTGAATGTACTGAAGTGCGATGACGACGCGCTTGTTCGTGGGAATATTGACGCCTGCAATGCGGGCCATGTCGTTTCTCCATTTCGGCCGGATACCCGGCGGGTCACAAGAAATCCGCGTCCGGTGGAGCCCGGCCCATGCAGATCATGAAAAGAACACTTCACGCTCGAAGGCTCATCCAACCGGAAGAGCGCGTCCGACAGCCATGAAGGGATGCGGTGCCGTAATCGAAAACACGGCACCAGTCAAGACGTCTGGCAACAATTGTGCCACCTTCGTCCATGCCTTGGCTCAGGCGGCGGCGATCGCCCTTTCGATCGCGCCCGTCACCTCGTCCATGGGCGCCATTCCATCGACCGTCTTCAATTCGCCCGTCTGATGGTAGTGATCGGAAAGCGGCGCGGTCTTCTCGCGATATTCCACCAGGCGCTTCTTGAAGGCGTCCGGATTGTCATCGGCTCGAACCCCATTGCCCGCGGCCGCGGTTTCGGCGGCGCGCTTTTCGATGCGCTGCAGCAACGCGGTCTCATCGACCTTGAGCTCGACGACTGCATCCAGTTGCATCGCCTTCTCGTTCAGCATCGCTGTCAGTGCCTTCGCCTGCGGCACAGTGCGCGGATAGCCATCCAGGATGAAGCCGCGCGCGCAATCAGGCTGATCGATCCGCTCCGAAACGATCTGGTTGACGATCTCGTCGGAGACAAGACCACCGGCATCCATTACCGCCTTGGCTCGCTGTCCCACACCCGTCCCGGCGGCAACGGCCGCGCGAAGCATGTCCCCGGTTGAAAGCTGCGGTATCCCGTACTTCTCGACGAGTCGTTGAGCTTGCGTCCCCTTGCCCGCTCCCGGCGGTCCCAGAAGTATTAGTCTCATCGTCTCCGTTTCCCTCCCCGCAATTTCGACTTCTTGATCAGTCCCTCATATTGCTGGGCGATGAGGTGACCCTGGACCTGCGCAACCGTATCGAGCGTCACGTTGACGACGATGAGCAGCGACGTACCCCCGAGATAGAACGGAACGCCGGTCCGCGCGATTAGAAATTCGGGTAAGAGACAGACGATAACGAGATAGATCGCACCAACGACCGTGATTCGCGTCAGCACGTAGTCGATATATTCCGCCGTCCGTTCGCCAGGCCGGATGCCCGGAATGAAGCCGCCATGCTTCTTCAGGTTGTCGGCCGTGTCCTTCGGATTGAATACGACGGCGGTGTAGAAGAAGGCGAAGAACACGATCATCGCCGCGTAAAGGAACATGTAGAGCGGCTGGCCGTGACCCAATGCGGCGAGCGCGGTGTTGGCCCAGGCCGGCATGCCCGTCGTGTCGGAAAACCCTGCAACCGTTGCCGGCAGCAGCAGCAAGGACGAGGCAAAGATCGGCGGAATGACGCCGGCCGTGTTGAGCTTCAGCGGCAGGTGAGACGTGTCGCCCTGGAACATGCGGTTGCCGACCTGACGCTTCGGATACTGGATCAGAAGCCGCCTTTGCGCGCGTTCGATGAACACGATGAAGGCGATGCAGGCGATGGCGACGAGAATGACCGCGATGATCAGCGTCGTCGAAAGCGCGCCGGTGCGCCCCAGTTCAAGCGTTCCGGCAATCGCCGTCGGCAAGGCGGCGACGATGCCGGCAAAGATGATCAGCGAGATACCGTTGCCGATGCCGCGCGCGGTGATCTGCTCACCGAGCCACATCAGAAACATCGTACCGCCGACCAGCGTGATGACCGTGGAGATGCGGAAGAACCAGCCTGGATCCACCACGATCCCCTGCCCCGATTCGAGGCCGACCGCGATGCCGTAGGCCTGCATGGTGCCCAGCAGCACCGTACCGTAGCGGGTGTACTGGTTGATGACCTTGCGGCCCTGCTCGCCTTCCTTCTTCAGTTGTTCCAGAGAGGGAACCACTGACGTCATCAGCTGCATTATGATGGATGCGGAGATGTAGGGCATGATGCCGAGCGCGAAGATGGCCATGCGCTCCACCGCGCCGCCGGCGAACATGTTGAACAGGCCGAGGACACCCCCCGACTGCTGCTCGAACGCCTGGGCGAACGCATTCGGATCGAGGCCCGGCAGCGGGATGAAAGTACCCAGCCGATACACAAGAAGCGCACCGAGCGTAAACCAGATGCGCTTCTTGAGATCCTCGGCCTTTGAAAAGGCTGAAAAATTGAGATTGGACGCTAGTTGTTCGGCTGCAGATGCCATGCAAATCTCCGCATGATCAGGCCGCACAGGACGCCGCGCGCGCCCCAGGGACCCGACCTCATCATTTCATCGAAAACCCGGTCGGGAAAACTTAAATGCGATGCCGAGGCATCGCACAAGGGCTTCCGATTGTCCCTATTGCCGCACATCGCAGGCTGCGATCGTGACCGGCATCATATGGGAAGACGGTCGCCCAATGTGAAGACACCGGGCGACCAGGATCACTACTTGGCGTCGGCTTCGGCTTCGGCCTTGGCGACGAGCACCTTGACCGACCCACCGGCCTTTTCGACCTTCTCGATCGCGGCCTTAGAAGCGCCGGCGACTTCGAGCGTCAGCTTGGCCTTCAATTCACCGTCGCCGAGAACCCGAACGCCGTCCTTGGTGCGGCGGATAACGCCGGCAGCCTTCAAGGCATCCGCATCCACCGTCTTGCCGGCGTCGAGCTTCTTGGCATCGACGGCCGCCTGGAGGCGGGCGAGCGAAACGACGTTGTAGTCCTTCGCGAAGATATTGGTGAAGCCGCGCTTGGGCAGACGCCGATAGATCGGCATCTGGCCACCCTCGAAGCCGTTGATGGCAACGCCCGAACGGGACTTCTGCCCCTTGACGCCGCGGCCGCCGGTCTTGCCGGTGCCCGAACCGATGCCACGGCCAACGCGCTTGCGGGCCTTGGTGGCGCCTTCAGCGTCTTTCAATTCGTTCAGTTTCATTGTGCTGGCTCCTCGTCTCAGTTCTCTTCGACGACGCGAACGAGGTGAGAGACCGACCGGATCATGCCGCGAACGGACGGGGTGTCCTGAAGCGTGCGACGGCGGTGCATCTTGTTCAGCCCGAGGCCAATCAGCGTGGCACGCTGTTCGGCCGGGCGGCGGATGGGGCTACCGATCTGTTCGACAGTGATCGTCTTGCCCGTCTTCTTGTCAGCCATGGTCCTGGCTCCTTCAATGAAGGCCGGACGCGCTCCGTTGGAGGCGTCGACGGCTCAACCCAGACTATTCTTCAACCGCTGCGGTGCTGCCGGCCGCTTCGGCACGACGCGCCTGCAGGGTGGAGAACTTGATGCCACGCTGCGAAGCGATGTCCTTGGGGTGCATCTGCTTCTTCAGCGCATCGAAGGTCGCACGAACCATGTTGTAAGGGTTCGACGAACCCGTGGACTTGGCGACGACGTCGTGCATGCCGAGCGTCTCGAAAACGGCGCGCATCGGACCACCGGCGATGATACCGGTACCAGCCTTGGCCGCACGGAGCAGAACCTTGCCGGCGCCGTGGCGGCCGTGAACGTCATGATGCAGCGTACGGCCCGAGCGAAGCGGCACGAAAATCATGTCGCGCTTGGCGCTTTCGGTGGCCTTGCGGATCGCTTCCGGCACTTCACGCGCCTTGCCGTGGCCGAAGCCGACGCGGCCCTTCTGGTCGCCGACGACGACGAGCGCTGCGAAACCGAAGCGGCGGCCGCCCTTGACGACCTTGGCGACGCGATTGATGTGGACGAGCTTGTCGACGAATTCGCTGTCGCGCTCATCGTCGCGGCCGCGATTGTCGCGGCGTGCTTCTCTTGCCATTGTCCTTGTCCTTGTTCTTTTCCGGGTTCAATCGGCAGATTGAATTGAATTTAGAAGCTGAGACCGCCTTCGCGGGCAGCTTCGGCGAGGGCCTTGACGCGACCGTGATAGAGGTATGCACCCCGATCGAAGACCACATTCGTGACGCCTGCCTTGGAGGCACGCTCGGCGATGAGCTTGCCTACCGCGGCAGCGGCATCAGCGTCGGCACCGGTCTTGAGCGACGAGCGCAGATCGGTGTCCAGCGTCGAAGCGGCGGCCAGCGTATGGCCCTTCACATCGTCGATCACCTGAGCGTAGATGTTCTTCGACGAGCGATGGACCGACAGACGCGGACGGCCATTGGCCACCTTCTTCACCTGACGGCGAACGCGTGAGGCACGACGCGCAAGGGTATCTTTCTTCGTAGCCATGCTGGCAGTTCCTTACTTCTTCTTGCCTTCCTTACGGACGATACGCTCTTCCGCATACTTCACGCCCTTGCCCTTGTAGGGCTCAGGGGAACGGAATTCGCGAATCTCCGCGGCAACCTGGCCGACGCGCTGCTTGTCGATGCCCGTAACGACGATTTCCGTCGGCTTGGGGCAAGCGATCGCAATGCCTTCGGGCGTCTGATAGACGACATCATGGCTATAGCCAAGCGAAAGCTGCAGGTTCTTGCCCTGCATCGCTGCGCGGTAGCCGACGCCGTTGATCTCGAGCTTGCGCTCGAAGCCCTGGCTCACGCCCTGCATGATGTTCTGGATCATGGTGCGCGACATGCCCCACTTGGAGCGGGCGTCCTTGGATTCATCGACCGGCGTCACGACGACGCCATCGTCTTCCATCTTCACGAGCACTTCGTCATTGACGACGAAAGCAAGCTCGCCCTTGGGTCCCTTGACAGAAACCGTCTGGCCGTCGACCGAAGCGGTGACGCCGTTGGGGACCGAAACGGGTTTTTTACCGATACGAGACATTTTTCAACCTGTCTGTTCGTTTGATCAAAGAGCGTGCGCGCCTCTTAGAAGACGCTGCACAGCACCTCGCCGCCAACATTCTGTTCACGCGCCTCATGGTCGGCCATCACGCCTTTCGGGGTCGAAAGGATTGTAATGCCAAGACCATTGGCGACCTGCGGAATGGACTTCACCGACACATAGACACGGCGGCCCGGCTTGGAGACACGCGCGATCTCGCGGATCACGGAGCCACCCTCGTGGTACTTGAGCTCGATCGTGATCTCGGCCTTGCCGTTGCCAAAATCGGTCTCGGAGTAGCCGCGGATGTAACCTTCCGACTGGAGAACGTCGAGAACGCGTGCGCGCAGCTTGGAAGCCGGCGTCGAAACGCTCGTCTTCTTGCGGCCGGCGGCATTGCGGATGCGGGTGAGCATATCGCCCAGGGGATCAGTCATAGCCATCTTACCCGTCTCCTTACCAGCTCGACTTCACGACGCCGGGCACCTTACCGAGGTTACCCAGTTCACGAAGCGCGATACGCGACATGCCCAGCTTGCGATAATAAGCGCGCGGACGGCCCGAGACTTCGCACCGGTTGCGGATGCGGGTCTTGGATGCGTTGCGCGGCATCTCGGCGAGCTTGAGAGTGGCCCGGAAGCGCTCTTCGATCGGCAGCTTCTGGTCCTTGATGATCGCCTTGAGAGCCGCACGCTTTCCAGCGTCACGGGCAACCAGCTTGCGACGGCGCTTGTTCTTTTCGACTGCGCTGACTTTCGCCATTACATTTATCCTTCTACACGCTTGCCGTTACGACCGGGTGACGAACGGGAAGTTGAACTCCTTGAGCAGAGCCCGTGCTTCGTCGTCGGTCTTGGCCGTCGTACAAACGATGATGTCCATGCCCCACATCTGATCAACCTTGTCGTAGTTGATCTCCGGGAACACGATGTGCTCCTTGATGCCCATGGCGAAGTTGCCACGGCCATCAAAGCTTTTCGGATTGAGACCGCGGAAGTCGCGAACGCGCGGCAGCGCGATGTTCACGAGACGATCGAGGAACTCGTACATACGGTTGGCACGCAGGGTGACCTTGGTACCGATCGGCATGCCTTCGCGGACCTTGAAGCCTGCGATGGAATTGCGGGCATGCGTGATGACCGGCTTCTGGCCGGCGATCGCCGCCAGGTCAGCCGCCGCGACGGCCGGCTTCTTGCTGTCACCCGTCGCCTCGCCGACGCCCATGTTGATCACGATCTTGTCGATGCGCGGGATCATCATCTCGTTGGCGTAGGAGAACTGCTCGCGCAGCTTGGCGCGGATGCGTTCGTTGTATTCGGTCTTGAGCCGCGGCTCGTACTTTGCCTCAGCCATTGATCGTTTCTCCCGAGCGCTTTGCGACGCGGACCTTCTTGTCCCCATCGATCTTGAAACCGACGCGCGTCGGCTTGCCGTCCTTCGGATCCGCCAATGCGAGATTGGACAGATGGATGGAGGCTTCCTTGTTGACGATTCCGGCTTCCTGCGTCTGGGTCTGGCGCTGATGGCGCTTGACCATGTTGACACCGCGAACCAGAGCGCGGCCGTCCTTCGGCATCACCTGGAGGACTTCACCGGTGCGGCCCTTGTCCTTGCCGGCGATGACAACGACGCTGTCGCCTTTACGGATCTTTTGCATCGTTTCTCTCCTTAAAGAACTTCCGGCGCCAGCGAGATGATCTTCATGTGGCTCTTGGCGCGCAGTTCACGCGGCACGGGCCCGAAGATGCGGGTGCCGATGGGCTCTTTCTTGTTGTCGATCAGAACGGCGGCGTTCTTGTCGAAGCGGATGACGCTGCCGTCGGCGCGGCGAATGTCCTTCGCCGTGCGCACGACGACGGCTTTCATCACGTCGCCCTTCTTGACGCGGCCGCGCGGGATCGCCTCTTTCACCGAAACGACGATGATGTCGCCGATGGAGGCGTATTTCCGCTTCGAGCCGCCCAGCACCTTGATGCACATGACACGACGGGCGCCGGAATTGTCGGCGACGTCGAGGTTTGTTTGCATCTGAATCATGTCAGACCGCCTTCTCTTTCATCAGCGAGGTATCGGACATACCGCCCTCGCCTTCTGGCAATTGTTGTTTCGTCTCAGGCCTTCTGAGCCGCGTCGGCATCAGCGACAACGGTCCAGCGCTTGTCCTTGGAGATCGGCGCGCATTCCTGGATGGATACGATGTCGCCGACCTTGAACTGGTTGGATTCGTCGTGCGCCTTGTACTTCTTCGAACGACGAACGGTCTTTTGCATCAACGGGTGCGCGAAGCGCCGCTCGACCCGGACGACGACCGTCTTCTCGTTCTTGTCGCTAACGACGGTGCCCTGCAGAATGCGTTTCGGCATTGTTCTTGGTCCTTTAGGCCTTGGCTTCTGCCGCCAGCTTCTGGCGGGCAATTGTTTTGATGCGAGCGATGTCGCGGCGAACCTCACGGACGCGCGACGTCTTCTCGAGCTGGCCGGTGGCGCGTTGGAAGCGCAGGTTGAATGCTTCCTTCTTTAGCTTCGCGAGTTCATCGTTCAGCTGGTCGACGCTCATGGCACGGACGTCTGTGGCTTTCATGATCCCGTCTCCTTACTCTGCGACGCGCTGTACGAAGCGGGTCTTGACGGAAAGCTTGGCTGCACCGAGACGCAGGGCTTCGCGAGCAATTTCCTCGCTGACGCCATCGATCTCGAACATGATGCGGCCCGGCTTCACCTTGCACGCCCAGTAATCGACCGAGCCCTTGCCCTTACCCATGCGGACTTCCGTCGGCTTTGATGTGACCGGCACATCCGGGAAGATGCGGATCCACACGCGACCGGCGCGCTTCATGTGGCGGGTGATCGCCCGGCGGGCGGCTTCGATCTGACGCGCATTGACGCGATCAGGCTCCTGCGCCTTCAGGCCGTACGAACCGAAGTTGAGGTCCGAACCACCCTTGGCCACGCCCTTGATGCGGCCCTTGAACTGCTTGCGGTACTTCGTACGCTTTGGCTGCAACATAGTCTTATTCTCCGAATTCTCGAACCGCGCTCACGCTTTAAGCGTTTTCGCGGCGGCGCTGGCCGCCCTGATTGTCGCCTTCCGTGGCGCGGCGTTCCGAGGCCATCGGATCGTGCTCAAGGATTTCACCCTTGAAGATCCAGACCTTGATGCCGCAGATGCCGTATGCGGTGTGCGCCTCGGCCGTGCCGTAGTCGATGTCGGCGCGCAGCGTGTGAAGCGGAACGCGGCCTTCACGGTACCATTCGGTCCGCGCGATCTCGGCGCCGCCGAGACGGCCCGAAGAGGTGATGCGGATGCCTTCAGCACCAAGACGCATGGCCGACTGAACGGCGCGCTTCATGGCCCGGCGGAACGCAACGCGGCGCTCCAGCTGCTGGGCGATCGACTGCGCGACCAGGGTCGCATCGGTCTCGGGCTTGCGGACCTCGACGATGTTGAGGTGCGTTTCCGAATTGGTCATCTCCGACAGCTTCTTGCGCAGCTTATCGATGTCGGCGCCCTTCTTGCCGATGATCAGGCCCGGACGTGCCGAGTGGATCGTGATGCGGCACTTCTTGTGCGGGCGCTCGATGACCACCTTGGAGATCGCAGCCTGCTTCAGCTCATCCATGATGTACTTGCGGATCTTCAGATCCTCATGGAGCAGCTTGGCGTATTCGGCGTTGTCGGCGAACCAGCGCGAATCCCAGGTCCGGTTGATGCCGAGACGGAAGCCGATCGGATTGATTTTCTGGCCCATATTACGCGGCCTCCCCAGTTTCTTCGACTTCGCGAACGACAATCGTCAGATGCGAGAACGGCTTCTCGATGCGGCTGGCACGACCGCGACCGCGGGCATGAAAGCGCTTCATGACGATCGACTTGCCGACATGCGCTTCCGCGACAATCAGCGAATCGACATCGAGATCGTGGTTGTTCTCCGCGTTCGCGATCGCCGACTGAAGCGTCTTGCGAACGGTGTCGGCGATGCGCTTGCGCGAGAATTCGAGATCGGCCAGAGCCCGCTCGACCTTCTTGCCGCGGATCATCGCCGCAACGAGATTGAGCTTCTGGGGACTGACGCGGATCGTGCGCGCAACTGCCTGCGCCTCGTTATCCTTGAGCCGGCGATCGGCTTTGGCCTTGCCCATTGTTACTTCCTCTTAGCTTTCTTGTCCGCGCCGTGACCGTAGTAGGTGCGGGTCGGGGCGAATTCGCCGAACTTGTGCCCGACCATGTCCTCGTTGACGGACACCGGGATGTGCTTGGATCCGTTGTAGACGCCGAATGTGAGACCGACGAACTGCGGCAGGATCGTGGAGCGGCGGCTCCACATCTTGATCACTTCGTTGCGACCGCCTTCACGGACCTTCTCAGCCTTCTTGAGAAGATAGCCGTCAACAAACGGACCTTTCCAAACTGAACGAGCCAATTGAGACTTCCTCTCTTACTTCTTGCGCTGGTGACGCGAGCGCATGATGAACTTGTCGGTCGCCTTGTTGGACCGGGTACGCTTGCCCTTGGTGGGCTTGCCCCAGGGGCTGACCGGGTGGCGACCACCGGAGGTGCGACCTTCACCGCCACCGTGCGGGTGGTCGACCGGGTTCATGACGACACCGCGAACGTGCGGGCGCTTGCCGCGCCAGCGGGTACGACCGGCCTTGCCATCGTTGATGTTGCCGTGATCGGGGTTGGAGACCGCACCGACCGTGCCGAGGCACAGGCCAGACACCAGACGCTGCTCGCCGGAGTTGAGGCGCAGGATCGCCATGCCCTGGTCACGACCGACGAGCTGGACGTAGGTGCCAGCCGAACGCGCGATCTGACCGCCCTTCTCGGGCTTCATCTCGACGTTGTGCACGATCGTGCCGACCGGCATGTTCTGCAGCGGCATCGCATTGCCCGGCTTCACGTCGACGGCCTTGTTCGAAGACACGACCTTGTCGCCGACGGCCAGGCGCTGCGGCGCCAGGATGTAGCTCAGCTCGCCATCGTCATACTTGATGAGCGCGATGAATGCCGAACGGTTCGGGTCGTATTCGAGCCGCTCGACGGTCGCCGAAACGTCGAACTTGCGACGCTTGAAATCGACCATGCGATAGGTCCGCTTGTGACCGCCGCCCTGATAACGCGCGGTGACCCGGCCGGCATTGTTGCGGCCGCCCTTGCCCGTCAGGCCTTCCGTCAGCGCCTTGATCGGCTTGCCCTTGTAGAGCGAGGAGCGGTCGACGATGACGAGCTGACGCAGGCTCGGAGTTACGGGATTGAAGTTCTTCAATGCCATTTTCTTGTTCCCTTATGGGTTTTCCGTCCGCCGCAGCGCCTCAAAGACCCGTCGACACGTCGATGGACTGACCATCGGCGAGGGTGACGACCGCCTTCTTGACGTCGCGCTGACGTCCCATGATGCCGCGGAAGCGCTTGACCTTGCCCTTGCGCAGCAGCGTGTTCACCGCCTTGACCTTGACGCCGAAGAGCGCCTCGACCGCCGCCTTGATCTCGGGCTTGGTCGCAGTCCGGGCGACGTTGAAGATGACCTGGTTCTGATCCGAAGCCATGGTCGACTTTTCAGTGATCGAAGGGGATACGATCACGTCGTAGTGACGAAGATCCGTCATTTGAACCGCTCCTCAAGCGCTTCGACAGCCGCCTTGGAAAGCACGAGCTTGCCGCGGCGCAGGATGTCGTAGACATTGATGCCCTGGACCGGAAGAACATCGACATTCGGGATGTTCCGGGCCGCCAGGCGGAAATTGTTGTCGAGCTCGGCGCCGCCGATCAGCAGCGCATTGGTCAGACCGAGCTTACCGAAGGTGTCCAGCAGACCCTTGGTCTTCGCTTCCTTGGCGCTGAAGTCGTCGATGACGATCAGGTCTTCCGAGCGAAGCTTGGCCGACAGAGCATGCTTGAGACCAAGCGCACGAACCTTCTTGGGCAGATCATGCGCATGGCTGCGCGCGACCGGACCATGGGCCTTGCCGCCGCCGCGGAACTGCGGCGCGCGTGCCGACGAATGGCGTGCGCGGCCAGTGCCCTTCTGGCGGAACATCTTGGCGCCGGTGCGCGAAATCTCAGAACGACTGAGCGACTTGTGTGTGCCGGCCTGCTTCTTTGCAAGCTGCCAGCGAATGACGCGCTGCAGAAGGTCCTGGCGCGGTTCCAGTCCGAAAACGGTATCGGAGAGAGAAACCTTGCCGGCCGACTTGCCGTCGAGGGTGGTAACGTTGAGATCCATTATTCGGCTCCCTCATTCGATGCTTCAGCCGAGGCACCGTTGCCAGCCGCCTTCAGCGCAGCCGGACGGGGTGCCGCCTCAGGGATCGGCGACTTGACGGCATCACGGACCAGGATCCAGGCGCCCTTGGAGCCGGGAACGGCGCCCTTGACGAGGATCAGGCCACGATCGGTGTCGGTCGAGACGACTTCCAGGTTCTGCGTGGTCACGCGGGTCTGACCCATGTGACCAGCCATCTTCTTGCCCTTCCAGACGCGGCCCGGATCCTGGTTGGAACCGGTCGAGCCGTGCGAGCGGTGCGAGATCGATACGCCGTGCGTGGCACGAAGGCCGCCGAAGTTGTGACGCTTCATGGCGCCGGCGAAGCCCTTGCCCACCGAGGTGCCGGTCACGTCGACGAACTGGCCAGCAATGAAATGCTCTGCCGTGATCTCGGCGCCGACGTCGATCATGTTGTCTTCCGACACACGAAACTCGGCAACCTTGGCCTTGGGCTCGACATTGGCCGCAGCGAAATGGCCGCGCAGGGCCTTCGACGTGTTCTTGACCTTCTTGAGGCCGACGCCGAGCTGTACCGCCGTGTAGCCGTTCTTCTCGACGGTGCGCTGGGCGACAACCTGGCAGTTGTCGAGCCGCAGCACCGTTACCGGGACGTGCTCGCCGGCGTCGTTGTAGACCCGGGTCATCCCTACCTTCTGTGCAATCACACCTGAACGCATCGGTTCATTCCTTTTAGAGTTCGCTGTCGGGGCAGAGCCCCTCCACGCCTCTTCAATCTTCAGAGGAGCCCCTCGCCCGAAGGTTCAGGGGCTCGTGTTCAAAAAGCTCCTCAGAGCTTGATCTCCACATCGACGCCGGCTGCCAGATCGAGCTTCATCAAAGCGTCGACCGTCTGCGGGGTCGGATCGACGATATCGAGAAGACGCTTGTGGGTGCGCATCTCGAACTGTTCGCGGCTCTTCTTGTCGATGTGCGGCGAGCGGTTGACCGTGAACTTCTCGATCCGCGTGGGAAGCGGAACAGGTCCGCGGACATTGGCGCCGGTGCGCTTGGCCGTCGAAACGATCTCGCGCGTGGAGGCATCGAGAATCCGATGATCGAACGCCTTGAGGCGGATACGGATATTCTGGCCGTTCATTCGACTTAATCCTTGTTCGTGTTGAGGGCGCGCCACGCGAAGGGGGCGCGCCCAAACCCTGATCCGTCGTTATTCCGTGATCGAAGCGACGATGCCGGCGCCGACGGTGCGGCCGCCTTCGCGGATGGCGAAGCGCAGCTTTTCTT
>NZ_NWUC01000014.1 GCF_002750855.1 Neopararhizobium haloflavum | reverse complement strand
CATCAACACCTCCCGCAAAGCGAAAAGTGTTACCCATGTGTCCGGTACAAAACGTCACCGATGTCTCGGGTCGTTCAGCATAAGTTGCAATACACTCAGGTAAATATGTTGAATCCGAGTATTGTTCCGCGTTTGCGCCTCATATTTTGAGGCGTATGCAGCATTGGGTGTTTGCATCTGCCATTAACACAGTGCCCAATATTCCGTTAACAAAAGTCATGCGATAGATCGATGACTACAAGTGAGGACCGCGCTGCGCCTTCGGCGCTTGTGTTCCTTCGCTGAAGGCTCATTGATGACCAGCGGCCAAGGCTTTTTGGCTTCTCGTAGAACGCGTTTATTGTCGGGCTTTCAGGTAGCCGATAGAGGCTTCCGAAATCGAACGTGACGGGATCATCGCAGGTCTTCCGTCTCTTCCCAGGATAGTGCCTTACGAGCGAAGATGTGGCCAGCTTGTAGCAGCCTTGGAGGCGACGATGTTCCTACGAACTATAGAGCCGGCGGAGGCCGAGGGCGAAGTCGCGTCCATCTATGCCAATGAGATGGCGTCAATGGGAAGGGTGATGCAGGCAACCCAATGCTGGTCAGCCAGACCAGACATCCTGGCACCGGTGGAGCACTTGTTGCACCAGATACGGGATGGGTTCTCGCTTGGGCTGGTCAACTTCCGGCTTGTCACGCTGGTCGTAGCAAAGCACGTACCCTCCAGTTATTGTTCCCACGTCTACTTCAAGGCGCTGTCCGGCACGATCGGAAGGGAACAGGCTCTGGCCGTGCATCGCGATTTCCGCAACGCCGCACTAACCGATCAGCAGGTGGCAATGCTGGTTTACGCCGAGCAGATCGCGATTGATGCCTCACGCATAAGCCAGATGGATATCGACAACCTTCGTGCCGCAGGGTTCACTGACCTGAACATTGCCGATATCGCCCTCGCAGCTTCGTTCCGCACCTTCCTAAGCCGATATTTCGATGCAGTCGGGGCTGAGGTCGAGCCGGACTTTCTAGATGGCGATCTGAACGTGCGGACTGAACTGTCGGTGGGTCGCGGCTGATTGACGAGGGCCCGCATCGCGCTCCGATATGTGTCGTTCGGCGCAGGCTTCGTCTTCGTGTCTTGGTGGGATGTCAGATCTAGACGAGCGGGCTACGCGGTCGCCAGGGTCTGATACGCCTCATAGGCGGCAAGAACGGTCTGCATCTGGGCCGTGTGGGCGTCGACGAAGGCGTGCCCTTCGATGGTTTCGTCAGGATATTCGGTAATGAGCGTGAGCGGTGCGGTGTGACGCGTCTCGACCGAGATCAGGCATGGAAAGCCATTGATGATCTCGAAGCCCGTGACGCCGGCGTGCTTCTCGAACAGCGCGATCTGTGACGCATTGAAGGCGGAAAGGCCGGGCAGGGTTTGCAGGTGTGCGGTGACCTTGTCGATGAGGACGCGCGCCGCGGCGTCCCATTCGGGATGGTGGCGCATGATCAGAAAAAAGCCTTTCGGCACGGTCCACATCTCGAAGCCGCGCGGCACGTAGCCCGATAGCGGCCGGGTCCATTCATGTGCCGGATAGCCGTGAAGATTGACGTGAAGGCGGGCGCCGCTGATTGCTTCGGCCTTGCTGCGAATTGCCCGTTCGAAGTGGGGTGCGCCATCGTCGCCGTCGGGCTCGAACTCGAGGTCATTGCCGAAGGCCGTGTAGCGGGCGGCATGGTGCATTTGGGCGGCGTGCTCGCGCGTCAAGCGACCGTGCAGGGCATAGCCGTCGGGGTTTTCCAATGGCGAGACCACGAAATGCGCGCCAGCGCGGTCCTTGAGCTGCAGAGCGGCGCGCAAGGCGCCAACGATACCGGATGTCTCGTTGGCATGCTGTCCGCCGCTGATCATCACGGCCGCATCGCTGCCTGCGATATGGCGGGCATGGACGGGCCGACCGGCGCGCGATGTCGCAGTGAGGGGCGTGCCCGCGACGGCCGCAAGCGCCTCATCGATCTGCGAGACCGAAAGCGCATGCGGCGCATCGTCCAGCGAAACATGGGGCATCGTGCGCGGATTCGTGTCGAGTGGTCTTGTTTCGATGATCAGGCGCGGCGCGCCTTCGCCGGCAACGATCTCGGGCACGATCTGGCCCGGTCGCAGGCCGCGATCGCCGAGCGGGCGGCCCGACCGCTTCTGGAATACTTCGAGCAAAGTGAAGTAAAGGTCTTCGTGCAGCGCCTCATGCAGGCTGATGCTTTCGTGCCCGTGAGCGAGAGGGAGGTCCTTGCCGGGCAGTTCCACCCGGATGTTGAGTTCGTCGAAATAGGGTTCCGCAAGACCCCATTCGCGCTCGCCGACAACCTTGACCGCGGCAGCGAACACCGCCTCGAAATCGGTGGGGTAGGCTGCCTGGCAGACGCTGCCACCCGCGTCGGTCAGGCGAACCCAGCCGGTCGGTGAAACACAGTCCTGGCCCACGGGATCAACGTGGCGCCGGTTGGGGGCGAACACGCGGTGACTGCTGAGCGTTCCATTCTTGTCGACGATGTCGACCGCGTAGTGGAAGTCGGCGTCCGTTCCGGGCTCAAAAACAATTGCCCCATCGGGCAAGAGGGCCGCAAGCGGATAGCTCTCGAGCAGGAAGCGGTTCGCCATCCCGTCGAGAACGGGATAGCGGACGGTGGCCTGGCCGATATCCGCGAGCACGACATCCTCGAGAAAGAAATGAAGGAGCGGCTTGTAGGCGGACCGGATGCGTGCGGTCACGCCGCGGTCCAGCAGGCTCTTTTCGGCACGTCGCCGATTGTCGTGATCCTCGAAAACCCAGGCCTCCAGGCAAGCGCCCTTGTGCTCGGGGCGGCCGTAGTCCGCAATCAGCGTGTCGATCGTGCGTTCGAAGCTGCGGTCAGTGATGAGGGTCATACGCGGGTGCGTCCTGTCGGGTCGAGCGTGTCGCGCAGCCAGTCGCCGAGAAGATTGAGGCCGAGGACGGTGAGAAGAATGGCAAGGCCCGGAAAGACGCTCACCCACCACGCGGTCTGCAGATAGGTGCGGCCTTCCGCCAGCATGCCGCCCCAGCTTGGTATCGTGGGATCCACGCCGAGACCGAGAAAGGTCAGGCTTGCCTCGAGCAGGATGTTGTTGGCCACGTTGAGCGTCATCAGCACGATCACCGGGCCGAGCAGGTTCGGCAGCAGATGCTGGAACAGAATCTTGATGTCGCGCACGCCGATGGCGCGTGCAGACTGGATGAATTCGCGATCACGCAGGGAAAGCACCGAGCCGCGCACGAGGCGCGCATACTGAACCCATTGCGAGACGATCAGGAGGACGATCGTGTTGATGAGCCCACCGCCAACGATGGCAATGAAGGTGATGGCCAGCAGAATGAAGGGCAAGGCGAGCTGCACGTCGGCGAAACGCATCACGACGACATCCCAGAAGCCGCGATAGTAGCCGGAGACGAGCCCCATTACGACGCCGATCACCACGGCGCCGGCCACCGAGACCAGGCCAACCGTCAGCGAGATTTCGCCGCCGACGATGACGCGCGCAAGGACATCGCGCCCGAGCGGGTCGGTGCCGAGCGGATGGGCCATGTCCACGAGGGGGGGTGTCAGGCGCGCGGCGAGGTCGACGGCGCTGCCGCCGCCGGGAAACAGAAAGCCGGAGAACAGAACGGCAAGCCCTATGCCGCCGACCAGGATGACGCCGAGGATGAACTCGAGCGCCTTGAAGCTGGATTGGCGGCGGGCCGTTTTCGCCTGGCCGGGTCGGGACGGTGCTGCATCGGGCATGAGGCTACTCCGTGCGGATGCGCGGATCGACGAGCCCATAGGCGATGTCGACCAGGAGGTTGATTGCGATGATGAGCAGCGACAAGACTGTGATGACGGCCTGAAGCACGGGATAGTCGCGCGCTGCGACGGCCTGGAAGGCCAGTGTGCCCAGGCCCGGCCAGTTGAAGACACGCTCGATGACGACAATGCCGCCGAGCAGGCCGCCGAACTGCAGGCCGAAATAGGTGATCAGCGGGATCGCACAATTTCTGAGGGCGTGCTTGTAGAGCACCGTCGTCTCGCTCAATCCCTTGGCGCGCGCCACCATCACGTATTGCGAGCGCAATGTTTCCAGCATCGTGGTGCGCACGAGGCGGACATTCGTTGCCGTGAGGATGATCGCCATGGTGGCTGCCGGCATGATGAAGCTCACCGGCCCTTCCATGCCGCTCGGCGGCAGCAGGCGAAAGGTGATGGAAAACAGGAGCACCAGCATGATCGCCAGCCAGAAATTGGGAAAGGACAGGCCGATCAGCGAGAAGATGCGGATTGCCTGGTCAATCCAGGTGCCGCGTGCCGTCGCCGCCTTGATGCCGAGCGGGATGGAGACGGCGATGGACACGACCAGCGAGACGATGGCGAGCATCAGCGTTGCCGGCAGCGCCCGTTCGATCAGATTGATGACAGGTGTACCACCCATGAAACTTCGCCCGAAATCGCCGACGAACAGGCCGCTGATGAATTCCCAATACTGAACGAGGAACGGCCTGTTCAGCCCCAGTGCCTCGCGGATGCGCTCCAGGTCCGCTTCGGTGATGCTGCCGGCGCCCTGAGACAGCATCAATGCAGGATCGCCCGTAAGGCGGATCGCAAAGGATACGGTCAGCGTGACGACGAAGACGACGAAGATCGCCTGAAGAACGCGGTATATCAGGAATTTGGCCACGGCTGGAGCTCCGGCATTGGGTGCGGGCCGTCCAGGACAGACGGCCCGCTGTCGATCACTCTTCTACCGTGACGTCGGTCAGGCGCAGGCGGCTGTCGGGCGCCGCTTCGAAATTCTGCACCCGGTCGTTGACGCCATAGAGCGCGTTGACGTTGTAGAGCGGAACTTCAAGAGCGCGGTCGGCCGTGTAGCGAGCGATTTCTTTCAAGAGACGTTCGCGCTCGGCGCGGTCGGTGATGCTGCGCTGTTCTTCCAGAAGCGCATCGAGCTCGGCGTCGCTGTCGTAGGGATTCCAGCGTTCTCCGGTGTGGTACATCAGATACGCCGTGTTATCGAAGTCGAAGGTCCAGCCGCCCCAGGCCTGCTGGAACATCTCGCCCGTGCGGCCTTCGGGAATGATGTCGTTGAGCAGGACATTGGTCTCGTAAGGCTGGACCGTGGCGTTGATGCCGATCACGCTGAGATAGGCTGCGACGGCCTGCGCAACCTCGCCGAAGGTGGCATCGTTGCCGCGCACGTCGATCTGGACTGTCGCACCGGGTTCGACGCCCGCTTCCTGAAGAAGCGCCTTTGCGGCCTCGGGGTCGTAGGGGATGGGTTCCATCTCTGGGTCGTTGCCGAAGGAGAGCGGCCCTTGGAAGCTGGTGATCGGCTCGGCCTCTCCCTGCAGGATCGTGTCGATGATCGCCTGGCGATCAATCGCCATGATGATCGCCTTTCGCACATCCTCGTTCTCGGTGATGCCGTTTGCGGTGTTGAAACGCAGTGCCTGGACCGTGGGGCTGGCGACACTCACGATGCTCAGGTCTTCCTGTTCCTCAATCGTCGAGATCATGCCGACGGGAATGGTCGGCGGAATGACGATATCGACGCGTCCCGCCTGCAGTTCGGCGACGGCGGTGGAAGGCTCGGTGATGAAGCGATAGGTGACGGTGTCGAGCTCGGGTGCGCCGTCCCAATGATCTTCAAAGGCTTCGAGTTCGATGCTCTCGCGTTCCTGGTAGGAAACGAACTTGAAAGGACCGGTCCCGACCGGGTTCATGTCGAAATGGTCTTCGCCATTCTCCTCGATATACTGCGGCGGAACGATCATCGCGCCATATCCGGCAAGCTTCGTGAGCAATACGGGATCTGGCTCGGAGAGGTGGAAATCGACCGTGTAGTCGTCGATGACCTCAACCTCTTCGATGGCTGTGTAGTTCGACTGCTGGGGGCCGGAAGCGCCTTCCTCACCGAGCAGGCGCTCGAAGGTGTAGCGGACGGCTTCAGCATTGAATGGCTCGCCGTTGTGGAACGTGACGCCCTCGCGCAGCGTGAAGCGGATGCGCGTGCCTTCGTCCAGTTCTTCCCATTCGGTCGCAAGGCCCGGCACCAGCTCCAGGTCGGGGCCGCGATAGGTCAGGCCGTCGAAGATGTTGGTGGCAACGGAAGCCCAGTTGACGAGGAAGGTGTCGATCGGGTCCCAATTGCCCGGGTCCTGCGGGGAGGAAATGGTCAGCGCTCCGGCGGCGTGGGCCGGCGCGGACAGAACGGAGGCTGCGAGCAATGCCGCAGCGAGCGTTTTCTTCAGTGTCATGTTTCAAGGTCCTCTGTCGGATTTGACGTTCAGGCTGGAATTCCGACCGGCTTCTCTGTCGCCACGAAGTGGCCTGGCGCGGTTTCGGAAAGTGGCAGGATGATGGGTTCGTCGCTGACCGAACGCACGGGACTGGCGATCTCTCCCTCAAGCATCGGTTGGTCCCGTCTGGCGCCCGGGTCAGCGACCGGCACGGCTTGAAGCAGGCGGCGGGTATAGGAATGGGCGGGCGACTCGAAGACGGCGCGGCGTGGGCCGAACTCGACGATCTGCCCCAGGTAAAGCACAGCCACGCGATGGCTCATGCGCTCCACGACCGCCATGTCATGGCTGATGAATAGATAGGCCAGGCCTTCGTCCTTCTGCAATTCCATGAAGAGATCGATGATCTGGGCCTGTATCGAAACGTCGAGCGCAGACAGCGCTTCGTCGGCAATGATCAGTTTGGGTTTTGATGCGAGTGCCCGCGCGATGCAGATGCGCTGGCGCTGGCCGCCGGAGAATTCATGAGGATAGCGCCCGGCATGATGCGCTTCCAGGCCGACGCGTTCCAGCAATTCGCCGACGCGGGCATCGATCGCGCGCCGATTGTCGATCAAACCGTGGGTGCGAATCGGCTCGGCAATCGAAAAGCCGACAGTCTTGCGCGGGTCGAGCGATGCGAAAGGGTCCTGAAAGATGTATTGCACCTTCTGGCGCAGCCGCATCTGCTCGGCCTTCGACATCTGTGCCAATGGCTTGCCCTCGAAGCGGATGTCGCCGCTCGTCGCCGCCTGCAATTGCTGGATCGTGCGTCCGATGGTCGACTTGCCGGAACCGGACTCGCCGACAAGCGCCATCGTTTCTCCGGGATAGATGTCGAAGCTGACCTTTTCGACCGCATGCACCCGGTGCGTGACGCCACCGAAGAAGTTCTTGCGAATGTCGAATCTGGTGACGAGATCGCGAATGGAAACGAGAGGCGCCTCGTCATAGCGCGCCGTATCCTGGGTACTGTTGCCACCGATCGTGCGCGGCTCGCCATTCTCGATCACCGTGAGGGCTTCGCGTCGCGGCAGGTCTTCCCCGCTCATGCTGCCGAGGCGCGGAACGGCCGAGAGCAGCGCGCGCGTATATGCTTCGCGCGGATGGGCGAAGAGATCGGCGACTGGTGCCTGCTCGATCCGGCGGCCGCGATGCATGACGACGACGTCATCGGCCATCTGCGCGACCACCCCCATGTCGTGGGTGATGAAGATCACCGCCATCTCAAGCTGACTCTGCAGATCGCGGATGATGGACAGGATCTGCGCCTGTATCGTCACGTCGAGCGCCGTGGTCGGTTCGTCGGCGATCAGCAGCTTCGGGCGGCAGGCAAGCGCCATGGCGATCATCACGCGCTGGCGCATGCCGCCGGACAGTTGGTGGGGATAGCGCTTCAGTTGCGCCTCTGCGTCCGGCAGGCGGACCAGTTCCAGCAGACGTCTTGCCTCCTCGCGCGCCGCATTGCGGCTGAGCTCTTCATGGACGAGCAACGTTTCGATGATCTGGTCGCCGACGGTGAAGACGGGGTTGAGCGACGTCATCGGTTCCTGGAAGATCATCGCGATGTCGTTGCCGCGAAGAGCGCGCATCTGCTTGTCCGAAAGGGCCGTCAGGTCGCGGCTGACACCGTCGGCGTTGAAGTGGATGCTGCCCTGCGTAATGCTGCCGCCGACGTGTTCGACGAGCCGCATGATGGCAAGGGAGGTTACGGACTTACCTGAGCCCGATTCACCGACGATGGCCAGAGTGCGGCCGGCTTCCACATCGAATGACAGGTCTTCAACGACGTGCTCGCTTCCAAATGCAACGCCGAGCGAGCGAACAGAGAGAAGCGCTTTGGATGTCATCGCGGGATACCGATCGTTTCTTACAGCGTCGTGGCCGCCCGTGCGGCCTGATCGTAAGCGCCTGAGAGGAAGCGCAGAACGGATGCGATCTCCGAAAGGTCGATCTCTTGCGGGCGCTGGGATTTGGTTGCGGCGACGAGGAGACGCTCGCGGATTTCCGCATAGCGCAGGCATGCTTCCGCGCCCTTCTCGGTGATTTCGACCGTCTTTTCCTTCGCGGCGCGGCCGGTCGTCACAAGTCCGGCAGCTTCCAGCTTGCGGATCGCGTAAGTCACGACATGGGTGTCCTCAATGTCCAGAACGAGGCAGATGTCGGCCAGTTTTTTCTTTCGGCCACGGTGGCGGATGGAATGAAGGATCAAGACCTCCGTCGAGGAGAGACCGGGCAGACCGGCAGCGGCCATGCAGCGTGTCATCCAACGCGAAAAGGCGTGAAACGACAGGATGAGGCCATATTCAAGCTCGGAAAGGGCGGGCGAAGAACCGTCGGCCAGATGGGCTGAAGATACGATCGGGCCGATGGTCAACGGACGAGCGCCGCCTCGCGACGTTGCGTCGCTCTCCTGCGGCCGGCCGCTTCGATCGATTGGCTTAGACAATAGACCCTCACCGATGTTGACGGTTCGATGACATCATTTTATCGATAAATTGTCAATAAAACGTCCGTCAAATGTCACAACTGCGAATCGAGAGGCAGATCGGAATGGCTGAGAAGGCGCAGGGAGAGGCAGCCGCAAGGGCTGAGAGCGGATCCGGCCAGTGGGACTTCTGGATCGACCGGGGCGGCACATTCACCGATGTCATTGCACGCGCGCCGGATGGCAGCCTTCAGGCGCGCAAGATTCTTTCGGAGAACCCGGAAGCCTACCGTGACGCGGCCGTGGAAGGCATTCGTCAGCACCTCGGCATCGCGCGCGGCGAGGCTATGCCGGCCAATGCGATCGGCGAAGTACGCATGGGCACGACCGTGGCGACAAACGCGCTTCTCGAGCGTCGGGGCGCACGCGTGGCGCTGATAACGACCAAGGGATTTCGTGACGCGTTGAAGATCGGATATCAGGAGCGCAAGGACATATTCGCGCGCGAGATCCGGAAGCCCGAGGCGCTCTACGACACCGTCGTGGAGATCGACGAACGGGTTCTTGCGGATGGGACGGTCGAACGGGCGCTCGACGAGCAGGAGGCGCGCGCGGCGCTGAATAATCTCAAGTCGGCAGGCTACGAGGCGGTCGCCATCGTCCTGATGCACGCCTATGCGTACCATGCGCATGAACGCGTCCTGGCCGCGCTGGCCCGCGAGATGGGATTCGCCCAGGTCTCCGTCAGTCACGAGGTTTCGCCGCTGATCAAATATGTCGGGCGCGGCGATACGACTGTCGTCGACGCCTATCTCTCCCCGGTGCTGAAGCGCTACGTCGACCAGGTGTCGAGCGAACTCGACGTGGAGCGCACCGGCGCGCGGCTGATGTTCATGATGTCGTCGGGCGGACTGACGGCTGCCGATCTTTTTCAAGGCAAGGATGCGATCCTTTCCGGGCCCGCCGGTGGCGTCGTCGGTCTTGCGGAGACCGGGCACGTGGCCGGTTTTGACCAGGTCATCGGCTTCGATATGGGCGGCACCTCCACGGACGTCGCCCATTATGACGGCAATTTCGAGCGCGCCTTCGAAACGGAAGTCGCGGGCGTGCGCGTGCGCGCGCCGATGATGCTGATCCACACCGTTGCCGCGGGCGGCGGATCGATCCTCCATTATGACAATGGCCGCTTCCGGGTCGGGCCGGATTCGGCAGGCGCCGATCCGGGACCTGCATGCTACCGCAACGATGGCCCTCTCGCGGTGACCGATGCCAACGTCATGCTCGGAAAGCTGATCCCCGACTACTTCCCGGCACTCTTCGGACCGAACCAGGACCAGAAACTCGATGCGGCGGTGGTCCGCGAACGGTTCGAAGTCCTGGCGAACGAGATAGGTGATGGACGGTCGGCGGAAGAGGTCGCCGATGGCTTCATCCGCGTCGCCGTTGCCAACATGGTCGAGGCGATAAAGAAAATCTCCGTGCAGCGCGGGCACGATGTCACGCGCTACGCGCTCAACTGCTTCGGCGGGGCCGGTGGGCAGCACGCCTGTCTCGTTGCCGATGCGCTCGGCATGAAACGCGTACTCATCCATCCGTTGTCCGGCCTATTGTCGGCCTACGGCATGGGCGTTGCGGACGTTCGTGCGACCAGGCAGAAAGCCCTGATCGTGCCGGTCGACGAGGAGGCGCCCGCGGCGCTGTCGAAGCTTGCCGAAGCGCTGTCGTCGGAGTGTCTGGCGGAACTCGCCCAGCAGAAGATCGACGCTGAGCGCAGTGAGGTCATCGTTCGCGCTCATATCCGATACGCCGGTACCGACACGATCCTGCCGGTCGATGTATTGTGGCCCGATGTCGATGGGCCGCTGCGCATGAAGGAAGCCTTCGAGGCCCAGCACCGCCAACGTTTCGGCTTTGTCATGGGTGCGAAGCCGCTGGTCATCGAAACCGTCGAGGTCGAGGCGATCGGCGGTGGCGCCGAAACCATCAAGATCGCCGGTCGAGCGGTGGACGAAGGAGTGCCCCATCGCGATCGCACGGTGCGGATGTTCACCGAGGGTGCGGCGTGCGAAGCCGACGTGTTCCTGCGCGAGGCGATCAAACCCGGACAAGCCATCAAGGGGCCGGCCATTATCATCGAGCCGAACCAGACCATCGTGATCGAACCTGGCTGGCAGGCTGGCTTGACCAGTGCCGACGACATCGTACTCGAGCGGGTCGAGGCAAAGGCAGCGCATCACGCGATCGGGACGACCGCCGATCCCGTGATGCTGGAAATCTTCAACAATTTCTTCATGTCCATTGCCGAGCAGATGGGCGTGACGCTGCAGAACACAGCCTATTCGGTGAACATCAAGGAACGGCTCGACTTTTCCTGTGCGGTCTTCGATCCGCAAGGCAACCTTGTCGCCAACGCCCCACACATGCCGGTGCATCTGGGTTCGATGGACGCGTCGGTGGCAACGGTGATCCGCGACAACCCGGTGATCAGCAAGGGCGATGTCTTTCTGCTCAACGCTCCCTATAACGGCGGAACCCATCTCCCAGACCTTACGGTCTGTTCGCCGGTCTTCGATCCGGAAGGGCAGTCGATCCGCTTTTGGGTGGCAAGTCGGGGCCATCATGCCGACATCGGCGGCATTGCCCCAGGCTCGATGTCTCCTTTGGCGCGCACGATCGAGGAGGAAGGCGTCTATATCGACAACTTCAAACTGGTCGATCGCGGCGAATTTCGCGAGGAGGCGCTTTGCGAACTCCTGACGGGCGGTCGCTATCCGGTGCGAACGCTCGAGCAGAACGTGAACGATATCAAGGCGCAGGTGGCGGCCAACGAGAAGGGCATCGCCGAACTCAACCGCATGATCGACCTTTTCGGCTTCGACGTGGTGTCGGCCTATATGGGCCACGTCCAGGACAATGCGGCAGAAAGCGTGCGCCGCGTTCTCGACCAACTGCCGGATGGCTCGTTCAGCTATGAGATGGATCAGGGCTGCCAGATCGTCGTCAAGATAACGGTCGATCGCGAACGGCGCGAGGCGACGGTCGATTTTACCGGTACGTCCGAACAGCGCGACGACAATTTCAACGCGCCAGAGCCAGTCACCCGTGCCGCCGTCCTCTATGTCTTCCGCGTGCTGGTGGACGGGTCGATCCCGATGAACGCCGGATGCCTGCGGCCGATCCGCATTGTGGTGCCCGAGGGCTCGATGCTGTCGCCGTCCTATCCGGCGGCAGTGGTCGCCGGGAATGTGGAGGTCAGCCAGGCGGTCACCAATTGTCTCTTCGGCGCGGTGCGGGCGCAGGCGGCCGCGCAAGGCACGATGAACAACGTGACCTTCGGCAATGACAAGTATCAGTACTACGAGACGATATGCTCCGGTGCGCCTGCAGGGCCTGACTATGACGGGGCTGACGCGATTCATACCCACATGACCAATTCACGTCTCACCGATCCGGAAATCCTGGAAACGCGCTTTCCGGTGGTGCTGGAGGATTTCCACATCCGCGAAGGCTCGGGCGGCAAGGGCCGGCATTCGGCTGGTGATGGAACTCTTCGCACCGTTCGTGCGCGCGAGCGGCTCGATTTCGCGGTTCTGTCGGGTCACCGACGCGTTCGCCCGTTTGGCGTCGATGGCGGCGAACCTGGAGAGACAGGGGCCAACGCCATCCGCCGGGCAGACGGCACCGTGGAGGATCTGGGCGGCTGCGCGCAGTCGGTGCTGGAACCTGGAGATGCCTTCATCATCAAGACACCCACAGGTGGCGGCTACGGCGGGGTTGCCTGATCGGGTGACATCGCGGCCCGCCGATTGACGGGCAGTTGCCAACCGAAATGACGGCCATATCTATCTCTCGCACAAGGGGTTCCCGAGTGGAAACCGAACACGCCAGCATGAGAGGTAGCCATGGCCGACATCTATCAAGAAATCCGCAAGGATCACGACAAACATCGCGACCTTTTGAAAAAGATTGCCGGAACGACGGGCGGCGAGGGAGATCGCGAGCGCCTTTGGAACGAGTTCTACTATGACGTCAAATCGCACGCCGCCGCGGAAGAGGAAACTTTCTACTCCAAGCTGATGGAGCATCCCGACGGCCAGGACGACGCCCGCCACTCGGTGTCCGAGCACAAGGAACTCGACGACATCATGGAGGAGCTCAACACCATGGGCTTCGACAATTCGGGCTGGCTCACGCGCTTCAAGACGCTGCGGCACGACTATGAGCACCACATTGACGAGGAAGAGGAAGACATCTTCGCCAAGGCCCGCAAGGTGTTCAAGAAGGACGAAACCGAGGCATTCGCCGGCCGCTTCCTGAAGCGCAAGGAAGCGGAGCGTGATCTCGTCGACGAGAAAGCCGATGAAAGCCTCGAGGAATGATCAGAGATCCAGCGGGAGCCCGCGCTCATCCTTGAGCGTTCGCAGCACGATCTCGGAGCGGACCTGCGCCACCTGAGGGTGGGCGAGAAGCTTGGTGTGAATGAAATCGGCAAACGCGTCGAGATCGCGCACCTGTATCTCAAGAACGTAGTCCGCGTCGCCCGACACCGAATGGGCGGCGCGGACTTCCTCATGGCGATTGAGAAATGCTGCAAATGCGGCCTCTTCTCCATGCGATCGCAAGTTGATCCGCGTAATTGCCCGAAGGCCGAAACCGAGCGCGCGCGCATTGATCCGAGCGCCATAGCCCTCGATGATGCCCTTTTCTTCCAGGGCCGTGCGACGCCGTGAACATTGCGACGCCGAGAGATTGACGATTTCGGAGAGCGCCGTGTTCGTGGCAGACCCATCCTCCTGAAGCGCCCTCAGTATTGCACGATCAAATCTATCCATGCATGAATTCCATATGATTGTCCGATTAAATGCATGAAGCGCGCATTTCGCGGATTTTTCAAGCGGGGTTCGCACGCACAATGCAGGCGAGGGGAGCTAAGCTCGGGCGAGACAGTTGGACAGATGGGAGAAGACGATGGGACCCTTTCCGCACGATGCTCCAAAGGCGACGATCAGCGATGAAAACCCTGCGGGAACCGATGGCTTCGAATTCGTTGAGTTCGCTCACCCGGAGCCGGAGAAGCTCGATGCGCTGTTCCGGAGAATGGGATTTGAGCCCGTCGCCAAGCACCGCTCAAAGAACATCACGCTCTATCGGCAGGGCGATATCAATTATGTGCTGAACGGCGAAGCAGGCTCTCATGCCGCACGATTCGTCGAAGAGCACGGTCCATGCGCCCCCGCCATGGCATGGAGGGTCGTAAACGCCGAGCACGCGCTGAAGCGCGCCATCGAACTTGGAGCGAGCGAGTACAGGGGGACCGACAAATCGATCGATGTCCCAGCCGTCATCGGCATTGGTGGATCGCTCCTCTATTTCGTCGATGTCTACGGTGAAAAGGGCAGTTGTTACGACGGCGAGTTCGAGTGGCTGGGCGAGCGCGATCCGCACCCCGAAGGCGTTGGCTTTTACTATCTCGATCATCTGACGCACAACGTCGTGCGCGGGAACATGGACACCTGGTACAAGTTCTACGCGGAGACGTTCAACTTTCGAGAAATCAGGTTTTTCGACATACAGGGCAAGCAGACCGGGCTCACCTCGCGGGCCCTGACTTCACCCGACGGAAAAATCCGCATCCCGATCAACGAGAGCACTGACGACAAGAGCCAGATCGAGGAATATCTCAAGAAGTACAATGGCGAGGGCATTCAGCACATCGCAGTCGGCTGCGACAACATCTACGCTTCGACCGATGCGATCAGCGGTCGCGGGCTTAAGTTCATGCCTGGCCCGCCCGACACCTACTATGAAATGTCGCGCGAGCGGGTGAAGGATCACGATGAGCCGATAGACCGGATGAAGCAGCACGGAATCCTGATCGATGGGGAAGGCGTGGTTGGGGGTGGCGAAACGCGCATACTTCTTCAGATTTTTTCCAAAACGGTCATCGGTCCGATCTTCTTCGAGTTCATCCAGCGCAAGGGGGATGACGGGTTCGGCGAGGGCAACTTCCGTGCGCTGTTTGAGTCCATCGAAGAGGATCAGATACGTCGCGGGGTCCTGAAACCGGCGGATGCGGCCTGACCAAAGTCCGCTCAGTCAGGCCGGATTTGGCGGCCGTTTCAGCGCCGTTCCGATCGGCCGTTCCATGCGTTTGAGATAACCGAGGGGCGGGAGCAAGGCCATGCGCGGGGCCAGCTGGAAGGCCAAAGCCAGATGCGACCAGGCACCCGCCCGCCCGTGCGCCAGTGATTTCAGCCCGCACCAGTAGGCCCGCTGCGCGATGCTGCGCCGTCCGATTCGCCGCAGGCGCGACGCATTGGCCAGCGCGGCCCCTTCATTGGCGAAGAAGCTGGCGAGGGCCGCTTCGCGCTCTTTCAAGTCACGGGCCGGATCCTGGGTGAAGGTCAGCGTCCGGTTCGCTCCGTGCATCCGCTTTATTCCGAGAGGACTGTCCGTTCGGCGCACGTCTCCAAGCATGGCGAGGCGCAGAAGCATTTCGAAGTCGTCCGTGTGGGGAAGTACGTCGCGGTAAAGGCCAGCCCGTTTTTGTGCTGCCGTGCGAACGAGCACCATGCCAGCGGCAATATAGTGTTCGGGATTGCGGCACCGTTCCTCGATGAAACGGGTCCCGGACACTCGGATGAAGCGTGCGTTCTCCTGCGTGGCCATTTGCGGTGTCGCCTGCCCCTCGATCCAATGGACATCGGTTCCATAGGCGAAGCTGGCGTTCGGGTCGGCGTCCAGGGTTCCGGCAAGTGCGCGCAGACTGCCAGGCGTCAGCAGGTCGTCGGCGCAAAGGATCATGAAATAGTCGGCCTCAGCCCACGCCACCCCTTCATTGAAGGATGCGTGGGGGCCGAGATTGTGGGCGTGGGCACTAAGGGCTATGCGGCTGTCCGATGCGGCCAGTTGACGTGCCTTTTCAAGGCTGTCGTCAGGCGAGGCATTGTCGATTATGAGAATGCGCAGCGGTCCGACGTCCTCGGCGGTCGCGCTCATCACGCAATCGCGAAGATAGTTGCCGTGGCCGTAGCACGGGATCGCAATGTCGATGCTGGCCACGACCACCCCTTTCGTCATGGGTGCACAGACGATCAAGAGGAGGTTAGCTGAAGTGCGTCTGAGTGCCGACCTGAACAATCGAGGTAGGCTTGATCTAGAAGCCTTCGGCAGCCTCGTCGACGATCTCGGTCAGCATGTCGTTTGCCTCGTCGCGTCCACCGCCACCGGGAAGCTTGCGGTAACCCACCGTGACGGTTTCCGATTCATCGGCGGGCGCGTAGACGAAGACGATATAGGGGCAGTAAGCAATATTGGCCGGATCGGCGGACATCATGTCGCGCGAAACGACTGCCGAGCAGAACTGAAAGAACTGCGCGTCAGTGTAGATTGTGTCGTCGGCGCCGACTTCCTCGGCGGTGCGAGCAAGCATCCCGGCGACGTCGCCCTCGTGATCGACCACGTAGCCCCGATTGACGATTGCATCGGACAGCGCCAGAGCGACGTCCTCGTAGGGTAGGTCGCTCATCACCGTATAGAGATCGCCGTCTTCCTGGGCAGCTGCGTGATGCCAAGCCATCGCGGCGAGTGCGATGGCGGCGATGGCGGTTCTTGTCTGCATGACGGCCCCTCAATCAAAGATGGCAGGGAAACGGCGGCTTCTATCGATCGGTTCCCTGCTCGTATTGCCATCAGATCATTGCGCCCTGTGCGCTCAGGCGCGCCTGAACGGAACGGCAATCGGTCTTGTGGTTGCGGTCGGCGTAGTCGGCGGCGGACACACCCGCCGCTTCGCCGGTAGCGAAAGCCGTACCCATCACCCGGATCGATCCATAGGCGTCGGGATCAGCGCCGATGACGCGACCACCGTACCAGAGATTGGCGAGCGACTTGGCGCGGATCGCGTCGTAGGGAACGTGAAAGTAGCCCTCGCCGCCGATCGGTGTATAGACCGGCTTGCCAGCTTCACCGTGCAATTCGATCGGCCAGGCGGCGCGGGCAATGCCGTCTTCGCGCAGCCTGCCGGAGATCACGTCTTCCTTGGTCAGTTGGTAGCGTGCGACCGGATGACGGGTCTCCCGGATGCCGACCTGGGGACCGGTTGCGACAAGATAGGCATTCTCGAACCCCGGCATCGCACGGCGCAACATCGACAGATAGTCATGCGCCATGGCGCGGCCGGCCATTTCGGCTCTGGTAAAGCTGTCCGATTCCAGATCGGCGATGTCCAGATCCACGGTCATCCACCACATGTCGCTGGACAGCGGAAGACGGATGATGATGCCGCCATCGGTGCGCTGGATCGGATAGCGTCCAGTCTCGTTGTAACGGGCAATCGCGCTTTGAAGCGCGTCGCGATCGATCTTGAGATCAGGTGCGATGCCGCCGATCCGCATCGGCATGGTGAGCGCCTGCAGGCGGCCCTCGCCATTGCCAATCTGATAATCGAGCCCGGCGAGCATGGCGAGATTGGCGTCGCCGCTGGCATCCACGAACGCCTCGGCAACAACATGGCGCCGCCCACTCATGCCGGCCAGCGTCGCTGCCTCGAGCCGTTTGCCGGTACGGGAGACGGCCGCTACGCGCGTGTGCAGTTTCACGTCGATCCGATGGCGCTGAACGAGATTGTCGAGGGCGAATTTCAGTATTTCGGGGTCCAGGAGGACGATCCAGTTGCCTGTCGTTTCCGAACGAAAGGCCCCGCCATCGAGGCCAAGTTCGCGGATCTCCGCGATGACGTCCTCACCGACGCCCGAGACCGCGCGAACCGGTTCACGGCCCTGCTGGAAAAGGCCGCAATAGGCAAGAACCTGCGACGTGGTCGCCGCGCCCCCGAGAAACCCGTATTTCTCGACAAGACAGACCTTGGCCCCGCTCTTCGCCGCGCCGATCGCCGCACCAATGCCCGCGGCGCCACCGCCGCAGACGACGACGTCGTAGTCCGCTTCCACTCTCATTGTCATATCAGGTACGCCAGTTCAGGAAGTATTTCTCGGCTTTGCCGATGAAGAAGCTGATTGTCAGACCGAGGATCGACAGCATGGCGACGCCGCAGATCAGTTGATCTGTCGCGAAGAGTGCGCCGGCCATCAGGATGTAGGCGCCGATGCCGAATTCGGCACCGATCATTTCGGCAGCGACCAGCAGCACGATGGCGATCGATGCGGAGATGCGAAAGCCGGAGAGGATCGCCGGGAGCGCACCGGGAATGATGATCTTGCGCACGATCGAGAGCCACGACAGCCCAAATGACTGCCCCATGCGAATGAGGTTGCGATCGACGTTGTCTACGCCGCCATAGGTCGCGATCACGGTCGGAAAGAAGGTACCGAAGAGAATGGTCGCCACCTTGGATCCCTCGCCTATTCCGAACCAGACGATGAAGAGGGGAAGGAGCGCGATCTTGGGGATCGGGAAAAGAGCAGAGACCAGAGGAAGAAAACCGGCGCGCACGAACGAGAAAAGTCCGATCGCCAGGCCGACCGAAACACCGAGCAGGCTGCCAAACGTCCAGCCGACGACGAGCCGATAAAGGCTCGCCTCAAGATGGGTCCAGAGCATGCCGGTCTGCACGAGGTCCATGAAGGCGGCGAAAGCCTCCGATGGCGCGGGCAGCGCGATCGGACTGATGAAGCCCGTTCTGGAGCCCAGTTCCCACAACGCGATCAGCGCGACGAAAACGAGCGGTCCGACAAAGCCGAGCGGCTTGTGGCGAAAACCACCGCCCCGGAAGGGGACCGGCCGCGCGCCAGACGGTGCAACGGGGCGCGGCACGGCGGCGGAAGTCACGGGCGCATGGGTTGTATCAAGCGACATCGGCAAGCTCCATGTCGGCGGCGCGGGCTTCTTCACGCATCAGGTTCCAAAGATGGCGCTGGGTCTCTTCCAGTTCGCCCATTCGCTCGAACCGTTCGCCAAGTGGCATGTCGATCTCGACGATCTGACGCACGCGGCCTGGCCGGCGCGACAGCACCACGATCTTGTGACCGAGGCGCACGGCCTCGGCGAGATTGTGCGTCACATAGCAGGCGGAGAACTTCTCGCGGCTCCAAAGCTCAACGAGGTCATCGAGAAGAAGCTCACGGGTCTGGCTGTCGAGGGCTGACAAGGGTTCGTCCATCAGCATTACCGCAGGGTTCACCGCCAGTGCCCTTGCGATCGCCACGCGCTGCTTCATGCCACCTGAAAGCTGGCGGGGCAGGGCCTTGCGGAAATCGGCGAGTTTCGTGCGGGCGAGAACGTCGTTTATGATGGCGTTGGCCCGACTGCCGTGAATGCCATGGTCCTCAAGGACCAGGCTGACATTGCCCTCGACCGTACGCCAGGGCAGAAGCGCGAAATCCTGAAAGATGTAGGTGAGCGGGTTCAGCGATCCGGAAGGCGCTTCGCCAGCAATGAGAACCTGGCCAGACGTCGGCTGTTCAAGGCCGCCGATGAAACGCAGGAGTGTGGATTTGCCGCAGCCGGACGGACCGATGATGCAGATGATCTCGCCGTCCTTGAGCGTGAAGGAGATGTCTTCGAGCACATGCGTCTCGCCATAATGGTGGCTGACGTTCTCGATCATGAGTTCCATGACCCTGATCCTTCGGCAAGTTAAAGGGATTGCGCGCCCTTTAAGGGGCGCGCTGCGTTGGTCAGAACGTTTCGACGAAGCTTGTGTCGACGAGATTTTCAACGGTGGCTTCCGCCGGAACGAGGTCTTCCGACTTGAACCATTCCATCTGATCTTCGACGCTGCCGAGGTTCAGGCGCGCATTCTCGTTGATACGCATCGCGCCGGCACGGATCGCCGGATCGGCGTCTTCCAGCGGGCGGTCGGTATAGACGTATTCGTGGATCATCGCCACGATCTCGGCAGTTTCCTCCTCGCTCATCGTCTTGTCGACGAGGGCTGCATTGTAGTCTGCAACGCCTTTCGAGAAGCCGGCCAGAAATCGCTCGGCGAGTTCGGGGTTGTTTTCGACGATGTCGGTCGAGGTGAAGACGGTGGTGACCTGATAGTCCTCGACATAGTCGGCGATCACACCGATCTCGACGACGTCCTCACCACGCGTCAACCCGCCGGCAATGTTGGGTACGATGCTCCAGGCGTCGATCTGTCCCGAACGCAGGGAGGCGATCACGGCCGGTACGCTGTTCAGTGTGACGAGGCTGAGTTCGGACCGATCAAAGCCTTCGGCATCGGCAATCTTGTGGGCCATGTAGTGGAAAGAGGAGCCAGCCGTGGTGATGCCGAACCGGCGGCCCGCCAAATCGGCCGGCGTCGTGACGCCATCCTCATGGGCCTGACGCGATACGAGGATCTTCTGACCTTCGATTTCGGGTGTTTCCTGCAGGGCGCCGCCGATGACCTTGACCGCGCCGCGTTCCGCCAAGCTGATGAGGCCGCCGGTTATCGCAGTGACGCCGAAGTCGACGTCGCCCGATGCGATGGCCACGGCCATCGGCTGCGCAGCCTGGAAGCTGACGAACTCGGCGGTGATGCCCTCTTCCTCGAAATAGCCCTTGGCTTCGGCGATGATGCTCGGCGCATGGGAGGTGAGCGACAGCAGTCCGATCTGGACCGTATCCTCCTGGGCGTTCGCCGGCGCAGTCAGCGCGACACCGGAAGCCAGCGTGATTGCCGCCAGCGAATGGATGATGGTTGAAGTCATGATATCCTCCCTTTTTGGATCACTTGAAAGTTGTTGAAGCGTGGTCACGCCTGGATCGCGCTCAAAATATGTGTCGCAAGCGCTGCGGTTGCGGCCTCCATCTGGCGTGCGAGCGTGGCCGAAACGATCGTCGCGCAGGCAGCGCGATGAAGGTCGAGGTCGATGCGCCCTTCGGCGAGCGCAGCCAGACGAAACCGCCGGCTCTGGTAATAGAGCTTTTCCTGAAAGCCGATGAGGCGGGGGGAGCGGCAAGCCGACAACAGCGCGGCGTGGAAATGCCGTCCCGTCTCGTCCCACTCGAGCGCGAAGTCGCTGATTTTGCCCGCCGTACGATCCGTCGCCCGGCCATAGGCATGGTGTGCGGCGAGGAGCCGGCCCTCCCAGTCGACGTCGCCATGCCTGATTGCCCACCCGAGGCCGAGACATTCGATTTCCGCGCGCAACCGTGTGATGTCTTCAAGATCGGCTTCTGTTGCGGAGGCGACACGAAAGCCGCGTTGCGCATTGGCCTCGACCAGACCTTCGTTTGCAAGATGGGTGAGTGCCTCGCGGAAGGAATGGGCGCTTCCGCCGTAGCGCTGCCGCAGGTCCTCGATCTTCAAACGCGTGTCGGGCGGCAGAACGCCGAACGAGATATCGCGGCGGACCTGCTCCGCAAGGAGCCGCACGACCGTGTCCGTATCCGTCGATTTCCTCCCGAACACGCCATCCTCCAACAACGTTCGAAATCTTCAATATTTTTGCTCTTAGGGGAGGTTTGCGTTATGTGTCAACTCGCAGACCCGTCCGCAAGTTGGGAGAGAAGATGCCGACACCTGTGATTGACGGCGCGGCGCGCGTTGTTTTCATGCTTGGCTCGCCCATCGCTCAGGCTCAGTCGCCAGTGCTCTTCAACCGCTATTTCCGCGAGAACGCGATGAACCGCGTCATGGTCCCGCTGGAGGTCCGGCCGGCATCGCTCTCAGCTTTCCTGACCGCGTTGCGCGGCGCTGCAAATTGCGATGGCGCAGTGCTCACACTGCCATTGAAGCGGCCTGCATGCGCGTTGGTCGATGAGATGACCGAGCGGGCCCGTGTTCTGGCAAGTGTCAACGTGATCAGGCGGAGCGAGGACGGCCGGCTGCATGGCGATATGGTGGACGGGCCGGGATTCTGGGCCGGCGCCGGGCGCAGCGGTTTCAGGCCGCAGGGCGCGTCAATCGCATTGGCTGGTGCCGGGGCTGCCGGCACAGCCATCGCCTACAGCTTCGCAGAGATGGGTGGGCGGCATATTGATCTCCTCTGCGAGGACGCCGGCGATGTCGAGCGTGTGGGTGCGATCATCGCGCCATTCGGAACGACGATCGGCAAGGGTATGCCGCAAACTTTGGAAAACCACGACCTCGTCATCAATGCAACGCCTGTCGGCATGGCGCACCTGCCGGGCAGTCTGTTTCCAAAGACGCTCCTGCGAACGATGAAAAAGGGCAGTGCCGTGGCCGATGCGATCACCGACCCTGTTTCGACCGAACTGCTGTCAGATGCAAAGGACCTTGGGCTGGTGACGATCGAGGGGCGCTTGATGACGGCCGGGCAATTCGAATTGCTGGCTCGCTGGCTCGGCGTTCATGAGGGCACATCGAGCGCATCATAGGCCACAACGGATTTCCTTGCCATCTCAGCCACGCGCTCGATCGGCCAGTCGGGCTGGAAGAGAGATGAACCGAGACCGAAACCGTGCGCACCGGCCCTGCGCCATTCCGCGAAATTGCCAGGCTCCACGCCGCCGACTGCATAAACCTCGACAGCCGGTGGCAGGACCGCGCGAACCGCCTTGAGGCCCCCCGTCCCCATTACCGAGGCGGGAAAGATCTTCAATGCGTCGGCGCCGGCCTGCAGGGCGGCAAAACTTTCGGTAGGTGTGAAAACGCCTGGATAGGAGCCCATGCCAGCCGATTTCGTCGCTCTTATTACATCGCAATCGGCGTTGGGCGAGACGATGAATCGCGCTCCGGTGGCCGCGACGGTCTCGACCTCCTCGGGGGTCAATACTGTGCCGGCGCCGAACGCCCCGCGATCGCCCAACGTCTCGACCATGGCAGCAATGCTAGCAAGCGGATCCGGGGAATTGAGCGGGACCTCGATTCTCGTTATGCCGGCGTCGAGAAGCGCGGTCGCCGTTGCGACCGCTCGCGCCGGGTCGAGCCCGCGCAGGATGGCAATCAGGCGGCGTGTCATGAGCGCTCCTCATCTGTTCTGCGAATGGATCGATGGACAGCTGTTAACCCGGCAAGGGTCAACTTCTCGCCAGCCAGTTGCTCGGTCTCCACACCTTCAAGAGCAAGTGCAGCGGCATAAAGTGCGACCATGCGCCCGGCGCCGACAAGAACGACCGGGCCGGCCGGCGATCGGGAGAGGGCGCCCGCCAGTTCCTGACCGATCAACAGGCCGGAAAGGCAAGACCTGGCTGCTCCCGGCGATGCGTCACCAAGAAGGCTTTCGGCGCGAAGCGAGAAAAGGCGGGAAGCGATTGATTGCGGTGCTTGTAGCGCGGCTCGTACGCCGGATTCGAAATCGGCCTGCGACCAGCCATCATCCTCGACGCTGTGGTGGAGAACCGACTGGTTGGCCAGCAGATCGAAGAGTTCACCGGTCATGAAACTCGTGAACGCGTGAACCGTGCCAGCCTCAAGCTGGACCCACTTGGAATGGGTTCCGGGAAGGCAGACCATGCCGGTGAAGCGCGGGCGGTCGGCGAGAAGCCCTGCAATCTGGGTTTCCTCGCCACGCATGACGTCGGCGGGCTGACGCTGACTGAGCCCGTGCACGATGTGGACACGGATGCGCGGGTCGCTGACATCCGGACGGACGAGCGCGCCTTCGATGAATGCCGGACCAGGCACCGATGCATAGCCGGCTTCCTTCCAGCCTTGGCGCGCTCCGACCATGCCGCAAGCGACGACATCAGTGACGCGTCCGGGTGCCAGCCATCCGCCGATCAATTCAATCAGCGTCGGCTCGAATTCATCGGTTCTGAGGCTAGCCATTCCTTTTGGCGCCGCGGCGGTTTCCAGTGGACGGTCGCCTTCCATCGCCCAGGCGCGCACATTTGACGTGCCCCAGTCGACGGCAATCCAGTCGGCATTCCGGCTCAAGGCTCAATCCTCATCGCGGGCAGTCCATGCATCGAGTTGGCGGCGTTCGCGCTTGGTCGGGCGTCCGGCGCCTGGCTGGCGAACGGGCCCCAGTTCCGAAGGCATGGGCGTGCGGGTCGGATCCGGCGCCGGGGTCAAGTCTTCGTAGAGCAGCCTTGCCTCTTCGAACGGCCCTCGCCGTGCGCCAGGAGCCACCACCTTGAGAATCCGAATCTGCCGATCGAGGGTGATCGTCAGCGTCTCGCCCGGTTTGACGGGATGGCTTGCCTGGTCGATCTTTTCGCCATCGACGCGCACACGGCCAGCCTGAACGAGCTTGGCGGCGATCGAACGTGACTTCGCGGCGCGCGCGAAGAACAGCCATTTATCGATGCGCTGGCGTTCCTGCGACAACGCGGCCTCCTCAGCCGGTCACTTGCCGAGCTTCTCCTTGAGCGCGGCCAGCTTGGCGAACGGTGAGTCCGGATCGAGCGGGCGCTCCTTCTGCGGCGGGCGGCTGGCAAAGTTCTGCTTCGGCTTCCCCTCCTTGCTTCGGAAAGGCTTGCCCTGTTCCTTCTTGCCACCTGGCTTGGCGGAATGACCGCGCCGCGGACGGCGTTGCTGATCGGTTTCGGCTGGATCGCCGGGGGCGCCAGATGGGGCGCTGCGCCTATTGCGTGGCCCGCGCTGCTGCCGGCTGTTGTCGGAGCGGCCGCTGCCCGGACGCCAGAGCAGGACCGGCTTCGGCTCTGTTTCTTCGGCGGCTTCGACTGGAAGCGCGCCGTCTTCGGCCGGTTTGTCAGCGTCGGCCGGTTTGTCAGCCGCGGTTACCTCGATATCGCCGGTCGCATCGTTGCCGGTCGGGGCGGCCTCTGGCGCCGCCGTTTCGGAGATGGCTGGCGTTGCCTCGGTCTCGGGCGAGGTGGCCGGTTCGGTTGATGGCGTCTCGCTTGGCGTCGACGCGGGGTCGTCGGTGGCATTGGCAGGTGACGGTTCGGCCTTCGCCGACGGTGTTGCCACGGGCGCGCCGGCGGTCTCGAACTGCGCCAGATGAGCGTTCGCCTCCTCCGCGCTGACCTGATCGGCGCGATAGCCGAGGCCCTTCAAGATTTCCTCGATGTCTTCGGCGGTCGCCCCGAGGATCGACAGCATGGCAGGCGTCGTGGTGAAGCGACGACCGTCATAGGCGCCTTCCGGCCGACTGGCCATTCCCGGCTTCCAATGCAGCGCCGGGCGAATGAGGTCGGCCAAGCGCTCCAATATGTCGATGCGCACGGCCCTCTTGCCGAGGAACCGGAAGCCGGCGAGCTTGTAGAATGTCCGTTCGAAAGTCGGATCGGTAACAACGGATGTGCGCCCCGCCGCGAGCACGGTGATGAGTTCACCGTAACCAGCCTTGTCCAGACCGTCGTTGCGCAATGCCCACAAGAGCGTGATCATCTCGGCCGGCGCCGGCTTCAAAAGAGCGGGCATGAAGATGTGGTAGGCACCGAAGCGCACGCCGTAGCGGCGCAACTGGGCGCGTGAGTCCTGGTCGAGCGCCTTGACGTCGTCGGCAACGTCGCGGCGGAAGAGAACACCGAGGTTTTCGACGAGCTGAAACGCCAGGCCGCGCGCCAGGCCCTCGATGTCGTCGGCATGCGCGATGTCGTCCAGCGGCTTGAGCACAGTCGCGATATGGTGCTGGACGAAGCGCTCGATGCGTGCTGCGACATGCTCGCGCGCCGCACCGGAAAGGTGATCGTCAACCAGAAGCACCGCACGTGGCCGCAGGATTTCCTCGCCGGCCGTCAAGCGCGCGACGGGTTCGCCGAGCCAGCGCACGGTGGCGTCGGAGCCGATGGCGAAATCACCATTTCCGGACGCATGGAGACGGGCGGCACGGGCTTCGTATTCTATACCCAGCGCCTTCTGGGCCGCACCGAGAACCGCCTTGGCATCCGGGCCTTCGGCCTGGTTGTCGGGCGTGAATCGGAAACCGGCGAGCTGGCCGACAAGGTGACCTTCTACATAGACGTCGCCGTCGACACTGATCTGAGCTTCAAGCATTGCATTTTCTCTCAGGCGCTTCATGAGAACGGATGTCCTGCGGTCAACGAAGCGTTTCGTCAACCTTTCGTGGAGAGCATCGGACAGGCGATCCTCGATTTTACGAGTCTTTTCCTGCCAGTGTGTCGGATCGGCAAGCCAGCCGGGCCGGTGGGAAACATAGGTCCAGGTTCGAATCTGCGAGATTCTGGCCGACAATGTGTCGATCTCGCCATCGGTGCTATCGGAGCGCAACACCTGTTCGGCGATGAAGTCCTCGCTCACGGCGCCATCCTCGATCAGGTCAGTGTAGAGCGTGGCGATGAGGTCGGCGTGTTGGGCCGGCGCGATGCGACGGTAATCGGGTAGGGCGCAGGTCTCCCACAGTTTCTCCACGCGCCCTGCCGACGTGACGCGGTCACGGATCTCGGGATAGGTGGCAAGCTGCTCAAGTGCCTGCTGGTCGACGGCCGGCAGCGCACGGGTGAGCCCGGAAACGGGAGGCGTGCGCTCCAGCGAGCGGCGCAGGGCAGTCAGATCGGAGAAGTCCATGGCATCAGTGCGCCACTGCAAGACGCGCACGGGTGCGAATTGATGGGTCTCGATGCGTTCGACGACCTCAGGGTCGAGTGGCTCGACGCGGCCGGTAACGCCAAATGTGCCGTCTCGAACATGGCGTCCGGCGCGCCCGGCGATCTGGCCGAGTTCGGCGGGATTGAGCGGCCGGTATTGATAACCGTCGAACTTGTGATCCTGGGCGAATGCGACGTGGTCGACATCCAGATTGAGCCCCATGCCAATGGCGTCGGTCGCGACGAGGAAATCGACGTCGCCGTTCTGATAGAGTTCGACCTGGGCGTTGCGGGTGCGGGGACTGAGCGCGCCGAGGACGACGGCGGCGCCGCCGCGCTGGCGGCGGATGAGCTCCGCGATCGCATAGACCTCGTCGGCCGAAAACGCAACGATCGCCGTACGACGCGGCAGACGGGTGATCTTTTTCGACCCGGCGTAGAAAAGCTGCGAGAGGCGCGGTCGTTCGACGACGTTGAGCCCCGGCAAGAGGTGCTCCAGGATGCCTTTGACTGTTGCCGCGCCCAGGAGAAGCGTCTCCTCGGTGCCGCGAAGATGCAAGATCCGATCGGTGAAGATATGGCCGCGCTCCAGGTCGCCCGCCAGTTGCACTTCGTCGATGGCAACGAAAGCTGCGGTGGTATGGCGCGGCATCGCCTCGACCGTGCAGACGGCATAGCGCGCCCCGGCTGGCGTGATCTTCTCCTCGCCCGTCACCAGGGACACGTTCTGGACGCCGACGCGCGCGACCAGCCTTGAATAGACTTCGCGCGCCAGCAACCGCAGCGGGAGACCGATGATGCCGCTCCGGTGTGCGATCATGCGCTCGATGGCGTAATGGGTCTTGCCTGTGTTCGTGGGGCCAAGAACGGCCGTGACGGCGCGGCCACTCAGGATCAGGGGGTCATTTCGGACCGCGCGGTTCGTCACCACGGGGTTTATCGCATGAGGCATCGGGTCAAGCAGTCCGTCTCTCGCCGCGACGCGGCGGATTGCAGCATAAGCGTTTTCCGCCGATCAATTCAAATGAGTGGGTTCCCCTTATGGCCAGCCCCTCCGTTCTTATGCGGGTCAGGTTCTCTCCAATCGTGATATGGGAGCGTTTGTTCCGCCGTGCCAGACGAGCCATGGCCTGGAACAGGCGCGGAACGAAATGACGACGAATCGCTGACGTCACCGTGTTCTTGCTTCGTTCATCGCAAGATGTCGCGCTCGCGTGACTTCGATCGGCTAGATGTGGAATTCATGGCTGCCTACGGCACGCGGATGCATCAATTCGACCGCCCGATAGCGGCTTCATTCGCAGCCGAAGAGTCAAGGGGCTATGATCAGGGCCGGTTCCTCTCGGTACGGCCCCGATCAGACAAAGCTGTCCTTGTATCAGTATCCGCGCGGGCAGGATGCGATATAGCGGCGGCCATAATTGTCACGGTAGTAACACTGGCCCGGATTTTCCGATGCTCGTCCGATGAGCGCTCCAGCCGCGCCGCCGACTGCGGCACCGATGAGTGCGCCTTCGGTGTCGCCCACGGCCGCTCCGACCGCACCACCCGAGACCGCTCCGATCACGGCGCCTTCTTCCGTGGGTGTGCATCCAGCCGCGGCAGCCATAACAATCAGCACAGCAACGATTTTCTTCATGAGCTTCTACTCCGAGCGTCCCGACTGCAGAGTAATTACGCCAAAGGCTCGGAAGGTCAAGCTTGGGGCCGGTCAGGCGACCCGGCCGGCCCGATCGGGACATAGCGCCATTTGCGTTCCGGCATCGGCAGCGAATGCTGCGATCAAGGGATTGTAGAGCTCTGCCGCCTCGATGAACGGGGCATGGCCAGTGGCTGGAATCACATGGCACCGATCGCGCCAGAGATTGGCGTAATTTACGGTTTCGATGTAGCCGAGCCGCACAAATGGATCGAGAGCGCCATTGATGATCGCAATCGGTGTTTTCGAGCTCTCCACAAAGCGCTTTTGATCGATGCATTCTCCATGCATCAGGCTCTTCAGGAAATTCACGCGCAGGCGACCGTCGGCCCGACGGATTGCTGCCAGGAATTGTTCATCGCCGGAGTTGCCAAAGGAAAGGCGGTGAAATTTTTGCGCATCCTTTTCGGAAAAGACTTTTCGGGATACGAGAAACAGGTCCCAATGGGCCTGAAAGCCGCGAAGGAGACCGAGCGGTCCGTTGTGAACGGGGGGCGTTCCACTGAGAAGGACGCCGGCTGCCAGTTGCGTGGTCGCGGCGATCTCGAGCGCGACGTGTCCGCCAAGCGACCAGCCGACGAAAATGCATCGGGCGATTTCGAGCTTGCCGAGCACTTCCTTGATGGTGTCGGCGAGGCCGCGCACGGTGTAGGTTCGGGTTGGATCGTAGGCATCGCCCGAGAGGCCGTGGCCGGGAAGATCAATCGCCACCAGCCGGTGGTTCAGCAAGGCATCAGACGCGAACTGACGCAGAAAGACGGCGCCGGCGCTTGATGAGCCGTGGATCATCACAATGGGAAGGCCCGTGCCTTCAATGCCGTTGTCGCGAACATGGATCGCGGCATGGCTCGTCTTTATCAATTTCGATTGGGTCGACATGACCTTTACCGGCTCTTCTGGTTGTTCAATCCTCGCACATTGATTTCAATGGAAGGTTTACGGATATGGTAACCTTCTGGTTACCGCGTTCGAACCGACGGCACGGGACGAACAAATTCAGTTGAACAGCCGGGGTAGTGAACTTGCGCCCATTGCAACCTGGCGCTACCGTCGATGGACGCAGTTCGGTGGGGCCTCCGTCACAGCATGCAATTTCTTCTTGATATCGTCGTCACGCTCGTCAGTCTGTTCGTCATCGGCCAGTTCGTCTGGGCCATGCGTTTTCATTTCGTCACTGACAGAATGCCCATCGGGGCAAAGGTGATCTCGGCGGTCGGCATTATCACCATCGCACTTTTCATCTATCTGCAGTTCACGCGCGTCCAACCGCTTGGCGCGCAACTGGCCGGGCTGGCAATCGAGATCGTCGCGTCGCTGCTCTTCGTGGCCGCGATCCGGGCATCCCGAGAGGCCCAACTCTATTATGTGTTTGAAGGGCAGAAGCCGCGATCGATCCTGAAAAGCGGCCCATACGGCTATATCCGGCACCCCTTCTACACATCCTATCTCCTGCAGTGGGCAGGTTGGGCCATCGCGACCTGGGCGCCGGTTGCCATCGTCCCCGTCGCTATCCTCGTTTTCATCTACGCCAAGGCGGCAATCGGCGAGGAGCGCAATATCGCCGACTCCTCACTGGCCGGCGACTATGCCGACTATCGGCGTCGAGCCGGATTCTTCTGGCCGCGCCTGCCCATTTGACCGATCCGATTGATTGTTTCGTTTTTTAGAACGATCTATCGCCGCTGTGGTAGGTTGGCGTTGACGCTGCGGTGCTCCACTTAGTGCGGAGACTGCCGATGCGTTAAGGAGACGTTCCATGCTGGATCAGATCAACGGGCTGCATCACGTCACTTCGATGGCGAGCGATGCAAGAGAGAACAATCGTTTTTTCACGGAGGTGCTCGGCCTGCGACGGGTGAAGAAAACCGTCAATTTCGACGCGCCCGACGTCTACCACCTCTACTATGGCGACGAAGTCGGCACGCCCGGCTCAGTGATGACCTATTTCCCCTTTCCCGGGATCAGGAAGGGACGCCCTGGTACCGGCGAAGTCAGCCGCACGGCTTTCTCCGTACCGGACGGCGCGCTCGGTTTCTGGCAGGAACGATTGTCCGCGAAAGGGGCCGGTGAACTGACCATCGGCGATGTCTTCGGTGCGAAGACGCTCAATTTTTCCGGACCTGACGGCGATGCGTTCGCCCTAGTCGAGGTGCCGGAAGACCGGCGTGCCGCCTGGACTGCCGGGGGCATCGGCGAGGACCAGGCAATCCGGGGCTTTCATTCCGTCTCCATGCGCCTTCGTGATGAAGGCGCGACGGCCGAGCTTTTGCGGTTCATGGGCTTTGACCCCGTTGACACATACGGCGACACCCGTCGCTTTGCTCTGGCCAATGGCAACGGGGCGCATGTGGTCGATGTCGAAACGGTATCTTCAGCCCGTCATGCCGACCAAGGGGCTGGATCCGTTCACCATATCGCCTTTTCCGTTGCCGACCGCGCCGCGCAGGCGGTGGTCCGAAAAGCGCTGATTGATACCGGCTATCAGGTCACGCCGGTGATCGACAGGGATTACTTCTGGGCGATCTATTTTCGCACCCCCGGTGGCGTGCTCTTCGAGGTCGCGACCAACGAACCAGGCTTCGACCGTGACGAGGACACCGCGCATCTGGGTGAGGCCCTCAAGTTGCCGAGCCAACATGCGCATCTGCGCGACTACCTGGAAACGCACCTGCAAGCGCTCGATTGAGGTGAGATGATGAGCCTTGAAGCGTATATCCATAGAAAGCGGGCGGGAGAGCCCGGTTCACCGATCCTCTTCGTCTTCCACGGCACCGGCGGAGACGAAAATCAGTTCTTCGATTTTGCAGCTCGGCTGATGCCTGCGGCGACGATCGTCTCACCGCGCGGCGACGTTTCGGAGGGTGGTGCGCTGAGGTTTTTCCGGCGCACCGGCGAAGGGGTCTATGACATGGACGATCTTTCGGTTCGCACGTCGGCGATGTCGGATTTCGTCAAGGCACAACGAGAGGCGGCAAACGCGTCTCGGATCATCGGGCTCGGCTATTCGAACGGCGCGAACATCCTTTCCTCGATGACCTTTCGCGAGCCGCTTTTCGACGCCGTCATGCTGATGCATCCGTTGATCCCGTTCGATCCTCCGACAGATGCGCGCTTTGATGGGATGGATGTCGTCATCACTGCGGGACAGCGCGACCCCATATGCCCTCCGCCGCAGACCATGAAACTTGCCGCGCATTACGATGCGGGCGGGGCCGATGTCGACCTCGTCTGGCACGACGGTGGCCACGAAATCCAACAGTCCGAACTGGAAGCCGCCCGCCGATTTGCAGGGCGTCAGTGAGGCAGGCCGAATTTGTTCGGTGGCAACCGCTCAAGGTTGAGACTGCCTATGGCGCCTCGACGCCGATTTCGTCGGCCATGAAGGCGCCGCGCTTGCCGATCGGTGCGGCGCTGCCAACCGTCGTGTCGTTTGCTGTCTGGTGCTCGATCTCGGCGTTCAGTTGTGCACCGACAAGCAGAATGATGACGGATATCCACGTCCAGGTCATGAAGCCGATGACTGCACCGAGCGAGCCATAGGTCGCATTGTAGTCGGCAAAGTTCTGCAGATAGTATGAAAACGCTGCGGAGGCGATGATCCAGAAAATGGTGGCGAAGAGAGCGCCTGGAACCAGCCAGCGCCATTTGGCGCGTTTTCGGCTCGGTCCGAACCGATAGAGCAGGCTGATGCCGGTGAGGACGAAGACCAACATGACGGGCCAGCGCAAGGTCGCAATCAGCAAGTCCACATAATCGCCAAGTCGCAGAAAGGCGATGATGGCTGGAACAACGCCGACGGATACGATCAGCACGATCCCGATCAGGATGCCGCCCATGGTGAAGACCGCAGAAAACAGGTTGAGCCTGATGAAGCTGCGCTTTTCACGTTCGTTGTAGACGATGTTGAGTGCGTCGAAGAGCGTCTTGATCCCATTGTTCGCGCTCCAAAGCGCGATCACCAAACCTGCAACGAAGCCGAAGCTGAGGGCGCTGGCATCCTGGGAGGCGAGTGCGTCGAGCTGGCTTTCGATGATGTCGAGACTGCCCGATGGCAGCAAGCGACCGAGAAAGGCGATCTGGTCGCCGATCGATACGGGATCGGCCACCAGCCCATAGAGCGACACGAAGGCAGCCAGTGCCGGAAACAGCGCGAGCAAAAGATAGAAGGTCGCGCCGGCGGCGACCAGCATGATGCGGTTGTCGCCGATATTGCGCCAGATGCGCCAGCCGATGTCCCACCAGCCGCGCTTAGGAATTTGGCGAGGCGAGTCTGCCCGGCGTCCCCGGCTTTCAGGAGCGGTGTTCGTCGTGCTGTCGTTCATCTAGATGCCATTACCGCGCTGGGATTTCGAGCAATGAATTGGATACGTCGCGGCCGACCGGAATCTCAACACATCCTAATATTTCCAACGCCCAACCTACCGATCTGTTCCGCTGCGAAGCTGTGTCCCGGCGTCGGGAGATCAGTCTGTCTGATTGCGCTGCGACGCATCCTGCGGGCGCTGGTTTCCGCCTGACGCGCAAACGCCCTAGAATGGGCCAATGTTCGAGATCGATATCAAAGACGGGCGGCTTCTCGTCCGGCCGGTGGTGCCAGGAGACAAGCGGCATCTTCTGGCCGGTTTCGAGCATCTGTCACAGCGCTCGCGCTTCTTCCGGTTCCTCTCCATGATGAGCCGGCTCTCGGACGAAGATCTGAAACGCTTCACGAGCGAGGGGAACGACGAACACCGGGCGTTCGGTGCGCTGGACATTGGTGAGACGCCGCCGGTTCCGGTCGCGATCGCGCGCTATGAGCGATTTGACGATCTCCCTGATGCGGCGGAGATGGCGATCACTGTTGTCGATGCCTATCAGGGTCGTGGCATCGGAACGCTGATGATCGGGGCCATCGCCTACTGCGCAACCGGTGTGGGAATCACCCGCTTCATCGCCTATGTGCATCGCGAAAATCATGGCATGATCGCGCTCCTGCGCGCGGCCGGCGGGACCGTTCAGCATTCGGCTGAAACGGAATTGACGTTCGTCTTGCCGCTTTCCTCCGATCCGGCGCTTTATCCCATGGGGCGGAGCGGGGATCGTTTGCGACAGGCCTATGCATTGATGGCTGACCCCACCTCCGCAACGGTCGGTGCGCCACCTCGCTGGCCCGATTCCGTGTAGAGGTGAACGCCCGAACCAACGCCATGAGCGCGGCGTCAGCCTACCCGTTCGAGAATCGACACGTAATTTGCAACGGCGGCTCCGCCCATGTTGAAGACTGCAGCTTTCGACGCGCCGGGTATCTGCATGTCGCCAGCGTCACCGGCAAGCTGCATGGCGGCCATGACGTGCATGGATACGCCGGTCGCACCGATCGGATGTCCCTTTGATTTGAGCCCGCCGGAAGGATTGATCGGCAGGCGCCCGTCCTTGGCAACCATGCCTTCGCGAATGACCCGCCCGCCTTCGCCCGGCTCGGCCAGGCCCATCGCCTCGTACTCGATGAGTTCGGCGATGGTGAAACAATCGTGCACTTCCGCGAAATCCAGATCATCCAACTGCATTTGCGCATCGTCGAGTGCGTGGCGCCAGGCCAGGCGGGCGCCGGCAAAGGCCGTCACGTCGCGGCGGCTCAGCGCGAGAATGTCGTTGACGTGGCGCCGCGACCGGAAAGCGATCGCCCGGTGAAGGGTCGCCGCGACTTCCTCGTCGGCAAGGACGATCGCTGCCGCGCCGTCTGAAATCAGCGAACAGTCCGTGCGCCGAAGCGGGGGGGGCTACATAGGGGTTCTTCTCCGAAACGGTGTTGCAGAACGCCGCGCTGAAATCCTTGCGCATGTGCGCGAACGGATTGGCAAGGCCATTGGCGTGGTTCTTTGCCGCGATCAGTGCCAGTTCTTCCGAGCGATCGCCATACTTCTGAAAATATTGCTGGGCAATGCGGCCGAAGAGACCCGCGAAACCGCCTTCAACATCGGCCTCTTCCTTGCGATAGCTCGCACCGAGCAGAATGTCGCCGGTCTCAGCCGTCGCCTTGGCCGTCATCTTCTCCGCGCCGACGACGAGCGCGACACGCCCTCGTCCCGACTCGATGAAATCCATCGCGGTATAAAGCGCGGCCGATCCCGTGGCGCAGGCATTTTCAAGGCGTACAGCCGGCACGTTCGCAAGGCCGGGTGTGCCCATGGCGACAAGCGCACCCTGGAAATCCTGCCGGGAAAAGCCGTTGTTCATGACGCCGACGAATATCCCGTCCACGTCAGCGGTGCCGAGGCCAGCATGTTCGATCGCCGGCAGCGCCACCTGTGCCATCAAAGCCTCGGTGTCCTCTGCCTCGGACTTGCCGAACTGAGAATGGGCCCAGCCCACGATTTGCGCCTTGGTCATTGCCAATCTCCTTTGCCGCCATTGTGGCGTTCCGTGCCGCGCGCTGCAATGGGATTGATGAAAGCGGCGAAATGCCGATGGTCAGTCCCGATCGAGAGCGAAATCGTCATGCCACGCCGCACGCTTCCCCGCCACCATATCGGCGAGGATGCGCGAAGCCATGAAGGAGAAGGTGATGCCGTTTCCGCCATAGCCATAGGCGGCAAGGATGCGGCCGTGCGACGGCACCGGTCCGATCAACGGCAGCCCGTCGGTCGTCTCGCCGAACGCGCCGGACCACATTCGATCGGCTTCGATCCGTCCGTGCGGCCAGAGCGCCTGCAGAATTGCGAGCAGTGCCTCCCGCTTGCCCGACATCATGCGGTTCCGCGCTTCAGGATCGGAGACATCAGGCTCGTCTTCGCCCCCGACGATGATTCGATCATCCTGCGTGGTGCGCAAATAGGCGTAGCTCTCCGAGGCTTCCCAGATCAGGGCGCGCGCCGGCCAAAGGGCCGCTGCCGATTGTGGCGGCGTGGCGAGCGCGAAACTCGAGGAAATCGAATGCAAGGTGGATGGAACGAAGTCCGGCATGACATAGCCTGTGGCCAGCAGCACGTGCTCCGCTTCGACGAGATGGCCGGAAGCGAAGGCAACGCCCACGGAGCGGCCGGCATTATCATAGGATAGCGCCTCGTCCTTGATCAGACGGGCGCCATTGCGGCACGCATCCCGCAAGAGATGCTGTGCCAGCAAGGCGGGATTGGCTTCCGCCGAGCCAGGCGAGGCGATGGCGGCTGCGCGATCTATGCCGAAGCGCGAGAGAAGATCGGCATGTTCCAGATATGTGCCTGGCAGTCCGGCCCGCTGGCGTGCCTGATGTTCGTGCAGCAATTCGCGTGGGCCGGCTTCTCCGGCCGCGATATAGAGAGAGGGGCGGTCGGCAAAACTGCAATCGATCGCCTGGTCGCGCACAAGGGCGCTCAACCCACGAACAGCTTCGACGCTGTGCTGATAGATGCGGGTGGCATGATCGAAACCATACCGTTCGGCCAGTTCCAGCAAAGGGCTGTCAATCTCCCACTGCAGCATGGCCGTGCTGGCGAGCGTGCTTCCACGCCCCGGCTTCTCGCGGTCCACCACGGTAACGTTGATGCCGCGCGCGGCGATGTGCTGTGCGATCAGGGATCCCGTGATGCCTGCCCCGACAACCAGCACATTCGTCCGGTCATCCCTTCCAAGCGGCTGAGGGTCGAAATCGGCGGCTTCCCAAAGCAGCTGCCCGCCACGCAGATCATCCTGGTCAGGCTCGCCTTGGTCCGTCATGTGGTTGATGCCCGCGTGAAAAAGCGGCCTCGCCAGGTTGGCGCTGCCGCTCTGTTCCGGTTTGCTGTCCGAATGTTCTTCAGGTGAGACCGAGGAAGGACAGGATCGCAATGACGATCACGATAAGACCGACGATGTAGATGATGCTGTTCATGACTTCTCTCCGTTCACTTCAGTGTGAGCACAACGGCGAGCGCAGTCTATGGTTCCATTCGCAAGCGGTGAAATACGGTGCCTCAGACGGCCGCTCCGTCGAACAGCGCGACGGGTTCGCTGGTTGTCAGGCGGACTGCGGTTCCGACATCCAGCATCGTGTTGGGGCCAGCCAAGGCGAGAAGGTCCGCTGATTTCGTCCGTACCCAATAGAGTTGATCGTGACCACGGAATTCCCGACCGATCACGACGCCGTCGGGATGGCTGTCGCTCGGCGTCAGCACGATCTGCTCCGGGCGCACGGCAAGGCGGACCGCGCCAGTCGCGTTCCGCTCCAGCGTGAACGGGCCGAAAGCGGTTTGCGCGACACTTCCCGTTGCTTCGGCCTCTAGAATGTTGGATCGGCCGATGAAGCGGGCCACGAACTCGCTCGCCGGATTGCGGTATACGGCGTCGGGCGTTCCGATCTGCAGAATGCGCCCCGCATCCATCACAGCGATGCGGTCTGCCAGCGCCAGCGCCTCCTCCTGGTCGTGCGTCACGAGAATGCCGGCCGAACCGGTCTGTTTCAGAAGATTGCGGACTTCCTGACGGGTCTCCACACGCATTGCCGCGTCCAGATTGGAAAACGGCTCGTCCAGCAGCACCAGCGCGGGCTGCAGGGCAAGGGTGCGAGCCAGTGCGACGCGTTGCTGCTGTCCGCCGGACAGTTGATGCGGCATGCGATGGCCGAGATCGGCAAGCCCGACAAGCGCAAGCATCTCTCGGACTTGTGCTTCGATTTCCCCCTTGGGCCGTCCTCGAAGGCCAAAGGCGACGTTGTGCGCGACATCGAGATGCGGAAAAAGGGCGTAGTCCTGAAAGACGAAGCCGATGCCCCGCTTTTCCGGGGGAAGGCGGGTGATCTCGCGGCCCGCCAGCCAGATCGTGCCGGCGTCGGGACGTTCGAAGCCGCCGGTCAGCCGCAGCGTGGTCGTCTTGCCGCAGCCGGAGGGGCCGAGCAGCGCCAGCAGTTCGCCGTCACGTACGTCGAAGTCGACGCCTGCCACAGCTGCGCCCTTCGCTGTCGGAAAATGGCGAACCAGCCCCTTGGCCGCGAGAAGCGGCTCCTGATGGTCGCTATTGCTTTCCGCATCACTCATGTTTCGTCTCATGCCTGAGCACTACCCCAACAAACAGGCCGGAGAAAAGAATAATCGCTGCGGCATAGGGTGCCGCATCGACCATCATGCCTTCCGACGTCCGGCTGAAGAGGGTGACGGCTAGTGAGCGGAATCCCGTCGGTGCGAGAAGGAACGCGATCGGCAACTCCTTCATGACGATGACGAAGACCAGAACCATGCCGGCAACGACGCCGCGGCGGATGACCGGCAATACGACATGCCGCAGGACTGCCAGTGGCCCGTAGCCGAGCGAGCGGGCCGCCTCCTCGAGCGAAGGACGGGCAAGGTAGAGCGCCGAGCGGATTGGGCCGAGAGCAAGTGGCAGGAACGCGAGCGCATAGGCGATCACCAGAAGGGCATGCGTCTGGTAGAGCGGCCGCGCAGCGCCCAGCGCGAAGAAGACGAAGGCCAGTGCGAAGGCCAGGGGCGGTACGGCGTAGCCGAGAAAGGCCAGCCGATTGACAAGCAAGGACAGCGGCGAGGGATAGCGAACCGCCAGGACAGCCACGGGAAGGGCGAGCAGACCGGCAAGCACGGCCGAGGGCACGGCGGCTGACAGCGATTGGAGGAAGCTGGTCAGGAGTGCGGGAAGGGCCGGCAGGATCGGTTCCGCCGATAGCCAGAAGACGAGCACTGCGACCGGCAGCCCAAGTGCGGCGGCGACGATCAGGGTGATGAAGAGCCAGGCAATCGACTGGCCGGCGGGACCGAGCCGCACCATGCGACGGGCGGCGCCAGCGCCTGTTCCCGTGCGGGCGAAACGGGCGCCTTCGCGCAGTCGGCTCTCCCACCAGATCACCGAGACCGCGAGGGCAACGAGAATGAGCGCGAGCCAGGCCGCGTAGATGCGGTCGTAGGCGGCGGCGTATTGCGTATAGAGCGCGTAGGAGAAGACCTCGTAACGCATCAGCGCCACGGCGCCGAAATCCCCGATGACGTAGAGCCCGACAACGAGCCAGCCGGCGAAGAGCGCCGGCTTCAAATGAGGCAGGGTGACGCGAAAGAAGACGTCGCGCGGCGACGACCCGAGCGCGCGCGCGCTTTCCTCAACGCTCGGGTCGATGCCCGCGAGTGCGGCGCGAAGGTTCAGATAGATATAGGGAAAGGTGTAGAGGCTGAGAGCCAGCGTGGCGCCGAACCAGCCTTGCGGGCGCGGGAGGGTGACGCCGAAGACGGTGTTCATGAAACCGTAATAGCCCGACAATCCGATCAGTGCGTAGGCCATGACGTAGCCTGGGACAGCCAGCGGGAGCGTGACGAGGATATTCACCAGCCTTGCGCCCTTCAGGTCGGTCCTGGTGGTGAGCCAGGCAAGGGGGCCGGCGATCAGTGTCGTGAGGGTCAGGACGCCAAGGGCCAGGGCTGCCGTGTTGGCCAGCAGACCGGCAGTGCGCGGACGAAAAACGAGTGATGCGACCGTGGCGATATCAGCCCCGGTCGCACGAAAGACGAGATAGAAGATCGGAATCACCATCGCCGTTGCGACAAGCATCGCGGGCACAGCGATGATGGCGGGCGGACGCTTGGCGCGCCCGCCCGATACCACCGTGGTCAAAGCAAGCCGACCTCGCGGAGCAGATCGAGCGTGCCTTCCAGATCGTCGATATCGTTGAGATCGAGATCGGGCGAGGCAGCCAGAACGTCCTCGATCGACGGTTCGATGCCGGAATTGTCGGCGCCTTCAGTGATCGCGAACTCCTGGTTGTCTTGTGCGAAATAGGACTGTGCCTCTTCCGACAACAGGAATTCAACGAATTGCCGGGCCTCTTCCGGCTGATCGGAGGACGCCAGAACGCCAACGCCCGCAGCCATCAGAAGATTGCCGGCATCGCCGTCCTCGAAGAGCGACTGATCGACGGGGAAGGCCGCGTCGGAAGCCTTCTGGCGCAGCAGATAGTAGTGATTGACGAGGCCGAAATCGATCTCGCCGTCGGCGACGGCCTGCAGCTGCGAGCCGTTGTTGGAGTATATCTGCGTGTCGTTTGCGATCATGGCTTCGAGCCAGGCCTTGGTTTCCTCTTCGCCGAGCAGAACGCGCAATGCCGTCAGATGGGCCTGGAACGAGCCGTTTGTCGGCGCCCAACCGACGCGGCCGCGATATTGCTCGTCGGCGAGATCGGCGATCGAGGCCGGCATCTCGTCATCGCCGACGCGCTCGGGCGAATAGATGAAGGTGCGTGCGCGCGCCGATGCCGCGACCCAGCGTCCGTCGTCGTCGCGCAACTGCTCGGGTACGTTGGCAAGGACGTTGTCGGGCATCGGGGCGAAAAGATCACCGACAGCGCCGAGCGCGCCTGGGTCCTGGGCCCAGAAGATATCGGCCGGGCTGGCGTCACCCTCTTCCTGGATAAGGACGGCCATTTCCGCAGTGCCGCCATAGCGCACTTCGACCGCGATGCCGGACTGTTCCTCGAACATCTCGATCAGTGGCGCGACAAGCGATTCGCCGCGGCCGGAATAAAGGGTCAGTTCCTGAGCCGCCGCGGGTGCGGCGTTGAGGCCGGCACCGGCGAGGGCCGCGGCCAGGAGGAGTGAAGAGCGCTTCGGCATCATGATCGTTATCCCATTTTGGTTGAGGTCGAAGTGGCAGTTCACGGATCGGATGGTGCGGGTCGTTGGAGCGAACCCAGGCCGTGCGTTGCCGCGTGTGCCTCTCGTCGCTGCCGATGATCCTGAAAACGCTCCTCCGGGTGCCCGTATATGAGCGAGGTACAATACATGATAAAACGCGTCAAGTAATCTGGAAATCATTGCCGGCGGTGCTCGCGCGCGTACTATATATGGCGCTCGCAAACGGGGGCTGGACCGCGCCAGCGATTGGCGGGTCCCGGTCCGCATGCCTGGTCGGTTTCAAAGTCCGCAGCGCATTTTATGTCGTAAAATCCGCAGTTTGAGACACGATCTTCCATCTTGCGATTTTCGTCACTTTTTTGAATTTTGTCTGTTGACGGTTTGGGAATTGGGGGCTTATAAGGCGCTCACCAACGAGGGCGGCGGCGCTGCTTGCGGCGCGAGATTGTTGCCCTTGAATTGGTTGG
>NZ_NWUC01000013.1 GCF_002750855.1 Neopararhizobium haloflavum | reverse complement strand
GGGCGACAGCCACCTGTCGGAGGTTCACATCACCCACGCTTCGGTGCGTCGGATCGAATGCGATCCATCCTGCGCCCGGGAGATATAGACTTCCGCCTATGCGTGGGTCGAGCCTGCATCATCCGTTTGAACCTGCGGTTCATAAAGATGGCCTGAGACGGCGCGGGCTCGCAATCCGAGGTAGCGAACCGCTGGATGAAGAGCGCGGCGATGTGCCGTCGGAAACGCTGGCCAGCGCCAGCGTTTCCGACGGCGTCTTGGTCCCCTTCCTTCTGTCGGAGGGCAGCCTAGATAGCGGCAGGTTTCGGATAGCGATCACAACAGCCGGAACGGCGGCAAGGAGGAGCGGATCCGGAACGACGGCTTATCGAAGTTTGTCGCCAAAAGTGGACAGTCCGGCAACGACCCCGGCTCCGCCCCTCGGCGAAAGCCAATACTCAATCGCGTGACGAGATTGTTTATCGGTTCAGATTTCTGAACAGCTCTATAGGGTTAAGCGCCCTGCATGGGCGGCCCGGTAGGCAGGCCGTGCTGCGCGGAAGATGTCAGCGACTGTGTTTCGGCATGCAAAATTGACCCCCTAGACGGGGTTATCAGCGTCCAATTTTGCCCCCCCAATTTTGAAGATGATTAGCGACCATCCCGCCAGTTTCGGCGAGCGGATGGTGCGGGGATGAAGTCGGTGGATACGATAGCTCGGGTTCGGCGTGCTTTTCATGCGCAGGGGTGGTCGTTCAAAAGGATCTGCCGCGGACGCCGATACGGGGTCAAGTTTGTACGCCGATTGACAGTGCAGCGCAGTAATCAGCGGCGCGTTGATCATGATTGCTTCAGGATCGCATCTTTTTGAAGACCAGCCTGCGCACCCTGCAGGGTGACTTCGTCAGGTGAAATGCGGTGTTACCCGTACTTCGCTCCTTGCGGATGTTAAGTGGGGCCGCTGGGCGCCAGGCCGCCGTCCACGGATGTCCGCAACCCCCTTACAGCGAAGCTGCGCCATGTCGGTTTACTCATAGACAGGCCGCGGCTTCGCCAGCCTCGGTGGCGGCTGAGGCGATCGGGATGTGTCGTGCCAGAATGTTTCGGCAATGGCCTTCACGCGGAGGCGAAAGGCCGCCACGAAATTCCCGGCAGGGCGGAACAGCGCTCAAGGCTCGCAGTTTGGTGGTCCCGGTCGCATATTCGCGACCGCCAACCAAAAAGGGACCTCACCATGGCCAAAGAAAAAACGCTGGACGATCTCTTCCACGACACGCTGAAAGACATCTATTACGCCGAGCGCAAGATCCTGAAGGCGTTGCCGAAAATGCAACGTGCGGCGCAGTCGGAGGATCTGAAGGCAGCGTTCGAGAAGCATCGCGACGAGACCGAGGGTCAGATCGAGCGGCTGCAGCAGGTGTTCGAGCTGATCGGAAAGGCCGCGCGCGGGAAAACCTGCGATGCGATAGAGGGCATCATCGCCGAGGGCGAAGAAATCATGGACGAATTCAAGGGGACGGCTGCGCTGGATGCCGGCCTGATTTCGGCTGCTCAGGCTGTCGAGCACTACGAAATGACGCGCTATGGTACGCTAAAGCGCTGGGCAACAGAACTCGGCATGAAGGATGCCGCCAAACTGCTCGACGCAACGCTGCAGGAAGAGATGAAGACCGATGGCGATCTGACAAAGCTGGCCGATGCCAGCGCCAACGAGCGAGCCAAGGCCAGCAAAGCGGCATAGCGCTACGTTGCCGTGACGGACTTCATGTGTCTGGAGTGCGGGGTTTGAGGAGGCGGGACATGTTCCCGCCTCTTCTCGTCAGAGGCGACTCTGTGCGTTGTTGTCGTTCGATGCGTGGCAGTTCCGTCTGACTTGCGCGTTCAATTCGTCTAGACAATCGATGGCATGGATCCGCAAGGCCTCGACATGGTGCCGTTCGGCGCCTGTCAACATGGAGCGTTCAAGGCTCTCGTAGGCCTTGAGAAAACACATGGCCTCAAGGACCTTTTCCGGGTTCTCCTGAAAGTTCAGCGCAATGCGCCGCACCGCAAGACTCTGAACGGCATCGGGTTTTGATTACGTCTGAATATAGCGCCGCAGCTCATCGTAGGTTTCCATGCTCTCACCAATCCGTCGGATCGTCCCTCGCCAAGCTTGTACTCCACGCTGCGGATCGCGCCAAAAAAAATAGATGAAGTTGCATGTTTGAACGCCTCAGGGACGATTTCAGGGGGCGGTCGCGCAGCAGTCGGAAGACCCGGGATTTCGCCCAGGCCTTCAGGGCTTGGTCAGCAAGAGTTGACGGTGGCGGCGGGGTGCTTTATATCGAAATCTATCGATATTTGCTTGCCGAGCTTTGGTTATCGCGCGATTGGCACCGCGCCCTGAACAGACCTCTCTTTCAAAAATCGCACTTACGTGCCTCGTCGCATCCGCGCCGGGGTGGATTCAATTTTGCTAAGAGAGGGTTCATCATGACCACTGGCACAGTTAAATGGTTCAACTCCACCAAAGGCTTCGGTTTCATCGAGCCGGACAATGGCGGACAGGACGCGTTTGTCCATATCTCCGCCGTCGAGCGCTCTGGTATGCGGGAAATCGTCGAAGGTCAGAAGATCAGCTACGAGATGGAGCGCGACAACAAGTCGGGCAAGATGTCGGCCTGCAACCTTCAGGCTGCCTGAAAAGGATTTGCTCTCGCTGACCATGGATAAGCCGGCATCATCGAGAGCATGACACCAATGAAGGTCAGGCCAGTCGCCTGACCTTTTTTATTGCAGCTCGCCACGGCGAGTGCATCAAAAGGAACTGCAATCACCATGAGTGAGCAACACAGCAAGGCGCGTCAATTGGCCGAGATCGCCTTTACCAAGGCGCAATCTCAGTTTCTCGCGAAGGACCGCGCCATAGAGGAAGTCGATACGCTTGTTCATGCGCGCGAGGAAAAGACCCTGCGCCTGAGGAAGGCTCGACTGGCAAAGGATCAAACCGATCGCGCTCGCGTCGCAGCAGCGCTTATTTCCAAGCGCGCCGCTACCGCCTGACCAAGACCACAAGCGAAACCGGATACTCATTTTGAAGAACAATAAACTTCCTGACTTCTCCGACCGTCGCACCGCAGCTGCAGACGCGAAGGCCTCCTTGCTGAAGGCCCACCGCGCCGCCAAAGAAGCTGCAGAGCCGACGCGCCTTGCACGCCAGGCAGAGCGATTGGCAGTCGCTACGGCTCGCGAAGAACGACGCGCCGAGCGCGAACGCATCAAGCGCGATGAGGAAGAGCGTATCCATGCTGAGGCGCTGGAGCGAGAAGCGGCGGTCGAGGCCGCAGCCAAGGCCGAGATCGAAGCGCGTGACAAGGTCGAGAGCGACCGCATCTCCCGCGTTGTCGAAGATGAAGCAGCCCGCAAGGCTGCGCGAGACCTTCGCTACGCCAACCGCAAAGCGAGACAGCGGTAAACGATGTACTTCGGTTCCGCTTAGCGTTGGTGGGGCTGCAGAGTCGGACGTTTCTCATGATTTATCACTTGAACCTAACGGCGACCCATCCCATTTGAACGTCAACGCCGCGCGCTCCGCTTCTTGGTACGGCTCATGCCGGGTTCGGAAGCGTTGAGTGCGCGGCTACTCTTCGAAGACTGCTGACCACGGATGTACTGGCAGCGTCGATCGAAGTGGGAAAGGCGGGGTTCACAGCCCCGCTTTTTTGTTGCCGATCATGTGATCCAACCACTAGCGATTGGCCTGTTTCCGAAAGGCGGACCGCCTCTCGCCCGAACTCAGACGCAGATAATCGTCCGAAAATTGCGCCAATTCCGCTACGGCAGCAGGCCGTAGGATTTCGACCTGACGGTTCTGCCAGTCCAACAATCCGCGCTCTCGCAACAGCTTCAGCGTCCGGTTCACATGAACCGAGGAGAGGCCGAGCATGTCGGCAAGGTCGATCTGCGTGGCAGGCAGAGTGAAACGGTGATCGTCGGCAATTCCAACGGCGCTCAATCGCTGATAGAGCTCACAGACCAGATGCGCCAGATGCTGGTCGGCTGCGAGCCGGCCGAGCGCTGATATCCAGGCCCTCCCGATCGCCGCATCCTTTACGGTTAGCCGCCAGAAAAGCCACATCAGCTGTGGGCTCTCATCGAGCAGCCGTAGCAACTCTTCGTGCGGCACGGTCGCCACCTCACAGGCACCAAGCGCGGAAACTTCGTGATCCATCGTCTCAAGGTGCAGAGAATGGAGATCGACGAAATCGCCGGCGATATGGATGGCTGAGATCTGACGGGCACCATCTTCCATAAAGTGCACCCGGGCAGCAAACCCGTTGATCACCAGGCAACTCTCGCCGGGCTGGCTGCCCTCGGCGACGATGGTCTCGTCGCCCGCGTAAGTCTGAACGCGAAAGGAGAGGGCACGAAGCCTCTCCTCGTCATCGCGTGGTAGCGATCCTTCAACCCGCAGCGCCTTAATGAGTGGTTCGGCCGCGGTCTGGCTGTCCATGATAAGCACTCCTTGCAATATGACGGTCATTGTCCCAGAGCGACAACGCGACGGGATGCCGAGTGCTTCTTCGGCAATTCAGAAAGTGTTCACGTTCCGTTAAGAGCAGTCCTCTTGGGGGTGAGCACATAGCGTGCCAATGGCCCGTCCTCCCGGTCGCGAACTTCGATGATAAGCGGCTCGAGATTATTCTCGAGTAGCTTTTCCTTTGCCAAATCGGCAAGAGCGTGTCTGGCCATTGCTTCAGCTTCGTCACTGCCTGGAAGTTCGATGCCCTCATCGTCGTGGAACAGCACTGCGCCTTCGACCGTATCGAAGAAGTAAGTCGGCATGAGAGCTCCTGCCGTGCGCCAAAAACGGCGAACGATGCTGGCTCGGCATTGTTCCCACCGCTTCACCACCCGAATTTATGCGCGGTTTTTTTGGATCCATTCACCTCGCCCGGTGTAATCAACGACGCGGTCGTCCGTACGACACCAAGCAGTACTACGCAGGTCGGTGCCGAGAATGAATTCCGTCTCAATGGAAGTGGGGGGAAAGCGAGCAAGGCCTTTCGGCGCGTCGTCGCTCAGCCCACTCAGTTTCTGCTCTGCTCATCGGGCCGTGACCGGCTCGCACTCTCCATCCGCGTCATTGGATACGATGGGTGCGGAACGGTCGCTGGCGCTATTCCACGGTTACAGTCGTGCGGAAGATGGCTTGCCCCTTATCGTCTTTCACGTCGATCGCGGCATTTCGAAACGTGCTCGTTTTGACCTGCTCGCGCATCAAATCACTGAGCGCGCGCATGGCCTCCCGTCTTGCTTCCCTACAATCATCAAATTCCAATGAAACTGGAGGTGTCTGATTGCCCGTGCCGGTTACAACGAATTCATAGCGCATTAGCTGTCTCCTTCATGTCGAAAGGATCGCTCATGGCGAATGTTCCCGGCGAACTTCTCGCGGTGGCAATGGAGCGTTTCCATCTCGAATTTTACTAACCTTCAGGTAGCACCCCCGTGCTGTCTGGAACGCCCGTGTCAGACCCTCTCGCGTTGTTGTTGGCCAGCCAAATCGCCCGCCATCATGCTGACGGCCGAGCTTTTCTTGCGTGTCGGCTCAAAGCGACAGCCGCTTGAGGTCAGATAGCGCAACCTCAAAAATCTCCGGGTCGCCGGACTGTTGCCATCTGAATGTTGAGATAGTCACTATACAGTACGGAAGTCTTTGCCGCCGCCACGGACGGACCATGAGGCTCTTGGCTTCCGCAATATCGTTCTTTTCAGGCAACACCGGCGGAGCGGCGATGGAAAACAATTCGTTCTGTGGGGTCATTGCCACCTCCATCATCGTGGAAGTGTTGTCTGCCAAATCTTCGTTGCACAGGAAATGCCTGCTCGGCCTCCTCCTCCTCGCTCCAGCGGGCGGTAACTGCATCGGAAACGATCTGATCAATCGCACGGCAAATAACCGGGTCGAGTGTCTGCTCCAACTCAAGGGAGCGATTGATGCTGCCTTTGGAAAGCCGCGGCGGCTTCACTCTCTGTGGTGGATCTTCTGCCATTGCCGATGTCCCTCCCGAAGCTGGTTCATACACGCCCCACGCCTTGCAGCCCTCATGCATGCACGAGTGGTTCTTGCGGATGGATGGATGGCTCGGCCGGCTTTGCTAATGTCTCGTTGGAAATGTAGCTTCTCATGGCTTGACCGCATAGCATGGGGAAATTCGGATGAGATCGCCAACGGCTCGCACTCAAAGGGGTAGGCCACACACGCCATTCGTCACCTTAGACGGCATACCTGAAAAGGCCGTTTAGTCGTTGCCCGCCCGATTCGCGAAGGTAGCTTCCCTAGAATCACCGATTGCATGCAGTATGCCGGAAAAGCTCGGCAAGTGTTCGGACAGTGTCCGCGCTACAACAAGGATCGGTATGGCAACAAGTATGCCTGCGACGCCCCAAATCCATGCCCAGAACACAACGGACATTACGATAACCAGCGGATTTATTGACAGCCGTCGGCCGACAACGGCTGGTGTCACGAATTGGCCTTCGACCGACGTCAAAATGAGGTATGCAAACGGGACCAAGGCGGCTTGGCTCAATGGGTCAATGGATACAAGAGCGACTGTGCCGAGGATGGCAGCGCCGGCGATCGCGCCGACGTAGGGCATGAAGTTCAATACGCATGCCAGGAGGCCCCACAAATAAGGCGAGGGCATCTCCAGTATCCACATCGTCGCAGCCACCGAGAATCCGAGGCAGATATTGATGATCGTGATGGAGAGTAGATACCTGGATATCTCCCGCTCGATCGAATTGATGGTCTGTACCGCCAGCTTCTTATCCGACAATCGGGGGATGGCGCGCACGATCTTGTCGTAGATCGCTGTGTTGTAAACGAGCAGAAAGAGCGTCAGAACGATTGTGACCAGCACGATGCCGCCCATTGTCGCCAATTCTTCGCCGATCTCGAAAATCAATCCGGGTTCATCGATCCGCACTTTTTGCACATCAGGATCATTCCCACTGCCGCTTAACTCATCGAGTTGGTCGCTCGCACGGGACACGTTCTCTAGCGGCGCACGCAGATGACGCAGTTTCTGGTTCGCTTCATACACGATTGCCGGCGCGCGAGCGACAAAGTCAGAAACGGGCCCGCTCACCACATAGGCTCCGCCCATGCCGATAACCGAGACCGACACAACCAAAAACAGTGCCGAAGCCGCATTCGGCACGCCATGTCTTTGTCCGAAGCGTACCAAGGGGCTCAAGGTCAGGGCAAAAAGCAGTGCCAAGACGACCGGCAGTAGGAAGAGCCTCGCTACATAGAGAAGCCCCAACACCAGGAGTGCAAGAAGGAGTTTCAAAGCGCGGTCGATCGACGACAATTTGAGAAGAAGTTGACTGTCGCGACGACCGTCCATGTATTTACCATTTGGCAGAAGTTCAGGTAGTGGATGAGTGTTGCGTGGTCTTCACTGTGCCGATATTCTTGTTAGTTCTACTTCGTATCCGATCAGCGATGGCAGCGTCGCCCGTTTTTGGGGATCGGCGGATGGCGGTTGTGCGGTGTCCTCCATTTCGCCCATAAACTTGCCGTCAGCCCCCAAAGTTCCATACTCACAACTTGCCCCTTCGCCAGGACGGGCCTTGTCGGCTCGGTGAGCCGAGCGGGAAGCAAAGTTCCCATGGGCGTGTCTCTCTCGACAAATGGGCTGAACGTGTCTGCCGTTCGAAGTGTCGTTGATCGAGATTGTGCTGAGTGACCGGTCTTGTTCAGAGCCACGTCTGAGGGTGGTTGTTAACATAATTTTCGATCCACCCGGCGATCAGTCCGAGAACTGTAGCGGCATTCGGCAACGGCGTCACATGGACGTAGTCGCGCTTCAGGGTCTTAACGAAGGCTTCTGATATGCCATTGCTTTGCGGGCTCTTCACCGGCGTGGGCAAGGCTGGAGGCCAACTGGCGCGGGAAGATGCGCGTCTCTCTGGCGATGTATGGCGAGCCGTTGTCGCTCAGCATCTCGACGGGACGAGGTGCCCTATAGCCACCGAACCGCCCCTCGACCGCCTCCAGCATCTGTCGCGGATGTCCGATCCGCTGATGCCTGCGTTCACCACTACTCGCCAAGCGATGATCTCCCGATCGTTGGCGTCGATGACGAACGCGCTACTGACAATGTCGCCGTCCCAGCAGGTGAACTCGAACCCGTCCGAGCACCGTCGGATGTTCGAGCGCATCGTGATCACCTTGCCCTCGTGGGTCAGCTCCGGCCGCTCGGTATATCTGCGGGCCAGCAAGAGGTTATGCGCCTGCATGATGCGGTAAACGCGCTTGTGATTGACAGGAACAGCGCCCTCCGCCCGAAGCTGGCGGTTCAGGATCACGGTAATGCGGCGATAGCCATAAGTCGGGCGCGCTGCCACCAGCGCAGAGATAAGCGGTAGGACTGCCGCGTCTTGCGCTTTATGGTAGCGCCGACGCGGCTTCGTGCCCCGGCCAGCCGTGCATGAAGATTGGAGCGGGAGACCCCCAGCCACTCGGCCACAACCTTCATCGGGAACCGTCCTTCGGCTTCGGCTGCGGCTGCGCGAGCCACGTCCGTTTTTTTGAGCGGGTCTTGTCCAGCGCCTCCTTGAGGATCTCGACTTCAACTGTCTTTCGCCCGAGTTGCCGTTCCAACTCGCGGATGCGCTCCTCCATCTGACGGACGGCTCGATTGCTGGTCACGTCATCATCTTCGGACACGGCCACAGCTCCTTCCAGCATCAGACGCCGCCAACGATACAACAGTTCGGCGCGACGCCATTCCGGCGGGCGACGACGGAGATGCTTGCGCCTTCCTCCAGTGTCTCCTCGACAATCCGCAGCATCTCGGCAGCTGACCAGCGGCGTCGGCGTCCGCCATCGGTGATAATCTCAATCTCAGACATAAGCACGTGCTTAGGGATATTCCTAAGCCTCCATGGTTATGCTTGAGCCTCCGGTCTGAGGTGCCCCCTTTGAATCGGACCGGTTTTGGCTTGAATTTTCCGCTTATGATCCCTGGATGGGAGAAGGAGCCTTCCAATGAAGGCGTCGAAGCTTTCGGAAGCGCAGATGGCGTTTGTGCTGAAGCAGGCTGAGGACGGCACGGCGGTGGGCGAAGTCTGCCGGAAGGCCGGGATATCGGAGGCGACGTTCTACAACTGGCGCAAGCGTTACGCCGGGCTGATGCCTTCGGAAGTGGAGCGGCTGCGCCAGCTTGAGGAGGAGAACACCAAGCTGAAGAGGCTTGTCGCCGATCTATCCTTGGACAAGGCGATGCTTCAGGACGTGCTGTCAAAAAAGCTCTGAGGCCTGCTCGTCGCCGCCAGCTTGTGGATCAGGGGCGCGAGGTCTGGAAGGCATTGGTGCGCAGGGCATGTCAGGTTCTGCGGATCGACCGCTCTCTCTACACCTACAAGTCCCGGCGGGGGGATCAGGCCGCCTTGAAGCAGCGGATCAAGGATATCTGCCAGACGCGGGTGCGCTACGGCTATCGTCGCGTGCACGTTCTGTTGGTGCGGGAAGGCTGGCCGATCAACATCAAGCGAACTTATAAGCTCTACAATGAGTTAGGCCTTCAGCTCCGCACCAAGACGCCCAAGCGGCGCGTCAAGGCGAAGCTGCGGGAAGACAGGGCGGAGGCGACGAGATGCAACCAGACCTGGGCGATGGATTTCGTTCACGACCAGCTGGCGACCGGAAAGAGGCTGCGTGTCCTGACCATCGTCGATGTCTGGTCGCGCTTCTCGCCGGCCGTCGATCCGCGCTACAGCGACAGGGGAGAAGAGGTCGTCGCCACGCTCGAACGTGTCTGTCGTGAGCATGGCTATCCGCAGTCGCTCTGAGTCGACCAGGGGTCCGAATTCATCTCCCGCGACCTCGACCCGTGGGACTATTAGAAGGATGTCGTCCTTGACTTCTTACGACCGGGCAAACCGACCGACAACTCGATCATCGAATCGTTCAACGGCAAGTTCCGGACGGAGTGCCTGAACTCCTACTAGTTCCTGACGCTTGACGATGCCCGACAGAAGATGAAGCATTGGCGTAGAGACTACAATCCTGCTTCATAACACCCATCTGTCTATGTCGTTGAAGTGAAAAGGTTTTGCTGATTGGGTTGTGATCCCGCGGGGTATTTTAGGTTCTGTCGCGCGCGATGAAGGATCTGCTGGGCTTGCGGCCTTCCGAGTTCTGAACGGCTGAAGATCCACGGACCATCCGGCAGGGGGTGGACGCCTTCGATCTCGCCGGCTTCGGCGGCGAGCCTCAGCGTCTTCGGTGCTACGCCGACGAGACGTGCGGCCTTGTTCAGGTTGAGCCATGGCTCGTTCCCATCCGGTGCCGGCCGGAAGACTGGGATCTTGTGATGCGATCTGTGCGCCGTGACCCGCTCCCGGGTCCAGCGATTGCCATGCCCAGTTACCAGGCCATTGCGGTTGAGAATGCCGGCGATCAGGTCGTCGCTGGCGATCAGCACCAATTGCCGAATGGCCGCGATGATATCCGCGGAAGTGCTGTTGCGCTGTCCGCGGCGCCGCTTCGGCAGGCGAAGTTCGGTATGGGCGCCGCCAATCCAATGGATCAGCAGGACGATCTCGGAGACTTCATCGTCGATATCGGCGACCACCTCGTGAATGACGGTGCGCACGATGCGCTTTTTGAGCCTGGCATCCGTCGTTGGCGTCGACCAGATCGCCCGAAGATCCGCAGCCAGGGCGGTGAGATCCGCTGCCGACACAAGCGACGGCTTCGGCGTCACGGCATTATGAGCGGCGATCTTGCTCTCGACCTCGTCGACATGCGAGAGAGCGCGGTTCCATCGCATCTCCAATTCCGCCGCGACCAGACGGTTCTCAGGATCGGCGGCGTCATATTGACGGAAGGCCCGGTCGGCGGCGTAGCGGGCAGCCTCCAGATCGCGGCTGATGGCATCCCGGACCTGGTCACGACGATTGGCAGCTTGCGCCTCAGCTTCGGCAGCGGCCGCGATTGCGCCCGGCTCGACGACACGCAACAGCGCTTCCTCAATCGCATCGTCGACGCGCAGTCCGCCGAATGCGATGCAACGCGGCCCGCCGTTGTCGAGCAGACCCCGCCAGCAGGAATAGCGCGGGATGTTGTGCTTCGTGCCCGTGTATCGCACCGTGAGCTTTCGACCGCAGCGCCGGCAGCGAACAAGGCCTGCCAACAACGCGTCGCCATGCTTGGGCGCTCCGTGATGCCGGCTCGTAGGCACATTGTCGCTCACCATGGTGCGGATCGCCTCTGCCCTTTCCCAACTTACATAGCCTTCATGGCTGCCCGGGATCAGCGCCAGCCAATCCTCGCGCGGCTTGCGGCGCGCACCCGGTCGAACGGGAGACGAGCCAAATCCCGGTGCGACACCAGACTTACCATAGGCGTAGGCGCCACCGTAGATCGGGTTCTCGATCATCCGGTGGATGGTCGCATAGTTCGGCCTACGCCAGACGACATCGCCATTGTTACGCTTGGCGGGCAAATCCAGCCCATGTTCGAGGAACCACATCAGGGCCTGGCGGGCGCTGCCGAGCTCAGCGACCTTGTCAAAGACCATGATGATCGCTTCCCGCACGCGGCGATCAGGATCCTTCTCGATCCGGTCCCCGACCTTCACGAAGCCCACAGGGGCTGCAACAACGAGTTCGCCACGGCGGGCCTTCTCGTAGCGAGCCGAGAGCGAACGCTGGCGCAAAAGATCGAGCTCGTACTCGTTGAGGCTTCCCTTCAGCCCCAACAGCAGCCGGTCGTTGCCTTGGCGCGGCGCGTAGACCGTCTCCTGGTCGACCAGCACGGTGTCGACGACGCGGCACATCTCGATAAGTTGTTGCCAGTCACGGCTGTTGCGGGCAAACCGCGACACCTCCCGCGCCGCCACCGCCCCAACCTTGCCGAGGCAGACTTCCGCGACCATCCGGTCGAACCCGGCGCGTGCGACGCCGCCGGCGGCAGAGCGGCCGAGGTCGTCGTCGATCGTGTCGATACGAGACCAGCCGAGCGCCGTCAGGCGGTCGCACATGGCATATTGAAGTGTGCCGCTCTCGCGATTGTGCAGGACCTGATGGGCGGACGACTGGCGCACATACAGGATTGCCTTCCGCTCCAGATGATGCAGCCTGATCTTCTCATGCATCATGACGCGCCTCCCTCTCTCCGGGAGAGCGCTCGTCGTCGACGTGGTCGAGGATCAGGCTTACCATCAGCTTCGTCACTGACCGACGCGTCTCGGCGGGCAGCGCCTGCCATCGCGGCGTCTGCATCGTCTTGGCGTCGTTCGGTTTGGAGAACAGATCGAACTGGTATGTCGTGGGCTTGCGCGGCATTGACATCTCTCCGTTTCGTGTCGTGAGAGCCCGATGCTGCGCCTATCGCCTGAGATTGCGATGGGGTATCCGTGTCCCGCAGCAGTGACGCCAAGGCGCCGAGCGCGGCGAGGTCGACGTGCGGAGCAGTCGTGATGCGCCAGCTCGCGCTGACCACCCGGTCGAACATCCACGCCGGAATCTCCAGCCAACGATGCAATGACTGGCCGGAAAGGCTGCAGCGGAGGACCGCTGCTTCGTTCTTGTCGATCACCTCGTGGACAAAGACGCGCCGGCCAGTCCAGGGATGCCATGGGTAATGAAGCTCGCGTTCAAAACCGTTCCCGTGGGCGTTCTGTCGTCGAGTTGTACAACGAGGTCCGTCCTCACAGCGCCATCGGCAACAAGCCGCCGATATCGCTCATGAATGGCTCCGGCGCATCCAATCCGCCATGAGCCCAAGCCCCGAAATTCCTCCAGCCGGGCGGTCTAGATTCCGGGAGCACCTCAGGTCGAAAATGGGGCCAGTTCAACTGTCCGTCTGAAATGGGAGGCAGCTCAATCGCATGCTCCTGTGCATTGTGATGAAGCTCCTGAATGTTGCAGCGGCCGAGAAATCCAAGACGAGTTGGGCTGATAGATTTCATTCACATCATAGAGGCTCCCCGACGGGGGCGCGGAAAGCCTCCGCGCCCCTTCCGAGGTTTTGGCATAACCGCACGGGTGTTGCCGTGCTGGGACGCTTCCCGCGGTGCCCCGCTGAATAGGGATTATTGCTTTACGTTTTGCTCCCGCGTCCAATGCCTCAATGAACGACAGCTTTCGAGAAAGTTGTCGATATCGGCATCGTTTTTCAGCGTGAAAACACCTTTGTCGGGCGCAACCCCCGCCTTCTCGAGCAGCGGCTTAGCTGCCTCGACATGTGCAATGAATTTGCAATGCGCGAAAGCATCGGCGACGAAGTCACGTGCTGTGGCTTCGCCTCTTAACTGTTCGGCTCCTTTAGCACTGACGATTATCGCGATGGCGTCGTAGAGGACTGATGGTCCCCCATCGATCATCTGGTTGCCCTCAATGTGGCTGCCGTCATCTGCTTGGACACCGCCCACACGCGGTGCCACGATTTCCATCATCGCGCCCTCCGCATTCAGAGCGGAAGCTAAACTTTTCACCAGGCCGCCGTCGCAGCCGTCGGTCACCAGAACGCCAACCTTTCGCCCCTTGAAGCTGTTCGGGCCATTCTTGATGATCGACAAAGCATCCGAAACTGGCAGGTCGCGGCGCGGCTTGATCGCTGCATCAACGGGGCTCGGCATTTCCACAATCCCAAGCTTGCTTGCGACTTGTTTCGCGAGATCCTCGTTAATGTTCAACAGATGAGCGACCATACGTTCGCGTATTACAAGCGTCTCTACCTTTGAAAGTTCGAACGTCAGAGCCATCGCGATGTGATCTTGCTCTGTGGCGGTTTGGCTCTCGTAAAACTGGCGCGCCTGACTGTAATGATCGGCAAAGCTCTCGGGGCGAAGTCGCGCCTTCGGTCCGTCACTCTCATCCCTGTATGAGCGGAACCCGCGTGTGGGATCTTCCCGCGGACCTTCATTCCACGAGTTTGGCTGGTAGTTGGCGCGGCCGGTCGGATTGCGCATCGCCATATGCCCGTCTTGCTGGAAGTGGTGAAACGGGCACTTCGGCGCATTGATTGGCAGGTGAGTAAAGTTTGTCGAACCGAGTCGCTTGAGCTGGGTATCCAAATAGGAGAAGTTGCGACCCTGCAGCAAGGGATCGTTGGAGAAGTCGATGCCCGGGGGCACGTTCTGAGTCATGAACGCGACCTGCTCGGTTTCCGCGAAGAAATTGTCCGGCATCCGGTCGAGGACAAGGCGTCCCACCGGCCGTGGTTTGATCAGCTCCTCAGGAATAATCTTGGTTGGATCGAGAACGTCAAAATCATAATTGTCGGCGAAGTCCTGATCGAACAGCTGAACGCATAGTTCCCATTCGGGGAAGTCTCCAGCCTGAATGGCGTCCCAAAGGTCGCGTCGATGGAAATCCGGATCCGCACCGTTGATCTTTACGGCTTCGTTCCAGACGACTGACTGCAAACCGAGCTTCGGCTTCCAAAAGAATTTTACGAAAGTCGATTTATCGTTCGCATCAAGCAAACGGAATGTGTGAACTCCAAAGCCCTCCATGAAGCGAAATGAGCGGGGAATAGCTCTGTCCGACATGATCCACATGATCATGTGCATGGATTCTGGAGTGAGCGAAATGAAATCCCAGAAGTTGTCGTGGGCCGACTGGGCTTGCGGAAACGCCCGATCCGGCTCTTCCTTAACCGCATGAACCATGTCGGGAAACTTGATTGCGTCCTGAATGAAGAACACCGGGATATTGTTGCCCACCAGATCCCAGTTGCCCTCCTTGGTGTAGATTTTGACGGCGAAGCCTCTTACGTCCCGGGCGAGGTCAAACGAACCTTTTGATCCGGCCACCGTTGAGAATCGGACGAAGGCAGGCGTCTTTTCGCCTGGGCGCTGGAAAAGGTCAGCACGTGTGAACTCCGCGAGCGATTCGTACGTCTCGAAATAACCGTGCGCGCCATAGCCCCTGGCGTGGACCACCCGCTCCGGTATCCGTTCGTGATCAAAATGGAAGATCTTTTCGCGGAAATGGAAATCTTCAATCAGTGACGGCCCGCGCTCACCGTAGCGTAGGGTGTTCTGGTCATCGGCGACGGGCCCTCCTTGAGCGGTGGTCAAGATGGGGATGTCTCCCTCCGATGTTTGATGAAGTTCGCCGCCGTTGCCGCGTTCTAGCTTCTGATCGTGAAGCGTCGATATATCGCGTTTGGGAGTTTCGCCGGATGCCATAGGTGATCCCTTCCTAGTGGTTCGCTATCAACTGCCGACCGAACATCTCTCGCGAACGCTTGTTCCAGCATCACTATCCATCCGCTGTGTGGGTATCGGTTGATGCCGATCAGTCACCGGGGACGCTTTGTCATATTGGCCTGCTGCCGGTTTTTCGGACACCCGGTTAAGCTAGCATAGCTCGCTCCTCGAACTCGACGGGGCTCATATAGCCCAGTGTCGAGTGCCTTCACCGAGGATTGTAGAAGCGCTCGACGTAGTCGAACACGTCGGCCCTGGCGTCATCTCTCGTCCTGTAGACCTTTCGGGCTGTCCGCTCGGTTTTCAGCGACGAGAAGAAGCTCTCCATCGCAGCATTGTCCCAGACGTTGCCCGACCGGCTCATCGAACAGGTGATGCCGTGGTCGGCCATCAGGCGCTGGAACTGCTCGCTGGTGTATTGCGATCCCTGGTCCGAATGATGGAGCAAGCTGTCCGGCTTGCCTCGGCGCCAGATCGCCATGATGAGGGCGTCGGTGACGAGCTGTGCCGTCATCTCCGCCTTCATCGCCCAGCCGACGACACGGCGGGAGAACAGGTCGATCACTACGGCAACGTAGAGCCAGCCTTCGGCGGTCCAGATGTAGGTGAAGTCGGCGATCCACTTCTGGTTCGGGGCCGATGCCTCGAAGACGCGGTCGAGGAGGTTGCCTGACACTGCCGCCCGCTCGCCAATGTCCTTCGGCAACCCACGACGGCGCGGCCGGGCACGAAGCCCGTTCTCCCGCATGAGCCTCTCGACACGATGAAGGCCGCAGGAAAGACCTTCGGCCAGAACGTCGTGCCAGACGCGGCGAGCACCATAGGTTCGGTCGCTGCTCTTGAAGCTGCGATCGATCACCGTCACCAGTTCCTCATCCTGCCGCAAGCGGTTGCTGGGGCTTCGGTTGAGCCAGGCATGGAAGCCCGACCGGGATACATCCAGCGCGTCGCACAGCCATGCCACCGGCCAGATCGAACGGTGCCTCGCAATGAAAGCGAACCTCATATCGTTTCCCTCGCGAAGTAGGCTGCGGCCTTTTTTAGGATGTCGCGCTCCGCCCTCAGCTTCGCCACTTCCTTGCGCAGCCGGTCAATCTCGAGTTGCTCCGGCTTCATCTGCCCATGGCCAGGAAACGCATGCTGCGGATCGGCACCGAGCTCCCGGATCCATTTGCGAAGCACGTTCTCGTGCAAATCCAGATCACGGGCAGCCTGCGCCACCGTAACGCCCCGATCGTTCACCAGCCTCACTGCCTCAAGCTTGAACTCGCGGCTGAGCTTCCTTCGTCGCATTCCCATTCTCCAATTCCGTCAAACACCTTATCTCGGTGCCACGAAACCGGCAGCAGGCCATATCCAACAAAACTAACGGGCAGCATCCATCCACCTGCAATCGTTGGAAGTGATCTCCTGGAACATTCATGAAACCTCTCAGTTTGAACCGACCGTTCCACCCAATGTTTTTGACTCTGGCTCACTAACCATCGGAGGCAACGCTCATGTCTTTTAAACCCAGATGCAGCCTGCGTTCAGGAGAACACGTCAATTTCAATGATGACGGGCTCCAATCGGGCTCTGAAGCGGCGAGCTTGGAAAAGAAAATCGCCGATTCCCTAGGCGAGTCACGTTCCTTCGACGCGGCAGATGTCGCCGCCACCGTGACGAACGATCGCTTGGTGCTCACCGGCGAGGTATTGACGCAGGACGATCGGGTGGCTGTGGAGGATTGCGTCCGAACTATCGCTGGGAATTTACCGGTTGAGAACCGTCTCATAGCTCGTCGTGGGAGCCACTGAGCATGCACGTGTCACATCCTGAACTGCCAGCGGGACATCGTCCTTTATCTGAGGCATCGGCAGATCTCGCCTCGCCGGGAGCCAAGATCATGGTGCATCGGAGCCACCGGCGCGTTCAACTACGCTGCCGTGGCGTCGTTATAGCGGTTTCCGAGGCATCAAGTTGGTTAAGGGCAGGCCGGAAGACGTTTTTGCTGCTTCCGCTCCGCGACATATTCCACAATTACTTCCAAATCTCCGACACAGTCGAGCTAGATCCAGGCATCGGCGTTTGGCATGCATCTGACATGATACTCGCCGGCCAACGCCATCAAGCCGCCATGTGGACACTCACCGTAACCACGGACGCGACTGAAGGCCTCTTTTTCCATGCTCGTTTTGATTGTCCCGAAATCTCGATCGACGAGTGAAGGTGGAGCGCATTTGTTGATCGTGGCTGCGGAACAACATGTTCAATCATGACTTAGTGGTCCGATATTCGACGAGTGTTCCAGTCTGCTTATTGGGACACCGTTGTTAACCGGAGCAGGAATATCCATGCTGAAGCCAGCTATCGACGAAGCTGCCTCGTCCGCCGCGGAACTCGCGATCTTTCTGGACCTCGATGGTACGCTGGTTCCCATCGCAACACGTCCTGACGAAATAGTGGTTGATCGGACGACAATCGATTTGCTGGATCAATTGCATCGGAATACCGATGGAGCACTCGCTGTGATCTCGGGCAGGCCGGTTGATAAGCTTCGGTGTTTTCTGGCGCCGGTTACTGTCCCATTGGCGGGGTCACACGGGCTGGAACTGTCCCTGCCAGGTGAGCCGGTTATGAGAAGGCCCATCGACGAAGAGGCGCTGCAAAAGGCCGATCAACGCCTTTGCCGCTTTGCTCAAAGCGATGGCAGGCTGATCGTGGAGCGAAAGTCTTGCTCTGTGGCGCTGCACTATCGGCAGGCCCCCGATAGGAAGGCGAGTTGCGAGCGCCTCATGCAGGACATTCTTAATGCGTTTCCGATGCTCAAACTTATTGCCGGCAAGATGGTTTTGGAACTTACCGCGGGCGAGGGCGACAAGGCCAACGCAATCAAGCAGCTGATGCAGAGACCGCCCTTTGCCGGTCGAGTTCCGCTATTTGCCGGGGACGACGCTACGGACGAGAGCGCCTTTCCTGTGGTCCAGGAACTCGGTGGACTCACCATCAAGGTAGGTACCGGAGAAACGTCCGCCCGATTTCGTTTCGCCGACGTTGAGGCATTTCTGCGTTGGCTGAAGACGCTGTCCGGACGGCTTGACGCGGCCAAGATTTCCCATCAGCCAGAGACGGCCGTGTCATGAGTAGATTGGTAATCGTATCGAACCGTGTGGCCGATCTGCGAAAGCGCACACAGACAGGCGGCCTTGCGGTCGGTCTTGCCGACGCGATGCGCTGTCGTGGGGGACTTTGGTTCGGGTGGAATGGCAAGATCGAGGCTTCGCCGCCCGAACAGCCGCATATCGAACAGTTCGACAACGTACAGATGGTGTCTTTGCCGCTGACGCGTGAAGATTACGAACAATATTATCTCGGCTATGCCAACGCCGTCCTCTGGCCTCTATTTCACTATCGTCTCGACCTGACGCAGCATGATAGAGCCGCATATGCTGGCTACCGGCGGGTGAATGCAATGTTCGCTCGCCATCTCGCTCCGCAATTGCGCGAAGACGACATCGTGTGGATCCATGACTATCACCTCCTCACTCTTGCTGAGGAACTCCGCCGCGTCGGGTGCCGGCAGCGCATCGGGTTCTTCTTGCATATACCGTTTCCCCCGCACGAAATATTGTCGGCGACATCCGAACATTTTGAGCTGATAAATGCGCTTCTGGCGCATGATCTCATTGGCTTTCAAACCAAGGCCGATCTCGAGAATTTTAACAATTATCTGGGCCACCACTTCTCCTGTGCTGGCGACACGTTGTATGGTCAGGCCGACGCGTTTCCCATAGGGATTGATGTCGAAGACTTCTCCAGATTGAGCCAGTCTGCTGGAGACGATATTCTCATCGATCGCATTCGGCGGGGCATTCTTGGACGCTCGCAGATTGTCGGCGTGGATCGGCTGGATTATTCCAAGGGTCTCCCCGAGCGAATGCGTGCCTTCGACAGGCTGCTCGAACTCTATCCAGAGCATCAGCGCACCGTATCCTATCTTCAAATTGCGCCTCCGACACGCGAAGAAGTGGCTGCCTACGCCGATATTCGCGTTGAACTCGAAAGGTTTGCCGGTGCTATCAACGGACGACACGCAGATTTCAACTGGACGCCAATCAAGTACATTCACCGCAACGTATCCCGAGACAAGCTCGCGGGAATTTTTCAGACCAGCAATGTTGGCCTAGTGACCCCGCTGCGTGATGGAATGAACCTTGTGGCCAAAGAGTATGTGGCGGCCCAGGACCCTAAAAATCCGGGTGTTCTGGTCCTCTCACGATTTGCGGGGGCAGCTGAACAACTGGAAGAAGCGTTGCAGGTCAATCCGTACGATATCGACAGCGTTGCAAAGGCACTTCATGCGGCGCTGATTATGCCGCTCGAAGAAAGACAAGACCGCCACACAGCGCTGTTAGCACGCATTAAAAAGCAGGATGCGAAATGGTGGGTGACCACGTTTGTCGAGCGTTTGGGCGCTGTTCAAGTCGATGGCAAAGACACTGATTGCCTAGTCGGTGCCGCTTAGGTCACGTACCCATAAACGGGATTCCCAAGGGCGCTTTGTTGTGATTCCTTTGCTGCAATCTGCAGGAGGTGAACATGGCCCGTTTTGATCTGACGGATTTCGAGTGGTCGGTGATCCAGCCGCTGCTTCCGACGAAGGTGCGCGGTGTGCCGCGCGCCGATGACCGCAAGGTTCTGAACGGCATCTTCTGGCGGCTTCGCACGGGCGCGCCCTGGGCCGATATCCCGGCGCGTTACGGTCCGCACGCGACCTGCGTCAACCGCTTCAATCGGTGGCGCAGGGCGGGCCACTGGGCGCGCATTCTTCAAGCCTTATCCGCCGCTTACGACGGCGACGTGCAGATGATCGACTCGTCTTCGATCCGCGTCCACCAGCACGCCGCCAACGGCCAAAAAAAGACGAGCGATCCCGTTGCATGGGTCGCTCGCGCGGCGGCCTGACCACCAAGATCCATGCGCTTGTCGATGCCGAGGGTCGTCCGATCCGGCTGAAACTGACCGAAAGCCAGGCTCACGACGGCCGCTCGGCCGCCGACATGTTCGAAACGCTGGAGGCCGGGCATATCCTTCTTGCCGACCGCGCCTACGACGGCGACGCCTTGCGCGCGGCAATGGCCGAACGCGGCGCATGGGCCAACATCCGCCTCATGCCGAACCGCGTCAAAACCTTCCCCTTCAGCGCGTGGGTCTACCGCCAGCGCAACGCAGTTGAGCGGCTATTCAATAAACTCAAACACTTCAGGGCCATCGCCACCCGATACGACAAGCGCGACGATAACTTCCTCGCATCCGTCCAACTCGCATCAATCCGCATCTGGCTGCGGAGTTATGAGTCGGTCACCTAGAGTAAATTAACGAGCGTTATGAGTATGAAACGGGCGCGTCCCGTGGCAGTGCAGAATATCCTGATCGATGCGTTTGATAGTACACCTCATTGACGGTATGAGCTCTCTCCATTATTGCGCCGCTGACACTGTGGCCACGCCGGCACAATCTTGGATTCTGCGAAGATCGATAGACGTTCAACATCATTTCCGTCTGAGCCACCTCTGAATGCCTGCGCGTAGACGGTCCAGCGCGGATCGCGGCATTGAGGTGTGCATTCTTGCGTCGAATTGCGAAGGTGGCGCCGGCGTTTCGCCCGGCACAAAAGTCTTAGGAAAACGGTTCTGGAGGCCAACTCCCCATGGCGTATGGCCAAAGCCTCCGTCGTCGTGTTCGTCACTTATCGGTGCACGCAAATTTCTTCTGTGGGGGTAGGCCGGCATCGTTCAGTCCTCCTGGGCTGCTTCCTCCAATCGACTTTGTCGGGAAATGTTCCGCCAATGAACGACGTCGCCCATTCAGTCGGTGTCCGTCATCCACTCGTGCCACGGATTTGGAGGGTGTAGCCGCCAGCATCTCAACGCCGTTAGATCAGTGGCAACACCCCTCCGCATGCGAGAGTAGCAGGTGTTTCTACCGCGCACAGGCGGGCCACGGCCCTGCGACGGTTTTTTAGGATGTCGCGCTCCTCGGTGACGCGCGCCAGTTCCTTCTTCAGACGCCGGATCTCTGTCGACTGATCGCCATCGCCCCCCGATAGCTTCGCGAACTTCCTCTTCCACGTGTAAAGCGAGTGCTGGCTTTCCCCCCAGCCGCCTCGAGACCTCCGCGACCGGGTAACCCCGCTCGGTGATCTGCGCGACAGCATCACGCTTGAAATCGTCACTGAAATTGCCGGTCCCCATCATGGCCTCCTTGCCTCAAAATTAGGGAAGAAGGCGTCCACAAATCTAGGGGCTATTCAGACCTACTTCGCTGTAGTCCCATGCCACGGCATCATCATGGAAGATTAGAACTCGCTTTGCAGGCTTGATGGGAAAGAATTAGAGCAACGTTGAGAACGCAGCAAAAAGGGTCACGGCCACGGCAGCAAGACTGGGGACCATTACCGCCGCTCCCAGAGCGAGTGCCAGCGCCGCCACCCAATCAAACGGTCGATCTGTTGCTGGTGTCACTTTCTGATTCCTTCATCTTGGTTTGGCTGAACGACGACGCCTCGCGAAGCATCAGCCTATTGGCGGAGTTTCTCCGCGTGTTCTTCGTCGCTCGATTTATCGCGGTGGAGGGGTTTGTTCGCGGCGTCGAAAAGTAGGACGCGCTCGGCGGCTCCGTCGAGATCTTCGTATTGGCCGCTCCGCATCGACCAAAGGAACGCCGCCAGTCCTACAAGGCCCATGCTCAGCGCGATCGGAACCAGCCAAGCGAGATAATTCATGCAGCCTCCACAAGGGAAAGCCCGCCACGCCGGAGAATTGGAGCGGCGGATAACCTTTTCCGTGTCAGGCGGAGCGCGTTCGCCACTACTACGACGGAAGAGATCGACATCGCGACCGCGGCCATCAGCGGTGTGACGTGGCCGAGGACCGCCAGCGGCACCACCAACACGTTGTAGCCAACGGCAAGGACGAGGTTCTGGCGCACGAGGCGTCTTGCAGCCTGGGCGACCTCAACCGCCTTCGGGACGGCTTCCAGGTTCTTGCCGAGAAACACGAGGTCGGCAGCATTGCGGCCTACATCCGCCGCTGACGATGGTGCGACGGAGACATGCGCGGCCGCCAGGGCAGGGGCGTCATTCAGGCCGTCGCCCACCATCACCACCTGTCGCCCAGCCGCCTTTAACTCCGTCAGACGTTTGACCTTATCTTCGGGAGTAGCGCCATGGCGAACCTCCCGGATGCCTAGCGCGGCCGCGACCCTGTCGACTTCCTCGGATCGGTCGCCCGAAAGAACCTCGACACTCAGCCCCAAAAGGGCTAGCTGTTTAACCGCTTCGGTCGCGCCGGAACGCAGCTCGTCCGCGATCGCAAACCATCCCGCGGGTTTGCCGTCCTTCGAGAGCCAAACGGCTGCTTCGTCGGAGGCGTCGGTCGGGACGGCGGAAACCCAATTTTTCCGCCCGAGTCTGTAGAAGTTGCCGTTTACGCGCCCTTCGATCCCAAACCCCGGCTCTTCCCGGACATTGTGGACATTTACCCGAGAGGACTTCATCGCGGCGACTGCGCGCGAGGCAGGGTGCCGGGAATATGAGGCGAGAGCGGCCGCAGCCGTTAGGTCTTGTGAGACGATCGTATGGTTTCCGACGCGCATTGTTCCCGCAGTCAGTGTGCCTGTTTTGTCGAAGACGACCGCATCGGCCTCCGCTAGACGCTCCAGCGCGCTGCCGTCCTTCAGCGTGATACCAAGGTCGAACAGGCGGCGTGCGGCGACCACTTGGACCATCGGTACGGCAAGACCCAGCGCGCACGGGCAGGTGATGATGAGGACAGAGATGGCGACGGTAACCGACCGGTGCAAATCGCCGGTCGTGAGTAACCAGCCGGCGCAGGTAAGAAGTGCTAGCAGATGTATAATGGGGGAGTATAGCGCTGCCGCGCGGTCGGCAATGCGGCGGTGACGAGCGCGACCATCCTCGGCTGCCTCCATCAGCCGCGTCATGTCGGCGAGGAAGGAGTCGCGCGCCTTTCGCCCGGCGCGAACGATGAGAGAGCTCTCAAGGTTCAGCGTCCCGGACAGTACGGCGCTGCCCGGATAAGCGATCTCTGGAGCAGCCTCTCCCGTCACCAAAGAAACGTCCAGGCTTCCGGTCCCTTTGACGACGACGCCATCCACGGGGACTCGATCGCCGGGAGCGATCATGACCAAGTCGCCAGCCTCTATGTCGGAGATCTCGCGGAATTCATTCTCTCCACCGGAGCCCACAACTGTCGCGCCGCGAGGCATAAATCTTGCTAGACCCGTGACGGCGTTTCGTGCCTTGCGCCGCATGGCATGGTCGAGCGTGCGCCCGGCCAGCAGGAAGAAGATCAACGACGTCACCGCGTCGAAATAGGCGTGGGGTCTGGCGGTAAAGGTATCATACAAGCTAAGTCCCAAGGCGAGCAGGATGCCAATCGATATTGGAAGGTCCATACTCGCGGTGCGTTTTCGGACAGCATGCCAAGCCGAAGCGAAGAACACTCGTCCGGAATAGCCGACGGCGGGCACGGCAAGGAAGGCCGAAATGAGGTGGAACGAGTTGCGCGTTTGCGCGTCGGCTCCCGACCAAACCGAGACCGATAGCAGCATGATGTTCATGGCCGCAAAGCCCGCTACGGCCGTTGCCCGCAACAGGCGTGACATCTCAGGGTCGCGGCCTTCTTCGACATCCTGCAGCAGGCAGGCGTCGTAGCCGGCAGCCTTGATGGCGGTGAGCAACGGAGGAACGCCTCCTTCCTCCTTCCACTTCACCACCACCCGCCGAGCCGTCAGGTTCACCCGCGCAGCGACGACACCATCGAGCTGTTGCAGTGCGCCTTCGATCGTAGCGATACAGGCCCCGCACCGGGCCTGCGGCACGGAATAGTCCGTCTGAAAGATGCCGCCGCCGAGGTCGCGGCTCGCGAGAAACACCTCACGCGCGGATATGTCGTCGAATCGTGCCAACTTCACTCCGGTCTTGGTGCCCGGCGCGCAGCAGCTCATGGCGTCAAGCCTCCGATCGTGCCACCGCACGGTAGGCGTGCCAGGTGGCGTGGCCAAGCAGGGGGAAGATTACGATCATTCCGATGAGACCCGTGGCGACGCAAACGGCGAAGAGAACGAGCACCATCGCGCCCCAGGCAATCATCGGCTCGAAGTTGTTCCACACAAGTTTCATGCTGGCGGCCATGGCGGTCAGCGCGTCGACTCTACGGTCAAGCATCATCGGCACGGAAAACACACTGATCGCGAATGCGAAAGCCGCGAACAGGCCACCAATGGTGGTGCCCACGACCAGCATCGTCCATCCATAATACGTCCCGAACAGTGCGCCCACAACTCCGTCAAGGCCGGGAAACGCTGTGACGCCGAAGAAGAGTGCCCAGAGGAGAACCGCCGCCCGGTGCCACAGAAGCAGGAGCATGCAGAGGAGCAGGCCTGTGAAGAAGACCTGTGCGCCGGCGCTCGGCCGAACGCGGAGCATGGAGCCAAATCCAGCTTCCCGGCCCTCGCCGATCGCCCGGCTCTTTTCGTAGAGGCCGATAGCGAGGAAAGGAGCGACGATTACGAAGCCAGCAAACGAAGGAAACAGGATATAGTCACGCCCGAAGGCCACGAGCGTCCAGACGAACAGGATTGACAGGAGAAAGACGCCTAGCCCGTATGCGATGCTGGAGCCGGGCCGGTTCCAGAAATCGCGCCAGCCCGCCTTCAACCAGCGGATTCCTTCGAAGAGCGGGAGATGGCGCTGAAGCTCCGGGTCGCGCGTCTCGCCTATTCCCGAGGTCTCGCTGAGCAGCCAGTACGACGTGTCGGTCTCGCCCATCCTCTTCCTCCTCAGCACGCCGACTTGGCGGCACGATAGCCTTCGCCGTCGCCCACGGTTTTCAGATGTTCAACGCAGTCCGGCTGCGACTGGAATGCCACATAGACCAGATGCGCATTCGCGCCTGCGAACAGCAGCAGCCCTGCCGGGATGAGGATCCAGGCCAGCCATGTCCTCTGGCGGAACTGCTTCGCAGACGCGATCATGGCTGCTGCGCCCCCAGATCATGAACGTAGACCGCAAGTGTCCGGATCTCGGCGGTCGTCAGCCGCTCGTCCCATGTCGGCATATGCCCCTGCCGGCCCCCGTGCACGGAGGCGATAATGGTGTCGAGATCACCGCCATACACCCAGTACGGGTCCGTCAAATTGGGCGCGCCCATCTCTTGGCTCCCTTCGGCAGTCTCGCCATGACATGCCGCGCAAGTGGTGACGAACACTTCTTGGCCGGCCTCGATGCGTTCTAGGGTCTCCGGCGTCGAATAGTCCGGATGGCTCAACGAATAGACGTAGGCAGCCACGTTCCTGACTTGGTCGCGCTCGAGCATCTGGTCGCGACCGAAAGCGGGCATCTGGGCTATGCGGCTTTCAGGGTGAGCGGTGTTGATGCCAACGCGCATTGTCTGCTCGATCAGATCGGGGCTACCGCCCCACAGCCAGTCGTCGTCGGTCAAGTCGGGATAGTTCGCGCGCCCCTTGCCGTCGCGTCCGTGGCAGGCGGCGCAGTTGTCGCCAAAGAGTTGCTGTCCCGTATCGCGCACCGTCTCCATCAGTGTCTCATTGGCGAGAATGACTTCATAGGGCTCATTTTCGAGGCGGCTCATCCAAGTCGACCGTTCCTGCTGCGCTTCAACCACCCGTTCCTCGACCGTCGTTCTCTGGTTTACCCCGAGAAGGCCTTTAGTGTAGGTCTCCCCCAGCGGCCACGCGGGAACAAAGAACCACCATGTGATCGCCCAGACATGGGTCACGATCAGGAACATGAGGACACCGCGCGGGACGGGCGTGTCGAGTTCCTTGATGCCATTCCACTCGTGGCCCGTGGTCTCGCGGCCACTGACGGGATCGCGTTCTACTTCTGCCATGGTTCGTCGTCCCGATCGAGGATGCTGTGCTTGGCCCGGTCGAACCGCTGCCGATTGCTGGGCCAGAACGCGTAGACGCAGACACAGAGGAAAAAGGCCATCATATAGAATAGGCCCCAAGTCTTCGAGAACGCGACGACTGTGTCGTAGTCGAAATCCATGACGTTCTCCTGTGCCCTTATTCGATCGGCTCCGGCGCCTCTTCTGGAGCCGCCGTGTCTTGATAGGCGGCATCCGTGAGACGCCCGAGCACCTGCAGATACGCGACGAGCGCGTCCATCTCGGTGACCTGGGTCCTTACGCCGTCGAAGGCGCTGACATTGGTCTCCTCGCCGTAGCGTTCCGCGATGCCGGCGGCTTGGTCCGTATCTGGTGTCGCCTGCCCGTAGGCATCACGGGCGGCGTTTTCGAGCATCTCATCGGTGTAGGGGACGCCGAGCGACTGCTGCGCCGCAAGATGCAGGGGCAGATCTTCCGTTCTCAAGGAGGTACGCGCCAGCCACGGGTAGGCCGGCATGTTGGACTCCGGCACTACGTCGCGAGGATTGGTGAGGTGAGCGACGTGCCAGAAGTCGGAATACTTGCCGCCGATGCGGGCGAGGTCGGGACCGGTGCGCTTCGATCCCCAGAGCATCGGGCGATCGTACTGCGACTCGACCGCGAGCGAGTAGGGACCGTAGCGCTCGACCTCATCGCGCAATGTGCGGATCATCTGGCTGTGGCAGGCATAACAGCCCTCACGGATGTAGATGTTGCGGCCGGCGAATTCCAAGGGCGTGTAGACACGCATGTCGGGTGCTTCTTCCACCGTTTCGTCGATGGTGAAGAGGGGAGCGATTTCGACGATACCGCCGACGCTCGCTGCCGCGATGATGCCGAGCACGAAGAGGATAGCCGATCGCTCGATCTTGCGGTGGAATAACTCAGGCATCCGTCATTCTCCTGGCACGGCGGCGGATGCGACCGGCGCGTCATCCGCGCGCGCGGCGAGTGGGACGGACTTTATCGTCATCCACATGTTGTAGCAGCCGATCACTGCGCCCATCAGAAAGAGCAACCCTCCAACGGCGCGGGCGATATAATAGGGGTACATCGCCACCAGCGAGTCTGTGAACGAATAGGCGAGTGCCCCCTCGTCGGTGTAGGTTCTCCACATCAGCCCTTGGATGATACCGGAGTTCCACATCGCGAAGACGTAGATCAGCGTTCCAGCGATTGCGAGCCAGAAGTGAACCTCGACCAACTTTGCCGAATACATGCGCTCGCGCTTCCATAGATTTGGTACCAGCGTGTAGAGAGAGCCGAATGTGATGAGTGCGACCCAGCCGAGCGCGCCGGCATGTACATGTCCAACGGTCCAGTCGGTGTAGTGCGAGAGCGAGTTCACCGGCCGGATCGCCATAAAGGATCCTTCGAAGGTCGACAGGCCGTAGAAGACCGCGGCGGCCATCATGAAACGCAGCGTCGCGTCGTCCCGCACTCGATGCCAAGCTCCGTTGAGCGTCAAAAGGGCGTTGCCCGCTGACGCCCAGGAAGGCACCAACAGCATCACGGAAAAAGTCATCCCTAGCGTCTGAACCCAGTGGGGAAGAGCGGTGTAGTGCAAGTGGTGCGAGCCCGCCCACATATAGAAGAAAGTAATGCCCCAGAAACTCAGGATCGATAGCCTGTAGGAGAAGATCGGCCGCTGCGCACGAATCGGCAAATAGTAATAGAGCATGCCGAGGAAGCCGGCGGTGAGGAAGAAGGCAACCGCATTGTGCCCGTACCACCACTGCACCATGGCGTCCTGCACGCCCGGCCAGATCGTGTAGCTCTTGGCGTGGCCCCATGAGACGGGGACGGCGAGGTTATTGACGATGTGGAGAATCGCCACGACCAGTATGAACGCCATGAAGTACCAGTTGGCGACATAGATGTGCGGTTCCTTCCGACGCGCGATCGTCCTGATGTAGAGGACGAAATAGGTCACCCAAACGATCACCAGCCAGATGTCGGCATACCACTCGGCCTCGCCGTATTCCTTGGATTGGGTGATGCCGAGCAGGTAGCCGGAGATAGCAAGGATGCAGAAGAGGTTGTAGCCGAACAGCACGAACCACGGGCTTAGCTGGCCGGCAAGCCGGGCGCGCGACGTGCGCTGCACTACATGAAACGAAGTCGCGATAAGGGCATTGCCGCCGAAGCCGAATATCACACCTGTCGTATGGGCAGGCCGCAGACGACCGAAGCTCGACCACGCAGCATCGAATGCCAAATTTGGCCATGCGAGCTGGGCCGCTACCCAGACGCCGACGAACATTCCAAAGACCGCCCAGAACATCGACAGGGCGATACCGATCTTGATGGGGTCGTCGTAATAGGATGTTAGCCTTTCTTCGACCGGCTCAGGCTCGAAGGCCGCCCGGAATATCAACCAGAGGAGGCTGCCGGCAAGAAGGATGACGATCCATCCTTGGGTGCCTAAAGGGTCGGCTCGGCCGAGCGCAGCCATGGCAAGTCCTGCGATCGCGACCAGCACAAGGATGAAAATCGAGATCTCGCGCTCGCCGGAGGTCAAATTCTTAATCATCGCAACGCCATCCCGGTGAAAGCATGTTGTATCCCATCATGACGTGGCCGTAGTGTCGGGGGGTGAAGACCCTTTTTCAAGGATAGCTGAAAGTTCACCCTCGTTTTGTGAAAGATCTGCAAGGGTATATCTGTCGAAAACCGACAGGAATGCCTGCGTCGCCTCCCGCATAACAACCCGCAGTCTGCATGCCGAGGTTATCACGCATGTGCCACCGTCAGGACGCATACATTCGACCAGTGCAAAACCGTCTTCCATTCCCCGCACCACGTCGCCGATATTGATGTTCTCGGGCGGCAATGCGAGAGCAATTCCTCCGGACCGACCGCGAGTTGTCGTGAGGTATCCCAGCCGTCCAAGGTTCAGCGCCACTTTCAGCAAATGATTGCGAGACAGGCCGTAGGAGTCGGCGACGTCCGAAACGGTAACCGGCCCCCGTTCCTGGACAGCAAGGAACATCAGCATACGTAGCGCATAATCAGTATGTAGCGTCAGTTTCATGGGCTACTCGTCCCGGCCTCAGGCCTGTCGCACCATCCTAGTCGATACAACGACACAAGACCGAGGATAGCCAGCCCTACGGCCTTGCATACCTCTAGGCCTGCATAGAGCATGTGGTGCGACGAGGGCGGCAACGATCGCCCGGCGATCACCGTCTCGATACGGGCATCAAGGACTGGCAGAAGCCAATAGGTTTGGACGGCAACGATCACGATCGCAATCCCAGTGAGCAGCATCTCAACTCGCGACGTTCGGGCGGAGAGCACCGCTAGGCCGAGATGAACCGAGAGGCACCATTCCACTTTGGAAAAGGCGGAGAAAGTGACGCGTCCGACCTCCAGGGCGACCGGAAGCTCAAGCGATGATGCCTGGAATTTCACGGGCGTTGCAAGAAATGAAACGCCGATAAGCAATCCCATCCAAGCGATAGCCAGGAAGGCGACGCTCGAATCTGGGAAAGGGCTGGCAGCGCGAGGTGTCAACTCAGCCATCCTTTGAAGGGGACGCGGTCGCGGGCAGTCGGAAGAACATGGCAAGTTTTAAGCTCTTTGCGATCAGCTCTGCTCGCTCCATGAAAATTGCTGCAAGCTTCGGATCACACAGATCCGACACGGTACGTCTGAAGATGCTGAGCCAGATATCGAAATCTTCCTCACGCACCTGATCCAGCTTGAGATGGGCGGGAACAGGTCGGCCGCTATATGCACCGTTCTTGAGGATCACCGCGCACCAGAAATCGGTCATCTTTTCCAGATGCGGCTCCCACGCTTCGCCGATGACATTTGAAAAAATCGGACCGAGACGATCGTTGGTGCGCACCCTGCTATAAAATTCTCGAACCAGGCCGCCAATGAACACGCGATCAAGACCAGGATGGTCCGGAGGCAGTTCCTGCTTTGGCCTAGGGCGATCCGAAAGCCGCATATGCATCTCGCGAAAAGTGGTATTTTCGATACCGCTTTATGCCTTGGCCCGATCCTTTGCAAGGATACAAATGTCGCACTTCAGGTGGATGACAGCTGGAAGTGGTTTGCTTCCGCTGGGCCCTGTATAGGGTATGCCAGTGGTCATGATTTCCCCATTCCTCCTTCTTCGGAAACGGAACGCGGATTTGTCGATCGATCGCGAGGATTGTCGAAGCGCTCGTGAGTTCACCTGAAACGAATGAATAGGCCTGCTGACAAAGATCGTGAGCCGGCAGTCCAGAATCGATGGACAGGATGGCGCAGTTCTATCCCGATCAGCCGAAATCGACTTCAAAGCGCCGATCGCCGCGCGCCTTCACGCGACAGGCGCGGGAGAAACCCGACCATCATGACGCCTATGAAACGGAGAAAGTGGAAGGCTGCGGCAGCCAGTTCTGCGGTCAGATAGATGGCAGCGGTGCTGGTTTTCATCCGCTTCTCCCTCGCGCTCGGCCGACCAACCCATCTCTGCATTTTTATCGATCGAGACGAGCAAAACCAGTTCGATCGACCTGGTCCCCATCATTACACCACCAGCGCCGCAACAACGGTGACGCAACCAGTGAATGCTGCCTTTTGCATAATTGCGAACTACGGCTAGGAAGAGGGGCCGGCGCACCTCCCCCGGCACCCTGCTGGCTTCGGCCAAATTTCGCTCGGCGCCGCTTCGGCTGCCGGGCTTTTTTCTCCAATCACTCAGTGTCGGACAATATCTTCATGAAACTCGACGACGAGGCGGCTAATTGACTGCTTTGACTCACCGACAACGTCCATGACGGTCCGTTTGATCCCGTTTTCTTTCAGGGTTTCCTGGACCATATCGGAAAGTCCGCATCGGGCGTTCGCCATGGCTTCAGCGCTGTTCTCCAGCTCCAATCCAATAACGTCTTCGCAGCAACGGCCGTCCCGATTGGTGTTGAAGTAATACCTGGGCATGTTGGCGTCCTCTTATGATGGGATCGTCCCAACCGATTGGGGAAGAGGATGCTCCCGCTTTGATCAGAATATCTTGAAACGCTAATATCCATTAACATAGCTTGTACTGGGACGCTTCAGCGGCGTGTTATCTGGCTCAATGTCAGGCGAGGATGCTCCATGAACCATCTCACCTATCGATTGCGCGATTTCGCAGACCTTTCCCAATCCGACTGCGATGTTCTGGATCGGCTAAGCGAAACCAACCGCACTGTTTTCGAGCGCGGCTCTTCGGTTGTCAGCGAAGGTGAGCCCGTCGAGAACTGGCACGTCTTTTATGACGGTTGGGCTTACCACTCCAAGCAGCTCGAAAATGGAGATCGACAGATCGTTGGGCTGGTCATACCGGGCGACATCTGCGGCCTCAACCCGGCGATCGTGCAGCGAGCTGATCATACCGTAACCGCACTGACGCGCTGCGAGGTTTCGGTGATCGACCGAAAGACGATGAAGCGGACGCTTGAGACGTCCTCCTCGATCGACAGGGCCATGCAGGTAGCGACATTCGAGATCGAGGCTATTCAACGCGAGTGGACGACCAATGTCGGCCATAGAAACGCCGTTGAAGGTATGGCGCACCTGATCTGCGAGATGCATTTCCGCCTCCGCCAAGCGAAGGTTATCGATGGTGATCGTTTTGCATTGCCATTGACGCAGCAATTGATTGGAGACTGCCTGGCAATCTCGGTCGTGCATGCGAACCGAACCCTGAGTGAACTGCGCCGATTGGGCCTGATCGCTGTTTCGGGAGGAGCGATCATCATCCTCGACCTGGACGGCCTTTACGAGGCCGGCCACTTCGATCCCTCTTACCTCAATATCAGCTGACTTGACGCGACACGCTGCGTGCTCTTGCTGCGTTGATTACGACGGCGCTTCCAGCATTCTCATCGATTTCACGCAGCCAAGGTGCCTCGTTCCGGTAGATGGATCGGAGACGCCTAGCACCCGACGTTGGTCCTCAAGCTTACGCTTCGTGCGTCGCGGTTGTCTGACCATAGAGATGTCTTTCTCAAGGATCGCTTCCATCCTGCCACGCTCCCGCGGCGACGAACTGAATTGCGTTATCGGGCAGTGGACGCTGCAGGCTTGCCGCCTCGGACCATTCGGCCCGCAGCCAGACTTCTATCTCTTCAGCAGTCGTGAGGATGACCGGCATGGCCTTCAGGTGAACCGCGCCGACGATGCTATTGGGTTTGCAGGTCAGGAACCCATAAAGGTCGGCGTTTACTTTGCCCAAGTCAGAAGGCATGGGATGGTCAATAAGGCTGCACCCCGATGGCAACCGCTGCTATTCTGGCTCCAATCGAATGACGCGCCCAGGGATGATTTGCCTCGAGAAAGTCGAACGTGCCACTCCCTTCAATCTTAACGACAGACACCATTTCAAGGAACGTGATGTCGGTAAAGCCAGCGCCGAAGCGGCCAATCGTCAGCACAGGCGCGTCGTCCGGTAGCTCAGACAAGCGTGCAATCAGTTCTCCTACCGTCATCTTCGTCAGCGCCCCACGACTTCTCCTGCCGAACCTTCACAATAGTGGATATGGATAGCCGATCAATTTCTCTGCTGCCACTCTTTTACCCCCCCCCGGCAAGGAGAAGACTAAAAGAGCCTCCGACATCACTCCAACGCCATGATCTCGACAGTGGCGGCGCGGCGCAACAACTACCATGCATCGACCGCCAGCCTAACTCCGCGTCTTTTACAGTTTATGCCAGTTTTGTCACGATGTCGGGAGCCGCTGCAGCTGCGCGTTTGCTCGTGCTGGTGGTCGTTCCAACCGGAGGCTTAGGACTACAAGTTGGTTTGCCCATCTGCGGTGTGGCAAGGCCCGCGCCGTTCACGCATTGTCAACCGCGTTGCATCATGCGGAAGCGGGTTAACACGTTCTTTAGTATCTGAATCTGCATATTCCTCGCAGGGATTTTTCTTGCTTTGGGGGTGTTGGATGTTTGGTTCGTTGCTGAGATGCCGGCGTGGCAACTTCGCGGTCCTCACCGCGTTCGCCCTGCCTGTCATGGTCGGGGCCGTTGGTGTTGCGGTTGACCTTGTTCACCTGCGCCAGGTGAAGACGGAGTTGCAGAACATCACGGATGCGGCTGTTCTCGCCGCCACACGCAAGGCTCTTAGCGATGAGGAGCGCAACAGCATGTTCGAGGACATGCTGAACGCCTCATTGCAATCGCAAGGCTCGGTTCATCTCCTGTCGAGCAGCCTGACGATCGACGAACGTCTCAATTCGCTCGAGGTCACCGGGGAAGCCATAGCACGCATCGACACACTGGTTCTCGGCCAGGCCGAAGAGCAGATCCTTCACATCATCGCCGCTGCTGCACAGTCGACGCGGAAGGTCGAACTCACCATGGTGCTGGATAACACCGGTTCAATGGGGCAGGGCGGCATCGATACGCTGAAAGGAGCAGCGCTCGGCCTACTCAACACCATTGAGGCCAGCGGTGAAGGCAAAGACATCAAGGCAGCTTTGGTGCCCTTCGTGACCGCTGTCAATGTGAAGGGCGATGGCTTCGATCCGGAGTGGATCGATACCGAAGGCGGGGCGCTCTACAATGGCTGGACCTTCCTTGATCCTGCTGAACGCCAGCGCCGTTCGAAGGGACAGCCGACCAAATGGGAAGAGGACTACGCTGTCGCATGCAAAAATCAGGGAGAAAGTGATGAAGCAGAGGGGAAGCGATCTGCTTGTGATCTCATCGCCCAAGCCCAGATCGACTATCCGCACCAGATGGAACTGTTCAGTGCATCCGGCACGCAGTGGAAAGGGTGCGTCGAGGCGCGGCCTTATCCGCTCAACCTTGATCTGACCGAACCGAATCCAGCCAATCCGGATACGCTCTTTGTTCCCTATTTTGCGCCGGACGAGCCGGGCGGGTCCTCATTCACCGGCGGCAACGACGCCAAGTGGTTCAACAACACCTGGCTGAACGATGTCGTGACCGGCAGCGAGCAGAAGGTGCAGCGATCGATCGTCAAGTATATCGAGCCTACCGTCAGATCCGTGGAGGAAGGCAAATCATTGTCCCGCGGGCCCAATCGCTCATGCCCGACGCCGATTGTCGCGCTGACCGCCGATCTCGACGCGGTGCGAGCCGGCGTCAATGCCATGAAGTTCTGGAATGGGTCGGGCACCAACATCGCCGAGGGTCTGGCATGGGGCTGGCGGGTGATCTCGCCAGAGCCGCCTTACACCCAGGCTGCCGCTCACGACCCGGAGAATGTCGGCAAGTTCGTGGTGCTGATGACCGATGGTCGCAATGTCTCCTACGGTGCCAGCAACACGATCAACAAATCCGACTACAGTTCCTATGGCTTCCTTGCCGACCAGCGGATCGCCGGCGTCAGCAGCCAGGGGGATGCCGAGAAGAAGCTCAATGAGTGGACCCTCCAAATGTGTGAGCGCATGAAGAAGCAAGGTATCCATATCTTCACCGTGCTCTACAAAGAAACCGACAAGGGGGTGCAGGACATGTTCCGCGCCTGCGCTTCCAACCCCGCAGATTTCCACATGGCATCCGACACGACGGCGCTTCGCAACGCATTTGCCGAGATCGGCAACGATCTGGTGCCATTGAGGCTCGTGCGTTAGAGACGAGCGCGCGCCTGCCTTTGCCTTAAGGCTGGGGGCAGGGCCAAAGGAGTGAGGAATGCGTCTTGGAGGTTACTGGCGAGCCATCTTGTTTGGAGCGATGGCGATCGCTGTGGTGCTCATCATCGGTGAGTTGATTGCAATGAGTGGTCTATAGCTGTTTGCGGACAAAGTTTGCTGCCGGATATCACGCGGGCCATCGATGCCCTGATCCAGCCACCGGCAGGTCTCCATCAAATAATAACGACTATGCGAACCATCACTGACCGGCATACACTACCATCGGCGTCGAGAGCGATCCCAGGAATGCCTCCCGGATCGCTCGGGGTTTGTAGCGGGCATTGGTCTGGGAGGACGCAGTTGATGCTCGGAGCAGATGTTTACGCCAACAGCTTTGCCAACTGCCATGGTGCCGACCTGGACTGCGAATCCGATTGGAAAATGCGCGATCAGGATGGATACCATCCAGTGCCGTCGCACAGCGAAATTGACCACACCTGGCGTCATCCGCCGGCGAATTAGTGTCCCCGAGTATCAAGTAGGGGATTGCCGAGGCTGTTGGTCTTGGTTGCTATAAGTCACTGATGCCCCATTGTAAAAGAATGTCGACCGATGCGGAGATTTGGTCAGCACTCGGCTATATCGAGGCGCCTTCTTGACATTCCAGTCACTGGAAACATTACCTTGATCTCCAGTGAAAATCGGAGATGCCGATATGACACCGGAAACTTCCAGGGCCAGCACCAATCCGTCGTCTTGCGGACACGACCATCATTATCCTCAAAAGAGTGACCAGGACCATGAAGGTTGCTGCTCGGGACACGGCCACGACGAACCCGTGAGGGCCGCTGGTCCTGGTGAAGCCATCGATCCCGTCTGCGGAATGACGGTGAAGCTCGATGCGGGCAAGCCGTCCTTCGACTGGAAGGGCGAGACCTGGCATTTCTGCTCACAGAAGTGCCACGACCGTTTCGAGGCCGATCCCTATTTCTACCTCTCCGGCAACAGGGCGAGGAAGAGGGAAGGAAAGCCAAAGAGCAATCTTTATACCTGCCCGATGGACCCGGAGATCGTCCAGGAAGGTCCCGGCACATGTCCGATCTGCGGCATGGCGCTGGAGCCGATGGCCGGCGCATCCGATGAACCCAACCACGAACTCATCGACTTCACGCGGCGCATGTGGGTGAGCGCTGCGGCAGCCGTGCCGCTTCTGATCATCGCTATGGGGTCCATGATCGGCCTTCCCGTCAGAAGTTTCATGGGCGAAACGGTCGCGTTGTACGTTGAATTCCTGCTGGCAACGCCGGTCGTCCTTTGGGCCGCGCGCCCCTTCTTCCATCGCGGCTGGACGTCGCTCAAGACGCGTAAGTTCAACATGTGGACGCTGATCATGCTCGGCGTCGGCGCGGCCTATGCCTACAGTGTGGTGGCCACGTTCCTGCCGGGGCTGTTCCCGCATGCCATGCGCATGGGTGGGCATGTGCCCATCTATTACGAGGCGGCTGTCGTCATCGTCGCGCTTGTCTTCGTCGGCCAGGTGCTGGAACTGCGCGCCCGCGAACGCACCGGCGACGCCATCCGCGCGCTGCTCAACCTTGCCCCGAAAACGGCCCGCCGCGTGACGCCGAACGGTGATGAATACGACGCGCCGCTGGAAAATATCGTAGAGGGCGATCGCCTGCGTGTGCGCCCCGGCGAGAGCGTGCCGGTCGACGCCATCGTCATCGAGGGCCGCTCGTCGGTCGACGAGAGCATGATCACCGGCGAGCCGGTCCCCGTCGAGAAGACGGGGGGTGACCACGTCACCGGCGGAACGATCAACGGAAATGGCGGTCTCCTAATCGAGGCGGCGAAGGTCGGCGACGAGACGATGCTCGCGCGCATCGTCGAGATGGTGTCCTCGGCGCAACGCTCCCGTGCTCCGATCCAGGGGCTCGCTGACAGGGTTGCCGCCATCTTCGTGCCGACGGTCGTCGCGGTCGCTATCGCGTCCTTCGCCATATGGCTCATCGTCGGACCGACACCCGCCTTCACCTTCGCCATCGTCTCGGCCGTCTCGGTCCTCATCATAGCCTGCCCCTGCGCCCTCGGCCTCGCGACACCGATGTCGATCATGACGGCGACCGGCCGAGGCGCGCAGGCGGGCGTCCTGATCAAGGACGCCGAGGCACTCGAACGCATGGCGCGCGTCGACACGCTGGTGGTCGACAAGACCGGCACATTGACCGAGGGCAAGCCCAGGCTCACCGATGTCGTCGCGCTCGGCGGCATGAAGGAAGACGATGTGCTTCGGTTCGCTGCCGCGCTGGAAAAGGGGTCGGAACATCCGCTCGCCGATGCCATCGTCACGGGCGCTTCAGGGCGCGGCGTAGAGGTATCAGCGGCCGCCGATTTCGAGGCCGTCACCGGAAAGGGCGTCAAGGGCAGCGTTGACGGACGCTCAGTCGTGCTGGGTAACCGCGCTATGATGGAGACATCCGGCGGTTCGACCGTGGCCGGTGACGAGGCGGCCGACCAGCTCCGCCGCGAGGGCAAGACGGCGATGTATGTTGCTGTCGACGGCACGCTCGCCGGTCTCGTCGCCGTCGCCGATCCGATCAAGCAAACCACGGCGGCCGCCATCAAGGCGCTGCACGACGCAGGGCTCACCATCATCATGGCAACCGGCGATAATGAGACGACCGCGCGTGCCGTTGGCGAAAATCTCGGCATTGATGAGGTTCGCGCTGGCGTGCTGCCTGAAGACAAGAAGGCGCTCGTCGACGAGCTTCACCGTGCGGGCCGCAAGGTTGCGATGGCGGGCGACGGCGTCAATGATGCACCCGCGCTCGCCGCCGCCGAGGTCGGGATCGCCATGGGAACGGGCGCGGACGTTGCCGTCGAAAGCGCCGGGATCACCCTTCTGCGCGGCGATCTCAACGGCATCGTCAAGGCCCGCCATCTGGCGCGGGCGACGCTTGCGAACATCAAGCAGAACCTGTTCCTCGCCTTTGTCTACAACGCGGCGGGCGTACCGATTGCAGCCGGTATTCTCTATCCGGTCACGGGAACACTTCTCTCGCCGATGATCGCCGCCGCCGCGATGAGCCTCTCCTCGGTCTCGGTGATCTCCAACGCGCTGCGCCTTCGTGCAGTGAAGCTGGGAGCTGAATGACATGAATATCAAGACCGCGGGCATACAATCGAACCTCCCGCCCAAAACCATCCGCTACTATGAGGACATCAACCTTATCCGGCCAACGCGGGCCGAGAATGGCTATCGGGACTATTCGGTCCAAGACATCCATCGCTTGCGCTTCCTCCAGAGGGCGCGGAGCCTCGGCTTCACCATTGAGGAATGCAGGCATCTGCTTTCACTCTATGACAACAAGAACCGTGCAAGCGCGGATGTGAAAGCGATGACGTTGGAGAAGATCGATCAGGTCGACCGGAAAATCGAAGAACTGAATGCGCTGAGGGCGACGCTTTTTCATCTTGCCCAGAATTGCCATGGCGACGGTCGGCCGGATTGTCCGATCATCGAGACCCTTGCCGGGGAAGCGCATTGAGCCACGCACACGGGATCGCTCTCAGCGCTGCGGTTGGGCTGGTCGGCCTCGGCATCTTCTTGGCAATGCAGACTTCAGGTCCTCCCGCTTCCGGCAAGGCCATGACGGTCGTCACCGTGCCTGAGTTGCCACGCCAGGCAGAGCGGGGCCGGGCCGCATTCGACGAAAGCTGCGCGTCCTGCCACGGGCAGAATGCAGCGGGGCGGGAAGGCGTCGGGCCACCGCTCGTGCATCGAATATACGAACCGAGCCACCACGCCGATGCCGCATTCCTTGTCGCAGCTCTAAACGGCGCCCGCCAGCATCATTGGGAATTCGGCAACATGGAGCCAGTCGACGGCGTTTCGGAAGCCGAGGTTCGCGACATCATCGACTATGTGCGCAGTCTGCAGCGGGCAAATGGTATCGAATGAGACCTTGTGAGCCAATCGACAGATCAAGCTCAGATTCTCCTGCGAGAAAAATGGGCCGCGCGATGGGATCAGAGCGGCCCATGATGGAGTTGAACTCCGAAGCCGGATTACATCCCGCCGACGGCGAACGGCAGCGCGTAAGGCGTGTTGTCGGGACGCATGCCGGGGGTGTCGACGTCGGTCATGCCTTCGGCGAAGTCGTAGGTGCCGTTGTCGTTGGTCTCATAGTGGATCATCGCGACATATTCGGTGCCTTCCATGGCTCCGCCCTCGACCTCGACCGTGACATTTTCACTGTCACCGGCCGCGACCGCGGTGTGACCGATGGACGCCGGGACCACTGGTTCACCATCTTCGACGGCGTGAATGACGACGTAGCCATCCTGATCGATCTTCACAGACGGGAAAACCACCGCGCCGTCTTCAATGGTCGCGCCGTCGACGTCGATGTTGAGATGGTCGGCATAGGCGATGCCGCCCACCGCGAGCGAAGCCGTTGCTGCAGCTAGGATCGTCTTCATGAACGTTCTCATCTTCACACTCCCTTTGTTGGACGTTCCGGGGATGGCCGGAGTCAGAGTGACTACGAGGAAGCAGAAGCGAAAGTTTCGACAACAAGAGACAGATGGCGAATGAGCGAAGGAGGAGACCGATGATGGAGGATCAGATGGGAAGCGGCGGCATGATGTTCGGCATGGGACTAACCTGGCTGCTGGTGATCGTTGTGTTGGTGCTGGTTTCGGCCGCTGCGATCAAATTTCTTCTGAAGAAGTGACGTTTTTCGGATTTCGGATTTTGAATCCTTCGTGGTGAACAAACGGAGGTCATCGGCGTTGCGCGCAAGTATCACCTGCTCCATTGGAGAGTATCGATATGGATGCAAATGCACCACGTCGGGCCGAGCTGCACCGCATGGCGACCGACGAGCACATCTGCCCTTTTGGGCTCAAGTCGCGCGACCTTCTTCGCCGCAAAGGTTATCAGATCGATCACCACGAGTTGACCGTTCGTGCCGAAAACGACGCCTTCATGGAAACGCAAGGCGTGGAGACAACGCCGCAGACCTTTATTGATGGCGTTGGTAGCAATGGCCGTCTCAACGCTTTTCAATTAGGAGGCTAGTTCCAACATGACCTACGGCCGCTTCTTCGCGATGATCGCCACTTCGACGGTGGTGATGTTCGTTTTGATGTACCTCAACACCTATGCCATCGACCACGTGACTTACAGTCAGACGCGCACCTGGATGGCAATCTATATGGGCGCGGTCATGGCGATCATCATGCTCGCTTATATGTGGTCGATGTATGAGAACTCTGCCCTCAACATTGCTATCATCGCAGTCAGCGCAGTGGTCTTCGCAGCCAGCCTATGGTTGGTCCGTAGCCAAGAGACGGTCGGCGATGTGTCATACATGAAGGCGATGATTCCGCATCACTCCATCGCAATCATGACCAGCAAACGCGCCCAGATACGCGACCCTCGCGTCCGCGAACTGGCCGACGAAATCATCGAAGCTCAAGTTCGCGAAATCGAAGAGATGAAGCGACTGATCAGCGAGCTCGAAGCCAACCCGGTTCCTCACGACGGACCAAACTTGCCCGCGAAGCCCTAAAAAAGGGCCACATATCTGCGTCTCAATCTGATCGCAGTTCTGGATTGGATCCTTGCAGACTATGGGCGCGGTCGATTTCTTTCAGATTATCGACGCGAAGCAGTGTACTCACGAGTTTAATTTGAACCTGGCGTGCCCGGTCCAGCGCATCCTCTAGGGGGTCTGAGCGGAGGTCGAATTAGCGACTAAGCGGTCTGAACTGTGGTCCGGTATCGCATTAGTTTGTAGGAAGTGGTGGGTCGAACTCGCCTAGTCGGCAGAGCAGCAGGGTGACCAAGAATAGGGCGTTCTGGGACAGCAGTGCCGCCGGCATTGACTGGTCCGATTGTCACAACGAGAGCACGGCTCCCAACAGAGCGCAACCAAATAGGACCTTAATCATCCCCATCTTGAATCCGAACACCGCCACCACGGCAGCGGCGGTCAGCGCGAGCGCCGTCCAGTCGACCGTATGGAGAAGCGGAATTTCGATTTCGGTTCCCAATCGGCGCCAGATCGTGACTTCACGGAACAGCGTGTGGATCGAGAACCAAATGGTGAGGTTCGCAATAACGCCCACGACTGCGGCGGTGATTGCCGTCATCGCGCCGGTGAGCGCCACGTTGTCGCGCAGTCTCTCGATGAACGGCGCGCCTAGAAAAATCCAAAGGAAGCAGGGAACGAACGTCACCCATGTCGTTAGGATCGCGCCGAAGGTCGCTGCGACGAGCGGGGTCGATCCACCCGCCTCTCGGTAAGCGGCAAGGAACCCGACGAATTGCACTACCATGATGAGAGGGCCGGGTGTCGTCTCGGCCATGCCCAGCCCGTCCAGCATCTCCCCTGGCTCCAGCCAGCCGAAATTCTGAACCGCCTCCTGCGCGACATAGCCAAGGACGGCATAGGCCCCGCCGAAGGTCACAACTGCCATCTGGCTGAAGAAGACGGCGATCTGGGTGAAGACATCGTCTGGTCCTAGGGCAAGCACGAGCGCGGCGACGGGGAGCAGCCATAAAGCCAGGAGAACTCCCGAGATGCGCAGCGACCAACTGACACTCGGGCGGGCGTGGTTGGGAATTCCGCTGCCGAGCGCGGTGTCCGTATCGGGAACCGCCGACTCCTTACCCGAACCATGCCCGCCGCCGAGGCGAAACCACGGTGAAGCCGCTCGACCGCCGACATATCCTATAAGTCCGGCGATCAGGATGATGACCGGGAAAGGAATATTGAAGGCGAAGATGGCAACAAACGCGACGATGGCAATGGCGACCATCGCCGGGTTTTTCAACACGCGCCCACCGATCCGCAACATAGCCTGCAGCACAACAGCAAGGACAGCTGCCTTAAGGCCGAAGAACAGTCCTTCGACCAAATCGACGTCGCCATAGATGACATAAGCGAAACTCAAGGCGAGAATCGACAGGAAGCCGGGAAGGATGAAGAGTACGCCCGCAACCACTCCGCCTTTGGTCCGGTGAAGAAGCCAGCCGACATAGATCGCCAGTTGTTGTGCCTCCGGGCCGGGCAACAGCATGCAATAGTTGAGCGCGTGCAGGAATCGGCTTTCCCCGATCCATCGCTTCTCCTCGACGAGAATGCGGTGCATAACCGCGATCTGCCCCGCCGGGCCGCCGAAGCTGAGCGCGGCAATCCGCGCCCACACGCTAACCGCTTCCCTGAAGGGGATGTTATGGCGAGAGTTGTCGGCAGTCGCCGGATCGGACTTGGTAATCTGATCCATCTCAGACTCCCGGCCGAGTGTGCGGCCAGTTGTGGGTCTCGCCGGTTGCGTCTCTGCACCAGCGATAAAAGGCGTCGTAGAGAAGCATTCCCGCATCGAGCTGGTCGAGATCGTCGGCGAACATACGCGACAGTCCAAGCGAGGCTGCCAGCAGGCCTGGGGCTTCTGGGGCAATGTCCGGCCGTGAAGTGTCCGCACCCCGCACTATGGTCGCCAGATGCAACAGCGGCTTTATCGAAAGGCCGAACTCCTCGACCATGACGTCGAAGGTGCACAGATCACCGCGATGGCTCCAGAAGACGCCTTCGATATCGAACGGGGCTCCGCCAAATCTTTCGGCCACGGCCAGGACTTCGCTGGGGGTGACGAACAGGAATATGGCGTTGGGATCGACGAACCTCCGTATCAGCCAGGGGCACGCGATCCGGTCGATCTTCGGGCGCGCCCGGGTGACCCATATTGTCCGGCCGTCGCTTTTGGTCGTCGCCAATTTATCCACCGGGATGAGAGGTTGATGCGCATCGCGCCAAGCCTCGAATCCTCCTTCCAGGATTTCGGCGGGGAGCCCGTTGGCGCGAAGAAGCGCCCCGATGCCCTCGCTCAGCTTGTGGCCTTGCTGGCAATACACAATTGAGGGACCGTTTACGGAACCAATCCAATCTTTGAGACAGTCCGCATTGCGCCGCCGTGCCGACGGGATCAGCCGCTGGTCTTCCTCGAAATCGGCTTCCGTCCGGAGATCGATGAGTGTTGGACATTTTGGCGTGCCGACGAGACGGGCGAGCTTGTCAACGGAGATTGCTTTTGTGGATGACATGATGCGTCCTCCCGTTTCAGGGGTTTATGGACGCGATGCTTGGGCTGTCGCCTCGTGGGGAGACCGCATTTCCCCATGCACTTTCATCTCGCTCCTCGATCGAACTGTCAAGAAGCCAATCAGCGATCAGAGATTGGAAAAAGCCCTCAGTCTGAGTGAGTATCAACTGGACCAGCGCGCTTTGCCAGCGCCATCAAAGTCCATCCGAGGCCAAGGCGCTCTTTCAGTCGTTCCACGCGGGTGCCCAGCAATAAGCGGATCGGCAGATTGAGTTTGCGCGAGTTTACCACGCGCATCACGCCCTTGTTGGCTTTCGGGAAGACAGAGAAGAGCTCCAGTATCTCGAAATCATCGGCGAGCAGGGTCTGAAGCTCATCGGCATCGACCCAGCGGCGCAACTGTCCGGGCGCCGGTGGCGCTATTGCATTGAAACGCTGGAGAACTGTTCTGTTCTGTGTCGCCATCATGAGATATCCGCCAGGCTTGAGATGGGACGCCAGCTTGTGGACGAAGGCCTTCTGGTCACGGACATGCGATAACACCTCCAAGGTGACGATCACGTCGAAGATTTTTGTGCCGAAATCGATCTCCATGAAATCGCCCGCGACGAACCGCACTTGCGGATTGCGGAGGTGAGCACGGTCAAGCACCTCATCCGACAGGTCTGTCGCCGTCACCTGGACGAAAGACAACAGCTGCCCGCACAGCCATCCGCTCCCGCACCCCACCTCGAGAATGGCTTGATCGTTGCGACCGAGCGCGTTGAACCAGTCCCGAACGACATCGCCTTGGCGAAGCGACACGTCCTGAATGGATGCTTCGCGGTGAGTGGTGTTCCAGCGATTCCAGAACTGCCGTTGAAGATCAATTGGCGTGGTTTGATGCATGCGACACCTCTCTATGAAAAACAGAGGCTCTCGGGCGGGATCGAACCTTCTTGCGCGACCTTCTCTAACGATGTGGAGCTTCACTTTCCATTGGTAGAAGGGTGCTCAATTTGGAGGGCATTACCCCTTCGGGTGATTAAAATGTCACACGAGACGACTGGCTAGCTTACGTGGAAGAGCGTCGCGATCCCGACCGCTGTGAGGCTCACGCCAGCTCCGCCTTCCAGCAAGCGCCCGAGCGTGTAGAGCTGGTGGGTTGATCTTTGCGCGAAACTCACCAGTCCATCGCGGAAGGTGAGTGCACAGACAGCAACAATCGAAAGCGTAAGGGCGACGCCAGCCAACATCATCAACGCGAATGCGAGTCCTGCTTCGATAACTCCCAAGCTCATCGCGAAGGTCATGACAAAGAGTGTCAGCGGACAAGGGATCAAACCGGCGGCGACGCCAGCAGCGATCCCACGGCCGCCGGTTTGGTCGTGCGATGATCCTCTGATCGCGCGCATCATCATCCAAAGCCCGATCAGCAGGAGCATGCCTCGACTGATATCTTCGAGCAGCGGCGCGCGTCCAATGCTGCCGAACGCGATGGAGACCAGTGGCAGGGAGAAGACAGCGATCAGGATAGACATGCTCACATGCGTTGCCGACAGTGCCAATGAGATGCCGAGACCGCGAACAAGAGAAAAATGCGACCCCACCAGATAAGTCGCCAGTACAGCCTTGCTGTGGCCTGGCGTCAGCGCGTGGACGGCTCCAAAAACAATTGCCATCGGAAGGAAGCCTGCAAAGGCGAGCCAGTTGCCGTCCTCGGAGAAGGCTCTGATGTAGTCCGCGAAGGCGGTGTATATCTCCCGCTGAAGGTCGATGAGTGTCTGGAGCATCACATCCTACGACCAGTTCAATGTGGCCATCATCAGGAGACCGTAACGCGTGGCCTTGGCGAGCGTGACCAGGACGAGAAAGGTTACGAAGGGTGTTCTCAGCAGTCCGGCGACGACGGTCAGCGGATCTCCGATTACCGGCAGCCAGCTCAAGAGCAGCGTCCATTTCCCGTAGCGACCATACCACAATGACGCCCGATCCAGCGCCCGCTCGCTCACGGGAAACCATCGTTTGTCGCGCAGCTCGTTGGCAAAGCGGCCGATGAGGAAATTGACGCAGGAGCCAAGCACGTTGCCGATGCTCGCAGCCGTCAGCAATCCCAAGGGATCGAAACGGTCTGTCAGCAGGAGGCCGACGAGGACGGCTTCCGATCCCGCCGGAACCAGAGTTGCTGCAACAAAGGCGGTGAGGAACAGACCGCCGTAGGCTCCGAGATCATCCATCTGATGAGGCTGCCGCAGTCATCGCTCGCGCGGCCATTCGTGATGCAGATTGTCGATCATGAAGATATGGGCATGGCGGTGACGACCGAGGTGATGCCCTTCCTGCAGATGCGGATCGTCCGGCGGCAGGTCGTCATGCGTGTGTTCGATGACGTCGCTGTCATCGGCTGGCCAGAGCCGGAAGGCGAGCAGGAGTCCGGCAAGAGCGGTTCCCGACAGCACGAGGAATGTCGGCGCGAGGCCAACTACCGCCCCGAACCAACCGGCGAACGGGTAGGTCAGTAACCAGCAGGCGTGCGATAGCGCGAAGTGGGCGGCAAAGACGGCCGCCCGGTCTCCTGGCTTTGCCGAGCGCCGCAGCAGTCGTCCAGACGGCGTCTGAGCGACCGAATAGCCGACCCCGAGACACAGCCAGATCGCCATCAGGGCTTCGAAGGACGAGATCAGCGGTCCCACCGCGAGGCCAAGCGCCAACGCGAGCACGCCGGTCAGCATGACCGTGCGGTCCGCGAACCGGTCGAGCAGGCGCGGCAAGGTCAGCGCGGCGATCATCGAGCCTCCGCCGAAAGCGGCAAGCGCCAAGGCGACGGCGCGCTGGTCGAGCCCGAGAGCGCCCTGAACGAGAACCACCGTGTTGACAATGACCATTGCTCCTCCGGCCGCCACCGACAGGCAGATCGCCAACAAGCCGCGAAGCCTCGGGGTGGCGAGATAAATGCGGCTGCCGCGCGTCGTGCGGTCGTAGATGCCGCGCCTGTCGGTCGGCTTGGGGCTGGGCAGAAGAACCGAAACCACGAGAAGCGCCGAGGCAAGGAAACCAACTACCGTCCCTAGGAATAGAGCGTGGAACGAAACGAAAGCCAGCGCGACAGCCGCCAGCGTGGGGCTGATCAGGTTTTCCAGATCATAGGCCAGCCGCGAGAGCGAAAGTGCATTTGTGTATTCCTTTTCATCGGGCAGGATGTCCGGAATGGTCGCCTGAAACGTCGGCGTGAAGCTGGCCGACGCCGCCTGAAGAAGGAATATGAGGATGTAGACCTGCCAGACCTCCGTGACGAAGGGCAGGATGAGCGCCACGCCCGCCCGCACGACATCGAGAGCGACGAGAAGTGTCCTGCGCGGCAGACGTTCGGCAAACGCTCCGGCGACAGGGGCTATCGCTACATAGGCGACCATCTTGATCGCCAGAGCCGTACCCAGCACCGCCCCAGCCTGCTCCCCTGCGAGGTCGTAGGCCAGAAGGCCGAGCGCGACCGTCGCGAGCCCCGTTCCGAGAAGCGCGATCACTTGCGCCAAGAAGAGATGGCGGTAGGTCCGGTGGGAGAGAACGCCGAGCATGAAGCCAACCTGTTCAGAGATACTTCGCGATGGCCTTGAACTCGTCGAAGACTTGCTTGTGAGCTCTCGGCACCGTCACGTCCGGAAGATCCAGGCAATGGTCGATATGATCCTGGATGAAGGTGCGCTTGGCCTGCTGGACGGCCTTTTCGACAGCCTGCATCTGCTGGGCGACATCGAGACAAGGCCTGCCTGCCTCGATCATGGTGACGATGCTGCGCAGGTGCCCTTCGGCGCGCCTCAGCCGTTTGACGATATCGGGATGGGATGCATGCGCTTGGTTGATCATCTCGATAACCTATCCCCGAGGGGAGGATATGACAACGCCATTTTCTTGCCATCGAATTAAGCGAAACGACTTGTTAGTCAAAGGGGGATATCTCTAGCGCATGCGTTTTCATGTTGTCAGCGCCGTCCGCAGAGCCGCCGTCGCACTCGTGATGGTGCTGGCGCTCGTCGCCATGCCTGTGGGCAGTTCAAGCGCACATGATCCATGGCAGGCGGCGATGGTGGAAGCCGAACGGCACAAAGCGCTGGAGCGTGAGATTCAAGAGCACGGTCACGTTCACGATGATGGTGCGTGGGATGAGCAGTACACCGGCCATTTGCACGGACACAATGCGACCGACCACGCCCATGACACGCCCGCATCCCCGCCGCCCTTCGTGACAGTCCAGATGACCAGGCAGGCCTTATGGGCCAAGCCTGTGCCCGACGATAGGCCGCATGCGCGCCCTTACGAGATTGAGAGGCCGCCACGGGCCTGATGTTTGACGCCGCCTTCGCGCGGGAATCGAACGACATCAAACGTGGAAGTTTCCAATGCACATTCTGCCTGTTTCAGGGCGTTTGCGTTTGCCTCGTGCACTCGCATCGCCACTGACTGCGAGCACGCTCGCATTCCTGCTGATGCTGGCTTTTGCCGGATCGGCATGGGCGCATGCCGTTACGGCGGGCGACCAGGGGTACATTCAGGAAATCAGCGGGGTGAACCTCATCCCGTTCATCTATCTCGGTGCCAAGCACATGGTCACGGGATACGATCACATCCTTTTCCTGCTCGGTGTGATCTTCTTCCTTTACCGGATGGAGCACATCGCCATTTACGTGACGCTGTTCGCCATCGGGCATTCATCGACCATGCTGCTCGGCGTTTATTTCAATGTCGGCATCAACAGTTACATCATAGATGCCATTATCGGTCTGTCGGTCGTCTATAAGGCTCTCGACAATATGGGGGCCTACCAACGCTGGTTCGGGTTCCAGCCGAATACCAAGGCGGCGACTCTAATCTTCGGTCTGTTCCACGGCTTTGGTCTGTCGACCAAGATCCTCGAGTACGACATCGCCGCCGATGGACTCCTGCCCAACCTCCTCGCCTTCAATGTTGGAGTCGAAATTGGCCAACTCCTGGCGCTTGGAGCAATCCTCATCGTGATGGGGTTCTGGCGCAGGACGCCGAGCTTCTTCCGTCATGCCTACACCGCCAACGTCGCCATGATGGTCGCGGGCTTTATGCTCGTCGGCTATCAGATCACCGGCTTCTTCGTGACCCAATCCTGAACTGAAGGACTTTTTCTCATGTATAACAGTGATATGCCCACACGCGCCGAACTGCCCTCGACGGCCAGGCTTCTTCGCTCGACCGGCATCGCGCTCGTCACCGCATCTGCACTTTTGGTGACGGTTGTCCTGCCATCCGAATACGGTATCGACCCGACAGGGGTCGGCAGTGCGCTCAATCTTACCGAGATGGGCGAGATCAAGATGCAGCTCGCCGAAGAAGCTGAGCAGGACGCGGCGATAAACGCCGCCAATCGAACGGTCGTCCCGTCTGGCACCGAAGGCGTCAACCGGTCAGTCGAACAGAATGCGGCAGAATTGCCTTCCGTTGCGCCTGTCGCGCCACCACCGCCCCCCAGCGTGCCGGACGAGCAGTCTTCACTCTTGAGATCCCTGACGGGACTTCTGATTTCACCTGCGGCCGCGCAGGCTGCCGAGATGCGAGAGGATGAAATGACCATCACGCTTGAGCCGGGCGAAGGTGCGGAAATCAAATTGACGATGGTGGAGGGCGAAGTGGCGGCCTTCGCCTGGGCTGTCTCTGAAGGCGGTGCGGTCAACTACGACACACATGGCGACGGTGGAGGCCAGAGCATCAGTTACGAGAAGGGCCGATCAGTTGCCTCCGACCAGGGACAACTCACGGCCGCATTTAGAGGAAAGCATGGCTGGTTCTGGCGAAATCGGGGAGACGAAACCGTGTCGCTGACCATCAGGACGAGCGGCACCTACACGGCAATTGAACGGCTGGTCTGATCAATGTGGGGCGGCGCGTTCGAGCGCCGCCTCCTTCTCAACGACCAGTCTGGAATGACGTTGAACAGTCGCTTATTTCCAATGGTGAGGTCGGTTGCAGAATGGCGGCTGTTCTGAACAACGCTACTGAACTGGACTCGCTGGAAGCGACCGCAGAGCGCAAGCGCTGGTAGCGCTAGAGCATCATCAGAATACCCATAGGCCAGTGATGTGCTGCACGAAAACGGAGAGCGCGGTTGGGGGGATGACCAGCAGTATGGCGAAGAGAAATTGCATGGATCGAGTGTGATCATCGCTTCACCATCTATGATAGGCGCAAAGCCAGTTTCCCACATAGGGACTGCAGTCGTTCAAATGCCGCCGATCGCATTCACAATCCGGCAAGATGCATAGTGTTTGAGTGGGCGGAGTTTGAACGATTGGGGTCAACATCATGGTCAAGTTTTTGCGGCATCCGGTTTTCGGCGATACGACTTTGGAGGACGAGCTTCCGGATGACCCAATTGTAGTCGACGATGATCCGTCTGACGATAACGCTGTCGACGGTGACCACTCGGTAGACGAGGACGCGTCCGACGACAGCGATGACGATGATCTGGCGGACGATGAGCCGGTCGACGAATCGGATACTGGCAGCGACGAAGAGCCGGGTGACGATGAACCATCCGACGACAGCGGATCCGAGATCGTCGTCCTGCCTGGTAAATCGAAGCAGGTGACGATTACGATCGACCCAGAGACGGGTGCCCGGACGATCGAAAATCCAGCAGTCATACTGGTCATCGAAAAGAATGAGAAGGCACGCCTCGATTTTGAGGACGGCACGCTCGATTTCGACGCAGACGGACATGCGGGGAAGGCCTATCGCCTATATGAAGCCGCGTTCGACCGTGATCCGGATCCGGCTGGGCTCGGCTTCTGGGTTCGCCATCTGGAAGAAGGTGACGGCAATTTCGTCGCGATGGCCGCGCTTTTCCTCAAATCCGAGGAGTTCCAGGGCAAGTTCGGCGCGCTCGAGGATGATGAGGCGTTCGTCGAGATGCTCTATCAAAATATCCTTGACCGTGCCGGGGAGGCGGAAGGGATCGCGTATTGGGCGCAGCAGATCGGTGCCGGGGCGGACCGTGCGGCGATGCTGGCGAACTTCGCCGAGGCCGATGAGAATAAGGAAAATCTGGCGAGTGAGATCGACGCTGGCATCTATTATGTCTGAGGCGTTTGCTCAGCAAAAAGAACGCACGTGCTCTGATCCCTGAGCGCTGGACCTTGCTGAACTCGAGTTTTCCTCGCGAAGGTACCTTGGCTGGGACGAGCGGATCATGATGAAGACATCGAGGTTTTCGTACGCGCAGAAGGCGTTCCTTTAGATGCAGGAAGCGGCCGGGTTCCCTGTTACGGAGATCTGCCTGCGGGCGGGGATCAGTCAGGCGACTTCACTTGAGGGCATCAGCGCAAGCACATGAATGCCGACATCGGTTCGTTCGGCGTGCACTCAAGCTCATGGTTTTGGCTCGGAGCAACACCGTCCTCGAAATTCGACGACGTTCGACGTTGGGTCATTCATCGTATCGCGACAACGACCGTCATGCCCTTTGCCATGACCGGGCCGACCGTCAGATTCCGAATGAAACAACTCAGCGACCGCCCAGGGAATCTCAACGCGCTGGACGCCGATGTCATTGAGCTGCCGATCGTCGAGTGACTGGATGATGGCGATGGCCTTCTTCTGCCGCCAGCTGCGAATTGCCGCAGCAAGAACCTTCCTGATTGAAGTCCGGCTGTGTTCGCCTTCGGAATTGCGGGAAGCGAGTGTTTCCGGTCCGGGTTCGGGGAGATGTGACATTGACTCATCCTCTCAATGGCTGCGGAGCTGCCAGCTTCACGCTCGCTCTCAAAGGAGCCACTTCCAGAAAAAGAACGCGCTCATGCTCGCGC
>NZ_NWUC01000012.1 GCF_002750855.1 Neopararhizobium haloflavum | reverse complement strand
GCCAGCATAGGTCAGACACGCCCCGCGCCAGCCTAAATGCTCGAGAAATAAGGCTGATAGCGGCCAGCAGACCGTGCTTGCAAACCCGCCCCATAGGGTCAGAGTCGTAATTGCGGATCGGGCCGAACGTCCATAATAGCCGCCGAGCGTGGCAAACGCCGCGTCATAGAGGCCGGCTCCCATGCCAACACCGAGCACGACCCATCCGACGATGAACACCCACAGCGAAGGCGAAAGTGCCAGGATAACGAGACCGGCAGCGAGCAGGAGACAGGCGACAGCTAGAACTGGCCGCCCGCCATACTCGCCGATGGCGTCACCAACGTGCGGGGACACGATACCGGCCGCAAGTAGGCCAATAGAGAGAGCTCCGACGATCCATGAAAGGGGCCAGCCTGTGTCGGCCGCGATCGGGGCTGCAAGAACCGCCAGCAGGTAGTAGGAGCTGCCCCATGTGAATATCTGCACCACGCCGAGCGCAGAGATGACCGGCCATCTTCGCGCGTCCGGGGAATCCGGTTGCGCCGGCAAATTTGTGGTCACCGGACGCTCTTGAGCGCCATGCGCTCTTCCAGCTTATCGGCCGTTTCCTTGCGTTCGCTGTAGCGATCGGTGAGGTAGGGAGCGACATCGCGGGTCAGGAGTGTGAACTTCACCAGTTCCTCCATCACATCGACCACCCGATCGTAATAGGATGATGGCTTCATCCGGCCCGCTTCGTCGAACTCCTGATATGCTTTGGCGACAGAGGACTGGTTGGGGATGGTGATCATCCGCATCCAGCGACCGAGCACCCGAAGTTGGTTGACGGCGTTGAAGCTCTGCGAGCCCCCGGAAACCTGCATCACCGCCAATGTGCGGCCTTGCGTCGGGCGGACCGCGCCGACCGCGAGCGGTATCCAGTCGATTTGCGCCTTGAGGATTCCGCTCATGGCGCCATGGCGTTCGGGACTGGTCCAGACCTGCCCTTCGGACCATTGCGATAGTTCTCGAAGTTCCTGCACTTTCGGATGATCGACGGGCGCACCATCGGGCAGCGGCAGCCCGTGCGGGTCGAACACGCGGGTTTCCGCCCCGAAATGGTTAAGCAGCCGTTCGGCTTCGTGGCTGAGCAGCCTGCTGTAGGAGCGTTCACGCAACGAGCCGTATAGCAGGAGAATGCGCGGCGGATGAGCCGAGGGCGTCGCTCGCAGGCGCTCGATCGTTGGATTGTCGAGCGCCGCGCGAACCACGTTGGGAAGGTTTTCTATCGTCACGGCTTGGCCTCGGCCTGTATGCCAACAGGTGTCGTGGTTTCGGGAAACCATCTTGCGCCGAGCCTAAGAGACACATGGACGAGCAGGATCAGCGCCGGCACCTCCACGAGAGGCCCTATCACGGCGGCAAAGGCCACCGGCGAAGCGAGGCCGAACGCCGCAATGGCGACCGCGATGGCCAGCTCGAAATTGTTGCCCGCCGCCGTGAAGGCGATCGCCGTGGTTCGCGGATAGTCCGCCTCGATCAGCCGACCCATGGCAAAGCTAATGAGGAACTGGATGATGAAATAGAGCGCCAGCGGGATCGCTATACGCAGCGCATCGAATGGCAGCGCCACGACATCCGCGCCTTTGAGGCTAAACATGGCGACAATGGTGAACAGCAGCGCGGCCAATGTTATCGGGCTGATGCGCGGCAGAAATTCTCGCTCATACCAATCCCCACCATTGCGGGCGACGAGGATGCGGCGCGTCAGGTATCCGGCAAGGAATGGGATGCCGAGATAGATCAGAACCGCCTCGGTGATGGTCCAGAAGCCTACGTCGATCACGCTGCCCTCAAGGCCAAAGAGAGGCGGCAGGACGTTTAGGAAGAACCACGCATAGGTGGAGAAGAACAAAATCTGGAAGATCGAGTTGAAGGCGACCAGACCGGCGACATACTGGTTGTCGCCGCGCGCGAGCTGGTTCCAGACCAGCACCATGGCGATACAGCGGGCGAGCCCGATCAGGATCAGCCCCGTCATGTATTCCGGGTGGTCGCGCAGGAAGATCACGGCCAGGGCGAACATCAGCGTCGGGCCGATGATCCAGTTCTGCACCAGCGAGAGGATCAGCACCCGCTTGTCGGAAAAGACTTGATGCAATTCCTCGTAGCGGACTTTGGCGAGCGGCGGATACATCATCAGGATCAGGCCGATGGCGATCGGTATGTTGGTCGTGCCGACCGACATGGCATTAAGAGCATCCGGCAGGCCGGTGAATATTGTGCCGAGCACAACACCAAGCGCCATTGCGGCGAAAATCCACACGGTCAGATAGCGGTCGAGGAAACCAAGGCGGGACGCTGGCTTGAGGGAAGCCATGAGTATTCTCCAATTGCGGGCTTGCGGATGCTGAAGTCAGGCAGAAGCAATGCGCCGCCCGTGCTCATCGATGATGCGCTCGCCATCTTCCTTCGCGAACGCGCCCCGTTGCGGGGGCAAGAGATCGAGTACGGCTTCCGAAGGGCGGCAGAGCCGCACGCCCTGGGGGCTGACGACGATCGGACGATTGATGAGGATGGGGTGTTCCATCATCGCGTCGACCAGGCGTTCGTCGCTTAGGCTCGGATCGTCCAGGCCAAGCTCTGCGTAGGGCGTGCCCTTCTCACGGATGAGGTCACGCACGGAAATGCCCATGCGCGCGATGAGCTGGACGAGCAGCGCGCGAGACGGCGGGCATTTGAGGTATTCGATCACATGCGGCTCGACGCCGGAATTGCGGATCAGGCCGAGCGTGTTGCGCGAGGTGCCGCAATCGGGGTTGTGGTAGATGATGATATCCATTGCTGCCTCACGCCGCGCTGTCGCGGGGCGACGTCGCCCCTTCACTCTGGCCGATCTCGACCAGTCGGGTGCGAAGGGAGGATTTGTCGAGGCTGGTGAAGGGGAGCGCGGTAAAGATCGCGATGCGGTTCTTCAGATAGCGGAACGCGGTCACGAAAGCCGTCTGGCGCTCGATATCAGTGCCCTCGACGGCGGCGGGGTCTTCGATCCCCCAATGCGCCGTCATCGGCTGGCCCGGCCAGACCGGACAGGCTTCGCCGGCCGCGTTGTCACAGACGGTGAATACGAAATCCATGACCGGGGTGTCAGTTCCGGCGAATTCGTCCCATGCCTTCGAGCGCAACCCGTCGGTGGGATAGTCGAAGTTGGCCAGGGTCTTGGTAGCGAGTGGATTGATCGTTCCCTTGGGCTGGCTTCCAGCCGAATGGGCACGGAAGCGGCCCGCGCCGTCCTTGTTCAAGATGCTTTCTGCCAGGATCGAGCGAGCCGAGTTACCGGTGCAAAGAAACAGGACATTGAAAATGCGTTCAGGCGTGGTGTTATCAGGCATGGGCGTTGTCCTTGGCGGGAACACAACAGGCGGCGAGTGCGGCAACAGCCGGGGTGCAGACTTCGGGATGCCCCTGGCAGCAGTCGCGCATGAGAAATTCGACCAAGCCAGACAGCGCCGGATAGGCAGCGCTGTAGATGATCGAACGGCCATCTCGGCGCGACGCGATAAGGCCGGATTGCTCAAGATGGCTCAGGTGAAAGGACATGCGTGACGAGGATGCGCCGTCCATCGCTTCCCCGATCGCACCGGCCGGCATTCCTTCCGGCCCGGCCGTCACCAACAGGCGCACGATGCGCAGCCGGGTTTCCTGGGAAAGCGCCGCAAACGCTGAGAGGGCTTGCTTTTCATCCATTGTCGCCTCAATATCTCAATAGTTATTGAATTAATGGATACACCGACATGATCGATGATGCCAGCCCCATAATCACGGAATTTCCTGATGACGCCTCACTTGGGCCGATCCTCGCGCTTTTGGAAGCCCATGCCGATAAGGCGCTGGTCCTTGCCTATGGCGACGGACGGCAGGTTCAATCCGGCTATCACATTACGGAGGTAAAAGCCGGTTCCTTCGTCACGCTTGATTGCGGCGGCAATCCAGATGCGTGGCGGGAAGCGATTTTGCAGGTGGAGGACATACCGTTGACCCAAGGTAGCGCTCCCATGACCGTCGCAAAATTTCGGTCGATCTTGGGCCAAGTCGGCAGCAAGATTCAACTCGACCTAGACGCTCGGCTGACATGGGAAGTCAGCCGACCCGGTGAGCCGATGCAGATCTACGACGTGGCCGGCATCGAGTTTGAGACCGATCAGGCGATTGTGCGGCTCACTCCGCGCCCGGCAATATGCAAGCCTAGGCACCGCGCTCAGCCGGAGGGTGTGCCGGCCTGTTGTGGTTAGGCTCTCCCGAGCCAGTGCTGTGTCGTGAAAATCCCGAAACCTGCGACATCCTAATATCTTGCCGGACTGTTTGGCTCTAATCCGCTTTACTCAATGGCTTTCGAGCATCGCGTCGAGAGCGATACTCAGTATGGGTTTCATAGACTCGGGCCACACGCACTATAAGCGATAAGCTCAATGCGCAGCCCCAGATGACAACGAGATACGAACCTATGTCGTAAATCACTGTCCAGCTAAGGCCGAAATAGCCAGACAGGCGGGCCATCAGTTGCAGGTAAAAGAAAGCCCCGATTGTTATCAGTACCAGGCCGAAGGCTCCCAGCGATACGTGGGCGCGGTACTCAGATAAAGTTCTACCATTGAGCGCCTTACGGGCTTCCAAGATGCGATGATCCAAGCTTTTTAACGGCTTGATTCTGGGTACACGGAAGGATTTGCGGGCTCGCCACAGATAAACAAATGCTCCACCTAACGCAGCGGCAGTGAGGCTCGCAATTACGCTTTCCCAAAATGTAGCCGACATTGTGCCCCTAGAAAAATCGCATAATCTATCTTATGGAACTAAGCGATTGATTTTAAATCATTATCACGCGTTTTGGTGCCGATCACTAGACCGAAATTGCGCGCGCTAAATCTGTCGAAATTTTAATGATCATCTGGCCTACTTGCACAATGGTGAAAAGGCCAGCCAAACCGCCTAAATCGATCGGGCTCCAACAGGAGCCGGAACCGGCTGTTCGCAGTCAGGCGCGACGGCCGCGTGATCGCGACCAGCCCCAACTTCCCTTTGATCCTATCCCAAGCCGCGTCGAACCTTGCCTTGCCAAGCTGGCGGTCGAGCCGCCCAATGGCGACGAGTGGGCCTTTGAGGTCAAATGGGACGGATACCGGCTGGCGCTTCACAACGACGGACGCTCGATCCGTATCCTGACCCGCAATGGCCACGACTGGACCCAGCGATTTCCGGCGCTAGAAAGGGCGATCGCAGCGCTGCACGTCTCCACGGTGATTTTAGACGGTGAGGCCGTTGTTCTGGACGATCAAGGCCGGTCCGACTTCAATGCCCTGCAGAACGCATTGGGCGGGCGCGGCGGCAAGAAAGCCACAGGCGGCGAGGTCGTTTTCTACGCGTTTGACTTGCTTTATTTCGACGGCCACGATCTGACCCGCATGGCGCTCGACGAACGCCGACACATGCTCGAAGATCTTATAGGAGAGCCTGGTGGAACGATCCGGCTGTCCGAGGAAGTGGCCGCCGATGGAAAGGCGTTTCTCGAAGCGGCTTGCAACCTAGGGCTTGAAGGCATCATCGCGAAGCGTCGCGATAAGCCTTATCGCCCTGGGCGGAACGGCGACTGGCTGAAGATCAAATGCGTGTCGCGAGAAACGTTCGTCGTTATCGGCTATGAACCATCGACCAAATTGCCGGGCGCAATCGCTAATCTGATGCTCGCCGCCCAGCGCGGCGAAGAGCTAGTCTATGTTGGATCGGTTGGCACGGGGTTTTCGTTCGCGCAGGCGACGGAACTGAAAACCCGTCTCGACAACCTCAAGGTGGCCACGCCAGCAGCGCCAGTCCGTGCGAAAAGGGCGGTTTTTGTACGCCCTGCCCTCGAAGCCGAAATCGAATTTCGTGCATGGACGAATGACGGTAAGCTTCGCCATGCCTCCTATAAAGGGATGCGCGACAAGGCCGATCGCGGATCGGTCTACAGCTTGGACGAATGAAATGTGCGGTCGCTTTACCAATCAAATGACATGGGCCGAGATCCACGCGCTCTATTCGATCCACGATAGCGCCCTGCCGCCGTCCAATGTGCAGCCACAATTCAACATCGCGCCGACACAGGACGTTTTCTTTGCCCATCAGGACAAAGCTGGCGTGCTCGAAATCGATTACGGCCGATGGTGGCTGGTGCCGTTCTTTGCCAAGGAGATCGGCAAGCATGCCATGTTTAACGCCCGGATCGAGACCGTCGATACCTCAGGAGCCTTTCGCGAGTCATTCAAATCAAAGCGATGCCTGATTCCGGCAGATGGGTATTTTGAATGGACGACGAATGCCGAGGACGGCAAGAAAGACCCTTGGCTATTGCAGCTTCCCGATGCGCAGCCGTTCTCTTTTGCTGGCCTATGGGCGCATAACGAGAGGCTTAGCGTGACGAGCTGCACGATCATCACCGCGCCGGCAGTCGATAACATTGCCCACATTCATACCCGGATGCCGATCATCCTCGATCCGGTCTCTTATGATACGTGGCTTGATACCAGCATTGCCGGCGCAGACGCGAAAGCCGTACTGATCGAAAGCCAGATTGACGACCAGCTCGAATTCTTCCGGGTTGGCCGTGAGGTCAACTCTTCCCGCTACCAAGGCGAAGACACCAAGAAGCCCGTCGTCAATTCGCTTTGATGATGCCCAGATAAGGCGAACGCGTAGAATATCAAGCTTGCTCGACGGCACGGAGCCGTTCTGTGACATCGGCCACATCTGGCATGTTCCAGATGGCGTCCCGCAACATGAATTTGTAGCTGTTCGTATGCGCTCTAAAAGTCACGTTTTGACGCACAATCTCGGCTGGTACCAACGCCGCACGCGTAACTCGATAATCGTCATCAAACAGCACGGCGGCCAGCACATCGAAGCCTTCTAATGAGCGGATAGCTGAAAGCTGTCGAGACTTATTGCGGCTGTGAATCCGCTTGCCCTTTATCTGGTAGAGAACACCTGCATCGTCTCTAGCATCAAACGCCTTTGCCGAGTTCGTTTCCTGCGCCCATTGGAAGGCAGCGCAGAACAAATACTCTGCCAAATCGCCTGTCGGATTATTTGCTGACCGCAAAACATTCCTGCTTCGCAGTTCCTCCATCACATTCGCATGGGTTTTCAGCAGTTCCGATATCGACTGTTTTGAGAAGTCGTTCATCCCCAGCCCGCCGCTCCCATCAAGCTACCAAGTGCCGCTCAGTGGTGTTCCCACAAGCTCGACAGACTGCACGGGCTTGCCAGCACCTTTAGACACTCCGGCAAAGCGCTTCATCTTTTTGGGTGCCTTTCTAAACCAGGCATTTGCGATATGAGCGAGATCGGCAAACATAGCTGCCGACGCCATGTGCTGAGTCATTTCGAGAGTTAATTCCGGTGAATGCGCAACGAAAAAATCGCCCGAAACGTCAACCTCATCGAGTGAGTCTTTTGCCATCGAGAGCGGCTTTTGCAGCATCTTTGAAGGGAGCCGGTTCTCCGCAGCAAAAAGCCGAGGAAATGCAGGAGCCATGAAATCGATCAGCCATCCATCAGCCTCGACCCAGCAGTGAAATGCGCTGGAATTGGCTGACACGGCCCCGGTTTCGTCTTGGCTGCCGAAGAGCATGAATGTATCATTTAGATTGTAGCCAACGACGCCAGCTCGCGCACTCGCGTTGATCTTGTAATTCTGTTCGAGAATGAACGCGCCGTACATACTAAACCAGAGGCAACACTCTGAGGGGTTTGCGTTCTCGTTCAACAATAGCGAGTTTATGACACGGTAAATTCGCTCATAATCACTGCGCGTAATGAGCATAGAGCACCTGAGAGATTTATCGTCAGCCTACCTACACTAGACCGATCCCGATACCGGTTCAATTTCGTCAGCTTCGAGGGCTTCCTTTCGGCCCGACCCATCGCGGTGCTTCACAACCCTATGCAGTATGCCGGGAATGACCACCTGATAATTGAATTGCGCCCCTTCCCGCGCGACGTGTTTGTTCAAATAGTCAATTTCCCATTTGATCGCGAAGGGTGGTCCGCTTTGGTCAAACACTCCTAGAGCCATCTGAGTGATAGCAAGAGCCAAAAGCCCGCTGCCAACAGCGATTTGGTCATACTGATGATAGAAGAACCACGCCGGAGTAAAGCAGGCGAGGAAAGCTGCGCAGTTCCACCAAAAGAGCGGTCCCGACCCTCGTTTAATCGGCATCCTGGCCTCCTAATCGTTTAAATCGATTAGATAGTAAGCGGCAATCGAGTTACTGAACAACCCGAACCCGGGTGGGAAACCGCTCACACCATTGAATTTTCTGCACCTGTCGTCCATCCACTCAGCGCAGTGGGTAGCGCTTCCAGCCGTGTCGTATAGCGCGGAGAACGGCGGTCGAATTTCGTCTGCCACTCCCGTCTTTTGATCCCGGCCGCGGCTGGCACCAAAGCCCCCCGGCCGTATTTGCCATTGATCGCATCGAGAGCGGTCATCAGCGCGGCGGACTTTTCCCGATCGTGCGCATCGAACAGCGGACGCGACCCACTGCCAGCGACGATCAGATCATCCATGATGATGCCAGCCTTGGCGTAGGCAAAGCCCTCACGAAACACGGCGCGCGCGCCGCGTTTGGCCGCATCAATCAGATCGAGCGTGTCAGCCGAGCTTTCGGCAAGGTGGATCGTCTTTGACGCGCTATGAGACGGGTCGCGCTGATTGAATCGCGATGTGTGCATGAATACCACCATATGCGAGGTTTCCAGCCCATGCCGACGCAGCTTTTCACCAGCGCGGGTCGCATAGGCGGAAACGGCCTCGAGCATTGCATCGAGCGTCTTCACTGGCTTGCCGAAACTGCGCGTCACAGCGCACCCCTTGCGCTGGGGCGGCAATTCTTCCAGCTCCATGCACGAGATCCCGCGCAGTTCAAGGACGGTTTTTTCGCCAACGACAGTCATCAACTGGCGTGCTGATCGCGCCGGCATATCGCGCAGGTCGCCGACGGTTTCGATGCCAAGTTGCAGCAGCTTACGTTCAGAAGCCCCGCCTATTCCCCACACCTCGCCCACCTCGATCTTGGGCAACCAGCGATCGCGCACGGCGGGGTCGGTCAGGTCACAGACGCCCCCCAGATCGTCGTTCTTTTTCGCGATATGATTGGCCAGTTTGGCGAGCGTTTTCGTCGGGCCGATGCCAACACAGGTCGGAATCCCCGTCCATTGGCGCACGGTCGCGCGGAGATCGCGCCCGTAGGCCAAGCGGTCCCGTTCTGGAATTGTCGTAAAATCGAGAAAGCTCTCATCGATCGAGTAGATTTCGACTTCCGGAGCCCATTCGCGATAGATCGCGTTGAGCCGTGCGCTCATGTCGCCGTACAGGGTGTAGTTGGACGAGAAAACCGCCACCTTGTTCTGTTCGCACAGCTCGCGGATCTTAAAATACGGTTCTCCCATTCCGATGCCCAAGGCTTTCGCCTCTGCCGTTCGCGCCACGGCGCAACCGTCATTGTTGGAAAGCACAATCACCGGCCTGGTCGCGATTTTGGGATCGAACACACGCTCGCAGCTACAATAGAAGCTGTTGCCGTCGACAAGGGCCAGGGCACGGCTCATTGCACGCCCCTGCCCGGCTGACGGCGCAGCCAGTGAATGTTGCAGACGACAACCCCCCAAATCTCGATTTCGGCAATCTCTGGCAGCTCAAAAAGCGGCATATCAGCGTTCTCAAACATCAGCCGCGGTCGCTTTCCGTCGAGGCGCAGGCGCTTGAGCGAGCGTTCGCCGTGTACGATCGCCACAACGACATCGCCATCAATGGGCGTCAGAGATCGATCAACCACCAAAATATCGCCGTGGAAAATACCGACATCACGCATAGAGCTGCCGTCGACGCGCCAAAGGAATGTCGCCGGTCGGTTGCGGACCAGCAGGACATTGAGGTCGATAGATTCGTCCAGAAAGTCGTCAGCAGGGCTTGGAAAGCCGGCGCATAGCCCATGTTCGAACATGGGGACCGAGATTTCGGCCTCGAATTTGAGCCGGATGAACATTCAAAAAGGTATCCTTTCGATTTCAGCGAAAGGAACAAAGCAGGAACATGCTTGGAAGTTCCGGTCAAGCTCAATGTTGCGCCGGGAGGAAAAATTGAACGAGCGATACCGGACGGCGCCTAGCTTGAACCGCTGAGGCGAAGCATGGGAAAAGGGGGCCTAAGCCCCCTGCCCTCGCCGCTGCTGCTCGATGACAGCGAACACATTTTCCTCTTCCTGGCCGGGATAGCGACCCAGGTTGGCATAGAACCGCGAATGACCCGTGTTCATCGAGAGCGAATAGTAGGGCTTATCCTCGCGATTGGTGTTCTGCCAGATCGCCCCTACTTCGATCTTTCTGCCACGAGGGCTTTTCGCAAAGATGCGATATTTCGGTGCGTCGGGATTGTCGCTATCGACCGGCTCGCCGGTGAAGTCGATATCGAAAGTCAGCGTGGCAACATTGCCGATGAGCTTGTTTTCATCGATCCTGACGAAGTTAGTGAGATCGGTCATTTGAGAACTCCTGGGTTCGCGTTGGTGATGCAAACAGACGATGGCCGGGGAAAAGCGCCGCTGGCACCGGGACGGCCGACGCAAAGCAGAGGACCGCGCCAGACCCGAATTTGCAGCGCGAGGAAGGCACTAGGCCGGGGAAATTCGGGGGTGACGTGGTTGCCAGAAGCGACCCGGACTTAGCTTGCAGCACACCCGCAAACGCGAGCCAGTCAGTCATGGCCGCACTTGAACCAGCAGGAAGATGGCAGGCCCTCGCTATGTCCGTCCCGGTTTTCAATTATGAGGCCGCTGCCAGGGTAGCGTTTCTGCGACCGACATAGCCGGAACACAACCTGTCCCAAGCCGCGCGGAGATCGCTAAGCTCCGTCCGGGGCGATATCGGGAATCCGCGCTTTCGGCGCTGCGCGACGCTCAGGTTGAAACGGTTCTTCAGCCCGAAGCCTTCCGGGCCGACTTCCCGCGTGGTGCAAAGTGCCCGAAGTCGTGCATTCTCGGCCATCGAAGGAGGCAGGACGACAAGATGCACAACCGATCCGAGGTAATCGGCAAGATGCTTGCCGAACTCGACCGATAAGGCGTTGCCGCTTATACCATGCAACTCGGCTGGAATGACGCCCTGCCAATGGGTTGCAAGGTTCGCATCCGCGCGAAGCTCGGCCGCCTCGACAGCCGGCCATAGCCGGTTTCTTGTGGCGAGCGCAGGACAGCTAACGCCCGAGGGGAAAATCAACTCGTCATGAGACGGATTGAAATCGTTCTGCGGCTCATATGTCAGGCCATCGACTGTTATGGGTTGCCCACAATGGTCGGCCACCACCTGATAGATCGTTTTAAACTTGCTGCGACTGATGCGCTGTACGCGCAATTGATTTGGTCCGGTCACTGCCCAATTTACCCCCCGTTTGGTTCGATCCGAATGAAAATTCGGTCCTCCCAGGCCTCCACATTCCAAACGTACGCGCGATCGAGCATTGCAGGCGCGCGATCGGCATTGTGGTCGAGGACGCGATCATTGGCTGCCGGCGTCACTCTTACGGTTCCCGTCGGCGTGAACGGCAATTGCTCAAGCTGGGCGAGATTATTGGCCGGAATTTCGGGCGAGCTAATTTCAATCGTGCCATCCTCGAGTCGCTCGAGGCGCAGATAGTTGTCGGTATTGGTGCGCGTGTTCGGAAAGCCGATGCTTTCGCCCTCGGCAAGCGTACCGGCGAGATCGACCACAAGCTCAAACCGCCCCTCACCGATATATTCAAAGCGCTCGAAGCCGGGCATGTCCGCGTCATTTGCAGCCATTCGACGCGCGCCCTCGTCATCCTGGGCCGAAAGCCTCCCTTCGGCGGCCGCCATGGCAGCGCGAGCGTCGGCCATCGTGCTTTCGATTCGCAGCGTATAGTCGTTACCGTTTGTCGTTATGTCGGCATTGATGGTTTCGGGGGCTAAGCAGCCAGTCAGAAAAACCGTCGCGCTTAGGATGAATGGCAATCGGACGCCAGCTTTCGTTAGCTTCACGATGAACTCCTACTCATAGAAAAACGGCGGCCTAAGCCGCCGTTGGTTAGCGTCCCCAAGGCGAATTGAACGAGCCGGGGAAAATAATGTCCTGCTCAACAAAGACGTTGAACTGATAGCCTGGCCGGATTTCGAGCGTAGGCTGGACGTCGAGATTGCGGGTGATCGTTTGATCGGCCACGCGACCAAAGGTTTCCGCGAAATTGCGGCGCGCTGCGTCCTCAAGGCTGTTCTGGTTTTGCTGGAAAGGCGAGGTGTTCGATTGCGGTAGCGCCGCATCGATGCCAGTCCCGATCAATGCAATCAGGATCGCGGACCCGAACGTTTCGAGATAGCGATTATTCACCTGATCGCGGAAGCCGCTATAGCCTTCGGAATCCATGCCGGGCATGCCGCCGATTTGCAGCGTTGACCCGTTCGGGAACACAAGATCGGTCCATATAACCAGAACGCGGCTTTGCCCAAATGAGACGTTGGAATCGTAGCGCCCAATGAGCCGTGTTCCCTGCGGAATCAGAAGCCGGTGGCCTGTCGCGCTATCAAATACGTTCTGTCGAACCTGGGCCGTGATGCGGCCGGGAAGATCGGAATTGATGCCGGTTTGCAGCGTTGCGGGGATGACCGAACCGCGCTTTAGCTCGTAGCGCGACATTTGCGGAACGACCTGATTGGGCAGATAGCCGAGGTCGGTAATTTCCTGATTGAAAAAGGCGTCCTTGCCTGCCTGATTATTCGAATCGGGTCGAGCGCCCTGCCCGCCCAATCCGGCCTGCATCGCCGCTGCGTAGAGATCCTGCACGGCAGGATTGCCCGCAGCGCCGCCAAAGCCGGCGCGTTGCCCGGCTCCCCCGGCAGGCTGGCCTCCCTGTTGGCCCCCTTGCGCGGCCTCGACATTGCTCAGGTCGATCGACATGGGGCTATTGGCCGCCGTGGGCCGCGCCTGAATCTGGGCCATTTCCTGGCGATGCTCTTCGCGAAGCCGGGCTTCCTCAAACTCGCGTTGCAGTCGAGCGCGCCATTCAGCTTCGCTTTCGCTCGCCTGTTGCTGGGTCTGGATTTGCTGGACCTGTGGCCGTTGTGGCGTTTGCGTCGGTTGAGGCTGGAAGGGATTGGTGATGATGGGCTGGCCATCCTCATCAACCTGGGGAATCGTGGGCGTCGTTGGCCGCGCCGGTTCACCGATGATGCCGGGCGGGACGCCCCGCGTCAGTTCATCGGCCAGATCGGATGCCGGCTGTCCGCTGGACGTTCCCGGCCCGCCGTCGCCGGGGCGAAAACCACGTTGCGAAAGGCCCCAAAAGACGACGCCTATAAACACCACCACCAGAACGATGAAGGCGATGATGGGCAAGCGGTTCAGGCGACGGATTTTCGGCCGATCATCGCCGGCGCCATCGAGATCGATCGAACTCACCGTGCACTCTCCCTTACGTTGTGGTGCGACGCATGACCGAAAGCGGGCTGGCAGGCTGCGCACCCGCTGAGGTCACGGCATAGGTGCGGGCCAGTTCGACCGAGGGCGTCGATATACGCGTGAGGACCTGGCCCTCAAACGCGCTGACCGTGAAGGCCAGAGGAATAGCGCCCTGACCGCTGGCGGACGGATCAACGGCATAACCCCAGCCGCGCAATTGTTCCTCGAGCGCGGCCGACATAAGCGAACCGTCCGTCTTGAGCGCGATCGTACCGGTGCCCGGCCCGACATGCTCCGCCAGTTGCGCAACCATGTCGCCGGCGACTGCATTGGCGGCGAAAGCATCAAGGTTGGCAGTGTCGGTGCTGGAACCAGCGGCGAAGTACCCGCTACCGGTGGTCATGCACCCGGCAAGCGACAGTGAAATGAGCGCCACAGAAAGGGCGCGAGCGAACTTGGAGACGCCAGCCATGACTAACCCCTTCTCTGGATAGTGATGCGTTGCTGGTTGTTGCCCACGCCGTTGACGAGGACCGCACGGTCAATCAGGTAGTCGACGACCATCATGTTGTTGTTGAGCCGGTAATTTACGATCTGCTGCTGACCACCTGACTGGACGAACAGGATCGGCGCATCGCCGCTACCCAAATGGCCGGGGAACTGAATGTAGGTTTTCATGCCATCGGTATAGATCCGCGTCGGCTTCCAGCGAGCGTTGCCGCTCATCGTGAAATTGAAATTCAGGTTCTCGGCCGGGACGCCCGCGCCGGGAATGATGCTGTCCTGAATCTGCTGATTGACGGCCGCGATCTGCTGGCGAATGTCCTCGGGATAGGAGAACGCCACGCGGGCCATATAGCCGGTTTGCTGGGAGCGGAGGTTGATATGGTAAGTCCGGCGCGAAGTCGTCACCACCATCGACGTTGAAAGCCCCGCTTCGGCGGGCTTGACGACAAGGTGGATACGCGGGCCTTCGGGCGATCCAGAGGACGCCGGTTCGACTTGCCAACGAACGGTGTCACCTACCAGAACATCGCGCACGGCTTCTCCGGCCTGCAATGCGATTTCGCAGAGCTGGAGTGGGGAACAAACGACGGTGGGCTGTGTTTCGCCATAGAGATAGATCACCGTGCCATCGGCGCCGCGCGTCATAACCGCCGTCTGGTTCTGCCATTGACCCGACAGAGTTGTGCCCCGTTGGGCGTTCTGGTCGGCTGCAAGGGTTGTCGTGGGGGCGAGGCTGGATGCCGACAAGGCAAACACACACACGCCCGCGCGCATAAATCTCGTGTTGAACATTACTCTCTCCGCGAGCGATGGGATTACGTGAGCTGGGCCGTCCAATCGAAGTCTGCGAGATACAGACCGATCGGGTTTAGTCGAATGATAGTCTCGTCCTGGGGAGGCGATAGGGTAACGGTCGCCACTCCGCGCCAGCGACGCGTGGCCGTTTCACGGCCCGACCTGTCGCGCTCAATCTCGGTCCAATCGATCTGATAGGACTGGTTTGAAAGCGCGACGACGTTGTTGATTTCGACCGAAACGGTCTTTTCGCGCGCCGCATCGAATGGTGACTGATTGCGGAACCACGCATTGACCTTTTCGGTCGAGGGGTCCTGCCGGCGCAACATCGCGTATGTGCGATTGATGTAGCCAGTCTGCACGACCGTATCGGGCGTGATCGAACGGAAATTCGTCACCCACTGGCCGAGCATGGCGCGGACCACGCGCTCGTCAGCATATTCGATCTGCGCGGGAAAACCGCCCGTGGCCGAGTTGCCGAGCTGGTCGACCTCGACAATGTAAGGGACAAGGCGAACCTGCGTTGACTGATACAGCGCATAGCCGAAGCCGATCACCGCCATGGTCATCGAAATGAGCCCGACCGTGCGCCATGCGAGGGCAGAACGGGCATAATTGCCATAACGCTCATTCCACTCATAACGCGCGGCGAGATAGGGGTTGTCGGGGACTCGTCTAGCCATGCGCTATGCCTCGATGCTGACGCGGACAATCATTTACCGTCGTCCATAGGTTTGTTGTTGGATCTTCCGCCGCCGCTCTGGCTGTCGCGGAGCTTCTGGTTGGCGAGGCCGAGGGTGGACCCCATGCGCGCGCCGGGGATGCCCATCATTTTGTCTGCTGCCGCTGACCCGACCGACCCGCCCATGGCCTTCATGGCAGCTCCGGCCTGTCCGCCGAAACCAGCACCGGCACCTTTGGCAGCACTCGCGGCGGCCATGCCGCCTTTGATGACACCAGCCCCGCCGAGGGCCATTCCAGCACCCGCAGCGGCGAATCCTGCCACTTGGGCACCGGAGCGGAATGCTTCCATTCCGCTGCCCACGGATACGCCTTGCACCACGCCTTGAATGATGTTGGGCACGTACATTGCGATCATGAACACGACGACCGAAATCCCGGCGATGGTCAGCGTGGTCAAAAACTGATCGTCGGACGTGGTGTTGTTCGACATGCCTATCAGCACTTCCGAGCCGATGCGGGCGATCATGACGAGCGCCATCAGCTTCATGCCGACGGAAAACGCATAGACGAGATAGCGAACCGCGAAGTCCTTAGTGAAGGACGAGCCGCCAAGGCCGAGCATAATCATGCCGGCCAAGAGGCCGACATACATTTCGACCAGTACGGAAATGAAGATCGCCGCAACGAGCGCGAAGCAGATCACCACGACGATCATGGCAAAGACCGCCGCCATAGCCATGGCGTTGTCCTCGAAAATACCAAAGCGGACCTGATTGGACAGTTCAGATGCAACCCTAACGCCGGCATTGAAAACGTTCGCGGGCGAGGCCGAGCCACCGTCAGCGCCAATCTGAAAGAGGCTATCGACTACAGCGCGGGCGAACTCCGGCCCGACTTGCAGGACGAACAGAAAAAAGCCGATGAACAGGATGCGGCGAACCAGCTCGCCGAACCATGCGTCGAGCGCGGGCGCCGATATCGCCAGCATTACGGCGGCAATGCCAACTTCAATGCCGGCGAGAATCCAGAACAATGATGTGGCCGCCTGCATGACGCGATCCTGCCACCCTCGCGTCGCTTGGATGACTTGGTTCTCCATTTCGGTGAGAACCGAGCCGTCTTGAGCCATTGCCGGGTCGATCAGGACGGCCAGGCCGACCAAGACGACGGAAAAACGCATGAATGTTGTGGCGCGCATCACATGCCCCTCAGTTCGTGTCGAAGCGAGGGGCCATTTCCTGGCCGCCCGAAGTCGGGAAATTGTCGGAGTTGGACCCAAAGAAGTCCTGGCGACGTTGCGACGCCGCTTCGCGAGCGGCCGCTTCCTGTTCAAGCAATTCGACCTGTCGCGCCAAAAGCTCTCGCGCAGCGGGATCATCATTGGGCACGACCACATAGGTGATCGCTCCGCCGACTACCGCCGAGGCGAGCGCTATTGCGAGAACGATGGGAAGCGAAATGGACGGCATCACTACCAGCGAGGCTCCATTTCCTGCCCGCCAGAAGTCGATGGTGCGGTGCTGTCAAAGAAGCTATCGCGGCGCGCCTGGGCAAGATCGGCTTCGGCTTGCTGGGACTGATACCAAGTGCCCATCATCGTCGTTTGCTGAGACAGAAGCCCACGTAGCTTTTGCATCTGCTCGACCTGTTGGCTGGCGATCGAGTGGCCAACCTGTAGCGCCTGCATCTGACCAACCGAGGATTCCGACTGGCGCTGCAATTGGGCCATGGTGTCGGATTCGGTCTGGAACTGTTGAGCCGTCAGGTTTGCGCCGGCGAGCGTGCCCGCGATGGTGTCGCGATTGGTTTGCGACCACGAATCCCACATGGACGAAAAGTCCTCAGGGAGATTTCCCGAAAAGTCGGCATATGAGCCGAATCGGTCTCTGAGAACGTCATCGAGGCCGCCCATGGAGAAGGCGATGCCTTCGCCTTGCTGCACGAGGCTTTGCAGACGGTTGAGGTCGTTGACCGCATCGCCCCAAATATTATCGGGCAAGCGTTCGAGGTTCTGCAGCATCGTTTGGTATTGCGCGAGCTGGTTTTCGATCTGCGTGATTTGATGGGCGATTTGCTGGGCGTTTTGGCCAACCTGTTCGATGTTGGTCCCTGCCAGATCGATCAACTGCACGTTGTTGAGTATCTGCGTCCATTCGGTCGCGCCGCCCGCCGCGGCCCCGGCATGGGCAGCGCCAGTGAAACCGGCGACAAGAATGCCGGCGATCGCCGCACTACGAAGCAAGGCGTTGTGTCGCATCTTCGACTCCTCTCGATTCAAGCCAATGGGTGGTCCAGTCGTCGCCGTAGGCGTGGCGCAGATCGTTGATCCGCTTGATATCGTCCTTGCCGGACGCACCTACGAAAGACAGGGTGATCGGCCCAAGGGCCATGTCGAACAGCCGCCGCCCATCGGGCGAAGCGACATAATATTCGCGCTTTGGCGTGGCCGTCGCGACGATCTCGATCTGCCGCTCGTTGAACCCGATGCGCTCGTAAAATTCGCGCGTACCGGATTCCCGTGCCGCCCCGTTGGGCAGGCAGATTTTTGTCGGGCAGCTTTCCTTTAGAACGTCGATGATCCCCGAACCCGTAGCGTCGGAAATCGACTGCGTGGCAAGGATCACGGCACAGTTGGCCTTGCGCAGCACCTTGAGCCATTCGCGGATTTTGTCACGGAATGCTGGATGGCCGAGCATCAGCCACGCCTCATCGAGAATGATAAGGCTGGGCTCGCCCGTCAGCCGCTTTTCAATGCGACGAAACAGGTAGAGCAGCACCGGCACAAGATTGCGCTCGCCCATATTCATGAGTTCTTCGATCTCGAATGTCTGAAACGAGGACAGCTTGAGGCCGTCGCGTTCCGCATCGAGCAGCGCGCCCATCGGCCCGTCGACCGTGTAGTGTTGCAGCGCGTCCTTGATGTCGCGCTTCTGCACACCCGACACGAAGTCGGACAACGACCGATGGTCCGAAGCGGCCATGAGGTCGATTTGACGACTGATCGCGTTGCGATGATCGGGATCGACCTTGACCCCCTGCATCGTAATCAGGGTTTCGATCCACTCAGAGGCCCATGCCTTATCGCCATCCGTATCCAGTTCGGACAGCGGCGCGAAGGCGAGCGTGTCGGTCGATCCCACATCGTAGTGATCGCCACCAACCGCGACCGTGAGCGGATACATCGACTTGCCCTTGTCGAAGGCAAATATCTGCGCGTTTTCATAGCGGCGGAATTGTGCCGCGATCAGCGCGAGAAGCGTCGATTTACCCGAACCGGTCGGCCCAAAGATCAGCGTATGGCCAACGTCCCCCACATGGAGGTTAAGGCGAAACGGGGTGGACCCGGAGGCCACCTGCATGAGCGGCGGTGAGCCGGCTGGATAAAACGGGCATGGACATTCCGTCTCGCCCGACCAAACAGAATTGAGGGGCACCAGATCGGCCAGGTTGCGCGTATGGATCAGCGGTTCGCGGATATTGGCGTACCAGTTCCCCGGAAGGCTCCCGAGAAAGGCTTCGGTCGAATTGAGCGTTTCGATCCGCGCTGAAAAGCCTTCGGCCTGGATCAGACGGCGCACCCCTTCGCACTTTTCGCGAAGGCGGGCATCATCGGTCTCAAAAATGATGATGACCGGTGTGTAGTAGCCATAGGCGACAAGCTGGGAGTTCGCCGCCGCAATGGCGTCTTCGCTTTCAGCCACCATCAGCGCCGCATCCTGATCGATGGCGCCGGAATTGGTCTGGAAAAGCTGATCCATGAAAGGCCGAACCTTCTGAATCCACTTTTTGCGGGTCCGCTCGAGCTTTTGCCGCGCCTCGACGGGATCGAGGAACATGAAGCGGCTGGACCAGCGATAGGTCAGCGGCATCAGATCGAGTGAATTGAGGATGCCGGGCCAGCTTTCGGCCGGAAATCCGTCAATGGCGACGACACCGACATAACGGTTGTCGACCAGAGGCGAGAGGCCGTGATGAAACTCGGCCGTCGCGATATAGTCGAGATACATCGGGATATCGGGGAGCCGAACCGGATGGTTCTCGCCCACGATACAGAAGCGGGCGAATTGCAGCAGGTCGTCATACTTGGCGACCCTGTAGCCGCCGCGTTCCTCGACCTCGTGCGTTACCATGCGCCGCACCTGAACGACATTGGCCAGGTACTGTTCAAATTCGCGGATGGCGGTCTTGAACTTGGAGAGGATGCGGTCAGCGTTCGTTTCGCGCCGGGAGTCCGCGTCCGAATAGACGTATTTAACCAGCCCCGATTTGCGCTGTTCCGGCTCGCGATAGGTCAGGACAATCGCGTGTTGGCTCTCATAGTGACCGTCAGCGCGCTCAAACCTCTTGCGGCGCTCATCATCGATAAGCGCCGACACAGGGTCGGGAAAGTGGCATTGCTCGCGCGTCGGGTACGATGTGGTCGGAACCCGAACTGCCTCGACCTGGATCATCCAGCCAGAACCAAGGCGGGCGAGGATTGTGTTGATCTGGCGCGACACCTCGTTGCGCTCAAAATCGGTGGAGCTTTCGCTGTCGGGGCCAGCAAAATACCAGCCCGCCATGAGCGAGCCGTCCTTGAGCAGCATAATGCCGTTCTCTACCAAGGCAGCATAAGGCAAAAGATCGGAGAATGACGGCCCCGAGTGCCGAAATTTCTTGAGCGCAACCATGTTCAGTATTTCCGCCAGGGTGTCGAAGTTGGCCGGTAAAAGGACCGGTACTTGATGTGCCGCACATAGACGTGGCGTAGCAGCGGATCGGCTTTGGCCATCATGCGCAAAATGCCGACGATAACGATCCACAGGACCGCCCCCAGCACGGCAGAAACCAGCGTCAGCACCACAAATACGAGGATCACTGCCAGCAAGCCGGTGAACAGCACCAGCTCGCGATCCGCGCCGAACAGAAGCGTCGGGCGGGAAAGGGCGCGGTGTATCCGCGCCCGTTCAAGGTTGTCGCCAACCTCAGCCATCCGCTGGAACCACAGTTTCGATGCCGGCACTCTGCGGCACGCCAATAGACGCCCCACCAGCACCGAAGAGACCGACGATCTGCGTTGCGCCGAGCAGGATGCCGGCGACCAGAACGACGTACATCAGGCGACGCGCGAAATCGTTCAGCTCGCCGCCAAAGATCAGCATACCGCCTGCAATAGCCACGGCTGCCAAGGCAATCGCGCCCGCGACTGGCCCGGTAATGGATTGCTGAATTTGTTGAAGCGGCGCCTCCCACGGCAAGCCGCCGCCACCGCCACCACCGGCAAGTGCTGGGTCGATCATGAAAAGAGACGCTGCGGCGAGGCCGAGCGTTACCGAAAGGATTTTACGCGACATGGAGCTTTCCCTGCATGCTGTCGGAGGATTGAGAATTGCCAATTTTCTCGGTTCTGTAGGCTCCATCGCGGAACCCATCGACCCGTAGGATTTCCCGAACCACGCGGCCTTTCGGGGCGCGCTCGATAGACACGATCAAGTCGACCGCCTCACCAATGACTTCGGGCATCGGTTGCGTGGACACTTCCGCAACAAGCTGCTCGAGGCGCGTCAGCGCGGCGAAAGCCGAATTGGAGTGAACGGTTGTCACGCCGCCCGGATGGCCGGTGTTCCACGCCTTCAAGAGCGTCAGGGCCGCGCCGTCGCGAACCTCGCCCACGATGATACGATCTGGACGCAGACGCATCGTCGATTTCAAAAGGCGGCCCATGTCGACCGCATCGGTTGTGTGCAGAGATACGTGGTTTTCCGCCGAACATTGAATCTCGGCCGTGTCCTCAAGGATCACGAGCCGATGGTCGGGTGCAACTTCTACCAACTCCGCCAAAATGGCGTTGGTCAGCGTCGTTTTGCCCGTCCCCGTGCCGCCAGAAACGACGATGTTGAGCCGCTGGGCTATCGCCTCGCGGATCACCTGGACCTGCCGGTCTGTCATGATCCCGTCGCTCACATATTGGTCGAGCCGGATCAGCATCGAGGCCCGCTTGCGGATATTGAAAACCGGGGATGGCGCGGCCGGAGGAAGTATGCCTTCGAACCGATTGCCGTCGGGCGGAAGCTCACCCGAGATAATCGGGCGTTCGGGCGTGACTTCGGTTTTGAGTGCGTGAGCAACCTTGCCGATGACGATTTCGGCGTCCTCGGCGCTCATATGGCCGGCAAGCTCGATGCCCTTGCCAATGCGCTCGATGAAAAGATTGCCGTTCGGATTGAGCATGACTTCGACAACGGTGGGATCTTGCAAAGCCGCAACGATCGTTTCACCGAGCGATGATTTGAGGTTGTTGACCAACCTCCTGAGGGATTCCGCGCCCCTGTCTATGGCCATTGTTGTTGGCCCCTTCCCCCAAAGTCATATGAGTTAAGTACTAGGGCCTGTATCCAATAAGGATAGTTATCCGGTCAACCCCCTGACCGGCAAAATCGTCTGCAGGTTTTCGCAATCATGGCCACAAGAGCACGGTTTGGTCCGTGTCACCTCTAAACCGCAAAGGACATTCGGTTAGCTTCAGGTGTCTTCACGGCGCTGGACGCCTTGAACGTCGCTGTACGCAGTAGCCCTGTCGAAACAGTGCCGCCTGAGCAACATGACGCCGTCCCCTGCACGCATAAACTCGGCAAAGGCGGAACATTTTAGGGATTTGGTGCTGAAAGCTGGGTGCGACTCACTCTTCGCTCCACCAGCAGCCTTGTCACGGTTTGGAATCGGATATCATCGAGTGGGTGGAGCCTACAAACGAGTCGGTTTCACGGACCGTTACACTCGGCGATCCAACACGAGTTGCAAACGGTGCAGGCATCGAACTGTTGAACATGCGTGAGGTTCAAACCTCATGAACGTTTAGCCCGAGAATTCAGGGGTTGAGAGACAGCTCGTTGTCAAGCTAAATGGATAAGGTGATTAGACAATTGGAGATTCGCAACGACATGCAATAGCCCAGAAAAGATAAAGGCCCCGTAGCCGGAGCACGGAGCCTATCTTCACAACCATCGGGCGCCAACCCGAGAGCCGCATCAAACCTTGGCTCAGAAGATAGTTTTCTCCGACAGTTCTGTCAATACAAAACGCCGCTTTGGCGAACGGGATCGCTTGTCCTATCGAAAGGAGATCCCATGCCGCGACCTACCGGCTTCCGCGCAATGACGCCCGGAATATTCAGAGCCTATGAGACGGCCGATCTGTGGGGACCACAGACAGCCGTAACCAAGAAGCGCGCTCATACCGCCTTTAATTCCTGCACCAAGTATCTCGGGCTGCGCTCGCACCTGATCGAGCTGATGAACAAGCTTCTCAGCTTTTCGAAAGAGATCGATTGGGATGGCACATCGCGCCCGATCGTCTGGCCGGACAATCAGCGCTTGCTAGAGCAATGCGCCCTCGGATCATTGTCAGCACTCAAACGGTCTTTGCGCGCCTTGGCCGAAGCCGGACTTATAGCGTTCAAGGATAGTCCGACTGGTCGCCGTATCGGCCATCGCAACAACCATGACGGCCGGATCGTGCTCGACCGGACCTATGGCATCGACCTTTCCCCCCTGGGCCTCAAAACGCCCGAGCTGGAAATGATCGTATCCATGCAAAAGAACCAGCAAATCGAATGGCGCGACCTCGTGGCGCAATATACGCGCGATCGCCGCAGGCTGGTTTCCATCCTTGAGGCCGGCTTGGCCGAAGCCATTCCCGGGCCATGGGAAGAGTTAAACCTTGAGCTTCGCCGCCTTCAGGCGCAGCGCGAAGGTCTGCGCAACAGCGGTGCGCTGACCACCCTTTCCTATCTGCACGATCAGCTCATTGCCGTTCTCGAGCGTGCCAATTCCGCTTACGCCGACGCAGCTAAAGATTTTCCGGCCAAGCCTACGGCCGATGATGTGGAAATGGCTCGGGCTGCATCCACGCGACAGGTCGATTATGCAGATAAAATGGACCCCGTGGGGTCCACCAGTGAACCCCCCATACAGAATACAAGCCCCAGAAATATACATTATCTGTACGAAGATGAACGGCGTTCGGCTAACGCCGAACAATTAAATCTACTTAACACTGGCTCCGCCAGTGAAGAGGGCTTTGGAATAAAGCCTGAGCGCGAGGCGAGCGCCGAGCAAGAGCCGCAAAAACTGGCGCAGCCCATAGACTCCCGAACACTGATGGCGCTTTGCCCCGATTACGCAGAGTTCGTCCAGTCGCCAAAAGCCTGGCCGGAAATTATAGACGCCGCCGAGAGGGCGATCGGGCCGATGATGAAAATTCCGCCGTCGACGTGGAAAACGGCATGCCGGCTGCTAGGCCGGGAAAGGGCCGCGGCCGCCGTCGCATTGATATTTGAAAAGCACAATGATGGGCTTATCGACAGCCCCGGTGCTTACCTGAACGGGATGATCGACCGGGCGCAAAAGGGCAAACTCGACCTCCCAAGTTCCCTGTTCCACTGGCGAAAGCCGCGAAAAAACGCGACGAGCCGCGATAAAAAACCCATTGATCATAATCGACCCTGAAGCGAACCAGAGCGCCCCAAAAATGAAATTCTCAACCCAAACCGATGCCGCCATGAAAATCTGCCTCTATCTTGAGGTCCATCGAGAACGGCTGGTCAGCCGGTTCGAAATTGCCCACGCGATCGATTTGGGCCATGCAACCGTGCAGCGATTGTTGGCAGATCTTGCCGAGGCAAACGTTGTCGAAGCCCGGCGTGGCCGGTACGGCGGCACTCGACTCGCCCGCCAACTCAAGCACGTGAATGTGGCCGAGCTGATCGCCTTGGGCGAAAGCGAAGGCTGGCAATTTACCGAGTGCGACCGCCGCGCCGACTGCAATTGCCTGATGGCCGGCGATTGCACGCTGAACGCCATGTTTCGCCAGTTTCAGGCGAGCTTTATGCAAATGGCCGAAGGCTGGAACATGAGCGATTTGCTCAACGAACACGTCGTCGAAAACGCGCAAAGAAAGGCTATGGAATGGTCCGAGCGCAATCCAAATCCTCACGAATAGCTTTTGCTTTGACCGTCGGCTTCCTGGCCGCCTTTACCAGTATTCCTGTCACCACTGCTGAGGTTAAAACCGGTTTGATATCGGTGCGAACAGGAGTTTCTTTTCGGATGGTGGACGGAACGCTCGATTATCAGCTTTACGGAATCCAGACCTGCGCAGCGAGCCAGGTGGCCCATTTGAACGGTGTAGCCTGGCCATGTGGGGCGGTTGCAACAGGATGGTTGACCCAGCTTACCTTGGGCTACCGGATTGAATGCCTGGAGGAAGGTCGAGCGCCAGATCAGTATGCTACAATCTTAGCAAGATGCTTCCTGCCAACGGGCGAAGATATTGCAAGGCTTGCGCTTGAAGAAGGGCTCGCATGGGCGGTCTATGAGGATGGCGAGCCAGTAGTTCGCGAATATGGCCCTCTAGAACAGGAAGCCAAAGGGCAGAAGCGCGGGTTGTGGTCATCAAATTTTATGCTGGGAAATCAGCTATATCGGCCGTAGCGGTCCCTAAGTAACGAACTTTTTACATCACTGGCGACATGTCATAGTTGAATAATTGATGACGCATCGGGCAATTGCCCGACCGGGCTAATCCTGCCCTACGGGCACCGAGCCACCTTTCCTTGGGCTATGGGGCAATCTAGGGCCGGAACTGTCTCTCTGAGCCAGTGCCAGCACAAGAATGCCAACCTTGCCCTTCGGGGCGTCTCTGCCGTCCGGGGACTATCCCTTGCGCGGCTCAAGAGCCAAAATCACCGTTCGGTTCATCGCGTTTAGGAGGATAGATGCGACGGCTAGAAGCGATCCCCGTTCATCTCGTTCCCGCATTCTATCAGCACGCCTACGACCGCATTTTATACATGCGGGGCGAAGACGAAACGCCGACTCGCGCGCTCAAAGCAATCGGCCTTTACAACGTCATTACACACCTGCTGGCACACGATAACGATGCGGCAATTTCCACGATCGCTCGCGAAATTGGCATGACGTATCAGGGCATTCTGCCCACCATGCGTTTCCTCGAGCGAATTGAACTGGTTGGCGCCAACAAACTCACCGTTGCCAAGCCCTTCATCAAGCACAAGCAGAAGGCGATCAAACGCTGCGAGGAAATCCGCCGCGACTACGGCGATCCACTGACCTATCGAACCGCCAACTCGCTCCATCACCGTGACGCGCCGGCCATGTGGCATATGGCCTACGAAAGCCTTCTCAATGGTCGCAGAGAAGGTGATACATCCGCGAAAGTGCTGCAATGTATGGGGCTTTTGAACATCATAGCGCGGATCGCCGGCTCCAATGTCGAAGTGACGAAGGCCCTTCTTGCGAAGCGCCTGGATATGACAGCCCATGCCCTGACCGGGCATATCGAATATTTGCAGCGCAATGATCTGATCGAGATTCACGAGCAAAGATCAAAGGTCAGCAATGCGCGGGAATATCGTATCGAAATTCCGCGGCCGATCATCGTCCATGCAAACCGCTCCATGTTGCAATTGTGGAAGCAGGTCATGCAGGAGGGCTGGGAGGAAGCAGCCAGTTTAAGGCAGATGGCGACCGATCTTCGCCGTAAGCTTCAGACGGACCGGGGCGAAATCTATGCGCCTCTGTCGCGGCTCGATTAGAAATCAGTCTATCGGATAGAACGCGCGTGCCGCGCGTACTTTGCTTGTCTGGCGGGGAAAGAGGGCGCTGACCCCCTCTCCCCAGCAAGCCAAAATCGCGTATCCCCCATCCTTCCCTCTCTCCATGCCGCCGGCGCTGCCGACGTCAGTTCCGTTCGGTGCAGGACGCCCAGGACGTGGATTTGCTTCGCGGATCCACGGCCCGGGCGCGCTGCGCGTGGGTGGTCCCCCCTCCCCGATTTTGGCTTGCCCCCCTCTCCCCCGATCGGATCGCCGATTGCTCGGGAGCAGGAGCGGGCTCCTGCCCCTTGCGGGCAGGAAAACCGCTTCGCGGGAAACGGGAAAAACAGGAGAGAAAACCCATGACCGAGAGCAAATTCATCCCCTTAAACAAGCTCGATGCCGACCCCAAGAACGTGCGCAAAACCTATAGCGCCGAAGGCGTGGAGCAGCTTGCCGCATCCCTTCTGGCCAAAGGCCAGTTGCAAAATATCATCGTGCGGACGGGCGACAAAAAGGGCCGGTTCTATGTCACCGCTGGCGGTCGCCGCCTCAAGGCTTTTCAGCATCTGGCCGAAACCGGCAAGATCGCCAAAGACCTGCCTATCGAGTGCAAGGAACGCGCCGCCGAGGACGCCACCGAAATCAGCCTTGCCGAAAACGTCATGCGCGAAACCATGCACCGGGCCGACGAGTTCGAAGCATTTTTGACGCTGGCCGAGGCTGGTCAAACCCCCAGCCACATCGCGGAACGGTTCGGCGTGTCTGAATTGATCGTCAACCGCCGCTTGGCTCTTGCCCGCGTGGCTCCGGAAATTTTCGCGCTCTATCGTGGCAATGAAATCAGCTTTGAGCAGCTAACCGCTTTCACCATCACCGATGACCATGCCCGTCAGGTCGAAGTGTGGGAAAGCCTGCCCACCTATAGCCGCCACGCCAACACCATCAAGCGGATGCTGGCCAGTGAAGAAGTCCCAGCCAACGATAAGCGGGTGCAGTTCATTGGCGGGCTGGACGCCTACGAGGCGGCTGGCGGCTCCGTGCGACGTGACCTGTTCGACCCCGAAGATGGTGGCTACGCGACCGATTCCGGGCTGGTTGATAAACTGGTCTTGGCAAAACTCGAAGCCCATGCCGATCCGGTCAGGGCCGAGGGCTGGAAATGGGTAGAGGTCCACACCGAGCGGCCAGACGACATTTTCAGTTTTGGCCGAGTCTATCCCGACCAGACCCCCCTTCCCGAAGCCGATCAGGCCCGTTTGGACCAGCTTTCGGAAGAACACGACAGCCTTGCCGAATTGATCGAGGCTGATGCGGCTGACGAAAATGCAGAGCCGCGCCTTGAAGCGGTTCAGGCGGAAATGGATGCCTTGCAGAACAAGCAGGAAGCGTTCAGCGCTGATAACCTCGCCACGTCCGGCGCAATGGTCTTTATCGACTATTATGGCCGCGCGACCGTGGAAAGGGGTTTGGTACGCCGGGAGGACACCGCGACCACGAACCCCAGCTCCACCACCGAAGTCGAGGGAGAAGAAGCCAGCGGCCCCGCGCCTATCGTTCTAAAACACTCTGCCACGCTGATCGAGGATTTGATCGCACAAAAGACAGCCGCGCTCCGCGTCGAGCTTGCCGACAATCCCGATATTGCTCTGGCCGCCGTGGTTCATGCTCTTTTGCTGGGTAGTGTTTTTCGTCATGCCAGCGAGCATTCCGCCCTTCAAATCTCGCTCACCTACGAGCGCCACGAAGGGGCTATGAAACAGCCGGAAAACAATAAGGCCGCAATCGCCTTTGCCGAGCTGCAGGAAACGTTCGGACACCAGATTCCGGGCAACCCGGCAGACCTTTGGGAATGGTGCCTCGATCAGCACCGTGAGCAGCTTCTTAGCCTTCTGGCCTTTGCCGCGTCCCATAGCCTCAATGCGATGGAGCCAAAATTCCATGGCCGCACGAAAGGCGTTGCCCACGCCAATCAGATCGGCAAGGCGCTCAACGTCGATATGCGCGATTGGTTCGAGACGACCGGGGGCAGCTATTTCATGCACCTCAATCGCACTTCGATCCAAGCCGCAGTTGCCGAGGTGCGCGGGTCTGACTTCGCTGATGGCATTGCCGCGATGAAGAAGCCCGAAGCGGTCGACTATGCCCATAAAGCGGTCAAGGAGTCCGGCTGGCTCCCCGCCCCCATTCGGGTAACCGCACCAGAGGCCGAGGACAACGAAAGCGCCGAAATCCACCAGTTCCCCGTCGCGGCTGATTAATTCCAGCCGTCGCCGGTCGCGCCAGTCTCTCTCCGGCGCGACCGGCTTCCCACTTGATATTGTGTGCGAAATATAGTACCTAATACGGCACCTAATGGAGTATCGAACATGCAGCGCGTAGAGGCCCAGGTGGCGGTAAGCGTCTCGGAGCTTAAGAAAAGTCCCTCTGGCGTTCTCGATCAGGCCCACGGCGAAGCCGTGGCTGTCCTTAATCATAACCGCGTCATGGCCTATATGGTCCCAGCCGAGATTTACGAAGCCATGATTGAACGGCTCGATGACCTCGATCTGGTCAGGATAGCCAAAGAGCGCGCCGACGAAACGCCTGTTCGCGTCAATCTCGATGAGCTTTGAACTACAGTTTCTGCCATCCGCTCTCAAAGAGTGGAAAAAACTCGGCGCGACGATCCGCGAGCAAATGCGCAAGAAACTGGCAGAACGCCTGACAAACCCACGCGTGCCGGCCGATGCACTGCACGGCATGGACGATCATTACAAAATCAAGCTGCGCAGCGCGGGTTATCGGCTTGTCTATCGGGTGGAAGATCAGACCGTGACCGTAACGCTGGTCGCGATAGGGCGGCGAGAGCGCAGTGAAGTCTATAAAGCCGCCCGTTCCCGTAGTGGTGAGTAAGTACCCTAATCGTCGCTGCCATTGAGGGGAGCCCCAAGGCCCCTCCCCTCAAACTCCCCTCCCGCCTCGCTGGCTTTTGCTTGCGGGGCGACTTGCATTGCGTGGATATGAAATCGAGGATATATTAATATCCGAAAAAGGATATGCACCGATGCCGCTCTATATCAAAGACCCTGAGGTCGACAAGCTGGCCGAAGAGCTGATCGGCCTGACCAGAACGTCTAAAGTCGAGGCCGTAAAAGCCGCGCTCAAACACGAGATTGCCAATCATAGGCGGAATCTGCCGATCCGCGATAGGTTGGCTAAGTCCCTCGCCATGGCCCGCGAGGCCGGTCCGTTCGCGCCCGGCGATCACAAGGCCGAAACCGATGAAATGTGGGGCGAGGATTGATGCTTTTCGTAGATGCGTCGGTCATCGTCGCCATATTGACCAATGAAACAGACGCCGACGAGTTGATGGCGCGGCTTGAAACAGCCATTGCCGACAACCGCCAGCTATACGTCTCGCCAGTGGTGAGAGTGGAAGCGGCATTGTCGATAACCCGCAGATTGGCGGGCAAGGACAAACCAGCTACCAAGGAAATGCTGGCCCGCGCGCGGGCCATGGTCGATCAATTCATCCTCGACCTTGAGGCCAAGGACACCATGATTACCGCCGATGTGGCGAGCAAGGCGCTCGACGCTGCACAGCAGTTCGGCAAGATCGTCAACCACCCGGCCAGTTTGAACATGGGTGATTGTTTCGCCTATGCCTGCGCCAGAGCATATCGGACTAAAATCGCGTACAAGGGTGAGGACTTTACCCATACTGATCTAGGCTGGTGACAGCCAAAAGGAGGCCCAATGCTAGACTCGCTCGGAAATATCATGGTGACGATCGCCACCGGTATTGCCGTGCTGGTGGTGGGCCTCATTGCCTTGTTCTTCATCGACGGCTGGCTCGAAAAGAAGGCCGGTAAACCCTTCCTGAGCTTCGGCGTTGTCGGCACCATGGCCGTCGCGTCCGTGTTCTGGTGGGGCGGCTGGTGGTGGCAGAGCGCCGCCGCGCAATCGGGCCAGAATGAAAATTATGGCTATGGGCTGGTCGCCGTTGCCGGTGCCCTCGCCCTGGCCATCATCTGGCGCAATTTCACCAACACCAAATGGACCTGGGCCGTACTCGGCTCGGCGCTTCAAATAGCCATTGCATGGCATTTCAGCGGGGCACTTGCATTGCTCGCCATTATTGCCGTGTTTGGCGGTGTCCCGGGAGGCGGCGGGAGCCGGTCGCGGGCCGGATCGGTCGAGCAAAATCGTACGGTCTATATCAATCGCACCGAGTTCTGATCGTGGTCGGGATCAAAGGTCCAATCACTGGCCCCGACCATCCCGATAGAACGCTCGATTGTGAATTTGCGCTTGAGCCAGCGTTTACCGCCCTCGCAGACGAGGCCATTGGCAAGGGCTGGCATCCCAACGAGGTCGAGCTTGCCCTACTCAACCTCGCCCTTGCGCGGATGAAGGGGGCACAAGCCAACCTCGATACAGATCAGGCCATCCGTCGCGCCTTGCTGATGATCGAGCTGGGTCAATACCCCGACAAAAATAGAGGTCGCTAGCGACCACTCCCATTTTCCGTGGGGAAAGAGGGCGCTGCCCCCTCTCCCCAGCAAGCCCCAATCGGGCATCCCCCATCCTTCCCTCACTACTCGTTCGGTGCAGGACGCCCAGGCGCGGATTAGCTGTCGCGGATCCGCTCTTGGGCGCGCTGCGCGTGGGTGGTCCCCCCTGCCCTTTTGAAGCCTGCCCCCCTCTCCCCTGATCGGTTCGCCGATTGCTCGGGAGCAGGAGCGGAAGCCCCTGCCCCTTGCGGGACAGAGCCGCTTCGCGGGAACGGAAAAAGGAGCAAACACCGTGGCAAAACTCACAAAAGCACAGCGCAAAGCCCATGCCGAAGCCGAGGCGATCTTGACCAAGGACCGGCTGACCGAGGACGAACGCGATTTCGTTTTCCAGAACTGGCACGAAGGCGCGAACCACATCAACGGCGCAGCGGGCGCGTTTTTCACACCTTGGGGCCTTGCCGCAGATTTCGCCCTCGATGCCGGTTCAGGCCGCATCATCGACCTTTGCGCGGGCATCGGCATCTTGAGCTATTTCGTTCATCATCGAAGCCGTTGGGGCACCCAAGTTGCCGATATTACCTGCGTTGAACAAAACCCTCGCTATGTCGAGGTCGGGCGCAAGCTCTTGCCGGAGGCCCGTTGGATCAATGCCGATGTGTTCGATTGGCGCGAGCTTGATCTAGGCCGCTTCGATCATGCCATAGGCAATCCGCCATTTGGCCGTGTGCGCCGCAGCGCCAACGGGCCCCGCTATCGTGGCCCTGAGTTTGAATTTCACATAATCGATATTGCCGCCGAGCTTGCCGACCATGGCGCATTCATCATTCCCCAGCAGTCCGCGACGTTCAAATATTCTGGCTCCCATTGCTTTGAACGACGCGCGAGCGGGCGAGGATACGAGTTCGAGCAAAAGACCGGGCTGGAAATGGACGCCGGGGCCGGGGTCGATACCGCGCTTTTCCGCGACGACTGGAAAGATACGTCAATCATCTGCGAAATCGCATGTTTTGACTTCGCCGCCGCCCGCGAGCGGCGAGAGGCGGAATGTGCCCGCCTGGCTGCAAAGCCATTGCCGGTTCACAGCGCCTTTCCCGCCACCCAGCTCGAATTAATTTAGGAGGCGCGGCCAATGTCTAAACGCCGATCAGTTGAGGTTTTTGACACGCCGTCGGGCTTGGGCGGTTCTTATACAGTGGAGATCATCGACCAGCTCGACGCGTACCGGATTCGTGTTTGTGTCTGGTACGGCCGAGCCACGCACAACGGTTGGGAACGCTGGCCGGATTGGGATGGCTACACATTCGAAACGACCCGCGACAAGCTTACAAACAAGCGGCAGTTGAGCCTTTTCAAATGATAGTCTGGGGCCAATGATTGGCCCCGGCTCAGCCGCCGCCAGCCTTTGGCCGCATCGAGCGGCCCGCAGGCTGGTACGAGGGGAGCCCCAAAGCCCCTCCCCTCGCGCTCCCCTTCCCCCGCATGAAAAAATGCCGTCGCTTTGCGACGACGATCCTGTCAGCCGGTCGCATAAGGCAAGTCATCGGCCTGGCTCACATCAACGCCATTCCAACGATCGGGCGGGATCTGTCTCGCCATTCGCAATGTGCCCTCCCCCGCCTTGCCGATCAGCCGCAAATCCAAAACGCGACGTTGCTTATCACCGGTGCTAATCGGTTTCTCCGCAGTCCAATAATGGTTTTGCGCATGGTCTGCTTCGCCAAGCTACGCGCTTAGTCCGATACAGCAACCCGCAAGGGGTTCTCCATTCTGCTGCGCTCCATTTCGACCGCTACGCGGTGCAGTTTCGGCCCGTTCAGCGCGTGGCCCTGCTTCGCACCAAGCGAAACCATCATTTGGAGGACTGCTATGAAACAGATCATCACCTACTTGCGCCGCACTGGTCGACGCGTCTCGGATTACCTTAAGCGGCTGCTCGGCAAGGCTACCCACGAGGGTCGCCTACGTATCGGGATCACTGTTGGAATCCCGCCCTTTGTCTCGATCACCTTCGGCTATGACGTTAAATTCAGCGGCAAGGCCGACAACGACAACACCAAGATCAGCGAAACCGGCTGACAGGATGGCCGCCTCAAATGGGCGGTACGTGACGGCGACTGTTAACTTCCCGTTAACTCAAAACTTATTGACGCTCATACTGAATCGGGCAAAGGTGCTTCCGACGCTTTTTGAGCGATTGATAGCAAATTTCCGTCGGGGCGAAATGTCGGCATTAGAGCAGCATAATCTGTCGAACTCTGGATCGTCATCCGAAAAAATACGACGGCATTCTGAGCTTTTAAGTGCACAGCTACAGAGCCTCCGGCAGCAGATGTATCCACCGGAAGCGATGAAGTCGCTTAAAACTTTCACGTCACGCGAAGTCGCGACGCTGTTGGGCATAGCTGAATCCACCCTTCGCCAGATGTCAATTGATGGCGAAGGTGCCATCCCCGATCGCAAGGATAACGGGCGTAGAGTATACACACTCGCGCAGATCAACAAGTTGCGGCAGCATCTTGCAGCAAAACGCCCGTCCGAGGCTAAGCGCTTTAATCCGAGAAGAACCGCGGGCGATAAGCTTCAAGTGCTTGCGGTTGCCAATTTCAAGGGTGGCTCGGCAAAGACCACGACGACCGTGCATCTGGCGCACTACCTTGCGCTGAAAGGTCTTCGGGTATTGGTCATTGACCTAGATCCCCAAGCATCTCTCTCGACGATGTTCGGTTACCAGCCCGAATTTGACGTCAATCCGAACCAGACGCTCTATGCAGCAATCAGATACGAAGACGAAGAGCGACGCGCCCTATCTGACGTAATCCGCCAAACGTATTTTGATGGAATCGACATTGTCCCGGGCAACCTCGAACTCATGGAGTATGAGCACGAGACCCCCCAAGCAATTGCAGCTGGGCGCGCGCGCGGCGATGGCATGTTTTTCAGGCGGGTCAAAACGGTACTGGCCGAAGTTGAAGACCGTTATGACGTGGTTCTCATCGATGCGCCTCCGCAGCTCGGATATCTCACACTTGGCGCGATCTTTGCGGCTACTGGACTGCTCATTACGGTACACCCGGCCATGCTTGATGTTGCAAGCATGAACCAATTTTTGGCTATGACGAGCGATATACTGAGCGTCATTGAAGATGCGGGCGGGTCGCTAGAGCACGATTTCATCCGTTATGTGATGACGCGCCACAATCCTCACGATGTGCCCCAGGTCAATGTCGCCGCCTTGCTGCGCTCAATGTTCACAACCGACGTTTTGACGGCCGCTGTTGTCGAAACGACCGCAATTGCCAGTGCGGGGCTGGAAAAGAAGACCTTGTACGAAATGGACCGAGGCAGCGTCGTCAGAGACACGCTTAACCGTGCTCTCGAGTCTGTCGACGCAGTAAACGCCGAAATTTTAGCTCACATTGAAGCTGTTTGGGGGCGCAAATGACCGCTGCAGATCGAAATAAGAAGATGAGGGCAATGTTTGGTGGGCTCGACCCGCAAACACTGGCGCAGCAAGCATCTGATGATGTGGTGCCGCGCCCTACCCCCAATCCTGCCCCAGCTGAAAAACGTGTATCATCTGGCGCTGTGCGCTCGATGCAAGGCGCTTTTTCAGCAATCGAATCTGAAAATGATAAGTTGCGTCAGCAGCTTCTGGACACCGAACAGGTTGTCGACATCGATCCAGGTGAGATCGATCCGTCATTCGTGAGCGATCGCATTGCCGTAGATAACGATCCGGAATTCGATGCTTTCGTAGAATCGATCAACCAGAGCGGACAACAAGTCGCCATACTGGTTCGGCCATCCCCCACCACGCCGGGCAGATATCAGGTTGCCTACGGACACCGCCGGCTGAAGGCGGCCAAAAGACTGGGTCGCCCGGTCAAAGCGATCGTGCGTTCTTTGTCTGACGACGAGCTAGTCGTTGCACAAGGCAAGGAAAACTCTGAACGAGCCAACCTTTCCTTCATTGAGCAAGCGCTGTTCGCCTTAACGCTCAAGGAAAAGAAGTTTCAGCGGGCCACAATAGCTGCATCGCTGGGGCGCGGGGATGAAAAAGGGCTGGCGTATATCTCCATCCTAACTGGGCTGGCAGCAGCTCTCCCGCAGGAGCTCGTGAGAGCCATTGGTCCCGCGACCAATAGCGGTCGACCAAAGTGGGAAGCACTGGCAAAGCAAATCCGAAACGCGGCAATGAACGAAACGCAAAAGAAGCTCTTTGCCCAGCTTGCTGAAAGTGATGCGTGGAAACGCGCAGCCAGTGACCGGCGTCTCGATCTTGCCAGACGCATGTTTGAGAGCCGGGATAAGCCTAGCAAACCGGAGGCGACCCAACTTGCTCCGGGCATCGATTGGAGGCGTGCAAAAGGCAAGACGCACATCACAATTGACGAGAAGGTGTCACCGGGCCTCGCCCAATGGCTTGAAGGCCGAATGGCGGAGATCATCGCTCAGTTCGAGGAGGAAAGACAATGACTAAGAAATAAGGAAAGGGCTTACCGACGGCAATCGGCAAGCCCTTTAGATCCCTGGCCTTCAGAGTTCGCACTCGTCTAGACCCTAAGCACCCTCAATCTACGGCGAGTTTCGTTCCGAATCAAGCGTTGCCTTCTGGCAGCGCGTGAATTCGTGCGCGCGATTTCAAGCAGGCCCATCCCCAGACACTAATTTCCTGCCGCTGTCGCGAGCGGGATGGAGCTCGCTTATGCAATCGACCCCTTCAGTGGCAAATTTTAGGGCAGTCACCCCTGCTATCCTCGCCAGCGCCAAGCTCGCACAAAGCGAAGCTGCTCCGGATGTTTCAAAAGCCGAGGTGGCAATTACATTGAAGAAAGCCGCGCCCGTTTTGGGTATTGATGGCACAGCTTATCAAATTCTCGATATCCTTCTGGGCTTATCCAGGTCGTCAGACTGGATTGGAGAAGCCCGTCCGGTAGTCGCTATTTCGAACCAAAAGCTCGCTGAATACACAATGCGGTCTCAGAGAACCGTAATCAGGTGCATTCGCAAGCTCGTAGAGGCCGGCATTGTCGCTTACCGCGATAGTCCGACAGGCCGGCGCTATGTCTATCGTGGCGAAGACGGTGCACCCTTGGCAGCCTATGGCCTGGACTTCACACCGGCCAGAATAAGGTTTGCAGAACTAAAGGCTCGTGCGGACGCATTCAAAGCCGACCTCGATCGGCGGCGAGAAAGCCAGAGAACGGTAACGCGGCGAGCGCGCGCAATTGCGGATGCGATTGGCTTATTGGACGAGACGATAGCGGATCGGGTGCTGGAGCTGCGCGATGCGGTCCTTGAGAGCTCGGAAGACATCCATGCTAAGGCTGAAAAGCTGGAAGATCTCTACATCGAGACCTTGGCCATGATCGATGATAGTCACCATGAAATGCCACCCGAGGGTGACATCAGCGTCACCTCCTATACTAATACAACCCCAGAAAATCATCGTAAGAGTAATCAGATGCGGACTCGCTCTAACGAGCGAGACGTTTCTAAGAACGTCGGCTACGCCGCCGATTCTGCTTTGGAAATAAAGCAGGAGAAGAGGGTAGGGCGGAGTACCCAACCCGATGAGGCAATGTCGGTAGGGGCTGAGCGGGCAAGTGATCCAAAGCCGGTGCCATTAGGGCTTCTAAGCGCTGCAACACGCGAAACGCAGTCCACCTTAAGCCGTGATTTCAGGAGTTGGAACGACGTTATCGACAGCGCAAAAGTCATGCGCGTCATGGTCGGACTAAGTGAGGCGGGTTGGCTAGATGCGACAGGCCGGGTCGGACCGGCAGTGGCCGCCGCAATCCTTGCGACCGTTATGGAAAAGACGTACCGCAAAGGCAGCGACCTCAGCAGTCCAGGCGGATATTTCCGGGCCATGATCGACAGAACAGTTTCCGGGAATCTTCATCTCGACCGCACACTTTATGGCCTTGCAAATCGAAATTTCCACTGAGCGTTACAGTTGTAACGGGCCTAAAGTGTTGATTTTACTGCATTACGCCAGAACGCTTCGTGCAAATCCGCTGTGATGAGGGCCAACCGCGAGGAATTTGATGCTTTTGCATAACAAGCGGTTGTCCGCGAGCTGGGGCAGGGGTGTTACAGCTAGTCCCCGCACAATTGCAGTACGACCATGCTTGCCCAGATGTGGATAAACATGGGTGGCATGAGCTGACGAGTTTTGAGGCGGTCGCATCTGGCCACCTTGGCTTCGCCTTGCTTTTCGGACGGATGGCTGACAGGCCACGCGGCCCGCGCAGCATCTAGTCCGAAAAATTTCCCCGGCCTTCGGCCTTCCTCGCGCAGCAAATTTTCCGTCCGCCGATGCCCTTCACTGCGTTGCGGCCCTTCGGGTGCGCGGGCAGCTCAAGGGCCCGTCTCACGAGCCTCCGTCAGCAAGACGAGGCCAAGGAGGCAACCATGAGCGAGACACGCATCGATACCTATCAGCGCATTACAAACACGATCGTTTCGGCCCTTGAGGCTGGGACACGGCCCTGGGTCAAGCCTTGGAATGCCAGCCATATCGGCTCCAATTTCCCCCGCCCACTTCGCTCCAATGGCGAGCCATATCGCGGGATCAATGTGCTTCTGCTCTGGCTGGCGACAGCCGAACACGGGTTTGAGTACGAGCGGTTCATGACCTACCGGCAGGCGCAGGAACTTGGCGGCCAGGTCCGCAAGGGAGAGCGGGGAACCCTCATCGTCAAGTACGGCACCATCACCAAGAAGGGCGAGGCCGCCGAGGACGAGGACCGCGAAATTCCGTACGTGAAGGGCTACACCGTTTTCAATCTCAGCCAGATCGACGGGCTAGCGGACGAACATTACGCCGCACACACGCCGCTCCCTGTCGAACAGCGCATCAAACGTGCTGACGATTTTGCCACCAATACCCGAGCCGCGATCAGCCACGGCGGAAATCGCGCTTGCTACATTCCCGCAACCGACCAAATCCAGATGCCGCCCTTCGCGGCCTTTGTCAGCCCCGAGGCGTACTATGGGACGCTCTTCCACGAGTTGGCCCACTGGACAGGTGGCAAAAGTCGCCTCGATCGCATCAGCAGCACCAATATGCAGACCAAGGGCTATGCGTTCGAAGAATTAATCGCTGAAATTACCGCCTGCTTTATTTGCAGCGACCTTTCGCTTGCGGTTAGCGTTAGGGATGAGAGCGCATCGTATCTGGCGAGCTGGCTGAAATGTCTCAAAGAGGACAAGAAGGCCATCTTCCGGGCCGCATCGCGGGCACAGGCCGCCGCTGATTATCTGCATCAGCAGCAGGAGGGCAGGGTGGCCGCTTAGGCCACCCTAATACCCCTAAGGAGCTGTCGATTTGCCAGTTTATATGTGCTATAACTCTAAACAAATATGAGGTTCAAGCATGGCTCAGGTAGCCGAGAAAATCAGGCATGACAGCGCTGAGCAGGTTGTTCGCGATCTTGCCTTGAAGCACGAAATAGGTGTCGTCCGTACTCAATTGGACGATTGGGCGGATGATGTGACGCGCCTTGCCGGTGACGATGTGACACTCGACGAGGTTGAAGAATTGATCGTCGGTTTGCGCAAGTCCGGTCAGGTCGACGGCATCGAGCTGACCCGTCTGCATTCCCGATATCTTGACGAGCGTTCACCTCGCTGATGTTCGATCCGTTCGGCGACTTTGCGAGCCGCGGATACTTACGAAACCACGCAGCGCAATCAGATTTAGAGAAGGTCAAGCAACTCGAACATTCCGCTTTTCGCGGCAATGTCGCGCGAGCTATGGATGCTTTGGCATCGCGCGATCACCTCGAATACGCTGACTTGCAACAGGTTCACTCGATCCTGTTCTCCGAGATCTACCCTTGGGCTGGTGAAGATCGGCGCGTGAACGCGCCTGATTTGGAAATAACCAAAGCCGGCATCAATGGACTGTTCAGCCATCCGTTCGACATCGAGCTCGCCGCCAATCATGCGCTCGATCGCGGACAAAATGCAGCGGTCATGCGAGATCGCCCCGGTGAAATCATGGGCTATCTCGCCCACGCCCATCCCTTTATTGACGGAAATGGCCGGGCCATCATGACTGTTCACGCCGAGCTTTGTCGGCGGGCAGGCATCCATATTGATTGGTCGCAAACCGAGAAATCGGCATATCTATCGGCCCTCACCAACGAATTGCAGAGCCCCGTCAAGGGGCATCTCGATTCCTACCTTTCACCCTTTGTCCGCGATGGCGCATTAGATCGCAGCGCCAACGTCATGCGGTTACAGACGATCGCCGGCCTCGGGCCAGAGACTATGACTACCCCTGCATCCAATATCCTAATACCGGCTCGAGAGATCGACGCCACTGTCACCCTCGCGGAAATCAATGCGGCAGCGGCAAATAATCGCTGCTACGAGCGTCTAAAAACCAGCCTTCATAATGTTGCGCAGCAGGTTTTTGCAGATTCAGCCAAAATCCTTGCCGCCACTGAACAAGCGGCATTCACTGGCCGCATCGGCACAAATTCCGTTGCCGAAGCACTGGCCACCGATCCCAGCCAGTTCGGAGAGTTCCGTGGCAAGGACGGGCGGTTTTCTGGACGGGAGGAACGTCAGGAGCATCGCAACGCAGTTGCCATGCAATATGCTTTGAAATCGCAGCTTCGCGAGTATGTTGCTCTCATCCATTCGGTCCGCGAGCAGATCAGCCACGATAAGCACGACCTGGCCCGCCGTGGCCTACAGGCCGTCCCACTGCCGTCGGAATCCCTGTCCGAAGCGATCCGTTTGGGAAAGCCATTGACCGATCAGCAGGCATCCGAGCTGAAAGCCGCAGTGAAGGCGTTCGATCAGCGATTTGGCGATGATGCTGGTCATTTGCGAACGCTGGTCAAGCTCAAGCCCGGTCTTGCCGAAAAACACGGTGTCGACCAATCGACGCTGCAAGAAGCGCGGAACACTGTGCGAAAACTGGATAAGGGCGTGGCTCAGTTGCGCGAGCAAGAACGCGCCCAGGTCAACCAGAAAGCACCAGATCGCAACGGGCCGATCCGGTAAGCATCGATCCCAGGCAATGAATCGGATGGGGCGGTCATGAGCGACGGCCCCTTTGTTTTGCATCGATTAGCCGACATGGGAAGCTAAGAGCGGCGGCCCCGCCAGCAACCTCACGCCGCCACGATTTTCCCCGGCCTTACGGCCTCCTCGCGCATCAAAATCGCGTCGTCATTCAGCCCTTCGCTTCGCTTCGGCCCTCCGGGTGCGGTCAGGGCCGTATCCGCTCTTTTTTCGCTCCCATCGGCAAATCGAAATCAAAGGAGCAGAACGATGACCGACAACCTCTCCAACTTCATCCAGATCGATACCAAGAGCCTCATCGGCAATATAGCAACGATCGCCTTCGACATCGACATCACTGGCGAACCTGTCACCAGCGACAACGAGAAGGCCCCCAAATTCCGGCTTTTCACAAAGAGCCCGCGCGGCCGCCGCGTCGAAATCGGTGGCATCTGGGAACGCCTCAACCGGGAAGACCAGCCCTACTTTACGCTCACCATCAACACCGGCCACTCACGGTTCTACGCGAACCTTGGCCGCTATCCCGGCCAGGACGACGACGCGCTCTACGCAGTCATCCCCAACGAATACCTCAACACCGAACGCCGGTCCTAAGGGACCGGCCCGGAATAGGGCGGCGGCGGTAGCGCCGCCCCCGGTTGAGCAACAAGGGAGACCGACATGGTAAAGCTTCATTCCTTTGGCGTCACGCTTGATACAAGCGAGCAGGCCACCATCAAAGCGGCGTTGATCCACTGGCGCAATCTCGATCGCCGCCCTGAAGAACTTACGTATCTGGCCGGAAATTGCGGTGAAGTCGCATTGCTGGAAGCTGACGAGCTGGACCAGCTGATCGAGAAAGTCAGCACACCGATTTAGATGCCCCTAGTTCGATCCGCGCCGGAGGCGGGTCGAACTTTATCGAGCGGGGCGAGGGGCGATGCCCTTTGTCCCGATGCTTTCAGCATGGCCGCAGCGCGCAGCCGAGGGCAAGGGCGGCTATGCCGGGATCGGTCCCACGCGCAGGCGCGCAGCGGCGAGGATGGGGAGAACCTACCCCTTGCCCTGGGCGAGCACTGTGGCAGTGCCTCTCTCAACATGGACCTATTTAACCGAGACCGTCCATCTGCGTCCATGATGATCGGTTCCCCCGATTTTGTTTCCGCGCCCTTGGCACCGAAACAAAATCGGCTCCCCCGATCCCCGTTGGCGGCCTTCGGCCGTTATGGACCCAGCCGAACGTTCTCGATGGGCGGACCCTGTTTTCAAACAGGAGTAACGACGATGACGATCTACGATCACATTCAGGAGCTTCGGGCGGAATTGGCGACATCGATGGATGCTGGCGAAATGGCTACGATCCGAGCCGAATTGGACGCAGCCCGAGCCGAACTCGCTAGCGAAGAAGCGGCCCTCAATGCGCTTTTCGAGCCGCCCCAATAGGGCGGCTCTTCATCATAACTTCCTGGCCGCTCCCGTTTTCCAGCCCAGAGGGCCGAAGCCCGGTTTCAAGGAAACCGGGCGGAGCAGGCGAGGCCAGAACGCGCTTTCCATATAGCGCCGTAGTGATGGCCGAGCCTGTGGTAAACGGGGGCGGACTGGCTTCCGCTTTGGGGTGGGAAGCCGAACGGCAGCTACCAGCGGTCAACCCTTCCAAGCGGACGTTGGATGTAAGCTGCGCAAGGCGCAGTTTATCAGGTCCTCGTTCGCATCGGAGACAGGCTCTCAATTATCCTGCAATCTGCGACCAGACCGCATCCACATTGGTCGATCATCCTGTCCAATTCCGACTTGAGTGCAATCAGGTCTTGGATTTTTCGCTCAACTTCCTTCCGGTGTTCCTTAGCGATCGCATCGACGGCAGCGCAGGATTGCGAACGATCGTCAGCCAAATTCAGAAATTCCCTGATCTGATCGAGCGAGAAACCGAGATCACGGGCGCGTCGAATAAAGCTTAGTCGATTCAGGTGAACTTCCTCGTAGGAGCGGTAGTTACCTTCGGTGCGGGAGGGTTGCGGCAGGAGGCCATTTTTCTCGTAAAACCGGATCGTCTCGACCTTGGTACCGGTTTGCCTCGCAAGATGACCGATCGTCAGAATGGAAGAACTCATTGTGTGACCCTGTAGCGAATACAGGGTCAATATAGGCTCGGTCTGCACGTCTGTCGATCTTGAGGGGCGCGCCTATTGCGCCGCTCTGGCGCTCTCCACCTCTTCACGCACCAGATCGTAGAGTTGCTGCGGACCGAAGGATTCCAGTAGCCTTCCATTCACGAAAAACGTCGGCGTCTGGCGGACGTTATTGCTTTGGACATCGGCCAAGTCCTGCTCAAGAACGGCGTCGATCTCGGCCGATGACATCTCACGCCGTGCCTGCTCGACGTCCAGTCCCGCCGCCCCCGCAATCTCCCAGGCTTTTTCGAGATCGGGCGCACCATGCACGGCCCATTCCGGCTGCCGCGCCAGCAGGGCTTCCAGCACGGGTTCGTAACGGTCCTGAAGACGGGCCGTTTCCAGAATCCTGACGGCTTCCTCCGATCCCTCATGGAAGGGCGTGTATCGGATGACAAGGCGCGTTTCGTCTGGGAAATTCGCCATGATCTGCTTTACGGCTGGATAGAAAGCCCGGCACGCCTCGCAGGACGGATCGAAGAATTCCACTATCGTAACGGAGGCATCCACCGGGCCGATGATCGGTGAATGCGCCCTGACAAGCGCATCGTCTTGCGCCGCTGCAACCGGCTGTGCCGGGTGGCCGCCGTAGCGGTCGTAAAAAAAGGCACCGCCGGCAAAGACGATCAATGCGACAAGGCCAGTGAGAAGAACGATGGACCGTCTGGTCATGCTGAACGCCTCCGGCGCGCGAGAAGGAGAAGAAGGGCGATGCTCAAGAAGGCGGCGAGCGATAGGTAAGGGAGCGGCAAAACGCCGAGGATCGTCATATCCGCGCTCGAACAGGATGGGCCGTCTTGTCCACATGGCTCGATGGCTGCGGGAATGATGCCCGCATAAAGCAGAGAGTGGAATGCCGCGACCGCCGCGCCAAGGGCGGCCAATGGAAGTCCGTACCAAGAAACGCTGGCATCGCCTCTTAAGCTAGCAACGGCCAGGATGATCGCCAGCGGGAACATGAAAGCGCGCTGATGCCAGCACAGATTGCACGGCGTCTGCCCCATGATCTCGCCAATGAACAAAGCGCCGAGCGAGGCGGCAAGCGCGATGAGCCATGCCAGAAACACGAAAGCCCAGCTATTTGCAGCCGTGCCCGCCCCGGTGGTCATAGCACTCGCTTTCGCATCGTTCTGTTTCGCTCCAATCAAGCTTGCTTATCGAGCCTTTCTGCACCCTATACCCACTACAGGGTCAAGTCTCTTGCATGAAGCGGTGCGGCGAATTCGCACGGATTGCCGCGCAAAAAGGATTAAACAGGGTCGGCTCTTGACCCTGTAGTTGCTACAGGGTCTATCTGCGGTGTCACATCTAATGTTCGAGGTGACACCATGACGGCAGCGAGCCCCTATAGACTGCGTGTAGAAGGCATGGACTGTGCATCTTGCGCGTTGAAAATCGAAACGGCGATGCAACGCCTGCCGGGCGTTAGCGGCATCAATGTCAGCTACGCCAACGAGACGCTTGCATTGCACCTGGACGAGGACCGCACGCCCCTCGCCGCCATTGAGCAAAAGATCCGAGCGCTCGGCTATAGCCCAGTGATCGAGCAGGCCGAGCCAAAGGCGAGCCCGCCTCGGAAGCGCATCACAGAGGCATGGTGGAAAGGCAGCAAGGGTCGGCTTGTCCTTCTTACCGGCGGGCTGTTCGTCCTTGCCTTCGCTCTCGCACGTATCCTGCCGGAATGGGAACAATGGCTCTATTCAGGCGCGGCGTTGATCAGCGTCATCCCGTTCGCGAGGCGTGCGATCGCCGGCGCGATGTCTGGTTCGCCCTTCACCATCGAGACACTAATGACGGTGGCAGCACTGGGCGCGGTCGCCATCGGTGAGGCGGAAGAAGCTGCTGTCGTAATCTTCCTGTTCGCAGTGGGCGAACTGCTTGAAACCGTCGCGGCTGGCCGCGCGCGGGCAGGCATTGAGGCGTTGATTGATCTCGTGCCCCGAGTCGCTTTCCGCGAGCGTGATGGTGCCGTTGAGAAGGTCGCTGCCGAAGAGCTGGCCATCGGCGATGTCGTCGTTGTGCGGCCTGGTGACCGGGTGCCGTCTGACGGCACGGTGATCGACGGTGTATCTGAGGTCGATGAGGCGCCTGTAACAGGTGAATCCGTGCCCGTGCTGAAAGAAGCCGGCGCAACTGTCTATGCCGGCAGCATCAATGCCAATGGCGAGCTGCGGGTGTCGATCAGCCATGTCGCGGCCGACAACACCATTGCCCGCATCATCCACATGGTCGAGGAAGCCCAGGAATCAAAGGCTCCAACAGCCCGCATGATCGACCGTTTCAGCCGCTGGTATACGCCAGGCGCGATGGTTGTGGCGGCTCTGATCGTTGTCGTGCCGCCGCTCGCCTTCGATGGTGACTGGATGACATGGGTGTATCGCGGCCTCGCGACGCTGCTGATTGCGTGCCCCTGCGCGCTCGTGATTTCCACGCCGGCGGCCATCGCTTCCGGTCTTGCCGCCGGCGCGCGGCAGGGACTGCTGATCAAGGGCGGCGCGGCACTGGAAACACTTGGCAAAGTCGTAACCGTTGCCTTCGACAAGACGGGAACGCTGACGCGCGGCCGTCCCCAGGTGACAGACATTGTGCCGATCAGAGGTGACGAGAAATCTGTCCTCGCCATCGCGGCGGCTGTCGAGCGCAGCACCAGCCATCCGCTCGGGGTTGCAATCGTGGAGGCGGCAGAGGCGCGCCGGCTCGAATTGCCCGCCACCTTCGGAGGCGGCATGGCCACACCCGGCAAGGCCGTCACAGCGCGGTTGAAGGACGGCTTCGCTTCGGTCGGGTCTCCCCGCCACGCCGCCGAACAGGCTGCCCTTGAAGAGAGCATCGCCCAGACTATCACCACGCTGGAAAGCCAGGGCAAGACGGTCGTCGTGCTTATGAAGGGCAAGGCCGTCGAGGGATTGATCGCGTTGCGCGACGAGCCACGCGATGACGCCGTCGAAGGTGTGAAGCGGCTGATGGATCGCGGTGTGCGCCCTCTGATGCTGACCGGCGATAACAAGCGCACGGCCGACGCCATCGCGGCTCACCTCGGCCTTGAGGCGAGAGCCGAACTTCTGCCCGATGCCAAGCTTGCCGAGATCGGCCGCCTCAAGACTGATGGGCCAATTGCCATGGTGGGAGACGGTATCAATGACGCGCCGGCGCTTGCTGCCGCTTCCGTTGGCGTTGCCATGGGCGCGGGCACCGATGTTGCGCTTGAAACCGCCGATGCCGCGCTGCTCAAAAACCGGGTGACGGGTATCGCCGATCTCATCGGGTTGTCGCAGGCGACGCTCGGCAATATCTGGCAAAACATCGCATTAGCCCTTGGGCTGAAGGCTGTTTTCCTCGTGACGACTCTGTTGGGAGTTACCACGCTCTGGATGGCCATCCTTGCCGATACGGGCGCTACGGTCCTCGTTACGGCCAATGCGCTGCGCCTGCTGACGTGGCGCGGCACCCGCGACAAATGAGCTTAAACAGTGAGCGCGTGCAGGTTGCGGCTTCTGCTTCCTGCCGAGAAAGCCGATGTGTAAATAATGAGCAATCAGCCCCGGAATGCAAAATCATCTGAGAAGAGCGAACAATGGGCGCTCGCATGGGTGCTTGCGATCAATACTGCCCAGGCGGCCATTGTAGGAGGCCTGGGTTGGTGGGCTCAATCAACAGGGCTGATGGGCTCTGCGCTCGACAATCTAGGCGATGCATGTGTCTACGCCATCAGTCTTTTCGTTGTAGGGCGCGGCTTGGCGGCGAAGATTCGCGTTGCCCGGTTGTCGGGCATCCTCCTGATGGTATTCGCCGGTCTCCTTCTGCTTGAAGTCGGCCGACGCTTCTTCACTGGCTCCGATCCTATAGGGCCGATCATGATTGCCGTGGCAATCGCAAGCGCCCTTACGAACATGGTCTGCATGTGGTTCCTGAAATCTCATCGGGAAGGCGGCGTGCATCTGCAAGCCTCATGGATTTTCACGACAAACGACATGCTCGTGAACTCGGCGATCGCTGTTTCGGGTCTTGCCGTGATCCTTTTCAACTCGCCTTACCCGGACCTGATCATTGGCCTGGGTGTGGTTATTGTCGTTGTCAGAAGCGGCTTCGAAATCCTTGAAAAAGCCGGGGAAGCTGGAGAGAAAGGTAAACAACATGACTAGTTCACGAGCCCTATCCGCCGCCTTTCTTGCCCTTGCAGTGTCGATCTCTCCTGCTGTGGGTCACGACTTCCAGGCCGGTTCGATCACCATCAATCATCCGTGGTCGCGCGCGACTCCGCCGGTCGCGCCGGTAGCAGGCGGCTATCTGACGCTGACAAACGATGGCGGCATGGCCGACCGTCTGGTTTCGATCTCATCGTCCCTGTCAGAACGGGTAGAGATCCACGAGTCGGCCGTAAGCAATGGGGTTGCTAGCATGAGGCCAGTGCCAAATGGCGTCGAGATCGGGGCGGGCGAGACGGTCGAGCTTCAGCCTGGCGGTATGCACATCATGTTCATGAAGCCATCGCGTCCTTTGAAGGAAGGGGAACGGTTTGCCGCGAAGCTCACATTCGAGCAGGCCGGAACCGTCGAGGTCGAGTTTGCCGTGCAGGGTATGGGTGCAGGTCCGGCCACAACGAACGAGCATGACGGGCACGGGGAGCCGGCGCAATGAGCGGCATCAAACTCTTCCGTCTCGTTACCTGGATTGCCGTCGCCGTCGTCGGCGGGCTCTTCATCGGCCTGTCTGTGTCCAAGCCCTGGCAACAGCAAACCGTATCGGTAGCGTCCTCGACCGGCATCGCAGCCATCGGCGGCCCGTTCCAGCTCACATCCCATCGAGGCGAGACGATCGACAATGCCGCGCTGGCTGGAAAACCCTATCTTGCCTTCTTCGGCTTCACCCATTGTCCTGATGTGTGCCCGACGACGCTCTTTGAGCTAAGCGATCTCATGAACGAGCTCGGGCCGGTGGCTGACCAGTTCAACGTACTGTTCTTCACCGTCGATCCCGAACGGGACACCCAAGAATTGCTGGCTCAATACATGACAGCCTTTGATGATCGCATCCTCGCACTGCGGGGAAATCGACAAGAAACGGACGCCGTAGTGAAGGCCTTTGCCGCCTATGCGCGAAAAGTGCCTCTGGAGGGGGGCGAATACACGATGGATCACACCGCCGGCGTCTACATGATGGATGCCGAAAGCAATTTCGTGGGCACGCTCGACATGCATGAGCCGCGCGAGACCCGATTGCAGAAGCTCCGGCGTTTGGCGGGGGGGTAGCGCATGAACGATGATGTGATGATGACGCCCACTGTCAGAGGTGCCTTTGGGGCTTCTGCGCTGCTCATCTCAGCGAGCGCCGCGACAGCGGCGCTGATAGTCGCTTCGGAGTAGATGGATTTGGATTTCACGTTTGTCGGCCTACTAACGGTGTTTGCTGCGGGGGCGATCTCCTTTCTTTCGCCGTGCGTTCTGCCCCTTGTTCCCGGCTATATTTCGTTCGTCACTGGTGGCGCGCGCATGGAGCCTGCTGTTCAAAATCGTCTGAGGGCAAACTGGCAGGCTCTCGTCAACAGTCTTTATTTTGTCCTCGGGTTCACAACGATCTTCGTGTTGTTAGGGGCTACTGCAACTGCATTGGGGGCCTTATTTCGCTCCTACCTGTACGAAGCCAACCTAATAGGCGGCGCGGTCGTTATCATTTTCGGTGTGGTAACAACAGGTTTGGTGCCTATCCCGTGGTTTGATCGTGAAATGCGATTTCATCCCCGGCCGCACGTTGCTGGCCCTTGGACGAGCTACCTGCTTGGATTGGCCTTCGCCTTTGGCTGGACCCCGTGCATTGGGCCGGTACTAGGCTCTATTCTAACACTTTCAGCTGCAAATGCGACTGTCGGAACCGGCGCAATCCTGTTGACTGTGTACTCCTTGGGGCTCGGAGTGCCATTTATCTTGGCAGCTCTTTTCATGCAGCGCTTCATTGCAGGCATGCCAACCTTACGTTGGGCTGGCCGATACTTACGAGTGTTAGCGGGCGTAATTATGATTGTTATGGGAATTGCCATGATGACCGGTCAACTCACGCGCTTCGCTATTTGGCTCCTGATTACTTTCCCCGCTTTGGGTCAGATCGGCTGACGATGCGTGGAGTTCTAAAATATACATCGCTCGCGGCCGCCATCGCCTTCGGAGCTGACCAGTTATCCAAGTGGTGGGCGATCCAAGTGATGGAAGGCCATACGGAAATATCCGTCACGGGCTTCTTCAACTTGGTCCTGGGGCGCAACACGGGTGTCAGTTTCGGACTTTTCAACGAAGCGCCGCCTTGGCTCCTTGTCGGAATCACCCTGGCAATCGTGCTTATGCTTTTGGTATGGGCGAGCCGGGAAAGACAACCGATAACGGCCGTGGCTCTGGGCCTCATAATTGGAGGTGCCTTGGGCAATATGCTCGACCGGCTACGTCACAGCGGCGTTACCGACTTCCTCGATTTTCATATCGGAGGAATTCATTGGCCTGCCTTCAACCTTGCTGACACGGCGATCGTGCTCGGGGTTATGCTCTTATTATTCGATGCATTCAGGAGGGAAATGCGTTTCCTGACACGCCCATAGTGGCTCGGCCCAATGGAAAGATCCAAGCTCCGGCGTCTGGCAGGCAACAATCAACCCCAAAGGTGCTCCGATGGTCCCGGCCACCAGGAGCGTGATTGCAGGTATCCGTGACCCAAGCTTTGCAGGAAATAGACGTTCTGGTGATCGGCGCTGGTCAAGCGGGGCTCGCTGCCGGCTACCATCTTGCCAGAACAAAGCTTTCATTCGTAATCGTTGATCGCCATGCCCGCATTGGCGACAGTTGGCGCTGTCGCTACGATTCGTTGACCCTGTTCACCCCGCGCGCATTTAGTACGCTGCCCGGTCTTACGCTCGACGGCGATCCGGAAGGCTATCCAGCGCGAGATGAGTTTGCGGACTATCTCGAAGCCTACGCCAGCCATTTCGACCTACCCGTGCTCTCCGGAAATGGCGTGGCTCAGCTCGAACGCCAAACTGATGAGCGTTTCGCCGCGCAACTCGATGATGGCAGGCACATAATCGCCAAGGCGGTGATCGTCGCGACGGGTGCGTTTCAGGAACCGATTCTCCCAACGATCGGTACCGAGTTCGACAGTGCAGTTACGCAACTGACACCGGAGAGCTATCGCAATACTGCTGACGTCCAGACTGGCACCGTTCTCGTCGTGGGAGATGGAGCAAGCGGGCGCGACATTGCGGCGGAACTGTCCGCTACCCATGACGTCGTACTGGCTGTTGGACGCGGCCGACGACTGTTTCCGGAGCGTATTTTGGGCAAGAGCACGTGGTGGTGGCTGCGCGCACTCGGCTTGATGAGAGCAACGCCCGGTTCGGCGATAGGCCGCCTGATGCGGCGCGCCGACCCATTTCCTGACCGGGGACGCAGCCTTGGCGACCTGCAACGGATGGGCGTGGCCATCTCGGGACGCTTGGTGTCAGCAAACGGCCGAACCGCTACCTTTTCCGATAAGTCTAAACGGGCGATTGATTCTGTCATTTGGTGCATTGGATACCGCGACGACAGCGCTTGGCTCCAGATTCCAGGCAGTACGCATCCCAACGGAAGCTTTCTGCAAGAGGGCGGGTTAGCTCCAGTACCTGGCCTTTTTCATCTAGGTCGCCCATGGCAGCGGAATCGTGCTTCAGCCCTCGTCATGGGTGCCGGCGAAGATGCTTCCGTAATTGTCGCCTTATGCGTGCAATACTGCTTCGGCGGCGATAGGCGCTGATGACGATGAAGGTCCGGTTTCAGGAGTGATGACCGACCACACGAGCGACTGGGACGGGGTCGATACCTGCCCTGAGTTGTGCGCTCAGCATTGCGACGGTCGAGCCTGTGAGAATTTGGGCGCGTGCACTTCCGTTTAGCTCTTGGTCCCCGTTTTGGTCGGCCCGAAACTGTTCTGACCTACAACGCGCAGCATTTCCGGTCGCCGGAAATAGACCGCGCGCCCGCAGCGCAGAGGCGGGTTGCCGCTCGTCAAAACGATCTGTTCATCCGATCGCATTTGAGTGATCTCGTGGGGCAGGATCAGCGGCCTTTGTGAAAGCTGCATCGAGCGCGTGCGCGACGACCCCATGTCGCGCGACGTGCGCGAAACTTGGCCGACTTCCACCGTCGTCGTGCCGCAGCGCTTGGATATGTATTCGGCGGTTTCGGGGTCATTGATCGCGGAGAATGAAACCCACGATGCAGATTCGAACCATTTGCTGGTCGCATCGCGACCGCCAAATGCCTCGCGCATCTGACCAAGCGACTGGAACAGCATCAACAGCGTGACACCGTACTTTCGGCCCGCATCGCGCGCCGTCTCGATGATCCGCATGTAGCCCAGCCGTGCCGCCTCATCGAGTAGAAATAGGGCGCGTTCAGGCATATCCCCATTGCGGTTATAGATCGCCTTGAGGAACGCGCCGATAATCACCCTGGCCATGCCGGGATGATTTTCGAGCGTGGACAGGTCGATGTTGATGAACACCGTGGAGCGCCCATCGGCTACATCGTCGGTCTTAAATGAGTTGCCCGAAACGACCGCCGCATAGTTCTCATAGGAGAGCCAGTGCGTTTCCTTGGCGGCTGTCGCATAAACGCCGGAAAAGGTTTGTGGCGTCATGTTTGTAAAGGGAGCGACCACCTCCCGCACGAAGCGCGAAGAGGTTTCGTTATGCAGTTCCTCGAGCTTGTTTTTGAGCGTTTCTTCCGGTTCGGCCAGCCGACGCCGAACCGTTCTCAAGGACCGTTCGCGTGAAGTCGTCCCATCCTCGTTTTCATCACATTCTGGATTATCGCCCAGCACTACATCGGCAATGATCGCGGTAATGAGCTGTTCGGCCGAGGTCCGGAAGAAGTCATCAGAACCAGACGTAACACGCGGCCTTTCGCTCATCAGCCACGCCGCGACCGAGGCGATATCTTCCTCTGGCGTGTTGCCGTGCTGGCCAATCCAGTCGAGGACGTTAAATCCGAAATGGGGGGTCTTGGGATCAAGGGTATAGACCATCTGCCCGTTACGATCGCGATGCTCGCTGACCATCGGCGCGATTTCGGTAGATGGGTCGAGAACGATCAACGATCCCTTGAATTTGAGCGCAGTCGGGATCACCACAGACGTCGTTTTGAATCCGCCCGAACCTGCGAAAACCAGACCATGCGTCGAGCCGAATCCTGCATCAAAGCCGAGCAGGGGCTTAGTGCCACCCTTGCCCCATGTCTCTTTTCGGCGCGGATCGAAATTGACGGAGCCGACGCTATCTTTGTCCGGTCGATACGCTTCACCGACAACGATACCGCCCGACGCTGGAAACAACGTCTTGGCGGCCGCCTCGCTCATCCATTCGCTTTCACCATGGATTGCCCGGCTCCCCGTCAGACGCCGAGGACCGCTGCCACCGAACGCCGCGTTGCCCCGCAGCGCAACGCGCGTGGCGAACAGCGCAACGAACGCACAGGCGAGGATTCCGCCGCTGGTGTAATAGTCGAGAAAGGCGAGGGGTGTGTCAGCGGGAATGCCAATGCTGGTCAACCGCAGATATTCAGAAACAACCCCAAAGAGGGCAGGGGCTAGGGCGCCGATGATGACGCCCTGGCCCGCTGCCTGCACGGCAAGCGAGCCTCGCGACCCGAACAAGAACAACACCCCGAGCACGGCGGCAAGAATGTACGGCACGGCGAGGCCAATGCGGCCCCATGTTTGATAGCTCGATTCCGTGGACCCGAATTGCGCGAACCAGTTTTCACTCCCGAGTAGAGCGATGAACGCTCCGATCATCAGGACTGCCGGCGCTGCCAGCATTAGTAGCCGCTTGCCTGTCATTGTCGAAGATTGCTTTCCCGCGCTGTCGATATCGCTCGCGCGTCTCTTTGTCCTTCAATGCGTCGGCAGCTTCAGCCAGAAGGCCAAGAATGACGGCCTTGTCCTCATCTCTAAGGCCCGCCTTGGCGACCAGGCCGCCGAGGAGGATTTTTTCATGGGCGTCTTTTCGGCGATCTGCCGAACTGGCTGATTGAAGCTCCCGCTCCATTTGTCTGATCCGACCTTTAAGCCGTCGGCTTAGGCTCTTTTTTCGTGGACTGAAATCGCGCGGCTATATCCTTAAAAGCCTGCGTTAAGTCAGCATCGGATACATCTATTTCATGAAGCCCCGCCTTGATCGCTATTGCGCCGATACGCTCACCTTCGCGCGCTTCGGCCTGCTTCAATTCGGCTGAAAGCTTAGCTATTTCAGCCTTTATCTGTGCTGGGGTCTTTGAACGCTTGGCCACAATGATCCTTTCTTTGATCGCAAATAGGTGGATTAATTGTAGCGCAGCCATATCCAAATATGCAATATATCTGTGCCCGAAGGGCAGAAAGAATGATTGAACCGGCTTGCCGGTGCTTTTTTGGTTCATTTCTAAATGCGCGCTTATACGTCGCGTTGCGACGTTGGCCGGGAGGCTCACTTGGGCGGATCGCCAAACCACCATTTCCAACTCTTGAGCGCTGATGCGCCGGGTTGGTACTAGTGGCGATCTACCATCTGGAAAGTCAGATCATCAGCCGGGGCGGCGGGCGCAGCGTTGTTGCCGCCGCTGCCTATCGTCATGCCGCCAAGATGGAGTTCGAACGCGAAGATAGGATCGCGGACTTTTCGAACAAGAAGAATGTCAGTCATACCGAGTTCATGGCCCCCGATGATGCGCCGGTCTGGCTGCATCAGATGATGGAAGGGCGTAGTGCATCGGAGGTTGCAGAGGCGTTCTGGAATAAGGTCGAGCAGTCCGAAGCCAGAATGGACGCGCAGCTTGCCAAAGAGTTTGTCCTGGCGCTGCCGAAAGAGTTGACCGAGGCGCAGAATATCGAGCTGGTTCGCGACTTCATCGGTCAGCAAATTCTAGCCCGTGGCATGGTGGCCGATTGGGTCTATCACGATGTAGAGGCAAATCCTCACGTCCACATCATGACCACGTTGCGCCCGCTGACCGAGGAAGGGTTCGGCGCGAAGAAGGTTGCCGTTCTGGATGGTGACGGCAATCCGCAGCGCGGTAAAGATGGCAAAATCCAGTATCGACTATGGGCAGGCGACCGCGCGACGTTGAACGAAATTCGTGCCGCCTGGGCACAGGTTCAAAACGCGCATCTTGCCCAACACGGCATAGATGCGCGTGTCGACCATCACTCCTACGCAGAGCAGGGGATTGAGCTTACGCCGCAGGGGAAGGTCGGCGTCCGCACGCGCAATATCGCGAAAGAAGCCAAGGCGCAGGGGCGCGAAGCGGACCTTGATCGCATGGCGCTGCACGAGGATTTGCGAAGGGACAACGCCGCTCGAATAGCGCGCAGACCCGAGATCGTGATCGATGCCGTTTCGCGCGAAAAGAGCGTCTTTGATGAGCGCGATATTGCCAAGCATCTGCATCGCTGGATTGACGATGGGCAGCAGTTTCAGAACGTTCTTGCCCGCATAATGGCCAGCCCCGAGCTGGTCATGCTGGCGGGCGAGGGTGTTGATTTCGAGACTGGGCAGGTTAGGCCGAGCCAGTTCGCGACCCGCGAAATGGTGCGGATCGAAGACACGATGGCACAGCAGGCCAAGCACCTTGCCACGCATGGCAGCTTCGGATCGCAAAGCCATATTCGCAATGAAGTGCTGGCGTCCCATAGCCAGCTTTCGGGCGAACAGCGCATTGCCATTGAGCTTGCGACTGGCAATGAACGCTTGGCCCTGATCGTCGGTCGTGCCGGCGCAGGCAAGACCACGATGATGAAAGCCGCGCGCGAGATTTGGGAGGCATCCGGCTACCGCGTCGTGGGTGGTGCGCTTGCGGGCAAGGCGGCCGAGGGGCTGCAACAAGAAGCCGGAATCGAGAGCCGTACGCTCGCCTCATGGGCGCTTCAATGGGAACAGGGACGGCTTCACCTGGACGATAAGACCGTGTTCGTGATGGACGAGGCGGGAATGGTGTCGTCGCGACAGATGGCCGATTTCATATCGGCTGTCGCTCATGCCGGGGCCAAGATCGTTCTTGTTGGTGACGCCGATCAACTTCAACCCATCGAGGCGGGCGGGGCCTTCCGCGCTCTGGCTGAACAGATCGGATTTGCCGAGCTATCGACCATTTACCGGCAGCGAGAGCAGTGGATGCGAGACGCCTCCATGGCGTTGGCGCGCGGTAATGTCAGCGACGCTCTGGCCGCATATCAGGCTCGTGGCCATGTCATCGAGACGGCCACAAAGGACGAGGCCATATCGAGCATGGTTGCCGATTGGGTGGCGGATTATGATCCGAACCGCACCACGCTCATGATGGCGTTCATGCGCAAAGACGTGGCCGCTCTGAACGCGCTTGCCCGCGAAGGGCTTAAAGCCAAAGGCGTAATCGAGGACGGTCACGAGTTCCGCACAGCCAATGGCGTTCGCAACTTCGCGGCGGGCGATCAAATCGTATTCCTGCAGAACGAGGGCTCGCTTGGTGTCATGAATGGCATGATCGGGCGTGTGGTGGAGGCAGAGCGTGGCAAGGTCACTGTAGAGGTCGGAGAGGACCGGCGACGGGTCGAGGTCGAACAGCATATCTATGCCCAGCTCGATCATGGGTATGCGACCACAATCCATAAGTCCCAGGGCGTCACGATCGACAAGGTGAAGGTGCTCGCCTCATCCATGTTTGACCGCCACCTGACCTATGTGGCGCTCACCCGGCACCGCGACGCGGTTCAGCTTTACGCCGGCGCCGACGAATTCAAACGCACCGTTCGCGTCGATCATGCCGCCGGAATAATCGGTCTTATGGTCGATGCGGGTCAGGCAAAATTCCGCGATACCGACGACGCCAAGCCCAGCCCCTATGTTGACCTGCAAGACCCGACCGGGACCACTCACAGGCTTTGGGGCGTCAGCCTTCCGAAAGCCGTAGAGAATGCTGGTGCTAAAATTGGCGACACGATAACGCTTCGCCGCAACGGAACCGACGAGGTTACGGTCAAGGTCGCAGTCGTGGACGACGCGACCGGCGAAAAGCGGTTTGAGGACCGGCTTGCCGAGCGCAATGTCTGGACCGCCAGCATCGTCGAGGCTGGCGACCCGACGCTTTCCCGCGTTGGGGCCGAAGCCTTGTTCGGCAAAACTGGCAAGGTCGACCACGCGTCCGGCGTGACCGGCGAGTTGATCGGCACGGGCCAGGAAAGCTTTGGCGACAAACCTGACGCCAAGCCCACGCCCTATGCCGATATCAAAGCCCCCGATGGGATCATTCATCGGCTATGGGGCGTGGCGTTGCCCGCCGCCCTTGAGCGGGCAGGGGTCGAGATTGGTGATACCGTAAGATTGCAGCGCAGCGGGACAGAGGAAGTCACCGTGAAGGTGACGGCGAAAGATCCGGTTACGGGAAAGAACCGCCTCGAGGAACGCGTTGTCGAGCGCAACGTGTGGGAGGCAACCCGGCTGGAGTTGGCCGCAGAGCGTGCAGCTCGTCTTGCGCGTGAGCCGGAAAAGTCTGCCCTGTTCGGGCAACTGGTTTCCCGTCTGTCCCGGTCGGCCGCCAAGTCCACGACGCTCGATTTCGCCGGCACTAAACTTTATGGCCAGGCCGTCGCTTACGCGACGCGACGCGGCCTGCAAAGCGCCCGCGTCATGAAGGCCGCGGTGCTCAATCAGACCCGTTGGCTGGCCCGTCAGCGGAACCGACTGGCCAGCGTAAGCCGCAAGCTCGCCGCCTTTGTCGAGCGCATCAGTCGGCAACAACCCGCCGCCGTGCAGGCATCGCCTGCACCCTCGCAGCCATGGTTGCGCGGGCGCGCGACATGGCGGCTTTCGATCCCTCAAGCAGTGGAGGCAAAAATGCAAGGGGACGCCCAGCTCACCATTCATTGGTCGCAGATTCAGGACCGGATGAAGAACGTCTATGACAATCCGCAGGAAGCAATGGCGTCCATGCAGCTCGAAAAGGCGTTGCAGGGCGACCAGTCAGCGGCCAAGGCGATCAACGACCAGCTTGGCCGCGACCCCGAAGCCTACGGCGCATTGCGCGGCAAGACGGGCCTGTTCGCTTCCGGCGCTGCCAAGGCCGAGCGGGAGCGTGCCGTCAACAATGTGCCCGCGTTGCAATCTCAGATCGGCAATTACGTTCGCCTCCGGGGCGAGATTGCCGATCTTCGCACTGTCGAGCTGTCGCGCGAGCGAGATCTTCAACGGGTGGACGTGCCGGCGATATCAGCGGTCGGCAACAACGTGCTTGAGCGGGTTCGTGATGCCATTGACCGCAACGATATCGACGCCGGCATGGCTTATGCGCTTTCCGATAAGATGGCCAAGGGCGAGATCGACCGCCTCAACAAGTCCCTTGACGAGAAGTTCGGGAAGCGGAGCTTTGGTTCAAAGGAACCGAACGGCCCGGCGTTTGAAGCCGCAGCGGCCAAGGTTGCCGAAGGCGACCGGTCCAAGCTCGCAACGGCATGGCCCTTATTCCACGCCGCCCAACAAGTGGCGGCTTATGAGCAAAGACAGGAACGCGCGCAGGCGAGAGCGCAGACGCAAACCCTTGCGCGCGGGCCGGGGATGAGCCGATGACAAAAAGGCGCACAGCTATCGCGGTCATCGGCGCCAGCGCTCTTTTGCTCGCCTGCATGGCCGCCGCCTTCGCGCTTGGCGGCTATCGCGTGAATTTCACGCCAAGCTATGCGTACGGCCTATGGAAAATCGAGCCGCTGGACCGCGAAATCAGGGTAGGGGATCGCCTCTTTGTCTGCCCGCCAGCGGGCGACACATCGCAGCTGGGGTTGGAACGCGGATACTTGCCGCGCGGATTGTGTCCGTCAGGCACCGGCCCGCTCATCAAAACCGTTGCTGCTCTGCCCGGCCAGTCCATTGTGATCGACGGCCAGGTCATCATTGACGGCGAACCGCTTGCCCGTTCTGCCGTCCTCGATGCGGACGCCGAGGGCCGCGCGATGCCGATCCACGACGGCGGCGTAGTGACAGATGGCTCCCTGTTTTTGCACTCTGATTTCGTTGGTTCTTATGATTCACGCTATTTCGGGCCGATCCCGGCCGAGGGGACGCTTGGGCTTGCCCGGGAAGTTCTCACCTACGCCCCATAGCATCACGCTATCGGCGGCCTTCATCGCGGGCGGCGTTGTAACCGGTGCGATCGGTTGGAGCGGTCACACCCTCGCTCTAGCGGTCGGATTTCTGTTCCCGGCACTATGGGCTTTCGCGCCCTCGCGCGGCGTTGCCGCTCTCGTTGCGCTCGCCCATTTTCTTGGCGCATCGCGAGGCCTGCCCGTCGGCACCGCGATATTCTATGGTTCCGACATGTCGATGGGGCTGGCGCTCTGGTTCGCTGCCTCGCTCATGTTCGTTGGTGTCCACGCGGCGCTCTGGACTGCAAGGACGGACTGGCAGCTCCCTGTTCGGTATCTCGTCGCCGCCATCCTTATGAGCGTGCCGCCATTCGGTATTGTCGGCTGGGCAAGCCCGATCACGGCAGCGGGGGTGTTGTTTCCGGGGTGGGGGTGGCTCGGGCTGGCCGCGACAGCGACCGGCCTACTCGTCATGACGACGAAATTCTGGCCGATCGCTACGCTTCTGGGGGCAGGAGCGTTTTTCTGGTCCGCCGCAACTTGGACACCGCCTACCGTGCCGGAAGGATGGGCGGGGATCAATACCAGTTTCCAGTTCACCGAGGCGGGCCAGTACGCCGACTATGACCAACACATGGCAACGATCGCCAAGGTGAAGGAGGCCGCAGGGCGGGGCGCACAGACCATAGTTCTGCCCGAGAGCGCGCTAGGCATCTGGACCGCCACAACCGAGCGGCTTTGGACGCGGGAGCTGGCCGGGCTGGACGTGGTGGTCAACGGTGGCGCTATCGTCATTGACCAGACAGGCTACGATAACGTCATGGTCGAAATTGGCGGGGCAGGGGCCGAGGTCATCTATCGCGAGAGAATGCCGGTCCCGGTGTCCATGTGGCAACCCTGGACGACAGGCGGGGCGAACGCGCATTTCTTCGCAAATCCGGTTGTGGACTTCGCCGGTGTTTCGATCCTGCCGCTCATTTGCTACGAACAACTCATCATCTGGCCGGTCCTGCAATCTATGTTTTTTGACCCCGAGGTCATGGTCGCAACAGGCAACGGATGGTGGACTGGCGATACCAACATTGTCCCGATCCAGAAGGCGAGCGCCGAGGCGTGGGCCTCGCTGTTTGGCCTGCCTTTGGTCCTGGCCTTCAACCACTGAAACGGAGCGTTCGATGATCGATCCCGAATTGATTCAGATGTGTGCCGATCCCCGCCTCGAGGTCGAGATCGTGCAGCAGTTCGTGTCCGAAATGAACGCGTCCGACCACCTGACCGTATTCGTGTCACAGGGCAATCGCACCATTTTGGTGCCGAAGCCTGAAACGGTCGAGCAGGCTGTCGCAACCACTCAGGAATGGGTGGGACAGGCCAATGTCCGCGTCGGCCTGACGCAATATCCGGCTGGCCTCGGCGTCACTGAGGTCAGCCAGATCGGCTATGACCTGTTCGATAACTGCGAAAATCTACGCATGGGCACCGAGTTGTTTGGCAAGGTGCTGCGCGTTGTGACCGAATGGTATGGCGGCCCAGCAGAGCCAGCGTTCGAGGACGCGATCATTGCCTATCGAACCGGTTGGTTCGAGGGCGAGCGCGTGTTCTACGCCGATGATCCGGACGTTGAGGTTATGACCCCCGAACGCTCGACGTCGCATGCCGAGCCGGGAACGGCCGAAGCCGCCCAGGTCGAAACAGAGGCGGGGCCATCCGAGCCGCCATTTAGCGAGCAAGACCCTAATTCCGCATCTATCCGGATCGATCTTACAGGCATCGGCGCTCACAATCGCGAGAACACATCGGACCAATGAACAGCCATATCATCGTCACCATCCTGCCTTGCACCTTCCAATGCGAACCGGCCGAAATCCGGGTTTGGGATGGCGATTCACTTCGGCTTGGCATGACCAGCGAAGCAGAAGCGATCCGCATTTTCAACATCGACGCGCCTGAGATTGATGGGCAGTGCGCTTACGAAACGGATCTCGCCCAGCAGTCGAAGAATCGACTGGCCGAGCTAATGGCGGGCCAACAGATCGTCATTCACCGGCAGGGCACCGACCGATATGGCCGGACACTTGCCGCCGTGAGTGTCAACGGAGTGGACGCCGGCGACGTTCTGGTCAGTGAAGGGCTTGCCCGCACGTGGGGCGGCAGACGCGAGGCATGGTGTTGAGCGACAGCACAACTCTGGTGATCGGCACACCGGAAGCATTTATAGAGCTGCGAGACACCGCGAACTTGGGCCAAGTCGAATCCCTGCATATTGGGGCGCGGTTTTATCAGTCGATGCAGCGCGATCAGCTTTTTGCATGGATTGGACGGCTGCCCGCTCTGCGGCTCATTCACATGGCGGACGATTGGATTGCCGACGATCAGATGGCCGCCGTTGCGGCGGCTTTTGCAGCATCGTTTCCGAGCGTGGACTTCGCGTGGAGCCATGACTGCCTCGCCGGAGGAAAGCATGGCCGCTGACCCATGGATGTTTACCGTTACGAAGCCAGAGCCCTATAGAGCGTTGCACGATGGACCCCTAAGAGGCGAGCTACTTCTGAAACTGATTTCTCGTTGTCGCTTATGAGCTGTCTGGCGTGTGCGATCTGTTCTCCCGACAGGGCAGGGCGCGGCCCAAATCGTACGCCGCGAGCCTTTGCTGCCATCCGTCCGACGCTCGTGCGTTCAACAATTAGGCTGCGCTCGAAATCGGCGATGCCGGCGAAAACAGTCAACACCATCCGCCCAGCAGGCGTCGTAGTATCGGCCCACGGCTCAGCTAGGGATCGCAGACCCGCTCCGGCCTCCTTTATACGCTCCGCTATTGCCAGCAGGTCCGCCGTGGATCTAGCAAGGCGATCCAGCCTGGTAATGGTCACCACGTCGCCTGCGCGTAGGTGATCGAGCATCCGCACCAGCTCGGGCCGGTCACGCTTCGCCCCTGACGCCTTTTCTTCAAAAATGCGGGTACAGTTAGCCGCCCGAAGTGTGTCGCGCTGCTGGTCTAAATCTTGGCCCCTTGTCGAGACGCGTGCATATCCAATTAGAACTCTGTCGGTATCTGATTGTGGTTGGCGGCTCATGTGCCTTCCTGTCGCAAATCATGTCGTAGGTTTAATATCACTTGCGACAAAGACATGCGACGGAACATCATTGGGTTTTCCGGGGATGGTAAACCTGTCGCATAAATTACAATTTATGCGACATCGATGGCGGCTACGGGGTGGAAAGCGGACAGTCCGTTTCGGGTGTCGGACGCGAATGAGCGGACGTTCTCATGAGCCGGCTGGAGGGCAGGCAACGTTGATGGGTACCTGTCGCGAAGGAGGTCCAGGAGCGAGACCCGCGCGTCGGCAGGCACGTCGTAAGCTTTGCCGTTGATCGAGATCGGCATGGGACCTCCGGTGTTCGATGGTCTGCGCTCGTTCTCCACGCCGTCCTCAGGCATCGCCGTCGAGAAGGTCCGTCAGGCGGGCGATGACATCCCGGCGCAGCTCCCGCGACACCGGACGCGACGAAAGCGCCTCGTGCATCCAGAGCCCGTCCGCGGCGAGGCGTGCGATGAACCGCTTCATCGCGGCGTCATCGCACGGGACCGGGAAGGGGGGCGCCCAGCGATCGATGACGTCCTGCCAGAGGTCGCCGAGCTCCTTGTTCTCGCAGCTCTCGAGCATGAGTAGAAGTTCGACCCGTCGCGCGGCCTTCACAGAGACGTTGACGTAGGCCAGGTGGCGCTCGGCCTCGCTGGCCTCGGCCGCGGTCTTGCCGGCGCTCGCGACCAGCTCCCGCTCCCATTGGCCCGTCAGATGCTCGTGCGTGGCCCGGATCAGCGCTTCGCGCGACGGGAAGTGATAGAGGAGCCCGGCCCGAGTCATGCCGATCTCCTCCGCCACGGCGTCGAGGGTGACGGCGGTGAGGCCGTCACGCTCGATGATGGTCACGACGGCTTCGAGGACGTCGTCGCGTTTGCTGGCTCTGGCCATCCCGTGCTCCTCAATGGACCGTCTGGTAGGCGGAGGATTCAGACCCCGGCCCGTAGTTGCGCAGGAGAACGGCCGTCACGACCGATCCGGCCGCCAGGACCGCCGCCGCCGTATAGAGGACGACGATGTAGGCGTTGTCGAAGGCCGTGCTCGCGGCCGAGCGCAGACTGTCGCCGTCGCCCGCCATCGCGTTCGCCGCCTCGATCGCGGCCGCCATGTTGTCGCGGGCGATGATCGGCGAGCCGTCGGGAAGAATGACGTTCACCGTGTAGAGGTAGGCCAGCAGGCTGCCGAGGATGGTGACGGCGAACAGGCTCCCGAACTCGTAGGAGACCTCCTCGACCGACGAGGCCATGCCCGCCCGATGGACCGGAGCGTTGCCCATGATGGCGGTCGAGGCGACCGACATGCAGGCGCCGACGCCCGCCCCCATCAGGAACAGCCCGGCGATCAGCCAGCCGAGACCGTGGTCGATGCCGTAGGTCGCCAGCAGGATCGAGACCGAGCCGACGGCCATGCCGCCCGCGATCAGGAAGCGCAAGCCGATGACGTGGAGGAACGCGCCGCCCAGGATGGCGGTCGGCAGTGAGCCGAGAGCCGCGACGGACACCAGGAGACCCGCGTCCAGCGGCGTCCAACCCTCGACGAGCTGGAAGCGCTGCGTGGTCGCGAGCTCGACGCCGCCGATGGCGAAGAGCGAGAAGGCGGCCGCGAACGTGCCCGAGAGGAACGCGTTGTTGCGGAAGATGGAGAAGTCCAGCAGCGGGTAGGTCATGCGGAACTGGCGCCGCGTGAAGACCGTGGCCGCGACGACCGCGACGCCGAACGCCACGACCGGCGTGACCCAGGAACTGCCCGCGTGGGCCATCTCCTTGATGGCGATGACGAGCGCCGAGAGCGCCACCAGCGCCTGGAGCGAGGAGACGATGTCCCAGGGCTGGCTCGGGTCGCCCGCGATCTTCGGGGCCACCACGAGGGTCGCGAAGAACGCCACGACGACGACGGGCACGTTGATGAGGAAGACGGAGCCCCACCAGAAGTGGCCGAGCAGGAAGCCGCCGACGATCGGACCGAGCGCGGCGCCGATGACGGACAGCGAGCCCCAGATGGCGATCGCGATGTTGCGCTCGCGCTCGTCCTCGAACGTCACCCGGATCAGGGCGAGCGTCGCAGGCATCATCGCCGCCGCGCCGACGGCGAGGAAGGCTCGTGCCGCGATCAGGGCCTCGGCCGAGGGCGCGAACGCGGCGAAGAGCGACGCTAGGCCGAAGAGGACCAGTCCGACGAGGAACATGCGCCGATGGCCGACGCGATCGCCGAGCGTGCCGGCGCCGAGCAGGAGCCCGGCCATGACGAGCGGATAGGCGTTGATGATCCAGAGGCCCTGAGCCGCGGATGCGCCGAGCTCGCGTGTGAGGGTCGGCAGCGCGGTGTAGAGCACCGAGTTGTCGAGAGTGATGAGGAGGAGGCCCGCGCCGACTGTCAGGAGCAGGAGCCACCGGTTGGAATGGGTGGAGGTCATCGTTACGCCATCGGGGTTGTTCATCCCCAAACTTTACCAACTAGTTTGTAAAGTTTCAAGCGAAATCTGTGTGACGCCCGTCGTGTCGATCCAGGCGAACGGCATCGTTCGGATCCCGGACTCGGCGCACCGGCTCGCCGCCAAATCCGGAATCGGTAGCCTCATTGGGATGGGGCCGTTGTTCGTAGCCGGGGTAGTTCTCATCCTGGTCACCGTCGGGTTGGCGATCAGCAGGCAGCGTGTCGCCATGCAGGTGGTTGACGCTGAACCCACACCTGTTCGTTGATGTCCGGTTCTGGCGTGGGGACGGCAGTCATCCGAGCGACCGAGAAGGGGTCGGGTGCGGAGCGGCAGCTTACCGCTGGTCGATCGCCAGAACCGGACAGTCAGCAGTCGGCCCCGACTATGCTAGCACTCGAGCCCGGTGGAAACGACCGCTTTCAGGAAGCCGCTTTTGATCTCGGAACTGCCGAAATGGGGTCGGAAGCTGCCATAGCGCGGCGTCGCACGACTTAGGATTTTTGCGACCGTTGCTTAGAACGCACGGTCGGTGCTCAGTTATCTTTGACTGGCTTCCACAGCAGCGCAACGAGAACAAGATTGGCAACGGCGAGAGCTGCCAACACCACAAGTGTTCGGTCTGTCCCAACAACTGAAAGCATAATCGCGCCTAATGTTGGCCCAATAGCCTGGGCGACAAGACCGGGGCGGGCCAGCCGTCCCATGATCGGCGCATAGCGGGAAGGTCCAAACAGGGCAAGCGGGAGCGCCCCCCTTGCGATCGAGAAGATGCCGTTGCCGGCCCCATAGAGGATGAGCGATAGGCCGATGATGGGGAAGCCCGCCGCGAGCATCGTCATCCCTGCCGCGCTCAGCACGGAAGCGATCAAAAGCGTCCAGAACGGATGATGTTTTCCCCCACTCGCCATTTCGCAAATCCGGCCGGCGACCTGCGCGGGGCCAATCAGCGCGCCGAGCGCAACGGCTTCGGCCAGCGATAGGCCGCGTTGCTGCAGCAGGGTGAGCAGATGCACAGAGATGATAGTGACGCCCAGCCCGGCCAGTACCGTAATCGCCATCACTGTGAGATAGGCGCGGCGCTCTTGACCGTGCATGTCGATGCGCGGTGTTTCGTTTTTCCTGCCAGTCGACCTTGGCCTGCCGTTGCTTGGAAGAACCAGCATCACGAGCGGCAGGCAGATTGTTAGATGGATGCCAGCATAGGTCAGACACGCCCCGCGCCAGCCTAAATGCTCGAGAAATAAGGCTGATAGCGGCCAGCAGACCGTGC
>NZ_NWUC01000011.1 GCF_002750855.1 Neopararhizobium haloflavum | reverse complement strand
ACGTCCTCGACAGTCAGACGGTGGACGCGCCCGTCGCGTGCCGTCCAGTCAATCGACTGTCCAGTCGACAGTCCGATGAGGGCCGCGCCGATCGGGGTGAGGATCGATACCTTGCCCTCGGCAATGTTGGCTTCGCCGGGGAATACGAGCGTCACACGGCGCACTTCGCCGATGTCGCTGGTGAAGCGCAGCGTGGAGCCCATTCGAACCACGTTCGCCGGTATCCGGCTGTCCTCGACAATGCGGGCACGTTCGAGCTCTGACAGCAGGGCTTCTGCGACCAAGGGGTTCCTGTCGACGTATACTTCCGCAAGGCTCGACAGGCGGTCACTGTCAGACCGTGTGACCGTGATTGCTGGCTTCCGCCTTGTTCTTCTCACAGGAGCCATCATTGACGCCCTCGACCGACGATGCCCACACGCACACCGATGGCGTGCGAGGACAGAATTATGATTTTGGATTGGTGCCGCGTGTCTGGCTGCGATCCCTCAAGGGGACCTGCCTAAGCCCCTCGGCCGGGGCGCGACGCGACCGAGCCGGGGGTCAGGTGCCCGCGATGGGGCACACCCTGAAAACCGTAAGAAGGTGACGATCGATGCTGCACATTCATTAGACGTGGGCCTTTGCGGCTGGAAAGTCAAGCTGCGGACCGTGGGTCTGGCAATAGCCGGAAAGCGTCAGCGACGAGACGCTTTCGCGGGATCCCAGAACCTGCAAAATCCCTATGATCGTGCTTTGGCGTGGGTACCAGGGAACAACCATCTTGTGACAGCGACTTCGTTCCCAACCTCGGCGTTCGCAGGCGTGTCCTCAAAGGCGGACGCATCGCCTTCAACGGCGGCCGATCGACCATGGACTGCACAGTGCGTAGCCTGTCGGATACCGGCGCCGGCATCGACTTTATCTCGACGGCAGATGTGCCCGACCGATTCAAGCTTCTCATCATGGCCGACAACTTTTCGCAGACATGCCGGGTTAAAGCGCGTGGTGAGCGACGGGTCGAGGTCGATTTTAGCTGACCGATTGGCACTTTTCGAGATCGAACCCGGACAGTGCCGCGCATCGGCTAGGCATCTATCGGGCGTAACCAAGAGCTCCAAAATAGAGGACCCTTCTTGATTCGCCCGCATATCGATTTTTCTCGACTGCTGGTCGTGGATCAGGAGTCGGATCGTCAGGACACAATGAATTCTTCCGCAGACCGGCTGCCAATGTCTTCAGTTCTCCTTAGCTTTTCCAGCGCTAAACTCTTCAAGGCAACACATGGAGGGGGGGGTTGGTCATGTCGTTTGAGAACGTCGCAGGGACACCGGACAAGGAACAGTCGAGCGATTGCGAAGTCATCCAGGACGCGCTCACGGCAATCCGGCAGCACCTCGGTATGGAGGTCGCCTATTTTTCGGAGTTCGTCGACGGACGATCCGTCTTTCGCCGTGTCGATGCACCCGGCCTGGAGCACCTGATCAAGGTCGGCGACAGCCATTCCCTTGACGATGTCTATTGCAACCACATTCTCGAGGGCCGGCTCCCCCAACTCATTCCGGACACGTCTAGCGAGCCATTGGCCTTGTCGATGCCGATCACGGGGGCGGTCCCGATCGGCTCGCATGCGAGCATCCCGATCAGGCTGCCTGACGGTCAGCCCTTTGGGATGTTCTGTTGCCTGAGCCCGACACCGAACCTGACGCTTAACGAGCGCGATCTCCAGACGATGAAGGTGTTTGCCGGGCTCGCGACCCGGCAACTGCATCTCGACATCGAGCAAGGCCGCGTCGCACGAGAAAAGCGTGCTGCCGTGGAAGCCATCATCGATCGCAGCGAGCTCGATATCGTGTTTCAGCCGATCTTCGATCTGATGTCTTCCGAAATCAGTTCCGTCGAGGCATTGTGCCGTTTCAGGCCTCTCCCATACCGCTCACCCGACAAGTGGTTTCAGGATGCCGCCGACGTCGGTCGCGGGGTTGATCTTGAGCTGCGTGCGATCCAGTCTGCGATCGCATTCCTCGATGCGCTTCCCCATCCCATCGCAATGTCGATCAACGCCTCGCCGGAGACCGTGGTCAGCGGACGACTGGCAGCCGTACTTGAAGAAAGGCTGATAGGTCGCATTGTCCTAGAGATTACCGAGCATGCCCGCGTCGAGGACTACGTCGCTCTCCACCACACGCTAGATCCGCTGCGAAAGCAAGGAATGCAAGTGGCGATCGATGACGCCGGTGCTGGATACTCCGGACTTCAGCACATTGTTCAGATGGCTCCCGACGTCATCAAGCTGGATATGAGTCTCACGCGCCGGATCGATCAGGATAGCGCGCGCCGCGCCCTTGCCAGCGCCATGATCTTCTACGCCCGCGAAACCGGTTCCGTCGTCGTGGCCGAAGGCATCGAAACAAGCGCGGAACTGAGGACGCTCAAGATGCTGGGCGTGAGCAAAGGGCAAGGCTATCTGCTAGGCAAGCCAGCCAGGCTCGAGGCGGTCATAGCTCCCGCAGACACGTTGGCGGGCAGCAGGATCGCTTGAAGCGGCTGCGGCGCTTCCAGCTGCACGATTTCACTAGAGTTGCACGAAACCTGCCCTGATCATCGCGAAGGCTTCGCTGCCAAACCACAGTATCACGGACGTCCAGGCGAGGGCCACCACAGCGACGGCGATAGCGAGTGTGAGCGCCAAACCATCCTTCAAGATCAGCGCAAGCGCGATCATGACGATGGCGATAACCGGCAAGAGGTTGCCGAACGGAATGGGAAGGCCGATCGCAATCGCCAGAGGCAGAATGACCAAGGCGGCTAATCGGCTCATCCTGCGGCCTGTCAGCCTCTTCCAGCGGCGAGGCGTGTGAAGGGCTCTCCAGCCATACGATCCAGCCGCGAATACGCTTGATTCCGCGGATGATCGGCGCAGCTGGCAGGCTGCGGCTTGTCAGGAACGCTGGCAACCAGGGACGCTGCAAACCCGCCAGCATCTGAGACGCCAATAGGGCGACGATCGTCCCGAAGACCATGCCATAGGGACCGGGGATCGGAATCAGCGCCGGCAGAACCAGAACGAGCATGAGAACCGGAAAGCCAGCCCGGTCCAGCCGCGCGATGATCTCGGCGATGAAGATGCGGTCGCGCCCGGATGCGAAGGCTGTCAGATCATCAATGACGCCCGCGGCCGTCGGCATCCAGGCGTCGTCGGATGAAGAACAATCAGTCGCTTCAACTGGCTGACTCATTCAGCCGCCCTCATCCTGTTCGGAACCGATGAACGGCCGCGCCGCCTCGATCGCCGCCGCACAGCCGGGCGCCGCTTCCAGAAGCACCGTCTGCGGATCAGCAAAGCCGCTCCAAACGCCGAGCGCGTCGATGTCGCCCACCACGGGTCGCACAGCGCGCGATCAATGATTTCCGAACCATGATCACTTGCACAGGACGCAAGCGCCGTTACGACTTCCTGCGGCGCGCGCGTTGCCGCCAGTGTTTCGGTGACTTGCTGCTGCAACGGCTCAAGCAGAAAAAAGGCGACCAGCGCGGCAAAAAAGTCCTGCATGGTTTTACTCCTCATTGGCCCGGTTTAGACCGGCGGCGGCATGGACAGCATGGTTGTTGGCATAGAGCCGCAGGAAGCGGTGCCGGGTTACAGTCCGGCACCGCTCCAGCCGTCACTGCATCTGCATTTCGCCATCACCGCCACGGGTATCGGAGCGCGTCTTGACCAAGCTCCAGATGACGCCCGAGGCGATAATCGCGAAGGTCACGCCAAGCGAGAGGGCGGCGGGGAACTTCTCCAGCCCAAGAAGATCGGCAATGAAGATTTTCGAACCGATGAAGATGAGCACGATCGCCAGCGCCGGCTTCAGATACTGGAACCGATGGATCATCGCGGCCAGCGCGAAATAGAGCGCGCGCAGGCCCAAAATGGCGAAGATGTTCGACGTATAGACGATAAACGGATCGGTGGTGATCGCGAAGATCGCCGGAACCGAATCGACTGCGAAGATGACGTCGGCGATCTCGACCATGACGAGCGCCATAAAGAGCGGCGTCATGAACCACACAAGCTTGCCGGTCTTCGGGTCCGGCTTCTTGACGAAGAAGTCCTGACCGTGGTGCTCGTCTGTCACGTTGAAGCGTCGCCGCGCGAAACCGATGATGGGGTTGTTGCCGATCTCCGGCTCCTTGTCACCGATCCACAGCATCTTAACACCGGTGATGACCAGGAACGCAGCGAAGATGTAAAGGACCCAGGAGAACTGCGAGACGAGAGTCGCGCCGAGACCGATCATGATCGCGCGCAGCACGATGACGCCGAGGATGCCCCAGAAAAGCACCCGGTGCTGATATTTGCGGGGAACCGCGAAGAAGGAGAAAATCAGCGCGATGACGAAGACGTTGTCGAGGGCCAGCGTCTTTTCGACGACGAAGCCGGTCAGATAGTTCATGCCGGATTCCGCACCCAGCTGCCACCAGACAAAACCGCCGAAGGCGAGACCCAAAGTAATGTACATCGACGACAAGATCAGGCTTTCGCGGACCTCGATCTCGTGATTGTCGCGGTGAAGGACGCCAAGGTCGAAGACCAGCAGCGCGATGACGATAGAGATAAAGCCAAGCCACATCCAAACGGGCTTGCCGAGCCAATCGGCGAATAGAAACGCAAATTCCACGTGAACTCTCCGGCCGGTCGTCCACAACAGAAAAGCATGTCCGACATCGCGAGAGGACCGGCATCTCTCGCCAGAGGGGCCCGGACTGGGAGCGGAAAAATTGCGGTCCGCACCATGGCGGGCCGCAGATCAATGCATCATCTCAAGGCTGTCACGATGCGGTGGGCACCGAACGTCAACACGACGATCAGAATAGTACCGACTGCCCAGATCCCCGCAACAAGGGGACCATCGACGGCGGCGGACGCGCTTAACAGCATGGCGATAGGGCCTTCAGTTCCAGCCTGGCCGGCACCCAATGCGACGATCGCCTCCACCCCTGCATAGGTGGCGAGCGCGACCAGTGACCATGCCACGATCATTGTCGCGCTGACATAGCGAAAGATGCGGCCGAGCTTGGAGCGCTGTTGGGGATGGAGGCGCATGGCGTCAGCCCCTTGCCCGCGCGAATGCCGGCGTGAACGACCGCTTCCGCACGACGGGTATGGTCTGCATCTCGCCGCGGCGGTTGAGCCGTTCGATAAACTCGATCTGCTCTCGGAACCGCAGTTTGAGCTTCTTCAGCGCCTGAAGACGCGAGCTGTCGGGCAGCGGACGTGACTGCTCATGTTCGATCCTCGCCTGCACGGCCTGCCGGCGGTGACGAAGGGTTTTGAGGAAGGGACCATGTCTCATCTCCATGTTGTGACCACACGGAATTGGAAACCGCAACACAATAGTGCCAATTCATTGTTGCTATGGTCCCTTTAGGCTTTATCTATCGACGATGCCATATCGTCCCTCTTTCCGTCAGCTGGAATACATCGTCGCCGTCGCCGAATGCGGCCATTTCGGGCGAGCCGCCAAGCGTTGTAACGTCTCTCAGCCAACGCTGTCGGTGCAGGTGTCTCTGGTGGAGGCCAGCCTCGGGGTCGAACTCTTTGAGCGAACGTCGTCATCTGTGAGGACGACATCCATTGGCGAGATGTTCGTCCATCAGGCCCGCCTTGCGCTTGCCGCGATGGACGATCTCCTCGCCACCGTTGCCGGCGACAACGATGCCCTGGGCGGGCTCATCCGTCTCGGCACTCCGCCAAGCTTCGGGCCCTACTTCCTTCCTACGTTCTTGCCGCCGATCCATCGCGATTATCCGGAGCTAAAGATCTACATCACCGAGGATCGCCCTGCGGCAATCGAGACGCAGGTCAGCGAAGGCACTCTTGACTGCGGGCTTGGCCCCGACTGTACGGAGGGAGGTCTGTCATTCATCCGGCTCGGAAGCGAGCAACTCTACCTGGGCGTTCCCGCCGACCACCCGCTTGCAGGCGCAGAGTCAGTTCTGGTTCGCGACCTGGCGTCAGAGCGTCTTCTGGCGCTCGGCAGCGGGCATCGTCTCCTCGAAAACGTCCGCCACCTTGCTGAAGCATCTGGCGCTACGGTTATTGACGATTATGCTGGGACAAGCCTTGATGCCATCCGGCAGATGGTTTCGATCGGCATGGGCATTTCGCTCTTTCCCGAGCTTTACGCTCGCGCGGAATTTCGAAACGCCGAGGACGTCGTTCTTAAACCGATCGCCGATTGGACCGAGATGCGCCACTTCGGCCTTTATTTCCGGGAGACGACAGGCCGTCGGCGGCATTTCGAGAGGCTTGCGGCGGAAGCACGCCGGGCGGCCGCGACTCTTTTTCCATTATAGGGCGTGTGAGGTCGGAGAGCCCCGTGGCTCGTCGTTCCCGATTGTCTGAACAGCGAGACCCGTCGACGATCGCAGGATCTATCGTCTAGCCGGCTGCCAAGTGAGCCATGCGGCTGCTGAGACTATGGCGAGAAGACTGATTGCACTGACCGGATCTGTCCACCGCAGGTTCAAGAGCAGCGACCGCACTCATGGTGTTCGCCGCGTCCTGCGTGATGCGCTTGCGGAAAATCTTGCCTGCGGCCTGCATTGCGTCGCAAGGCTGATGCCCAATAGGTGAGCCGCCGGACATGGAAAGTCAAGCCATGGCGACAGCCTGTGGGGGTGGCCGACGCGCCCTTCAGACCCAGCCGTTCTTGCTGATGTTGAATGTCGGTCAACACAGTCGGGTTGCCAGCTGTTGCTGCGCCACCTGATCACTCATGAAGCCAGTGGCCGAAGAACCAGAACAGGGCCAGAGCGATCAAGACCGCTGGCAGTGTCGGTCCATGCCAGATGACAGCACCAGCAAGCATGACTGCGTAGACTTGCCGAAGGCTCATGGTCGCCACACGCTCCAGATTAATCCGGCATGGACTGATTGAAGACGCTCGATGCGCCGGTGGTGACCGCAACGATGCCATGGGCAGATGGTCTCGGTCCAGGATCTTGAGCTCGCGCTGAAAAAGAGAAGGCGTGGGCGTCGTGCAGATGTCTCGTTTCAACCCGCTGCCAAGCCTTCCGGTACCGTGCGCTCGATGCAGTCTCCGTCCATTGGTATGCGAACCTTCGTCACATTACCGGGACGCGGTGGAACGGATTGGAACGGGATAAGGCGTGGCGGAATGGATCGGTTAAAGGACCATGGTGCAGGTGCGGGACGTCGCGGGATCACATGGAACGTGGTGAGGCGTCACGGGATAGGCCGTGCTGACCGTGCTCGCCGTCGATCGTCGACGCGGTCGCTCCGGGTCCTTCCTAGCGGGGGTGAGCTGTCACGGGGGGCGCTGAGCGCGGGCCGGGGGAGTTTTCGTTTTTTTTCGCGCATCTCTTGGGGTAGACCGCGTTGGCATCAACGAACATCGAATAAGCAGATTGTGGGAGCAGAACGCCGGCGCAAAGGCGGCGCAACGTCGGCAAAAAATACGAATCTTAAGTGTTTGAAAAATAATAATAATTGTTTTTTCTATATGATTATGACTACATTTTTTCTCATGTGCCTACATCCCCCTCGTACTCGATGCAGGTAACGACCGTGGCTACATGATATAAATGTCGACGGAAATCAAAAAACTAAATAAAATCAGAGCTTTGCGGCGCCGGCATTGCGCCGCAAAGCGGATGCTGTTTCGGCCTGATCGCTGTTAATATGCGATCCTGTTGCTTCAACGCCTTATATTCGGTCTGGAGGACAACTTCCACAAACGTTTTGGGGCGATGAAGGCTTTTCGCCGAGCACCCCTACGACGTGTTCCATCATCGTTTTCCTTAATTTCGTCAAATCGAATTCCGTGGTCACTCTTCATACGATAAACGATCGCCTCGCGTTCACGGGCTTCCAAAGCATCGAAGCGTCTCGACGATTTTACGATCTCTCGCTCAGTCATTCCCGATGACCCGCGTGATGCGATCAATCGGATGACGTCATCAGCAATGCTTTGCATTGTAGTTTTGCCAATCTCAGTCGAAAATACGCTCGCCATCTTCTCTTGGTAAAAGAAAGCATAATCCCTGGACCATTTAAGATGAGACGGCAATATTGTTTTGCTGCGGCAGCTTAGTGCGACAATGAGAGCAATGCGTTGCGCAATTTCTTTGGTCCGGCCATACAACTCAGCCATCCCCCTTTCTTCTGACTCGTCCATGGCGTCATTAATGTGCAGTTCCATCTCTTCCAAAATGGGGAGGCAGTCTTGGTGGAAGGGAATAATAATGGGGTCGGGAGGGGCATCTCGCTCCAACTGAAACATGAAGTCTTCATAGTGCTCATTGGATCTGAACACCCTCTGCCGAGCGTAGTCTCTGAGCCAGCGAGTGACCTTCGGGGGGACTTTCGTCATGCCTGTTTGCCTGGACAACCTGCGACCCAAAGGGCTTTCGACGATGATAAGACGATTCAAGAAACCATCTGTCACGTCTGAGCCGCTGAGCGCCTCGTAAAAGGTTGAAGGCGTCGTCATGCCCAGGAGTGTCAGTCCTGGCTTTTCGATCTTGGAGTTCCTCACCAACTCGGCCTGCTCCTTGGTCATGTTATGAGTAGAGTAGCCGATGCCTCGATAGGTATCGCCGAGGCGACCAAAGATTTCCATCCACGCGGATTGGACGTCCTGCTTGTTGCTGTTGCCGGCAGTGCGAGCCGACTTCAGATATCGCCCGAATTCGTCAATTATACAGATGTGACGTGGTCGGTGTCGTAGCGCTGATATGACGCCAGCTTCCGACGTGTAGCCCTTAGGCCCGATCAAATCCGCCAAACCCGCTTCCTTTAGGACTCGTTCGATTACAGTCTTGGCGTGTTCCTTGCCAGTTGCCGTCTTCGCAATGTTGAGGAAGTAGAGACTGGACATGTTGTCCAGGTCCGTAACGTACATTCGAGCTAGAGCTATTGAACCAAGCGCCAGTGCAGTTTGCACGGCGAATTGAGGCTGGGGTCGCTTAGCGGTATCATTGTAGTAATCAACAATGGCGCGCAGGTCGCCCGGAATTCGCAATAGACGCGTCGGCACGCCTGGCACATCGTTGTCGTCCGGCGGCAGTTCGTCAAACTCCGCTGCTATATCCACAGGCGCTGATACGTTGCTTTCGGCTCGAATCGAGATGGACAATTCATCCTCCGATTGATCCATCTCCTGGAAATCCGCATCGATTTCCTCCCTGCGCTCGGCACCACGAACTTCCTGAATGATGCTCCGCATAGTAAAAGGGCTGCGCCGGGTTCGGCCGAACGATCGCCAATCGTTCAGCGCTTCTTGCTCATTAAGCTTCTTGACCTTCGAGCGCCTGGAGAATTCGAACCACAATTCGCGCGCCTTCCTGGATCCATCGAACTGATAGTGAAGTGCCATGCCGACAAGCAGCCACTTATCGCGAGGATCGCACCAGGTTTTGCGATCCAGCTTGAAGATCAGCTCACGCGCGTCTTCGATATCAAGATCATCCAAGGGCTTGCAGCCGATCCAGTCGAAGTCGTCCTCTCCGCATTCGACCTCGACGATCTCCAACAGTTCTGCATACGGAATTTCCGGAATGAACTTGTCCGGGTCGAACTCGCATATCCATTCATAAGGCCGCTTTGTATTGGGATGGATCGACGGGGGGATGACAACCTGTTTGCCCGTTCCAAACAATTCGATCTGCCAGTCGTCTCCTGCAGCAAGCTTCTTCGAATGAAGCAGGGGGGCTTCCGTGACAAACCATATATGGCACGATGCACCGCCTGAGCCCGAGCGCACCATCGGAAATCTGTCAAACATCACATTGGGAAACAGGCGGCGCAGTTGATCCCAGCATTCAGAGGCCGCTCCCCCATCGCGAATATCAATGTCAATGACATGCACAAAACCGAACTTCGTTTTGGACGGTCGACCGGTACGCATGCCGATGTTGTCACCTTTTTTATAACATTTCGCCAGTTCGGTATATGTCTGCCGAGCGGCGTGTTGCCATCCTTTCGACTTTGGCCGCTTCTGCTCGCGATGAAGCAGATGAAGTGACACACCCAGTTTCACGAATTTCTTGTTTTCTCTAAGCATCGGAGATACCTTAAATGATTGATAGTGAAGAAAATTTCGTTCAAACAGCATCCAACACACTCGTCCCCTTGCTTGGGATCTGTGCATCTCGGCCATCGCACTTGATTGCGGATTTGGTTGGAGCGACATCGTAGCCGCCTCACCGATGAGTTGGTCCGTATTGCTCGCCTTCCGTATTGGCAATTAAGACGGGACAATCTATAAAATCAGTTTGGACGTATGGCAATAGAAAGGTGACATAGAATTTTGGATAAGCGGTCAGCGGCTGGGTGAATGCCAAACTGCCGCTACCGCACGTCGCAATAAAAAGAACCAATTAGAAGGTGTTCAATAGCAAGAGCGTTGGGTGCCTCTATCGATTGATCGAGGCAGGGTTCGCCGTTCATTGGGACAAATTCCTGCCGCCGGCACTTTACAAGGAAGACTTGATAAACCATATGTCATATTTTAATAGACAAGATCTCGTTATGGATGACAAGCTAGTACCTTATCCCGAGTTTGCCAGCCGCGTTAACCACGCTTGTGACAACAACCCAAAAATACCGGATGGTTGGGGGCGTCAGGCCTACGTTCAAGCTCAATTTGAGAAGGCAGGAATTCCCCTGAGCCGACAATCGGTGAATCGATGGTTCCAGGGTTATTCGGTCCCTAGGCTTAAAAAGCTGAACTTCCTTGCAAAAGTCCTCGACGTCGATGAGGGCTGGTTGGTCTTTGGTGCGATGCCCGAGGGCGAGCACCATCGCAAGACTCGCCATCCTATTGATATAAGCGGTGCGATACAGCTGGTTACCGGTCTGCTGACGATGGACGGCGCGATCTGCGCCTTTGCCGAGCCGAACGATGAGGCGGGCCTGCATTTTCGGACCGTATACAAAGGTCGTCATTTCAGGTGTCATTGTGTTGCCGCCGACACAACCGACGAAGGCTACCGTGTGGTTGTCAGTCCGAACTATGCCAATCTGACAACGTTCATCGTCGTTCGATATGAGGGCTGGGATTTCCGTATTTTCAAGATCGTACCCGGTGTCATCAAATCGACTGGCGAGCACCGCGGCGGCTTTGTGACCCTCGATTTTACGATCAGCAAGGAAGCCGTCATCGTCGGGGGTGAGGAATTCCCGCGTATCCAATCGGTGAGCGACCTCTTGGTATGAAGTGGAACAGTATGGGACGCAGTGACTTTTTCAGTAGCTTGGGAACTGATAACAATGTTAATCTTCATATATCAATAAGTTGAGTGCGAACATCGATCCTGGCCAGGCACGAAGACCCATCTTTCAAGCTGTTTCAATTGATTCCAAGCCACGCCTTAATCGTTTGATTCACCGGACGTAGTCCGGTGAATTTGGACGAAGCGCGACTGACGACGATCATCGCGGAGGCCTGCTGCGGTCTCGCCGCCGTCGATGCCGGATTGGTCAGCACAAAGACCCGGCGCAATCTCTGTGACGGCATTGCCAAAGCCGAGTTGTCGCTGGCTCGCATACTCGCGGCCCGCGCGTTGATTGAACAGGAGCCTACATACAACCACGTCACAGCAAGATTGCTGCTCCACCGCATGCGCCGGGAAGTGTTGACGGCTGTCTCACGACAGCTCGAACAAGCGACCCAGGCGGGAAAAAGTCCTTCTCAGAACGGTTCTAGTATTGTGAAGCACGTCGGAATCACGGGAGGTCAGACTTGATTCTGGCCCGTCCATGGCGGCGTAGAAATCTGTGTCTCCCCCCGGCGGTCACCACCGTCGAGGAAGTTTGTCGTGCCATCATTCCACGTAGTGCTCGCCCAACCACCCTTGACGAGCATCTGCCGTGGTTTGGCAGAAATTTAGCCATCTGTGATCGAGCCAAGACCCACGCGAGACCTATTGCCCCGTTTCCGGGAACTCATCTTTTAGGCGACTCAGTCCCGCCAGTACGAGTGTTCGAGATAATGCTGCTGCGAGGGTGTCGTCGCCATCCTCTATCGCCATGGTCAATCGTGCATGGTCGGCGAATGAACGTTTTCGATGAGCCAGGGGCCGCATGTTCCTGTTGCGCAGTTGGAGTACCATGACGCCCAGCGCATCGATCGACCGCTTTAGCGTCGTGTTCCCGACGGCAGAAGCCAAGTGTTCATGATAGAGCACATTGTACCAGAAATAGGACGACCAGTCGTCCAGCAGGTGGCTCTGCTCCATACGCGAGAGAATATGTTTAAGCCGTGCGAGGTCGGGCGCTGATATTCGCTGGGCGGCCTTGCGCGCGACCAATCCATAGAGTTCGGCACGCAGTTCATAGACTTCCGCGATGCGTTGTGGCGAGATCCACGCTGCTCGTGGCCGCCTGCGTGGCGGCACATCAATCAATCCCTCCTTTTCGAGAAGCACGAGTGCCTCGCGCACGGGTGTGCGCGACAAGCCAAACCTTCTGGCAAGATCTATCGAATTGAGCTGTTCGCCAGCAGCTATGCGGTTCTCGATGAGATCTCTTGTCAACTGGATCACCATGCGGCCGACAGTGGTTTCGGCGCGATCCTCCAAACCCATCATTCGGGACAGAAGGAAGGGTATCTGCGTCTGGACATCGTCTCGTTCCGTTTCCGTTATAGGCATGAAGTCTTCCGAAAAAGTTGATCGAGCACCATGCCCGACGCTTTCGTACTGCAGCCCAAGTGTATGCAGGACAATCCCCGATATGTGCAAGTCCGCCAGTCCCATTGACGATTACGCATGCACTTTCCGTAAATTTTCGGCTTTTTTGTTGATCATGCCAATTATTTGGCATAAGTGCATACACTATGAAATATGGAGTGAGGAGATTGGCTGTGGAATCGGTGGAGAAAAATGCGGGACATAAGGAGGTGGAGCCGCTTCGGGATCTCTCGGACGCGGAAGATTTCTTCAACTCCACCGTTGAGCCAGCCCTCATGGGGAGTAAGTGCATGCAGTGTGAAGCGTTAATGCTCGGGGGGCGCACGGCATGCAGCACATGCCTGTCGCGCAGTATTGAGTCGGTGCGCCTGGCGCGCGAAGGCGTTGTCTATAGCTGCACGCGAGTTCACGTCATGCAGAGCCGTGAGGGGCCGGTCGACCTTGCCTACATCGATCTTGCCGATGGCGTTCGAACGCTTGCGGAATTGAGAAGCGATGAAGCAGAGAACATCGGGCGGGCCGTGATTCTGGATTTCGACGCGGATGGCTGGTGGTTTCGTCCGGCCACCGAAGGAGCGACGGCATGAGCGCCAGCAGCTTTATTGTTGGCGCCAGCATGGTGCCCTTCGCGAAGCATCGCGAAGCCTCGTATATCGGATTGGCGTTGCCGGCGCTTCTTGAAGCGATCCGCGTCTCTGGCATCAAAAAGCGGGAAATTGGTGCCGCCTATGTCGGCCACGCGTATGGCGGCATGATGACCGGCCAGCGCATATTGAAGGAGGTCGGTATCGGGCACATCCCGGTGTTCAACATCGACAATGCATGCTCCGGTGGTGCCTCCGCGCTGCATGCCGCTCACAAGGCGATCGTCAACCATGAGGCGGACGTTGCGCTCGTTATCGGCGTTGAGAAACTCACCCAATTCGGCGGCGGAACGCTCCCACTGTCCCCGGAAGATCGTGAGGTGCGCCAAGGCATCGTGATGCCGGCTGTCTATGCGATGCGGGCTGCACGCTACCTTCACGAAACCGAAGCGTGCCTGAGCGACTTGGCGCGCGTAACTGTCAAATCGCGTCGCCATGCCAGCCAGAATCCCTTCGCTCAGTTGCGCAAACCGACGACGATCGAGGAGGTGCTGTCCTCCCGCCCTATCGCGGAGCCGTTGACGCTCCCGATGTGTTGCCCGACCGGCGATGGTGCGGCGGCTCTGGTGGTGGTCTCGGAGCGGGTCGCGCGGCGACTTGGCAACCCTTCGGTCCGCATCGCAGCCTCGATTATGCATAGCGGTCAGGTGGCGGAAGGATTCCGGGACATGACGAAGCCCGAGATCACATATCAATCTGCTTCCGACGCCTATGAGGCTGCAGGCATCGGGCCTCACGAGTTGGATATGATCGAGCTCCATGACGCGTTCTCGATCGCCGAGATCATCTACTACGAGGCACTTGGGCTGGCCCCTCACAAGGAGGGCTTTTCCCTTATCCGGGACGAGGCCACGACTTATGGGGGCATGACGGTGGTGAACCCAAGTGGGGGGCTGCTGTCGAAAGGGCATCCCGTCGGTGCGAGCGGTGTTGCGCAGGTGGTCGAGGCCTTTTGGCAACTGACAGGCACGGCCGGTTCCCGCCAGATCGATGGTGCACGTACCGCGCTTACACATGTCACCGGAGGGGGGACGGCGGGTCTCGACCATGGGGCCTGCACCATTCATATCCTGGAAGGGGCGGCCGCATGACTTCCCTTCCTTTGAGCGGTGTTCAGGTACTGGATTTCACTACCTTTCTCTCAGGACCGTTCGCAACCCAACTGCTTGGGGATCTCGGTGCAACCGTGATCAAGGTTGAGCCGGCTCAAGGCGACAGCAGTCGTGCGATACCTTCCCACGAGGTCGGAGGGGACAGCGGTTACTACCTCGCCAACAACCGAAACAAGAAAAGTGTCGGCATCAATCTGAAGACCGAGCGCGGCCGGTCGCTTGCGCGCGAACTCGCCCTCAAGTGCGACGTCGTCATCGAAAATTTTCGGCCAGGTGTCGCCGCGCGTCTCGGGTTGGACTCGACGGCGCTACGCGAGTGCAAGCCGGAACTGATCTGGGCATCGATCAGTGGGTTCGGGCAGACTGGACCGTGGAAGGACCGGCCCGCCTACGACATGATCGTGCAGGCACTCAGCGGGGCGATGAGCCTGACCGGAGAACCCGGAGGCAACGCGGTGCGCCTTGGCGTCCCCATGGGAGACATCGCGGCTGGTCTTTTCTCGGTCATCGGCATCTTGTCAGCGCTGCACGCCCGCAAGTCCTCAGGGCAGGGCACGGTAATTGACGTCGCGATGTTGGATTGCATGCTCAGCCTTCTTTCCTATCAGGGTGTCTACTCCTTGATATCGGGCCAGGCGCCGCAGCCGCAGGGTGCGCGTCACGACTCGATCCCGACATACCGGTCGTTTCGCGCTGGGGATGGTCGAGAGTTCGTCATGACAGCCAACACCGAACGGATGTGGCAAGGCGTATGCAACGCGATTGGCCAGCCGGACCTGTCGGCAGACCCGCGCTATTCGGACGGTCGCAAGCGACTTGAGAACCGCGAAAGCCTTTGGCGGGTTCTCGAGACGGCCTTTTCGGGAGAGACAGCACGCATTTGGGTCGATCGGCTACAAGCCAATGACGTGCCCGCGGCGGTCATCCGGAACGTGGCCGAAGCATTGGCCGATGCCCGTAAGTCGGGCAGAGGCATGATCTGTTCCGTCGAGACGGCAGATGCACGATTTGACTCGCTCGGCGCTCCGATCAAGTTCGATCAGGCCGTCTCCACGCCCAGCACCTATCCACCTGCCATTGGTGAACACAACGTCGAAGTTCTGGGCGACCTTATTGGGCTGACAGCCGATGAGGCGGAGCAGCTGATGGCCGAAGATGTCCTCCATGCGGTGAATGGAAGAGGCTGATGCACGCCCAGGCTATACTGTCACATGAGGCGGCGTCGCTCCCGGCCAACATTCTAGATACGCATGCGCGAAGCATGCTGCGTGCGCTTATGCGCGACTATCTGGCATGTACGCTTGCTGGTGGCATGCAGGATGCGAGCCAAAAGCTTCGCGGGGCTTTGCTGCGTGATGCCAATGGACAAAGCAGGGTTTACGGCACAGACATGCGATCTGTCGCACCGTTGGCTGCTTTTGCCAACGCACATGCGTGCCATCTTCTGGAATTCGACGATGTGCATGTGCGATCGATCTATCATCCGGGCGCGCCGGTCTTCTCTGCGGTTCTGGCCGTTGCAGACCGTGACGGGATCGAAGCCGCGGATTTCGTGGCGGGTGTCGTCGCTGGCTATGAAGTCGGTATTCGCCTCGGCGAAGCTGCCGGGACTTCCCACTACGCACGTCACCATACCACAGGAACGGTTGGTTGCATCGGCGCAGCGGCTGGCGTTGCCCGCGCGTTGGGCCTTGATGCCGCCGGTACCTCCAGTGCGATAGGGCACGCGGCCACCCAGGCCGCGGCACTTTGGGCCTTTCGCGAAGACAATGCGGAAGCAAAGCCCGTTCATGCTGGCCACGCTGCGATGATCGGCGTCATCAGCGCTGACATGGCGCGGGCTGGCTTGCGCGGTTCATCCAGGGCGATAGACGGCGATCTTGGCTTCCTGAACATCTTGGGGGGCAATCGCTCGGCTCCAGTTTTGACGGAGCAATTCTCGCGGGGCAACCTGCGCATGCCAAGGGTGTCGATCAAGCGGTACCCATGTTGCGGACACACTCATAGTGGCATCGAGGCAGCGCTCGATCTCACACAGCAGCTTGGCGAATCTGGGATCGACACGTCCGAAATCGAGCAGATAACCATCGAAACTTATGGCTCCGCAGTTGCGGTGGCCGGTGTCAATGATCCGCAGACGCCAGAGCAAGCCTGCTTCAGTTATCCGCATATCGTCGCCGCGACCATGACCGTCGGACCCGATGAAGCGATCTCGGAGGCGGCGTTGAGCGAGCCGAGGGTTCAAGATCTGGCGCGCAAGATACGGCTTGTCCACAACGAGGGGGTCGATGCGCAATACCCGCAACGGCAGCCTGTCACGATCGAAGCCTTGACGTTTGGGGGAGGGCGCTTTCTGGCCGAGGCCTGCTTCGGTGCCGGCTCTCCAGAGCTTCCGCTCACGGAGGCACAGCACGAGACAAAATTGCGGCGTCTGGCTGGCCGGGACTTTGGTTCGATCGATGAGATCGTCCGAGGGGTTCTTAGCGCATTTGAGGTCGCGCCATGAACGGGCGTGTGGGGTTTGTCGGTATCGGCCAAATGGGGGCCGCGATCGCCAGACGCTATGCGATCGCTGGCGGCGGTGGGTCTGTTTTCGATGTCGACCCTCGCAAGATGGGCGCAGCAGCTGCTTATGGATTGGTGCCCTACAAATCGCTTGCGGCACTGGCAGCTGATTGCACGTCGCTCGTCTTCTGTCTGCCCTCTCCCGAAACCAGCGCCTCGTGCATTCACGAATTGATCGCCGCTCCAGGCATGGTCCAAGCAGTCATAGAAACATCGACGGTCGGCTGCGCCACTGTGCGCGACGCCGAAATGCGTTTGAACCAGGCCAATTTGGAATTCCTCGATGCACCGGTTAGTGGTGGACCGCGTGGCGCGACGCTGACATCAATCATCGCCGGCGGCGGTGAAGCGAAGGCGCGCACTCTTCAGACCGTGGCGCTTTACAGCGACCGCATCGTGGATTGCGGCGACGAGGCGGGGCGGGCGCAGACTGCGAAACTGGTCAATAACGCGTTGTCGTTGGGCACGCTGGCACTGGCTTGCGAGGTCGTCGCCGCCGGCGTGCGTCAGGGCCTCGATCTGGCCACGCTGGTCGAAGTGATCAATGCAAGTTCGGGGCGTTGCGTCGCCACTGAAGAGAAGTTTGCCCGGTCGATCGTGCCGGGCACTTTCGACCACGGTGCGAGCATCGCGACTGCCGAGAAAGACATGTCGCTCTTCATCGCCGACTGCGCGCCTGAGAGCCTGGTACCCACGACGCATCGTCTGCTGCAGGATTGGCGTGAGGCAGGCCGATCGTTCGGCCCAGATGCGGATTTCACCCGAATATTTCAGCTCGCCGTGAGCCGGTCCGTATCGTGATCGGACACGAACAGACGATGACAAGCGTCATCGCAAAATCACCAAGAGGAGGACTAAGCATGCAAAAATGGATGATCGCAACAACCGCCGCGCTCGGACTGGCTTTGAGTGGTGGCAATGCCGCTGCTCAGGTTGAACAGATCCGTGCGATCGGCAGTCTGCCCGTTGGTCACCACATGAGCGAGGCGCTTGATCTGTTCAAGCAGGAGATCGAAGAAAACTCCGAGATCGGCGTCGATGTCTTTCCGGCCAGTCAGCTCTACAGCGATGCCGATTCGGTCAAAGTTCTGCCAAGCGGTTCGGTCGATGTCGGCATTAACCAATTGGACTTCTGGATGGGACTCGTTCCGTCGGCCGGCATTCTCTACATGCCAACCTATTACGATTCCATCGACTATTTCTATGCCCTGAGAGAGTCCGTGACACCTGCGCTCGCGGCGCAGCTGGAAGAAAAGGGCAACGTCAAACTTCTTGGCTGGGCCGACTACGATTCAGAGGCATTGATCTCCGAAAAGGAGATCAAGACCCTTGAGGATTTTCAGGGCACGAAGCTTCGCGGTTATGGCCAGTACGCAGCGGCGTTCCTGCAGGCAGTTGGCAGTTCACCCGTGGTGATGTCTTCGGGAGAAGCCTACGACGCGCTCTCAAAAGGTGTGATCGACGGAACGATGTCCGGCCCGACGAGCCATTTCTCGAGAAAGTTCTACGAAGTGGCCAGCAATCTGATTGCCGAGCCGAACTTCATCCAGCCGGTGTTTTCGTATGCCATCATGATCAACCTCGATACATGGAACGAAATGACGCCCGAGCAGCAGGAAGTTGTCCAGGCTGCAGCGGACGAGGTCGAGCGGTTCACAGCGGCAGAGTTTCAAGAGGCCTCGGCGGCATCGCTCGAAGAGCTGGAAGCCAACGGGGTGAACCTCGTCGATGTCGCTCCTGAGGAGTTCCAGCGTATTCGGGACGTCGTTTGGCCCGCCCTTGAAGAAAAGCTCCTGAGCGATGCCGGTGAGGAAGTCGCACAGCCGATGATCGATACGGCGCGCGAACTGCGCGACGAATAAAGTGTCAGGTGGTCTCGCACCTTGATGCGGGACCGCCGACGATCGGGAGGAGCCGACATGTTGAGTGGTGATATCGCAAGCGACGCGGAAGCTCCCGTTCAAAAGGGGATCGTCGACCGCCTATCCGTCTGGTCAGGAGCGCTGGCAGGATGGCTGATGCTAGCCGTGGCCGGTTGCATCGGGTGGGAGATCTTCACGCGCGCCTTCCTTGGGCGGGCGACGGTGTGGGTCTACGACGTCAGCACGTATGGGCTTGTGTGGTTCACATTCCTATCCGGCGCTTATGTCATTCGAATGAAGCGTCACCTGGCGGTCGACCTCTACATTCAGGGTCGGAGACCGTTGACCGGCCAGATATTGGAGACGCTCGGCCTTGTCGCGGTTGTTCTCGTTACGGGCGTTCTCTTCTGGTTTTCCGCTGCGGCCATGTGGGGTGCCTTCAGCCGTGGCGAGCTTGAACCAACGATCATCAGCACGCCATCCTGGATGATCCAGGCCGGTATGGTACTTGGCCTTGCGATCTCGTTCCTGCAGGCAACCCTGGAACTTGGGCGTTCCTGCGTGGACATTCGTCAGATTTTTGCCGAAAGCGACGAACAGAAGAGCGCCCTCGCTCACGGGCTTGTTGTTCTCGCGATAACGGCAGGCGGGCTTGGGCTCATATTCTCCGATTGGGTGGCTTTGGGCCTATTGGTCGTGTTGTTGGGTCTGTTGTTTTTTGGGGTCCCGGTTTTCGCTGCGCTTGCACTGTCGGGAATTGCCGGTCTCTACTCCATCTTTGGCCCCGAGCTTGCGTTCGTCCAGGCAGAGCAGATTTCTTACAAAGCTGTCTTCAGCAACACGCTGCTTGCGGTGCCTTTGTACATTCTCGCTGGCAACATTCTGCAGGCCGGGCGTGTCGGTCCCGAACTTTACAGCTTTGCGTCAGTCTGGTTCGGCCATATTCGTGGTGGTCACGCGGTCGCAACTGTTCTCGCTTGCGGGATATTTGCAGCTATTTCAGGTTCGAGCGTGGCAACGGCCGCGACGATCGGTGCCATGGCGATCCCGGAGATGATCCGGCGCGGCTACGACGAGCGGTTTGTCCTCGGCCTTGTTGCGGCCGGCGGGACGCTGGGGATACTTATTCCACCCAGCACGCCGATGATCCTCTATAGTGGCATAACCGACGAGAGTACGGGTGCGATGTTTATGGGTGGGGTGGTGCCAGGGGCGCTGCTACTCCTGATATTCTGCGCCTATGCGATCTTCGCAAGTGGCGCGCAACGCAGTGAAAAAGCGACCTGGTCGGAAACGCTTGCGATCACGCGCCAGGCGATCTGGGGGCTCCTGGCTCCGGTCATCGTGCTGGTTGGCATCTACACCGGTGTGTTCACCCCGACCGAAGCGGCTGCCGTCGTCGTCATCTACGCCCTCGTCGTGTCGCTCTTGCGTCGTACCGTGCGGCTCAATGAATTGCCGCGCATTCTGGCCGATGGTGTGCTGGTCGGCGGCATGATCATGGCGATCATCTACGGTGCGCTTATTCTGGGAACCGTGACCACCTTGCTGCAGGTTCCTCAGCAGTTGCAGGCTCTGATCGAACAGGCTGAGCTGTCGCGTTGGGTGGTCTTCGCCATCGTTGCTGTCTTCTACATGATCCTTGGAATGTTCCTCGAAGTCGTTTCGATCCTGCTCATTACCTTGCCGATCATCTATCCCCTGATGAAGTCGATGGATTTCAACGGGATCTGGTTCGGCATCGTATTGGTCGTCCTGATGGAGATGGCCCTCATCACGCCGCCCGTGGGCCTCAACCTCTTCACGGTGCAAGGCGTGACCCGCGCTCCCTTGCGCCGCATCATCGCCGGGGTGACACCGTTCCTCATTCTCATGTTCGGTGTCTTCATGATGTTGATTTACATCGAGGGACTCAGCACATGGCTACCGAGCACGATGGGCTTCAATTTCTAAGAAAAAGGGTGCTGCTCAGCGGATTTTTTGCCGATGTCTTGGGCAGCATCCTGTGTCGCGCGGTGTAAACATATTGTGCGTCGAAAGATGCTCTTTCGCCTGCGATACGCGAGGTATCCACACATCGTCTCGAACGGCTTCTTCAAGCATCAAGCCTTCTTTAGTATGCGGCGGAAGACTGGGCCCCACTCTACTCAGACGGTACGCCAGCTCAGGTGGTGGTTTACTGATCAAGCTTTCGGCCTGACACGACGCCGGATGCCCGTTGCAGGTTCGACGCATCTTCCAGGAAGTTGCAATCGCCGTTTTGGTAGAACGTGTAGCCTTCACACATTCTGCTATCGATGCACTCGTCATGGCACCATTCATGGGTGACATCTGTGAAGCGCCAGACCGGACGACCAACGATTTCGTATCCACGGCTTGTCTGAAACGGCGTCAGATTGGAAGCCTTTCCAAGGACATCGGGAGGCTGGACTAGGTTGGGGCGATATCCTGAGAATGCCCCGGTAAAAGGCAGACCCTCGCGGATGTACCCTTTGAGAAAGCAAACACGATATTCCTGGTTGAACGTGTATCCGACACAGGCGTTGTCGCCCTCGCAGACGGTTTGACATTCACGCCAGCTCCGAAGCGATAGAGGCATGTCAGGAAGATCGCCGCCGGGCAAATCGACATCTGGTAGAGCCTCCCATGCTGGCTGTTCGGCATCGGACGAGCCGGAAGGGTCGACGCTGGCCATTTCCTGCCTGGAGGCATCATCAGACGCGACCTCGGCATCATCGGCAGGGTCGAGCCAGTTGACCTGGATCCCGAGCGCTTGGGCGGTGTCCGGCGTCAGCTGTCGCATCTCGTCCGGCTTGGCGATCGTGAACTCCGCAATAGCCCGGTCGCTCATTCCAAGCGAGTTCAGATAACTCCCGGCGATCGCGTTCCCTGTGGCGCTCGTCACCATCTCACCGGACAAGGATCGCATGTAGGCCGCATGGAAGCCGACATAGCCGTCGATAGAGGCGAAGCGCACATTGCCACCGAGCCACGCCAGGGCGCAGGCAGAGGCACAGACGGACTCTTCGAGGACGAGCGTTGCGAACCCCTTGATGCGGATCGTGCGACCGATCTCGATCCCCGCCTGCAGGTTGCCGCCTACGCTATTGAAGACGACGATCGCCTCGTCGAGCGGTATGGCAAGCGACTGGAAGCGCCGGTGGTCATCAACGAACAGCTCGCCCTCGATATGAATAACTGAAGGCAAGCCATCGTCGGGCGGATAGACGTCCATCTCAGCAGCAGAGCAAAGGCCTGCAACAAGCGAAGACAGCCAAACGTAAGCTGCAAGCCTCTTCATGAGACCGGCTCCCCAGCCAAAACGCGATCTTGCCCTGAAATGCCCTACCTGGGAAGGTGCATGATCTGCGAGCAGTATGAACGAAAGGATTACATCATCACGAGTGTCGGCGGGGCCCGGAACGCCGATGACAGAGGCCGGTATCATCCGGCCAGCCAGCGGCTGTGCGCCCAACCTGCGTTCGATTTGGAGGGGCCGTAGACGATGGCTAACCAATCCCCCCTCGCGCCGCAAATATAGACAGCATCACCATTATGGAGTTGGTCGATTTTCCGGTATTCCGTCCCTGGACCTGCGCGGACGGCTAAAAACCCGTCGCCGTTCGGATCGAGCCCGCTGACAATGCTTTGGCTCGAGCACCATTCCTGTGATCCTACGCGGTCGGTTTCCGCAAAGGGAACGTCCAGGAATTGCGTGATTTTCTGCAATTCGGCAGGCAGAGTGTCAACCGCATCGCCGCTGCTAACGTCCAGCGTGAACGTCCGCTCGCCCGTGGGACAGCAGTGAGCATCATTGCTCTGTGGCACGGTTGTCGTCACCGAGATACGATCAAGGGCAAACGTCGCGTTGCGAGGATCGTAGCCAAACACCTCGTCGCTGGAGACCGTTCGAGACAGGGTGTAGTCTCCGCCAGACTCGCGCCAGACCCAAGTGACCAGTTGGGGGCCGCTGCCGCCAACATCATGATACACAAAGGAAATCGCGTCGTTCGTTCTTTCACCTGTCAAGTCCCCATAAAAAATGCTGACCTGTGGCGAGCGCAACCCTGACGCGCGGATTTGCGCCTCAATGGCCCTTGTGGCATCGCGATGCAATCCTTCTATCTCTTGACCTGAAGCAATGCCGGAGGCAGACAGGAAGCCAAGCAGAACTGCAAACGCTAGTAAGACCGCCCACGCAGATTGTCGGATTTTTGCTGTAATCTTTGACACTTGCGCCTCTCACATAGGGGAAATAAGTAACGATAGATGATGTAAATCGATTACCAAGTACATAATGCCGATGTCGATGTGTAGAAACCACTTTTAATCACGCCCACCCGTTTGAACGGACATCGCTTCAAAATACCAAGGCGAAATATGGACTTCAGTCATGATGTCTTCTGGTAGCACGCCGATTATGACATAGCCGTAAGTGCCCTCCCCAATTCCTGATACGCCCCCAGACCCAAGGGGTGTTGGGGGCATCGGACCTCCAGCTGTCGTCAAACCTGCTCGTGCTTTCAAATCTTGGAGGATTGCCACGTTCAGCGCCTCTGATCGCGCTTGGTCACCCTCCAATGCACCTTGGACGTAACATTCCTGGACGCGACGCTCTCCCACGATGAGGGTCGTAGTTTGCACAGCCGTGGCGTCGGTGGCTGCAAACGACCACCTTACGTTTCTGTCCAGTGTACTTCCGATATCGTTTGTATTGGTTCCTTCGCCGATGGTCCTCAGATATTCGTCCATGTCAGTGTAGGCGAGGCTGCAGCGATCAAGAAAATAGTACCAAGTCTTTTCAAGGATCGATTTCGATTGCTCCTGCGCGTGCGTCAGGTCAATGCTGCACCAGCAGTGCGGTCAACGCAGGGACGAAGGATCGAGAGCACGTCACCGAGACTGGGTTGCGATCTAAGGTATGGCTCAGTAGCCGCCGCATGATCTAGTCCCTCGCGAATTCGTAGCCGGATTGGATCTCAACCACGGACTGTCCCAACGTGATGAAGACCACAATGTTATTGGGCAGAGCACCCAGTACGACGTAGCGATAGGGGATTGCTGGATAGAATTTGTCCAATTCCTCCGAAGAACGACCACCAGTCACCGTAATTCCAGGCTGATTTACGACGTTTTGGACAAAGTCATCGTTCAGCCTCTCGGCCGAGATGGGATCCGCATCAAAATGCCCCATCACGTAGCACTCGTGTCGTCTTCGGTTTCCGCCCTCTAGCATTGCGAAGCTATCGTGCAACTGAACTCCGGTAGTACCCGCTCGCAGGATGGATCCATCTGGAGTGCTTCCGATATTGCCGCGTCCAGCGGCTAAGTCGTCCAAGTATCGCTGCGGCTCGGTATAGGCGAATGAGCAACGCTCAATAAAGTATCGCCACGTCTTGCTCAGGATCGTTCCGCCATCCTGAGAAAACGCTGAGGTCGCGGAGATGAGCAGTAAGCTTGCGACCAACACGGCGCGATATACAAACACGGGAGTCGCAGCGGCGGACCAAGCGTACCGTCGAAGCATTATTCTGCTCAACTCACTTAGTTCAAAGCGCGCCGTGTCGCAGAGCATGACTCGCCTCCCAGCTCAAAGAACGCACGGTATCATTGATGGTCTGGTGACGATTACACCTTTAAGGCGGCAAAGCCTCGCCAATATTGGTGAGAGACGTCGCTGGAGGGCAGCCGAAAGGGTCAATTTGGGCGCGGAATGCGCCAATACCTTCGCCGCAAGCGCGACCTTCTGTATCTGGCCGGGGTAGCGGTCGCTGCACGACTTCAGCCTGCAATCCAGAGTCAGCCGCTTTTGACCGGCACCTTTCGGTTCGTGTCGCCTGGGACGACGGCCCGAGCGATGCGGTTTGCCGAGACCTCGGCAATCGGCTAACCGCTGTCGGTGATCTGGGTGATCGCATCGCGCTCGAAATCGTCACTGAAATTGCCAATCCCCGTCATGGCTTCCTTGCCCCAAACTAGGAAAAAGGGCCACCACTCGTTGTCTTCTGCCTCAACTGCGGATTTCGGTGATAGCTTTAAGGAGCGCCGAGCAGACCACGCTATCGGAGGATCTTCGCGACACAAAGGAGAGATCTACTTCTGGATAGCGCGGTTCGATAGGCAATACCCTTAGCCGACCTTCGGCGATTTCCCTTTTATAGCACTGTCGTGGAAGAAGGCTGATGCCGTGGCCAGCAGCCGTGAGTTCAGCCAACACATTCATGTTGTTGCACGAAATAACGGGTTCGAAAGGCAATTCATTCTCCCGAAACCAGCGCTCGATAACGGGATAGTGGTAAGAATCGACACTCAGCGCAAGTATTGGCCGTCCCCGGAGGTCGTTCAAATCGACACTTTCCGCTGGTAGCGAAAAGGATGGTGCGGCAGTCCAAACAAACTCATCCCTTCCGATCGAAACCGATTCAATTCCGGGTTCATCCAAAGAGCCCGCGATGATCGCGTGATCGATCCGACCCTGGCGCAAATGTTCTATCAATACGCGCGTCAAACCTACATCCAGACTCAGCTTCAAACGGGGATATCGGCGCAGCAACGCGGAGACCATCAAAGGCAGCCAAGTATGAGCGACCATGCCGACGACACCTATCCTGACGAGATCAGTAATGTTGGCAGGATCGCGATATCGACGGCTTATCGCGTTAGCGCGGCTTGCATATTGGTGGGCAAATTCGAGTACTTCTTCACCCTTAGCGGTGAGCGAAACCCGGTACCCGCTCCTATCGAACAGTTCGGCGCCGACGAATCGCTCCAACTCCCGGATGCGGGCGGAGACCGTTGACTGCGTAGCGCCAAGGGCTGCGCCGGCCCGTGCGAAGCTGCCCTGCTCGACAATCGCGATCAGGGTTTCGAGTTGCACAAGGTTCAATGCTTTCCTATCGAATATTTCGATTGGTTTCGCTCAATTATTATCGTTTTTATCGCCCGTGCGCCAGACCGTAAGATGGGGTATCGACAATTGCACAGCGACCGAGCCGCCCATGTTCGCCGGAGACCTAATCCAGCCACACCATAACAACGTTGCAATCGCTTTCGAGGATAACAAGTTGTATTCGCACGAGGTGCTGGACGGCCTCGCGAATCGATTTGCGAACCATTTTCGCGCAATCGGGCTGGATGCCGGAGACCGCGTCAGCTTCCTGATGGGCAACGATCCCTTGCTGGTGGCCGGCTATATCGGCGCCTTTCGCGCTGGTTTCATCGCCAACCCGTTGAACAACCGCCTGACGCCTGCCGAACTCGCTTATATTTTGGGGCATGCCGGCAGCCATGTCATCGTGGTCGGCCGGGAATTTGCCGCGCTTATAGAGCAGACGATGCCACTCTTGTCGACACATCCGCATGTCTTGGTTCTTGGCGCGGACCTGCCGCCGGCCTATGCCCGCTCGGACGAGCGCGATGTTCTTGCCTCCGCGGACACGTTCGTGCTTCAGCCGCCGCTGGACGATGAGGACGGAGCGCTCCTGATCTACACGTCGGGAACGACGGGGGATCCCAAGGGTGTGATGCTAAGTCACCGCAACGTCGTGCGAGCGGTCGAATATGTGCGCCGCGGCTTTCGGATCGGGCCATCGGATCGCACGCTCTGTGTGATGCCGCTGTTTCACACCAACGGATTGATGTTCAGCACATTGCCGTTTCTTTCCGCCGGAGCGACCGTGATCCTGCGCAGGCGTTTCAGCGCCACCCGCCTCTGGGCACAATGCCGTGACGAGCGCGCAGACAGTTTCAGCGCTTCGCCGACCATTCTGGCCCTGCTTCTGGAGCATGAAGCGACCGCACCGCCATCAAGCGAGATCGCGCTGAAATATATCAAGGTGGCGTCTGCGCCAACCAGTGTGGAACTCGCACGCCGTTTCGAGGCGCGCTTCGGCGAGGGATTGCTGCTGGAGACCTTCGGCCTGACCGAGACGACGGCAATCACCACGATGAACCCGCTCGAAGGCCCGCGCAAGTTCGGATCGATCGGAAAGGCGCTTCCGCCGCAGGAGGTGCGGATCGTCGATGATACGGGACGCTGCGTGCCGGCCGGCGAAACGGGCGAGATCGAAGTGCGCGGCGAAACGGTCATGAAAGGCTATTATCGCGATCCCGACAACACGCAAAAGACATTCCGCGACGGCTGGTTGTGCACCGGCGATCTGGCTCGGATGGATGAGGACGGTTATGTCGTGATGGTGGGACGCGCAAAAGAGATGATCGTGCGTGGCGGCGAGAACATCTCGCCGCTGGAGGTCGAGGCGGTTGTGTTGCGTCACCCTCTCGTGCACGAAGCCGCTGTCGTTGGGCTGCCGGACCGGATCTGGGGTGAAATCGTCGGCCTGTTCGTTGTCGCCGACCCGTCGATTGAGGCCGGCGATTTGATCGAACATTGCGGCGGCGCGCTCAGCACGTTCAAGCTGCCCGAAGTCGTGCATTTCGTCGAAGAACTGCCACGCAATGCGATGGGGAAGGTCATGCGCAGCCGGCTTGCCGGACTGGTCAACACATCCGCGCCACCGACCGCCGAAGGAAGAGGAGCCTGAGACATGACGACCAAACGCATCGCGGTCGATTATGGCGACCGGAAGATCGATATCGACGTCCCGAACGAGGCAGTGGTGGTAGAATACGAAGACCCTCCGCTCCTCGAAAATCCGGAAGAGGCAATTCTCGCCGCGCTGCGCAACCCGCTGGACAGTCCGCCGCTGGCAGATCTCGCCCGACCCGGAATGAAGGTGGCGATCGGTTTCGATGATATCACCCGGCCAAACCTGCCGCCGCGCACGATCCTGCCGATCATCGTCGACGAATTGAACCGTGCGGGCGTTCCCGACAGGGATATCCTGTTGATCAATGCCTGCAGCAATCACCGCAAGAACACCCGCTCCGAACTCGCCAATCATCTCGGCCCCGCGATCTTCAACCGGTTCTGGCGTTCCGGTCAGATCCGCAATCACGATTGCGCCGATCAGGAGGGGCTGATCTATTTCGGTGTCACCGAAAGCGGCCGTCACGTTGAACACAACCGCGATTTCATGGAAGCGGACCTGCAGATATATCAGGGCAACGTCTCGGCGCAGCCCTGGCGCGGCTTCACCGGGACGGGCGTGATCGTCGGCCTGGCTTCGACGCGCTCGATCGCGTCGCATCACAGCTTCAATACCATTCCCGATCCAATGCGAAAATCGCGCAAGACCGGCGCCAAGAAAGTCGGAATGAAGGAGGAGATGACGGCTTTCCTCGAAGAGGCGACAGGCAAGAAGACATTCTACGTCAACGCCGTCACAGCCACGGGCGGCCGTTTCATCAATGTGTTTGCCGGGTCCGCCGGGGCCGTGTCGGCGCCGGCCTGGGAACTTGCAACCAAATCGGTATCACGCAAGGTGCCGCAAGCCGACGTTCTGATCGTCGGCCTTCCACCGGCGTATTCCTACGGCAGTTCCGACAACACGCTTATCGCCGCCGTCGGCGCACTGGTTCCCCCGCGCTACAGTCCCGCAGGACCCGTGCTGCGCGAAGGCGGCGTGGTGATTGCGATGTCGCCAAGCCGCGGCCAGATCGACCTGGCGCGATATCCCTCCTACCAGGACGCGGCGGATCTCTACGCCCGGTGCCATCGCGTGCGCGAGATGGTCGATCACGAGGCCGAGTTCGATGCGCGTCCGCAATACCGCCATCCCTATCATGATGGCTTCGGCTATCCGCCGCTGCATGCATTCTGGCTGTTCTACGAGCTGGAATACACGCTGGACCGGGCAGGTGCGGTCGTCATGGCCGGGACGACGAATCCCGGCGCGTTCCGCAGCCTTGGCATCACGCCGACGACCGATTTTGAGAGCGCGTGGAAGATTGCGGAAAGACATTGCGGCAAGAATCCCGTAACCGTCGTGGCGCCGACCTTCTGGAGTAGGCCACGAATAAAATTCATCGTGGAGGAGTGACATGCCTGCGCCGGAGGATGGCAGCCCCACCCGCATACACCTTGATCTGATCGGCGGACTGGCCGGCGACATGTTTGTGGCGGCGGTTTGCGACGCATTCCCTGAAAAGGCAGAGAAACTGTCCGCTCTGTTGCACGAACTGAACTTTCCTGATCCGGTACATGTTTCGCTTGTGACCTACCGTGACGACGCGCTGGTGGGTCGGCGGTTTCTGGTCGATGGGACCGATGTGGCCGAGATACGGCATGCACATGGCCATGAACATGAACACGAGCACGGCCATGGGCATCGCGCCTATCGCGACATCTGCCGGTGGCTTGACAGCTCTGGTCTCGCTGACGGTGCGCGCGTCCATGCCCATGGATTGTTCCGGCTTCTTGCCGAGGCAGAAGGAGCCGTCCACGGCGTCTCGCCGGACGATGTCGTCTTCCATGAGGTGGGTGCGCTCGATTCCATCGTCGATTTCGTCGCTGCCGCTTTCCTGATCGATGCCATTGAGCCGGCGCGCTGGACTTGGTCGCCGATCCCACTCGGCGCCGGCAGGGTGCGCACCGCGCACGGCGTACTTCCGGTGCCCGCACCCGCGACGGCTTTGCTGTTGAAAGGACTGGAGGTCATCGACGACGGCGTTTCAGGCGAGCGGGTGACGCCCACAGGCGCCGCCATCTTGAAATATCTAACCCGATTTGGCGGACGGCATTCCGCCTCCCAGGCGCCGTCGATGCTGATCGCGACTGGATGCGGTTTCGGTACGCGCAAATTACCCGGACTTGCCAATGTCACGCGCTGCCTCGCCTTTGCCGCCACCGGACATCCGGTGATCGCCGACCAGATCGCCTCGATCCAGTTCGAGATCGATGATCAGTCGGCCGAGGACCTCGCCGTCGCGCTCGACTCGATCCGCCTGGCTCCTGGCGTGCTGGAGGTCTTCCAGCTCCCGCTCTACGGCAAGAAGGGACGGCTGGCGACGCAGGTCCAGATTCTCGTCGAGCCGCAGGCCGTCGAGGCGGCCGCCCGGCTTGTGCTGGACGAGACAACGACGCTCGGCTTGCGCATCGCAGAGCTGCAGCGTCGTAAGCTGCGCAGGCGCAGCCTCGTCGATATCGACGAGGCCGTTCGCACCAAGCTTGCCTGGCGTCCCGGTGGGGCGCTGAGCGTCAAGGCGGAAATGGACGATCTCGCCGCTCTACCTGGCGGCGCCGAAGGCCGTTTGCGCCGCCGCCGCCGCGCCGAACGGGGGGCGCTCGACAAGGCCGGGAGGAACGAGGATGAGTGACGTTGATATCGCCGCCGTCGAGGCCGGGCTTGAAGGACTTGGCCCCGTCGCCATCGCAGTCAGCGGCGGCATCGACAGCTTGACCCTCGCCACCATCGCCGGTCGTTGCGAAGCGGTCGAGGCACGGATGATCCATGCACTCTCTCCTGCCGTTCCGGCCGAGGCGACCGAGCGCGTCCATGCGATGGCCCGGCAGGAAGGCTGGCAGCTCCGCCTGATCAATGCGGCGGAATTCGATCGCAGCGAATATGTTTCAAATCCCGTCAACCGCTGCTTCTTCTGCAAGCAGGCGCTTTATACCACTATCGCCAATGCCGTGCCGGGGCGGATACTTTCAGGGACGAATGCGGACGATCTTGGTGAGTACCGGCCGGGGCTCGATGCGGCCCGACTGGCGCGTGTGCGTCACCCGTTCGCGGAGCTCGACATCGGCAAGAGCACGATCAGGGCCATGGCGCGCACGCTCGGTCTGGGCGACCTTTCGGAACTGCCCGCATCGCCCTGCCTGTCGAGCCGCGTTGAAACCGGCATCGCCATCTCGCCACCCTTGCTGGCTCAAATCCATAAAGCCGAAACAGCGGTGCGAAACCTGACCGGCGCCCGGGTCGTCAGGTGCCGCTATCGAAGGGAAGGGATCGTCATCGAGCTGGAAGACGCGATACTCGCCGGACTGCGCGGCTCGATGCGTGATGCGTTGCGCGATGCTGTGTGCAACGTCTTCGAAGGCGGCGAGGAATCGGTCTCCTTCGCGCGCTATCGTGTCGGCAGTGCGTTCGTGGCGCCGGCAGCCGGATCGGGAATTGCACGATGAGAGATGACATCCTGCTCGATCTGGAACGGGAGCGACGGATTGGTTTCGACGAGGCCGTTTATGCGGCTGGAAAGTCAGGCGAGCAGTTGGAGGCCATTGTGCAGATGGCTGTCGATGCAAGGACACCGCGCCTTTTCACCCGGCTGGATGAAGACAAGCTGAATGCGATGGCCGCCCAGGCGACGCAGGTGCTGGACTATGATCCGGTCTCGCGCACTGCGTTCTATATGAGCCATGAGCCCATCGGCGATCCGCCGCGCGTCGCGGTCGTCCTGGCCGGGAGTTCCGATGTTCCGGTCGGCGCTGAAGTTGCGCGCACGCTGGAATTCTATGGACATGCAGTGCGCCGCATCACAGATGTCGGGGTCGCGGGCCTGTGGCGGCTGCTGGCTCGCATTGACGAATTGAGCGCCATGGACGTGGTCATCGTCGCCGCCGGCATGGAGGGCGCGTTGCCGAGCGTCATCGGCGGACTGGTGCCGGGCGCCGTCATTGCCGTCCCGACCTCGGTCGGATACGGCGTTTCGGCGGGAGGCAAGGCGGCGCTCTCCTCCGCGCTTGCAAGTTGCGCTCCCGGCATCGTCACCGTGAATATCGATAATGGCTATGGCGCCGCCTGCGCGGCCCTGCGCGCGATGCGTGCTGCGCACAAGGCCGGTTGAAACTCCAGCCTATCGGTTCAATGGGCGGTTGCCGGGATCGAAACGGCCCGGTCGCGCCGAACATTGAGCACCAAGATCACCAAGAGGACGAGGCCGCCCGCTATCTCCAGAAGCGGAGTTTGAGGCCACATCAAAGCCACGCCGGCTGCGCCGGTCAGCGCCCGCTCCGGCCAGGTCAGCGGCGCTTCCATATGCCCCTCCATCGCCGCCCCAAGCGCGTAGACGCCGATGACGGCGATGAGAAAGATGGTGACCATTTCCAGCGGCGTGCCGTAGAGAAAGGGCGTGTATGCGAACAGCAGGGGCATGAGATAGAGCCCCTTGGAAAGCTTCCATGCGGTGAAGCCCGTTGCCATCGGGGGCGTCTTTGCGATGGCCGCGGCGGCGAAAGCCGTTAGGCAAACCGGAGGCGTCACATTGGAGTCCTGGCTGAGCCAGAAGATGACCATGTGCGCCGACAAGAGGGCTGCTGTCACGAGGCTCGCATCGAGCGCCTGCGGGTAGATGAGCGCCAGCGCCTCCGGCGGCGTAGCCGCCAACAACGCTGACGCGGCGCCGCGCGACATTGGCTCGGCGAGTTGCAGGGCTGCTTCCGGCGATGCCAGCATGAACGGCGCACGCGCCGCCTCCGGCAAAGTGCCGGCGACCATCGCATCGATCAGGAAAGAATTCTGGATCAGCGCCTGGAGCGCCGGCGCCGAGAGCGTCGCCAGAACAATATAGGCGGCAGTCACCGGAAGACCCATGCCGAGGACCAGGGAGGCGATGGCGATCAGGATCATCGAGATCAGCAGGCTGCCGCCGGCCCAATCGGATATGACCAGGGAGAATGTATTGCCGATGCCGGTCATGGAAATGACGTTGACGAGAAGGCCGATGGTGACGAGGAGCACCCCGGTCATCACCATGTTGCGTGCGCCGAGCGCCAGCGCTTCGAAGATCGCGCGCGGGCCCATGCGGTTCGGCGTCATCCAGGAAGCGACGACAACCGACAGGATGGCCCATCCGGCTGCGTAGACCGGCGTGAAGCCGCTGACGAGCAGGCCGATTAGGACGACAATTGGAATAACGAAGGACGGTCCGCCGTTCTTCAGCGCGTCGAGAGGGGATTCGTCGTCCTCGTCAATACTGGTCAGGCCTTCCTTCTTGGCCGTGATGCGAACGAAGAAGGCGACCGACAGAAAATAGACGACGGCGGGCAGGAAGCTGACGGCGACGATGTCGAGATAGGGAATCTGGGTGTTGGAAGCCATGACGAAGGCCCCCGCGCCCATGATCGGTGGCATAAGCTGGCCGCCTGTGGACGCCGCCGCCTCCGTTGCCGCGGCAAAGCGCGGGGGGAAACCGGAGCGCTTCATTAGCGGAATGGTGATGACACCGGTCGAAACGGTATTCGCTACCGCCGATCCAGAAACGGTGCCTGTTAGCCCCGATGCCATGACAGCGACGAAGCCTGGACCTCCCACAAAACGCCCGGCGGTCAGGCGGGCGATCGATATGATGAAGTTGCCGGCCCCCGAGCGCACCAAGAAGGCGCCGAACAAGATGAACATGAAAACATAGGTCGCGGAGATGCGGCCGATCGTTCCGAACATGCCGTCATCGGCGAAGATGGAACGGAACGTAATCGTCTCGACGGAAAGACCGGTGAATTTGAGAACGCCGGGGACATACTGGCCGAGCGGCGAGGCATAGGCCAGCGCGACCAGGATGATGATCGGTATGATGATTCCTGTAGTGCGGCGCGTGAGCTCGATGGCTCCGAAAACGACGATTGCTGCTGCGACCCAATGTTCCGGAGACAAGCGCACCCCCTGACGATAGATGGCTGTTTCCGATGCGATAATGAAGACGGTCGCCGCGAAGACGATGAGACCGAGCGCGAGATCAATGAATAGCGCCGGCTTCGATGCCGCCCATCGACTGTCGGAAGCCGGCGTTCCAAGTGAACACAGGAGTGCGAGCCCGGCGAAGTGCATCGCAATCAGCCACTGGTCAGAGCCTATTCCGATGAGGTTTGCATAGATGTGAAAGCATGAGATCGCCACGGCGAGCAGTGTCATCATGTTGGCCACGGGACCCTTGAAGCGCCGCAAATGCACCTCCGTCTCGCCGATATCCACGCCAAGGTTTTCTGGGCGTGCATCCTCGGTTGTCTTGAGCATTGCAGTCTGCTGGCCGTTGGCCGTCATGATCCGTCTCCACCGATTTTCGCTTGCCTGTCGTCAAGGATCAGCGCGGCCCCCTTGAACGGAGCGCCGGGCCGGCCAGCCGGCCCGGTACGCGGTCGCGATGAGGCAATGCCTCATTCAGGACGCAGCCGATCGGGAATCTCCGCGCCCACTTCCTCGAAATAGCGAAGCGCGCCGGGGTGGAGCGGTAACGGCAGCCCCGCTAGCGCATTGTCGATCGTCATCTCGTTTGTCGCCGGATGGATGCTCTGCAGGAAGGCGAGGTTTTCGTATATTGCTTTGGTAATGAGGTAGACCGTTTCTTCCGGCACGTCGGAATTGACAGCGAGAAGGTTCGGCTGGGCGATCGTGTTGATATCCTCACTCTGCCCCGGATAGGTCTCGGCAGGCACGACGTATCGTGTCCACAGGTCGAGATCACCGTTGGCTTCCTGCATCTGTTCATCGGTGAAATTGAGAACGGCGACGTTGTCGGCGCCCATCGTGGCATAAGCCTGGGTCACAGCCGAGACGGGCGCGCCGCCCGGCGTGGAAGCGAGCATGACCTGGCCGTTCTGTAGCGCCTCGACGGCGGGATTGAACCCGCCATACTGCAAGGAGAAGTCGCTTTCCGGCTCGTAGCCGAGATTGCGCAGGATGGTCTCGTTGGAGCCGAGCGCGCCAGAATTGCGTGCGCCAAGCGCCGCGCCTTCGCCCGTGACTGCGCCAACGTCGTCCATCGTACCCGTTTCGGCGAGGTTGGCGGGTATCATGAAGTGTTCGACATTCGGCCAAAGCGAGGCGATGGATCGCAGGTTTTCCTGTACGCCCTGTTCTTCAAGGTCGCCTGTCCCCCGCGCTGCATAGGCGCCGAATAGACCTTGGAGAATGGAAAATTGCGCCTGACCGTCGCGCATCAAGGCAATGTTCTCGCCAGAGCCGGCGGAACTGATCGCCGACATTCCGATGTTATGCTCTGGCTGCAGCTTGATCTTAACGAGTGTCGCAAGCGCAACGCCGACGGCATAGAACGTGCCGCCGGTCGAGGCCGTGCCGAGCAGGTAGTTCTGCTCCTCCTGCGCGGCGGCAGGCTGCCAACCGGCCAGGACGAGCGCCGTCGAGAAGGCGGCGCATTTCAAGGTCTTCGAGATGTTCAAGGTTATTCCTCCCATTCCTGAACGTCGTTCACACAGTCTTGCCCCTCGCGTGGACTCCTCAATCGGCGACGGGCGGCTCCGTCGACGTGGCTCGTCGACGGAATTGCGGTGTCATGGCGCACTCTCCGGCTCTCGCTCGCACAGCTTGCGCAACGCCTTGCGGTCGATCTTCCCGACTGCGTTTTCCGGCAGTTCATCGACGAACCAGATATCCTGGGGCACATGGGCCCGCGACAACCGGGTCCGCACGCGCTGGGCGACGGCTTCGCCCTCCAGTGGTATGCCGGGTACGCGCACAATGAATGCGACGGGCACCTCGCCGAGATCGTGATGAGTTCGACCGACGATGCAGCAGGCAGCCACCGACGGATCAGCGAGGATGACTTCCTCGATCATTTGCGGCGACAGGTTCTCTCCGCCGCGGATGATGACGTCCTTGATGCGGCCGGTGAGGCTGAGATATCCGTCCTCGTCGAAACGTCCGAGATCGCCGGTGCGCAGCCAGCCGTCGACGATGGGCCGTTCGCCCGGCGCATTCAGGTAACCCGACATCAGCGACGGTCCGCCGATGCAAACTTCTCCTTCTCGGCCGCCGCCGACCGGTTGCGTACCGCCCGGTTCGAGCAGCGCGACGGTCTGATGCGTCAGAACGGTGCCGACTGAACCGATGCGCCGTGCCGATGGCGGGTTGATGGTCGATGTGCATGTCGCTTCCGAAAGGCCGTACGAGACGGCGAGCGGCACGCCGAAGGCGGCTTCGATCTCCTCGTGGAGCGCGGCAGAGATCGGCGCCGATCCACAGCGAAGGAGACGCAGCGCCCCGGCGCGGATTTGGCCGCCGCAATGTTCAAGGATGCGCGAATAGGTCGTAGGAACGCCCGTCATGATCGTCGGTCGATATCTGTCGATGAGATCTTGCGCATCGGCCGCAGCGAACCTGTCGGAGAGCGCAATGCTGGCGCCCGCGAGAAGCGGCGCAATTACCTGATTATTGATTCCGTTGGTGTGAAAGAGCGGCATGACGTGCAGGAACCGGTCCTGGGGGCCGATGCCGGTATGCCGCATGACTCCGATCGCGTTGCAGACGAGGTTCCTGTGGCTGAGAAGCGCGGCCTTGGGCATCCCTGTGCTGCCGGACGTGAACTGAACCATTGCCCGGTCGTCAGGTCCGAGTTCATCATCGATGAACGGGCATGCGTCCGCAAGTTCGTCCATCCGTGTGATGCGCAGTGAGCTGCCTCCTTGGTGCCGGGAAAGCGAGCTCTCGTCCGTCAGAAGATATCTCGCGCCGGCACTGGTCAAATGTGCGGTGCGCGTCGCCATGGGTAGGCGCGGATCGATGAGGCAGGGGCATGCGCCGACCCGCAGCGCCGCGAGAAAGGCGACGATTCCGACACGCTTGCCGGAGAACGACAATCCGGTGATATCGCCCCTTCCGATGCCCGAGACACGCAGGCTGCCCGACATGGCGGCAACGGCTTCGGCAAGGTTGGAATAGGTGACCGCGTCGTCACCATCGAGAAGCGCGATGTGCCCGGCGGCGGCGTGACGCGCCAGCGCCTCGCCGATCAAGGCGGTGAGCGACAGATCAGGCAGCTCTTCGCTTTCAGCCCAGAGATACATCCGCGTCCCTCTCGAACTCGCCGTCGGGGTCGAGCGCCTGCAGTGCCGCACGCTCCTCGTCCGTTGGTCCCGGCGTCGGTGATGCATCGGTGCCGTCGATGGCGAATCCCGTGCGTGCGATGACCTCGTCGAGCGACTTCTCCGGATGCCAGGACTGCAGAGTGAGACGGCCCTCGCGCTTGATGAAGACGGCGATCGGCGTGACGACGCCGTGCATGCCGCCCGAGGCCGTGACGAAGTCCAGTCTGTCGACGAGGACCCGTGGCGAATGCTCCGTGCGCCAGGTGCAAGAGCGCCGGGCGGTGGGCAGCATGACGGCGCCGCCGCCACCGCCGGGCAGCCGGACTTTCGGGTTGTGCCAATCGCCGATCGCGGAGACGTTGGTTTGCCCGGCCCCGTCGATCTGCGCGGCGCCGAGAAAGCAGAGGTCCATCCGGCCACGAGTGCACAGGTCGTAGAAATCCTCATTCGCGAAGATCGCGGTCGAGCCCGCGGCAAGCACTGGGTCGGAACTGGAGAGCGGAACGCTGGTCGGCTTTGGATCGACCCCGCCCGCTACGTTGATATAGGTGAAATAGAAGTCGTAGCTCTTCTTGGCGAGCATGCATGCCAGCATGGGCATGCTGGAATTGACGCCGCTGAAGGTGACCTCGTTCGGTCGGATGAACCGCGCGAGATTGGTGACAATATACGAAAAGCCGCTCCAGGTCTCAGGCATCTGCGCGTGCCTCTCTCTCGACGGCCGCCTCGAGGTGGCGGGAGAGATCGCGGTCGCGCTCGTCGACATAGGCGCGCACGGCCGGGTAGTCGATCTCGTAAAGCGGCCAGCACGAGCCCGGCCAAGCGCCGCCGGGAACCACGGAGACGGCCTCGACCATGAAATGCGGCACCAGTGTCAATTCTGGTTGTTTGCGGAATTCCTCGATTGGCAACAGTTTCTCGGCGATCACCAGCACGCGCCGCGCGGCGCGTGACATGATCCGGTCCCAGTGGAAGGTGCCGAGGACGCGCACGTCGCCGAGCTCGCTGACCGCGTTTGCATGGATGACGGTGAAATCCGGCGTGATCGGCGGTATGAGGCATACCTTCTCGCCGGAGCCGTAAGGGTCTTCGCCCCATTTCCAACCATTGAGCTCGGGGAGTGCCGATCCGTGAAGGCCGCCGCAGGGTTGGAACGGAACGCCGAAGGCGGCAGCGCGCAGGCCGGCGGTCAGGCTCGCGCAGGCGTGTTCCTCCAGCTCGATCTCCTTCTCTTCGACGGCTTTTCTGTACCAGCGCGCCAGGCCGAAATTTCCTTCCATGGCGACGATCCCGGCACGCGTGCGGCGCAACGCTCCGGCGCGGCACAGAATGTCGATATCGTAGCCCGGCGATTGCTTGATCAATTCCAGATCGCGCCGACCCTGGCGGATCAGTTCGCGCACGAGCGCGAACGGTCCGCGATGCAGAAAGCTGCCGCCAAGTGCGACGGAGCTTCCATCGGGGATCATGGAGGCCAGTTCTGCCAGTGACTTGATCTTGTCGCCGGGGGCGTCGCGACTGCCGGGTTGGGGCTGCACGGGTGGACTCCTCATCTCAGCGTTTCGAAATAGGCTTTGAGCCGCGTCTTGATGCCGGGAAACGCGGCTGAACGGACGAGGTCGGCCATGTCGGCATCGCGCGTATCGGGCGTGACGCGTGAAAAAAGTGTCGCGGATGTTCGAGGTTCAAGTGCTGCAGCTTCCTTTGCCGCGACCTCGATCAGGCCGCACCACTCATCTTGCGGCGCAAGGCCGGTTATGAAGCCCGAAGCAAGAGCCTTCGGCGCATCGAAAGTGCGCGTCGCGCCGAGTACGTCGCGCGCCGCGTCGCCGCCGACACGCGCGGCGAGCCGGCGGGTGCCGAGAACGAGGCCGAATTTGAGGCCCGGCATGCGGAATTTCGCTCCGGGTGCCGCGATCCGGCGCGCGCAGGCGCAAACAAGATCCGCGCCCGCGCCCATCGTCGGCCCATGCGCCAGCGCCAGCGTATCGAACGGCGCATGGTGAACGGCCTGCAGCAGTTCCTCGATTCGAACGAAGCGCAGGAGAAGGCTCGCCTCGCTTTCGTTCTCGAAGTCTGAGAAATCGAAGCCGGCGCTGAAATTGCGACCCTCGCCGCGCAACACGAGCAGCCGCGTGCCGTCAGCTTGCGAAAGCAGGACTTCCTGCAAGAGACGATCGACCAGCTCTGCGGAGAGCGCGTTCATCTTCTCTGGCCTCTGCAATGTCAGCAGGCAAACGCCGTCGGAGCGTTCTGTCGCGAGAACGCTCACGACACCGCCCTTGTCGGATCGCGCAATTGCGCGAAAATCTCGTCATTGTGCTCACCGAGTGCCGGCGGATCGCGATAGATCGCCGGCGCATCGCCGGAAAATCGCAACGGTGATCCGAATGTACGCGCCGAAGCGCCGCCGGGCAGGGTGATGTCGCGAATCCACCCCATATGCTTCACCTGCTCGTCGTCGAGCGCTTGCGAATAGGTGTTGATCGGTGCGCAGGGGACGCCAGCGTCGCGGAAGAGCGTCAGGAGTTCGGCGCAGGTCTTTCCGAAAAACTGCTCTTCCAGAAGCGCCTTCAGTTCGCTCTGGTTATGCGCCCGCAGCGATGTCGAGGCGAAGCGCGCATCCTCGGCCAGTTCGGGCCGGTCGAGCGCGCGACAGACCGCGCGCCACAAGCTGTCGTTGCCGGCGGCCATCGCAAAATGGCCATCTCTCGCTTGGAAGGCTTGGTAAGGCGCATTGCGAGGGTGCGCGGAGCCCAGCTTGCGCGGATCCCTGCCGCTGCCGAAATACTCGCTTGTCTGCAATGCGGCGATCGCCAGCGCCGACCCCAGCATAGAGACGTCGATATGCGTGCCCTCGCCAGTCTTCTCGGCCTGACGCAGTGCTGCAATCACGGACATGGCGGCATAAAGACCAGTCGAGAAGTCAGTCAGAGGAACACCGCACTTGACCGGCGCGCTGTCGTTCTCTCCCGTGACGCCCATTATACCGCTGATGGCCTGAAGCGTCAGGTCAAAGCCGCCCTCCGGCGCGCGCGGACCGTCCTGTCCGAAAGCCGAGATCGAGCAATAGACGATCTCTGGCTTGTTCTCGCGGCACCATTCGTAGCCGAGCCCGAGTCGGTTCATGACACCCGGTCGGTTGTTTTCAAGGACGACATCGGCTTCGAGGACAAGCTGGCGCGCGCGTTCTAGATCCTGTGGTTGCTTCATGTCGAGCGCGACGGAACGCTTGTTGCGGTTCAGCGACGCGAAATTCTCACTAAAGCCTTCGGTCAGCGGCGGCCATGAACGCAGACTGTCGCCGCCATCAGGACGCTCGACCTTGACCACGTCGGCGCCGAAATCAGCAAGGAGCATGCCGGCAAAAGGACCAGCCGCTACATTACAGAATTCGATGACCTTTACGCCTCGCATGGATTGCATTCAATTCTCCCTCGGTGTTGCTGCTGACGCTCGCGCGACGTTGTGGCCGAGCGCACCAGAGATAGCCCGCGCGGCTTCAACGACGTCCGGAATGAACTCGACGATCGCCGTTTCACTGAAGCGTTCGGCTGGGCCGGATATACCGATCGAGCCGCTGATGGTTCCGGTTGCGTCGAATATCGGGGCAGCGATGCCGCGCACGGCCTCCCGCCATTCCCCCCAGTTGATCGCCACGCCGCTCTGGCGGATCGTCTCGAGTTCCTTTGCAAGGGCATCGACGCTAGCCAGAGAGCGCGGAGAAAATGTGGGAAGCGGATCGCTGAACAATTCGAGCGACCCTCGCGTGAAGGCGAGCAGTGCCTTGCCGGATGCAACACAGTGTGCCGGCGCGCGTCCACCTATCGAGGAGTAAGCGCGGACGGGCTGTGGACTTTCAATCTTGTGAATGTAGACGACGTCGCGGCCATCGAGCGCCGAAAGGTGAATCGTCTCTTTAGTCGCGGAAGCCAGTGCCTGCATCGTCGGATCGGCGATCTGGCGAATGTCAGTGCGCGCCACGACCGCACTTCCAAGTTCGAAAAGCTTCAATGTGCAAGCGTAGCGCCCTCGTTGATCAACCCTCGAGATGTAACCAGCGTCGGCGAGGGTTTGCAGAGTTCGGTGCGCGTTGCTTTTGGTGAGACCGAGTTCGCGTGCAAGATCCGATACCCCTAGCGGCTCATTGTTTCGAGCGAGGTGGTCGAGCACGCGCAATCCTTTGAGAAGTGTCAGATCCACAACATGTCCTATATAATGGAACGCCATTTCATATTATGATACAAGAAATTGAGCGTCAAGGCCGGCCGTGACAACGGACGCTGGGTGAGGGTTCTCGCTCTCGGCTGTGGAGCTCTGAGCGCGCCACGTGCTCGAGATCGTCTTTCGGGAGTTCAGTAGGCCAAATGGACGAGTATGGACCGGCAAACACTGAGCCAACGACGAAAAGAGCAACACGGCTGGCCTGTTATCCCGCTTGACCGATGAGGGTCGTATGCTCAATCTTCAGAAACTTCATCGGCGACAAACGAATGACGCGGCCATCGCGCTCTCGTTGACCTAAGTGACCGACCCGGAAAACGATCAATCGTGCTTCCACAAGAGAGCTGCGATTCTCGCGTGCTCAGTTTGGGTAGGCAGGCGCAAGTCCGAAAGGCAACTCGGAGGGTTTGACAGTCATTGGAAGAGGTCATAGCCGAGACGAGCGCGCTCGCGGCTCCAATCCGCAAGGGCTGCTTGGCACCAAACGGAACGGCATGAGACGCAGTAGCTTTTTCAGTAACAGGAAAAATGAAGCTATATTTAACAAAATAAAATAAGGGAGTTAACGGTAATTCGCGATCCCGGCCAGGGGCACCAAGACTTCCTTTTCCCATGCGCGATCGGCGGGCGAAAACTTCGCCACGAACCGGAACCCTTCCGGCGGAGCCGCTGGTTCGTTGCGCGCATTCTATTGGCTGGAGAACACACGCGGCCGAACCGGGCGAAACAGGTTTTGATCGTGGAACTTTAGTTGTCCTGAGGAATTGCACAGGTCTGCCGCGGCAGACTGCCAAACCAACGGATGATTCCATGAAGACCGAACTCACAGTCAACGGCCGGCGCGAACGGCTGGATGCGGACGCGAGAACCACGCTTCTCGACGCCCTTCGCGTCCACCTCGAACTGACCGGCACGAAGAAGGGTTGCGATCATGGCCAGTGCGGCGCCTGCACGGTCTTGGTCAACGGACGGCGCATCAATTCCTGTCTTTCGCTTGCCTGCATGCACGAGGGAGACGAGATCGTCACCATTGAGGGATTGGGAGAGCCCGATCGGCTTTCCGACCTGCAACAGGCATTCTTGAGCCACGATGGGTTCCAGTGCGGTTTCTGTACGCCGGGTCAGATCTGCTCGGCGACGGCCATGCTGTCCGAGATCGAAGCGGGCTGGCCGAGCCATGTCAGCGACGACCTCGACAGGACGCCCGAGCTTTCATCGACCGAGATTTCCGAGCGGATGAGCGGCAACATATGCCGCTGCTCGGCCTATCCCAATATCGTGGAAGCCATCAAGGAAGCGGCCGATCGGAGGCGCGGATGATCCCTTTCGATTACCAGCGCGCGGCAAGTGCCGCCGAAGCAACAGGTTTGGCAAGGGATGGCGCCACGTTCATCGCTGGCGGGACGAACCTGCTCGATCTCATGAAGCTGGAGGTGATGGCACCGAGCCGGCTCGTCGACATCAACAGGCTGGATCTCGGCGGTATCGAAGACACGACGGGCGGCGGCCTGCGAATCGGTGCCCTCGTGCGCAACAGCGATCTTGCTGGCGATCCTCGCGTGCGCTCTTCCTATCCGGTGCTGGCCAGGGCGCTCCTGGCGGGTGCGAGCGGGCAATTGCGCAACAAGGCGACGACGGGAGGCAATCTCCTGCAGCGCACGCGATGCTACTATTTTTACGATACCGCAATGCCCTGCAACAAGCGCGAACCAGGCAGCGGCTGTCAGGCAATTGGTGGTGCGACGCGCCTTCATGCGATTTTCGGCACCAGCGACCACTGCATCGCCACGCATCCCAGTGACATGGCGGTCGCCATGCGCGCGCTGGATGCGTCGATCGAGATCGAGGATAGTGCGGGCAATCGGCGAAGCGTGGCGATATCAGAGTTCTACCGCCTCCCGGGCACCACGCCTCATATCGAAACCGTTCTTAAACCGGGCGAATTGATCACCGCCGTCCTGCTGCCGCCGCCGGGCGGGACGCGGCAAGCCTACCGCAAGGTGCGCGATCGCGCGTCCTATGCCTTCGCGCTGGTTTCCGTCGCCGGTGTCGTTGAAATGGCGGACGGTCGCATGAAGCGGGTGGCTCTTGCCTTCGGCGGCGTTGGACCGCAACCGTGGCGCAACGCGGAAGTGGAGGCCTTGCTTGAGGGCAAGGCGCCATCTGCCGAACTGTTTGAACAGGCTGCTGGCCTGCTCGTCGCGAAGGCCAGGACGCAGGCAGGAAACGCCTTCAAGGTTCCGTTGCTGCAGCGGGTGCTTTCGGCGACCTTGAACGAACTGACGAAAGGCTGAGGAATGGCGCTTCACCTCAAGATGGACGAACGCGACGATTGCGACCGACTCGACGCGATGGCGCAGAAGATCATTGGGACGCCCATCGACAGACCCGAAGGGGCGCTGAAGGTGGCGGGCAGGGCACGCTATGCCCTGGACATGCTGCCCGCTGGTGCCTGTCACGGCGTCCTGGTTCGTGCGACTGTGGCGAAAGGCAAGCTCAGCTCGGTCGACAAGGATGCCGTTATGGCGCTGCCGGGCGTGCGAGCCGTCATTGCCGACGAGAGGCTGCTGCGGAACCCGGCCCAAGGCATGGCGGGCGAAGCGCCTGTGCAGGGGGTGAGCGACGTTGCCTATTTCGGCCAGCTCGTGGCGCTGGTTGTGGCCGACAGCTTCGAGCAGGCGCGACACGGCGCGCAGCGTCTGAAGCTGACCCTGTCGTCTGATCCCGATGTTGTTGTGCGTCCCGACGACCCGGCCGCGGATCTCGAAAGCCCTGACGACCAGAAAAGCGAGATGGGCGATCTCGGGCGCGCCATGGTCGATGCCGCCTTCTCGATCGACGAGACGTACACGACACCGCCGCACGCGAGCGCCGCGATGGAACCGCACGCGTCGATCGCCGAATGGTCGGGCGAGAAGCTCACCCTGCATGGCAGCTATCAGATGCTGCCCTTCAACCGATCCGAACTCGCAGATGCCCTTGGGATTGATGAGGGAAACGTTCGCATCCTCGCACCCTATGTCGGTGGCGGCTTCGGATCGAAGCTCGGCATATCGCAGGAAGCGGTGGCGGCCGCGATCGCCGCGAAGGAGCTCGGTGTGCCGGTGGCTGTCGCAATGTCGCGGCAGCAGGTCTTCGAAGGCATCATGCGTCGGTCCGAGACGCGGCAGCGCATTCGCCTGGCTGCCGGTGAAGACGGCGTACTGACTGGCATCGGACACGAGGCGTGGGTCTCTAATCTCCCGGATGAAACATTCGCGGAACCGGTCACCCAGGCAACGCCGTTTCTTTATCAAGGCGCCCACCGGCTGATTGGCCAGCATATCGCACGTGTTCACAGGACGTGTGCTGGATCCGTGCGCGCGCCCGGCGAAGCGGTGGGCCTCACTGCCCTCGAGATCGCGATGGACGAGCTTGCCGAAATCTCGGGTATCGATCCGCTCGAGCTACGGCTCCGGAACATTCCGGACAAAGACCCGACGGAGGGCATCCCGTTTTCCTCCAACAAGCTTTCCGAAGCGCTCAAGGTCGGCGCAGAGAAGTTCGGGTGGAGTGAGCGGTCGGGTACGCCCGGAACGCGCCGTGAGGGCGAGTGGCTGGTCGGCATGGGCATGGCGTCTGCGGCGCGCGTCAACATGCTGATCGAATCCAAGGCGCGTGTGACGCTGACGGGCGATGGTGTGGCGCGAATTGAGTCGGACATGACCGACATCGGCACGGGCACCTATGCCGTCCTCAGCCAGATTGCCGGGGAAATGCTGGGGCTGCCGATAGACCATGTCGACGTGCATCTGGGTGACACCGACCTGCCGAGAGGCTCGGGATCGGGCGGCTCGTTCGGAGCTGCCTCGAACGGAACAGCCGTATTTCTGGCCTGCGAGGACATCCGCAACCAGCTTTGCGAGAAACTCGGCTGTGATCCCGAAAGCCTGACCCTGAAGGATGGGCACGCCATTTCGGGAAACCAGCGCCTTCCTTTCTCCGAAATTCTGCAAGGGACGGATTTGGTGGGGGAGGGCCATGTCGAACCCGGAAAGACGGAAGAAGCGGTCCGCCAGGCGACGTTCGGAAGCTATTTCGCCGAAGTCGGGGTGAATGCGGTGACGGGCGAGACGCGACTGCGCCGCATGCTTGGCGTCTTTTCGGCCGGCCGCATTCTGAACGAGAAGACCGCGCGATCCCAGTGTCTTGGCGGTATGACGTTTGGCATCGGCATGGCGTTGCTGGAGGAATTGATCCATGACGACCGGGACGGCCATATCGTGAACCGCGATCTTGCCGAATACCATCTTCCCGTGAACGCGGACGTAAGCGGTCTCGAAGTCGTGCTGCTGGATGAACGCGATGGCTGGGCAAATCCGCTGCACGCCAAGGGCATCGGCGAACTCGGCATCTGCGGCGCTGCCGCATCCATCGTCAACGCCATACACAACGCCACGGGTGTGCGCGTGCGCGATCTTCCAGCCACGCTCGACAAGGTGCTGGAGGGTCTGCCGCCGCTTTCGTGAACCAGGATGCCGGGCCTCCAGCCAGTGCATCGCCAGCCGGATGCCATCAATCCGTGACGACCGATTGCCCGGTCAGTTCGGCAATGGCATCGCCTGTCTGAGGTTGCTGAACCGTCGGATCGGCGGGGTGCCAGTCGGGTTTGGGGGAGAAAAGCCCCAGGATGTCGCCGGAGACGAAGCTGGGCGCCCAGGAAAGATCATCGAGCAGCGACACGTCATATCGGCTGGCGAAATCAGAAGGCCTGTAGCCCATCAATTCCAGGATCGTCGGTGCAATGGCGAAATGCGTGCCGCGCCCCGCTCCGTGCGCCGCGGTGTCTCGCAATCGTGCCGCGATTTCCATGTTGTCCGTGGCTGCCATCAGTGGAACGATCGCCTCGTTGACATCGACGTTGGTGTCGGAACTGCAATGCGTCAGACGGCCGGGCTCGAAGTGCTGGCCATGATCGGACGTGTAGATAACCACTGCATCGTCGAGTTCCGCCTCCGCCGACAGGCGTGCCATCGGTCTGTCCGTCGACCATTGCACGGCGCGCAGATAGTTCTCGAACATATCGTGGGTGGCGTCGGAGTCGGTCGGCAGGAAAACGCCGCTCGGGATGAACGCTTCGGGCGAGCCGTTGTCGTAGGGGAAGTGGGCGCCGTTCTTGTTGGCATAGATGAAGACCGGGCCATCTGCCGCGAGTTCTTCGAGAACGATCGTCGTCAGCGCGTCATCGAGGTCATGGGTGGCGATGTCGCTGCCGAGCTGATGCATGCGGTCGATCTTCAGCGTCTCAGCGGGTGTCATGAGGTTCTGAAGTTTGCCGTGGACGTTGACGAACTTGGCCTGCGCATCGATGAACACGGTTCGATAGCCGGCGGCCTTGGCGTAGTCCCACACGGTCGGACTGGTGTGGATCGAGCGCACGACGTCGTGCCGGTCGGCCATCAGCCGCAGAATGGCATTGGAAAGCCGCGAACAATTGCCGGCCGCCACCGCAGGGCCGAAATCGACCCATCGTTCGGCGTGTTCGGCGAAAGCGGGCGTTGAGCGGTTGCCAGGGGAAAGACTGACATGATCGGCCCTGATGCTCTCGTCGACGATCAGCACGATCGCGCGGACAAGGGGCGTTCCATGTGGCAAGGCAACTGCGTGGCGTTCCTCAAAGCCGCCCGTATTGATCTTGTAGGCTGCCAATGCGGCAAGCGAGATCGGCGCGAACTGGCGGGGGAGGGAATAGGATCCCTTGCCTTCTTTCATCACGACGACACCGGCGATCATCAGGATCGGGACCAAAGGTGCGACGAGCATTGCTGTGTGTGAAATGCGTGGCAGTCGCCTCGGCAACGCCGGCGGCATGATGATGGCGATGAGGCCGATCAGGAGAACGGCGATGGCGGCTGGAATGGCCTCTCCGTAAAAATCCGCTGCCCGCCCAGCCTCGTGCCGGGCCGCCCACAGATTGAGAACATCGAAGATGAAGAATTCGCCGCCCTGGGCGCGGTGATAGCCGTAGGCGATCGCAGAGGAAAGGGCGATGGGGATCGCCCAGAGAAAACGCACGAGCGGACGAGGGTGGAATGCGGCCGCCGCAAGAGCGCCGAGACAGATCATCCAGATCGCGACGAAGACGATGGCGGTGAGGGGGCGCGCGTCATCGATGACGAAACGAAGCCGGTCGACGACGCCGTTATTGGTCAGGTAGACCAGCAAGATGAGGGCGGTCAGCTTGCCCCCAATTCCCAAGTGAACTTTCGAGCGTGACCGCCAGAATCCGTAGCCCATCTTCACCCCTCCAGCAGTGGCCCCGCCTGGAAGCGTAGCGCACGCAGTGCGTATCGGAAGATGGCAGTTCGAGGAGGGCATCCATCAGCTATTCGGATGATGGATGCGACAGGCGGTCGCCCTGATCTTGCGGCGACAATTCCGCAGAATTGGGGTCAGGCGCCCATGAAGGAAAAACCTCCTAGAACGATGACGAGGACGATGGCGGCGGCGATGAGGGTGTTGCGGCTCATGTGGGATGACATCCTTGGTTCTGCGGCTACTATTTTGCGACCGGGTAGTCACGGGGAAACGGCGCACGCCATGCGGTGGTTCCCGCTCCTCGCCAATGGGCCTGGCAGTTCGTCAGTCAAGCAGCGCTTTCGCCGGACGCGGAACCGGTTTAGGAAGCTGCGATAGCGGCTGACGATGGCGGTAGACGATGCTTCGATCCGGTAACACCTATGAAGCGCTTTATGGCGGCTTTTCCTGGGCCCTGCCGCAAGCGTTCAATATTGCGGAAGCCTGTTGCACGCGTTTTGCGCAGAGCCAACCGGACCGGGTGTGCCTCTATCAGTATCGCGGCGATGACGCACCGGATCGGCTGACCTACGGCGCATTGGAGGGCCGTGCGAGCGCTCTGGCTTTGGCGCTCAAGCGCGCCGGGATCGGGCGGGGCGATCGCGTCGCAATCATGCTGCCGCAAGGATTCGACACCGTGGTGGTCCACATGGCGGTCTACAAGCTCGCCGCGGTCGCCGTCCCGCTTGCCCTGCTGTTCGGGGAGGATGCGATCGCGTATCGATTGGCATCGTCCGGCGCGAGGGCAATCGTGACGGATTCTTCGGGTCACGAGAAGCTCAGGCGCATCGCCGACAATCTTCCAACGCTTGAAACCGTGATCGTCAGCGGCGCCGAAGCGGTCCCGGAAGGCACGCTCTCGCTTGCCCTGCTGACGGCAGCGCCGACAACCTTCGCCGGCGAACCAACGGCGCCGGATACGCCGGCCATGATGATCTTCACGTCGGGAACCACAGGGCCGCCGAAGGGAGCTTTGCATGGTCATCGGGTTCTGCTCGGCCACCTGCCAGGTGTCCAGATGCACCATGAATTCCTGCCGGTGCCGGGCGATATCCTTTGGACCCCGGCTGACTGGGCGTGGGCCGGAGGATTGTTGAACGTGCTCTTGCCCGGCCTCTTCTTCGGCGTACCGGTCGTTGCGACCCCGGCACAGAAGTTCGATGCGCCGACGGCCTTCCACATTCTTGAGCACTTGAACGTGCGCAATGCCTTCATCCCGCCGACCGCGCTGCGCATGATGAAGACGGTCGAGAACCCCGCCGCCCGATATCGCCTGGACTTGAGAACGGTCGGGTCAGGCGGTGAAGCGCTCGGGCGCGAGACCTATCTCTGGGGCGAGCGCACCCTGGGTCTGACGATCAACGAATTCTACGGTCAGACCGAATGCAATCTCGTGCTGGCATCCTGCGCCGCCATGGGTGTCACCCGACCCGGCGCGATCGGCAAGGCGGTGCCGGGCCACCGGGTCGCGATCATCGATGAAACCGGCCAGATGGTTCCTGCCGGAAAGCCTGGCCAGATCGCCATCGCGCGTCCGGACCCGGTGATGTTCCTGACCTACTGGCAGAACGAGGCCGCGACACAGTCGAAATTCATCGGCGACTGGATGACCACCGGAGATGCCGGCGTCATGGACGAGGAGGGCTATGTGGCCTTCTTCGGCCGTGACGACGACGTCATAACCTCGTCCGGCTATCGCATCGGTCCGGGTGAGATCGAAGACTGTCTTCATGCCCATCCGGCCGTGCAGATCGCGGCGGCAGTCGGCAAGCCGGATCCGGTCCGCACCGAGAAGGTAAAGGTGTATGTCGTCCTTCGGCCCGGCATCGGGGCTTCGCCTGAACTTGCAGAGGAACTGCGGTTGTGGGTCAAGACGCGCCTGTCTGCGCACGAATATCCGCGCGAAGTGGCGTTCGTCGACGCATTGCCCCTGACGACCACCGGCAAGGTGATCCGCCGCGAGTTGCGCTCCCTGGCAGCTGAAGAGGCCAGACGGGAGGCGGGCGAGGCTGTCAACTGAGCCGGCGCGCCGCCTTTCGCCGTGCGACCGCGCGAATCTTTCCGCGCAGGATACGGGCCAGATTGCGGGTATTGCGATATAGGTGCAGCCCGCGCGCGACCTGGCGCATGTCGCGGTCCCGCTCCGGCGTCAGGCCGATCACCATCGTCGCAATGCCGCCGCGCTCGCGCCACAACCGGCTGGCGATGGGGTGATCCGGGACCGCGCAGGAATCGGTTCGCTCGATATTGGCGTCGTCGAGGTGTTGCTCCGTAAGCCGCGCAAAAAGCAGCTTGCCAGGCGAATAAGCCGCGAAATCCTCATCATACGCCGTCTTCCACGTATAGGCTTCGCCGGAAATCACGAAGACGACAATGGCGGCGATCGGCTTGTGATCCAGCGTCAGCGTGTGGATGCGCACATTGTCCGTGGCCGCGAGATTGGCGACCGCCTCGCGGGCAAATGCCGCACGCAGCCGATCGTGCGTCATGGCCGATTTGCGTCGACCTTTCCATCCGGATGCTTCCAGTGCGAGAAAGGCTTCCAGCCCGGCTGCCACGGCGCGTGGTTGCCTCGCCACTTCGTAGGACAGCCGCCCGCGTTCCTCAAGGCGACGCCGCTGACGTGCCATCTCGTTGAAGTGGTGCCGGGAGATCGATGCTTTCAGATAGGTCTCGCCATCGGCTTCGGAAGCCAGCATCGGCCGGGACAACGCTTCGGTGAATGTCAGCGGCAGGCCGCGTGAGATGGCGACGGCCCGCAGCAGTTCCGTGACCGGCCCTTCGATCCGCATATCGGGTAGAACGAGGACACCGGGCAGGCCGCTTTCCGGACGGGAAAGGGCCTCGAGCAGATTGTCGAGTGTTTCGGCGGCGCCTTCCGCGTCGACCAGCGGCGTACCGAGCGGCCCGAATGGGTGCGTCCAGACGCGCATCACCGACGGCCCGACCGCGAAACCGGGTTTTTCGATCGAGAACGGCATCAGAAACCGCATGCGGCTGCGTCGCGCATCTTCATCACGCATCAGGAGAAGACGGACCTGACGGTCTTCCAGACGGGGCATTGCCGGTGCCAGAAAACGGCCGGTGAAGAAGACGTTTGGCTCCATCACACGGTTGGCGAGGAAATCGAGCTCGTCCTGCAGTTCGTAACCGGCACGGCCGGGATATAGGGTCAGGCTGCGGCCAGGGCGCCCGACGGCCATTTCCGTATCCGGCGGCGTGCGCATATCTGGCTCATCGGCCAGTTCGCCTACGAGCGCATTGGCTTGAGAGGAGTAACCGGTTTCGAAAATGCGGTCTGATACCATCAGCGCGAACTCCCGGCGGTGGCGGGTCGAGGCGCGAACAGCACCATAGCGAACTTGAGGCGCCACCGCACCACGGTGAAAAGCAAGATCGCCTCCAGGCCCATCGACAAGGCTGTGGCCGTTGCTGCGCCAAAGAGGCCGAAGCTTGGAATGAGCGCGATGTTCAGCGCGACGTTGGTGATGAGGACGCACAGGTAGACAAAGGCGCAGATCGTCTGGTGCCCTGTCATGGTCAGCAGGACTTCTCCCGGTCCGATCAGCGATTTGGCCATGATCCCGGCGAACAGGATCGCCATCAGCGCCTCACCTTCGGCAAAGCCGGGTCCGAAGAGCGAGAGCAGGAAAGGGCCGGCGAGAAGCACGAGGCTGCCGACGAAGAGCGAGGGCCAAAAGGTCCAGCGGATCGTCTGACGGGCGAAATCGGCAAGGCTTGCGCGGTCACCTTCCGTCACGAGTTGCGAAAACCGCGGCTGGGCGCCGGCCCTCACGGCAAAATAGACGAAGTGCACCAGCGCCATTGTCTTGGCCGACGCGAAATAGACCGCAACCTGCTCCGGCGGAACGAAAAAGCCGACAACGATCACGTCGGAATTGGTCAGCAGGAAATAGAAGCCCTCGATGAAGAAGATCGGCAGCGCGACAAGGAACCATCGGCGAAAGGTGATCGTCTTCAGCGGCGTGGCAAATCGGCGTTTGACACGCAATGTGACGGCCCAGTACTGCGCGATGGTCGTCAGATAGGTCGCCAGTATGGCTGCTTCCAGGGCCGTTTCCGCCGTTCGTTCCATCCCGCTCGCGGCAGCGATGACCATGAAGACGAGGATCAGCGTCGGGCGCAGGAGAAATGTTGCGCCGAGCCCGAAAAGCGGCCAGTTGTTGGCGCGCGCCGTACCGTCGAGGACATCGCCGAGCGCGATCATGGGCAGAGTGATCATGCCGAGATAGAGCGGCACCAGATAATAGTCCGAGATCGCGTCGCCGAAGAGCTGGACGCCGATCATCCCGACCAGAACGACGAAGCTCGCCGAAGCGACCGCGAAGCGTCGCGCGGTCTGGGTCAGTCCACGAATTTCCGCATTCGCTTTTTCATCCTGATAGCCGGGGAGAAACCGGATGATGGCGGTGTGAAAGCCGAAGCAAGACAGATTGCCGAAGATCACGGCGAGCGCCCATACGAAGACGAAGATGCCGTATTCGAAGCTGCCCATGAGACGGGCGAGGACGATCTGTGAGCCGAAGGCGATGCCGGCGCTGACCACGCGAATGGCAAAAGCGGAGAGCGCCATGCGCTGTGCCTGAGCGTGGCGGTCGCGTTGCCGGAGGATGGCATCCATCCGGTCGACGAGCGGCAGCAACCGCGCATGGATATGCGACGGCAGCCATTTCTCCGCGGTATCGACAACCGTCATGTTTATCGGACACCCATGTCACTGAAACGCGTGGGCGCTTGATGCCATGATGCCCGTTAAGAAACGGTGTTGTTTTCAAGGATTTCGCGATGGGCAGCGCAGTTGCTCGGCCCATCGGATCAGGCTGTTTGTTCGAAAGCGCCGTGGCAGTGCTTGAACTTCTTGCCGGAGCCGCAAGGGCACGGCTCGTTGCGCCCGACATGGCCCCAGCTTTCGGGCGCGTCGGGATTGCGCGCGGAGCCGGCAGACGGAGTGCCGCTATCGTCGGCAAATTCGTCATCGCCGGTTGTCGCGTTGACGTGATGCGGCTTGCCTTCCGGAACTTTCGGTTGCTGCGCCGGCTGCTCGCGGCGGACTTCGACACGCATGAGCTGCGCCGTGACTGCCTGGCGAAGATTGCCCAGCAGCGCCTGGAAAAGTTCGAAGGCTTCCTGCTTGTATTCCTGCAGCGGATCGCGCTGCGCGTAGCCGCGAAAGCCAATCACCGAGCGAAGGTGGTCGAGATTGACCAGATGCTCGCGCCAGAGCATGTCGAGCGTCTGCAATAGCACCGACTTCTCGACATAGCGCATGACGTCCGGTCCAAACCGCTCGGTACGCTCCGCCACGGACTTCTCGGTGGCTTCGATCAGACGCTCGCGGATGTCGTCTTCCGCGATCCCTTCTTCGGCCGCCCACTGGTCGACGGGCAGATCGAGATTGAGATAGGTGGCGACATCCGTCTTCAGCCCCGTCACATCCCATTGCTCGGCATAGGCATTTTCAGGGATGTATTTCGCGACCATATCGTCGATCACGTCGTGGCGCATGTCCGTCGCCGTCTCCTGAACGTCCTCCGCGTCCATCAGTTCGAGACGCTGCTCGAAGATGACCTTGCGCTGGTCGTTCATGACGTCGTCGTATTTCAGGAGGTTCTTTCGGATATCGAAGTTGCGAGCCTCGACCTTCTTTTGTGCCCGCTCCAGCGCCTTGTTGATCCAGGGATGTACGATCGCTTCGCCTTCTTGCAGGCCAAGCTTTTGCAGCATTCCCTCCATCCGGTCGGAGCCGAAGATGCGCATCAGGTCGTCCTGAAGCGAGAGATAGAATTTCGAGCGACCCGGATCGCCCTGACGACCGGAACGGCCGCGGAGCTGGTTGTCGATGCGCCGGCTTTCGTGACGCTCGGTGGCGAGCACATAGAGCCCGCCGGCATCGAGCGCTTCCTGCTTGAGGCGCTGGACGTCTTGGCGGATAGCGGCTTCCCTGGTCGAGCGTTCCTCGCCTTCCGGCAAATCGCCCAGTTCGTGAGCGATGCGCATGTCGACATTGCCGCCCAGCTGAATATCGGTGCCGCGGCCGGCCATGTTCGTTGCAATCGTGACGGCGCCTGGCACGCCGGCCTGACTGACGATGTACGCTTCCTGTTCATGATAGCGGGCGTTGAGGACCTGGAAGTCCTTCATGCCTTCCTTCTTGAGCAGTTCAGCCAGAATTTCGGATTTCTCGATCGACGTGGTGCCCACGAGGATCGGCTGGTTGCGCTCGCGAGCCGAGCGGATCTCGCCGACGATAGCGCGGAACTTCTCCTCGAAGCTGCGATAGACCTCGTCGTCTTCGTCGATGCGCTGGATCGGCAGGTTGGTGGGCACTTCCACGACTTCAAGGCCGTAGATGTTGCCGAATTCCTCCGCTTCCGTGGAGGCTGTGCCTGTCATGCCGGCGAGCTTCTTGTACATCCGGAAGTAGTTCTGGAAGGTGATGGAGGCCAGCGTCTGGTTTTCCGGCTGAATCTTGACCTTTTCCTTCGCCTCCAGTGCCTGGTGCTGTCCGTCCGAAAAACGGCGCCCGGGCATCATGCGTCCGGTGAACTCGTCGATGATCACGACATCGTCGCCGCGCACGATGTAGTCCTTGTCGCGCTGGAAGAGCTTGTGTGCCTTCAACGCGTTGTTGAGGTGGTGGACGACGGCGACATTCTCGATGTCGTAAAGCCCGGCGCCCTTGAGGAGGCCGGCCTCTGACAAGATTCGCTCCAGCTTTTCGGTGCCGACTTCGGTGAAGGTCGCCGATCGCTGCTTCTCGTCGAGCTCGTAGTCTTCTTCGGTCAAATTGGGGATGAAGGCATCGATCCGTGTATAGAGATCGGATCGATCGTCGAGCGGGCCTGAAATGATCAGAGGCGTGCGCGCCTCGTCGATGAGAATGGAGTCGACTTCATCGACGATCGCGTAGTTGTGACCGCGCTGAGCCATCTGCTTGCGGTCGTATTTCATGTTATCGCGCAGGTAGTCGAAGCCGAGCTCGTTGTTGGTCGCGTAGGTGATGTCGCAGGCGTACGCGGCCCGTCTCTGCTCGTCGTTCAGCTCATGCACGATGATGCCGACCGTCAGGCCAAGAAACTGGTAGATGCGCCCCATCCATTCGGCGTCGCGCTTGGCCAGGTAGTCGTTGACGGTAACAACATGCACACCGTCGCCCGAAAGGGCATTGAGATACACTGGCAATGTCGCCACGAGCGTCTTGCCTTCGCCGGTCTTCATCTCGGCGATCGAGTTTTCGTGAAGGATCATCCCGCCGATCAACTGCACGTCGAACGGCCGCATGCCCAGGACGCGGTGGGCGGCTTCGCGCACGGTGGCGAAGGCCGGCACCAGGATGTCGTCGAGAGATTTGCCGTCGGCGAGTTCCTGGCGCAGCACGACGGTCTGGTTCTTCAGCGCATCGTCGGAGAGTGCCTTCATCTCTTCTTCGAGCGCATTGATGGCGTCGACGCGGTGTCTGAAGCCCTTGACGCGACGCTCGTTGGAGGAACCGAACAGTTTGCGGGCGAGGCCGCCGAAGCTGACCATGAAGATGGTCCTTTCCGATTGTTTCAGTAAAGGCGCCGGGTCCAAGTCGCGGTTTTGAATGAGGACGACCAGACGGGACCGGGGCCGCATGTTCTTGAGAATTGAGGAACTGGACGCGCGGTTTCGTGACAGATAAGAGGGGGGGTAAGCGATGTCAACGGCCCGCACGGAGCCCCTTCTGCCCTAAAACGGCTCGTTTTGCCGGCCATCGACGGCGCATCAATTTCACCAGGAAAGAGGCCAGGTTCTTATGAAGCGATACATCACTCTTGCTGCTGCGACCGTGTTGGGCGCGGGTGTCGCGCTTTGCACACCCGCTTTCGCGCAGACACCGTCGACCCCGCAGACAGGAGCTGAAGACGCCGCACCTGCCGCGCCGACCGAAGGCGAGGACACCGTCATCGCGACGATCGGCGACACGGAGATTTACGAGTCCGAGCTCGCCTATGCGCTCAGCGATCTCGATCCGCAATTCGGCCAATTGCCGCCGGAGCAGCGTCGCGTCGCGGCGCTATCCGCGTTGATCGACATCAAGCTGTTGGCACGCAAGGCAGAGGAAGAAGGCACTGCAGACAGCGAATCCTTCCAGAAGCGCGTCGCATTCCTCAGGGACCGGGCGCTTCACAATGCGTATTTCCAGGACGAGATCCTGGCGGGCATTTCCGATGAGGACGTGCGTGCGCGTTATGATCAGGAAGTCGAGGCAACGCCACCGGCCGAGGAAGTAAACGCTCGCCACATCCTCGTGGAAACCGAGGAAGAAGCCACAGCGTTGATCGAGGAACTCGACGGTGGTGCTGATTTCGCTGAACTGGCCGAGGAGAATTCCACGGACGGCTCTGCGGCGAATGGCGGCGACCTTGGCTATTTCCAGCGGGGCCAGATGGTCGGTCCATTCGAGGAAGCCGCGTTCGCGCTCGAGCCGGGCAGCTACACGGAAGAGCCGGTCCAGAGCCAGTTCGGCTGGCACGTCATCAAGGTCGAGGATCGCCGCGAAGCCGAGCCGCCGGCGTTCGAGCAGGTCACAGAGCAGGTGCGCCAGATCGTACTGCGCGAGCGCTATCTGGAAGTTCTCCAGGAAGAGCGCGGTGAATCCGGCGTTGAGATCGTCGATCCCGAGCTGCAGCAGGCCTATGAAGCCGTCAACAACCCTGCCGCTGCCGCCGAAGGCGAGGAAGAACCGGCTGCCGATGAGCCCGCCGAAGAGCAGCCGGCGGAAGAAGCACCCGCCGAATAAGGCGTCTCACAATGGCCCGGCCATCCCGGCCGGGCCATTTTCATCGGCCTTCTTGACGCTGCTCAAGAGATGGCCGGGCGCGCCGCGAGGCGCCGCCGACTGCCAGCCCTCAGCGTCATGAATGGCGGAAATAGCGATGCCGACAGCCATCTCCCCTCTTGCTCCGAAGACCTATGCCGTCCTGCCGCCGATCAGGGGTGTGCGCATGGCGACGGCTGCGGCAGGTATCAAATATCGCGGGCGCACCGACGTTCTGATGATCGTCTTCGATCACCCCGCATCTGCGGCCGGCGTCTTCACACGATCGAAATGTCCGTCGGCGCCTGTCGATTTCTGTCGCCGCAACCTTGCCGCAGGCCGCGCGCGTGCTCTCGTGGTCAATTCGGGCAACGCCAATGCCTTCACCGGCCGCAAGGGCGATGAATCGACGGCCATCACCGCCAAGGCCGCTGCGGCTGCGGCCGGGTGTGGTGTGGACGAGATATTCCTTGCCTCCACGGGTGTGATCGGAGAGCCGCTCGACGCTTCCAAGTTCTCCGGCGTCCTGGGCGATCTGGTGACCTCGGCAGCGGACGATCGCTGGTTCGAGGCGGCAGAGGCCATCATGACGACGGATACCTATCCCAAGGTAGCCACACGTCAGGCACAAATCGATGGCGTGACCGTCACGATCAACGGCATTGCCAAGGGCGCCGGCATGATCGCGCCCGACATGGCGACCATGCTGTCCTTCATCGCGACCGATGCCGATATCGCGCCGGCGGCGCTCCAGACCATGCTCTCCGATCACGTCGAACCAACCTATAATTCGGTGACCGTCGACAGCGACACGTCGACCTCCGACACCCTCATGCTGTTTGCAACAGGGGCGGCCGGCGCACCCCGTATCGAGGATGCGAGCGATCCACGCCTGGGCGATTTTCAGAAAGCACTCCACGATCTCATGCATGACCTGGCATTGCAGATTGTGCGGGACGGCGAGGGGGCCAGGAAGATGGTGGAGATCACTGTCACCGGCGCCGAAACCGACGCTGCCGCCAAGCGTATCGCACTTAGCATCGCCAACTCCCCGCTGGTCAAGACGGCGATCGCCGGTGAGGATGCCAATTGGGGCCGTGTCGTCATGGCTGTCGGCAAGGCTGGCGAGATGGCTGACCGGGATCGCCTGGCCATCTGGTTCGGCGATGTGCGCGTGGCCGTGGAGGGAGAGCGCGACCCGGACTATTCCGAAGACGCGGCGAGCGCCGTCATGAGAGCCGAGGATATTGCCGTCAGGGTCGATCTTGGTCTGGCCAATGGACGCGCAACGGTCTGGACTTGCGATCTCACCAAGGAGTATGTCGCCATCAATGGTGACTACCGGAGCTAGGGCGCCAGCCCGGCGGCAGGTCGCGCCTCTTACGCATCGTGATCGGGAGAGCGTCATGAAGACCAGCGGACCGGCTCTCGCCATCGTCCGCCGGCTGGAAGCGGTAAGCTTCAGGGCCTGGCCGGCAGCGCTCGTGAAGTATGACGGCACCTGGCAAACGCGCCTCACTGCCGGCCATCCCTCCCGAAGGCTCAATTCGGTCAACGCGCTCGACCCGTCGGACGCGGGTGATATCGAACCGCGCGTTGCCAGGGCCGTTGAGCGTTTTGACGCATATGGCCGGTTGCCCGTCTTTCGCCAGACACCCTTGTCGCCGGTCGCGCTGGACGACTACCTCGCCGGTCAGAGCTGGCAGCGCGTGGACGAGACGCTCGTTCTGATGGCTGACATATCGGCCCTCGATCTTGACGATGCCCTTGATCAATTGCCGTTGCGGGACGTGGCGCGTTACGTCGATGTGGCACTCGCCGTTCAGGGCCGCGATCCGGCCCTCAGGTCGGGTATGATGGAGGTTCTGAATGCCATCCGGCCGGCGAAGGGCATGTTCATCACGGAAGCGGCGGACCGCGAGGCGACGGCGACAGCATTGTGCGTCCATGACAATGATATGGCCGGCATTTTCGAGTTGGCCACCCGCGCCGATCTTCGACGGATGGGCCATGGCCATGCCATTGTGAAGACTGCGTTGCGCTGGGCCCGCCTTCGCGGTGCCAAGAGCGCCTGGCTGCAGGTGGAAGCCGCCAATGTCGCCGCGATCGCGCTCTACCAGCGCTTCGGTTTCGAGGAGATCTACCGCTATGCCTATCGCCAGCCTGCCCGCAAGGACTGACGCATGTCGATGACACCGTCAGGCAAAGACCTGGACTCCAAACCGATCCTGCTCGTTGCGGCCTGCGCCCTCGTCGATATCGATGGCAGGGTCCTGATCGCGCAGCGCCCGGACGGCAAGGCAATGGCCGGGTTGTGGGAGTTTCCCGGGGGAAAGGTCGAGCCTGGGGAAACGCCGGAGGAAACGCTCATTCGTGAGCTGGCTGAAGAGTTGGGCATCGTCACGCAGGAGGCATGCCTGGCGCCGTTGACGTTCGCCAGTCATGGCTATGAGCGGTTCCATCTGCTGATGCCACTTTACGTGTGCCGGCGCTTCGAGGGCGTGGCGCAGGGCCTGGAAGGCCAGGCCGTGAAATGGGTAAGGCCAAACCGTCTGCGTGACTATCCCATGCCGCCGGCCGATGAGCCCTTGATTCCAATCCTTGCAGATCTTCTCTGAACGGTGTCCGTGACTCTCATTAAGGCAATGTGATCGCAAACAGCGTCGTTGGTGGGCGCTGATATGATACCGTTAATCAATCATTTAGCACTATGGTCGCAATCTTCGTCAAAGCGGCTGTGCCACAATGTGACAGGAATTTGGCTTGTGGGCCAAACTGCTGTAGCCATGATGAAGGTACGATTCGCGGGCATCGATCCTGAAACCAAGGGGTAATTCATGCGCAATTCCGATTTCTGGCTATCGGTAGAGACGGAAGCCGATCGCGGAAATACCCGGGCGAAAGTCGGCCCGATGCGCGTTGCGCTGTTGTTCGGTGTCATGGCAATCGCAATGGCGCTTTTCCTGCCGCCGATGGTCGATCACACGCCACGCTTGACGGCCTATAATAGCGGTGGTCTCGATATGATCTCGACGGGTTCCATCCCTATGGATGGTTCGCGCAGCTATACCGTACGCCGCAGCATACTGGACGAGCCCGGCGTCAACTGCGTCTATGACGGCATGGGCCGCGTCCAGGGTCACTGCTGAAGACGCATCTTTCCCAACGATTTTGGCCGCGGAGTTAGTCTCTGCGTAATTCTTTGCGCCTAGAATACCTTCAGTCCGGAGAGCTCAGGCCTCTCATGATGCGTCAGCATAACAGGCGCACCGGCAGGGCTTTGGGGGCCGAGCTTTCATGCTGAAATTGAGGCGGTTGCTGCAATCACGACGCGGAGCGACGAGCATTGAGTACGGCTTGATCGCGTCGCTGATGTCGATCGCGATCATCGGCGGGGCGATGGCCATGAGCAACAATGTCGTCGATCTCTACGATGGTGTTGCCAAGAAGGTGAGCGACGCGATCAACGGGCCGCCGCCTGCCGGCGACGGCGACGAAAACGCCTGATCGGCTATTTGAGTACGTCAGCCAGGCTGACCCGCGCCGAGCCGGGCTTCAGCGGTTTCTGCTGGCTTTCGTGCGGTCGCCATCCGGATAGATAGATGATGTTGAACGTCGCTCGTATGCGCCCGTCCGCGTCGCTGAACCTTTCGGCATAGATCGATGCCGCCCTCAAGACCGTGGCGCGGCTGAGCGGTTGACTGCTGCGCCCGATAAGTGGGTTCTGCATGCCCATGGCCCTGAGGTCACGGACGAGGCCGAACATCGTGTCATAGCGAACGGTGTAGGTCTCGATGTCGGCCACGGGAAGGGCAAAGCCGCCTCGCTGCAGCAACGCGCCGGCGTCGCGCACATCGGCAAACGGGATGACGCGAGGACCCACGCCGCTCGCCATCTCGGCTTCTGCTGCGAGCAGTGACTCGCGCAGTTCCGAAAGCGTACCGGCGCCCGGCAGCGTCGCGAGGAAAAGGCCGTCGGGCCTCAGAGCGCGGCAGATCTGTATGAACACACCCGGCGTGTCGTTGGTAAGGTGAAGCGAAAGCGGCGAGACGACGAGGTCCAGACTTTCAGGCGCCAGCGGGACATGCTCGAGCGACGCCACCATGCTGCCCTCGGCCCCCGCCAGCAGTTCGCGACTCGTCTCGATGCGCATGATCGTGTCGACCTTGCCACCCTTGCGAAGCGCGTCCGCGACAAGGCCGCTATAGCCATGCAGTTCCGCCGCGACAGGAAAATGGCGCTCCACCGCCTCGAGTCGCTCGGCAAGTTCCCTGCTGACGATGTCGAGAAGAAAATCTGCCCCCGGCTCAAATCGGCGGGCGGCACGAAGGCGGTTCACCGCGATCCTGGCTTCGTCGAAAAGCGGGGTGTTTGGCATGCGTCCATCGTCCTTGCGAAAACCGTTTCACCTGTCCAGTCTATGCTCTACTGTCAACAGATGGGGATTGAGGGGGCATTCGGCCACCGCGAGGGATGGCGGGCTGCAGCCGGGAGGCTGGGCACTTCGCTTGTCGGCCTCTTCTTCCCGACGACCTGCCTTGCCTGCGCGGTCATGGTCCAGCGCGAAGGAGCGCTTTGCGTCGAGTGCTGGAAGGGCCTTCAGTTCATCGAGGAGCCGGTCTGCCCGGTCCTTGGTGTTCCCTTCTCGTATCAGGTGGATGAGGGCACGGTTTCTCCCGCGGCGATGGCAAACCCGCCTGCATTCGACGCGGCGCGCTCAGCCGTTCTTTATGATGATATCGCAAGGCTGCTGGTTCATCGGTTGAAATACAAGGACCGCGCGGAACTGGCACTGCCGATGGCGCGCTGGATGCTGCGAGCCGGCGCCGGCATCATCGAAAGCAGCGACATCGTATTGCCTGTTCCACTGCATCGCGCGCGCCTGCTTTTGCGCCGCTACAACCAGGCCGCAGAACTCGGGCGCACGCTCTCGGGGCTGGCCGGCAAACCGTTCGGCGCCGATGTTCTGATACGGCGCCGCGCCACCCGTCAGCAGGTCGGCCTCGGCCAGAAGGCGCGGGAGGCGAATGTTCGCGGTGCCTTCAAGGTCAAGCGGCCCGAGGACGTGATGGGACGAAACGTTCTGCTGATCGATGACGTCTTCACGACAGGGGCAACGGTGAATGCCGCCGCCCGCGCGCTGCGCCGGGCAGGCGCTGCGAAGATCTGCATCCTCACCTTTGCAAGGGTCGGTGAACCTGACCATCCGGCATGAATTGCGGTGACTTGCGACGCAGCGCAGCAACACCCTATATGATCAAATGAGTGGAATTGACGGCAGGAGCTGCCCCCGATGCAACCGGTAACGATCTACACACGCCAGCTCTGCGGCTTCTGCACCGCGGCCAAGCGCCTGCTTGAGAGCAAGGGGGTCGACTTCGTGGAGCATGATGCAACCTTTTCCAAGGATCTGCGCACCGAGATGATCGCCAAGGCGTCCGGTCGCGCGACGTTTCCGCAGGTCTTCATCGGCCGAACGCATGTCGGGGGCTGCGATGAACTGCATGCCCTGGAGCGCGATGGCCGGCTCGATCGCATGTTGCAAGGCGAGGCAGCACAATGACGAAATTCACGGCGGCGGTGGTTCAGCTGCGATCCGGCGTGTCGCCGGACGCCAATGTGGATCGGCTCCGCGATCTCGTCGCCGAGGCCGCAGCGCGCGGCGCAACTTATGTGCAAACGCCGGAAATGACCGGTGCGGTGCAAAAGAACAGGGCACAGCTGCGCGCGGTGCTCAGTGAAGAGGAGACAGACCTGACGGTGCGCGTCGCCTCCGAGCTCGCGGTCGAACATGGGATCTTTCTGCATATCGGATCAACGGCGGTCGCGCTCGACGATGAACGCATCGCCAACCGGGCATTTCTTTTCGGCCCGGACGGCGCGATCATCGCGCGCTATGACAAGATCCACATGTTCGACGTGGATCTCGACAATGGCGAAAGCTGGCGCGAGAGCGCGGTCTATCGTCCCGGCGATTGCGCGCCAGTCGTTGATCTTTCGTTCGCCCATCTCGGGTTGGGCATCTGCTACGATATCCGTTTTCCGCAGCTTTACCGCGCCCAGGCGCTTGCCGGTGCCGACATACTGACCGCTCCGGCGGCGTTTACCCGGCAGACGGGTGAGGCGCACTGGCAGGTACTCCAACGCGCCCGGGCGATCGAGAACGGCGCCTTCGTCATCTCCGCCGCCCAAGGCGGCCAGCACGAGGATGGCCGTGAGACCTACGGTCACTCGATGATCGTCGATCCCTGGGGGCGCGTGCTTGCCGAGATCGACCATGACGAGCCCGCCGTGGCGGTTGCCGAGATCGATGTCGCAGCCGTGGCTGCCGCGCGCAGCAAGATCCCCAATCTGAAGAATGCGCGGGAATTTACGATCGACCATGTCGATGGTGTCGCGGATGATCGGCGGCGTGCATGATCCGTTTTTCCATCCGCTGCGACCACGGGCATGATTTCGATGCCTGGTTTTCCAAGGGGGCCGATTTCGATGAACAGGCTTCGCGAAAGCTGATTGCTTGCCCGCAATGTGGGTCCACCGCGGTCGAAAAGGCTCTGATGGCACCTGCAGTTCCCGCCGCGCCGCGTGCCGAGGACAAGACCGGGCTGGCCATGAGCCCGGCGCATCGGGAGCAGCTGAAGAAGATCAAGGAAATGGTCGCTGCCATTCGTTCAAGCTCCGAAGATGTCGGTGAGCGCTTCCCGGAAGAAGCGCGGCGAATCCACTATGGAGAGGCCGACCATCGCGGCATTATCGGCCGCGCCGATCCCGACGAGGCGCGGGCGCTGCTGGAGGAAGGCATTTCCGTCGCGCCGCTCCCGCATTTCCCCGATGATGCCAACTGATTCACGCTCCGCAGACGCCGCGGTCATAGCGCTCAGGGCGCATCACCTGGTCTGCATGCTGACCTATATCGGGAAGGGCTACACGCCCGGCTTCGTTTCCAACTACGATCGCATCGTGGCGGCCGTGGATGGCGGCTGCGTCATCCGGATCGTCGAGGGGCCGGATGATATTTGCGAGCCGCTCGCCCGCGACGAGAATGCGCATTGCCATCGCTGTTCGGTGGACTGGCGCGATCGCCAGGCGGCGACAGCGCTGTCCGATCTTCTCGGCCGCGACTTCAATCCGGGCGCCAGTATCGGCCTGGACGACGAGGATGTTCGGCAGATGCGGCAAGCCTTCCAGCACGGCAAATTGCGTGCGCCCTGCACCGGATGTCAGTGGAATGCCCTTTGCACCGGCGTCGCCGCCGCTGGGTTCAAGGACGCGCGTATTAAGCCTTCGGCCGTGCCGCCAGAAGCATGTAGTTGACGTCCATGTCGCGCGACAGGTTCCAGCTGTCGGAAAGCGGGCTGTAGAAGACGCCCGTCCGCCCGATTACCCGCATACCAGAGCCATCAAGCGGCTGCTCCAGCTCTTCGGGCCGCACGAGCTTTTCGTATTGGTGGGTGCCGCGGGGGAGCCAGCGTAACACGTATTCCGCGCCGACGATCGCCAGGGCCGCCGCCTTCAGGGTACGGTTGATCGTCGCGACGAACATCAGCCCGCCTGGCTTCACCATCGCTGCGCACGAGCGGATGAACAGGTCGACATCGGCAACATGCTCGACCACTTCCATGTTGAGAACGACGTCGAATGTCTCTCCGGCCTCGGCAAGCGCCTCGGCCGTGACGGCGCGGTAGTCCACGGCAACCTCGCTCTGCGCCGCATGGATTTTTGCAACTTCGATATTGGTCTCCGACGCGTCGGCCCCTACGACCTCAGCGCCCATGCGCGCGACGGGCTCGCAAAGCAGACCCCCGCCGCATCCGATATCGAGCACGCGCAGACCTTCCAGCGGATGGCGCGACCGCTGGTCACGGCCAAAATGCGCCGAAACCTGATCGCGGATATAGGCCAACCGCACAGGATTGAATTTGTGCAGCGGCTTGAACTTGCCGGACGGATTCCACCATTCCTGCGCCAATGCGGAGAACCGGTCGACCTCGCCTTGGTCGATCGTCGTACGCTCGCGCTCCGCAGCAGGCCGGTCCGTCATCCCAGGTCTCCCTTGTTGTCCAGTTAGGGGAAGTCGGGCCCCGCGCCCCCAAAGTCAAGCGTGTTGAAGGTCGCGGCCGCCTGGCCGGCGCAATCGAGCCGTTGCGGGCCTGCGCATCTTGCGCTATGAGGCGGCGAAATTCGGCTCCGAAATCAGTCTCGGCCGCCGGCCTTTTGCGTGCAATCCCCACCATCCTGGAAGATCGGAGCACGGATACCGCCTATGGCACGTATCGTCATGAAGTTCGGCGGCACATCGGTTGCCGATCTCGATCGCATCCGCAATGTGGCGCGCCATGTCAAACGCGAGGTCGATGCCGGCCATGATGTCGCCGTTGTCGTGTCTGCCATGGCGGGCAAGACGAACGAACTGGTCGGATGGACGCGTGGCGCTTCAGCCATGCACGATGCGCGCGAATACGATGCGGTCGTGGCCTCGGGCGAACAGGTGACGTCGGGGTTGCTCGCCATCACCTTGCAGGACATGGGCGTCAACGCGCGCTCCTGGCAAGGCTGGCAGATACCGATCCGCACCGACAGCGCCCATGGCGCGGCCCGCATTCTCGAGATCGATGGAAGCGACCTGATCCGCCGGTTTGGCGAAGGCCAGGTGGCGGTCGTTGCCGGCTTTCAGGGCCTTGGCCCCGACAATCGTATCGCGACGCTGGGCCGGGGCGGGTCCGATACGAGCGCTGTCGCCATTGCTGCCGCTGTGAAGGCCGACCGCTGCGACATCTATACCGATGTCGACGGTGTCTACACGACTGATCCGCGCATCGAGCCGAAGGCCCGGCGGATGAAGAAGATCGCCTTCGAGGAAATGCTGGAGATGGCGTCGCTGGGTGCCAAGGTTCTGCAGGTCCGCTCGGTTGAACTGGCGATGGTCCACAAGGTTCGCACCTTCGTGCGCTCGAGTTTCGAAGATCCGGATGCGCCGGGGATGGACGATTTTGCCAATCCGCCCGGGACGCTGATTTGCGACGAGGATGAGATCGTGGAACAGGAAGTCGTTACAGGAATCGCCTACGCCAAGGATGAGGCGCAGATTTCGCTCCGTCGCCTCGCCGACCGACCAGGCGTATCGGCCGCGATCTTCGGCCCGCTGGCCGAAGCGCACATCAATGTCGACATGATCGTTCAGAACATCTCCGAGGATGGATCGCGCACCGACATGACCTTTACGGTGCCGACCGGCGACCTCGACAAGGCGCTGACCGTGCTGGATGCAGCAAAGCCGGCGATCGGCTTTGATGCGGTGCAGAGCGAGCCCGGCCTCGTGAAAGTGTCAGTGATCGGCATCGGCATGCGCAGCCATGCTGGCGTCGCGGCGACCGCGTTCCGTGCGCTGGCCGAAAAGGGCATCAACATCAAGGCTATCACCACGTCGGAGATCAAGATATCGATCCTGATCGACAGCCCCTATGCCGAGCTGGCCGTCAGAACTTTGCATTCGGTCTACGGCCTAGATAAAAGCTAAAGACACAACTGGGGAATCGTGTTGGGGATTGCTCGTAACCCTACGAGCAGATGAGCCACACGCGCCGTCCGGCTAGCCGGATCGTGATGGAGAGTTTGGAGCCCACACGTCATGAGAGACCTGTCGGCAGGTCCACGCGTGCTGCTCAGGCGGCTGCGGGAATTGATGGCGGAACCGCTGGATCCGCAGGAGCGCCTCGACCAGATCGTGCGCCAGATCGCGCAGAACATGGTCGCGGAGGTGTGCTCGTTCTATGTCCTGCGTGCCGATGGCGTGCTGGAACTCTATGCAACCGAAGGCTTGAATCCCGGCTCGGTCCACTTGGCACAACTGAAGATGGGGCAGGGCCTCGTCGGTACGATCGCCGCGAGCGCACGACCGCTCAACCTTTCGGACGCACAGACCCACCCCGCCTTCACCTATCTCCCGGAAACGGGAGAAGAGGTCTATCACTCCTTCATGGGTGTTCCGATCCTGCGCGCGGGCCGTTCGTTGGGTGTTCTCGTCGTTCAGAACAAGGCACGGCGCAATTATCGCGAGGACGAGGTCGAGGCGCTCGAAACGACCGCCATGGTCCTGGCCGAGATGATCGCGACGGGCGAACTCAAGAAGATCACCCGGCCCGGCCTCGAACTGGACCTGTCGCGGCCCGTCACCATCGACGGGGACGGCTATGGTGAAGGCATCGGCCTCGGCTATGTGGTGTTGCACGAGCCGCGCGTCGTCGTCACGAACCTGCTCAACGAGGACATGGATCTCGAGCTGAAGCGGCTCGATGATGCCCTCGGCTCGCTGCGCATCTCGATCGATGACATGCTGTCGCGTCGCGACGTATCGATGGAGGGCGAGCACCGCGAAGTGCTCGAGGCCTATCGCATGTTTGCCCACGACCGTGGTTGGGTGCGCAAGATGGAGGAGGCGATCCGCAACGGCCTGACAGCCGAGGCGGCCGTGGAGAAGGTGCAGAGCGACACGCGGGCGCGCATGCTGCACCTGACCGACCCCTATCTGCGCGAACGTCTGCATGACTTCGACGATCTCGCCAACCGTCTCTTGCGCCAGCTCATCGGCAAAGGTCCCGGCTCTTCGGAGGACTTTCCCGATGACGCCATCATCGTGGCGCGGGGGATGGGTGCGGCGGAACTCCTCGACTATACCCGCGCCAACATCCGTGGCCTGGTCCTTGAGGACGGTGCCGTGACCAGCCATGTCGTCATCGTGGCACGCGCGATGGATATTCCTGTGGTGGGGCAGGCGGCCGGCATCGTCTCGCTGGCGGAAAACGGTGATGCGATCATCGTTGATGGCGATGACGGAAAGGTACATCTTCGGCCGCTTGCCGACCTTGAGAGCGCTTATGCGGAGAAGGTCAAATTCCGTGCCAAGCGGCAGGAGCGCTTCCGCGAGTTGCGGTCGGTCGAGCCCGTTACGCTCGATGGGGTCAAGATTGATCTCATGATGAATGCCGGACTGCTTGTCGATCTGCCCCAGATCGAGGAATCCGGTGCGCAGGGGATCGGGCTTTTTCGCACGGAACTGCAGTTCATGATCGCGGCGACCATGCCGAAGGCGGACGAGCAGGAGCGGTTCTATCACAATGTCTTGCGGCAATGCGGCAACCGGCCGGTAACGTTCCGAACACTCGATATCGGCGGCGACAAGGTGGTGCCGTATTTCAGGGCTGCCGATGAGGAAAACCCCGCACTCGGCTGGCGCGCCATCCGGCTTTCCCTTGATCGACCGGGTCTGTTGAGAACACAGTTGCGTGCGTTGCTGCGCGCGACGGCAGGACGCGATCTCAAGCTGATGGTGCCGATGGTCTCCGAAGTCTGGGAACTGCGGGAGGCACGCCAGCTCCTGCATCGGGAAGTGCGCCATCTTTCGCGTTTCGGGCACCATCTGCCGCGCAGCCTGCAGTTCGGCGCCATGCTGGAAGTGCCGAGCTTGATGTGGCAGCTCGACGAGCTGATGGAAGAGGCCGACTTCGTCTCCGTCGGGTCGAACGATCTGTTTCAGTTCGCCATGGCGGTCGACCGGGGCAATGCCCGCGTGAGCGAGCGGTTCGACACGCTGGACCGGCCCTTCCTGCGCATGTTGCGACAGATTGCCGAGACGGCGGATCGGCATGGCACACCCTTGACGTTGTGCGGTGAAATGGCGGCCAAGCCGCTCGCCGCAATGGCGCTGATGGGGCTCGGCTATCGGTCCATCTCCATGGCCCCGGCGGGGATCGGGCCGGTCAAGTCGATGCTCCTTTCTTTGGACGTTTCCCGTCTGCAGGCTTTCCTGCTCGAGGAAATCGAACGGACGGGCGAAGGCCGGCCGATGCGCGAGCTGCTTGCAGAATTCGCGCGCGATAACGACATTTCACTGTAGTTCCGGCAGGCGCCGGGCGAGTGCAGCCGGCCCTGCCTGTTTGAAGGATGAACGATGGCATTGCTGCCGATGGAAAAGATGCGCGAACTCGATCGCCGCTACGGCGAGATCGAGGCGCGCATGGCTGCTGGGCCGGACGCTGAGACCTATGTGCGACTTGCTTCGGAGTATTCGGAGCTGGGGCCCGTCGTCAGCAAGATTCGCGAGTACGAAAAGGCGTGTGCCGAACGCGAGGATCTTGAGACATTGATGGCCGATCGCGCGACGGACCGTGAAATGCGCGAGATGGCGGAGCTCGAATTTCCCGACGTGCAGGAGCGGATCGAGACGCTCGAGCAGGAGATGCAGATCATGCTTCTGCCAAAGGACGCGGCAGACGAGAAGAACGCGATCCTCGAAATCCGTGCGGGTACCGGTGGATCGGAGGCTGCGCTTTTTGCCGGTGATCTCTTCAGGATGTACGAGCGCTACGCCTCCGATCGTGGCTGGAAGGTCGAAGTGCTGTCGGCAAGCGAGGGCGAGGCAGGCGGATACAAGGAGATCATCGCGACCATCTCGGGTCGCGGCGTCTTTTCCCGCCTCAAATTCGAGTCCGGCGTCCATCGCGTTCAACGCGTTCCAGAAACGGAGTCGGGCGGACGCATTCACACCTCGGCCGCAACGGTCGCAGTCCTCCCGGAAGCGGAGGATATCGATATCGACGTGCGCGCCGAGGATATCCGCGTAGACACGATGCGCGCCTCCGGGGCCGGCGGGCAGCACGTCAACACGACTGATTCCGCGGTGCGAATCACGCACCTGCCGACGGGTATCGTGGTGACGTCCTCGGAAAAATCGCAACATCAGAACCGCGCGCGCGCCATGCAGGTGTTGAAGGCGCGCCTTTATGACATCGAACGTCAGAAGGCCGACAGCGAGCGGTCCGCGTCCCGCAAGAGCCAGGTGGGATCAGGGGACAGATCCGAGCGCATCCGCACCTACAATTTCCCGCAGGGCAGGGTGACTGATCACCGCATCAACCTGACGCTCTACAAGCTCGATCGCATGATGATCGGCGAGATCGACGAAGTCGTGGACGCCCTCGTCGCCGACTATCAGGCCGACCAGCTCTCGCAGCTCAGCGAGGGCGTTTGACGCTCATGGGCGCGATTGGGCCGACGATCGGCGAGGCCATGGCGAATCTTCGCCAACGCCTGCGCGCTGCGGGGATCACCAATGCCGATTTCGACGCGCGCCTCTTGCTGACCGAAACGCTGGGTATCGAGCTGACCGATCTGGTCGTCCGGCCAGACATGCCCGTCGAGCACGATGGCCTGCAAGTGCTGGAGGCCCGGATAAGCCGTCGGATTGCCGGCGAGCCGGTACATCGGATTCTCGGGCATCGCGCATTCTTCGATCTCGACTTGATGCTGTCGCCCGAGACGCTGGAGCCGCGGCCGGACACCGAAATTCTCGTGGAGGCTGTCTCGCCGATCGCGGCTGCGACAATCGAGCGCAAGGGAGAATGTGCCATTCTCGATCTGGGCACCGGCACCGGCGCCATCGCTCTGGCGCTCTTGGCCCGGTTTCCAGGGGCCCGCGCCAAGGGGACGGATCTTGCCGCTGGCGCACTGGAAACGGCACGCCTCAATGCGCAGCGCCACGGCCTGGAGCCCCGTTTCGAGACGCTGGAAAGTTGCTGGTTTTCCGCCATCGACGGAAAATTTGACATCATCGTCTCGAATCCTCCCTATATAAGAACTGAGGATATGGATTCGCTTGCGATCGAGGTCGGCGCGCATGATCCGCGGCTGGCTCTGGATGGCGGGATTTCGGGGCTCGACGCATATCAGACGATTGCCGCCGAGGCTGCACCGCATCTTTATGAGCGGGGCGCTCTCGCCGTCGAGATTGGCCATGATCAGCGTCATGAAGTGACCGCAGTTTTCGTGAACACCGGCTTCAGGCTGAAAGCCTGCCATGTCGACCTCGGCGGACGCGATCGTGTGCTGGTTTTCGAAGCGCCAGAGCAGGAACAATCCTGACGGACGACTTTTTCCCGGCCATGGAGAAAGGGCTTGGAATTGTAGGAAAAGCGATATAGGTTCACCGCAGCATTAGGCAGCAGGTCTCAGTGAGAACGGCTCTGGAAGAGCGCAGTTCGATTGTCGCGAACGCGATTGTTGCAAGACCTCTGGTGCTGGAATCTGTTTTAACCCCACTCGACGACAGGACTGCGCAGGCCGCGTCTTGATCGCAAGCCCACAATGGTCTGGGCGTGTTCGGCACGTCCGCAGTGCGGCCACAAGACTATCAGAACCAAGGAATCAGGTGATCGACTAATGAGGTCAGGACAGCAGAAGCAGCGCGGGCGCGGCCGCAACAACAATGGTGGTGGCGGCAACAACAACAACCGCAAGGGGGGCAATCCGCTTTCTCGTTCCTATGACAGCACCGGTCCGGACGTGAAGATTCGCGGCACCGCTCAACATATCGCCGAGAAGTACGCGACGCTGGCCCGCGATGCGCAGAGCGTCGGCGACAACGTGATGGCGGAAAACTACCTGCAGCATGCCGAGCACTACAATCGCATCATCGCAACCGCACAGGCGCAGATGCAGGAGCGGTTTCAGCGTAATGAACGCGAGAACCAGGATCGCGACAGTGACGATGGCGACAGCAACGAGCAGCAGAGCCATCGTGACAATGAGTACGGACAGGACGGCGAGCGTCGGTCGGCCAATGGCAGCGAAGCTCGCCAGATGAACGGTCAACGACCTGATCGTGGTCCGCGCCGCGAGCGACAGGACAATGAAGCGGGCGAGGGCGAGGGTGGCCGTGAGCGTCGCGTGCGTGAATCGAAGGAGGAGTCCGGGCAGCGCGCGGCTGAAGCGCAAGCTCAGCCCGCCGAGGGAACAGGCCCGCAGCCGACCATTGAAGGGACCCCGGCGGAAGTTTCAATCGAAGACGAGACGGCCGCCGCTTCGGGCGCACGCCGCACGACGACCCGCCGGCGTACGGCCGCAGCTCGTCCCCGCCGACCACGCAAATCCGATGGTGAGAGCGATGGTGGTGACGAGCAGTCCGGCACCGACAAGCCGACGGATGTCGCGGTCGCCGCAGGCGAATAAGCGCCGTCGGACAGATTTTTACGAAGGCCGCCGGGCGATGAGTCCGGCGGCCTTTTTTGTTTGGTCATCATCGGATCGAAATCGAACGGTCTGCTCTTCCACCTTGGCGCATCTGTTCCCATATCTCGGACAACAACGGCTCGCCTCACAAGGGGGCCTCATCCCGAACCACTGGATTACGCCGCAAATGCGGGTGGTCCAGGCAAAGGAGACAGACGAATGAATCCGGAAAAATACACCGAGCGCGTGCGCGGCTTCCTGCAATCCGCGCAGACATACGCCCTGGCCGAGGGCCATCAGCAATTCACGCCGGAGCATGTCCTGAAGGTTCTTCTGGACGATCCGGAAGGTATGGCGGCAGCGCTGATCGAACGGGCCGGAGGACGGCCGGCGGATGCTCGCATGGGCGTCGAAGCTGCGATCCAGAAACTGCCCAAGGTTTCGGGCGGAAACGGCCAGCTCTATCTGGCCCAGCCGCTGGCGAAGGTCTTCCAGACAGCCGAGGCCGCGGCCAAGAAGTCGGGTGACAGCTTCGTCACGGTAGAGCGATTGTTGCTGGCGCTTGCAATCGAGACCGGAGCGAAGACGGCCGGCATCCTCAAGCAGGCCGGCGTCACCCCGAATGCGCTGAACACGGTCATTAACGACGTACGCAAAGGGCGCACGGCGGATTCCGCTTCGGCCGAAAGCAACTTCGACGCGCTCAAGAAATATGCGCTGGATCTCACGGGCAATGCCCGAGAGGGCAAGCTGGACCCCGTCATTGGGCGTGACGACGAGATCCGCCGCACGATCCAGGTCCTCTCCCGCCGCACCAAGAACAATCCGGTGCTGATCGGTGAGCCGGGAGTCGGCAAGACGGCGATCGCCGAAGGGCTTGCCCTCAGGATCGTTAACGGCGACGTACCCGAATCGCTGAAGGACAAGCAGTTGATGGCGCTCGACATGGGCGCGCTCATCGCCGGGGCGAAATATCGTGGCGAATTCGAGGAGCGCCTGAAGGCCATCCTGTCCGAAATCCAGGCGGCAAACGGCGCGATCATTCTGTTCATCGACGAGATGCACACCCTCGTTGGTGCCGGAAAGGCCGACGGCGCAATGGATGCGTCGAACCTGCTGAAGCCGGCATTGGCGCGGGGCGAGTTGCACTGTGTCGGCGCCACGACGCTCGACGAATACAGAAAGCACGTTGAAAAGGATGCGGCGCTTGCCCGGCGTTTCCAACCCGTCTTCGTGAGCGAGCCGACAGTGGAGGATACGATCTCCATCCTGCGTGGGCTGAAGGAAAAATACGAGCAGCACCACAAGGTTCGGATTTCCGACTCCGCGCTGGTTTCAGCCGCAACGCTGTCCAACCGTTATATCACCGACCGCTTCCTGCCCGACAAGGCGATCGATCTTGTCGACGAATCGGCGGCACGACTGCGCATGCAGGTCGATTCCAAGCCGGAAGAACTCGATGAACTCGATCGCAGGATCATCCAGTTGAAGATCGAGCGTGAGGCTCTGCTAAAGGAAACCGACAAGGCTTCGCAGGATCGTCTTGAGCGGCTGGAGCAGGATCTCGCCGATCTTGAAGAAAAGGCCGACGCGCTGACGGCCCGCTGGCAGGCGGAAAAGCAGAAGCTGGGCCTTGCGGCCGACCTCAAGAAGGAGCTCGACGAGGCCCGAAACGAACTGGCCATCGCCCAGCGCAGCGGTGAATTCCAGCGTGCCGGCGAATTGGCCTATGGCCGCATTCCCGAACTGGAAAAGAAACTGGCCGAGGCCGAGGCGCATGAAGACGGCGCGGCAGGGTCGATGGTCGAGGAAACCGTCACGCCCGATCACATCGCGCATGTCGTATCACGTTGGACGGGCGTTCCGGTCGACCGGATGCTGGAGGGCGAGCGCGAGAAGCTGCTGCGGATGGAGGACGAACTCGCCAGACGCGTCGTCGGTCAGGGCGAAGCGGTGCAGGCTGTTTCCAAGGCCGTTCGCCGGGCGCGTGCCGGTCTGCAGGACCCCAACCGGCCGCTGGGCTCGTTCATATTCCTCGGCCCCACCGGTGTGGGCAAGACGGAGCTCACCAAGGCGCTCGCCAATTTCCTGTTCGATGACGACCAGGCTTTGGTCCGCATCGACATGTCGGAGTTCATGGAAAAGCATGCGGTCGCGCGGCTGATCGGTGCGCCTCCCGGCTATGTTGGCTACGAGGAGGGCGGGGTGTTGACCGAGGCCGTGCGCCGCCGTCCCTATCAGGTCATACTGTTCGACGAGATCGAGAAGGCCCATCCCGACGTCTTCAACGTTCTGCTTCAGGTGCTTGATGACGGGCGCTTGACGGACGGGCAGGGGCGCACGGTGGATTTCCGTAATACGATGATCATCATGACATCGAACCTCGGCGCCGATCTCCTCGTCAATCTCGGCGATGGCGAGGATGTCGACAAGGTTCGCGAAGAAGTCATGGCCATCGTGCGCACCGCGTTCCGGCCGGAGTTCCTGAACCGTGTCGACGAGACGATCCTCTTCCATCGCCTGCATCGCAACGAGATGGGCGCGATCGTCGAAATCCAGTTGGCGCGTCTCGTCAAGCTGCTCGGCGACCGCAAGATCAAGCTTGATCTTGATGAGGAAGCGCGTCGCTGGCTTGCCGACAAGGGCTATGATCCAGCCTATGGCGCACGTCCGCTCAAGCGTGTGATCCAGAAGGAAGTTCAGGATCCCCTTGCCGAGAAGATTCTTCTGGGTGAAATCCCGGACGGATCGAGCGTGAGGGTCACCGCCGGCTCCGACCGACTGCTGTTCAAGCCTCGCGCAACTGCGCCCGGCGAAGAAATCGCAGCCTGAAGACGCAGCCCGAGAGCGGCGCCAACGCCGCTCTCGGGCGAGAATTCGCGCGCGTTGTCATTTTGCAACAGCAGCGGATCCTCCAGCTGAAAAGCCCCGTTCTGCAGCCTTCAGCGCTCATTCATCTTCAATTAGCCATCATGGTCGGCACTGCTGGGCGCTCTTGGCGCAGGCTCGGCTCGGGCAGTTCGGGACCGAAAACCGCAGTCGCGCGTTGATCCCGGTCTGCGGCGCGGCCGCGGCAGGCTGACATTGAAGAGGATAGGATAGGCCCATGAAATTCGTACCGGTCATCACTGTCGCGTTTTGCTTTCCGTTGACGTCGGGCGTGCTTGAGCCAGCTGTGGCCGCACCGTTTCAGGCCGGCCCGCCCGTCGGCATGACATCGAGCGACGTTCGGCCGGCTCAGTATCGGGTCTATGACTATTCGGCGCCGCGGCCGGCCCCCGAATTGCGCGAGTTTATCGACCGAAACGGCAATCGTGTCTTCGTCGACGAGTATGGCGATGTCGTATCGGTGGTGCCCCCGGCGGGACAGCAAGGCAGCGATTGGGGCCGGCCAGAACAGCCTGGTTTTGCCGAGCGCCCAGCGCCGGTGCCCGAGGATCCCTATTACAACCAACGTCCCGTTGAGCCGGAATACGGGCTGCGGTCCTTCCCACCGCCACCCGGCGGTGGTGTCGAGCGCGCTCCCCTGCCGGCTCCGGGAACGGCCAACGCCCCGACATCCGAGCCGCCCGCAACTTTCGACGGCGGCCCGCGACCCTATACGCCGCCAAGCGTGGCTCAGGAGCCGGCGTTCGATCAGCCGACCTTTGCAAAGAACAAGGGCACTGCGGAAATAGCCGCGGTGCAGATCATGCTCGACCGGGCAGGCGTATCGCCTGGCGTTATCGACGGGCAGGTCGGCTCGAATGTACGCAAGGCCATGGAAGCCTACGAAATGAAGACCGGACGGACGATCGATCCCGACAATATCGATCAGGTCATGGAGGAACTGCGCGCATCGGGCGGCTTGCCGATCACACAGTATACGATTGCCGAATCGGACGTTGCCGGTCCGTTCCTGTCATCGGTGCCTGCCGACTATGCCGAGAAGGCGGAGCTCGATGAACTCTCCTATACCTCGCCGGCCGAGATGATCGCCGAGCGGTTCCATATGGATGAGGGATATCTTCGGGCGATCAATCCCAACGCCGATTTCTACGAGGTCGGCACAGTGATCAAGGTCGCCGATACAGGCGCGAAGATGAAGGCGAGCGTGTCGCGCATCGTTGCCGACAAGAGCCGAAAGCAGGTTTTCGCCTACGATGAAGGCGGCGCGCTTGTTGCCGCCTACCCCGCAACGATCGGCTCACGCTCGACGCCGTCGCCGACCGGTACGCATCAGGTCGAGCGCATCGCCCATGATCCCAATTACACCTACAATCCTGCCATCAATTTCAAGCAGGGCGACAATGACAAGGTGCTGACCATCCCGCCGGGTCCGAATGGTCCGGTCGGCTCTGTCTGGATCGCATTGTCGAAGCCGACCTACGGTATTCACGGCACGCCCGACCCGTCGAAGATCGGCAAGACGGAAAGCAATGGCTGTATCCGGCTGACAAACTGGGATGCGGCCGAGCTTGCCGACATGGTCAAGCCGGGCGTGACGGTGGAATTCGTCGAGCAGGATGGCATGCTGGTATCTGAAACGGAGGCGGTCGCGCCGATCGGCACCACGCGCCTGGAGACAGAGGCCTTCGGGACGGAGACGGATTGATCGCCACGCAAAGGCGCGCCGGCGTCGCAGGTTTTCGTCAAGGTGTGTGAAAAGGGCTTTGCCGCTCAGCGGCTGGCAACCTCGGTGTCGACGGCTTCCTGCCCCAGGAGAGCGTCGATGCGATCGCGCTCCTGCCTGAACGCGGCAAGCGCGTCGCCTTCCAGCGACGATGCGTCGGGCAGGCGCACACGAAGCGGGTCGACCTTTGAGCCGTTGACCGTCATTTCGTAGTGCAGGTGAGGTCCGGTCGACATCCCGGTCGATCCGACATAACCGATGACCTGACCCTGGCGCACGGTTGCGCCCGGCGACACGCCCTTGGCGATCTGGCTCTGGTGGGAATAGGTCGTGACGTACCCGTTGGCGTGACGCACTTCCGTGTGGCGGCCGAATCCGCCCGAATTCCAGCCGGCCTTCAGCACGACGCCGTCACCGGGCGCGATGATCGGAGTGCCTGTGGGCGCGGCCCAATCGACACCCGCATGCATGCGGCTATAGCCCAGGATAGGGTGCCGTCTCATGCCGTATGGCGAGCTGAAACGGCCGTTCGGCACGGGATTGCGCAGCAGAAACTGACGCACGCTGCGACCGTCCGCATCGAAATAGTCGACGGAGCCGTCCTCGGGGTCGCGAAAGCGGTAGAATTGGGTGGTGGTGTCCCCGAAATTCGCGTGGACGTAAAGCAATTCGGAGTTCTCGTTGGCGCGGCCGGTCTCTTCGGCTACGGAGAAGAAGGCTTCCAGCTTGTCCGTCGGGCGCAGTCGCGCCTGAAAATCGACGTCGCTCGCCAGAAGACGAATGATCTGTCCGGTGAGGTCCTGGTTCAGTCCGTAGGAGAGTGCTGCCCGGTAGATGCCGTCATAGACCGTCGGAAGCTCTCGCCCTGAAACGGCCGGCACCATATCGGTGTCGGCGTCGAGCACGCTCGCGACGATATCGGCGTTGGAAGGCGCGGCGGCGCGCACGAAGAAGCCGCGGTCGTTTTCGGCAAGCGTCAACTCGTGCTCGGTGCCGGAATAGACGCTGGCGCGGATGATGCGCGCCTGCGCACCGGCTTGTTCGATGCCGAGGCGCAGGACGTCGCCCTCCTCGAGCATCGACGAACTGTTGAAATTGGCGAAAAGCCCCGACACCATCGAGCATTGTGTGTCGTCATAGCCGGCGGCGCGCATGATCTCGACGATCTGGCCGTCGGCTGACACCGGGATAACGTCTTCGGCGAACTCGACGTTCTCTTCCGAGAGCGGATCCTGCACCGAGACCGAGACGTTCTCGGTGATGATGCGGGAGTTGAGACTGGCACTGAAGTCGAGGTCGAATCCGAAATCGGCAAAACGCTGCGGATCGACATAATGCAGTGCGGCAACCTGGATCACCCCGCCGGTCAGCAGCGATCCGTTGCTGCGCACCGCTTCCTCCGCTTCCTCGGCCGACATGCCGGGTCCCTCGAACCTTTGGCCGGAGGGATCGGCGGGGAAATCGGTCGTCCTTAGGGTGATTTCCGATTCCACCTGCGCGCCGTAGATGACGCCGGCATCTGCGAGGTCCGTTTCTGTCTCGTCGGGCTCGTTCTCGGCGACGATGGCGAGCGGGTCGAAGGCGGGATAATCCTGATCGGTGGTGTGGTTGGCTGCCAGAGCAACCTTTATGTGCGCAAAGGGCCGCCGGCGCACGACGTCCCTGTCGCCGTCGCGAAACAGTGTCGAGACCTCCATGATCTCACGGTCCGTCGGTCGGGCCGGGGCGAGCGCCGCGACGATGCGTCCGCCTTTCGCGACGCCTTTCGGGCCCGTGCCTGACCCCGGATCGGAGGCGGCGACGGCTTCTCCGGGAAGCGCGAGTTGTTCGCGCCCGTCGACCGCGGCGAAGAGCGCGATCCCCATCAATGCGCAGGATGTGATGCCGGTCAGGAACGTTCCGGTCAGCCAGCGCAACGAGATTTCGCGCCGATCCGGTGCACGGCGCCCGTCCGCCAGAAGCGGTGGCTCATTGCCGAGTTGACCGCGTGGATGTCTCGCCGAAAGCATGCCGGGTGAACTAGAGCCTTGGACCATCGGGGTCGGTTGAAAAGCAAATCGTCTGTTTCAATGGCATTCTGTTTGCCCCCTGCCGGTCGCCAAGTCAAATGCGCCCGCTTGCGTTTCAGTCCGTCATGTTCGCCGGCTGACATGAGCCGCCCGCTCACACGCGCGTCGTGCGCGCGTTCTCGACATACCAGCAGACGGTCATGCCTAATGGATGAAGATTGCGCCAAGGATGCGGCGAGGATTGTTCTATGCTCAATTTTCCCTGAAGAGGCCCTCCCGAAGTGAACGGGGAGGCCGCCGCGCCGCGCCAGACCCAGGTCCAGACGGGGGCCAGACGGGAGCCTTGTCGTTTTGTGTCACTTTTTTGAATTTTGTCTGTTGACGGTTTGGGAATTGGGGGGCTTATAAGGCGCTCACCAACGAGGGCGGCGGCGCTGCTTGCGGCGCGAGATTGTTGCCCTTGAATTGGTTGG
>NZ_NWUC01000010.1 GCF_002750855.1 Neopararhizobium haloflavum | reverse complement strand
ACGTCCTCGACAGTCAGACGGTGGACGCGCCCGTCGCGTGCCGTCCAGTCAATCGACTGTCCAGTCGACAGTCCGATCAGGGCCGCGCCGATCGGGGTGAGGATCGACACCTTGCCCTCGGCAATGTTGGCTTCGCCGGGGAATACAAGCGTCACGCGACGGTCCTCCTTGATGTCGCTGGTGAAGCGCAGCGTGGAGCCCATTCGAACCACGTTCGCCGGTATCCGGCTGTCCTCGACAACACGGGCACGTTCGAGCTCTGACAGCAGGGCTTCTGCGACCAGGGGGTTCCTGTCAATGTACGCTTCCGCAAGGCTCGACAGGCGGTCACTGTCAAACCGTGTGACCGTGATTGCCGGCTTGCGCCTTGTTCTTCTCACAGGAGCCATCATTGACGCCCTCGACCGACGATGCCCACACGCACACCGATGGCGTGCGAGGACAGAATTATGATTTTGGATTGGTGCCGCGTGTCTGGCTGCGATCCCTCAAGGGGACCTGCCTAAGCCCCTCGGCCGGCGCGCGACGCGACCGAGCCGGGGGTCAGGTGCCCGCGATGGGGCACACCCTGAAAAACCTCAGAAGGTGATGCTCGGTTCTGTACATGCCCAATAGGTGAGCCGCCGGACATGGAAAGTCAAGCCATGGCGACAGCCGGTGGGGTGGCCGACGCGCCCTTCAGATCGAGCCGTTCGTGCTGGTGGTTGACGTTCGTCAATGCAGTCGGGTTGCCAGCTGTTGCTGCGCAATCTCATCACTCATGAAGCCAGTGGCCGAAGAACCAGAACAGGACCAGAGCGATCAAGACCGCTGGCAGTGTCGGTCCATGCCAGATGACAGCACCTGCAAGCATGACTGCGTAGACTTGCCGAAGGCTCATGGTCGCCACACGCTCCAGATTAGTCCGCCATGGACTGATTGAAGACGCTCGATGCGCCGGTGGTGGCGTCAACGATGCCATGGGCAGATGCTCTCGGTCCAGGATCTTGAGCTCGCGCTGCAAAAGAGATGACGTGGGCATCGTGCAGATGTCTCGTTTCAATCCACTGCCAAGCCTTCCGGTACCGTGCGCTCGATGCAGGGTCCGTCCTGGCATGCGAACCCTCTTCACATTACCGGGACGCGGTGGAACGGATTGGAACGGGGTGAGGCGTGGCGGAACGCCTCGGTTAAAGGTACATGGTGCAGGTGCGGGACGGCGCGGAACATCATGAGACGTGGTGGAGCGTGACGGGATAGGCCGTGCGGATGCGTGGCCGTGCGGATCGGTGGCGCGGTCGCTCCGGGTCCTTCCTGGCCGGGGTGAGCTGTCACGGGGGGCGCTGAGCGCGGGCCGTGGGAGTTTTCGGAATTTTTTCGGGATTTTTCTAGGGCTTAAACGAGATTATCAGACACCCATCAGACCGGCAAATTCGATGCAGGTATTTTCTCCCAAGGGGTCGAAAACGGCTATTTTCTCCCGCCGTTTTTCCATTAACAATTCCAAATATATGGATGCATAATTACGGGAGAAAATACCAAAATTCACCCCCTCTGGGAGAAAATACCGCGTTGATTTCATTGGATAAAAGAGGCGATTTCTTTTTCTCCCGTTTCTCTTATAGGGGATTTTTGACGATTCTCCTCTGTTTCAGCCACCCAACCCACTCCCCCCCCCCCCTAAAACGGGAGAAAATAAATCGAGCCAAAAACAGCTTATTTCGTCCCCTCGCAATTGACACGGTTTAAGGGGTTCGGTGTCGCGTTCCTCTTGATTGCCAATCAACGACAATGACGCTGCTGACGACCAGCTCACATCGCAGGTCGCCTTTTCGAAATTTGCGACCCACCAGAAAGATCCGGATTTTCGAGAAGGCAATAATTGGCAGTGATCGCACTGACGCGCTATCGGTCGATAAAATGGTGGCGTCCCAGCTGGATCGAAAATCATTCAGCTTCGGAAATGCCCGGCATCAGTTTCGGAGCGGTTTGAAGTTCTGGGCCAAATCGAATTGCATGCGGCGCTGAGTGACGGGGGCAGTTCCGGAGGGATTTACCTGGAAAGGTCAGTGCATGCCGATCGATGCGGCTGGTCAACGAAGCCCAGGTTTCACGCAGCGGCTTCCTGGAGGTCGCCTCCATCGGACAAGCTTGATTGCTCAAATCGGCAAACGGCGACAGAGCCGCGATGGGGGCCTACCTCCCGATCGCACTCTTGGCGGGCGCCGTCAGTGTGTGGGGCGTTGCCGATCAGTTCCACCAGAACAGGGAAGACAACCGAGCCAAGAGTGTAAATCCACAGAGACGCCCGCTGAGCGCCGTCAGCCCCCCCCTGCCTCCCTTGGCGCGGAAACGCACGGGATGCTCTCAGTGGGCCGCACAGGACGAAATAAAGCCAGTCTAGGGTGGCTGGGCTTAGCTTTAGGCGTTCGTCGAGGCAGAATGCCGGCCCAGGACGGAAATGTCGCCAAGGACGAGGCTTGCCTAGACTCCTAAGGAATCCCGCTGAAGCAAGTCATAAAGCGGAGGATCTAGCTGCTGCCTTGCTCTGCCTCAATGGTAAGCCTCTTTCAGACGATAGCGTCTGCCGAGAACGTTCGTATGCCCCGCAGCTTCGAGGATCGTCTAGTTCGCCTTGGTATTCGGTCCTGGCGAAAACCAATCGTCGCGATTTGATTGTGGGGTCTGTCATGATGCGGCCGCTGTCCGCGTCAGGAACCTGTGGAAAAGCATCCTCATAATCTGGTGCAGTACATGGCGCGGTACATGAGGAATCACTACACATAAAAGGTAACGATTTCAGATATCTAATTCTGAAGTTCGATCCCCATCGCCCGCTCCAACCGACCATCCAGATAGTTCGAAGGCCCGCTGCGTCGGTCAGCGAGCCACTCATCGTCTGATGGACGGAAATGCCAGCAGGTCGTTCGATCTGCCGTGCGTGCGGATCCCGGTATTGCGTCCCGGGCCGCAAATCACGCGCGGGAAATGCCCGTTCTTCGTCAGGTCAGTGTGATCCGATCCTCGACCGCCTTGACGCCTGGTGCTGACCATGCCGCGCGCTCCGCCGCTTGGCGTTCGGCCCAGACCTTCACATGGCCTTCGAGGGTGACTTTGCCATCCCGGACACCGACCCGAATGCCTTGAGCTTCAATCTCGGCATCGCGCTTGAATGCTTCCTCGATACGCTTCTTGATGTCCGCCGTCGTTGCTTTCGGCTTGATCTGGATGAGGTTCGAGACGCCGATGACGCCAGTCAGGTTTCGTACGGCACTGGCGACCGCGTTCTTCTGGTACTGCCATTCCAACGTTCCCGACAGGGATACCCAGCCCTTCTGGACCTTCACCTGGATGGATTCCTCCGGGATCGTGGTGTTCCACTTGATCACGTTCAGGACCCGTCGAGCGATTTCGTCGTCGGCAGTGCTGTATGACCCAACCGGTCGGACTTCGATTTCCTCCGCGATGGCGCGGACGCCGCGTACGCGCTTGACAACGTCTTCCGCGGTCACCTTTTCGGAGTATGTCGCAACATGTCCGGTGAGAGTGACGACGCCGTTGTCGACGGCGACGCCGATATCTGCAGCATCGATGCTGGGCTCGAATTCGAGTTCATCGATGATGTTTTGGCGCAATGTATTGTCCAGCATTTTCCTTCTCCGCTACGTCAGGAATTGTGACGAGCAACAGATACTGCGGATCCCGTCCGGCGACGTTGACCGGCATCAAACAGGACGTTGCATATCTCGGTGTCGCACCATAACGGCGCCTTGAGGACGGAGCGGGATAGAGCTTATTCGATTTCCAGACGTGCTGCTGTCACGGCAGAAAAAAGCAGCGCAAATCCTGTTCTTCCAAATCACGCACCTGCACAGACAAGGCGTTGCTGGCTAGCAGTTCGCTCAAGATGCGCTGCTCGTGCGCAGCGTCTATCAGCCTGATCACAAGGATCCAGTGCCCATCTGCCATTCTGAAGCCTTTGCTTCTGGCGGTGGTTCGTGAGGTCCCGAGGCGCACAAGATGCAGAACCCAACCGGGGCGCGCTGCGTGAGCACGCTTTGGACCTTCCGCCAGATCTCTCTCCAGCCTGGAATATGGGCCGTCGTGCACGTCCATGGAGATGCCGACAGACCTTGCCTTGAGTGTTGCAATCAGATCGTCGCAGGCGTTGGCATCTGCGAAAACGCAGATCGCCACGCGATGTCGACTGCCGATACCGGCCATGGTTTTATCCCCATTTCTCGTTCGCGAAGATTGGGAAAGGTCCATATGGCTTGCGGGTCGTCGCGATCAGTGGATCGAGGCATCTTCCTGCGCGATACGCCGCAACCTGTCGAGGTCGAGGATGCGGATCGAAGACGGCTCGAGCAGTTCGATGATCCGACGCTGACGCAGCTTGGTGATGTTGCGGCTCACGGTCTCGATCGTCAGCCCCAGATAGTCGGCGATTTCGCTTCGGGTCATCGGCAATCTCAAACAGTCAGCCGCTCCTGTTTTGTCCCTGAAGGCGCAGAGAAAGGAAGCAACGCGTTCGAGAGCCGATTTTCGGCACAGAATCATCGACAGATCGTGCATGCTGGAAATCTGGTCAGCGGCGGCCGCGAGCAGTTTTTCGGCAAGGGCAGGTCTGCTCTTGACCGCGGTCAGGAGCGCGTGACGCGGGATCGGCCGGACTTTGCCTGCAGTGAGAGCGTAGCAATCGAAGCGGTAATACTCACCGTGGGCGAACCCGACGAGATCACCCGGAAAGGCAAAGGTGACGATCTGGCGACGGCCGTCACTATAGATTCTGGAAGACCGGAAAATACCCTCGACGACCTCGTAAAGGTTCGTGGACGGATCGCCTTCGAAGAATAGTGCCTCCTGGGCTCGGATCGCTCTGATGGTCTGGTCCAGAGAAGCAAATCCGACCGGATCCACGAATTGAGGCACGGGCAGGATATCTGCGGATTTCTCGGCAACGGTGCGCATGAGACAGACCCCTTGTCCAGTAACGTCTGCGACCCAATGGACCATGCGTGCGTATCGCGCTTGCGTTTGCTATGTATCAATTCGTATCGGCACGTTCCTTGTAGTCAGTGACACAGATCGATGAGTGAACCGAGCGCCCGTATCCTCGTTGTCGATGACGAGCCGGCTGTCCGCCGCATGTTGAGACGCTATCTCGAGGGTGAAGGTTTCGCTGTGCATGAGGCTGAGGATCTCCCCGGCGTCGAACGCGCGCTTGAAGGTGGCGTTGATCTGGTAACGCTCGATCTCAATCTTGACGGCTGCGACGGGCTTGCCATTGCCCGCGCGGTTCGTGAAACCTCTCCGGTTCCCATCATCATCATCACCGGAAAGTCGGATATGGTGGACAAGGTTGTCGGTCTGGAACTTGGGGCGGATGACTATGTCGCAAAGCCATTTCACCTGCGCGAAGTCCTTGCCCGTATCCGCTCGGTGCTGCGCCGCAGCCGAGCCGATCAGTCCGCCGGGCGAGCCATGGAGCGGAAAGCGGAGAGCGAAAACGCGATCGCCTTCGACGGATATAGGCTGGAGTTCAACCAGCGCGAGCTCGTCGGGCCAAGCGGCGCTTCGTGTGATCTGACAACCGCGGAGTTCGACCTTCTTGCGGTATTCGTTCGCCATGCGAACCGTGTTCTGGATCGAGATCTCATCATGGATCTTCTCAAGGGTCGCGACTGGACGCCGACCGATCGCACGATCGACAACCAGGTCGCGCGTCTGCGCAAGAAGATCGAGGACGACCCTTCCCGCCCGCGCCTGATCAAGACAGTGCGTGGGATCGGTTATTGTTTCGCCCCAAGGGCCATGCACAAAGGCTGACCCGCTTCAGATGAGAGCCTTCGCTATCGCCTCTGCCAACTCGGTCTGCCGATAAGGCTTTCTGAGAATTCTAGTGGCGCGGAGCTCGGCCGCCCGCACCACATCTTCCGAATAGCCGGATGTCAGAAGCACGCGTATTTGGGGATAACGTGTGGCGATCGCACGCGCGAGATCCCGCCCGTCCATCTTGCCGGGCATGACGAGATCGCTGAAAACAAGATCGATCGCCGGTTCATTCGCGATAATATGCAGCGCCGCTTTGGCGTCCGCAGCGTCCAGGACGCGGTAATTGAGGCGGCGCAGCCGTTCGACGGTGAGGCGCCTGACCCGTTCGTCGTCCTCGACGACGAGGATGCGCTCGCCTGCGCCCATGAACGCACCCTGGTCATCCAACGCGCCAGCGGCCGTACCCATGCCGCCATCACTGCGCGGCAGATAGAGATTGACCGATGTTCCATTGTCGATTTCGCTGTAGATCGTGGCGTGACCGCCCGATTGTTTCGCCAGCCCGTAGACCATCGAAAGGCCGAGGCCCGTGCCGCGGCCGGTCTCCTTGGTGGTGAAGAACGGCTCGAATGCGCGTTCGCGGACTTCTTGCGGCATACCATGCCCCGTGTCCGTCACCGACAGGCGTACATAATCCCCGGCTGGCAAATCTTGGAGCCCGGCGATGGCATCGGCATCAAGCCTTGCATTGCTCGTCTCGAGCACCAGCCGCCCGCCCTTCGGCATGGCATCGCGAGCGTTCACCGCGAGGTTGACGATCGCGCTTTCGACTTGGGAGGGGTCCACCTTGACCGGCCAGAGGCTTGGGTCAAGAACCGTGCTCAGCTGAATTGTTTCTCCCAGTGTGCGGTGGAGGATATCGGTGAGGCTCAGGACGAACTGGTTGAGGTTCACCGGTTCCGGTTCGAGATGGCTGCGTCTCGCAAAGGCAAGCAATCGAGACGTGAGGCGAGCCCCCGCCTCGGCCGCCTCCAGCGCCTCTTTGGCGAGGTCTCTTTGCTCGCGATCGGAAAGACGGCTTTCGAGCATCTCGATGTTGCCGAGGATCACTGTCAGCAGATTGTTGAAGTCGTGTGCGATGCCACCGGTCAATTGACCGAGCGCTTCCATTTTCTGTGCCTCTCGCAAGGCTCGTTCGGTTGCCTTGGACTGCGTAAGATCATGAATGATGCCGGTGAAATACCGCACTCCTGCGATCTCGAATTCACTAACCGCGAGATGCATCGGGAAGACGGTGCCATCGCGCTTCAGGCCGCTCACCTCGCGCCCGATGCCAATAATCCTGCGCTGCCCGGTATTGAGATAGTTGGCGATGTATCGATCGTGCTCTGTCCGGTAGGGGTCGGGCATCAGAAACCGAATGTTGCGGCCGATGAACTCCTCCGCTGCATACCCGAACAGCGCTTCTGCCGCCGGGTTTGCCGTCGTGATAATGCCTTGGCTATCGATCGTGATGATTGCGTCGAGCGCCGATTCGAGAATGGCTCTCAGCTTTGCAGCCTGGCCTCCGGTATCGCTATCTGACGGCATTTCTGTCCGAGCGGTCGTTGTCCACGGTGACGCTACGACCGCTTGCCGGTGTGCGCAAGCGCCGGGCGCAGCAGCGCCGAGTCGTGCAGATCAGCCTCCTGATTGAGAACGCCAGCTCTCGGCGTCGAGCTTCGCGCGAAGCGTGTCGGACAGGTATCAGCACTATGGGATTTTAGGGCTCATTTTCCGGAATGGGATATCGAGCCCTCTGGCCGATCGCGGCCTGCGTCTTCCGGCAAAAAGCAGATTGATCACAGTCAATGAGCCCGAAGGTCGATCAGTGCAAGCTCCGTATGCCGCCGATGGGCTGCGCATTGAAGGAAATGGGCGCTGCCCGCGGCCATTCCAACGGAGGTGATCATGGCTGAAACGACGACCAAGTTTCCTATCAAGAAAGAAGCGGCATCGCCAACGGTCCAGAGAGATTGGAACCCTTTCGACAGTCTCAGACGCGAAGTCGACCGGCTCTTCGAAGACTTCCACCCGTTCGGATGGCGGTCGGGTGCGCGCGGTTCATCGCTTTCCCTCGGTTTGCCCGCGGCGATGTCAGATATGGCCATAAATCCGGCCTTTGACGTTGCCGAGAAAGAGAAGGAATACGAGATCACTGCGGAACTCCCTGGCATCGACCAGGATCACGTGGAGATCAGGCTCAACAACCATCTGCTTACGATCCGTGGGGAAAAGTCGGAGAGCAAGGAAGAGAAGGAAAAGGATTATTTCCTTTCCGAAAGACGTTTCGGCTCGTTCCAGCGCTCCTTCCAGGTGCCGGAAGGGGTGGATACGAATGGCATCGAAGCGAGCTTCACAAAAGGAGTCCTGACCGTGAGGCTTCCGAAAAGTGCGGAAGCCCGACAGGCCGAGAAGACGATACCCGTCAAGGCGGCATGATGATCGAGCCGCTCTGCCGCGCTGCGCAGGGTGGAGCGGCCTCCTCATCACCGTCAGGAAGTCGGGAGGGTGGGGCGGCGCAACCCATCCTGCGGGCCGAGAGGCTGACCAAGATCTATCGCTCCGGAGACGTCGATGTGGCGGCGCTTCGGGCGGTCGATTTCAGTTTCTGTCGCGGAGAGATCGTCGTTCTGCTCGGGCCGTCGGGAAGCGGGAAGTCAACCTTTCTCAATCTCGTCGGCGGACTGGACCGCGCGTCATCGGGAAAGGCCTGGTTTGGCAACCTCGATCTGACGGCTTGTTCGGAGCGCAAACTCACGAGGTTTCGCCGCGATCATGTCGGCTTCGTCTTCCAGTTCTACAATCTCATTCCAAGCCTGACGGCGAGCGAAAACGTGGCGCTCGTTACCGACATTGCAAAAGATCCAATGGATCCCGCAGAGGCACTCGCGAGAGTGGGTCTAAACGAGCGTCTCGATCATTTTCCTGCCCAGCTTTCGGGCGGAGAACAGCAGCGCGTGGCGATCGCTCGGGCGATCGCGAAGCGTCCCGAAATCATGCTGTGTGACGAACCGACCGGCGCGCTTGATTCCAGAACCGGCATTGTCGTTTTGGAAGCTTTGATCCGTGTCAATGCCGAGCTCGGCACCACGATCGCGATCATCACCCACAATGCCGCCATCCGGCAGATAGCGGACCGGGTAGTAACGTTCCGCGATGGGCGTATTGCAGAGGAGGCAACGAATACGCAGCGTCTTCCACCCCATGCGGTGAGCTGGTAGATGAGTGCGCTTGACCGCAAGCTGCGCCGCGACGTTTGCCGGTTGTGGGTCCAGATCACGGCGATATCGCTCGTCATGGCCTGCGGTGTCGCGACGATCATTCTCGCGCTCGGCGCCTATCGTTCGCTGAGCGAGACGCGTTCGGCATTCTACGATCGCTACCGTTTCGCCACAGCATTTGCAGGCCTGAACCGGGCACCGCTTTCGTTGCGCGAACCCATCCTGCAGATACCGGGCGTCAGGTCGGTCGAACTGCGTATCGTCAAGCCGTTTATTATTGACATCGAAGGCATGAGCGAGCCCGGTACCGGAATTGCCGTCTCCATTCCGGATACTCAGCCGGCCGTAAATCGCCTTTATCTGCGATCCGGCCGCTGGCCGGACAGCGGGCGGGCGGGCGAGGTCGCCGTGCTCGAGAGCTTTGCACTGGCTCACGGGCTCCAGCCGGGCGACCGGTTTTCCGTGCTCTTGAATGGCAAGCGGCAGACGCTGACGTTGACCGCGATCGTTCTGTCTCCGGAATATGTCTATGCGATCGGCCCGGGCGACATGGTCCCGGATCCCCGCCGCTTCGCCGTCATCTTCATGCCGCGATCAGCAATGGCGGCGGTCCATGACATGGAAGGTGCGTTCAACGACATCGCGCTGCGGCTGCAGCCCGGCGTTCTTCTCAATGATGTCTCCATGGCACTCGACGCAATACTCAAGCCCTATGGCGGAACGGGTACGATCGATCGCAGCCAGCAGACATCTCACGCGTTTCTGGATAACGAGTTGATGCAGCTTCGCGCGATGGCCGCAGTCGTCCCGCCGATCTTCCTGCTGCTGTCGGCCTTTCTGGTCAACATGGTGCTGACGCGACTCATTGCACTCGAGCGCGAACAGATCGGACTGATGAAGGCTGTCGGATATGGTTCGATTGCGATCGGCTGGCATTTCACCAAGCTGACGCTGGTGATCGCAGTCTTGGGCATCCTGATCGGTTTCCTATTCGGAAATGTTCTCGGCCGGGGCATGACGCGTCTTTACGCGTCATTCTATTCCTTTCCATTCCTCGTCTTCAGCGACAGCATGGATCTTTATGCCGTCGCCGGAGCATTCAGCGTATCGGCGGCCCTGGCCGGAAGCGTCCGCGCCATTGTCGGCGTCCTGCGGCTCACTCCGGCGGTGGCGATGTTGCCGCCCCAACCAGTCGGGTATCGCTCGTTCCTCGGTCGAGGTGTCACGCGGCACATCTCGCAGTTGAATCTGATGGCAATCCGGCATCTGCTTCGGTGGCCGCTGCGTGCGGCCATGACCGCCTTCGGAACGTCTCTGGCCGTTGGTCTGCTCATCACGGCGCTTTTCACTTATGACTCGGTCGCCTTCATGATCGACACGGTCTTCTTCCGCACCGAACGGCAGGACGCCACGGTGATGCTGAGCGAGGCAGCCGGTCCTGGCGCGCTCAGTTCCTTGCGCCGGCTCCCCGGCGTCATGCGGGCCGAACCGTACCGGTCGACACTGGTGGTCCTGCGCCGCGATCATCGTGCTCGTCGACTGTCAATCACAAGCATCGCAGTGAATGCTGATCTCTTCCGGCCTCTCGACAAGAAGATGAACGTCACGATCATTCCTCCGGTCGGATTGCTCATCTCGGAGCGGGTGGCGGCGCTTCTGGAGCTCAAATCAGGTGACATGGTCGAGGTCGAATTGCTGGACTTTGGCGGGCGTCGGGTATCGGTGAGTGTGTCGGCCGTCATCGAAAGCTATGTCGGACTAGCCGTCTTCATGAGCCCGGAAGCTCTGGACAGGCTGATCGGTGACGGGCCTCGTATAAGCGGCGCGCGCCTTGCGCTCGATGTTGCCCAACTTCCGCAGTTCTACCATGCCGTCAAGGCGACGCCGGGCATAGGCGCCATCGCCCTGCAGAGGGTTTCTCACGCGCATTTCCGCGAGACGATCGAGAACAACATTTTCATCATGACCAGCGTCTATGTGGCGCTCGCCGTCATCATCACCTTCGGGGTGGTCTACAACACCGCCCGCATCCATCTTTCCGAACGTGCACGCGAGTTGGCCAGCCTGCGCGTTCTTGGTTTCTCTCGGTCGGAGGCGTCGGGTGTTCTCCTGACCGAAATCATCGTTCTTATCGCAATCGCGCAGCCTGTTGGATGGCTGCTTGGCACCGGCTTTGCCTGGTCGGTCGTTCGCGGCTTCGAGAGCGATCTTTTTCGCATCCCGTTCGTGATCGAGCGTGCGACCTATGCCAAGTCGAGCCTCATCGTCGTTACCGTGGCCGCGATATCGGCACTCATCGTGCGCAGACGCGTCGACCGGCTGGACCTGGTGCGCGTGTTGAAGACGAGGGAATAGCGATGCGCAGCCCTTGGCCCGGCCGGATCCTCTATGCGGCTATTGCGATGAGCGTTACCGCGGCGGGCTGGTGGGCGCTGCGTGAGCGTCCCGTCTCAGTCGACGTCGCGACTGTTCGCGAAGACGCGATGCACGTCACCATTCGCGAGGACGGCATCACGCGCGTGCGCGATGTCTATGTCGTGTCGACGCCGATTGCCGGCCACCTTGCCAGGACGCTTCTCGAGGAGGGGGATGAAGTTAAGCAGGGACAGACAGTTATCGCGTCCATCCATCCTCCCGATCCACCATTCATCGACTCAAGAGCACACGCAGAGCTGCTGGCCGCGCGCGACGCGGCGCGGTCGGCGGTCGCGATTGCAGAAAGCGAATTGCGGCGCGCGCGCAGCGAACTGGAACTGGCAAGGGAGGATTTTCAGCGGTCGCTGAAACTCTCGCAGACTGGCGTCATCTCGGAAAGCAGCCTGCAGCGGGCGTCCAGCGCGGTTCGCATGCTGGAGGAGACCGCGCAGGCCGCAGGCGAGACCATCACCTTTCGCCAGGCCGAGCTTGCCGCGGCCGAGGCGCGTCTTGTGGTCCCGCATATCGAGGCTGCCAGCAGCAATGGCTGCTGTGTCGATTTGCGTGCACCAGCCGACGGCACGGTGCTGGCCGTGCATGTGCGCAGCGAGCAGACCGTGGGGGCAGGTGCCGCCATAGCCGAAATCGGCGACACGGCTCGGATGGAAGTCGTCGTCGATCTCTTGTCAGCCGATGCGGTGAGGATCGCACCCGGCAATGCGGCGCGTGTGCGCGAATGGGGCGGCGATCGGAGCCTTGATGCGGTGGTACGCAAGATCGGTACTGCAGCCTTCACCAAGGTTTCGGCACTCGGCATAGAGGAGCAGCGGGTAGACGCAATCCTCGATCTGGTGAACACCGATCCGCGGCTCGGTCATCAGTTCAGGGTGGTGGTCGAACTGGCGGTCTGGGATTGCAAGCGCTGCCTGACCGTGCCGATCAGCGCACTTTTCCGCCATGGCAGCGACTGGCAGGTGTTTCGCATCGTCGATGATCGCGTGACGACGGTAACCGTCGAGATCGGTCGAATGAACGATGAAGAGGCGGAGGTTCTCAATGGGCTCAAGGTTGGGGATATCGTCGTGCTTCACCCCTCGGACACGTTGCGCGAGGGGGCACTCATTACCAGACAGCTTTAAATTTCGACCCCTTGACGGGGTTCATCGCGTTCAATGCGGGCAAGATCGCGAATGCAGTCGATGAAAGCGGTATCGAGGACTTGGACGATGCGTCCAACTCATCGACCTTGCGAGATTTGTCGGAGCAAACCGGATCATGGAAAATCCGATTCGCAAATTTGCAGACCGCGCCGCTGCCGGCAAGGAGTTGGCCGCGCGGATCGAGGCATTGAAGCCTGACGACCCAGTCGTCTACGCGCTTCCACGCGGCGGTGTTCCCGTTGGGCTGGAAATCGCGTTGCAGTTCGGCGTGCCGCTGGACCTCATCATGGTCCGCAAATTCGGGGCTCCCGGCGCACCTGAAGTGGCTCTTGGTGCGGTCGTCGACGGGGCCAGCCCGCTTACGGTGGTGAATGAAGACGTGCGAAGGGCTTCCGGCGCCGACGAGCATTACCTGAAATATGCTCGGGACACTGAACTTGAAGAGCTCGAGCGCCGCCGTGCCTGTTATCTCGGCGACCGCGAGCCGATCGATCCGACCGGGCGCACTGCCATTCTGGTCGATGACGGCCTTGCCACGGGGGCGACGATGAAGGCAGCCATCATGGCGATGAAGCAGCAAGAGCCGAGAGCTATCTGCGTCGCGGTCCCCGTTGCACCGAGGCAGACGATTGAAGAGATTGGGCTGGTTGCGGACACTGTTGTCTGTCTTCATACGGCAGATCGCTTTTTCGGCGTGGGTGCCTACTACGATGACTTTCACCAGATGACGGACAGAGAAATCCTTGGGTTGCTGAAGCAGGGTTGAACCGCGGTTGGAACGGGATCATCGCGTTCGTACCGTGCAGTGTCTGCAAGCAACATTCGCCAGGGACAGAACGGCGACGATGAGGCGTAGAGCCCGATCTCGTCCGGCAGGCACGCCAGCATCGCACAGGCGAGCGACTGCGGGATCGGCATGATGGTGACGATGATCGCCGCGACCATGTTGTGGTCTTTCGATCGTTGCCCGCCTCAGGCGGTGCGCCGTGCCGAATTGCCTTCGGCGAGCAGCCTTGCGGCCCACATGCCGAGGATCATGGCGGGGATGAAGGCGAAGGTGCCGGTGGCGCCGAGGCCGAGGGCGGTCAGCGCCGGACCCGGGCAGAACCCGCCGAGACCCCAGCCGATGCCGAAGATCGCGGGGCCGGCGACGATGCGCGTGTCGATGTCATTGCGTGTCGGCATATGGAAACGGGTCCCGATGATCGGCTCGCCGCGCGCCAGCACGAGACGATAGCCGATGAAGGTCACCAGCACCGCGCCGCCCATGACGAAGGCGAGCGAGGGGTCAAATGTGCCGAAGAGGTCGAGGAAGTTCAGAACCTTCGCCGGATCCGACATGCCGGAGACGACGAGGCCGGCGCCGAAGAGAAGGCCGAGCGCGAGATTGACGAAGAAGGACATGGGCTTCAGCCTCCAATCACGTGACGAACGAGGAAGACCGTGACGAAGGCAGTCGCCATGAAGATGCCGGTGGCGATGAAGGAGCGGGTCGACAGCCGCGACAGGCCGCACACGCCGTGTCCCGACGTGCAGCCATTGCCCCAGACCGAGCCGAAACCGACGAGAAGCCCGGCGGCGATCATCAGCGGGATGTTCGAGGACACCGTCTGGCTGACATCGATGCCCCCGATAGCGATCATGGCGAGCGGCGCAGCGACGAGGCCGATGACGAAGCCGAAGCGGGACAGGAACGCGCCATCGCGGTAGGGCGGCAGGAGCCGGCTGGCAATCCCCGAGATGCCTGCGATACGGCCTTCCCAGAACATGAGAAGCACGGCCGAAAGGCCGATCATCATGCCGCCGACGAGCGAGGCGAGCGGAGTGAATTCGGTCATGGGTTCGATCCTTTGCCCGGCGCGGCGCAGAACATGGCGTGCATCATCGAAATGAATTCCGATACGCGGCCGTCTTCGAGCCGGTAATACATGTGCTTGGATTCCTTGCGGCCGGTGATGAAGCCGGCCTCGCGCAGTTCGGCGATCTGCTGCGAAAGGCCCGGTTGGCGGATCCCGAGCGTGTCTTCCAGATCACGCACCGAACGCTCGCCATCGACGAGTGCGCAGACGATCATCAGCCGCGAGGGATGAGCGAGCCTCTTCAGGAACTCGGCCGCCTCGGCGGCGTTTTCGACCATCTCGGCCGTCTCCGGCGTAAGGTCGCGTGGCATGGCCGTCATTCCCATGCCGCACCCTCCAGAACATCGAGCGGGAATTTGAGGTAGCGCTTGCCATTCGCCTCCGGCGCGGGAAGGCGGCCGCCATTGATGTTGACCTGCAGCGCGTGCAGGATCAACTTGGGCATCGGCAAGGTCGCGTCGCGCTTTTCGCGAACGGTGACGAACGCGTCCTTCGTGTGGCACTTGGCCATGTGCGTGTTCGACGCCTTTTGTTCGGCGACGGTCGATTCCCACCGTGGCTCGCGCCCGCCAGGCTGATAGTCGTGGCCGACGAAGATGCGGGTCGCGTCCGGCAGAGCGAGGATCTGCTGGATCGAATCCCACAGCCGCGATGCGCTGCCGCCGGGAAAGTCGGCCCGCGCCGTGCCCGAATCCGGCATGAACAGCGTGTCGTGGACGAAGGCGGCGTCGCCGATCACATAGGTGATCGAGGCCAGCGTATGGCCGGGCGAAAACAGCACCTTCGCGTCGATCTCGCCGAGCTTGAAGGTCTCGCCTTCGGCAAAAAGCTTGTCCCATTGCGAGCCGTCCGCGGGAAAGCCGGGCCAGTTGTAGAAGGCCTTCCAGAGCTTTTGAACCTCGACCACCTTCTCGCCGATGGCGGTCAGTGCGCCGGTCTTCTCCTTCAGGTATCGCGCCGCGGAAAAATGGTCGGCATGGGGATGAGTGTCGAGTATCCACTCGACCGAAAGGCCCTCCGAGGCGATGTAGTCGAGAATGCGGTCAGCGTTGATCGTCGCCGTCGCGCCCGACTTCTCGTCGAAATCCAGCACCGGATCGATGATGGCGCACGTCTTCGTTGCGGGATCGGAAACGACGTACTGCACCGAATAGGTACGCTTGTCGAAAAAGGCCTTCACATCGGGTCGGTCGCTCATCATGATACTCGTCTGCTTGGTTATCGGGATGTTTCGGTCATTCGGTCGTTGGCGTCGAGCATCTGACCGCTTCGGGCAAATCTTGGCCAGATGTTGCCCGGGCGGCGGGATTGGGTGGTTCTCTTCGATGAATCTCGGTAGGTTCATCAGATAATGAAAATATAAAAACGATTGCGTAAAAACGCAATAGAAAAAACAAAGTATGATCGTCCCGGCTCATCGAGGGAGACGCGCCGCAAACCGCTGGCTGGCGGGGGCGTTCGTTGTAACTGACGGGACTTCGCTTCTGGGTGCAGTGAAGCTGGGAACCGCGTGACATGAACATCAAAGGTGCCAGTGAACGGTCGAGCCTGCCGCCCAAGACCATTCGCTACTATGAGGATATCGACCTGATCCGCCCGCGCAGAGCCGCGAACGGATACCGGGATTATACCGACGACGACGTTCATCGCCTGCGTTTCCTGCAAAGGGCCCGCAGCCTTGGCTTCAGCATCGAGGAGTGTCGGCATCTGCTTTCACTCTATGACAACAAGAACCGTGCAAGCGCGGACGTGAAGGCGATGACGCTGGAGAAGATCGAGGAGGTCGACCGGAAGATCGAAGAGCTCAACGCATTGAGGGCGACGCTCTTCCATCTTGCCCGGCATTGTCACGGGGACGCCAGGCCGGACTGCCCGATCATCGAGGATCTGGCAGGCAAAACGCCATGAGCCGCGCTGTCGTCGTCACGCCTCAAGCGCCACGGCCGAGTGCGTCAGTGCCGTCATGATGCCGCGCAACTCGGCGAGTCCCTTCAGTCGCCCGATGATCGGGTAGCCCGGCTGTCCGCGGCGATTGAGGTCGTCGATAATGTCCTGCCCATGATCCGGGCGCATGGGAATCTGATGGTCAGCGCGTCCCTGTGCCTTGCGACGCGCTTCCTCCTTCACGACCTCTATCATCAGCGCGACCATGTCCGTGTCCCCGCCAAGATGCTCGGCCTCGTGGAACGATGCGGGCATGTCGGGACCTTCCACCGTCACGTTGCGCAGATGCAGGAAATGCACGCGCGGGCCAAAGCTGCGCATCATGCCCGGCAGATCGTTGTCCCGGCGCGCGCCCAGCGAACCGGAGCAGAGCGTCATGCCGCTTGCCGGCGTATCGACCGCATCCAGGATAACGCGGTAGTCGTCGGCGGTCGACATGATGCGCGGCAGCCCGAGCAGGGGGAAGGGCGGATCGTCGGGGTGGCAGCACAGCCGCATGCCGAGCCGCTCGGCGACGGGAGCCACCTCTTCAAGAAAGGCAACGAAATTGGCGCGCAGTCGATCACCATCGATGGTGTCGTATTCGGCAAGATGGTGCAGCACGTCGTCCGTCGAGAGACTTTCGGTCGATCCGGGCAGTCCCGCGGTGACGTTGGCGGCCAATTGACGCTTGCGCTCGTCGCTCATGCCGGCAAAGCGTTCCGACGCCGCTTCTGCAAGTGATTGCGTGAAGTCTTCGGCGGCGTTCCTCCGCTTGAGAATGTGAATGTCGAAGGCGGCGAAGTCGATGAGATCGAAACGCATGCACGTGCCGCCGTGATCGACGCGGTAGGCAAGATCGGTCCGGGTCCAGTCAAGCACCGGCATGAAATTGTAGCAAACGGTCTCGATGCCGCGCTCGGCCAGATTGGCGAGGCTTTTCTTGTAGTTGGCGATATGATCGCGCCATTCGCCTTTCTGCTTCTTGACGTCTTCTGAGACCGGCAGGCTTTCCACCACATCCCAGTTGAGGTTCGACGGCGTTCCGTCCTTCATCCGGCCGATTTCTTCCTGCCGTCCGGCGATTTCCTCAATGCTCCAGACGGCGCCTGTCGGGACATGATGAAGCGCGCTGACCACACCCTCGACGCCGGCCTGGCGCATGTCGTCAACAGTCGTGAGATCCCGGGGTCCGAACCACCGCCAAGTCTGCTTCATGCTCTCTCTTCCCCTTGCTGCATGCTGCGGCGCGATCCACGCCGACGCGATCGTCATAGCACAGGTGTTGACTAGTATGGAAGTATGGAGGATAGTTTTGACAAGGAGGACGCCGTGACCGTGCACGCCAGCGCCATCACATCCAATCTCAATGAAGCGACGGCCATCGCGCCGCAGCTTTACCGCCTCCTGCGCGATCGCATCGTCCACACTGAACTCGTGCCTGGCGAGCTGATCTCGGAGACCGAGATCGCGCGCGAATATGCCGTGTCACGTCAGCCGGTGCGCGAGGCCTTCATCAAGCTGGCCGAAGCCGGGCTCGTTCAGATCCGGCCGCAGCGCGGCACGATGATCACGCCAATCTCGACCAATGCGGTGATGGATGCGCGCTTTGTGCGCGAGGCGATCGAGGCGGATGTCGTGAAGCTCGTTGTCGAGCGCCGCGACGCTGGCGTCCTTGCCGAACTGGAGCGGCAGATCGCCGCCCAGAAACGTGTCGCCGACGACGATGTCGACGGTTTCGTCGTCCTCGACGAGTTGTTTCACCGCACACTCGCCGATCTTGCCGGCAAGTCCTACGCCTGGCGGGTCATCGAAGAGGTGAAGGCGCAGATGGACCGCGTGCGTTATCTCAGTGTCGAGCGGCTGCATGTGCGGCTCCTGATCGGCCAGCACGAGGCGATCGTCGACGCGATCGTCGCCGGCGACGCCGGCCGCGCCGAGGCCGCCATGCGCACACATCTGCGCGAAATTCTCAAATCGCTGCCTGAAGTGGCCAAGGCTCGTCCCGATCTGTTCGGGGCGCGGTGACAACCGCCACTTCACCATTCTCAAACCTAAAGGGAGGAATGACATGACATTCAAGACAACCATGAAAACGCTGGCGGCCGGGCTTGCCTTCTCCGCCATGATGATTGGCATCGGGTCTGCGCAGGAACTGACCCTCAAGCTCGGTCATCTGGCCAATGAACAGAACTCCTGGCACAAGGCTTCGGTCAAATTCGGCGAAGAGCTGTCGGCGTTGACCGACGGGCGTATCGCAGTCGAGGTCTTTCCGAACGACTCGCTCGGTCGCGAAATGGACCTGATCAACGGCATGCAGCTTGGTACGGTCGAGATGACCATTACCGGTGAAAGCCTGCAGAACTGGGCGCCGATGGCGGCGCTTCTCGCCGTTCCCTACGCCTATCAATCGCTTGAGCAGATGGACGAAATCGCCAGCGGCGAGATCGGCGACCAGATCGAGGCGCAGGTGATCGAGCAGGCGCAGGTTCGTCCCATCGCCTATTTCGCGCGGGGACCGCGCAATCTGACCGCCAACCGCGCGATCACCACGCCGGAAGAGCTCGACGGACTGCGTATGCGCGTGCCGAACGTGCCGCTCTTCGTCGACACCTGGTCCGCGCTCGGTGCCGCGCCGACGCCTATGGCGTTCTCGGAGGTCTTCACCTCGCTGCAGAACGGCACGATCGACGCCCAGGAGAATCCGCTGGCGCTCATCCAGTCGGCTTCGTTCAACGAGGTCCAGACCCACGTGAACCTGACGGAGCATGTTCGTTCGTGGATCTACCTGACAATCTCCGAACAGGTCTGGAACCAGCTTTCGGAAGAGGACCAGGGCCATGTCATGACGGCGGCTGCAGCCGCGCAGGAATTCGAGCGCGAGCAGTTCCTGGCCGATGAGCAGGCTATCCGCGAAGACCTGGAAGCCAAGGGCATGACATTCACCGAGGTCGACACGGCCGCATTCGCGGAAGCAGCGCGCGAGCCGGTCATCAACAGTGTCGACGAAAGCATTCGTCCGATCGTCGAGGACCTTTTTGCCCGCTAAGGCGACCATCCAAAGGCGCGGCTGGAAACAGCCGCGCTTGCCACCCAACGAGGCGAGCTTGCCATGAAAGCGATGTCCACCTTCATCGTCGGCCTCAGTCTGGCCTGCCGGGTCTTGCTTGGAGCCGTCTTCGCTGTCCTGATCGCAACAGTGGCGATCCAGGTCTTCACGCGCACCTTCTCGGCAAGTTCTCCGATCTGGACCGAGGAACTGTCGCGCTTCATGCTGCTCTATCTCGCTGCATTCGGCGTTGGCCTTTCCTATCGCTCTGGCGACCTTGTCAATGTGGACATTCTGCAGGAAGCCGTTTCCGAGCGCGTTTCGTGGTGGATGCGACTTCTTTCGGCGGCCGCGACCGCCGGTCTGGCACTCGTCATGATCGGACCTGCCTGGCGCTTCACGTCAATCGGCGCCATGCAGACATCGCCGAGCCTGCGCTGGTCCATGGATATCATCCATGCCAGCGTTCTCGTTCTTTCCATCACTCTTTTCGTGTTCGCGCTGCTGCGCGTTGTCGGCATGGTCGCCGGCATAGAGGACGGCCGCACCCAATTCGCCGAGGAGGACTAGCGTGGATCTGTTCTGGCTGTTCGGAACCTTCCTGATCACCCTGGCGCTCGGCGTTCCCGTTGCCGTCAGCCTTGGTCTGTCATCGCTGGCCTATATCGTGGCTGCCGGGCTGCCGCTCGTCGTGATCCCGCAACGCATGTATGCCGGCATCGACGTCTTCGTGCTCCTGTGCATTCCGGGCTTCATCCTCGCCGGCAACCTGATGAATGGCGGCGGCATCACGGAACGGATCATCCGCTTCGCCAATGCGCTTGTCGGCTGGATGCGCGGCGGGCTTGGCATGACCAATGTGGCCGGATCCATGCTCTTCGGCGGCATATCCGGAACGGCCGTGGCCGACGCCGCGTCGCTCGGTTCCGTCTTGATTCCGGGCATGAAGAAATCGGGCTATCCGGCCGACTTTTCCGCCGCGATAACGGCAGCGTCCTCGACCGTCGGTCCCATGATCCCCCCAAGCGTTCCGATGATCATCGTCGGGGCTCTGTCCGGCATTTCGGTCGGGCAGATGTTCCTGGCTGGTGCCATTCCGGGCATCCTGCTTGGCATCGGGATGATGATCACCTGCTATGTCATATCGGTGCGCCGGAATTTCCCCCGCCAGGAATGGAAGGGCTTGCGGGAACTGGCTCTTTCGTTTTCGGGCGCCTTCTGGGCCATCGCCATGACCGGTCTGATCGTCGGAGGCCTGATGAGCGGCCTCGCAACGCCGACCGAAACGGCGATCGTCGCCGCGATCTACGCCTTTGTCGTCGGCGCGTTCGTCTACCGCGAGCTGCCCATCAGCCGTGTTCCCAAGATTCTCGTCGACAGTGCCGTGTCTTCGGCCGGCATCCTCGCACTCGTCGGTTTCGCCAACGTCTTCGGTTCGATCCTGTCTGCAGAGCGCATACCGCAGATGATCGTCTCCGCGGTCCTTTCGATCACCGACAACAAATATCTGATCATCATACTGATCAATCTGCTGCTGCTTTTCGTCGGCATGTTCATGGAGACGATCGCAGCGCTCATCATCCTGTTCGTTCCGCTATTGACGCTCGCGACAGCCGTCGGAATCGAACCGTTGCACTTCGCGACCTTCGCCGTCCTGAACCTCATGCTGGGTCTGACGACGCCGCCGGTTGGTGTCTGCCTTTTCATCTGCGCCAACATCGCGCGTTTGCCGCTGTTGCCGGTTGTGAAGGCAATCATGCCCTTCCTGCTCGCCAACGTGCTGGTGCTGCTTCTGGTCTCCTTCGTCCCGCCGCTCGCCACCTGGCTTCCGACGACGCTAATGGCCCCCTGATCGGAGAACCGACATGAAAACGCGCGTGTGCCGCCTTCACGCAAAGGGCGATATCAGGATCGAGGAGATCGAGATTGGAGAACCAGGCCCGGGCGAGGTGCTCGTCGCCATGGGCGCGGGCGGCATTTGCGGCTCCGACCTCCACTATTACCAGGACGGAGGGTTCGGCCCGATCAGGGTGCGCGAGCCGATCATCCTTGGCCACGAGGTTGCCGGCACCGTTCGCGCGGTCGGTGAGGGGGTCGAACAGGTGGCGATCGGCGATCGCGTCGCCGTCAATCCCAGCCGGCCCTGCAATGCGTGCCGCTATTGCCGCGAGGGTCTCCAACAACATTGCCTGGCGATGCGGTTCTTCGGTTCGGCGTTGCGCTATCCGCACGAACAGGGCGGTTTTCGCGATCTGATGATCGTCAGCGACTTCCAGTGTGAGAAAATCGCCAATCCCGAGGTGTCGCTCGGCGAGGCGGCCTGCGCCGAGCCGCTGGCCGTCTGTCTGCACGCGCTCAACCGCGCCATACAGGTGGCCGGAGCGTTGCAAGGGATATCCGTTCTGGTAACCGGCGCAGGGCCGATTGGCGCGCTTACGGTCGCGGCGTTGCGTCATGCCGGTGTCGGCCAGATCGTAGTCACCGACCTGCAAGATGCTGCGCTCGCCGTCGCGCGCGCCATGGGGGCCGACGTGACGATCAACATGACACACGAGCCGGAACGGCTGGACGCTTACGGCGCGGACAAGGGCACGTTCGACATGGTGTTTGAATGTTCGGCGGCCGGGCCTGCGATCCGCGGCGCCGTCAATGCCATCCGGCCGCAGGGTACGCTCGTTGAAGTTGGGGTTGCCGGTGACGTTACCGTTCCGCTGAACCTTCTGGTCGGCAAGGAAATCGCCTTCGTCGGAACGCACCGCTTCGTCGGCGAGTATGCGCAAGCCGTTGGCCTGATCGATCGACGCCAGATCGACGTCCGGCCGATCATCACAGGCTCGGTTGATCTTGCCGATGCCGTGGAGGCGTTCAAGGTCGCTGCCGACCGGACGCAATGCACCAAGATGCAACTGACGATGCGCTGAACAATTTCGAACCGCTCCAATCCTACGATCGGCGCTTGAGGGTCATGCGGTAGCTGAACCGGTCTCCGGGATGCTGCGAGATCGAAATGCAGATCGGGCTGCCGGCCGATTGGTATCGCCGCACGATCTCCAGGGCGGGCGCACCGGACGTGCTTTTTAAGGCCTCCGCGATTTGAGAATCCAGCAGAGTGGGCCTGATCGTCTGGATGACTTCGTCGACGATCACGCCATACCGCTCGGCGATCAGATCGGTGATCAGACCCCGTTGTCCCGGCAGCACCGTCGCCACGTCAGCATAGGCGGGCGCGATATAGTTATCGGTCCAGCAGATCGGCGGATCTTTGGAGTCGGGTTCGATCCGAACGACGCTGACGAGATACCAGCGCTTACCGGCTGCGCATCCCATGCGCAGCGCCAGATCCTCGTCAGCGACGACCTCATGCTGGCCGAAGATGATGCGCTCCGTCGCGGCACCAAAATGGGCGAGTTCCTCAAGCGATGCCGTCGAAGCATCATACCCATGCGGATTGGCGGCGATCACGCGCGTGCCCACGCCCTTCTGACGTGTGACGAAGCCCATCGACTCGATCCTGTCGAGGGCGGAGCGGACCGTGGCGCGGCTTACGCCGTGTGCCGCTGCCAGTTCCAATTCGGTCGGCATGAGCGCGCCGACGCCATGGTCGCCCTGCTTGATCGCTTGCACCAGACGCTCCGACAGCTCCGCATAAATCGGACGTTTGCCCATTCCCGCCCCTTCGTTTCTCCGCTTCTTCCCTAGCAACGTCGTTGACTCGTCACAATGACCTGCGTATGTACGTACCAGAAAATAAGTCCGTACCTGAAAATGCGGATGGGAGGAAGCCTTGTCTGGTCATACTGAAAACGTGTCCGTCGAAGCCGCTGTCGAAGATGCGGAGAAGTTCGATTTCGGATCGACCGTCAGAAACCTGAATGGCTGGCAGAAAGCCACGGTAGGGGCGCTTTGCGTCCTCTACGCGGCCTTCCACCTGATGGTATTGAACTTCGTTCAGCTCGACGCCTGGGTGTTCCGGGCCCTGCACGTCAATATCGCGGCCGTCATCGCCTTCGCGCTTTATGCGCCGTTCGGCCGACCGGGCGACAAGGTGCCTGCGATCGACATGCTTCTGTCCGTCGGGGCGATCGGTGCAGCCGGATACATCTGGTGGAACCTCGATGCGCTGATCCTGCGCACCGGCGTCTTGATGACCTCGACCGACGTGCTGGTGGCGACCGCCGGGATTGTCGTCGTGATCGAATTCACGCGGCGGACATCGGGACTCGCCTTGCCGATCCTTGCCGGCATCTTCATCCTCTACGGCTTCGTCGGCCCATGGCTGCCAGGCGTCCTCTTCCACAGGGGCTATAGCTTCGGAGAGTTCACGACCTTCGTCTATTCCATGGAAGGCATCTTCGGCATCACGACGGCAGCGGCGGCCCTCTACATTGTGCTCTTCGTGCTTTTTGCCGCCTTTCTTCAGGTCTCCAAGGTCGGCGACTTCTTCATGAACCTCGCGTTCGGCGCCTTTGGCTGGCTGCGCGGTGGACCGGCCAAGGTTTCGCTCTTCGGCTCGATTCTATTCGGGATGATTTCGGGCTCGGGCGTCGCCAATGTGGTTGCCTCCGGCACCTTCACCATCCCGGTCATGAAGCGGGTCGGGTACAAGCCGTCCAGTGCCGGCGCAATCGAGGCTGCGGCCTCCACGGGCGGCCAGCTTACCCCTCCGATCATGGGCGCCGGCGCGTTCATCATGGCCGAGGTGACCGGCATTCCCTACACCACGATCATCGTCGCGGCGCTGATACCGTGCCTTCTCTACTACTTCGCGGTTTATGTGCACATCGATCTGGAGGCGCGCAAGGAAGGCATCGAGGGCCTGCCGCGCTCGGAGCTGCCGCCCTTGAGGCCGATGATGCGGGACGCTTTCGTTCTCGCTCCGCTCGCGGTTCTCCTCATCTTCCTTTTTGCCGGCTTTTCCATCATCTCGGCTGGTTCTTGGGGCATCGCGATTTCCGTTCTCGTGATGCTGCAGCAACGATTGGGGGTCGATACACGCGTCCACGTCGCGCCGATCCTTTGCGCGCTGGTAACCGTATTGTTCCTCCCAGGACTTCCGGCCAACACGCATGGCGGCATAGCCTTTACCCTCGGGCTTCTGGCTGTTCTTGCCGCAGCGATCGCAGGTCGGCATGCGGCGGTGGCCGGCGCCCTCAAGGGAACGGCCAGCGACATCCTCGAAGCGTTGTCCATCGGCACGCGCCAGTCGCTGCAGCTTGCGGCAGTCTGCGCCTGCGCCGGTATCGTGGTCGGCGTCATCGGACTGACGGGCCTCGGCGGACGGTTTTCGGCGCTGCTTCTCGGCGTTGCGGGGCAGAGCGAGATGCTGGCGCTCGTCTTTGCCATGATCATCGCGCTGATCCTCGGCATGGGCATGCCGACCACCGCCGCCTACGCCATTGCCGCCAGCGTGGTCGCGCCGGCGCTGCAGCGCATGGGATTGCCCATCCTGCCGGTCCATCTCTTCATCTTCTACTATGCGGTGATATCGACGATCACGCCGCCGATCGCGCTTTCCGCCTTCGCCGGTGCGGCGCTTGCCGGGGCTGACCCGTGGAAAACGGCGTTCAAGTCCGTGCGTTACGGCATCGCCGCATTCATCGTGCCGTTCCTCTTCATTCACAATCAGGGCGTCCTGCTCGATGGCAGCGTTGTCGAGATCGTGAGGACGACGTTGACGGCGCTTATCGGGGTCTGGGGACTGGCCACCGCCTCGGAGGGCTGGTTCGCCGGACGCATGCCGGTCTTCCTGCGCATTTTTCTGGCCGCAGCGGCGCTGCTGCTCATTGCAGGCGACATCTACACCGACATTGCTGGCCTGATCGCGATCGCGGCCTTCGTCGCCTATCGCACCCTGCGCGCCCGCGCGCGCACCACACACCCTTCATCCGGAAACTGATCAGAGGAGGACCAAATGATCAGAACGACCCTTTACGCACTCGCCCTCGGCACGGCAGCGATCCTGCCGGCCACCGCACAGGAGGCCGATCGCAGCGACTGGCCCAACACCGTGGTCATCGGCACCGCCTCTCCGGGCGGGACCCACGCCATCTACGGTCAGGGTGTCGCCAGCATCATCTCGAGCCATGTCGGTGTTCCGGCATCCACCCAGCAGACCCAGGGCCCAACTCAGAATCTGGTGCTGGTTCATTCCGACCGGGTCAATATCGGCCTGACCACGATGGGCCCTGCCTATGAAGCCATGCAGGGCGAGCTCGATCTCGATCCGGGCACGCAATACAGCGATGTGCGCGCGCTTTTCCCGATGTATATCACGCCATTCCAGGCCGCAGCCCTCGAGCGAAGCGGCATAAGCTCGGTGTCCGATCTTGCCGGCAAGACGATCGGTGCGGGCCCGCGCGGCGGCACGGGTGGTACCTATTGGGCGCGCTGGCTGGAAACGCTGGCCATCGAGGCGTCCGTTCAGAACGGCCCCCTGGGCGACCAGACTTCGCAGCTCGCCGACGGCCGCCTCGACGCCGTGACCACGGCCGCCGGACTGCCGATCGCAGCGTTCTCCGAACTGGAAACGCTGGCGCCGACGGTCTTCTTCGGGCTCTCCCAGGAGGAGATCGAGACGCTGCGCGACACGGTGCCCTACGCGGTCGAATTCACGATCCCCGCCAACACCTACAGTTCCCAGCCGGACGATATCGAGACGCTGGCAATGTGGAACGTCGCCTTCACGAACGACCGGATGCCGGAGTCGCTCGCCTACGAGATCGTCAAGGCCGTCTTCGAGAACCAGGACGATCTGGTCGCCACACATGCGTCGGCCAAGGAAACCTTGCTGGAGAACGTTTCGGCGAACGACTTCATGCCTTATCACCCCGGTGCCGTCCGCTACTACCGTGAGCAGGGGATCGAACTCTCGGATGCGGTCGTCCCCGCCGACATGGCGGAGTGAGATAAACGATGGCGGCTTCCTTTCCTCAACCTGTGACGGCCCTGGACTCTCCGCTTTACGGGCGCAGTTTCGCCGATGACGAGATGCGGGCTATCTTCGCCGCGCAGACCTTCGTGGCGCGCTGCGTCGAGACGGAAGTCGCCCTCGCCAAGGCGCAGGCGCGCCTCGGCATCATCCCGGAAGACGCGGCGGCGGGGATTGCCGCCGCGGCTTCGACCTTCAAGCCCGATATGGAGCGTCTGCGGGACGAGACGGAGATCGTCGGCTATCCGATCCTGCCTCTCGTCGAGCAACTCGCCGCCCATGCGGGTCAGGCCGGAAAATACCTGCACTGGGGCGCGACCACGCAGGACATCATGGACACGGCGACCGTCCTTCAGATTCGGGACGGGATGAGCCTTGTCGAAAGGCGCATCGACCGCGTGCGACAGGCGCTTGCAACGCTCTCGCGCGATCATCGCGATACGCCGATGGCCGGCCGCACTCATCTGCAACATGCGTTGCCGGTGACGTTCGGCTACAAGACCGCAGTCTGGCTCTCTGCCTTCAACCGTCATGCCGCAAGACTTGCGGAAATCCGTCCGCGTGTCCTGGTCGTCGAATTTTCCGGCGCGTCGGGTACGCTCGCATCGCTCGGGACGCGAGGCCTTGAGGTCCAGCAGGAGCTCGCACGTGAACTCGGTCTCGGTGTTCCCGCCATCACCTGGCATTCCATGCGCGACGGTATTGCCGAGACGGTCCAGTTCCTCGCCCTGGTCAGCGGCAGTCTCGGCAAGCTTGCGATGGATATTTCCATCATGATGACCAGCGAACTCGGCGAGGTGGCCGAACCGTTCGTTCGTCATCGCGGTGCCAGCAGCACCATGCCCCAGAAGCAGAACCCGGTTTCGTGCGAGCTCATCCTTGCCGGTGCGCGGATCGTGCGCAACCACGCCACGTCGATGCTGGATGCGATGATCCACGATTTCGAACGGGCGACGGGGCCCTGGCATCTGGAGTGGTCCGCCGTTCCCGAGGGCTTCGCCGTCGCATCGGGCATCCTCTACCAGGCTGAGTTCATGCTCGGCGGACTTCAGGTGTTCCCGAAGCGCATGCGCGAAAATCTCGATCATTCACGTGGCCTGATCGTCGCGGAAGCGGTCATGATGGCGCTTGCCCCCCATACGGGACGCAAGGAGGCCCATGATATCGTCTATGCGGGCTGCCGGCGGGCCGTTGAAGAACAATCGAGCCTCTACGACGTCCTGCGCACCATGCCGGACGTGGCGGAGCCACTTGGCAATGAATCCCTGAAGAATCTCACCGATCCGACGAACTATCTCGGTAGTGCCGGCGCAATGGTCGACGCTGTGATCGGCACGTGATGGCGATCCGTTCGGAATCAGACGCGAGCGGCGCCGTCGACATCCCGGCGGACCGCTATTGGGGGGCGCAGACGGCCCGCGCCCTCAAGCTCTTTCCCCAACACGGGCCAAGATTGCCCTGCGGCCTCTTGCGTGCATTCGGGCTTCAGAAGGCGGCAGCCGCGCGAGCGAACATGGCGCTCGGCGTCATCGACCATCGACGCGGCGAACGGATCGTCGTCGCTGCCAACGCTTTGCGCGATGGCGATTTCGACGATCATTTTCCTCTCTCCATCTGGCAGACGGGAAGCGGCACGCAGACCAACATGAACGCCAACGAGGTGCTGGCCAACCGTGCGAACGAATTGTTCGGCCAGCCGCTCGGAACGCGTGAGCCGGTGCATCCCAACGACCATGTCAATCTGGGCCAGTCGTCCAACGATACCTTCCCAACGGTCATGCACATCGCGGCGGTGCTGGAACTCGAAAACGGCATTCTTCCAACGCTCGGTGCGCTGGAAGCTGCGTTCGCGCGCCTTGAGAGCGACCATGGCCATCATGTACGGATGGGGCGGACCCATCTGAACGACGCCGTTCCGGTAACGTTGCGGCAGACCTTTCAATCCTACGGCCGACAGGTGGGCCAGGCGCGAAAGCGCATCGCGGCGACCATGCCCGATCTCAAGGTTCTGGCGCAAGGCGGCACGGCAGCGGGTAGCGGTCTGAATGCCGAGCCCGGCTTTGACACCGCGTTCTGTGCTGCGCTGAGCGAGGCGACCGGGATCGATTTTGTCCCCAATCCGGTCAAGGTCGAGGGCATGGCCGCGCATGATGCGCTCGTGGCGGCTTCGGCGTCGCTGGAGGGGCTTGCAACCGGCCTCATTCATATCCTCAACGACATACGGCTGCTTGCAGCCGGGCCGCGGGCCGGATTGGCCGAATTGATGCTTCCCGACGATGGGTTGTCGTCCTCCATCATGCCCGGCAAGCGCAACGCGACGCTGGCCGAGGCCCTGTTGCAGGCCTGCTTTCGCACGATCGGCAATCACACGACGGTGGTCTGGGCGGCGGGGTCGGGCCTATTCGAACTCAATGTCGCCAAGCCTGTGCTGATCCACGCGCTCCTGGAGAGCGCTGCCGCGCTTAACGGCACCATCGCCGCGTTCATCGAGGGGGCGTTGGATGGCCTTGAAATCAACGACGGGCGGATGCGGCACTATGTGGACGCTTCGCTGATGCTGGCAACGGCGCTCACGCCCAGGCTCGGCTATGACCGCGTGGCTGAGATCACCCGTCTTGCCGAGGCCGAAAATCTGACGTTGCGCGAAGCCTCGGCCCGCTTGGGTGTGATCTCCATGGAAGAGTACGACGCGCTCATCGATCCGGTGCGCATGGCGAATGGCGGACGAATGAAAGAAGGAAAAACGGAATGAAGATCGCACGCATTCTGGAGAAGGATCTGCCAATTACCTCTCCCGGTGCCAACGCCATGGTCAATTTTGCTGGCCTTACCACCTCGGCGGTGGCGGTCGTCTCCGACACCATCCAGGATGGAAAGACGCTTGTCGGTTATGGTTTCGGGTCGATCGGCCGCTGGTCCGTCGGGGGCATGCTGCGCGAACGGTTCATTCCAAGGCTCATGGCGGCCGATCCGGCCGACCTTCAGGACGAGGCCGGGCAGATCGACCCGTTCGCCTGTTGGGATGTGGCGATGCGCAACGAAAAGCCCGGTGGACACGGAGACCGGGCGAGCGCACTTGGCGCGCTCGACATGGCGCTGTGGGATCTGCGGGCCAAGGCAGCTGGCGTCCCTCTCTATCGCCTCCTTGCAGACATGTATCGCGATGGTGAAGCCGACGAGGAGGTGCCGGTCTATGCCGCCGGTGGATACTACCAGCCCGGCTTTGGCCAAAGCGCGCTTCAGGACGAACTGAAGGGCTATCTCGACCTCGGCTATCGTGAGGTGAAGATCAAGATCGGTGGCGCGCCACTTGCCGAAGACATGAAGCGGATCGAGGCGGCGATTGCCGTTCTCGGCGACGGATCGCGGCTCGCTGTCGATGCGAATGGGCGCTTCGATCTGGAAACCGCGCTCAGTTATGGCCGCGCCATGCGCGACTATGGACTGCGCTGGTACGAGGAGCCCGGCGATCCGCTCGATTTCCGTCTGATGGCCGTGCTTGCAGAAGAGCACGATGGACCGCTTGCCACGGGCGAGAACATCTTTTCCTCCCAGGATGCCCGCAACCTCTTGCGGTATGGCGGAATGCGGGCCGATCGCGATTTCGTGCAGTTCGACTGCGGGCTCGCCTACGGCCTGCCCGACTATCTCAAGGTGCTGGAGACGATGCGCCAGCACGGATGGTCGCCGCGGCGGCTTCATCCGCATGGCGGCCACCAGATGTCGCTGCATCTGGCTGCCGGCCTCGGGCTTGGCGGAAACGAAAGCTATCCCGGCGTGTTCCAGCCGCTCGGCGGCTTCGCGGACACTTCGAAAGTGGAGAACGGCCGCGTGCGCCTGCCCGATGTGCCCGGCGTCGGACTCGAACTGAAATCAGAGCTGAAAAGCTGGCTTGAGGGCGCGTTTGCCGTTTAGCGGTTGTCGAGGACGGGCCGACGGGCATTTGCGGGGCTCATCGGCGGCCGGACAGGCCGCCGGCAAACGCACCGTGGATCAACCGTCCAGTTCCCTTCGCGCAGTTGGTTCGTGCGGGGTCTTTTCCCAGTGGAAGGGCTTGTTCATCAATTGAAAGACGGCGCGCCATGCGGCCCATGACATCATGGTCCAATAGACCGGCAGCCACGCCCAGCGTCGACCGATCTGGAAACGCTCCTTCATCGTCATGGGTTTGAAGCCGAGCAAGATGAACACGATGAAGGTGCTGATGACGACGGCAAGGTCGACGACCAGTAATATGGTTCCAAGCGTCGAGGTGTCTCGATGGCCGAGCAGGAGTGCCAGCGCGCTCGACAGGATGAAGTAGAGCATCAAGGGGCTGAGCAGAGCGGAGGCCAGCATGCCGGCAGTGAGGATCTGGCTCGTCAGGAAGCCGACGGGCCCGAAATCACGGCAAAGCTGGACGGGATGGCGCATCATGACCAGCCAGGTCTGGAGCCAGCCTTTGAACCAGCGGCTTCGCTGCAGCACCCAGACGCGGATCGATGTCGGCGCATCCTCGAGCGTCGGGCGGGTGATAATCGCGAAGCGATAGCCTCCGCGCGCCAGGCGCAGCCCGAGATCAGCGTCTTCGGTGACATTGAATGGATCCCACCCGCCGACTTCCCTCAGGACGTTGGAGCGCAGGTGATTGGACGTTCCCCCAAGTGGCAAGGGCAGGCCGACCTTTGCCAGGAATGGCAGGATGCCGCGAAATAGCCCGCAATATTCCAATGCGAACATGCTGGTCAGCCAGGTGCGTCCTGCATTGGCAATCACCAGCGGTGCCTGGATGCAGGCGAGGCGCGGTCCGCCGGCGAGAAAGCGCGCATGCGCCTCGCGCAATTGCTCCGGATGGGGCCGGTCTTCGGCATCGTAGATTACCGTGAACTCACCGCGCGCCCCGGCCATCGCGTAGCAAAGCGCCTTCGGCTTGGTGAACGGTGCGACGCGCGGCACGCGCACGATCTCGTATTCCGGCCTCAGCCGGAGTTCTTCCAACGCCTTGATGGTTTCGCCATCATTGGCTTCGCAAACCAGCTTGATATCGAGTTTCGAGCGCGGCCAGTCGAGCTTGTCGAGCGCCCCCACGAGTTGCCGGACGACAGGCGCTTCCTGATACATCGCGACCATCACCGTATAGATGGGCAAGCGCGCGTCATCGAGTACCGTGGGATAGTGCGGGGTTCTCTCCTGCCAGTGCGCGCTGGCCGTCGCTCTCAGCCAGACGCAGGCGGCAAAAAGGGATGTCAACGCCACATGCACGGCGGCCAATGTCGGATTCCACGCCACAAGGCCGGCTGCCATCAGCCCGGCGAGCACCACGCCGATGGCAAAACCCTGACGGCCAGTCGCGACGAAACGGGCGCTCAACCGCGGGCGGGAGTCGAACAGGCTGCCGACCGTCTCGGCGACGCGGCGCTCGCTGCGTGCACTCCAGACGGCAGCGCGCACCGCGCTCGGCGGCGCGACGGCGAAACTTTCCCGCAAGCCCGGATGATCCTCCAACAGCCGGCTCAGTCTTTCGGCTTCCGCCGCGACCGGCGCGATCACGGTGATCGTGCGGCCGTCGTGGGTGTCCACGCGCAGCGGGCGCCGCGGATCGGTCAGCAGCACATCGATCGAAGCCGAGAGGATGATGGCGGTCGGATCGATCACCCGCAGGAAACGCAACCCGAGCGAGTGGGCGATCGCCTCGAAATAGAGGGTCTCCTGGACGATGCCGGAGGAAAACAATTCGTCCTCCAGCGATGTCCCGTTGCGTCTTGCCAGGGAGGCTGCGTTGGCGATGACAGGTTTGCCGATGCCGAGCCGTTTCAACGCGGCCACCTGAACCGACAAGGGATACTGCGTGCCGGATCGTATCTCTGGCGGCAGCGCAATGGCCTCTTCCGCCGCGCTGAGGCTGCTCATCAAGCGGAACGGGATGGGTGCGTCTTCGGCTCTTCGCGAGGTGCCCGGTTGCGTGTAATGTACGTCAGAATCCACGCGACACCATCGGCAGCGCAAGCGTGCCGTCCCCCCAATCAGCCGTCCATATGGTATTGAAATTCTTGAATAAAGAACCCCTAGAATTTTACAGAAATTTACTCTTTTTTATATTTTTGCTGCTAGGAGCCGGCGCTGCGGCGGCGCAGGGCGGGGTATCTGTGCCGAACCATTTCGACCCTCGCGAACGGATGACGCTGCCTGATCTTTCGCGCTATCCGCGAATTCGCTTTCTGACCACGACCGATTTCCCGCCCTTCAATTTTCTCGACCAGGAAGGCCGACTTTCAGGCCTTCATGTCGATCTCGTCCGCGCCATCTGCGAGGAACTCGATGTCGCCGATCGGTGCCAGTTGCAGGCGATGCCGTTCGACGAACTGGACGCGGCACTGGAGAATGGGCGCGGCGAGGCGATCATTGCAGGTGTCAGCATCAGCGATGCAAACCGGCAACGCTATCGTTTTACGCGCAGTTATCTAAAGCTGCCTGCACGCTTCATCATCAGGGCCGACCCTTCGTTGAACCCGGCGGAAGATGCCCTGGCGGCGTTGCCGGAGGGGGCACGCATCGGTGTTGTTGATGGCACTGCCCACGAGGCGATGGCCCGCGCATTCTTCCCTGACCTGAATGTCGTCGCCTATGGCCGGCCAGAGCGGGTTTTCGATGCGTTGAAGGATCGTCGGATCAAGGCGGCGTTCGGCGATGGCATGCAATTCTCGTTCTGGCTCGGCAGCCAGGAAGCAGAGCGCTGTTGCCGATTTCTCGACGGTCCCTTCTTCTCGGACCGGTTCCTCGGCCAGGGGCTCGCCATTGCCGTCGCCAGCGATGACAGGATTCTGGCGGAGGCCTTCGATCACGCCATCCTGGCCTTGAACAACAACGGGCGGTTCGCCGAGATCTATCTGCGCTATTTCCCGAACGGGCTCTATTGAGCGACGCAGGCGGTCACTTTCGGAAGGGCAGCATCAAAGACCATCCAAGGCGGGCCGTCTGGATGCCACGATAGGGCTTGAGGCCGATTTCCATGGCATCATGACCAAGGCGCGGTGCTTCTTCATAGGTTGCGAAGATGCGATCCCAGAATGGAAAATTGAAGCCGAAATTGGAGTTCGTCTCGCGCATGTCGCTGGAATGGTGCACGCGGTGCATGTCCGGCGTAACGATAAACCGTCGCAGGACGCGGTCGGCGGCTGGAGGCAGCCTGCCGTTGGCATGGTTGAACATCGACGCTCCGTTGAGGACGATCTCGAAGATCAGCACCGCCAGCGCCGGGGCACCGAGAAGCACGACGATCAGCGCCTTCCAGACCATGGACAGAACGATTTCCAGCGGATGGAAACGCAATGCCGTGGTGAAGTCGAACCCGTTGTCGGCATGATGCATGCGGTGAATCCGCCAGAGCAGCGGGATATGGTGGCTCGCCCAATGTTCCAGCCAGATGACGAAATCGAGGATGAAGAACGCGATCACGCCGGCAAGAAGGGGTGGGGCCCCGATCTGATTGAACAGGCCGAGCTGGCGCTCCTCGGCCCAAAGCGCGGTCCCCACCGCGGCGAGCGGAAACACGATGCGAAGACAGATCGAGGAAATGACGAGGATCGACACATTCGTCATCCAGCGCCGCGAGCGCCAGGCCCCGCGCATCTCCTCGCGCTCCAGGCGCGGTGCGGCCAGTTCGAAAATCGCCATCGCGACAAAGATGGTGGCGAATGCGCCCAACCGCACGATCGGCTCTGCCAGTCCGAAAAGATCCATTCGCATCTCCCGCAATCGCTTTCCTGCGCAAGGCGGAAAGCATGCCAAAGATGGTGGCGGCAGCGCCGCGTGGCAACGGGTTTGCGGGCGGGACGTTGACGCAGCCGGGCGAGCGCGGCATAGGTGCCGCCGAATTGCGGTCGCAAGAGCGGCCGGCCCTTCCTCATCGAAAGCGCGATCATGAGCGACCCACAGCGATCCGAGACTCTGTCCGACACCGCCCGGCCCGAAGCCGCGATGCGCGCGGCCGCGATGGAGTCCAAGGCGTGGCCTTTCGAGGAAGCGCGAAAGCTCCTCAAGCGCTACGAAGCGGACGGCTATCCTGAAACCGTGCTGCTGGAAACGGGATACGGTCCCTCGGGCCTGCCGCATATCGGCACGTTCGGCGAGGTCGCTCGCACCTCGATGGTGCGTCATGCCTTTCGCGTGCTGACGAACGATACGGTTCCGACGAAGTTGATCTGCTTTTCGGACGATATGGACGGCCTGCGCAAGGTGCCCGACAATGTCCCCAACCGGGAGATGATGGCCACCCACCTGAACAAGCCGCTGTCGCGCATACCCGACCCGTTCTCCAACGAATATCCGTCCTTCGCGGCGGCGAACAATGCGCGGCTGCGTGCTTTCCTCGATCGGTTCGGCTTCGACTACGAGTTTGTCTCGGCGACCGACTATTATACCTCCGGGCGCTTCGATACGGCATTGTTGCGCATGCTCGAGGTCTATGACGACGTCATGGCGGTGATCCTGCCGACTCTCGGCGAAGAGCGGCGCGGGACCTACTCGCCCTTCCTGCCCATCTGCCCGCGCACGGGCGTCGTCCTTCAGGTCCCGATGGTGGCGCGCAATGTCGATGCCGGTACGGTCACCTATGTCGATCCGGAGACCCACGAGCGTGTCGAGACGGCGGTGACGGGCGGACGCGTCAAGTGCCAGTGGAAGGCAGATTGGGCGCTTCGCTGGTTTGCCCTCGGTATCGACTACGAGATGGCGGGCAAGGATCTCATCGACAGCGTCACGCTGTCATCGAAGATCTGCAAGGCGCTCGGAGGCCGTCCGCCGGAGGGATTCAACTACGAGCTTTTCCTCGATGAGAACGGGCAGAAAATCTCCAAGTCGAAGGGCAACGGGCTGACGATCGACCAATGGCTGACCTATGCGCCGACGGAGAGCCTTTCGCTCTACATGTTCCAGAAGCCAAAGGCCGCCAAGAAGCTCTATTTCGACGTCATTCCGAAGGCGGTGGACGAGTATTTCACGTTCCTTTCCGCCTATGAACGGCAGGACTGGAAGAACCGTCTCGGCAACCCGGTCTGGCATATGCATGACGGAACGCCGCCGGCAACGAGCCTTCCGGTGCCCTTCGCGATGCTGCTCAATCTCGTCAGCGCGTCTAACGCGGAGAACAAGGCGGTATTGTGGGGTTTCATCTCGCGCTATGCGCCGGGCGTGACGCCGGAGAGCCATTCGGAGCTCGACCAGCTGGTCGATTTCGCCATTCGGTATTTTCATGACTTCGTGGCGCCGACAAAGCGCTTCCGGCAGCCCGACGGCGAGGAGCGCGAGGCGCTGCAGACCCTTGGCGAGACGCTCAATGCCCTGCCGAACGATGCCGATGGCGCGCAAATCCAGGATGCGGCACTCAATGTCGCACGCTCCATTCCGCGCTATCAGGATCCGGCGAAGAAGAGTCCCGATGGTGGGCCAGGCGTGTCGATCGCCTTCTTCCAGATGATCTACGAGGTTCTTCTGGGGCAGGAACGCGGGCCGCGCTTCGGTTCCTTCGTGGCGCTTTACGGCATCAAGGAGACGCGCGCTCTCATTGACAAGGCCCTGTCGGGCGATCTGGCGGAGCCAGCCTGGGAATAGGGGCGTTTCCCTGTTCTTGACTCTCTAGCGCCGTGGATCGCCACCGTAAATCCCGCGGCCTTCTTCGCGCGCCTTGCTGGCGAGTTCGGCGTAAGCCGAGCCGGCGGTGGCTTCCGCCCACCCGTTGCGGACGAGCCAGGCGGCAATGTCGTCGTCGCGCATCATGCAGGTGGCGACTGCCGTGTCCTGCCAGTCGTCGGCTGGCACATCGCATTCGAGCGCCCGGCTGCGCAGATAGTTGCGGAACGCGGTTCGGGCGACCATGCCGCATGGCCAGGCGCCGCTTTCCCCCTGGCATGTGCGCTCCACCGGTGTCGGATCGATGCCTGCCAGTTGCAGCGCTCGCCCCTCGAATTCGAGGCGACCGGCGCCCACGGCCTGCGGACGGTAAAGCATGGTCGATGCGGCCTCCTCGTCCGTCTCCTCCTTCGGCGGCGTCAGGGGCGGGCGTGGATCGACGCGGGTGAGTTCGCCCGGACGGGCAGTGAAAGGCTGTCCGAACAGTTGTGGATCGACCGGACGGCTTGCGGCAGACCGATCATCGCGCCGATCAACCGCCGCGGCGCTGTCCGCCGTCTCGGCTGGCGGAGCGGAATTGGCGCGATCTGCCGATGCGGGCCGCTCTTCGAGCGCGGCGTAGTAGTCCATCGCGGTGATCAGCCCGGCCAGCAGCACGACGATGAGCACGGTTGGAAGAACAAGGCTGCGCAGAAAACGACCGATCACTGACTGGCCCAGATGATGCGTGCGATCCACTCGACATCGGCGAGCGCGAACGACCGGTTCGGGTGCTCCGGATTGAGCGAATTCAGCTCGACGGTCTTTGATGTCAACCGGTGGAGGAACTTGGCCATCACTTCGCCGTCGACCGTCTTGACCACGACACGATCGCCGCGACGCACCTGCGCTCCCGGCTCGACGATCAGCACATCGCCGTCGCGGTAGAGCGGCAACATGGAATCGCCCTGGATTTCCAATGCATAGACGCCGGTCCCGCCTCCGGGCGGGGCAGGGAAGTCGACGACGTCCCAGCCTTGTCCGGCAGGAAAGCCGCCATCGTCGAAAAAGCCGCCAGCGCCGGCCTGGGCAAACCCCAGGAGAGGTATGGCACTTGCCTTGGGCACGATCTCACCCGCCCGGTCGGAGGGACCGCGAACAAGCGCCATGAAGTCGTCGAGCGACGCGCCGGTCGCGCCGAGCACCTTGGCGAGCGATTCGGTCGACGGCCAGCGTGAGCGTCCGTCCGATGCCTGACGTTTGGATTTGTTGAAAGCGGTCGGATCGAGCCCCGCGCGCCGGGCAAGCCCGGATGGCGACAGCTGGTGCTTTTCGGCCAGCGCATCAATCGCCGCCCATATGCGGTCATGCGATAGCATCGATAGAGCCTCGATCGTCCAGCGGAACGCGTTGGCCGCGAATGCCAGCGCCTTTATCTCTTTTAAACCGAGCGGGGACGGGAGTAAAGCAAATTAGGAATAAAGTCCCGGAGCTGTGCGTCTCGAAGCCTATGGATGGAATGGCGCACGTCCGCTCTCGAGCGCACGATCGAGAAGCTCGATCCGATCCTGTCCCCAGAAGACCTCGCCATTGAGGACATAGGCGGGCACGCCGACAGCGTCTGCCTCGATTGCCTCCTTCGTATTCTGGCGGCGCGTTTCGGCGACGCTCTCCGACTGCGCGGCCTCCAGAAACGCTGCCCCATCGAAACCGCTTTCATCCAGCACCCGTTCGACGACGCGTGGGTCGGAGACGTTCTCGTCCTGAGCCCAGACGGCAGAGAAGACCCGGAACATGTAGTCGGTTGGGTCCTGGCGGGCATCGAGCAACGCGATCACCGCCTGGTCGGCCAGCGCAGGATCGACGGGAAAATGCTTCGGTTTGAGGTTGATTGGCAATCCGCGCATCTCGGCGACGCGCTGGAGTTCAAGCAGCCGATAGCGCTGCCTCACGGGCGGGCGCTTGGCCGGTGGCAGGGCTCCCGAAACCTCGAAGAGTTCCGGCAGGATCACGGGCTTGTAGGCGATGCCGCAACCATGCTTCCGGGCCACCGCTTCGATGGCTCTATGGCCGAGATAGCTGAACGGCGAAATGCCGGCAAAGTAATAGTCGATATTGGCCATGGTCGGGTCCTTTTCCTGAGCTCACCAGTAGCGGCCGGTGCTCGCGACCACGATCGTAACGATGCCGAGCACGATGTTGATCCCGACAATCTGGCGCATCTGATTGAGATGGCCGGCGCCCGCCTTCCAATCGGCATTGCCGATCGCAGATTTCAGACGTTTCCACGGCGCAAAGACGAGATGGAGATAGAGCATCATCATCACGAGTCCTGTCGTGGTCATCACATGCACAGACACCGGCGCGGCCGCGAAGCCGCCGAATGTCGTGAAGATCATCGCGAAGCCGGTGACGAGCAGTGCAGCCACGGCAAATCCGACGGCAGGGAGAAACCGGGAAAAGACGTCGCGCCAGAGAGCGAGGCGCAGCGGCGGATCGAGCGCCAGCGCCGCCGGCCTCAGGATCTGATGGGCGAAGACCATGCCACCGACCCAGAAAAGGGCAGCGAGAATGTGGATCGTCAGGAGGATTATGGTCATGATCGAACGGGCGCCGTCGCGGAGGTATTTGCCCGTCATACAGGCTGGGGCGGCGTGACGAAAGCCCGGCGCGGTGGCCGGGCTTCAGCATTTCATGAATCGCAGCGTTTAAGCGGCTTCGCGCATCGCCGCATCCTGGCCGAACCGCTCGTAGAACGTCTCACCGCTCTTTGCCAGTTCCTGGACGATCTTGGTCGGCTTGAAGTGCTTGCCGTATTTCTTGGCGAGCTTTTTGCAGATTTCCTCGAACCTAGCCGCGCCCATGGCGTCGATGTAGGAAATCGCGCCGCCCGTATAGGGCGCAAAACCGAAGCCGAGGATGGAGCCGACATCGGCTTCGCGAGGATCGGTCACGATCCCTTCCTCCATGGTTCGCGTCGCCTCCAGCGCGATGCCGACAAGGAAGCGCTGCTTCAGCTCCTCGACATCGACCTCGTTGGCCCTCTTCTGCGGATAGAGCGTCTTCAGGTCCGGCCAGAGGTGCTTCTTGGCAGGCTTGGCGGGGTAGTCATAAAACCCCTTGCCATTCTTGCGGCCAAAGCGGCCGTGTTTGTCGACCATTGTGTTGACGAGTTCCATATGCTCGCTTTTCACCGCCTTCTCGCCCATGTCGGCGATCGCCGCCTTCAGGATCTTCTGCGACAGGTCGATTGCCACTTCGTCGTTCAGCGAGAGGGGGCCGACAGGCATTCCGGCCATCTTGGCCGCGTTTTCGATCATCGCAGGCGGCACACCTTCGATCAGCATGTCATAGGCTTCGTTCATGTAGCCGAGGACGCAGCGGTTGACGTAAAAGCCGCGCGTGTCGTTGACGACGATCGGCGTCTTCTTGATCGCGGCGACATAATCGAGGGCGGTGGCCAGCGCCTTGTCCCCCGTCTTCTTGCCGAGGATGATCTCCGTCAGCATCATCTTGTCGACGGGCGAGAAGAAGTGGATGCCGATGAAGTTCTTCGGGCGCTTGGCGTTCTTTGCCAGCCCGCTGATCGGCAGGGTCGAGGTGTTGGAGGCGAAGATCGCACCGGGTTTCAGCACCGCCTCGACCTTCTCGATGACATCCTTCTTGATCTCGCGATCCTCGAACACCGCCTCGATGACGAGGTCCGCGCCTTCCAGATCGGCATAGTCCGAGGACGGGGTGATCAGCGACAGCAGCTTGTCGCCTTCCTCTTGCGTCGTCTTGCCCTTCTGCACGCCCTTCTTGACGATGTCGGCGGAGTGCGCCTTGCCCTTCTCCGCGGCGTCCATATCGCGGTCTATCAGGACGACCGGAAGGCCCGCCTTTGCCGTCACATAGGCGATGCCGGCCCCCATGAAGCCGGCGCCGACAACGCCGATCTTCTTGAACTTAACCGGCTTGACGCCATCGGGCCGCCGCGCGCCCTTGTTCAATTCCTGCATGGAAACGAACAGCGAGCGGATCATGCCAAAGGCTTCAGGCGTCTGCAGCACATGCGTGAAATAGCGCTGCTCGATCTTCAGCGCGGTGTCGAAGGGAACCTGCAGGCCTTCGAAAACGCATTTGACGATGGCCAGGGCGCCCGGATAGTTGCCGGCCGTCTCGCGGCGCAAGATCGCCGATGCCGCGGGCCACAGCTGCGCGCCCTGCGGCGACCACACGGCGCCTCCCGGTGCCTTGAAGCCTTTCTCGTCCCAGGGCTGAACCGGCTTCAGACCGTCCTTGATCATCTTCTTGGCGGCCGCGACGAGCTTCTTGGGTTCTACGATCTCGTGAATGAGACCCATCGCCTTGGCACGCTGCGGCGACAGGTTCTGGCCCGTCGTCATCATCTGCAGCGCGTCCTGGGCGTTGGTCAGGCGCGGCACGCGCTGGGTCCCGCCGGCGCCCGGAAAGATACCGACCTTCACCTCAGGCAGGGCCATTTTCACGGACTTGTCGTCGGCTGCGATGCGTCCATGGCAGGCAAGCGCCAGTTCGAAGGCGCCGCCCATGCAGGTGCCGTTGATCGCCGAAACCCACGGCTTGCCGCTGGTCTCGATCTTGCGCCACAGCCAGCTCATGCGGCCGGCGGCGTCGAACAGTTTTTTGACGGCCGCTTTCGGGTCCTTCGCCTTTTCCTCGGCCATCATGGCGAACATGCCCTTGAGCATGGTCAGATCGGCGCCGCCGGAGAACGACTTCTTCCCGGACGTGAAGACGACGCCCTTGACCTTGTCGTCGGCGCTGGTCGTGTCAGCGATCTTCTCGATCTCGTCCATCACGGCCATGGTGAAGACGTTCATCGATTTGTCGGGCATGTCCCAGGTGACCAGCGCAATGCCGTCATTGTCGGTCTCGACGGTGAAATTGGTATAGCTCATGTCTCGTCTCCCAGGTCTCAAACGCGCTCGATGATCGTCGCCGTGCCCATGCCGGCGCCGATGCAGAGCGTGACAAGCGCGGTGTTCAGATCGCGGCGCTCCAGTTCGTCCAGCACGGTGCCGAAGATCATCGCGCCGGTGGCACCCAGCGGGTGCCCCATGGCAATCGCGCCGCCATTGACGTTGATCTTGTCGTGCGGGATGTCGAACGCCTGGATGTAGCGCAGCACCACGGCGGCGAAGGCCTCGTTCAACTCGAAGAGATCGATGTCGTCGATCTTCATCTTGGCGCGCTTCAGGAGCTTTTCGGTCACGTCGACCGGACCCGTGAGCATCAATGCCGGATCGGAGCCGATATTGGCGAAGGCCTTGATCCTCGCCCGCGGCTTCATGCCCATCGTCTTGCCGCCCTTCTTGGAGCCGAGGAGAACCACGGCCGCGCCATCCACGATGCCCGATGAGTTTCCGGCGTGGTGGACGTGGTCGACGCTCTCGACCTCGGGGTGAGCCTGAACGGCCACGGCGTTGAAGCCGCCCATCTCGCCGACCATGGTGAAGGACGGGTTCAGGCTGGCGAGCGCCTGCATGTCGGTGCCGGGTCGCATGTGCTCGTCACGGTCGAGGATCGTCATCCCGTTGATATCGTCGACAGGGACGATCGAGTTCTTGAACCAGCCCTTTTCCCAGGCGTTGGCCGCGCGCTTCTGGCTCTCGACCGCGTAAGCGTCGACATCATCACGGCTGAAGCCGTATTTGGTGGCGATCAGGTCGGCGGAGACGCCCTGCGGCATGAAATAGGCCGGAAAGTTGACGGACGGATCCATGAACCATGCGCCGCCCGCCATACCGAGGCCGATGCGCGACATCGATTCCACGCCGCCGGCGATGACGATGTCGTCGGCGCCTTGGGCGATCTTGCCTGCACCGAAGTTGATGGCGTCAAGGCCGGATGCGCAAAAGCGGTTGAGCTGCAGGCCGGGAGCCTGCGTATCGTAGCGCGCCTCGAACGCCGAGGCCTTCGCAACGTCGCCGCCCGCTTCGCCGACGGCGTCGACACAGCCGAATATGATGTCGTCCACCTTGGTGGTGTCGATCCCGTTGCGATCGCGCACCGCTTCCAGGACCTTGGCGCCAAGGCGCACCGACGGTACCTCGTGCAGCGAGCCATCCTTCTTTCCGCGGCCGCGCGGGGTGCGGACGTGGTCGTATACGTAGACTTCGGCCATGATTGGTCTCCCTTTTTCCGTTCGGCTGCGGCAGGCTCAAAGCGAGCGGGCGATCAGCAGCTTCATGATCTCATTGGTGCCGCCGTAGATCCGCTGCACACGGGCATCGCGGAACATGCGGGCGATCGGATATTCGTTCATATAGCCATAGCCGCCATGAAGCTGGACGCATTCATCGGCAACCTTGCATTGCAGGTCTGTCAGCAGATATTTCGCCATCGAGGCGGTCGTCGGCGTCAGCTCACCTTTAAGGTGCTGATCCACGCAATGATCGACGAAGACGCGCGCCATCACCGCTTCTGATTTCAGCTCGGCAAGCTTGAACTGAGTGTTCTGGAAGTCGATCACCGCCTTGCCGAATGCCTTGCGCTCCTTCACGTAATCGATGGTGACGGCAAGCGCCCGCTCGATCATCGAAATCGCCTGGTTGGCAATCAGCAACCGTTCCTGGGGCAATTGCTGCATGAGCTGGATGAAGCCCTGTCCCTCTTCGGCACCCAGCATGTTGGCCGTCGGAATGCGCACGTCGTTGAAGAAGAGCTCGGAGGTGTCGTTGGCCTTGAGGCCGACCTTGTCGAGATTGCGCCCGCGTTCGAATCCGTCGACCTCGTCGGTCTCGACGATCATCAGCGACGTGCCCTTGGCGCCCTTCTGGGGATCGGTCTTGGCGACCACGATGATCAGGTTGGCGAGCTGGCCGTTCGTGATGAAGGTCTTGGAGCCATTGATGCGGTAGTGGTTGCCGTCCTTTTCGGCACGAGTCTTGACCCCTTGCAGGTCCGAGCCCGCGCCCGGTTCCGTCATGGCGATGGCGCCGATCAGTTCGCCGGTGGCGAGCTTCGGCAGCCATTTCTTCTTCTGCTCCTCGGAACCGTAATGGAGGATGTAGGGGGCGACGATGGCGTTGTGCAGGGCGATGCCGAAGCCATCGACGCCGACCCGGCCGAGCGCTTCGGCGATAACCGCTTCATGGGCGTAGGTGCCACCCGCGCCGCCGTATTCCTCCGGCATCGAGGCGCAGAGCAAACCGGCCGCTCCGGCCTTTTCCCACGCCGCGCGGTCGACCATCTCCTGTTTCTCGAAGCGCTCGTAGTCGGGCGCGATCTCGTCGGACAGCCAGCGCATCGCCATGTCTTCCAGCATGGTCACATCGTCCGAGCGCCAGGCGGGAAGGGGGGTGCCGAGAACTTCAGCGGCTAGGGTCATGCATTTCCTCCGGACAGTCATATGGGCCGACATGGCTGCCGGCCCAAGTGCTCGTCGAACCTAGAATGCTTCCGCAGCCAGTTCCATCATGGAATCAGCGCCGCTTTCAATCCGCGCACGGCGCAGCGCCGTTTCCGGCAGGAGCTTCTCCATGAAGAACTTCGCCGTGATCAGCTTGTTTTCCATATAGGTGGATCGCCCGTTGGCCCCTTGCGCAAGCTGGTCGGAGGCAGCCTTCGCCATCTGTGCCCACATATAGCCGAGTGCGACGAGGCCGAAGAGGTGCATGTAGTCGGTCGAGCCGGCACCGGCGTTGTCGGGCTTGGCCATGGCGTTCTGCATGAACCACACGGTCGAGGCCTGCAGGTCGCCGAGGCCCTTCTTGAGATGCTTTGTGAAGAAGCTCATCTTCTCGTTGTCGCGGTGCTCGGCGCAGAAATCCTCGACCTCCTTGAAGAAGGCCATGACGGCACGGCCGCCGTTCATGCCAAGCTTGCGGCCGACGAGGTCGAGGGCCTGAATGCCGTTTGCTCCCTCGTAGATCATGGCGATGCGGGCATCGCGCACGAACTGGCTCATGCCGTGCTCTTCGATGTAGCCATGGCCGCCGTAGAGCTGCTGGGCCGCAACTGCGTGGTCGAACCCCTTGTCGGTCAGAACGCCCTTGATGATCGGTGTCATCAGGCCAAGCAGGTCGTCGGCCGACTGCTTCTCCTTGTCGTCATCTGAGCGGTGGGCAATGTCGGATTTGAGCGCGGTCCAGAGAAGAAGCGCGCGGCCGGCCTCGTTGAAAGCGCGGATCGTCATCAGCGTGCGGCGCACGTCGGGGTGCACGATGATGGGATCGGCTTTCTTTTCCGGTGCCTTGGCGCCCGAGAGCGCGCGTCCCTGGATGCGTTCGCGCGCATAGTCTGCAGCGTTCTGATAGGCGACCTCGGCGATGGCGTGTCCCTGAAGGCCGACCGACAGGCGCGCCTCGTTCATCATCACGAACATGGCGCGCAGGCCCTTGTTCGCCTCGGAAACCAGATAGCCTTCCGCCTCGTCGTAGTTCATGACGCAGGTTGCATTGCCGTGAATGCCCATCTTCTCTTCGATCGAGCCGCAGGAAACGCCGTTCGGCTCTCCGACCGAACCATCGCCGTTCACCTTGAATTTCGGCACGATGAAGAGCGAGATCCCCTTCACGCCTTCCGGCGCGCCATCGATCCGCGCAAGGACGAGGTGGACGATGTTCTCCGCCATGTCGTGCTCACCGGCCGAGATGAATATCTTCTGGCCGGAAATCCGATAGGAGCCATCTTCGTTCGGTACGGCCTTGGTGCGCAGCAGGCCCAGATCGGTGCCGCAATGCGGCTCGGTGAGGTTCATCGTACCCGTCCAGGTGCCGTCGACCATCTTCGGCAGGTAGGTGCGCTTTTGCTCGTCGGTGCCATGTTCCTGGATTGCGGCGATGGCGCCCTGCGTGAGGCCCGGATACATCATGAGCGCCATGTTGGCCGACGACATGTATTCGCCGACGGCGCTATGCAGCACGTATGGCAGTCCTTGGCCACCATAGTCTGGGTCCGCGGCAAGCCCGAGCCATCCACCCTGACGATACTGGTCGAAAGCGTCCTTGAAACCCCGCGGTGTCGTCACCGACCCATCGGCGCCCCGCTTGCATCCCTCGCGGTCGCCAACCTGGTTGAGCGGCTGAAGCACCGCCTCGGCAAATTTGCCGCCTTCTGCGAGGATCGCCTCGACGACGTCGGCCGACGCGTCGGAAAAGCCGGCGAGATTGTTGTAGCGCTCGAAGCCGAGCACGTCGTTCAGGATGAAAAGGGTATCGTCAACCGGAGCCTTGTAGACAGGCATCGTCGCCTCCTCAATTGCGGACAAATGCGGGAGAACTCCCGTTGGGGAGGGGAATACCAAAAATTGACGTTTGCGTAAACGTCAATTTTTCATCGGTCGGCTGACTGGCGGTTGCGGTCTGTCAGCGTGGATCGGCCAGCATGTTGCGCACGACGCTGAGCGTTCGCTCCAGCTCGCCGATCGCGACGTCGATTTCGTCACGCTGCTGACGGAGGCGCTCAAGCTGGCTCTCGCCCTTTTCCAGCGCCACCGCAAGCTGGGTCTCGTTCTTGCCGTGCGGATCATAGAGTTCGATCATCTTCTTCACCTCGTCGAGGGAGAAGCCGACGCGCTTGCCGAGAAGGATGAGCTTCAATCGTGCCCGATCGCGCCGTGAATACAGCCGGGTGACGCCCATGCGCCGGGGCGTCAGCAAACCCTTGTCCTCGTAGAAACGCAGCGTCCGCAAGGTGACGCCGAATTCGCCGGCGAGGTCGCCGATACGGAAGGTGCGATCCTGTGGTCCGGCTTCGGCTGTGTCGAGATCATGCGGATCGGTATGGGAGGAGGTATTGGGATGCGTTCTCATGCCGGCCCTGTCCTTGATGCTCGCTCGCATCGCGCTGGAACGGGCGCCAGGTTCGATGGAGGCGGCAGGGAGAATGCCTCCGAACGATGACAAACACAAATACGCCGCAGAATCGTTCCGGTCATGCACAAGATTAACGGGTTGTTTACCACGTTTCGTCGATTGTGCAGCCACACAGGGTAGTTGCCGAACATAGTAACGGGTCATTTCGGATCGCCTGCCGCACTTCAGCGGGCGCGTTCAAGCGCGACACCGCCAGTGGGAACGGCCTACCGGCTCCGAAGTCTTTCGGGGCGCCGCTAAACCGAAACGAGCTCTGCGATGAACGAATCACGGTCGGAATCCAGGAATCACAGCGAAGACTCAGCGTCGGTCGGTGCCATCGGTCGAACGATCGACGCGCTGGAAACGCGGCTCGATGCCGTCATGTCGGCACGCGGGGACATGAGCCCGCACGACGAGGAGGCGGGAAAGGCGAGCCCGGCGCCAGCGGACGATGCGGCGGTCGATACCGACAATCCGCTGCATCAGATTCGCGCGCGTCAGCGTCGGCTGGACGCCTTCAGGGCGCGCACCGCCGAACTTCGCGCTGCCGCCGAAACCTCCTCACAAGCAAAGCCACACGCTTCGTCGTCCGCAAGCACGGCAGGCAACGGCGATCTGCGCGACGTGGCGCAGGCACTGGTGGCGCTGCGCCGCGAGCTGCGTGTCGAAATCCGCAACGACCTCAGCGAAGACATCGCCCGCCATGTTGGGGCGCTGCGCGGCGAAATGGTGCACATCCGCTCGCTTGCCGAGCGCGAGACAATGCCGGACGCGATCAGGGCCGATCTTCTTCATCTCAGCCAGAGCATCGATACGCTCGGCCAGGCGAGCCAGGCGGGCGACGTCGCGGCAATGCAGGCTGATCGCGAAGTTCTGCAGCAACTGGTGGAAGGCCTCGCCCGCGAAGAGACCGTTCGCAGCCTCGACAATCGCTGGGCCGATATCTGCGCGTTCATGCAGGAAGCCGATCCCGGCGCTGTTCGAGACGAAATAGCTGCTCTGACCAAGCGCATGGACGTGCTGTCGGCAAGCATGGCCGTGCTGCCGGACAATGAATGGAGCCAGCGCATCGAAGGTGAGTTGAACACCATCGTGTCGAGGCTGCAGGCGCCGGATGGTGACGAAACCGCAAGATTCGATCACCTGAACGCTCGTCTCGACGAGATTTCGCAGGCCATCATCGCAGTCGCCAATTCCGCCGAGCCGGCACTGGGCGACGCCATGATCGAGCGGGTCGAGGTGCGTCTGGCAGAGATGTCCGATCAGCTTGCCGAGCGCGACGAGGCGGCCGCGGTCGCGCTTGCACCGCACCTTGAACGACTGGCGAGCCGTATCGAGCAGCTGGCCCAGTCCGGCGATACGCGCGCCCTGGCCGAGCGGCTCGATCTGGTCGCCGTACAGATTGCCGGGTTGTCGGGCGAAGGCCAATCCGAGGGCATGCGCGAAATCGCCGCCTATCTCGAAGACCTTTCGGGCCGGATCGATGCGCTGGCCGCCAGCCAGACGAACGCCGGGGAACTCGCGGTTGACCGCGCGCTGCTCGACCGCTTCGAGACGCTGATCGAACGGGCTGAAGCGCAGGAAACTGCCCAGTCGACAGTTCCCGGACTCGAAGGGCTTCAACGTCAGCTCGAAGAGATCAGTGGCCGTCTCGATCAGTCGGATCGGCAGTCGCCGGCCAGCGAGGCTGCGGTGCGTGGGCTTGAGGAACAGATCACGCTGCTGACGCGGCTGATGAGCGAGCGCGGCGACGAGATCGCTCCACGCGACACCGCATCGGTGCTGGAGCCTCGGCTTGCGGCGATCGAGACCCGGCTCTCCCAGAACCAGGACGACGTCATTGCGGCTGCAAGCCGGGCGGCAGAGGCAGCCGTCGCCTCGTTCCTGGAAAGCGGTGCCGACGAATTCGCCGGCGGTGTCGACGAACTCACCGACGTCCAGGGACTTGCCGAGGACCTCCGCGCGCTCGAAAAGCTCACCCGGATGAGCGATGAGCGCAATGCGCGCACATTCGACGCTATTCACGACACGCTGCTGAAGATCGCCAACCGGCTGGAAAGTCTCGACCGCCACCGCACCGTGGCGCCGAGCGTGGCGGATGACCACCCGGTCGAGACCGCCAGTGCGGAAAAGGAAAAATCCGAAAATCAGGATCGCCTGGACGAGGAGGCGAGAGTCTCAGCGCATGGTGCTGGGCTGGCCGCGCCTGCGGTCGCCGCGGCTTCGGCGACGGCCGGCGTGACGAGCGAGCCGCGCTCGCTGCTCGGACGCCTGACCCAGCGCGTCCGGCCGAAGCAGGCGGAGGACGTGCGGCGCGAGCCTGAGACGTCTCAGGCCGACGTCTCTCGCGCCCAGCTGGAGCCGACACCGTCGATCGACCCGGTCGACCAGCTCGACAGCAGCACCGCCAACATGCCGCTCGAGCCCGGCTCCGGCGCGCCCGACATCGATCGGATCCTGCAGAAGGTCCGCGAGCAGCAATCCGGAGGCATCCGCTCCGGCAGCACCGGCTACAGCGAAACTGAAAAGAGCGATTTCATCGCCGCTGCACGGCGCGCGGCGCAGGCGGCGGCTGCCGATGTCGAGAACACCAGCAAGAAAAAAGGTGACAAGGCAGGGCGCAGTGGTCAGGGAAGCGAAACCGGTTCGCGCCGGCGCCCGATCCTGATCGCCGTTGGCGCCGTTCTCCTGGCGGTCATGTCCTATCCCTTGGCTGCCGGCTTCCTGGCTGATGACGCGCCGTCGCCCGAACCGGTCGTGGCCGAGCGCGAAGAGGAGCCCTCGGCTGCTCCGGTCGAAACGGCCGAGACGGCCGGCCCTGCTCAGCCGCAGCAGGCCCGCGAGGAGGCCCCGACCCGTCTGAGCGAAGCAGTGGCACCGAGCGAGACGCCGACCGAAACCGCCGAACCGCTTCCGACGCCGCGTGAAATGACGCAGTTGCCGCAGGTCTACGCACCTGATGGCGGACAGGATCCAGCGATCGCACGCGATCCGGCGTCGACATCCAGTCTTTCACCCAATGCGCCAGCGAGCGACGAAGCGGCCCGGGCCGCAGCACCGGCGCCGGAGACCGAATCGAGCGCAACCGATCCCGCGGTTCTGGCCGAGCGTGTCGATGCATTGCCGGACGACATCGCCCCGATCGCTCTGATCGAGGCGGCACGCGGCGGCGACAGCCGGGCACTTTTCGAGATCGGCGCGCGCTTCGGCGAAGGCCGCAACGTTGAAAGCGATGCTGCGGCTGCGGCGACCTGGTACCGCGCGTCGGCCGAAGATGGCTTCGCGCCTGCCCAGTACCGGCTCGGAAACCTCTACGAGAAAGGCACCGGCGTCGAGCGCGACCTTGCGGAGGCAAAACGCTGGTATCTCGCGGCCGCAGACAAGGGCAACGCCAGTGCAATGCACAATCTGGCCGTCCTTTATGCAACGCCATCGGGCGGCGAGGCGCCGGACTATGAACTGGCAGCCGAATGGTTCGAGGCGGCGGCCAACCACGGGATCAGCGACAGCCAGTTCAACCTGGCGGTTCTCTACGCGCGTGGCAGCGGCGTCGATCAGGATCTTGGCCAGTCCTACAAGTGGTTCGCGCTCGCAGCCGCGGACGGCGATTCCGATGCGGCCGCCAAGCGCGACGAGGTGGCCAACGCACTTGACGCGGATGCGTTGGCAGAAGCCAAGGCCGCCGTCGATCTTTGGCAGCCCCAACCGCTCGACCCGGCCGCCAATACCGTTGAACTTCCAGAAGCCTGGGGCGTCTCCGAAACCCGAACGGCAGCCGTCGATGTCGATCAGGCGGTGCGCAACATTCAAGCACTCCTGACCAAGGAAGGCTTCGACGCGGGTGTGCCGGACGGTGTCGTCGGGCGCAAGACGGTCGAAGCGATCAAGGGGTTTCAAGAGGCCAACGGCATGGAGCCGACAGGCAGGATCGACGAGGCACTCGTGAGAGCCTTGCTGGCAGAGAGCCAGAAGGGCTGACCCTGCCACTATCGGGGCATTTTCCTCCACGATTCAATTGACTTGCGCGCGTCAAGCGCGCACACAACAGCCAACGCTGGGACGGTATCGAAACCGCCCCGGCGATCGTTGGCATTGGGGCTACGCTTAACGGCCGAGAAAGATCGAAGACATATCATCGGGCCGCGTTGCACCGTGTAGCGCAATCCCGGAACGGAAGCACGGACGAAAGGCCGATTCGCTGGCATGGTCAGGGGCATGAGGTGACGATTTACCTGCCGATCGCGGAACTGTCGGTGAACGTCTTCGTCATCCTCGGCATGGGAGCGGCGGTCGGGTTCCTCTCCGGCATGTTCGGGATCGGCGGCGGCTTTCTCATCACGCCGCTTCTCATCTTCTACAACATCCCGCCAGCCGTCGCCGTCGCGACGGGAGCCAACCAGGTCGTTGCCTCGTCCTTTTCCGGGTCGATATGGCATTTCAAGCGCGGTTCGCTGGACCTCAAGCTCGGCACGGTGCTGCTCGTCGGCGGAATCCTGGGGGCATCGGTCGGCATATGGATATTCACGCTCCTGCGCCGGCTCGGGCAGCTCGATCTCATCGTATCGATCATGTATGTCGTCTTCCTGTCGGTCGTTGGCGGCCTGATGCTGTGGGAAAGCGTCAATTCGATGCGCCGTGCCGCCAAGAACGAAACCGTCGCCCTCAGGAAGCCCGGCCAGCACAATTGGGTGCACCGGCTCCCGATGAAGATGCGGTTCAAGAAGTCCAAACTCTATCTGAGCGTCATTCCCGTAATCGTTCTCGGTTTCGCGATCGGTGTGCTGACCTCGATCATGGGGGTGGGCGGCGGCTTCATCATGGTCCCGGCCATGATCTACCTCCTGCGCATCCCGACCAATGTCGTCATCGGCACTTCGCTGTTCCAGATCATCTTCGTTACCGCGTTCACGACCGTCGTGCAGGCCACGACGAACTATTCGGTCGACATCGTCCTTGCCTTTCTCCTGATGGTCGCAGGTGTCATTGGCGCACAATACGGTGTGCGTGTCGGGCAGAAGCTGAGGGGCGAGCAACTGCGCGCGCTTCTCGCGCTTCTCGTGCTGGCAGTAGGCATGCGCCTCGGTCTCGACCTTCTGGTGCCGCCGGATGAGGTCTACTCCGTCATTACGCAAGGAGTGGGCTTTTGACCATGCGCCTCATCCTTGCCGTTGCAGCGCTCCTGGCCGGCCTTTCCACGGCCGGCGCGCAGGCACCGAATGAGCCGCAGGAGCGTCTCGACATCGGGGTCTCGACCAACGAGATTGCCATCACCTCGGATTTCTCCGGGGCAGACATTACCGTTTTCGGTGCGCTCGACAGCGCCGATCCATTCCTGCTCGATCTCGGCGAATACGACATCGTCGTCGCCCTCGTCGGCCCGCAGCGCGAGACCACGGTCTGGCGCAAGGAACGGGTTCTGGGCATCTGGATCAACCGGCGCTCCATGGAATTCGAGCCGGTCGCGGCATCGTATTCGCTGTCCAGCACCCGCCCTGTCGATCTGATCACCGACAACATCGTTCTCGATCGCTACGAGATCGGAACAGACAACATCCGCCTCGTACCGACCGGCTCGATCGGCGATGGCAGCAACATCGCCGAATTCCGCGATGCATTGCGTCGGCTGAAGCGCCAGAACGGCCTTTTCGAGCGCGATCCGCACGGTGTCGATTTCGTCAGTTCAAGCCTGTTTCGCGCGTCGATCCGTATCCCGGCAAATGTGCCCCTGGGTGAGCACACGATTCGCGCCTATCTCTTCAAGAGTGGCAATTTCATCATGGAGCGCGACGCCTCGCTCAGGGTGGTAAAGACCGGTTTGGAGCAGTTCATCTACGCCATGGCCTATGAGCGCTCCTTTCTCTATGGGCTTTTCGCCGTCGCCATCGCCATGTTGACGGGCTGGCTCGGAAGCGTGATCTTCCGCAAGAACTGATCAGCCGAGACCGGCAACGCGATCGGCAGTGGAGGGGGAACCCATGGCCAAGTTGATCGTCTGGAACCTCGTGACGGTGGACGGGTACTTTGAGGGCGCGGAAAAGTGGGTGTTGCCATTCCATGAACTGGCATGGGGCGAGGAACTCGAAGCGCTCAGTCTCGAGTTCGGGCGCACCGCCGGCCTGCTCGTTTTCGGCCGTGTGACCTATGAGGGGATGAAGGCTCACTGGACGCAAGCCGAAGACGGCGACATCACACGCTTCATGAACGCACTCCCAAAGCTCGTCGCGTCGCGCAGCCTTCGCTCGTCCGATTGGAACAACACCCGGGTAACGGCGGAGATCATCCCCGAGCTATCGCGTCTCAAGCGCGAAATGGACCAGCCGATCTATGTGTTCGGAAGCGCGGAACTCACCGACGGACTTCTCGCGGCGGGCCTGGTCGACGAGTTGATGCTCTGCATCGTGCCTGTCCTTCTCGGCCACGGCACGCCGTTCTTCAAGCCGGCGGACCGACCAATTGCGCTGCGCTGCGTCGAAACGAGGCCGCTTAGCAACGGATCGGTCATCGTCAGATATGAACCGCAGGCCTGACAATCAGCCGCTCAGATTGGCGAACCGCACGGAATAGATCCGCTCGCGGCCGAGCATGTGCGCATAGAGCACCGAGCGGTCGAAGAGACCTTCCATTGCCCGGTGACGCAGGTCCAGTCCGCCTGTCGTAACACCGAAGGCAGGCATGACGAGGCGAGTCCCGTCGGTGGCGAAGCAGGGGCGCCGCACGGCCCGGCCACGCCGCACCACGCGGGCCGAAGGATGCAGGTGCCCGGCAATTTCGCCGGCTGCATGGCGCGTCGTCGCTGTAGGCTCGTGCCGGAAGGTGAGGCCGTCGATGGCAAGCGTCTCGACGCAATCGCCGGGCAGGTTCGCGGGGCGATCAGGGTCGTGATTGCCGGCGATCCAGAACCAATCGCGGCCGGCCATCAAGCCACGCAGGCGGGTCTCGTAGATCGGCGGCAGATGGTGCGCGCCCAGCCGGTCGTGGAAGCTGTCGCCCAGGCTGACCACTGCCGTCGGGCGGTAGCGGCGAAGCGCGGCGTCAAGGAGGTCCAGCGTCGCGGCCGTATCATAGGGCGGAAGCATCATGCCGCGGCGCGCAAAGGCCGCGCCTTTCTCAAGATGCAGGTCGGAGACGATCAGGGTGCGGCTGCGCTCGAGAAAGGCAACACCCAATGTGTCGCAGACGAGCGGGATGCCGGCCACGTCGATGGCGACAGTGCGTCCCGGCATGTCAGAAACCGGCCGGTCGGGGATGGTTGCAGGAGACGTCGGCATGAGGCGAGGCAGCGGGTCCGATCATGGTTCGTTCCATGCTGCCATAGCCGATTCGCCCATCGCTTCGGCAATCAAATCGTCCGATGCCTCTTCCAGTATCGCATCACTGGCTTCGCCCGCCACCGACTCCTTTCCGATTTCCAGCATGATCGGGACCGCGAGCGGTGAGATCCGCTGCAGGGGCTGATGGCGGATATGTCCCTTGATGCGGGCGAGCATCTGCGCCAGCCGTCCGACATCGAGCAGGCCCGTGGCGGCATCGGCGCGCGTCGCCTTGAGCAGAATATGGTCCGGCTCGTGCGTGCGCAGGACGTCATAGATCAGATCGGCCGATACGGTGACCTGCCGCCCCGTCTTCTCCTTGCCCGGATGGCGCCGCTCGATAAGGCCCGCAATGACGGCGCAGTTTCGGAAGGTGCGCTTCAGGAGCCAGGATTCGTCCAGCCAGGCTTCCAGATCATCGCCCAGCATGTCCTCGTCGAAGAGATCCGAAAGGGCCGGCTGGCGCGCTTCGAACGCGGCGCCGAGGTCGTCGAGCGCCCAGATCGCAAGGGCATAGTCGGTCGCCACGAAGCCCAATGGCCGTTTGCGGGCCCGTTCGAGCCGGCGCGTGAGCAGCATGCCGAGGGTCTGGTGCGCGAGCCGGCCTTCGAATGAGTAGGCGACCATGTAAAAGCGACGGCCGCGTGGAAACGTCTCGACAAGAAGGTCTTCGCGCGAGGGGATGACCGATTTCTGCTGCTGGATCCTCAGCCACTCACCGACGCCGCCGGGCATCGCCGCCCAGCAGGCCGGATCAGCCAGCATGGTGCGGACCTTCTCGGCCAGATAGGTCGAGAGCGGGAATTTGCCGCCGGCATAGACCGGAATCTTCGCATCATCGCCGGACGCATTGGAGACGATGCACTCGTTTTCGCGGATGCCCTCGAAGCGAAGCACCTTGCCGGCGAAGAGGAAGGTGTCGCCGGCGACCATGGTTTCGAGGAAATATTCCTCGATCTTGCCCAGCACCGGCCCGCCGCGCAACGCCGTCGCCGTTCCGCCCCGGCGGCGGCTGAGCCGCACGTTGAGCGCCGGCGCCTCTACGATGGTGCCGATATTGAGCCGGTATTGCTGGGCATAGCGCGGATGGCTGACGCGCCACCGACCTTCCTTCGTCTTGCGTATGCGGGCATAGCGCTCATAGGTCCTCAGCGCATAGCCACCTGTCGCCACGAAGTCGATGACCTGCTCGAAAGTGTCGCGGTCGAGGCCGGAATAGGGCGCTGCCGACACGACCTCCCGGTACAAATCGTCGGCATCGAAGGGCGCTGCGCAGGCCATGCCCATGACATGCTGAGCCAGAACGTCCAGAGCGCCCTCGGCCAAGGGTGGCGTGTCCTGTGCGCCGAGATAGTTGGCGTCCAGCGCAGCCTGGCATTCCATGATCTCGAACCGGTTGGCCGGCACGAGCAGCGCGCGGCTCGGCTCGTCCATGCGGTGGTTGGCCCGGCCGATCCGCTGCGCCAGGCGGCTTGCACCCTTGGGGGCTCCGACATGAACGACGAGGTCGACATCTCCCCAGTCGATGCCGAGATCGAGCGTCGAGGTCGCCACCACCGCACGGAGCTGGTTCTGCGCCATCGCCGTTTCGACGCGCCGGCGCTGGCCGACATCGAGCGAGCCGTGATGCAGCGCAATCGGCAGCGTGTCCTCATTGACGTCCCAAAGCGCGCGAAACAGGAGTTCCGCCTGGCTGCGCGTGTTGACGAAAAGCAGGGTGGTGCGATGCGCCTTGATCGCCTTGTAGACGTCGGCGGTCGCATAGCGCGCGGAGTGGCCGGACCAGGGGACGCGTTCCTGGCTGGTGAGGATCGAGATGTGCGGCTTGGCGCCGCCGTCAACGCGCAGGCACTCGGCAAGACGTGGCACGTCGCCATCCTGCGCAACAAGCCAGGCCTGAAGCTCATGAGGTTTTGAGACAGTTGCAGACAGGCCGATCGTCTGAAGCGCCGGCCGCATGCGGCGCAGACGCGCAAGACCGAGCGCCAGCATGTGACCACGCTTCGAGGTCACCAGCGAATGCAATTCGTCGAAGACGACATAGCGCAGATCCTTGAAGAACCGCTCCGCATCGCCATTGGCGAGCAGGAGTGCCAGTTGCTCGGGCGTCGTCAGGAGAATGTCGGGCGGCGTGTGCTTCTGCCGGGCGCGCTTGGCGGAGGGCGTGTCACCGGTGCGCGTCTCCAGCGTCAACGGCAGCGCCATCTCGGCAACGGGGCGGGCAAGGTTGCGCTCGATGTCGACGGCAAGTGCCTTGAGCGGCGAAATGTAGAGCGTGTGTATGCCCTGAAAGGCGGCGCCGGGCTGGCGCTTGCCGCGGCGCGTGAGATCGACCAGTGCGGGCAGGAAACCGGCAAGCGTCTTGCCCGCGCCCGTTGGTGCGATCAGCAAGGTGGAGGCGCCGGCTTCTGCCAGTGCCAGCAGCTTGAGCTGATGGGGGCGAGGTTGCCAGCCCCTTGCCTGAAACCAGCGCAGGAAAGGGTCGGGCAATACTTCGCCCGCACCGCCGATCGGCTCTTCGGTATGGCTGCGAAAGGGCGGTGCATCGTGCTTCATGGCCTAACAGGTAGGCCGGCCGGGTGCATTCGCCAAGCTTCGCTTAGTGGAGGAGCGGACCTTCCTGAACGGGCGAGATCGTCTGCGCGTCCACCGGTGTCGCAAGCGTAGGCAGCGATGCGATGCGGCGGGTCAGCGTCAAGAGGCCGATGATGGTCTCCTCGCCATCGCGCCGGATGGGGCTGCGCCGCATCTCGACAACCTCGAAGCCATTTTGCGCGCAGAGCTGCCGCACGTAGCTCTCGCCGTGCGCAAAGCGCAGCGAGGCCCGCAGGTCCCAGCATCGATCGGCTTCGTCGTCCTCCACGGAGAATGCGAAAAGTCCGCCTGGAACCATGACGGAAGCGGCGGTTTGGAAGACCGGGGTCAGATCGCCGAAATACATGAGAACGTCGGCTGCCGTCACGAGGTCGGCGCGTTGCTGACTGTCCTGGGGCAGCGGGACGCCGCCTTGCTGTGCCGAATGTTTGAGATCGGCTTGTGCCAGGACGTCGTAGATCTTCTTTTCCTGCGCCTTCACCAGCATGCCGCGCGACAGGTCGTAGCCCTTGAGAAAGGATACGCGGTGGCGAATGCGCTCGCCGAGAAGCCCGGTGCCACAGCCAAGATCGATCGCTGTCGCGAACTGATCGGGGGCATGGGAGAAAATGAGATCGGCGAGCTTTTCGGGAATGGAATAGCCGAGCCCTTCGACAAGAGCCTTGTCGAAACGTGCGGCGTAGTCGTCGAACAGCCTTTCGACATAGCGGCTCGGCGGCTGGCTCGGCATCGCCGCGCAGCCAAGCGCGGCAAGCTTGAGTTCCGCGCCGAAAACGTCGTGATCGCACAGGCTGAGGACTTCGCGGTAAGCCGCGCCGGCCGTCTCGATGAGACCCGCCCTCTCTGCGTAGCGCCCAAGCTGAAACCAGCCGGCCGGCCAGTCGGGGGCGATCGCCAGCGCCTGGCCCATGAGATCGGCGGCAGCAGCAGCATCACCGGCATCGGCCAGCATGCGCGCGTAGTCCGCGCGGCGGTCGGCGACAAGGTCGCCGGAAGTGAGATTTTTCGGTGTCATGAACAGGCCTAGCAGGAGGGCGGCGCTGCTATGCGCTCAAACGTTGCAACAGGCAAGCGCCTTTTCGCCGCACTCCTGGCGCCTTATCTAGAACCAGATGCGCCCTGAAGATCTTCTGCAACCAAGGCCGGAAGGCCTCTATTGTCCGCCCGGCGATTTCTACATCGATCCGGTGCGGCCGGTCGAGCGCGCCCTCGTGACACACGGGCATGCCGACCATGCGCGGCCCGGCAATGTGCGCGTCCTGGCAACGGCGCAGACGCTGGACATCATGGCGATCCGATACGGTGCGGATTTCGCCAAGGAGCGGCAAGTGGCCGCCTTGGGCGAAGCGCTGACGATCAACGGGGTGGACGTCTCCTTCCATCCGGCCGGCCATGTCCTTGGCTCGGCGCAGATCGCGGTTGCGAAGGACGGAATGAAAATTGTCGCCTCGGGCGACTACAAGCCGCGGCCCGATCCGACCTGCGCAGCCTTCGAGCCGATCGCCTGCGATGTGTTCATAACCGAAGCAACCTTCGCGCTGCCGGTCTTTCGACACCCGGACGACCGCGCCGAAATCCAGAAGCTGCTGCGTTCGCTGCGACAGTTCCCGGATCGGGCGCATCTTGTCGGTGCCTATGCACTTGGCAAGGCCCAGCGCGTCATCCGTCTTTTGCGCGATGAAGGGCATGAGGACACGATCTATATCCACGGGGCGCTCAAGACGCTCTGCGACTATTACGAAAGCCAGGGCATTGCGCTCGGCCCGCTCGCTCCTGCCACAGTCGATAACGCAAGCAAAGGCGCATTTGCCGCCGCGATCGTCGTCGGGCCGCCATCGGCATTCGCAGACCGGTGGGCGCGGCGGTTTCCCGATCCGGTCTCCTGCTTCGCATCAGGCTGGATGCGGGTGCGGCAACGGGCCAAGCAGCGCGGTGTCGAGCTGCCGCTGATCCTCTCGGACCATGCGGACTGGGACGAACTGGTGGACACCATCACCACCATCGCGCCTTCCGAGGTATGGGTGACGCATGGGCGCGAGGAGGCGCTGGTGCGCTGGTGCGAAACGAAAGGCATCCGCGCCCGTCCGCTTCACCTGATCGGTTACGAGGATGAAGCCGAGTGATTTTTGACCCCGATACATCAAAGGAATTCATCATGTTGCGTTCGGTACTGCTTGCGGCCCTTGCATCGGCCAGCTTCACCGCGCCCGCCCTTGCGGCATCGCCCGCTGCCTGGGACGAATTTCGCCTCTCCATCACGCGGGAATGTCTGGCCCTTGCGAGTGAGCGCATGATCGAACCGGAAATCCGGGTCGATCCGTTCGGATCACAGACCTATGGGCTTGCCGTCGTCAGCGGCAGCGAAGACGGCGAGCGCGTCGAGCGGGTCTGTGTCATGGACAAGGCGAGCAAGGTCGTGGAACTGGGCAACCCTATTCCGCCCCTTGCAGAAGGTGCGCCCGAGACGATGACCAGCGCGCCCGACGCCGCCCAATCGGGCTGCGATGCGGCATGCCAGCAGACCGAGGGCTTGATGGCGCAAGAGGACCTTCATTCGATCAGGGATTTGTCCGCTCGAGTGGCCGCAACGCTGGAAGACCTTGATGCGCGCGACGAAGCCCACGATAGCGAGACCGACCGGATCGCGGACCTCGTCTCGAGCGGCGCTCCCGATCTCGACTATACGGTGGTCGTCCCCGGTTCCTACCGCTGCACGGTGTATTGGTATGGGTTCCTGGATCAGGGCGCGCGCCGCGTGGGAACGCACCGATGCGAGATCGAGGAGAACGAGGGCGGCATGGAAGTGCGCAAGGTCAGCGGCGAGCGTTTGACCGCGGGGCTTTTCCCATGGGCCGACGGCGTGCGGGCCTATATGGGCCGTACCTTCCTCGAGGACCATGCGCAGACCACCTACGATCGCGACGCGCCCACGAATGGCGAAAACGACAATTTCGGCAACAAGGTCGGCGTGGCGCTCGCGGACGGGGGTACGCTCTATCTCGTTTCGGGCCAGAGCCGCGGCATGGCGCCGCCCGATCCGACCTTCTTCGAGGTCATCGAACTGGTGCCCGCGCAATGAGACGCACGGTGCGATGAAACGGTTCGCCGAGCTACTCGACCGGCTGGTCCTGACGCCGTCGCGCAACGGCAAGCTCAAGCTGATGGTCGATTATTTCAACGAGGTGCCCGATCCCGAACGGGGGCTGGCGCTGGCGGCGATCACGCGTGATCTTTCGATCGCCTCGATCAAGCCGGCCATGCTCCGGGGCCTTGTCGAGGAACGGGTCGATCCGGTCCTCTTCGCCCTGTCGTATGATTACTTGGGCGATCTGGCTGAGACCATCGCCCTGATCTGGCCCGTCGGGGAAGATCGGCCCCAGGGTGCGAACGATGCGCCGACGCTTCTTGAGGTGGTCGAGACACTGCATGCGGCAACGCGCGCCAAGGCGCCGGCCCTGGTGGCCGATTGGTTGGACCGGCTGGATGCGTCCGGCCGCTACGCGCTGATCAAGCTGGTGACCGGCGGAATGCGGATCGGCGTTTCCGCGCGGCTTGCCAAGCAAGCGCTGGCTGATTTCGGCAAGGTCGACGTGACGGCGATCGAGGAGCTATGGCACGGTCTCGACATTCCCTATCTGCCGCTTTTTGCCTGGCTCGAGGGTCACACCGACAAACCCGCCAATCTCGCCGCCGCGCCCTTCCGCCCGGTGATGCTGGCAACGGCGATCGAGGATGGCGATCTCGACAAACTCGATCCTGCCGACTACGCCGCCGAATGGAAATGGGACGGTATCCGCGTGCAGGCGACGGCCGAGGGCGGTGTCAGGCGTCTTTATACCCGCACCGGCGACGATATCTCGGCGACTTTTCCAGACCTTATGGAGCATCTTAATTTCGAAGGATCGATGGACGGCGAACTGCTTGTCGGTCATCGCAGCGGGGATCTTCTCGATGACGGGCGACAGCGTATCGAGATCGGCAGTTTCGGGGACCTTCAACAACGGCTGAACCGCAAGATCGTCTCGGCGAAAACGATCGAATCCTACCCGGCCTTCATCCGCGCCTACGACCTCATGCAGGACGGCGATCGGGATGTTCGGGCCGAGCCGTTTCGTGAGCGCCGCCGCCGGCTGGAGCGTTTCGTGCAGCATCTCGATCCGGAACGCTTCGACATTTCGCCGCTGGTGCCGTTCGACGACTGGTCGCAGATCGTCGATTTCCGCAGCGAGCCGCCTCATCCGATCATCGAGGGTTTGATGCTGAAGCGCTGGGACAGCGCGTATGTTCCCGGAAGGCCGCGCGGACCTTGGTTCAAATGGAAGCGGGAGCCGTTTCTCATCGATGCCGTGCTGATGTACGCCCAACGCGGCCACGGCAAGCGTTCGAGCTTTTATTCGGACTATACATTCGGGGTCTGGAAGGGCGTTCCGGAAGACGGTGAGCTGGTGCCTGTCGGCAAGGCCTATTTCGGTTTCACCGACGAGGAACTGAAGCAGATCGACAAATATGTGCGCGACAACACTGTAGAGCGCTTCGGGCCGGTGCGTTCCGTGCGCGCCAACTTAAAGACGGGCCTGGTGCTCGAAATCGCCTTCGAGGGGCTCAACCGATCGGCGCGGCACAAGTCGGGCGTGGCGATGCGCTTTCCCCGGATATCGCGTCTTCGCTGGGACAAGCCGGCGCGTGAGGCGGATACGCTGGAGACACTGGAGAAGATGCTGCCCTGAGGGTGGATGCCAACGGCCTTACACGCGTAACGCCTTGCCAAGGCCGCAATGAGAACCTAACTGCGCGAATGAGAGCGGGCCGCGTCGGCTTCGCGACAGTCAGTGATGGGCAGCGCAATGTCGGGCAGGGTAACGCGATTTCTAGGGGACACACCGGGCCGCACGGTGATCAAGCTCTTGATCGTGTCGTTCATTGTCGGCGTCATCATGAGCGCGATGAACTGGTATCCGATGGACGTCTATTACTGGCTGCGGAACTTCGTCCTCTATCTGTGGGATCTGGGTTTCGAAGCGTTCGGCAGTGTCGGGCGCTATCTCGCCCTTGGCGCATTGGTGGTTATCCCGATCTTCCTTGTCCTGCGTGTCTTCAGCTACCGGAACTGACCTCTTTGCCATTCGAGCGTCGTACCCTTCTCGCATCCGGCGGGGCGTTCCTGCTGGCAGCTCTTGCCGGCTGCGGCTCGCTGTCCTCCCGCTCGGTCGAGGGGCGCATCGTAACGTCTGAGGCGATCGAGCGGATCAACGCTTTCAGGCTCTCCAACGGTCAGACGGCTCTGCGCCACGACCGGGCTGCCTCGGCGGCAGCACTCGAGCATGCCCGGACCATGGCCGAGAACCGGCAGATGGCGCACAATATCGGGCTCGGGGCGGATTTTCCGCGCCGGATGAAACGCCAGGATGTTGCCTTGCCGGCTGCTGAAAACATTGCAACCGGACAGGACACGGTCGAGCGCGCGCTGCGTGCCTGGGAGGTGTCGGCCAGCCACCGACGCAACACGCTCGACGAGCGTTTCACCGGTGTCGGCGTCGCCGTTGCCTATGATCCGAATAATGGTGGGGAGCCTTATTGGGCGATGGTTCTGTCGGGCCGGTAGCCATCACGCCAGTTTGAAAGCTTCGCGAAACAGGATGGCATGCCGCCAGGCGAGTGCCTCGACATCCTTTCCGTACCCGCCGCCGATCACGCCGCAGACCGGGATGCCGCGTTCACGGAAGTGGCTGATCACCATGCGGTCGCGCCGCGCCAACCCGTCATTCGTCAGCGACAGCCGGCCAAGGCGATCTTCCTCGTGCGGATCGATGCCGGCATTGTAGAAGACGATGTCCGGTGCAAAGCCGCCAAGCCCTGCCAGAGCGTGCGCGACAACCTCGAGATAGGCGTCGTCCTTCACGTCGTCGGGCAGTCCGATATCCATGTCGGAAGCGATCTTGTTATGCGGATAGTTGCGCTCGGCATGAATGGAAAGCGTGAACACACGGGCTTCGTCGCGGAAGATGTCCGCCGTGCCGTCACCCTGGTGCACATCGAGGTCGACGACCAGTGCGGCGCCGATGGTGCCTTCGCTCAAAAGTTGCGATGCTGTCACGCCGACATCGTTGAACGTGCAGAAGCCGGCGCCGTGTGCACGCCGGGCATGATGACTGCCGCCGGCCGTGTTGCAGGCTAGGCCCTGTTCGAGCGCGACCCGAGCGGCAAGGAGCGTGCCCGCCGCGGCGGCACGGGCGCGCCGCGAAACGCGCTCGGAAACGGGAAAGCCGATCACCTTCTCGATGCTCTCGGGGACTGCGCAGGCGATCACCTGATCGACATAGATCGGGTCGTGCGCAAGCTTGAGCGCCGTTTCCTGCAGGAAGTCCGGCTGGAGGAAACCGCGCGGGGCGAGGCCTTCTACCTTCAGGATTTCGGCGAGCCTTGTGTACTTGCCCATCGGAAAGCGATGATGGGCCGGAAAGTTCGCATCATAGGACGGCGTGTGAACGATGGGCAGGATCATGTCTGCGGTTATAGGGCGCAAGGCGCTCGCGGGGAGGGTGCATGGGCGCTGACGGCCCTTGCGAATCGGCGCGCGAGCGGCAAGGTTGCTGCATTTTCCAGCAGGATCGATCGCAGTGCGCAATCGCCCGCCCAGTGAGGCGACAGCTTCGGCCTCGCGCCCATTCGAGGTAACCAACCGTTCGGTGGTCGCCATTGCGCTGCCAATGACGCTTGCCTTCATCACGACGCCGCTGATCGGGCTGACGGACACGGCGGTCGTGGGACAATTGGGCCAGGCAGCGCTGATCGGCGGACTGGCTGTCGGTGCGATCATATTCGATGTCGTCTTCGCGACCTTCAATTTTCTGCGCTCGGCGACGACAGGCCTCGTGGCCCAGGCCTTCGGCCGTGATGACGGGCGCGAGGAGCAGGCGGTCTTCTGGCGGTCGCTGACATTGGCGATGATCATCGGCACCGCGATCCTGCTGGCCGGCCCGTTGATCATGGCGGCCGGCCTTGCATTCATGGACCCGGGCCCGGACGTGCGCGCCGCCACCGAATCCTATGTCGCCATTCGGCTTTGGTCCGCACCGGCCGCCCTCGTCAATTATGCCATCCTCGGATTCGTGCTTGGCCGGGGGGAGGGAACGATCGGACTGCTGCTGCAAGCCGCGATCAACGGCAGCAACGTCGTACTGTCGCTCTGGCTCGGACTCGGGCTGGGTTGGGGGCTGGCCGGTGTCGCGTGGGGCACTGTCATCGCGGAACTCACTGGGGCCCTCGGCGGCTTCCTCTTCATCTGGAGCCGGTTTGACAGGTCAGCAACGCCCGGCTGGGCGACAATCGGCAATCGCCAGTCACTGTTGCGGCTGATGTCGCTCAACCGCGACATCATGATCCGGTCGATGGCGCTTCTGGCGGCGTTCGCCTTCTTCACGCGGGCGGGCGTCCAGTTCGGGCCGGTCGTTCTTGCGGCCAATGCGGTGCTGATGAATTTCTTCTTCGTCGCGAGCTTCTATCTCGACGGGCTCGCCACAGCCGCCGAACAGATCGGCGGTCGCGCAATCGGCGCCAATCACCGGGCCGCGTTCGACAAGGCGATCCGGCTCACGATTTTCTGGGGCTTTATCCTGTCGGGGATCGGTGCAGCCAGTTTCCTCCTTGCCGGGCCGATCCTGATCGATGTCATGACCACTGCGCCGGACGTCAGGGAGGCTGCCGATACATATCTGGTCTGGGCGGCACTGAGCGCGCTCTCCGGCGTGCTCGCCTTCCAGATGGATGGCGTCTTCATCGGCGCGACATGGTCACGCGACATGCGCAACATGATGCTGGTGTCGCTGGTACTTTATTTGCTGATGCTCTGGCTGATCGTGCCATCCACCGGCAATCACGGCCTTTGGGCCGCGTTCAACGTCTTCCTGGGCCTGCGCGGCTTGACGCTTCTGTCGCTCGTCAGGCGGCGAGCGGACGAGACGTTCACGCCGTGAGAGGGCGTGCTGCCCACTCCTCGGTTTCGCGGTCGCGATAGGCGGCGATCGAGTCTTCGCCATCGCGATCGAGCGTTTCGATGAGACCGGAGAGAATCTCGTTCATCAGCGTCGGACCGCGGAAGATAAAGCCGCTGTAAAGCTGGACGAGGTCGGCCCCGGCCATGATCTTGCTGAGCGCGGTCTTGGCTCCGTCGACCCCCCCGACGCCGATGAGCGGCATCTCGGGGCCTATGGCACGGCGCATCCGGGCAAGGACGATGGTCGAGCGCTCGAAAAGCGGCCGGCCGGATAGCCCGCCCGTTTCACGCGCCTTGTCGGCATCGTGCAGGGACGGTCGTGCGATTGTCGTATTGGACACGACGATGCCGTCGATGCCAGCGGTCGACCTTGCGATCGTTTCGATGCCCTCGTCGTCAAGGTCCGGCGCGACCTTCAGGAAGATCGGGATGCGCTTGCCCGAGATGTTGGACGAGGCGTCACGCGCCGCGGTCACGGCCTTGAGCAGTTCTTCGAGGTTCTCCGCGGACTGGAGGTCGCGAAGTCCGGGCGTGTTGGGCGAAGAAATGTTGACCGTGAAATAGTCGGTCACCCCGGAGAACGCCTTGATGCCGGCCCCATAGTCGGCGATCCGGTCCTCGCTGTCCCTGTTGGCCCCGATATTGACCCCGAGAATGCCGGCACGGCGGGAGCGTGTCTTGAGGCGCGCCAACGCGCGCTCATGGCCGTCATTGTTGAAGCCGAGGCGATTGATGATCGCGTCGTCGTCGCGGAGGCGGAAGATGCGCGGGCGAGGATTGCCGGGCTGGGGGCGCGGTGTCACCGTGCCGACTTCGACAAAGCCGAAGCCGAGCTTCAGCAGTTCATTCGGCACCTCGGCGTTCTTGTCGAAGCCCGCAGCCATCCCGACCGGATTTGGCAAGGTCAGGCCCGCGACCTTGGTTTCGAGCCGCTTGTCGCGGGGCACCGGTGGTGCGCTGACCAGCCCGTTCGCCAGCGCACGAAGGGCAAGGCCGTGCGCCGTCTCAGGATCGAGCCGGTGCAGGAGCCCCCGGCCAAGGGCATTCAGTGCGCGGCTCACCGGTTCATCTCCGGAAACTGATGGCGTCCGGCTTCGCCGAGCGGCAACTCCTCGACCGATAGGACCGCCGACAGCGGCAGCGGCCCGTAAAGATGCGGGAACAGCGCGCCGCCTCGGGATGGCTCGTATTTGAGCAGATCCCCGAGCTTTGCCGGGTCGACGGCGATCAGGAGAAGATCATCGGCGCCCTTGAAGTGTTTTGCCGCCGTTTCCTCGACCTGCTCGGCAGTCGAGAAATGGATATAGCCGTCCTGATGATCGATCGGCGCTCCGGTGAACTGGCCGCGCGCCTCGGCTTCGGCCCATTGGGCTTTCGGGGCCAGCTTGTAGATCGTCGAATGCATGATCGTCCCTTCCATTGCCCGCTACCGATATCCTATTTTGGACGCCTTTCAATGCCATATGGGCATGCAACCATGATCGGTGGCGCTCCAGTGGATAACCTCTTGGCCGCATTCGGGCGCCGCAAACACCTGGAGACCTGACATCCATGGCACGGATTTCGACCATGATCTGCGGCGGTCTCCTGACCGCAGCCCTCGCTATCCCGGCCCTTGCGCAAGATGCCAATCGTTACACGATGAACCCGACCGACGATGGCTATGTGCGTCTTGACACGATGACGGGAGAAGTCTCGATCTGCCGCGAGCGCGGCGAGCAGATGGTCTGCCAACTGGCTGCCGACGACCGCGAGGCATTCGAAAGACAACTCGATTCGCTGGAAGACAGGGTCGCGGCGCTCGAGTCGGCGATTGGAGATGGCGCACGGGACGGCGATGCGCTGCCGACGGACGAGGAAATCGACCGCACCATGGGCATCATGGAGACGTTTATGCGCCGGTTCTTCTCGATCGTCGAGGATCTCAATCGTGATTTCGACGGCGAAGAGAACAGCGAGCCTGCGCCCGATCGAACCTGATTTCAGGCGGATGATGTATCGGCCGCGGCGGACAGAAAATCCTCCATCTCCCGCAGGCTGAGGCGGGCCTGCTGCGTATCGAATGCCTGGAAGACATGGCAGCCGCCGGGGTGGATGGACAGGCCGGTGCGATTGCCGGCAGCCAGCCAGCGCGCTGCCATGAATAGCGTATCGTCGATCAGCAGATCGGCCGTGCCGCAGGAGAACAGGGCTGGCGGCATGCCTTCCAGATTGGCGTGCAGGGGCGAAATGTCGGGCGATGCGGCATCGCCGCCGCGCGCCAGAAAATGCGCGACGAACTGCTCCACGTCGCGCGTGTTGATGACGAGTTTTTCGTCCCCCCAGTTGCGGACGCTCGGCGTCAGCGAGAGATCGTAGCAGCCGGCCGTCATCAGCGCCGCCGCAAAAGGGCTCGCATGGTGGCGCTCGCGCAGACGCAGCAACGTCACCGCGGCCAGGTGTGCACCGGCCGATTCGCCGCCGATGGCAAGAAACGATCGTTCAAGGTCGGCGCCGCCGTCCCCGATAAGCCACAGCGCCGCCGTCTCGCAGTCGTCGGGACCCTGCGGGTAGGGGCTTTCCGGCGCGAGGCGGTAATCGACCGAAACGATCGAAAGGCGCGCCGCTTCGCACAGCCTGCGCAGGCGGTCGTCGTTCTCGCGGGCGGACCCCATCACCCAGCCGCCGCCGTGGAAATGCAGGTACGTGCCGCGTGGCCGTGCGGTTTTGGGATGCATCAGGCGCAGTTGGATCGGTCCGTGCTTGCCCTCGATCGTCGCACACTCGGCCGCCGCATCGGGCGGTGGCAGGGGAAATGTCCCGAGGCCCGCCGCTCTTGCCTGGCGCACGTCCGCCAGCGGGCGCGACCAGACATCGGGGCCTTTCGACAGTCGTGCGACAAGGTCGGCGTTGAACCGGGCCGTTTCGGCCGGCACGTTCGCCGGGTCGAACCAGGCCGGGTCGAGCGTCATCGCGGGCTGGCGTTGCGGATCGTTCAAGGCATGCCTCCTGGTCCCGACGGCTTTCTGCGCCATGTGAGAGGGCGCGTGCGCACCATAAGGCAGGTGCGCCCCAACGCAATCGCTCGGTATGAAAGGAGGCACCATGCGCATCGTCATCGCATTGCTCGGCATCGGTCTCGGCGCTCTTATCCTCTACGCATTTCAGACCGGCGACTTCGGGGCGGCAGGCAGCTTCCTGCTTGCCGATCCGTGGGGTCGGGTGACGCTCGCCGACCTTTATCTCGGGCTCGTTATCGGCGCCGTGATCATTGCGCTTTTCGAGCGCGGTGTCGTGCCGACAGTGGCCTGGTGCCTGCCTCTGCCATTTCTCGGCAACCTGTGGCTCGTGGTGTGGATCGTCGCGCGCTGGCCCCGCTTGAGGGCCGCGCTGGCCGGGGCGTCGTCCGACAGCCGCGGTGGATGACGGCAGAAACCATTTTGCGTGGCGGGTTCAGACCGTTAGCATTCGTGCAAACGACGCAGCATCCAGGGGTGACCGGAGATCGATCCTGGTGCTGTGAGGGAGGGCACGGGTGACAACTGACCTGACGATCATCATCGCAGACGACCACCCGCTCTTTCGTGGCGCGCTGCGCCAGGCCCTCGTTGGTCTCGGCGAAGATACACGGATCGTCGAGGCCGGCGATTTCAACACGGCCCGGCAGGCCGCGCTCGACAATCGCGAGGCGGACCTGGTCCTTTTGGACCTCACCATGCCGGGTGTCAGCGGCTTGTCAGGGCTCATCGCCTTCCGGGCGGAGTTCGTCAGTCTTCCCGTCGTCGTCGTGTCGGCATCGGACGATCCCGCCACGATCCGCCGATCGCTCGACCTCGGCGCATCCGGCTTCATTCCGAAATCTGCCAGCATTGATGACATTCGGGAGGCTGCCCGGCGTGTGCTCGACGGCGGCTTGTGGACGCCTCCGGCCATCAATATCGACGATGAGCCGGAAACGGACGTCACCGATCTCATTCGCCGGCTGCAGACCCTTACACCGCAGCAGTCCCGCGTGCTCGGCATGCTGGCGGAAGGTCTGCTCAACAAGCAGATCGCCTATGAACTCGGCGTGTCCGAAGCCACGATCAAGGCCCACGTCTCGGCGGTCCTTCAAAAGCTCGATGTCGACAGCCGCACCCAGGCTGTGATCCAGCTTTCCAAGATCGGCGTCGGTGCCCTGCCGAGCATGCAGAGCGAAACGCCTGCGGCCTCGTAACGCGGCCGTGGATGGACGTATGGGCGTCGCCTCAGCCTATTCGGCAGCGGTGCGCCGCGCCGCAACGACCTGATTGAGAAATGCGCGCAGGGCTGCCGGACGCACCGGCTTGTTCTGCACGGCAATGCGCTCGGCTTCGGCGGCCCCGCGCACTTCCGCGGAACGGTCGGCTGTGATCAGCAGCGCGGGAAGATCGGTATTCCAGAGGGCCCGCAAGCGGCGAACCGCGTCGATGCCGTCGCCGTCGTCAAGGTGATAATCGGCAACGACCACATCGGGCATGGTCGGCGTGCCCTGGCCAGCCATCGTCGGCACGCCGATATCGGCGAGCGCCGTCAAGCTTTCCACCTGGCAGCCCCACCCGCCGAGAAGAACCTTCATGCCTTCGATGATCGTCGGTTCATTGTCGATGATCAGGACCTTCAGCCCCGTCAGCGGTGTGGCGGGCAGGGGCGGCGCGCGCCGGACGGGGCTTGCGACCGGCCGCTTGAGATGGGTCTCGATCGGCACGCGCACGCGGAAGTCGGTACCCCGGCCAGCCATGGATCGCAGGCTGACCGGATGGTCGAGAACGCGTGCGATGCGATCGACGATCGACAGGCCAAGCCCCAGGCCGCTCGCCGTCTTCATCCCCTCGTCCAGACGCGCAAACTCGCGGAACACCGTGCGGAACTTCGATGTCGGAATGCCGATGCCGGTATCGACGACCTGAATCTCGACATACGGGCCACGTCGACGCGCGCCGATGAGGACGCCGCCATCGATCGTGTACTTGATCGCATTGGATACGAGGTTCTGGACGAGACGACGCATCAGGTTCGGGTCGGAGCGAACATAGACCGATGTCGGCATGACCTTGAAGGAAAGGTTTTTCGCGCGCGCGATCGGCGCGAAATCCGTCTCCACCCGCCGCAGCAGGTCGTTGAGGAGGAACGAGGAGACTTGCGGTTTCATCGCCCCGGTATCGAGGCGCGAGATGTCGAGAACCGCGCCCAGGATCGTCTCGACCGATTCCAGCGAGGAATCGATGTTGGCCACGATCTCCCGATTTTCCGAATCACCGATGCGTTCGACCAGGGACGATGAATAGAGACGCGCCGCGTTCAGCGGTTGCAGAATGTCGTGACCGGCCGCCGCCAGAAAGCGGGTCTTGCCGATATTGGCTTCTTCGGCCCCGGCCCTGGCGTCGGCCAGTTCCTGATTGACCCGCGTCAACTCCGACGTACGCTCGACCACACGTTGTTCTAGCGTCTCGTTGATCTGCTTCAGTGCCTTGTCCGCCGCGACGCGCTGGGTGATGTCGGCATAGGTCGTGACCACCCCCTTGTCCGGCATCGGGTTGGAGCGGATTTCGATGATCCGCTCAAGGCTGGGCAACTGCAGCTCGAAGGCGTGGTCCATCACCATGAAGTCGGCCAGCAGGCGTTTGCCCCCCGCTGCGTCCAGATCGCCTCGCTCCTTCAGTATCGCGATGATCTCGGTCAGCGGGAAGCCGACCTGGCCGACCGCCTCCGGTAGGCCGAGGAGGTCGCGAAAACGCGTATTCCAGACCGTCAGCCGGTTGGTCGCATCGAAGACGGAAATGCCCTGATCCATCTGGCCGAGCGCCGTCTGCAGGAGGTCGCGGTTGTACTGCAAGGCCTCGGAGGCCTCGTCGAGGAGGCGCGCAGTGGCGGCGGATGAGTCGTCGTGCTTTTGAAAGAGAAGCGAGAGGACGAGACGCGAGGAGGCCGAGCCGATGGCGCTGCCAAGCAGTTGCTCGGAAAAGCGCACGAGGCCCATGTCGACGGCCGAGGCCGGCTCGAGCCACCGCCCTGTCGTCGTCTCGTAGGTGTGGAAGGAGCGCTCGGTGCGCCGTTCGCCGAGGTAGCGGGCGATCGTCTGTTTCAGGTCCTTGACGGTCACCTTGGTCGACCAGCGTCCCGATGCCGGGTTGGCCAGTGAGCGCTGCGGGATGAAGGTGTTGGCCTGCAGCCGCTCCAGCGGGGTGAGTTCGCGCGACAGCGATCCCAGAACGTAGAGCAGAATATTGATCGACAGGCTGAGGATCGTCGCATTGAAGAGCGGGTCGGAGTTGGGCGGCGAAAAGGCGGCCGTTCCCGGCACCATGAATGCGAGGATGTTGGCGGCAATATAGGAATTGTCGGGTCCCCCCAGGCTGGGCACGAGGAGCAGATAAACCCAGACGAGAATCCCGCCGACGAGACCGGCGACCGCGCCTCTTGCATTGCCGCCGCGCCATATGAGCCCGCCGAAGAGTGCGGGCGCGAGCTGGGCGATGGCCGCGAAGGACAGCAACCCTATGGACGACAGGCCACCACTCACGTCGGCGGCGCGGTAATAGGCATAGCCGAGGAATACGGTGACGAAGATCGCGGTGCGGCGGATGCGCAGGATCGTGCGTGTGAAATCGCCGCGCGCCACGGCACGCCGAAAGAACTGCTGGCGCAAAAGGATAGGCATCACGATGTCGTTGGAGATCATGATGGCGATGGCGACCGAGGCAACGATGACCATGGCCGTGGCTGCGGAAAAGCCGCCGATGAAGGTGATCAGCGTCAGTTCGGGCACATCGTAGGCAAGGGGCAGCGACAGAACGTAGAGGTCGGCGTCGCCGGCGCCGTCAAAGGCCATCAATCCAGCGAGCCCTACCGGCAGCGCGAAGAGATTGATGGCGATCAGATAGGCGGGGAAGAGGAACGCGGCCATCTTCAGTTCGCCCTGCGTGCGGTTCTCGACGACCGTGACGTGAAACTGGCGCGGCAGAAGCAGGATTGCGAAGGCAGAAAGGACGGTCAGCAGGACCCAGCGGCCAAGCGAAGTCTCGTGCGCCATCGCCGTCATGGCCAGTTCATGCGAACGCGCCAGCTGGAAGAGTTCGGCCGGTCCGTCATAGAGCCAGAAGACGACGAAGAACCCGACCATGGTGAAGGCGACCAGCTTGACCACCGATTCCATCGCAATGGCGAGGATGAGCCCGTCCTGGTGTTCCGTCGCGTCGGTGTGGCGCGTCCCGAAGATCACGGCAAACGCTGCAAGCAGGAATGCCACCGTGAGCGAAATCTCCGTCAGGAAAAAGGAGCTCTGGATCTGTTCCAGATCGTTGGCATCGACCATCGCGGTAACGGTGCTGGAAACCGCCTTCAACTGAAGCGCGATGTAGGGGATCGCGCTGATAACGGCGATCGTCGCGACGATACCGGCAACCAGTGGGTTCTTGCCGTAGCGCGCGGCGATAAAATCCGCGATGGAGGTCAGCTTCTCGGCCTTGGCGAGGCGCACGATGCGGCGCACAATCGGGAAGCCGAGCGTGAACATCAGGATCGGCCCGATATAGATGCCCAGAAACTCCCAGCCCTTGTCGGCGGCAAGCCCGACCGAGCCGAAATAGGTCCATGAGGTGCAGTAGATCGCCAGGCTCAGCGAGTAGATCACCGGCCGGCCCGCAAGCCGCCGCTTGGGCCGCATCCCGATCCTGTCGCCATAGCTTGCTATGGCGAACAGCAGCATGATGTAGAGCAAGGCCGAGCAGAATATGACCCAACCGGCGACCATTAAGCCTCCCGCGCCACGAGGCCGATCCGCCTCCCCGCATCGACCATAGCGGCAAACGCTGCGACGGCAAATCGCCCCGCCCGCATCGGCTATTGTTTTATCTTATCATTCCCGCTGCTTATGCTAAATTCTCGCCTGTAAAGGGCGGGCTGCCAATCCTTTCCGCCCAGGTTGCGGCACGGCTGTTCCATTCGGGGAGACAAGCTCATGTTGAACGAGTTCAAGGAATTCATCGCGCGTGGCAATGTGATGGACCTCGCGGTGGGGGTCATCATCGGCGGCGCCTTCGGTCTCATCGTGTCGTCCGCCGTCGACGACATCGTGATGCCGATCGTCGGGGCTATCCTCGGATCGGGGGTCGACTTTTCGAACTACTTCCTGCCGCTTTCCGGTGACGTCAGCGCAAACTCGCTGGCGGCGGCGCGCGAGCAGGGCGCCGTGCTCGCTTACGGCAACTTCATCACCGTGCTGATCAACTTCCTCATCCTTGCCTTCATCATCTTCCTGATGGTCAAGGCCGTGAACCGGCTTCGGCGCAAACAGCCGGATCCGGCCGAGGCAAAGGCACCGCCGCCGGACATCCTGCTCCTGACCGAAATCCGCGACCTATTGAAACGCTGAGCACGATGTTTCATCACGCGGCGCGATCGGTCCATCATCGGATATGACGTGATCGCGGCAACGATTTGGGCTATCGCCGACGGACCAAAATTCCATCGGCGGAGATTGCCCGTTGTCACTCATCGACCACCTCAACCCGCTCGCCCGGCAGGCACCGGAAAGCGGCATCGTCGAAGTCGTCAATCATGGCCGGGGGCGTCCCGACCTCATTCCGCTCTGGGTCGGCGAGGGCGATCTGGCGACACCGGAGTTCATCGCGCGGGGCGTCGTTGAGTCACTGGCGAAGGGCGAAACCTTCTATACATGGCAGCGGGGCATTCCCGAGCTGCGCCGGGCGCTGGCCGATTATCACGCGCGTCACTTCGGTCGCACCTTTCAGCCGGAGAATTTCTTCGTCACGGGGTCCGGCATGCAATCGATCAGGATTGCGATCGAAGCGGTGGCGGGGCCGGGTAGCGAGATCGTCTATTTCTCCCCGGCGTGGCCAAACTTCAAGGCGGCGCTGGAGATTTCGGGGTCCGAGCCTGTTCCCGTGGTGCTCGATCACGGCGAGGAGGGATGGTCTCTCGACCTGTCGCGCGTCGAAGATGCGATCACTGCACGCACGCGCGCCATCTTCGTCAACACGCCCGCCAATCCGACCGGCTTCACGGCGGGTGCGGATCAGCTTGCCGACATCCTGTCGCTCGCCCGGCGGCACGGGCTCTGGATCATCGCCGACGAGATCTATGCGCGGTTCTTTTATGAAGGCGCCCGCGCGCCGTCCTTCTTCGATGTAGCGGCAGCCGAAGACCGGATCCTTTTCGTCAACTCCTTTTCAAAGAACTGGTCGATGACCGGTTGGCGCATCGGCTGGATCCATGCTCCGCGCGAGCTGGGGCAGGTGCTGGAAAATCTGATCCAGTACTCGACCTCGGGTGTCGCCCACTTCATGCAGCAGGGTGCGGTGCTGGCGCTGGACGAAGGCGAAGCGTTCCTGGCGAGCCAGATCGATCGGGCCAGTCGCGCGCGTGATCTGCTTTGCGACGCGCTGATCGCAACCGAACGGGTGCGCCTCGCAAAGCCTCAGGGCGCATTCTATGCCTTCTTCGCGATCGAGGGGATGGCCGATACCCGGCAAGCTGCCCTGGATCTCGTGGACGGGGCAGGGGTGGGACTGGCGCCGGGCACCGCGTTTGGGCGGGGCGGCGAAAAGTTCCTCCGCGCCTGCTTCCACCGTCGCCTCGATCAGGTCGAACAGGCTGCGGACCGGCTCGTGACGTTTATCAACGGGCTTTGAAGCCCAGTCTGGTAGGTTTGTGCCGGCTTGGTTGCATCTCCGGATGTTGCGCAACTGCAACAGGGGTGGGTTCTCGTCGATCGACCCTTGGAACGTAAAGAACTCGTATACATTTCTTGATCAGTTTGCTGCGGGGGCAGTGCCTTTTGTTAGTGTGTCCATGGAGACCAGATCATGAAGAAGCTTCTTATCACCACCATCCTCGCATCCGGCGTTGCCACCAGCGCGTTCGCTGCCGATGCCATCGTCTACAATGAGCCCACGCCGCCGGCCGCTCCGATGGTCGAGCCCGAGTCCAACTGGACCGGCCCCTACATCGGTGGCCAGGTTGGCTACGGCTTCGTCGACCCCGACCTTCCGGGCGTTGACGGCGAAGGCATCGTCGGCGGTGTGCATGCCGGTTACAACTACGACCTCGGCGGTTTCGTCGTCGGCGGTGAAGTCGACTACGACTTTGCCGACCTCGAAGTCGAAGACGACGTTCTCGGCGATGTCGGCCAGATCGACGGTATCGCGCGCGCCAAGGCCAAGGCCGGCGTCGATCTCGGACGCGTTCTCCCCTACGTGACCGCCGGCGGCGCATATGCCCATGGTGATCTCGCTGGTGAAGACGTCGACGACTTCGGCTTCCTCGTTGGCGGCGGCGTCGATGTCGCGGCAACCGACAACATCATCGTCGGTGCCGAATATCTCTATCACAACTTCAACAGCTTCGATGACACCGATGTCGACGTCGACGTCCACACGGTGCGCGCCAAGGCCTCGTTCAAGTTCTGATCCAGTCCGGCGTATGCCGAAAGAAATGGCGGCTCCGCGCTCTGCGGAGCCGCCATTTTTTGTTTTGCATCAGGGGCGCACGTCAGGCCTTCTCATCGTGCCGTCGGTTTGCCCTTTGCTGTCGATCGATCGCACACTACTGCAGGTGCGTGCGATGCTCGGGTACGAGTTCCTGCCGGTCCGGCGCTATGGCCTCCATGAGTGCCATCTCAATGAGGTAGCGCTGCATCGTGTTTGCCTTGCTCTTGGCCAGCGCGATCCGCAACGCTTCCACGACGGTCAAATCCATACATGCCTCCAACAGCCTATTCCTCGTAACATACGAATTCTGCGGGGAATCTTTATTCGAAGCGATAACTCGATCAGGTTATTGCCATCATTTTGATTGCCAATCTGTAACGTGTGTTTCGGAATGAGACGCTTTGGCAAGCTCAGGTTGAATTTCAGTCATTTCATGGGTACTTTTGAGTGTAATGTCATGGCTGAGTGCGGGTGGCGGCGAGCCAGTCACGCACACGCCGCTCGGATTCGCCGAGGTTTCGCGCCGACGGCCACACCACATGGAACCATCGGCCGGTCAACAATGCGTGATCGCTGATCCTTTCCAAAAGGCCCGCGGCGACAAGACGTTCGACAAGGTGGTGCCATCCGAGGGCTATTCCCTGGCCTTCCATCGTCGCCTGGATGACCAGCGCATAGTCGTTCATGACCAGCCCGCGGTTGGTTGGCAGATCCCGCACTCCCGCGCTGCGGAACCAGTCCCGCCAATCCGCCGCTGGGCGAAACGGCTCCTCAAGGTGAATCAACCGATGGCCGGCAAGGGCCGCGGTGGTTTGGGGACGTCCAAAATTGGCAAGATAGCGAGGCGCGGCCACGGCATAGATTTCTTCGCGCGCCAACGCGGCGCAATCAAAACCCGGCCAATCGGACGGCGTTCCGCCACGCACGGCGAGCGGGATTCCTTCGGCCACGATATCGATATCCCGGTCCGAGGTCTGAATCCGCAGATCGATCCCAGGCAGTTCATCGCGCAGCTTCTGCAGCCGGGGCATCATCCAGAACGAGGCGAAGGCCGTGGAAGCGGCCAGCGTGACGTGAGATCCCGATCCTTGCGCCCGAAGGGCCTCGGCGGACTTGCGAATGTGGGACAGGCCGAGCGTCACATCGGCGAAGAACCGTTCGCCGGCGTCGGTCAGACGCACCCGGCGATGGCTCCGGTGAAAGAGCATGGTGCCGAGCTGGGCCTCGAGGCGGCGGATCGCATAGGACACGGCCGCCTGGCTCATGCCGAGCTCTCGGCCTGCATCGGTGAAGCTCGACAGGCGTCCCGCGGCCTCGAACACCACGAGCGCGCCGGCTGACGGCAGGAGATGACGCAGGCTTTGCATAAATGGAAATTATACAAGACATGACTTTTTTCCAGCGTCACAACGGTGTTGCGCACAGTTAGCCTCACTGTGGTCGACACGGGAGGTCACGATGGAAGGTGCAGCGGCAGGCCGACAGGACGAGGGTTCTTCCCGGCGCGCGGGACGACAGGGACGACGCGAGCGCGCCGCTTCGGCGCAGCCTCCGGCCCAGCCATTCATTCGCCGCGCCATTCCTGCCTATGACATCCTTTCGGAAGAAGGCCTGCTGCGCATCGAGCATACGGCTGAGCGTATTCTGGCGGAGATCGGCATCGAGTTTCGCGACGATCCCGAGGCTCTTGAACTCTGGCGCCGGGCCGGCGCCAACCTCGACGGCGTGCGCGTCCGGTTCGAGCCAGGCATGCTGGCCGAAATTCTCAAGACCGCACCGCGCCGCTTCGTTCAGCACGCCCGCAATCCGGCGCGGTCGGTGGAAATTGGCGGTGACAGCGTGGTCTTTTCGCCCGCCTACGGGTCGCCATTCGTCATGGATCTTGATCGGGGACGGCGTTACGGAACGCTGGAAGACTTTCAGAACTTCATCAAGCTCGCCCAGTCGTCGCCCTGGCTGCATCATTCCGGCGGTACCATCTGCGAACCGGTCGACCTGCCGGTCAACAAGCGACATCTCGACATGGTGCAAAGCCATATCCGCTACTCCGATCGACCTTTCATGGGGTCGGTGACGGCTGAGGAGCGCGCCGAGGATTCCATCGAGATGTGCCGCATCCTCTTCGGCTCGGACTTCGTCGATGCCAATTGCGTGATCCTCGGCAACGTCAACGTGAATTCCCCGCTCGTATGGGACGGGACGATGACACGGTCGCTGCGTGCTTATGCGCGCGCCAACCAGGCCGCGGTGATCGTGCCATTCATTCTGGGCGGTGCCATGGGGCCGGTGACGAATGCGGGTGCCATTGCGCAGTCGCTGGCCGAAACCATGGCCGGCTGCGCGCTCACCCAGCTGGAGCGGCCGGGTGCTCCGGTGATTTTTGGAAATTTCCTGTCATCGATGTCCCTGAGAAGCGGATCGCCTACCTTCGGTACGCCGGAGCCGGCCGTCGGGTCGATGGTCGTCGGTCAGCTTGCGCGCCGTCTCGGCCTTCCGCTGCGTTGTTCAGGAAACTTCACGACATCGAAGCTGCCCGACGCCCAGGCGATGGCGGAAGGAACGATGTCCATGCTCGCCGCGGTGCATTGCGGCGCCAACTTCATTCTGCATTCGGCCGGCTTCCTCGATGGGCTTTTGTCCATGTCCTACGAGAAATTCATGATGGACACGGACCTGTGCGGGGCGCTCCACACCTACCTCGCCGGCGTGGTGATCGACGACAATGCGCTTGCCATGGATGCCTTCCGCGAAGTGGGACCCGGCGCCCATTTCTTCGGCTGCGACCATACGATGCGCAATTATCGCACCGCTTTCTTCGACAGCGCCATGGCCGACAATGAAGCGTTCGAGAAATGGGAGGCCGCTGGTGCCAGCGACGCTGCGACCCGTGCCAATGCCCGTTGGAAGCAGGCGCTGGCGGAATACGAAGCTCCGCCGCTGGAGACCGCGATCGACGCGGCCTTGTCCGATTTTGTCGCGCGACGCAAAGCCGAAGTGGCCGACGCGTGGTATTGATGGCGTCTGCGGCCACTTCGATGGACCATTCATGGCAATGACTTCCGATCCCCTTCTGCAACCCTATCAGCTCAAGCATCTGACGCTCAGGAACCGGATCATGTCGACCGCGCATGAGCCGGCTTATTCGGAGGATGGCCTGCCGAAGGACCGCTACCGGCTCTATCATGTCGAAAAGGCGCGCGGCGGTATCGCACTGACCATGACGGCCGGCTCGGCGATCGTGTCGCCCGACAGTCCGCCTGCGTTCGGCAATCTGCATGCCTATGACGATGCGATCGTGCCCTGGCTCAGGCGGCTGGCCGACGATTGCCACGAACACGGCGCCGCGGTGATGATCCAGATCACGCATCTTGGCCGGAGAACGGGATTCAACAAGGCCGACTGGTTGCCGGTTCTGGCTCCGTCGCCCGTGCGCGAGGCGGCCCATCGCGCCTTTCCCAAGGCGGCGGAAGATTGGGATATCGAGCGGATCGTCGCCGATTATGCCGATGCGGCCGAACGGATGAAAGCGGCAGGCCTCGATGGAATAGAATTCGAGGCCTACGGCCATTTCATGGACGGCTTCTGGTCGCCTGCCACCAACCTGCGAGAAGACGATTACGGTGGCTCGCTGGACAACCGCCTGCGCTTCACATGGCAGGTCATCGATGCGGTGCGCGCGCGTGTGGGAAGTGACTTCATCGTCGGCATCCGCATGGTCGCGGACGAGGACTGGGACAAGGGGCTGACGCGGGCGGAAGGGGTCGAAATCGCCCGGCGTGTCGCCGCCTCCGGCAAGTTCGATTTCATCAACCTGATCCGTGGACATATCGATACCGACGCCGCTCTGACCGGCGTCATCCCGATCGCCGGGATGCGGGCCTCCCCGCATCTCGATTTTGCCGGTGAAGTGCGGGCCGAGACGAAGTTCCCCGTTTTCCACGCCGCGCGCATCGCCGATGTCGCGACCGCACGGCACGCGGTGGCGGAAGGCAAGCTCGACATGGTCGGCATGACGCGTGCACACATCGCCGATCCCCACATCGCGGCGAAGGTCGCGCGCGGCGAAGAGGCGCGCATCCGACCTTGCGTCGGCGCTACCTACTGTCTCGACCGGATTTACGAGGGCGGCGAGGCGCTCTGCATCCACAACGCCGCGACCGGACGGGAGGCGAGCCTGCCGCACCAGATCGAGCCCAGTTCCACGCCGCAGCGCGTCGTCGTCGTGGGCGCGGGGCCGGCCGGCCTGGAGGCCGCGCGCATTGCGGGCGAGCGTGGCCACTCCGTGACCGTTCTTGAGGCGGCGTCGCGTGCCGGTGGCCAGGTCCTCCTTCTCGCCAAGAACCCGCGGCGCCGCGAGTTGATCGGCATCGTCGACTGGCGTCTTTCGGAGCTGGAGCGGCTGGGCGTTGTGATCCGCTACGACACTTTCGCAACGGCCGACGACGTGGCCGACCTGTCGCCCGATGTGGTGGTCGTCGCGACAGGCGGCATGCCGCAGTCGCCGCCGCTCGACGAGGGAGCGGATCTTGTCGTGTCCTCATGGGACATTCTCGGTGGAACCGCGCGCCACGGCGCCAACGTCCTCGTCTTCGACGACAATGGCGGCCATCAGGCAATGAGCGCGGCCGAGATCATCGCCCGCGCCGGAGGTCAGGTCGAACTTGTTTCACCGGAACGCTTCTTCGCGCCGGAAATGGGCGGGGCCAATCATGTGCCCTACATGAAGGCGTTTCAGGAGCACGGCGTTCGCGTCACCATCAACACGCGACTCGTTGCGGCGCGGCGCGAGGGCAACCGGCTGGTTGCCGTCCTCGGCTCCGACTATGCGCAAGGCTGGCACGAGGAACGGTTCGTCGATCAGATTGTCGTCGAGCACGGCACATTGCCGCTCGACGAACTCTACCATGACCTCAAACCCGCTTCGCGCAACGGCGGCGCGATCGACTATGCGGCGCTGCTGTCTGGCGGTGCGATCTTTCCGGAGCGCAATGGTGAGGGCGCGTTCTGGCTCTATCGCATCGGCGATGCGGTGGCCTCCAGAAACATCCATGCAGCGATCTACGATGCCGCCCGGTTCGGCATACGGTGGTAGGGGACGTCTTGCCAAATCTCAGGCGTCGGAGCGATCGGCGTCCCAGAAATCCTTCAGAAAGGCGAGCGAGCCGCTGATCCTGCCGGTCTGGCACCGCTCGAAGAAGTGGTCCGATCCGAGATCGGCAAAAGCCGGGAAGGCGGCGAGGCTGTCTTCCGGTGCGTTCTTGAAGGCCATCGACCAATCGGAAAAATCCCGTTCGGCCTTGCTGCCCTTTTCGATGACGATCTTGGTATGGTGGCGCGGATCGGCGAAGATCTTCTCGCGCAGGGTCTCGATCTCGCCAGCATCGCCTTCAAGCAGTTGCATGAAGCTGCCCCTGCGACCGTCGCGGCCGTAGGCGAAGACGAGCATGCCGGAAATGTCGGCGCCGGCATTGTATTCCCGGCTCTTGGCGAGAATGTCCTTCAGGTCGCCATCGCTCACAGCCTTGGTGGCCTGGCTGACATATACAAGATAATCGACTGCCACGCGGTCTTCCCCTCTCCAGATTGCATGTGCCCTCAGATCTTTCGTTCGAGAACATAGGCGAGAGGGCGTGGACGTCAATCGCGTGAATTTCACATCGTCAAATCAAATTTGACGATTTCAATTCCGTTTGACATAAATTCGACATCGTTCGTACGATTGGCGGTGTAGAGGAGATTGTATCCGTGTCAGCGAGCGAGACAGATCGGCAGGATGTTCCGGCCACCGGGCGCACCGACGAGGTACGCTCGCGCAAGGCCGGCGAGATCAGGACGATCCAGTCCGTCGACAGGGCGTTGACGCTCCTGGAAATCCTTGCCGGCAAGGATCATCCAATCCTCCTCAACGAATTGGCCCGATCATCGGGCCTCAATCTATCGACCTGTCACCATCTGGTGTCGACGCTGGTGGCACGCGGTTATGTCATCCATGCCGGGCGCAGCCGCGGCTACATGATCAGTTCGAAGCTGAGCGATCTCGCAGATCTCGCCAACCACGAATTCGATCTTCTGAATTTCGTGCATGCCGACCTGCAGGAACTCAATGCCAATCTGCGCGAGAGTGTTCAGATGGCGGTGCTGCGCGGCTCCGCGCTCATCACGCAGATCAAGTTCGGCTCCATGATGCCAACCCACGTCGAGCCCGACGAGGTCAAGAAAATGCGCGCGGCGCATGCCACGGCCACCGGCAAGGCGATTCTTGCCTGGCTGCCGGAAACCGAAATGGCCCGTGCCGTGTCCGACAACGGGCTGACCGGGTTCACCGACAACACCATCACCTCGCTCTCGGCGCTGATCGAGGAGTTGCGGCTCGTTCGCCGTCAGGGCTTTGCAGTCGACAACGAGGAGCTGGAAAACAACGTCATCTGCTACGGGGCGGCGCTACGCGACGGGACCGGAGCAGTCCTCGGATCGATCAGCGTTTCGATCCCGAAAAGCCGCGCCAGCGCCGACTACCGTGCCCACGTGACGCGTGCGGTCGTGCAATGCGCGCGCAAGCTGTCCGACCGGCTGCGCGTCGGACATTTCTAAGACCTTTAACCGTTTGCACTATCTGGAGGAGCAAGAACCATGGCTATGCCTGAAGGCGTGAAGACCCACCCCGACTACCCGGTTCCGGAGACGATGAAGGCCTGGGTTCTCGGCGATCCTGGCCAATTGACCTTCGTGGACAAAGCCGTGCCGTCTCCCAAGAAGGCCGAAGTGCTGGTGCGCATCGATGCCGTGGCCATCTGCGCCACCGATCTGGAGATCATCCACCACGGCCCGCCCGCACAGATCGAGGGCGGCAAGCCCTTCAACAAGAATTTCACGCCCGGCCATGAATATATGGGCACCGTCGTCGCGCTCGGACCGGGCGTCGACGAATACGAGATCGGCGAGCGCGTGACGGTCGAGATCCATGCCGGCTGCGGCCAGTGCAAGCGCTGCCGTCAGGGTATGTATACCTCGTGCCACAACTACGGAAAGAACTACGGCGACGTAGACAAGGGTCACCGGGCCAACGGCTTCACCACCGATGGCGGGTTCTGCGAATACCAGGTCAACAACATCAACACGCTCGTGCACGTTCATGACGAGATGAGCGACGAGGAGGCCACACTGGTCGTCACCGCAGGCACGGCGATGTACGGCCTGACCGAACTCGGCGGTCTCGTTGCCGGGGAAAGCGTCGTCGTCAGCGGTCCCGGACCGATCGGCCTTCTCGGCGCCGCCGTCGCCAAAGCACTGGGCGCCCAGCCGGTCATTCTCACCGGCACGCGCGACAACCGGCTGGAGATCGGCAAGAAGCTCGGCGCCGATCATGTGATCAACGTGCGCAATGAAGACCCCGTCGAGGCCGTGCGCAAGCTGACCGACGGCAAGGGCGTCGACTATGTCGTCGAGTGCTCGGGCGCGCCGAACGCGGTCAACGAAGCGGCGCAGATGCTCAATCGCGGCGGCAAGATCTGTCTCGCGGCCTTCCCGAGCGACGCCGTACCGGTCGACGTCGCCTATCTCGTGCGCAACAACATCTACGTTTTCGGCATTCGCGGCGAAGGCAAGACGGCCACTCACCGGGCCGAGGCGTTCATGCGCCAGAAGCGTTTCGACGCCACGAAGATCCACACGCACACCTTCGACATGGAGGATCTGCCGGAAGCCCTGCGCTACGCCAAGGACCGCGTCGAGGATGCGATCAAGGTCGTCGTGCGCAACAAGCATGCCGCGCAACAGGTGCTTGCAGCCGAATAGGCCGCATCAAAGGGAGGCGTGCCGATGTTCACCTTCGATCACTATCTATGCCCGAAGGACCTGCGAGAGGCGCTCGAGATGATCGAGCGCCTGCCCGAAGACGGCAAGATCATCGCGGGAGCGACGGATGTCGTGCCCTATGCCCGCGAAGGGCGGGGCGGCGACATCCACTTCTCGACCATCGTCGACCTCAGCCGCGTCGATGAGTTTCGCGGCTACGAGATTGCCAAGGGCAAGGTTCGCCTCAACGCAAATGTCGTCTTCCAGGACTTCCTGGAGGACGACGAGCTGAGGGCGCATCTGCCGTGCATGCCTTACTGCGCCATCTGGTTTGCCGACGACCAGGTGCGCGAACAGGCAACGCTCGCCGGCAACATCGCCAACGCTTCGCCTGCAGCCGACGGCACGCCGCCGCTTCTGGCGATGGACGCGGAAGTGGAGATCGCGCGTCTGGTTGACGGCGAGGTGCGTTATCGCACGATCTCCATCGACGCCTTCGTTCACGGTCCGGGGAAGACCCGGCTCGAGAAGGGTGAGTTGATCTGCGCGGTCACCTGCCGGTCCATGAAGGGCTACGGTGGATCGTTCCAGAAGGTCGGTCAGCGTCGGTCTCTCGTCATATCGAAGGTGTCTGCCGTCGCTCTGGTGAAGACCAGCGCAGACGGACGCACGTTCGAGGACGTGCGTCTCGCGCTTGGCGGCATCGGCCCGGTGCCGGTGCGGCTGACCGATATCGAGGACATGTTGAAGGGGCAGGCGATCACGCGCCGGCTCATTGCCGAGGCAAGCGTCATCCCGGCCGATCGCGTCGCCTCGCGGTCACGCGTTGAATATCGCAAGCGCGTGGTGCGCGGATTTGTGGAAGCGGCGATCGAGGACGCGCTGGTTGCCTGCGGCGCGCCGATGCCCACCGAAGAGCAAAGGGAGGCAGCCCATGCCTGACACAATGCTGAACATGACCGTCAACGGCCGCAAGGTCGCCAAGCCGATCAACGGCCAGTACCGCCTGCTCGATTTTCTTCGCGAGGAAGTGCACCTGACCGGCGCCAAGGAAGGGTGCGGCGCGGGCGAGTGCGGCACCTGCTCCGTGTTCGTCGACGGCAAGCTCGTGAAATCCTGCCTGATGCCGACGGCCAAGGCCGATGGCGCAGAGATCCAGACGGTCGAAGGGCTGGCGGGTCGCGGCGAACTCACGGCGCTGCAGCAGGCCTTCCACAAGACCGGTGCCAGCCAGTGCGGCTATTGCATTCCGGGCATGGTGATGGCCGCGACGTCGGCGCTGCGCGAAAATCCCTACGCCGATATCGAGGAGATCAAGGAACGCCTCGGCGGCAACATCTGCCGTTGCACCGGCTACACCAAGATCTTTGAAGCCGTCGAATTGGCGCGTGACGTGATGAACGGGCGCCTGCCGGCGACGGCACTCGATCCCGATGGCGCGGGCGAGTCCTATATCGGCAACAACGTGCGTCGTCTCGACGCGCCGAGCAAGGTATCCGGTGCCTTGAAATACGCCGGCGACATGGTGATGCAGGACATGCTGCATATGCAGGTTCTGCGCAGTCCCCACCCGCATGCGCGGATCGTTTCCATCGATACTTCCGCCGCCGAGGCCCTCGAAGGCGTCGAGTGCGTGATTACCCACAAGGACGTCCCCGGCAAGGATGGGTTCGGGGTCTTCGTACACGATCAGCCGGTCATGGCACGCGACAAGGTTCGCTATGTCGGTGAGGCCGTGGCTGCGGTTTCAGCTGAAACCCACGAGATCGCCCGGCGGGCGCTCGCACTGATAAAGGTCGAATACGAGGAACTTCCGGGCGTCTTCGACCCGGAAGAGGCGATGCAGCCGGGCGCTGTCGTGGTGCACGATTATGCGCAGGACAATGTCGTCAAGCACATCCCCATTCGCAAGGGCGATGTCGAGGCGGGCTTCGCTGCGGCCGATATCATCGTCGAGAACAGCTATTCGACCCAGCAGGTCGAACACGCCTATCTCGAGCCGGAGGCAGGGCTTGCGTATGTCGATCACGACGGTGTGGTCACGGTGGTCTCGCCGAGCCAGAACATCACCCACCACCGGCACATGCTGTCGACCATCATCGACAAGCCGATCAACAAGGTCCGGTTCATCATGAGCCCGGTCGGCGGCGGCTTCGGCGGCAAGGAAGACATGATCTATCAGGGCATGCTGGCGCTGACGGCGATGAAGACCGGCCGGCCGGTGCGGCTCGTCTTCACACGCGAAGAGTCCATCCTTTCGACCGCGAAGCGCCATCCTTCGCGCGTCACCTACAAGATGGGCCTCAAGAACGACGGACGCATCACCGCCGTCTCGTTCCGCATGATCAGCGATGGCGGCGCATATGGCATGTCGACGGAAGGCGTCATGCGCAAGGCGGCGATCCTGTCGCTGGGCCCCTACGACCTCGCCAATGTCGAGATCGATACCTATGGCATCTACACGAACAACACGCCGTCGGGGGCATTCAGGACCTTCGGCGCGATGCAGGCGCAATTCGCGACGGAATCGCACCTCGATATCTGCGCGGAGAAGCTGGGACTCGACCCGTTCGAAATCCGGCGCCGAAACATGATGAAGATCGGTTCCCTTACGCACACACAGCAGAAGCTGGAGACGGTCTCGATCGCGGAAGTGCTGGAAACGGCCGAAGCCTTCTGCCGATGGGAAACGGGAGCGCCCACCAGCCGCGGCGCGACACGCACGGACCTTGGCGGACCGGACACGCGGGCGTCCTGCACGCTCGGCGCGCGCTTCCGCCAGATCGTCGATGACAAGAAGCAGGAGGTGGCGTGATGGCACGCAGGGCACGCGGCCGCGGCATGGCGGCATCCTGGTACGGCATCGCCCGCACCGCGACGATCGACCGCGCAGGCGCATGGGTGGAAATGGATGACGGCGGCACGGCCAAGGTCGTCACCGGCGTCACCGAAATCGGCGAAGGCATCCTGACGGTGCTGGCGCAGATCGCGGCCGAGGAACTCGGCGTGCGGCCTGAAGACGTGACGATCGGCGACAACGACACGGCGCGCTCGCCGGAAGCGGCGCATGCCGGCGCCACGCGGCAGACCTACATGATCGGCAATTCCGTGGCGATCGCCTGCCGCGATGCGCGGGTGAAACTCGACCGTGAGCTCGCCGATCACTGGCAGGTTGATGCCGGCACCATCAAGGCCTTCGACGGCGAGATCTGGGCCGAAGGCACCAACAAGCGCATGACGGTCGAGGAAGCCATCGACCTTTGCAAGAAGCGTGGTGTCGTGCCGGTCGGGTCCGGCTCCTTCACCGCGCATGGCACCGGTCTCGACCCCGTCGACGGCTCAGGGGCGCCCTGGCAGGCTTATGTCTTCGGCTGTCAGGTTGCAGAAGTCGAGGTCGATACGCTGACCGGCGAAGTGCAGGTACTCGGCATGTGGGCCGTGCATGATGTCGGCCGCGCCATCAATCCGCGCGGCGTCGAGGGTCAGATCGAAGGGGGCATCGTTCAGGGGCTCGGGCAGGCGCTGATGGAGGATTATCAGCTGGACAAGGGCCACACCACGACGCACGGCTTCGCCAAATACATCCTGCCGACCTCGCTCGACATCCCGCAGATCAACACGAAGCTTGTCGAAGATCGCGATCCCCGTAGCCCGCTCGGCGCCAAGGGGATCGGCGAGCCGGCCCTGGTGCCGACGGCGCCGGCGATCATGAACGCGATCTACGACGCCATCGGTGTGCGCATCACGTCGCTGCCAGCGACGCCGGAGGCCATTCTCAAGGCACTCGAGGAGAAGGAAGCAGCCGCACTGCAGATGACGGGCTGATAACGGCGCGATTCTTCGAGAGGGAGTTCGGGGGAAACGTTTAGCCGCGGCATGAGCCGCAAAGCATCAACGGGAGGAGTGAAATGATGTCTACGCTTAGCAAGGGTGGTATCTTTGCCACCGCATTGGCCGTGTTCGCCATGGGCGCCAGCCTGCCAGCCAAAGCCGAATATCCCGAAAAGCCGGTGGAGATGACCGTGCTGTTCGGCGGGACCGCCAACACCATCGCTCAGTTGCTTTCCGAACTGATGGCCGAGGAGCTCGGCAGTCCGGTCGTTCCGGTCTCGCGCACCGGCGGTGGCGGCGCCATCGGCTACGCCCACGTCCAGTCGATGCGGCCGGATGGTTACAACGTCGTCTGGAACTCCAATTCCATCAACACGAGCTACCACCTCGGCACGCTCCCCTTCAATTACGAAGCCTTCGATCCGGTCGCGCAGATCTCGGTCGAAGTGCCGGTGCTGGCGGTCAGCGCGGACAAGGGCTGGACCAATCTTGAGGAAATGGCCGCCGCGGTGAAGGAAAGTGGCGAGACCTACAATATCGGGATTTCCGGCAAGGGTTCGTTCACCCACCTGACCTCCGTTGCGCTGTTCAATGCGATGGGGATCGGCGACCAGATGAACTACATCTCCTATGGTGATGGCAAAGCGCCGGTCGAACTGCTCGCGGGTCGAATCGATGCGGCCATTCAGTGGCCGGGCCAGTTCCTGTCCTATGTGGAATCCGGCGATCTTTCGGTGATTGCCTCGACGGGTGCCGACCCGGTGAGCGTGCTGCCGGATGTCGAAACCGCGCAGGCGCAGGGCTTTGATGTCGACATCTCGATGTGGCGTGGCATCGCCGTCCCCAAGGGAACCCCGGAAGAGGTCATCGTGAAACTCGAGGAAGCGGCGAAGAGCGCCGTGGAATCGGAGAAGTTCCAGTCCGCTGCCCAGAACATCGGCTTCGAGCCGTCCTTCAAGGGCCATGCCGAATTTGGTGAAGTCATAGCTGAGGACGACGCCTTCTACGCGTCGCTTCTGCAAGAACTTGGCATGACCAACTGAAGCTGAGCGCGTGAGCGGGAGGATGATGATGCCGCAGAAGATGCAAGACGCTTTCGTGGGCGCGGTGCTGCTTTCCGCAGGACTCGTCTGGTGTGTTTTGGTCTGGCGGACGATCCCGCCCGGTACGGGAGGCGGGGACGTTGGTCCCCGCGCCTTTCCTCTGCTGCTCGGCGCCCTGCTGTCGATCCTTTCGGCGGTCATGATCATCAAGGCATTCACTGGAACGCCGGCCGTCGAGGCCGACCTGCCGATCGACGATGCCGAACCGGAGGACAGTTCAACTGGCGGAAGCGTCGGATGGCTCACCGTTTTCCTGACATTCGCGCATATGATCGCCTACGCGTTCTTGATGCAGAAGCTCGGCTTCCTGCTTTCCACGGTCGTCGTCGTGGCGTCGATCATGGTGACCTGCGCGGGTGAACGATCGCCGCTGCGCATCGTCGGCATGAGCGTCGGTGTGGCGGTCATGTGCTGGCTCATCTTCGGCAAGCTGCTTGGCGTCTATCTCGCCAACGGCACCTGGATCAATCTGGGCTGAGGAGGCGATCATGGACCAGTTTCTCAACGCCGCGATCATGACACTCCAGCCCGAAGTGCTTGGTGCCATTGGGCTCGGTTCCCTGATCGGCCTCATCTTCGGCTCCATTCCCGGCCTGACATTCACCGTCGCGCTGGCGCTTGCACTGCCGCTGACCTTCAACCTCGACTCCATTTCCGCGATCGGCCTGCTTCTCGGCACCTATATCGGTGGCATGACGGGCGGCTCCGTTTCCGCGATCCTATTGGGCATTCCCGGCACGCCGTCCGCCGCGGCCACCGTTTTCGATGGCTATCCGATGGCCAAGAACGGCCGCGCCTCACTGGCGCTTGGCATGGCCGTCATCGTCTCCGTCTTCGGCGGCATATTCAGTCTCGTCGTCATGGTTGTCGCCGTTCAACTCGTTTCCAAGGTGGCAATCACCTTCGGGCCCGCCGAGATATTCGCGCTCGTGGTCTTCGGTCTGTCCACGATCTGCGGCATGGCCGGCCGATCGCTCCTGCGCGGCCTGATCGCCGGGGTCATCGGCCTGATGCTCATGACCATTGGTCTCGATGCGTTTGACGGCGTCCAGCGGCTGACATTCGGCTCGACCAACATGCTGCAGGGGATCAATCTCCTGGTCGCCATGATCGGCCTTTTCGCTGTGCCTTTCGTTATCCAGGTCTTCGACGAACACCGTCGCGGCATCAAGCCGCCGGCGCAGGCGACCGACGTGCGGGCGGAACTGCCGTCGTTCCGGCTGATGTTCGCAAATCTCTGGCTGATGATCCGCTGCGCATTCCTCGGCACCGGCATCGGCGCCATTCCCGGTACCGGCGGACCCATCGCGGCCTTTCTCGCCTACGATCACGCCAAGCGGTTCTCCAAGGAGCCGAAGACATTCGGCCGAGGCAACATCAAGGGCGTCATCGCGCCCGAAACGGCCAACAATGCGGTCACGGGCGGGACCATGATTCCCCTGTTGGCGCTGGGCATTCCAGGCGACCCGGCTACCGCGATCGTGCTTGCCGGCCTGCAGATTCACGGCATTGTTCCCGGTCCTGCCCTGTTCATGACCAACCAGACCGAAGTCTATGGGATCTACATCTCCATCGTGGTCGCCTATGTGGCGATCCTCGTCATGCAGTTGCTGGGCATCCGGCTATTCGTGCATGTCCTGCGTGTCCCGCCGCGGCTGATGGCGATTGTCGTCATCGTGCTTTGCGGCATCGGCGCATTCTCGGTCCGAAACAGCATCTTCGATGTCTACACGATGGCGATCGTCGGGTTGCTGGCCTATGGGCTGATCAAGGCCGACATCCCGGCAACGCCGATCATCCTCGGACTCGTGCTCGGCCCGATCCTGGAAAGCGAGTTCCGCACGGCCATGAATCTTTCGGGCGGCGATTTCGCGATCTTCTACACGTCGCCGACGGCACTCGTCTTCTTCGCCCTTGCGCTGTTGATCGTCGGTCTGCAGCTATCGGGCGAATTCTTCCGGAAAAAATCCAAGAACGCAGCAGTTGGAACCAGCAATGCTTAAGAGTGATCAACAGGGTCCGGAGATGACCATGCGGCGGCGCGCCAAGCTTCTCGCCAAAAGCCCTGACGTGAATGCCGCCTTCGCTTCGACCGGCGAGCGCGGACCGGTGGAGATGACATTGTCGGAGGCGCTTGTCGTGGCGCTCCTGAAGCAGGGCGTGACGCACTATTTCGCGATCTTCGGCCATGGATCGACCGATCTCGGCGAGGTGCTCCGCATCTACTGCGAGGAAGGTGCGGTGAGCGTCGTCAATTGCCGCAACGAGGTGGAGATGGCACATGCGGCGACCGCCCATGCCTGGCAGTATGGGCGTACACCCGCCGTCGTGACATCGATCGGTCCGGGCGGTCTGCAGGCCATGGCCGGCTCGCTCGCGGCCGCGTCGAATGGCATCGGCGTCTATCACATCTACGGCGATGAGACGACGCGCGGCGAAGGCTACAACATGCAGCAGGTGCCGAAGCCCGAGCAGGGCATTTTCGGAAAGATCACCGCGCTGATGGGACAATCGCACACGCTGCACACGCCGGAATCGCTGCGCGAATGCATGCGCCGCGGCACGAACTGCGTTCATCATCCCTATCGTCCGGGCCCCTTCTTCATCATGCTGCCGATCAACACGCAGCCGCAGATGGCAAGCGTCAATATCGATACGCTGCCTGCCCGCATGGCGCTGCCCGCGGTCGCGCCCGCCGACGAGGCACCTTATGACGCGGCCGCCCGGCTCATCGGGCTATATGACAAGGTCGTCATCAAGGCCGGCGGCGGCACGCGCGCTCATGGCGACGCAGTGCGCTCGCTGGCCGAAGCAAGCGGGGCGGCCGTCGTCCTGTCGCCCGGCTCGACCGGTGTGCTGCCCGACGCGCATCCGCAAAACATGCATGTCGGCGGATCGAAGGGGTCGATCAGCGGCAACTTTGCCATGGAGAACGCCGAACTCGTCATCTTCATGGGTTCGCGCGGCGTGTGCCAGGCCGATTGCTCGGGCATCGGCTATCCCAATGCCAAGGCGGTTATCAACATCAACGGTGATATCGCCGACGTCACGCACTACGCCAACACGCTCGCTCTGCCGGGGGATCTTTCAGCGGTCACCGACCGTCTGGTCGCCCGCCTTTCGGGGGAGGCTCGGGAAGCTGTCATCGATCGCTGGCTGCCGGCTTGCGCGGAGAAGAAGCGCGAGTGGCGGGTGTGGAAGGAACAGCGCGTTACCGCCAAGCCGATCGCCGACGACGTCTGGCAGTGCTCCGTCCTCACGCAGCCCGCGGCGATCCACACGGTCGCAACCTTCGCCAAGCGCATCGGCGCGGCGAAGTTCTTCGATGCCGGCGACGTCCAGGCGAACGGCTTCCAGATCGTGGAGGACGATGCCGTCGGCGAGACCTTCACCGAAACGGGCGCATCCTACATGGGCTTTGCCGGCTCGGCCCTCCTCGGGTCGGCAGGCGTCGAGAATCCCCGATACGGGATCGCGTTCACCGGCGACGGCTCGTTCATGATGAACCCGCAAATTCTGATCGATGCCGTCGAGCATGGCGTCAAAGGCATGATCGCACTCTTCGACAATCGGCGGATGGCCGCGATCACGAGCTTGCAGTATGCCCAGTATGGCCAGGAGTTCCGCACCAACGACAGCGTCGCCGTCGACTATGTGGCACTTGCCGGCGCGGTCAGCGGGGTGAAAGCCCTTCACGGCGGAACCAGCCGGGGGGAACTGGAAGCGGCACTTGAGGCCGCTCATGCCCACGATGGGCTGTCGCTCGTCCATATCCCGGTCTATGCAGGCCGCGATCCGATCGCCGAAATGGGGGCCTACGGTTCGTGGAACGTCGGCAATTGGGTGGACGATGTCCAGGCCCGCTATCTTGAACAGACCATCTGAAGACGGACAGAATTATGTATCGTGATCTCGAACTCTATATCGACGGCGCATGGCGCGGCGCGCATGACGGTGCCACCCGCACGGTGACCGATCCCGCCACCGAGGAAACCCTCGGTTCCATCGCGGCGGCCGGCGAAGGTGACATCAATGCGGCGCTCGACGCGGCGAGTGCCGGTTTTGCGACTTGGCGCAAGGTCGGCCCCTGGGAGCGCGGCAAGTTGCTTCGCAAGGCTTCGGATCTGATCCGCGATCGGGTCGATGCGATCGCGACCGTCATGTCGCTGGAGACCGGAAAGCCTATCGCCGAGGCAAAGGGGGAGACCAACGCCGCAGCCGATCAGTTCGAGTGGTACGCCGAGGAAACCAAGCGCATATACGGTCAGATCATCGAGAGCCGCACGGCTGAAAGCCGCATGGCTGTGATCCACCAGCCGGTGGGCGTCGTGGCGGCCTTTTCGGCCTGGAACTTTCCGGCATTGCTGCCGGCGCGCAAGATTGCGGCGGCGCTCGGTGCCGGTTGCAGCATCATCGTCAAGCCGGCGGGGGAAGCGCCGGGCTCGTGCGCGGCGCTCGTCCAAGCCTGCCATGATGCTGGCATTCCCAAGGGCGTCGTCAACTACCTCACCGGCAATTCCGACCTGATCGCCAAACGCCTGATCGCTTCTCCGATCGTGCGCAAGGTGTCGCTCACCGGTTCGGTGCCAGTCGGCAAGCAGATCCTGCACCTGGCCGCTGATGGGGTGAAGAAGGTGTCGATGGAACTTGGCGGTCATGGACCCGTGGTCGTTTTCGACGACGTCGATGCCCGCAAGGTCGCGGAGGTCTGCGCCAACACCAAGTTCCGCAACTGCGGCCAGGTGTGCATTTCTCCGACCCGGTTTTATGTTCACGAGTCGAAATACGATGCCTTCGCCGAGCGTTTCGCCGAAGTGGCCAAATCGCTGAAAGTCGGCCGCGGCATGGACGAGGGCGTCCAGATGGGACCGCTTGCCAATCGCCGTGGCCTCGAAACGATTAAGGACCTTGTCGAAGACGCCCGCAAACGTGGGGCGGAGGTCCTGGCGGGCGGCAATGTGCCGGCTGAAGCCAATCGCGGCTTCTTCTTCGAGCCGACCGTGCTCGGTCGGGTCCCGGACGATGCGCGCATCATGGTTGAGGAGCCGTTCGGACCGGTGGCGCCGCTTACGTCCTTCACCAGCTATGATGAGGTCATGGAACGGGCGAATGCGCTGCCGTTCGGCCTTGCAGGTTACGTATTCTCCAACGACCTGAAGACCTCCACCCGAGCCTATGAGGATCTCGAGGTCGGCATGGTCGGGGTCAATGAGATGCTTCTGGCGACGGCCGAGGCGCCGTTCGGCGGCATCAAGGAGAGCGGCATGGGCCGGGAAGGTGGCTCGTTCGGCATCAAGGACTACCTTGAAACGAAGTATGTGAAGATCAAGCTGGAAGATCGGGCGGACGCATGAGTGAGCAGGACGCGCGCGGGCTCGCAAGGGGGCTCACGAACTATGGCGACAAGGATTTCTCGGTCTATCTGCGCAATTCGTTCGCCGCGTCGATGGGATACTCGCGGGAGGTCCTTAAAAAGCCGATCGTTGGCATCGCCAACAGCTTTTCCGGTTTCAACAACTGTCACCGCCACTTCCCCGAAATGCTCGAGGCAGTAAAGCGCGGCGTGCTTCTCGGCGGGGGGCTGCCGATCGAGTTTCCGACGATTTCGCTCGGTGAGGTCTTTCTCAGCCCCACCAGTCTCAAGTTCCGCAACCTCATGTCGATGGATACGGAGGAGATGATCCGCGCCCAGCCGATGGATGCGGTCGTGCTGATGGGCGGGTGCGACAAGACCGTCCCGGCCCAGTTGATGGGTGCGGCCTCGGCCGATCTTCCTGCGATCCAGATCGTTGCCGGTCCGATGATGACGTCCCGCTATGGCGAGGAGCGTCTCGGCGCGTGCACCGATTGCCGCCGGTTCTGGGGTAAATATCGCGCTGGTGAGGTGTCGACGGAACAGATCAACGATATCGAGGGACGGCTGGCGACGACGGCGGGGACCTGTGCGGTCATGGGCACCGCCTCGACGATGGCCTGCATCGCCGAAACACTTGGCATGTCCTTGCCCGGAACGGCGGCGATCCCGGCGGTTCATGCCGATCGATTGCGTGCCGCCGAAGCGACCGGGCTGGCTGCCGCCCGGATGATCGACAACCCGATCCGGCCGAGCGAGATCATCACCGAAAAGTCGGTGGAGAACGCATTGCGCGTTCTGCTGGCTCTCGGCGGCTCGACCAACGCGATCATTCACCTGACGGCGATCGCGGGACGGCTCGGCATCGCCGTATCGCTGGAGCGGCTTAATGCGCTCTCCGACGAGACGCCGGTGCTCGTCAATCTCAAACCGGTCGGCTCGAACTATATGGAGGATTTCTTCTTCGCCGGCGGCGTCGGCGCCGTCCTGCGTGAATTGAAGCCGCTGCTGCATCTCGATTGCCGCACGGTCACCGGCGACACGCTGGGCGACCGCCTTGCCGAAGACGCGGGCTATGTCGATCGCAAGGTCATCGCCAGCGCCGAAGCGCCGCTCGAAGAGGAAGGCGGGCTCGTTGCGCTGTTCGGCAACCTGGCACCCCGCGGCGCCATCCTGAAGCGCTCGGCTGCCGACCGCTCCTTGTTCGAGAAGGAAGGTCGGGCGATCGTCTTCAATTCGCTCGCGGACCTGTCAGAACGGATCGACGATCCCGATCTCGATGTCGCGGCCGACGATATCCTCGTGTTGCAGAACGCCGGGCCCCGCAGTGACTCCGGCATGCCCGAAGCCGGCTACCTGCCGATCCCCAAGAAGCTGTCTTCCAAGGGTGTGAGGGACATGATCCGCGTTTCGGATGCGCGCATGTCGGGTACGGCCTTCGGCACCATCGTCCTGCACGTCGCGCCGGAAGCGGCCGTCGGTGGGCCGTTGGCCCTGGTGCGCACCGGTGATCGCATCAAGCTGTCGGTCAAGGACAAGACGATCTCCCTTCTGGTCGACGATGAAGAACTTCAGCGACGCAAGGTCGCGTTCAAGCCAAGCGTGCAACCGGCTTCCGAGCGTCGGGGGTATGACCGGATTTACGCCGAACAGGTTCTTCAGGCCGACGAGGGGTGTGATTTCGAGATCATGCAGCCTGTAAAGGCCTGACAACGCCGGCGGGAGAGCCGGTCCAGATCAAGATGCAGCCATCCGGTTGAGCGCGGGGCAGTTCGCCCCGGCGGCGAAGCCGTGCGCAAGAGGAGAGGGAAATGAAGATCGGAACGCCGAAGGAGACGCTCGACGGCGAGCGGCGCGTGGCGATGACGCCGGAGAGCGCCATGCGGCTCGCCAAACTCGGCTATGAGTGCCTCATCGAGGAGGGGGCCGGCATCGCCGCCGACTTCAAGGACGATGCCTATCGCGAGGCGGGCGTCACCGTCGTCGCCGATGCGACGCGCCTCTGGCGCGAGGCCGACATAATTCTCAAGGTGCGGCCGCCGGCGGAGGACGAGATCAACCGGCTTACGGCGGACAAGACCTTGATCAGCTTCATCGGGGCTGCCCATGACGCAGCGCTCCTGGACCGCCTGGCGGCAACCAACGCGACGGTGATCGCGATGGATGCCGTGCCGCGCATCAGCCGCGCGCAGAAGATGGATGCCCTCAGCTCGATGGCGAACATCGCCGGCTATCGGGCCGTCATCGAGGCGGGCAACAATTTCGGCCGCTTTTTCACCGGCCAGATCACGGCGGCGGGCAAGATGCCGCCGGCAAAGGTCCTTGTCATCGGCGCGGGTGTTGCTGGTCTTTCGGCAATCGGTACCGCGCAGGCGCTCGGTGCCATGGTTCGTGCCTTCGACGTTCGTCCGGAAGTCGCCGAGCAGATCGAGTCCATGGGCGCGACCTTCCTGATGCTCGATTTCGAGGAGGATGGCTCGGGCGAGGGCGGGTATGCCAAGCCTGCGAGCCCCGAATTCATCGCCAAGGAGATGGAGCTCTTTGCCGCTCAGGCGCCAGAGGTCGATATCGTCATCACCACGGCGCTCATCCCCGGCCGCCCGGCGCCGAAGCTGTGGCCCGCCGAAATGGTGCGTGCGATGAAACCCGGTTCGGTCGTCGTCGACCTTGCCGCCGAGCAGGGCGGCAATTGCGAGCTGACCCAGCCCGGAACCATCGTGGAGACGGACAATGGCGTGAAGGTCGTCGGCTTCACCGACTATCCAAGCCGCATGGCCGCACAGGCCTCGGCGCTCTACGCCACCAATCTGCGTCACATGATGGACGACCTGACCCCGTCGAAAGACGGCACGCCAGTGGTCAACATGGACGATGACGTCATTCGCGGCGCAACCGTCGTCAAGGATGGCGCCGTCACATGGCCGCCACCGCCCCCAAAGGTTCGCGCGATCGCGCAACCGAAGAAGAAACCGGCAGCCGCGGCGACTTCGCCGGCGTCTGAGAAGAAGGCCGGTTCGCTGCCGTTCTTTCTCGCAGGTGCGGCTCTGCTTGCGCTGATCGGCCTCTTCGCACCGGCCGAGTTCGTGGCGCGTTTCACCGTCTTTGTGCTTGCCTGCTTCGTCGGCTACCAAGTGGTCTGGAATGTGACGCCCGCGCTGCATACGCCCCTGATGAGCGTCACAAACGCGATCTCAGGCATCATCGTGCTTGGCGCGCTCTTGCAGATGAGCGCACCGTCCGGGCTTGTCGTGGCACTCGCGGTGCTGGCGGCCCTGATCGCCTCCATCAACATCGCCGGCGGCTTTTATGTCACCCGGCGGATGCTCAACATGTTCAGGAAGGACTGAGACCATGGGCCTCATCACTGCCTCCTATGTCGGCTCCAGCATCCTGTTCATCCTGTCGCTGGCCGGCCTCAGCCACCAGGAAACCGCCGTGCGCGGCAACCTCTACGGCATCGTCGGCATGGCGATCGCGGTTGTGGCGACCTTGTTCGCGCCGGGCGTCGGCAATTACCAGCTTCTCATCCCCGCGATGATCGCCGGCGCGGCGATCGGGATCTTCGTCGCCCAGCGCGTCGAGATGACCCAGATGCCGCAACTGGTTGCGGTGCTGCACAGCTTCGTCGGGCTGGCGGCCGTCTTCGTCGGGCTGAACAGCGCCCTTTATGCCGCCGGCCATTATGCCGGCGCAGAAAAGGTCATCCACGAGATCGAGATCTTTCTCGGCATCTTCATCGGTGCGGTGACCTTCACCGGATCGCTGGTCGCCTTCGGCAAGCTGCAGGGTTCGATTTCCGGCAAGGCGCTCGTGCTGCCGGGACGGCATGCCGCCAATCTGGCGATGGTCGCGGCATGCCTGCTGCTCGGCGTTCTCTATGTGGCAGGGGCGGGCGTCTGGACGCTCATCGCCATCATGCTGATCGCCTTCGTGCTCGGTGCGCACCTGATCATGGCGATCGGCGGCGCCGACATGCCCGTGGTGGTGTCCATGCTCAACAGCTATTCCGGCTGGGCAGCGGCGGCGACGGGGTTCATGCTCGGCAACGATCTCCTGATCGTCACGGGAGCGCTGGTCGGCTCCTCGGGGGCGATCCTGTCCTACATCATGTGCAAGGCGATGAACCGCGATTTCCTCTCGGTCATCCTCGGCGGCTTCGGGGCGCAGCAATCGACATCCGATGCCATCGACGGTGAAATGGTCGCGATCGACGCCGACGGCGTGGCGCAAACCCTGCAGGATGCCGACAGCATAATCATCGTGCCGGGCTATGGTCTCGCAGTGGCTCAGGCGCAGGCCGCGGTCTCGGAACTGACGAAGTCGCTTCGGGCCAAGGGCAAGACTGTCCGCTTTGCGATCCACCCGGTTGCAGGCCGCCTGCCCGGACACATGAACGTCCTCCTCGCGGAGGCGAAGGTGCCTTACGACCTCGTGCTGGAAATGGACGAGATCAACGAGGATTTCGGACAGACCGATGCCGTCATCGTCATCGGCGCCAACGATATCGTGAACCCGTCGGCGCAGGACGATCCCGGCTCCCCGATCGCCGGCATGCCGGTTCTGGAAGTCTGGAACGCCCGTCAGGTCATCATCTCCAAACGCGGGCAGGGCACGGGCTATTCGGGGGTCGAGAACCCGCTGTTCTACAAGGACAACGCGCGGATGCTCTACGGCGATGCCAAGGCGTCGCTCGACAGCCTCATCAAGCTGATTTGAGACAATGGCGCGGGTGCTCGTCGCCCGCGCCATGCAGAACGGAAGCGATCTGAGGCTGAACCGCCTTATCGCCCGAGCATGTTCTTCTGCACCGTGACGAGATGAGCACGCATCGCGCGCTCGGCTTCCTCGGGCAAGCGGCTGCGCAAAGCGACGACAAGCCGGTCGTGTTCCTCGCAATAGTGCTGTCGCCGCTCGTCGGAAAAGGACCGCTTCTTCATCTCGAACCACGGCGGCTGATTGCGCAGGACGCGCAGGATATTGTGGATTTCGCGCAAGAGGTCGTTGCGCGAGCACTCGAATACGAGCTGGTGCAACTCGGTGTCCCAATGCTCGAATTCGGGCATGTCGCCCGCCGCATTCGCCTTCTCGTGCGCCTTCTCGATGGCGGACAATTGCGAGGCGCTGGCGTTGGTCGCCGCGAATGCGGCCGCGGCCGGTTCCAGCAGCATGCGGATTTCCATCATGTCGGCGGGACTTGCCCCCAGCATGCGCGCGGTGATGTCGGCCAGCGGATCACGCCTTGCCGTGTTGATGTAGGTTCCCCGTCCGACGTGGCGGGTCAGTATTCCTTCTTCTTCCAGCCGGTCGAATGCGCGACGCACGGTGTTGCGCGCGACGTCATAGTCGACGGCCAGATCGCGTTCGGTCGGCAATCTGCCGGTCTCGGCCCAGGTGCCGGCCGAGATGTCCTTGCGCAACAGAGCGGCGATGTCGTCGGAACTGCGCCTTGCCAAACCACGCTCCCGCAAAATGATCCAATTGTGATCCATTTAGCGGGCGAGAGTCGTTTCGTCCATATCCAATCCAATAAACGGGTCAAATCTCAGCCAATCATGGACCGAACTGTTGCGACAGTGGCCTGATTGGTCTAGTAGTGGTTCCACAAGGTGTTGATTGGTATCTGATTGGTATAGAAAATTGAAGTTTGCTAGCTTTACGAAGAACGGTCGGCCGAGCGTCGGCGTCATCAGCGAAGACGGCGAGCGTATTGCCGTTTACGACTTGCCTGAAAATGAAGCCAGCCGTGGCGTCGCAGCCCTCATCGAACGCGATACGATGCCTGCGGTTCTGGAGGAGGTCTCCGTTTCGTCGGTTGCGCTGACGGCGCCCATTCCCAGGCCCGCCCGCAACATCTTCTGCGTCGGGAAGAACTATTTCGAGCACGCGCACGAATTTTCAAAGAGCGGTTTCGATTCCAGTGCTGCCGCCGGAGCGGTCCCCAAGAACCCGATCATCTTTTCCAAGGTGCCGGAAACGGTGATCGCGGCCGGCGATGACATCCGGATCGATCCGGAGGTGAGCGAGGCTGTCGACTATGAGGCGGAGCTCGCGGTCATCATCGGCAAGGGCGGTCGCGGCATCGCGCCGGAAAACGCGCTCGACCACGTGTGGGGCTATACCATCGTCAACGACATCACGGCGCGCGACCTTCAGGGCCGCTACAGCCAATGGCTGATCGGCAAATCGCAGGATACCTTCTGCCCGATGGGACCCTATGCGGTCACGCGCGATGAGATCGACATCGCGGACACCGCAATCCGATGCTTCGTCAACGACGAACTGCGCCAGGAATCGAACACCGGGCTTTTGATCTTCGACGTTCCGACGATCATTGCCACCATCTCGGCCGGTGTCACGCTTCAGCCGGGCGATGTCATCGCCACCGGAACACCGGCAGGCGTCGGCATCGGCTTCGACCCGCCGCGTTACCTCAAGGACGGCGATGCAGTGCGCGTTGAGATCGACGGCATAGGAACGCTGACCAATCGATGCGTATCGAACCATGCGCGTCAGGCGAAGGCGGCCGCGGGTTAACCGGTCGTCGACAATCACAACAAGGAGGAGACACATGAGACATTCAGCTTTGGCCGCCACGGCGGCACTGTGCATCGCCATCGGCGCGGGTTCCGCGTCGGCCCAGGACACGCAGGAGATCGCATGGGGCGGGTCCAATCCCGGCGGCGTGATGTACTATATGGTCGGCGTTGCCGGCACCGAGCTCGGCAAGGATTTGCCGAACGTCAACATCACCCAGGTCACCACCGGCGGTTCGACGGAGAACGCCAAGCGGCTGATCAAGGGCGAACTCGACATGGGCATCGTCTATGGCTCGCATGTCTTCATGTCGCAGGATCAGACCGGCCCGTTCGAGAACGACGAGAAGGGCACGATGCTGCGCGGCGTCGCCATGGCCTATGAAGGTCCAACCTATTTCGTCACCATGGCAGGCAGCGGGATTGAATCGATCGCCGATCTTGCCGGCAAGACCGTCGCGCTCGGACCGCCGGGCTCGGGAACGGTGTTCAACTGCTCCAACATCCTGACGGCGCTCGGCATTCTCGGCGATATCGAGCCGCAGATGATGACGTTCGGCGATGCCGGCCGGGCGCTTGGCAACGGACAGATCGATGCGTTCTGCCAGTCTTCCTCGCCGGCCGCGGCCGTGACCGAACTGGCCGAGACCAATGATATCCTCGTCGTGCCGTATGGCGAGGACGAACTCGCCTCGATCAACGAGACCTTCCCGTTCTACCACACCGGCACGATGCCCGAGACGACCTACAAGGGCGTGCCCGCCACGGACATGCCGTTCACCACGGTCTACTGGGTCGCGCATGAGCGCGTTCCGGAAGATGTCGTCCACGACATGGTCGCCGCCGCCTACGAAAAGCAGGATGTGCTGGCCGAAGGCCACAAGGCCTGGGCGCAGATGAAGCCCGACGTCGAGAACTTCGAGGCGCTCGGCGCACCGATGCATCCCGGCGCACTGGCCTATTACGAAGAAGAAGGCCTGGCTTCCCAATAGGGCAAACAGCGCCGGATCTCTTGAGCCTCTCCCGTTCAGCTTTCGGGAGAGGCCTGTCGTTTCTCAAGTCAAGACCGTCCCATGATCGATACCGCCTGGCTCTTCAAGGTTGAAGGTGCGCGCCGCACCCTCACGGGGTTCAACGCCCTTGCCTTCAATCTCATCGCGGCGGGGTTTGCCGGGTTCTATCTCTACACGTCGGGTTTCGGGCTGGTCTCCACCGAAACCAATCGCGGCATCTACCTGATGCTGACATCGGTTCTGGTCTTTTTGCTTTATCCGGCACGCAAGGGCGCGCCGGCGCATCGCACAAGCGTCGTGGACATTCTGCTTATCGCCGCCACGGTGATCTCGATCGGCTACTGGATCGACCAGTATGTCAGCTATGCGATGTTCCGTGTCTCCTCGCCGAGCCAGACCGACCTCGCCATGGGCGTCGTCGCCATCGCGGTGATGCTCGAAACCAGTCGCCGGGCGCTCGGTCCGATCATCTCGATCATCGCCATTGTCTTCCTGCTGCAGCTTTATTTCGGTGCCTATCTGCCCGGCAAGCTGGCGCATCCCGGCATGTCGGTCGAGCGGATACTGGAGTTCACCTATTCGACGCAGGAGGCGCTTTTCGGCGTCGTCACGGCGACCTTCGCCACTTTCGTCTTTCCCTTCATGATCTTCGGCGCCTTCCTGGAGCGCTCCGGCGCCGGTGCCTTCTTCATGGATCTCGGCACCGCGGTGGCCGGGCGCTGGCGTGGCGGACCGGCGAAAGTCGCCGTTCTCACCTCGGCGCTCTTCGGATCGATCTCCGGCTCGTCCGTCGCCAATACGGTGACGACGGGGTCCTTCACCATTCCTTTGATGAAGCGCACCGGCTACAGGCCGCATGACGCCGGCGCCATCGAGGCGATCGCATCGACGGGTGGCCAGTTCATGCCGCCGGTCATGGGGGCGGGGGTCTTCATCCTCGCGACGTTGACGGAGACAAGCTATCTGACGATCGCGCTGATGAACGTCATCCCGGCGACCGTCTTCTTCATCTTCCTGCTCTCGATGGTCGATCTGGAAGCGGTGCGGCTCGGCCTCAAGGGCCTTCCGAGCGAAGAGATACCCTCGGTTCGTTCGGTTCTTGCAAAGGGCTGGCACTTCTTCCTGCCGCTGGTCGTCGTGATCGGCCTGCTCTTTGCCGGCTACTCGGCCGAATTCTGCGCCTTCTGGGGCACCGTGTCGGCGGCGGTCCTTTCTTGGCGCCGGCGCGAGACGCGGATGGGACCGAAAGCGGTCGTGCAGGGCCTGATAGGCGGGGCGCAGTCGAATAGTTCGGCCGGCGCGGCGATCGGAACGCTCGGCGTCATCATCGGCGGTATCGTCCTTGCCGGTCTCGGCCTCAAATTCTCGTCCGTCCTGATCGAACTGTCGGGCGGGCATCTGTTCTTCGCGCTGCTTCTCGTGACCTTCGTGTCGATCATCATCGGCATGGGTTCGTCGACCACCGGTTCCTACATCATCCTGTCCGTGGTCGCCGCGCCGGCGCTGATCCAGCTGGGCGTGCCGACGATCGCCGCGCACCTGGCGGTCTTCTACGCCGCATGCCTTTCCAACATCACGCCGCCGGTCTGCGTTGCCGCGTTCGCCGGTGCCGCCATTGCCGGGGCGCCGCCAATGCGCACCGGCTTTGCGGCGCTGAAATTCGGCGCGACGCTGGTCCTGATGCCGTTCACCTTCGCCTATGTGCCCGAGATCCTGCTGCAGGGGACGTGGTGGGAAATCACCTACACCACCGTGCTTTACGCGGTCGGATCGATCTTCCTGGCGATCGCGATCCAGGGCGCCGCCCCGATCGGCGGAAGGATCGCCCAGCCCGTTCGGCTGCTTTTCGGTGCCAGCGGCCTCATTTTGATGTTCCCGGCCACGATCTGGATCGACCTTGCCGGTATTGCGCTCGCCGCCATCGCCATCGCCGTGATGAACACCGGACTGGGCGGCACGCCGGCCCAGAACCGCGCCAACACATCCTGACGACCGGCCGACCGGCGCGCCGATCAGGATCCGGCCATTGTCCGCTTCGAAGGGCAATGTCGAACCCACAGGCAGATGCGCTCCATGGAAGCCGAATTCAAACCTACGCCAAATGGAGAACTGGACGACCGTCCGGCCATAAATCGATAGTCGTCCACGGGGCACCCGACGTTGGCTTTAATCCAGAGCACATTGGGTGGGAGAATTGATCATGCCTACGCTTCGCGACGCACTGAGGCGGCAGCTTCCTCGCGGTTTCGTGAACCGGCTACGGATTGGAACGGCTCTATTCAGAGATCAGGCGTGGAGCGACGGCCCATTCGACAACACCTATGAATGGATCGGTCATACGTTTCTGGAACTCCTGCAGCACAGCAAGTTTCACGCAAAGCCGATGTATGCGTGGGGTGTGTTGCAGGCAGCGGCGTTGGCCAAGGTACTCGGGGTCCCGGGCATTACCGTCATCGAGTTCGGGGTGGCTGGGGGCGCTGGGCTTCTCGCTATGGAGCATTGTGCTGAAGCGGCCGAGCAGTGTACCGGAGTTAAGATCGATGTGCTGGGCTTCGATAGCGGCCAGGGGCTTCCTGAGCCAATCGACCACCGCGACCAGCCAAATATGTGGTTTGCGGGGCAACTGCCCATGGACGAAACCACTCTGCGTGCGGCACTTCGTCGAAGTCAATTGATCATCGGGGATGTGAGCACAACCGTCACCGAACACATCGGCAAAATCCGCTATCCGGTCGGTTTTGTATCGTTTGATCTCGACCTGTATTCGTCCACAAGGAATGCGCTGACGCTTTTTTCGTACGACAGTGAACGATATTTGCCGCGGGTCTCGTGTTATTTTGACGATATATTCGGCTACACCTACAATGAGTTTTGCGGCGAACGGTTGGCTATCGCTGAATTCAATCAGGAGTCCGAGACAAGAAAATTATCGCCTATTTCGGGTCTGAAGTTCTTCGTTCCAAAGCTTGTCGCCAACGAGATGTGGGTCGAATCGATGTACTTTGCTCACGTGTTTGATCATGACAATTATAATGATCCAGACACTTTCAACAAAGCCGTCATCACAGACATCCACGGCGAAGATATCCGGTTGCCGCCGCAATCGGATTGGAAAGCGCGACTGAGCCCCAGCCAAAATGGCGCCTGATCCATGCCGACCGGATCGTGGCCATGAGGGACGGGCGCATCGTCGCCCATGGGCCTCCGGATGAGATCGTGACGTCCAATGCGCTGGAAGCCGTCTTCGGATACAAGATGCCGGTCGAGCAGATCGCAGGTCGGCCGGTCGCACTGCATTTCCTTTGAAGATCCGGGTGGGAGCTCGCCGGCTGAACGAAGCAGGGATCCGCGTCAGGCCACCTGCTTGAGGCCGACGGAATGCACCTGGTTCCTGCCGTTGCGCTTTGCCCTATAGAGCGCGGCGTCCGACTGGCTCAGCAGGGAAGCGAAATTTTCGGGTTTGCCCGCACACATGACAAGGCCGCCACTGACGGTTGCGCGAACGACACCGATGGCTGTTTCGATGGTCTCCATCTCGAACTTCGCGCGAATGCGTTCGGCGATGCCGCTGGCGTGACTTGGGGTGATGTTCGGCAACACGATACAGAACTCTTCGCCGCCAAGGCGCGCCGCCATATCGGTTGCCCTGATGCTTTCCTGGACGACCTTCGCGAACCGCCGAAGCACGAAGTCGCCGGCGTCATGACCGAACTGATCGTTGATTTCTTTGAAGTGGTCCAGGTCGAGCACGATCAAGGCCGTGCCGGGCTGGACCGGGGTGTCGTCGACACACTCGAAAAGAGCCCGGCGATTGAGGAGTCCGGTAAGTTGATCGGTAATGGCGTCGACCCGGTGGCGGCGAGCGATGCGTGACTGGTTCATCGCGAGCGACAGTGCGCCGATGCTGCTTATGCCGATGATGATGACGATCGCGTTGACGTCCTCGGCCCAGTTCTCAGGGCGCTGTGACAGGACGAACTGGCCCTCTTGCAGGAGGACCACGCCGCACAACAGGAACGACAATGACGTCGCGCCATAGAGCAATGTGTTCGCCACCATGGGAATGGGAGCCTCGCTGCGACCAATCCAATACTGGTGGGCGATGCGGCCGATCACGAGAGCGATACCGCAGTTTGCCAGCATTGTTCCGGTGCCGGAGTAGCCAAGGGCAAATGCCGCGGCCGTCGGCGTCACCGCGATGGCGATCGTCCATCCGAAGGAGGTCCAGTTGGTCTCGCCGGTACGGAACTGCATCGCGCCGACGTAGACGAAGCTGAAGCCAACGATGACCAGCGCGAACGAGGTGAATTGGACGGTGGGCAGATAGGTCTCTCCGATCGCACCGAAGAAGACCACCCCGCCGACGATCAACGCCATCCCGATTGACCAGCTCAACAGAAATCTGTCCTGGCGCGCACCAAGCCAGGCCACGAACAACGTCACGCACAATGCCGTGCTGGCGAACCCGATCGCTGCCAACAGGGAGATCTGGTCAAAAATCATCGATTGCCCCGGCTAAAGACGAGGCCCAAAGGTAAACGCACCCAAACCCAGCCCCACCCGGCGAACGATAGAGCGATCTGGTATCGAAAAGGTTATCCGGAATACTTTGAATTGCGCCAGATCAATTTGGAGGTCGGCCGCATCGACAGGACGACCTCTGTCGGCTAGCGCGACGAGGCCTGACGAGACGGTCCGCTCGCAGCGGGAGACATCGTCAGGGAAAGCTGCGATCCACCGGGCTATTTTTGAAAGAATGGTGCCCAGGGGCGGGGCGCGGCAAGCGCCTAAAATCAAACGCTTACGGCAAGTGCGGCCCGTTTTGCTTCCCCTTGCGTTTCGGGGCTTCCCGTAAAGGGCGGGCCGCACCTTTTTAATCTCAGATGCGCCCCGGATAAGCTTCGACATCGACTACCGCTTCGAGTTCGGTGTCAAAGTTGCAGCGGTAGGTATGATACTGCCAAGCCCCGAAGCCGTTCTGGAATTTGATCTCATCGCCGATGTAGCTGACGATGCCGGCTTCGCGATCGACCCATTGAAGGCGCGAGAACTTCGGCGATAGCCACCCATTCGTCCACTCGTAATCGTAGTTCGCCAGCCCTTCGATAAGGCCGGTGCATCGAACCGACGCTTCGGTCACGAACTTCTCGCCGTGGCAAGATATGTCCTGCCGGCAGTCTTCGGCTTCGTCCTCATCGCCTGTCGCCGCGGCCTGCTCGACTTCCTCTTCTTCCGCCGGCTCTTCGGGCACGGCTTCGGCCTGGGTTGCTTCAGGCGTGCCTTCAGCACTCGAAACGTCGATGTCGGAGCCAATCTGCAAGAGCGATATCACGCCGAACAGGAGCCCGAGAGATGCAGTGGTAAAGCCGCGCAAGCGGCGCCCCGATCGGAACATGCAAACGATGCCGTAGATCATGACCGCCACCGCGACCAAGAATAAGAATGCGAAGAAGTTTTCCATCGAGCCCTCCATGCCTCAATGCTCGGGACCGTAATCGATGATCAAAGACGTGGGAACTCCAAATCAAGGCACAAAAAAAGGCCCCCTCCCACGGCATCAGCCGCAAAAGGGGGCATCGAGGTAGGGCGGTCAAGCCCACAGGGAACAAGCGCGGGGGTCGCGCTGGAGGACGCGCCCCCGCTACGTGGCTGGCAGCGAACGCCGATTACACCGCCAGCCGCGTCTATTGTGCCCCTGGCGCCTCATCGGCCGGGGCAACATCGAATTGAGTGCAGAAAGGACCGAAGCGCCGGAGAAGCTCACTTTCGTCGCGCAAGGCGTAGCTCGAGCAAACTCGATAGCGCCCTTCAGACTGGATGCATTCGGCGCCGACGAAATCCGAAAGGCTGATGCGGATATCGCCTGATGTCTCGGGATAGTAGCGGGCGTAGCCGCCCCCTGAGCAGATGTAGCGAAATCCTTCACCTGCATCGACGGCAAAGACGTTCGATTGCCAGTTCCCGAAAACCGGCCGGTTGATGACCCGCGTATAGCTGACCATCGCCTCTTGGCCGACCACATGATCCTCCACGTCGATCGAAGCGGCGAACCACGGCTGCGGTGTCGTCCAGTCGTCGTAGTATTGCAGGATCGGCTTGTGCACGAGGAAGACAAGGAACGCGGCCAGGATGATCAGGCCGAACGCCTTATCGCCGATCTCCGCGCTGCGGGCGGCATCGACTATCCGGCACTGGATGTTTTTCGGGAAGCTCATTTTTGGCCTCTGATTGCACGAACAAAATCAAGCAAGGTCGCGCTATCGATGTTCGCGACGAAGCGCGTCACTGCATAGCCCATCATCGAGAAGAGGCCCGCCACTCCATTACGGTAGGTCTCGGGGTCGAGTTCCATGTAGTGAAGGAAGGGGTCGGTCAGGAAGACCGAGCAGAAAAGCCCCGCGGCAAGCCGGGTGATTGCGACCATCACGGAATGCTTCTCCGAGTTCAGTACAGATACCAGAAGCCCGCCGCCAACGGCGATCAGGAACCCGGCATTCTGCTTTAGAAAATCATGCATCGCCCTCGCACCCCCGGGCGCCTGCGTCGAGGCGCTCCCATTCGGTTGCGAGGGTATCGAGGCCGGGATCGGCCGGCGCCACTTCGAGATACTCGGCTATCGCCACGAGCCTGCTATCTGGCGTCTGCGTTGGGCAGACGCGAGCAATGGACGCCTTATCGGCGACGGGCGGCGATACGCTCGCGCAGGCGACGAGCGACATCGGCAGAATTGCCGCGATCAGCCGCATCGATTTGGTGCTGTGCATCGGCAATCTCCTGAATTCGCCGTTCGGTAGTGAGGGCGGCTTCCGCCGCCCCTTTTCTTTCGAGCGCCTTGTCCCGCCGGTAGTCGGAGATCACGTCGCGTGCGATGGATGCGATAACGCCGGACAGGAAGGACAGGAGCGCGCTAAGCATGGGGCTCGGCCTCACGATCCACTTCGACGGCCGGGAGCTTCGCTTCAAGAAGCTCGCGGACACGATCCGGCGTTAGCTTGAAGAACTTCAGAGCGTCGGGAACGTTGCGTTCAACGTAGCGAATTCCTTCGGCGAGGACCGCCGATCGGACATCGATCGTTGCTTTGTCGGCTTTCGCTTCGACGTAGTGCAGGCCGGCAAAAACACCATTCATCAGCGCCGATTGCAGCGCCTCTCGGTGCTTCCCCTCCTTCTGCAGACCAAGCAGGCCGTTAAGCCGAACCATGATCCAGCCGACAAGCGCGGTCACGAGAAGGGCGGCGACCTCCGCGATGAAGGGCGACAGTGCGCCGAAGAAGCCGCCCAGGCCGACGACGGTATCACCCGCTTCTTGGGCGAATGCGGGGCCGATCAGGAGGGACACGGCAGCGACGGCGATAAGCATCGCCATAGTGAAGACGGCGTTGTTTCGGAACATGGCTTTCTCCATGAAAAAGGCCGCGGGATTGCGGCCTTGAAAGTCAGGTGAGGATTTCGAGAGCAGCCCGCAGGAGCCGGGCAGCTTCGGCCGTATCCGGGCCAGGGCCGGCGTCGGGGATCGCCTGGAAGGGTGGCTTGCCTGATAGCGCGAGTTCCATCTCGTCGCGCGTCTGCGGGCCCACCTTACCGTCGGCGACGATGCCGCGCTCCTTCTGGAACCAGATCGTGACCATCTCGATCGTATGGTCGAAGGCGCTACCGGGGCGAACCGGGAATGGATGATCGACCTGTTCGCGATAAGCAGCGAGGTCATCAACCCATGCCGCGACTTCCGCGCCGCTATCGCCGCGCTGCAAGACGGCATCGACTGTCGGCACGAAGTCGCCTGCTCGCATCATCAGGTGATCGTATTCGGCCGAGGCATCAAAGGATGGGCATGCCTTGTTCGCATACTCGTTGTGGCCGCTGATCTTCTTGATCTTGAAGTGGTCGCGGAGGTTGACGATCTCCGAAAGCAGCGCGTCCTTTTGCGCCGCCGTGCGGGTATCTTTGGGCGTCTTCCCATCCTTCTCGACACCGCCGACATAGACGATGCCGATCGTGCCGGTATTGTGCCCGGCAACGTGGGCTCCGATCTTCTCGATCGGCCGGCCGTCCTGGCGTTCGCCGTTGAGCCCTACAACGCGGTGGTAGCCGATGCCGGACCACCCGCGCGCTCGATGCCATTGGTCGATCTCCGCGACCGTGACGGGGCGCCCTTCAGGCGTCGCGGTGCAGTGCACGATGATTTCGTTGATCGTTCTCATTTCGGCGTTTCTCCAAAAGAAAAGCCGCCCGGAGGCGGCTGTGTGAATTCCAAAAGGGCAGAAGGCTTACCGATCGTCTTTGCCGGCGGTGCCCTGCGGCTGCTTGAGCGAGAGCGTCGTGATGAAGCCCCCGCGGGAATAGGCATGCTGAACGCCGTCTATCCGGTACGTCCCATCAATCCCCGCACGCGTTCCGCCGACGACGCATAGGCCTTCAGGCTGCGCGCCGATGTTGCCTTCAATGACAACCGTCCCGGCGCCCGAGCCCCGCTCCGCGTCCGCCTTCTGGCTTTCTGTCTTCTGCTTGGCTTCATCCTCGTCGGCTGCAGTAAAGCGAGACGACGCGATCGCTTCCGCGTCTTCGATGACCGTTTCAGTCAAAACTTCCTTCCATGTCGCCGCTTCCCGATCGTAGTAGCGTGTCCGGGTCTGCTTATAGCGAGGGCGGCTCAGGAAGGGCGCAATGTCCCACGAGTGGAGGTTCTGCCCGTAGACGGCCGAAACCGTCGGCAGCGGGCTTCCTCCGGGCGTTGTGCCCCCGTTTCGTTTCGCCAGGACCGCGCGGCCATCCGATATCTTGAATGTCCCGCCAATCTCGGCCGCGATGCGCTCGCCGAACGACAGGAAGCTTTCATCGTCCATCCGCTCATATTTTCGGATGATCGACGCGAAGGATTGGTCGACCCGCACGTCATCGATGCCCGCGAGCCTTCCGGCTTCCGAGAGGATGTCTTGCAGGCTCTTTTCGTCCCAGTGCTTTTGCTGAGGCTCTTTCGCCTTGCCCTGTGTGTCGACCCCTTTCGCCGAGACGGTGATCGAGCGACCGCCGCCGCGATCGCCCCGGCTGCGGACCTCATCGACTTTCCCGCGAAAGACGACGCCCATGCCGGTCTCTGTGAAACCGAGCATGATCGTTATTGATGCCCCAGGGCGGGGGAGAACGATGCGACCTTCGCGATCATCGACATCGATCGACGCGGTATCGCTCGACATGCCGGCCTTGTCGCTGACCGAAATCGAAGTGACGACCGGCGCGAGCCTCGTCGATATATCGCTGCCGTCGATCAAGACTGAAAAGACGGCTTTCATCAGTCACCCCATAGGCGGACAGGCTCGACAATCGGCGCAGGACGAGGCGTCGGAATTGGCATCAGGACTTCGGTCCCGACGGGAAGAAAAAGGCCAAGGTCGGCGAGGTTCTGGTTCATCTCGAAGACCTGCTCGACGATCCCCGGCATGGGGCGCTTGAAGCGCCGCCACACCAAAAGCGGAACCGTGATGCCTTCGCCCTCGATGACGATGCGCTCGACGGTATCGGTCATCGGAAGAACCCTGAAACGATGGAGAAGTAGGAGCCCGGCGAAGGTTTCGGAGCCCGGCGCACGCGGATCGATACGGTTATGACCTGTCCGACGCCCTGGGGGTCCAGATAAGTCGACTGTTCCGATACGCTTTCGATTACGACCCATCCCATAGGACGGCCGTCGCCGCGGATCAGATATTGAGGCAAGCCGGAAGAGCGCATCTGATCGAGGATTTCGAGTTCGTCGAGACCCCCGATCTTTCGAGGCAAAAGCTGGCCCTCGAAGGACCAAGTATTCGCGCCCTCGCCAACGAATTCCCCGGGGGCTTCCGCGCCGATCACTGGCTTGAAGGCATAGTCGGCCGCAGCCTCGCGGCCGACTTGATGGACGTTGAACGGATGGACCTTGATCGCCAGAGAGCCGAGACGATAGAGCATGCCGGCTCCCCTTTAGATGTCCGCGTGGATGGCCCGAAGGCCCTGGCGCTGCCGCTCTTCGAGTTCGCGGCCGACTGCATCGGCTACGGCCTTCGGATCGGCAATGCCGTGGATGTGGATCGGGGCGTTGATTGTGAGCGCCCCGCCACCGCCTGCCGCCCGCTGGGCGCCACCGCTCTGCGCCGCCATCCCGGCCGTGCTGCGCAAAGCGCTCATGGTGTCTCGGTGCGGCATGATCGAGCCGTTCGTGTCCGGCGTGAAAAGCTCCATGCCTTCCTCGCCGACGATGTACGGCTTGCCGCGGCGGACAGGGCCACCCTTTGCACGCTTCTCGACGTTATCATTGGCCGGCGCCGAAGCGCCGCCGGTACCGCCCATCCACGTCGGCCGATTGGTCCACCACGAAGGCGGGGTCGGCCACTTGATGATCTTCGAGAGATCGATGCTGCCAATCGCGCCGATGATCTTCCCGGGCAGGCCACGAAACCACTCGACGAGGCCGTTGATCGTTTCCTTTACGGCGTTGATCAAACGGTTCGCGATGTCGTATCCGGCCTGCTCGAAGCCCGCCTTCTGGTCCTCGGACAAGACCTCACGGCTGAACATTCCGCCGATCCAATCGAAGAAGCCCGAGAGCTTCTCGCGGATTGCCGAGAAGTCAAACATGCGCTCGAAAGCTGCGCGCGCCGCCGAGCCATCGAAGCCGAAGGCATCGGCAATCTGCTCGACCTTGCTCGCCACCGTATCCTTGAAGCCGGATAGGCGATCGCCTGCCTCGGAAAGCGATCCGAGAAGATGCTCACTGATCGCCCGGCCGACGCCCTTGAAGATCGACGAGACACGATCCCAGTACTTGTAGATCGCAGCCCCCGCGAGCGCGACGGCACCGACCCCGATCGCAATGGCGCCCCATGCGGGCGCCGTAATCGCCGCCACAGCGCCGGCAATGGCCGGTCCAGCCGTCCCAAGCAGGGCGACCCCCGGAATGGCCCGGGCGATGCCTCCAAGGGCGACAGAGGCCTTTGACAGCGGCCCGAACCTGACACCCGAAAGAGCGGCAAGCGATGCCTGGAGGCCGACGGCATTTGTCGCCGCACGCTTTGCCCACGATCCGAGCTTGATGATGGGAAGAACAGCGGCAAGAGCGCCGCCCCGCATCATCAGTGCAGCCCAACGGACGCCGATCATGCCGACGCGAAGCGCAATCATGCCGCCGGTTGCCACGATCGCAGCCCGCGCCAGCCTCGGATGGGCTTCAGCAAGTGCTCCGATTTTGTCGATGAGCGGGACGATATTGTTCGTCACATCGGAAAGCAGCGGGAGAAGTCCGTTGCCGATCGCGATGCTCAGGTTCTCGACCGCAGCCTGCCAGCGCAGCGTTGCGCCTTCTGCAGATTGAATGCGGTTCTGAAAGTCTTTCTCGACAACACCGCTGGCCCGCATGGCTTCGTCGCGGATACGCCGATACTCTTCCATGTTCTGGATAATCGACCGCAAGCCCTGCTGGACCTGCGCGTCTTCGAACAAGGTGCCGAGCTTCTTCAGATCGCCATCGAGAGCCCTGTCGGTGATATCAGCGATCGCCTCGATCGGAGTAAGCCCCCGCTGCGCGGCGGCTTCCATCTCCTTGAAGATATCGATGCCGGCGTCGCCGAACTTCTTGATCGTCGCCGGGGCGTAAATCTTCTGAAGGACGTTCGCGAGGTTCGTCGCGGCCGACGAGCTATCGCCCGTCCCCTTGCGCACGACCTGGAGCGCCGCCGCAAGGTCCGCGACCGCCGATGTCCCTTCCTGCCCGAGCGCCTGATAGGACGCGCCGAGCGCCGGGAAATACTGCGCCATGTCGCGAAGCTCGAAGGCGCCCTCCTTGCCCGCCTGCGCCATCATATCGATGGCAGTCTCGATCTGCTCGGCCGGCACCTTCAGGTTATCGACCGCCGACCAAGATGCTGATGCAAGGTCGTCCGTCGATGCCCGGTATGCGGTAGCCGCCCTGCCGATCGGATCAGCCGCAGCAAGCGCGACATCGGTCGATGCGCCCTTGCCGACAAGATTGTCGATAGCCGCGGCGATCTGCGATGACGCCTGATTGGTGTCGCGGCCGATCTTTGTGATCTGCTTGCCGAGTTCTCCGAGCTTGCTCGTCGGGATTTCAGCCTTCTGGCCGATATCCTCAAGCTGGCTCTCGAAATCGCGCGCTGCGGTCATCGGGGCCGTGAGGCCCTGCTTCAAGAGGTAGAAGCCCCCGACGGCATCGACCAGCCGCCCGCGCGTCTCGTCGAGCGCCCTGTTGTTCCGCTCGATCGCGCCTTGCACGCGCGACGTGAGCGTGCCGCTGGTCCGGTTTGCCGCCCGCTGGATACCACCCAGCGAGCGCGCTGCGGCCTTCGCCGGGGTCGATACCTTGTCGAGTAGCCGGACAACGAGGGTCGAAGTGACAGAACCGGCCATCGGAAGGTTTCCTTATCGAAGGCGAAGCCGCGCGATCCGCAATGCCTGCTGGTGATACCGCAGCAATAGTGGGATGGGGGTTCGCCTGACTTGCGGGTAGGGGGTCGAAAGCATGGCCGCGACATCGGCTACAACCACGTCGCCGTGATCGCGGTACCAAGCAATCATTTCGACGATGACGGCTCCTGCGGCGCCTCTTCCGTCTGTTCCTCTTCGTCCTGCAACAAAGGGATGACGACTTCGCCAAGCGCCTCCAGATCGCTTCGGTGCATCTTTCCGATGGCTTCGGATGGGCAATCGGCGAGGGCGCTTATGAGGCCGCGCATTTGCTTGATCGTCAGGCTCTCACCATTTTCGATCTCAAGCCCCTCGATGGCTTCAAGCGCATCGACATCGGGCTCGCGAACCGTCACGGCAGCAATATGCTTTTCGCCCAACGTGACGGGAAATTTCAGGACGTGCGTTCTCGTCTTCCAAGTACTAGACATTTCGGCGCTTCCTTATGGCGTTGAATGCCCGCCGGCAGAAGCCGGCGGGCGGAGGCGATCCGCTTAAGCGGCGCCCGGAATTCGGAGGATGCGGTTGACCCCAGCGTTCTCGTCGTTGCCATTGACGCGCCAGACGTTCGTGAAAAAGTCCCAGTGGAACTTCTCCTGGTCGTCGAACCAAAGCTCGTAGTGCATGACTTCGTTAAGCGCGTATTCGTGCCCCTGAAGTTCACCGCGCTGGAATGCGTCAGGCGCCACATTTCCCAGGCGGGCTTCGATGATCGCCTTGCTTTCGAACTCGCGGCCGGTGCGCTTGTCGAGGATCACGCCGTAGGCCGTGTAGACCTTGCGCTGCTTCCCGCCGAGGCCGAACTGAACCATGAGGTCCGGGTCGTGGCCGGCGAGCTTGAAAGTGGGCTCAAGCTTATTGACGCCGACCTCGAATTCGACGCCGACACGACCGCCGCCGGGGTGATGGTCGACGTAGATTTCAGATAGATCGGGAAGCTTGAGTTCCGAAATCGTCAGGTGCTTCGATTTCGTCGGATCGTGGTCGCCTGCGAACAGGTTGACCGCGGTCATCATGTAGATCGTGGACATCGGGCATTTGCTCCGTGGAAATGGCGAAGGGCGGCTCTTAGGAGCCGCCCGCTATGGCAAGGCGCAGGGCGCCGTTAAGCGGCCTGATCAAGCTGGGTGATCAGATTGTCGAGCAGGGCGTCGAGAGCCGGCCGGTAGCGCGCAGAACGAACGCCGATGTAGCGAAGGACCGGCGCCTCTTCGGCGGCGAAGTCGATCGTGAACTTCCCAAGGCGAAGCTGTTCGGGGTTATTCTGGTCTCGCGAGAAGCCCATCTTGAAGCCGAGGATATCGCCGTCAGCCTGAAGGTCGCGCAGAGCCATCTTCATCGTATTCGTGACGGCTTCGATCGTCTGGCCCGTCAGATTGAAGCGACCGAGATAGAAGCGGAGCGTCCTCAGGAAAAGCAGATGGATGTAGTCCCGGCCGCGCGTGACATTGTAGAAGCGCCACACATCGTCTTCGCCCGCGTTGTCAGTTCCGACAAATACGAAGCCCCCAGAGGCGATCGCGGTTTCCACGCCCGCCTCGCCGCGCAGGATGACCCCGCCATTTGCAGCAAGGATCGTCTGCCCCTCAGTTGCGCCATCGGTCAGCGAAAAGCCGATCGGGCGGTTCGGGCCAACGATGCCTTGGATCGGCTGATTGGCCCAGGAGTGGAACGGACGCCCCTGCTTTTCATGGTCGCGCCGAACGCCAGCGCCGAGGATCGAGCCGACGCTATCGACGACGGTCGCCGCCGCGCCCACCTTGACCCACGTCTCGACCGGAATAATGCGATCGCTCTGGATCGTCTCACGCCAATCGGTGAAGGCTTGAAGGGTGGAGTGGGGTCCGGTGACAACCGCATGGGCGAGCATGCGCTCAAGCGGGCCTGCCAGGGCGGCAATGACAGGGTTCGCGAGAAGGACGCCGGGGTTCTCGATGTCCTCTTCCTGCTGATACGTGAAGCCGGGGATGCCGATCAACCGCGGGACGACACCAAGAACAGCCCCGGAAGTCTCAAGCCCATCGAGGGCTTCGATGAGGTTGGTCATCGTCGCGGCATCATCGGCGCCTTCATCGGCGCGAACGATGACGACGCGCGCGGCAACCTGGAACTCGCCAAGCTGCGCATTGATGAGATCAAGCTGATGCGCGACCGAGCCAGTCGTTCCGAGGTCTTCTTCGAGCGTGGCGTCGTCAGAGAAAACGAGGACCGGCGTATTCAATGGGAAGCGCGTCGCGTCTGCATCCGGCGCGGTAACGACAAGGCCGATGACGGAAAGATCGGCGCCAACAGCCGGACGCGGCTCGTTGTCGACGCGCGTGATGGACAGGCCGAACGTAGGGTCGGACATTCTGTTCTCCATTTCAGTTTTGAAGAGCGCGCATCGCGCGTTTGATGGTCGGCCCGCCCACGGCCTGTATGCGGGCAATAAAAAAGCCCGCCGGGGTGGCGGGCTCATGCGGTTTCAGAGGCGGCAGATACGGTTACTCGTACCTCCAAATGATCACGGCGAGCAGCATCACCAGCCGGCGCGGCAGCGAGACACCGTCGGCCTTCAATGCCTCGTGGAAGACCGCGCCAGCCGTGACGCGATCCCATCCGTTTTCAAGCAGCCAGTCATGCAGGGCTGCGGCCTTGTGGAAGGCGGGGTCGTGCGGATCGAACAGCCAGCGAAGAAGCACCGGCACCGACACTTCGAACATGAAGCCTGCCGGCACTGTGACCGGCGGTCCGTCTTCGTGTCCGATGTGCCATGTCAGCGATCGTGCCAGCCGATATTCGATACCGCCAATCGGGATCGCCCCGAGATGCGCGGTGTAGGCGGACATCAGGGCCAGTAAGCCTCGTTGGTCGCGTAGTCTGCTGGGATCGGGTCCATGTCTTTCAGAACTCGCGCTGCGAAGATATGCGCTTGCTTGTGCCGCATGGCTTCCTGGCCGAATGCAAATGTTGTTTGCGCGTCCATGTCGTGCTCGGTGTTGTCGGCAGCGATCCAGCGGAAATCGTCGCCGCCGCCATGCCACCGGAGATCGCCCGGCTGAACCCCCGCCATCATTGCGCCGAGTGCTGCTGTCGCCGCTCCTGCGATATTTTCGCGGTCTTTCGGCGCAGATTGGTAATGGACGCCGTTGAAGGCAAATCCCGCGTCAATGCGGCGGTCGCGTTCGGCGTCGACTTGGTCGGCGGTAACGGGCGGGGCCGGGGGTGAGGTAAAAGCCTCGCCATCCCATGACCAGCCGATGCTAGCGTTCCCCGCGTCCACCAGCGTTTTGCCGGGAAGCTCGAAATCCGGCCCTGCTTCGATAATGTTGACGACTATCCCGCCGTCTATGACTGCGCGACGTGTCATTGCTTGACCCTCTTGAAACGAGTTATGCGGACTTCACCTCGTGCGCCGTTGCCACCCTTTCCAGATCGTCCTGCGCCGCCCCCGCCGCCGCCGGGTATCTGTCCGGGCGAGGCGTTGCC